>NZ_JAFBFG010000001.1 GCF_016909155.1 Chryseomicrobium aureum
TCACACCCGTTCCCATACCGAACACGGAAGTTAAGCTCTTCAGCGCCGATGGTAGTTGGGGGTCTCCCCCTGTGAGAGTAGGACGTCGCTAGGCATTATTTATTCCGAAGTAGCTCAGTGGTAGAGCAACCGGCTGTTAACCGGTTGGTCGTAGGTTCGAGTCCTACCTTCGGAGCCATTCTATGGAGAGCTGTCCGAGTGGCCGAAGGAGCACGATTGGAAATCGTGTATACGTTAATCGCGTATCAAGGGTTCAAATCCCTTGCTCTCCGCCATAGAGCTCTTACAAACAATGGCCCCTTGGTCAAGCGGTTAAGACACCGCCCTTTCACGGCGGTAACACGGGTTCGAATCCCGTAGGGGTCACCATTCATACGGAGGATTAGCTCAGCTGGGAGAGCACCTGCCTTACAAGCAGGGGGTCGGCGGTTCGATCCCGTCATCCTCCACCATTTATTTTTTATTAGTATTGTCGCGGGGTGGAGCAGCTCGGTAGCTCGTCGGGCTCATAACCCGAAGGTCGCAGGTTCAAATCCTGCCCCCGCAACCAAGGTCCCGTGGTGTAGCGGTTAACATGCCTGCCTGTCACGCAGGAGATCGCGGGTTCGATTCCCGTCGGGACCGCCATTTTTTAATAAGTAGATTTTACATAAGCCATATCGCTTACATAAAATCTTGTTGGCTCAGTAGCTCAGTTGGTAGAGCAAAGGACTGAAAATCCTTGTGTCGGCGGTTCGATTCCGTCCTGAGCCACCATTTTTAGGCCGGTGTAGCTCAACTGGTAGAGCAACTGACTTGTAATCAGTAGGTTGAGGGTTCAAGTCCTTTCGCCGGCACCATAGTTTGTGGAGGGGTAGCGAAGTGGCTAAACGCGGCGGACTGTAAATCCGCTCCTTAGGGTTCGGCGGTTCGAATCCGTCCCCCTCCACCATTTTTTTATTTAGGGGCATAGTTTAAAGGTAGAACTACGGTCTCCAAAACCGTCAGTGTGGGTTCGATTCCTACTGCCCCTGCCAATTCTTACATTGATAAATCGTGGCGGTCGTGGCGAAGTGGTTAACGCACCGGATTGTGATTCCGGCACTCGGGGGTTCAATTCCCCTCGGTCGCCCCATTATTTGTCTTTTTTTATTTGTCTTGATATAGTTTTTATAATCGTGGCGGTCGTGGCGAAGTGGTTAACGCACCGGATTGTGATTCCGGCATTCGGGGGTTCAATTCCCCTCGGTCGCCCTTTTGATGGGGTATAGCCAAGCGGTAAGGCAACGGATTTTGATTCCGTCATGCCTAGGTTCGAATCCTAGTACCCCAGCCATTTTGCGGAAGTAGTTCAGTGGTAGAACACCACCTTGCCAAGGTGGGGGTCGCGAGTTCGAACCTCGTCTTCCGCTCCAAAAAATTGGCGGCATAGCCAAGTGGTAAGGCACAGGTCTGCAACACCTTTATCACCGGTTCAAATCCGGTTGCCGCCTCCATATAGCGCCGGTGTGGCGGAATTGGCAGACGCGCTGGACTCAAAATCCAGTTCCTTCACGGGAGTGTCGGTTCGACCCCGACCGCCGGTATATTATGTAGTACGACTCTACCTCTGCCAGGTAGAGTTTTTTTATTTGGTTTTTGGGTAGTTAAGTTTGAAAGAGGTGTTGTAGAAATGGAACGACAAAAGTTATGGACGCGAAACTTTATTCTTATTTCGAGTGTCAATTTTCTACTGACACTCGTTTTTTTCTTATTAGTTGTGATCATTGGTCTTTATGCTGTTGATTCATTTAAAGCCACAACGAGCCAAGCTGGTTTGGTTACTGGAATTTTTATTGTAGGAACCTTGATCGGTCGATTGCTCATCGGTGGAAAGATTGATGAGATTGGACGAAAAAAGACATTACTTATTGGGTTTATTTTGTTTAATGCAGTCACTTTGTTGTACTTTGTGCAGGTAGACATAACGATTTTATTACTTACGCGCCTGTTGCATGGTATTTCACTTGGAATTGCAAGTACAGCTGCAGCAACGATGGTAGCTTCTATTATTCCAATTGCAAGACGTGGAGAAGGGATCGGCTATTTTAGTATGAGTTCAACCCTAGCTACAGCAATTGGTCCGTTTGTTGGATTAATGCTGACACGCGTAACTACTTTCCCTGTAATTTTTTTGATTTGTTTCATTGTAGGAGTAGTTGGTTTAGTCATTGCTTCATTAGTTCAAGTACCTCCAGTAAAAGCTTTAAAGGATGAAAAGGAAACATCATTCTCAATCCGAAGTCTTATCGAACCAAAGGCAGTTCCTATAGCATTTGTAACACTTGTTATTGCGTTCTGCTTCTCGAGCGTTTTATCATTCATGAATTTCTATGCGATTGATTTAGACTTGATTGAGGCTGCCAGTGTCTTCTTCTTGGTGTATGCTCTATCCGTTCTTATTTCAAGGCCATTTACAGGGCGTTTAATGGATCGAAAGGGAGCAAACTATGTGATGTATCCTGCGTTTGTTTTATTAGCGTTAGGTCTTTATCTATTAAGTACAGCTACAAGCTCCCTTACGTTCTTGATAGCTGCAAGCTTGATTGGTTTCGGATTTGGAAACATGCAATCTTGTACACAAGCAATCGCAGTTAAGCTGACGCCGATGCATCGTATGGGCATGGCTACATCTACATTCTTTATTTTCTTGGATGCTGGGCTTGGTTTTGGGCCATATTTATTAGGAATCATGTTAGGGTTTTTAACGTATGCCGAGATGTACTTTGTGTTAAGCATTGTTGCACTCAGTGCTGTTTTGCTTTACTTCTTTGTGTATGGGAAAAAGGACAAAGAGTATCAGCAAATTTACTAGCTATTGCAGATACCATTAGAATTTGCTATAGTGAGGTTCATATAGAAGAGTCTTTGAAGTGGTCAAGTACGTAATGTAAACGTTCAGAAAGTGCAGTGAGTGATGAGAGCTGCGCCGTCCATGCATGCGGAAACCTCCCATGGAGATGCTGTGCAAACACAGCCGGTTCGTCCCCGATAAAGACGCTTGAGATCGTCCTTGTGACGAATGAAGGTGGTACCGTGTCTATCCAGCAGGAAGGCGCCCTTTTGGGTGTTTTTCTGCTTTTTATTTTGTCAAAATTAAAGGAGGCAATACAATGTCAGTACAACAAAATGATTTTTCAAAGTGGTACATCGATACGATTCAAAAAGCAGATTTAATGGATTATACACCTGTTCGCGGATGTATCGCATTCAAACCAGATGGTTATGAGCTTTGGGAGAGAATACAAGCGGAGATGGACCGTCGTTTTAAAGAGACAGGTCACCGCAATGCGTATTTCCCGATGTTGATTCCTGAGTCTTTCTTCCAAAAAGAAAAAGACCATATCGAAGGTTTCTCACCTGAATTACCATGGGTGACAGAAGCTGCAGGCGAACAGTTAGAAGAACGTCTCGCATTACGTCCGACGTCTGAGACGATGATTGGTCATCTTTATTCAGATTGGATCAAAAGCTATAGAGACCTCCCTGTACTGATCAATCAATGGGCAAATGTTTTCCGCTGGGAGAAAAAGACGTTACCTTTCATTCGTACATCTGAATTTTTATGGCAAGAAGGACACACTGCTCATGTTGATGAAGAGGATGCACGTAAAGAGACGATGCAAATGCTTCAAGTTTACAAAGAAGTAGTAGAAGACTTACTAGCGATTCCAGTATACGACGGTCAAAAAACACCTTCTGAGCGCTTTGCGGGTGCAGTAGATACGTTCTCAATCGAGGCGATGATGAAAGACGGAAAGGCTGTTCAAGCTGGAACATCTCACTATCTCGGGACAAAATTTGCGGAAGCATTTGATATTAAATATTTGAATAAAGAAAATAAGCACGTGCATGTTCACACTACATCTTGGGGAACATCGACTCGCTTGATTGGTGCCATGATCATGGTGCACGGAGATGAACAAGGCCTTGTATTGCCACCAAAAATGGCGCCAACACAAGTCGTATTGATTCCAGTAGGACCTTGGAAAAAGAAGCCTGAAATCGTGGAGAACTTGGATAAAATCTTTGCTGAACTAAAAGCAAAAGGCATTCGTGTGAAATTAGATGATTCGGACCAATCTCCTGGATACAAATTCAACGAGTGGGAATTGAAAGGTGTTCCTGTACGCGTAGAATTAGGTCCTCGTGATTTAGAGAATGGCCAAGCGCTGATGAAAGCACGTGATGCAGAAGAGAAGACAGCAGTCGCTCTTGACGATCTAGTCGCATCGATTGAAAACGAATTAACAGTGATGCAGACTCGACTTTATGACAAAGCGGTTGTTTTCCGTGAAGAGAATAGTCATACGCATGTGGACACATTAGATGAGTTAAAAGCACATATCGAAACTTCACAAACAGAAGGAAAGATTCCTGGATGGATTCTTGGTGGCTGGTGTGGAGAAGACGCATGTGAAGAGAACGTCAAAGAAGAGACGAAATTCACGACGCGTAACATTCCTTTCAATCCACCGACTGAGAAGAAAACATGTATAAACTGTGGTAACGAAGCGAAACATAGCGTGTGGTTTGGTCGCGCGTATTAATAGCAAAACGCCTGCTTGTCACTAGGACGAGCAGGCGTTTTCTGATCCGGTTAAGATTTTGCTTACGCATCTAATTTTTGGTTGGTCAAAAGAGATGGGGAACGTTGGAACGAGTGAAGGGTTATGGGTTGGCTTCACAGGTAGTTGGTTGAGACCGGATCAGCTTCTGACAAGAGTCTCACTTGTCAGAAGGTTACTCGTAACGAGATGCATCAAACTCTAGTTCTACTTGATAGTTCTTAGCATTGACAAGACCTGAAACTTTATTGGCATTTCTTTCATATTGCAGCGCTTTTTCGCGGTATTCTTCTGGGTCGAAACGGGCAACACGCATATAGGCTGCCGCTTCTCCGTATCCATACTCCGGTTGTTCTTTAGGAGATGCACCAAGCTGTTTATAAAGCTTTGCTTGCGCACGAAGCTGCATCGCATACTCAATAGCCTCTACCAACGGAATTTGTTCTCCTTGATAGTCTATTGCTGTAGCAAGGTTTGCTTTATAAATTAAGCGGTCAAGAAGCATGATGTCTTGTCGAATCATTTTAATATCGCTATCGACATCATCTACGGAACGTCGTTGTTCTGGTAGAGCTTGGCCTTTTTCAGAAAGTGTAAATGCAACACGCAGCATTTCTTGTTCGAGTTCTTGTACTTGTTTCGTTAAAAGGCTTCGTAACCGTATACCATCTGCTAATGTAAAAGATGTCATTTAAATCGTTCCTTCCGGATTGGATTTGGATAAGAGAAGTTGTTTACAATCTCCACCATGAATTTGCGTGAACATGGACTGAACAGCATTTAAAAGTTTCCCAGCCTGTTGATCGGCCGTTTCAGGTGTAAGATACACGATATGTAAAGCATCTGTTGTCTGAGTCGTCACCGCAGTTCGCACCGAGTCGACATAGGGACTGCCGAATGGACCAGTTGCATCATGGGAAGTTAGAATACCTGTAAGAGTGGTTTCACGTCCATTTAATGCTTCGTAGGATGTGCTTTCGTCTCCAATGGCAAAATGTAGATGTCCATCAAGATGAGCCGTATCATATAAGCCAAACGGGATGCCGTAATAAAGAGAGAAGAATGTGTTACTATCTATGCCTGAATGCACAGGAAGCATGTAATTCTGCTTTGCCACCCGACGATAAAGGGCCTCAGCGGAAGGACGGTAACGGGTAGGGTTTGTACCTGTCTGTTTAAAAATGGTGCGGTAACTTGTAAGTGTAGGAAAATGTTCGAATCCATGCTCCTCAATTTCAAAAAAAAGTTGCTCTTGAAATAGTTGCAAGCGCCCTTTAAGCATTTGAGGAGAATCGCCTACAGAAATTTTGGTATAATGGATAAGTCCGATTTTCAGCTCAGGTACTCGTTCGATGAGTTGAGAATCAAGTGATACACGCATATATAACCACCCTTTCTATTTGACATCATACCACAGGAGGTGAGGCAGGTGAATGTACGCGATTTTCAAACCCAATTGATTCACTATGCCCACTCCATTGGGATTGATAAAATCGGCTTTGCGCGAGCAACACCTTTTCCAGATTTGAAGCAGCGATTACTTGTTCAACAACAGCTGGGGTTTGCTTCAGGGTTTGAAGAACCCGATATCGAGAAGCGTACAGAACCAGAGTTGTTGCTAGAACACGCGCAGTCCATCATCTCGATTGCAATCGCCTATCCGTCTAAAATGAAAGACGCTCCACAAAGTAAAAGAGGGGCGCGTCGCGGTATTTTTGCACGTGCTTCCTGGGGGATGGATTATCATACGGTGCTACGTGAGAAGCTTGCGCAACTAGAAGCGTTCATCCTTATTCATGTACCAGATGCTAAATTGAAGTCGATGGTGGACACAGGGGAACTTTCAGACCGAGCTGTTGCTGAGAGAGCTGGAATTGGCTGGAGCGCTAAAAACTGTTCCATCATCACACCGGAATTCGGTTCGTATGTCTATTTAGGAGAGATGCTCACAACGCTTCCCTTCGAGCCTTCTGTCCCAATGGAAGATGAATGTGGAGATTGTCGCTTATGTTTGGACGTTTGTCCGACAGGGGCTCTGATTGAAGGAGGCCAATTAAACGCACAGCGCTGCATTGCGTTTCTCACGCAGACCAAGACGATGATTCCTCAAGAGTTCCGTGCGAAAATTGGGAATCGGATTTACGGCTGTGATACGTGTCAGACGGTTTGTCCGAAAAATAAAGGCAAACATACAGCGCACCAACAGGCCTTCACCCCTGACCCAGAGCTTGTAAAACCATTACTCTTACCACTTGTTGAACATACCAATCGTACGTTTAAAGAAACATACGGGCACATGTCTGGTGCTTGGAGAGGGAAGAACCCGATACAACGAAACGCACTCATCGCACTCGTGCATTTTAAAGAGCGAGAAGCTATTCCGAAATTCATTTCGATTTTGCATGAAGATCCTCGTCCAGTGATGCGTGGAACGGCTGCTTGGGCACTTGGAGAACTTGAATCAGACGAGGGAACGAGTGCGTTAAAATTGCGCCTTGAAAATGAAGAAGATGCCACTGTGCGTTCTGAAATCCAACTTGCTTTAACTAAAGGAGAAAACTAATGGCAATTCATATTGTTTTATATCAACCACAAATTCCAGCGAATACCGGGAATATCGCGCGTACTTGTGCAGGGACTGGAGTCAAGCTTCATTTGATTAAACCACTCGGGTTCTCAACAGATGATAAAATGTTGAAACGTGCAGGGCTTGATTACTGGGAGCACGTCGACATTACGTACCACGAGTCACTGGAAGACTTTATTGCGGCTTATCCCCAAGGAGAGTTTTTCTTATTAACAAAGTTCGGTTCGAAGCCCCATACCGATTTTGATTATAGCGACCTGAATAAAGACTATTTCTTCATCTTTGGACGTGAGACAACCGGTCTTCCTGTTGAATTCCGAGAAGCACATCCAGAACGCGCTCTCCGTATTCCGATGAATGACAACATTCGATCACTCAATTTATCGAATACCGCTGCCATTTTAGCATATGAGGCGTTGCGTCAACAAAACTATCCTGGACTCCATTAAAAAAGGACAGCCTCCAAAACGGAGACTGTCCTCTTCTATTATTTTTGAGTTGTTGAACCTGGTTTGTCATCATAGCCTGCAGTTAAGATTGCAGAAAGGAATGCTACACATACACCGAGGATTAAAAGTAATTTCATGGGTTGTGCCTCCTAGCTTAATAGTCTGTTTCAAGTATACAGGATTCTATTTAAAAAAGAAATGCCGAGCAATCGGCTAATTATGGCGAAAAAGCGTCAATTGGGCTAACATGATAAGAAAAGGAGGAGACAGCACATGACGAAAGAGAACACTTCACGAGAGAATGGGTCCATGGCTTCGAATATGGATGAGCTTAAGCAGCTCGGTAAGCAGATGGAAAAATTACGTGATGAGCGAGAACTCTCACAAGATGAGCGCGTCGCCGACCCAAGTCAACACGATAAAGCACCAGAGATTCAAAAACGCGAGGAGTGACACGAGTGAACTTATCCCTACAGGCAACGAAGACACTACAAAATGGAATAGAAATGCCGCGTCTTGGACTTGGCGTATATAAAATGACAGACCGAAAGGAAGCGCTACAAGCGATTTCACACGCTTTAAAAACGGGATATCGCCACATTGATACAGCGTCATTATATGACAACGAGCAAGAAGTAGGCGAGGCGATACGTCATTCTGGCATTGTACGCTCTGATATTTTTGTCACGACAAAAGTCTGGAACACCGATCAAGGGTACGACCAAACATTACGAGCTTTTGAAAAATCACTTAAGCTTTTAGATATGGACTATTTAGATTTGTACTTGACTCACTGGCCAGTGGAAGAGACATTTGTTGAGACGTACCGAGCAATTGAACGCTTATACGATGAAAAACTGTTGCGTGCGACAGGCGTTTCTAACCACCATGCCCATCACTTAGAAAAAATCATGGCTTCGGCAAACGTTCCGCCAATGGTCAATCAAGTAGAATGCCATCCACGTCTTGCACAATTTGAGCTTCGTGAGTTTTGCGCAGAGCACAACATCGCCGTCACAAGCTGGTCTCCACTTTCACGCGGGCGACTGTTAGAAGAACCGAGTCTTGTGCGTCTTGCTGAGAAGCATGGCAAGTCGACTGCACAAATTATCATTCGCTGGCATTTACAAGGGGACCTTATTGTCATTCCTAAGTCTGTAAAGCCGCACCGAATCGAAGAAAATGCGGATGTGTATGATTTTGAATTATCAGCAGAAGATATGCGTATAATCGATGCCTTAAATCGCAACGAGCGTGTCGGAAAAGATCCGGACAATTTTCATTTTGATTTTTAACCTAAGAAAACGCCGTTCCCTTTTGCGGGAACAGCGTTTTTTACGATCTTGGAATTTCTACGTTTACGAGCTCGCCTGTGATCGGATGGCGGAACTGAATACGAAAAGCTTGCAGCGCATAATGTTCGGCCTTGATCGCTTTGGCACCGTATAATGTGTCGCCGACAATGGGATGACCAAGGTGCGCCATATGCACTCGAATTTGGTGAGTGCGACCTGTCTCTAGCAACACATGTACTTTTGTCATTTGAGGGTTGCGTCCCACGACTTGATAGTGCGTGATGGCAGTTTGACCTGTTTGAGACACGCGCCGACGTGATGGATGATGACGGTCTGCTGCAATCGCTGTCTTAATCGTTCCTTGATCTTTTTTAACAGAACCTTCAACAATAGCTTCGTACGTCCGCACAATTTGCTTTTTCTCAAGCATCTTATCCAAAAGGTTTTTCGCAATCGGATGTTTCGCAATCAATACTAAGCCACTTGTTCCTTCGTCAAGACGGTGAACATGCTCAGCGTAACTATGACCTTTCGCATCTAAATAGTGGAACACACCATTCATCAATGTTTGCGTTTCCGTTGGTTCATTCGGATGCGTTTTCAACCCAGCTGGTTTTCCAACAATCAAGAAATGATCATCTTCATAAAAGGGTTGAACCGGTATTTTAGGACTCGGGAAGTAGGACGAACCTTCGTCTTCAAAGGTGATTTGAAACAATTGCCCCACTTCTAGAGGTTTGCTCCAGTCCAGTGCGATTCCTTCCGGTGTTTGAAAAGCCTTTTGCATCCGAAGGGAATGGACAGTCTTTTTGCCAAGCTGCCAATTGTCTTTCACAAGTTCTTCAATTGTAATCGCTGCTGGACTTTTTACTTTTACTGAAAATTTCATAACAAACTCCTTACAGACATTAGTTTTTTACAACTTCGTCAAAAAAGCGTTGGATGTCGGCTTCTGGCATTCCACCGACTGCACGCATTTCTTCTACGCCTTCTTCAAAATGAATCAAAGTAGGGGTTGAATTGATGCCGTACTCTGCACCAGCTTCAGGATATTCTAAAATATTATATTGAAGAATTTCTACATCCTCTTGCTCTGCAAGTGGCATTAAGACTGGCGTCATCTCTTTACAGAAACTACATTCCGGGCTGAAGAAGTAAACTGTCGCGGTTTCACCATTCTCAAGTTTTTCTGTTAGTTCATTCGGTAAGATGATATTTTGATAATTCTCGTCATCAATCAAATCAATCGTCGACTGTGAAAGATTGTCTGTATCGTACGGGTTATTTGCTAGTTTATCTTGGTTTTGAATATTTGTTAAGACTATGATTGCAACAAATGCTGCAACAATTACGCCTCCGAAAAGTAATAATTTCTTCATGCTGTTTTTTCCTCCATGATGGTTTTTAAAAGATAGATACTCATCACTGCAATCCCACTAAACGCTACAAGAGCTAAAAATGGAATTGTAATGAACCCTAAATAATTGATGTATTCGCCTGTGCACGAAACTAGCCCACACTCCGGTGCGCGCTCCCCGAAGAAATCGATTTTTTGAATGGCATAGTGATATCCGCTAGTCAAAACACCGATTCCTGAAAATACAAGTGTTGTAAGTGCAATTCGTGCGTTTTTCTGGTAAATGGCGATTCCGGAAATCACGACGATTGGATACATAATAATTCGCTGGTACCAGCACAGTTCACATGGTTCATACCCTCGGATTTCAGAGAAATAAAGGGAACCAAGAGTTGCAATCAGCGCCAAACCAAAAATACCAAGTAAGGCATTTTCCGACTTTTTGTTCATAGGCAAGGAATCCTTTCAGAAGTTCAGTTTCTTTTCAAGTATAGACAATACGTGCAATCAAGTAAATTATTTTCAACCTCTCCAATCTCACGGTATAATGAGGGATAACGTGTTCAAGGAGGGATAGTTATGAAAGAAGAATTTGATTCAACTCAATTTGAAAAACATATGATCATCCGTCCGATGACATTTGCAGATATAGACTCTATTTTGGAAATGCAACGACTGTCATTTCCAGGTATGGAACCATGGAAAGTGGAACATTTGCGCAGTCACTTGACCGTTTTCCCAGATGGCCAATTAGTGGCAGAACTTGATGGCAAAGTAATCGGGTCCTGTTCAAGCTTGATTATCAACTTTGATGAGTACGATGATCGGCACTCGTGGTCTGATGTAACAGATGGTGGGTACATTACGAATCACAATCCAGATGGCTACAACTTATACGGCATCGAAGTTATGGTGCACCCTGAATACCGTCGGATGAAAGTAGGGCAACGTTTATATGAAGGACGCAAGGATATAGCGCGCCAATACAATCTAAAGTCGATTATTATCGGTGGTCGTATCCCGAACTACCATAAATACTCAGAAGAGATGTCACCGCGTGAGTATGTGACTAGTGTATCGCGTCACAAAATTTATGATCCCGTGTTAACATTCCAGCTGATGAATGGCTTCACATTAATGCGGATCAATCCAAACTATCTGCCGGACGACAAAGCTTCTGGGAAATTCGCGACACTGATGGAATGGAACAATGTCGATTACATTCCACTGTCAAAGCGCCATTTCAGAACGAGTTACCCCGTGCGGATTTGTGTAGTACAGTACATGATGCGCAAAATCAACTCATTTGAAGAATTCGCAAACCAAGTCGAGTATTTTGTCGATGTAGCTTCAGACGCACAATCTGACTTTGTTGTGTTCCCGGAAATCTTCACGACGCAACTTATGTCCTTCCTAGAAGAGCCATCTCCATCTCAAGCGGTTCGAAGATTGACGGAATATACACCACAGTACATGGAATTGTTCAGTGATTTATCGGTTCGATACAATATCAATATCATTGCAGGGTCACACTTTGTTAAAGAAGAAGACGATGAAATCTACAACATCGCGTACCTGTTCCACCGGGACGGGTCGATTGATAAACAATACAAAATTCACATCACACCAAATGAACGCAAATGGTGGGGAATCAGTGCAGGAGACTCAGTTCGTGTATTTGATACAGATTGCGGGAAAATCGCTATCCAGATTTGTTATGACATCGAGTTCCCAGAGCTTGCCCGTATTGCAACAGACATGGGCGCGAACATTATTTTCACACCGTTCTGTACAGAGGACCGCCAAGGCTACTTGCGCGTGAAATATTGTGCACAAGCTCGCGCAGTGGAAAACCAGATTTACACCGTTATTTCCGGGACCATTGGAAATCTTCCACAGACGGAAAATATGGATATCCAGTACGCACAATCCGCTATCTATGCACCATCTGACTTTGAATTTGCGCGTGATGGAATTGTTGGAGAGACAGAAGCGAATGTAGAGATGGTGTTGATTGGAGATGTTGATTTAGAAATTTTACGTCGACAGCGCCAAGACGGGACAGTTAAACAATTAAAAGATCGTCGCCATGACGTCTATTCAGTAGAATACAAAAAGAGCTAAAGACTGGTCAGTGACCAGTCTTTTTCTACAGGAGGGCACTGGTTTTGAATGAACATATGACGCTACTCAAAGAAATCGCAGAATTTTTGAATGAAGAAACCGAAATGGAGACGATGTTACAAGGTGCGCTCAAAAAGCTACTGACGCGCAGTGTTTTTGCTTCCGGCTGGATTTTCTTTATTGATGCGAAAGGGAAGCATACACTGATTGCCGCAGAGAATCTTCCAGACTCGTTAATGGACAATGCGTGCCGCTCGATGAAACGCGGAGGGTGTTGGTGTGTTTCGCGCTATAACAATGGAGAACTACAAAAAGCCTCCAATATCATCGAATGCCAGCGTATCGAACAAGCAGGACGTCTTAGCACACTCCCTTCTGCCGGAATCACGCATCATGCAACCGTACCACTTCAGTCTGGTAAGGAAAAGTTCGGACTTTTGAATGTGGCGACTCCGCATACAATCGAATATGATCAGAGTGAACTAGCATTGTTGGAAGCCATTGCTTTTCAAATCGGATCAGCCATCAAACGTATTCATTTGACGAAGCAAGAGCAAGAAATCGCCCTTGTTCAAGAACGGAATCGACTTGCGCGAGATTTGCATGATTCGGTCAATCAACTTTTGTTTTCTGTGACATTGACCTCTCGTGGAGCAATGGAGATGACAGAAGACACGGATTTGAAGCAAGCGTTTGGAGATATCCATTCCCTCACGCAAGAAGCACTGACAGAGATGCGTGCGCTAATTTGGCAGTTGCGTCCAAAAGGATTGGAGACAGGTTTATTAGAAGGAATCAAAGGCTACGCTGAAATGCTTGGAATTTCTTTGAAAACGCATGTCAGTGGAGTCATTCAACTGCCTTCACGAATAGAAGAGACCGTCTTCCGTATAGCGCAAGAAGGGCTTAACAATATTCGTAAACATTCGGGAACATTGGAAGCGGAATTATTTCTAACAATCAACTCAACAGATATTTTATTTATTTTAAAAGATGAGGGCAGAGGATTTGTCGCTGGGAAAATTCCAGAAAGTCTAGCGTCTGTCGGAATGAATAGCATGCAGGAACGTGCGCGTTCAGTAGAAGGAACGATTGAATGGATCAGTGAACCATCAAAAGGGACAGAGGTATTTGTACGAATTCCGTATTAAAGGAGTGTGCGTATGATTCGCATTGTGATAGCAGATGATCACCACGTAGTAAGGCGTGGGTTATTATTTTTTCTAAAGACGCAAAAAGATTTTGAAGTTGTGGGAGAGGCGACGAATGGGGAAGAGGCGATTGCTATCTCTAAAGAGGTTCGTCCTGATGTGATTTTAATGGATCTTGTCATGCCTGAAAAAGATGGAATCCAGGCAACACGAGAAATTAAAAAGCTGGTACCCGAAACGCATATCTTGATGCTGACAAGTTTCTCTGACCGAGATCATGTGATCCCAGCGATTGAGGCGGGAGCAGCAGGATACCAATTGAAAGATATCGAACCAGACGAGCTTGCAGCGGCTATACGTCAGTTAATGAAAGGCGAAAAACCGCTCAGTCCACTAGCTCAGACGGAACTTGAAAAAGATTGGTCAGAAGAAAAGCCACATCTGACAAATCCTTTAACGGCTCGTGAGCAAGATGTGCTTGCCGAGCTTACAAAAGGTAAGAGCAACAGAGACATCGCTTCTACTTTGTTTGTAACTGAAAAAACGGTGAAGACACATATCTCGAATATCTTTTCGAAATTGAACGTCCAAGACCGCACACAAGCGGCGTTGTATGCAGTGAAGCATGGTCTTACAGAACCTAGCGGGAAGGGTTGAGTTTCTTAGGACCTGAATTTTGCCTACTCATTAAGTTTTTGTCGCGAATTAGTTTCCATAAAATCATTTGGGGCGTTAAGTGAAGGTTTACGGTCGTCAACGGACTGAACTCGGTCGCTAAACGAGCAAGTTCGGTCGCTAATTGGCACCAGTCGGGCGTTAATTGCGGAAGTCCTAAGCCCTTGCTAGAAAATGCCCTTAACAAATAAGCCGTTATTGGTTTACTAAAAATCTAATTCGCTTTCTTGTTTGGATGACACATATCTTTTAGGATTTACTACTAAATTTTAGTGTAATAACTTTCGATAAGAATAAAAAAACGCTACTTGCAAAGTATTGTTCTCTTTGCAAGTGGCGTTATTCAAATATGGAAAAAAGTTGAGTGCAATGGAGGGGCTGACTCCAGTGGGATTACAGTCTGCCGTGAGATCCCGCAGGAGCCTGCGACGAGGAAGCTCACGCAGCGCCCACGGAAAGCAGCCCCGCAGTGGAACTCAACGTTCTAAAGGGGTTTCGACTTTGACTGGAATCGAGTTACGCCCTCTAGACCAGTCGGCTTCACATCTAACTGGAATCGAGTTGCGCCTCCTAGAAATCCCGCAAGAAGCCATCGCGGCCTATGAAGCAAAAAACGCTTCACAGTCCACGCTGTCATCTCGCACAATTTCTGACCAGTCGGCTTCACATCTAATAATCCACCATGTCATACTCCGGCTCAATGTGAACAAGCACAATCGCATGCGGTTTGGCCTTGTGAATTTTCCGCTCGATTTCCTCCGTAATCCAATGACTCTCAATGACATTCAAATACGGATCTACTGTTACTGTCACATCAATTAATGCTTGGTTCCCATGCATCCGCCCTTTTAAATCAGGTACTTTATAAACACCGGGAGTATGAGACACAAGCACTGTCAACGTCTCCGTATCTTCACTACTGAATCCGTCAGACAACATAAACGCAGCGTCATAAAAAATCCCATAAGCCGTGTAGAGAATGATTGCACCTACAACAAGAGCAGTAATTGTATCAAGAATTGGGAAGCCAACAATTGCGCCGATGATCCCAATAGAAGCTCCGAGAGACACAAGAGCATCTGAGCGATTATCGTAAGCTGCTGCACGAAGAGCCGACGACTTAATTTTTTTCGCGAGAGCATTGTTATAGCGGTAGACTCCATACATGACAACTGCACTTCCTAGTCCTACCCATAAAGTTAAGAGAGAAGGGCTCTCTCTTACAGGATCCGCAAAACTTTGAAGAGACTGAATCACGACTTGTAAACCGATGATTGCCATAATAAATGCGGCAACTAACGACGCAATCGTTTCTGCCCGCATATGCCCGTAAGCATGTTGATCATCGGGTGGTTTCTGTGATATACGTAATCCGATTAAAACAGCCACACTTGCTATGATATCCGTAAAGTTATTGAGACCATCTGCTCGTAATGCTTCGGAATCACCGATAGTCCCCACTGTATATTTCACACTACTAAGGACTATATAGACAGCGATACTGAGCCATGCGCCTTTTTCCCCTTTGCGTAAGTTTGTATAGAGTTCCAAAATGTTTCCTCCCTACAACTCCCTATAAACGACAAAAACGACTTCCAAGGAAGTCGTTTTGAACGCATAGATTGTGTGTATAGTATAAGTACTTTCTACAGTTTATAGAGGAATAGCCTTACTGTCAAACAATCATTTGTCTTGTTACTTTCCCTATTACGAAATTGTAAAGAATTATTACTATCCATACATCTAGGCGGCTAAATTTGCTAAAATATAAGCATATTCTTATTAGTAGGAGGCACTATGGGAAATTTACGAGAAATTGCTAAGGCATCTACAAAACTCGGTTTCACTTCATTTGGAGGACCAACCGCACACATCGGGTACTTCCGAGATGAATACGTAGAAAAACGAAAGTGGTTAGATGATAAATTATATGCAGACATTGTGGCGTTATGCCAATTCTTGCCGGGTCCTGCATCATCACAGGTAGGTATCGCAATCGGAATGATGCGCGGGGGAATCTTAGGAGGAATCGTATCGTGGGCTGGTTTCACTCTGCCATCGGTTCTATTTTTGATGCTAGCTGCTTACTTTGTAGTAGGATTCGGATTTACTGATAGCGGGATAATCCAAGGATTAAAAATAGTAGCTGTAGCTATCGTAGCTCACGCATTGCTTGGAATGCAGAAGAATTTAGCACCTGATGCAACGCGAATCGCAATAGCCATTGCTGCGGCCATACTTGTCTTGTTGATTCCGACAGCGTGGGGACAAATTGGCGTGATCGTTTTGGCAGGAGTGGTCGGATACTTCTTGTTCCGCAAAGATAAGACGCTAGATGCTGTTGAATTGAAACTTTCTTTCGGAAAGCGCGCTGGAATAGTGGCTTGGGTGATATTCTTTGGCTTATTGATCGCTTTACCATTTGCACGAACATTTTCTGAAAACGTGTATCTCGGAATTCTTGATACGTATTATCGTGTAGGATCTATTGTTTTTGGTGGAGGACACGTGGTACTTCCAATGCTAGAGCGTGAAGTAGAGATGTCGAGTGACCTGTTCTTAGCGGGATACGGATTAGCACAAGCAGTACCTGGCCCCTTGTTTACACTATCTGCATTTTTAGGACAAGTGACAGCTGGAATTCCAGGAGCACTACTTGCTGTATTTGCGATGTTTTTACCATCGTTTTTATTGGTGATAGGAACTCTTCCTTTTTGGTCGATCATTCGGTCAAAACCAGGAATTCAATCTGCATTGAAAGGTGTAAATGCAGCTGTGGTAGGGATATTACTTGCTGCTCTGTATGATCCAGTTTTCACGAGTGCAGTGAAGTCTTCATTTGATTTCATTATTGTTTTAATTACTTTCACTTTACTTACAGTGTTTAAATTTTCACCCGTGAAGGTTGTGGCAGTGAGTGCTTTATTGGGCTTGTTAGTATACGGTGTTTAATCTAATTAAAAAAGTTGTTGACAGTTAAAATTTAGGTGTGCTAGTGTAAAGAGGTACTAAATAATCAGGAATGGAGGTAGGAGCAATGAAAAACGTAGTTACTATGAATCACCAGTTTAATTTGAAGTCCTACCTACTAGATATGATACATGCCGTATAACCTTTATTAAGGTATATATGCACATGTCCATTTCTATGGGCATGTGCTTTTTTGTGCTTATCAACTTCCATTATTTAGAAAAAATAGAAGGAGTGAAGTATGATGAATCGTATCATCACAGTTCGAAAATTATCAAAACCGGAGTCTCTAGAAAGTGGCTAGTGAAAGGAAGGGATATTTATGTTTAGTGTACTTGGAAAATTAAATTGGTTTTTTAAAGAGCATTGGATTCGCTATTCTGTAGCAATAACATTACTTATTATTGGAAGTGTAATAGAGGTAATACCTCCGTGGATTATAGGAGAGGCTATCGATTCTATTACTACAGGCTCATTAACAGAAAGTTCCTTAAGGGAATATGTACTCTTATTTGCAGCCATTATTTTAAGTGGGTATATCATCAACTTTATATGGCAGTATCAATTGTTTGGAGGTTCCGTCAAGATTGAACGGATTCTAAGAACACGCCTGATGTCGAAGTTTTTAGCGATGACACCAGGTTTTTACGAGAAAAACCGAACGGGAGATTTGATGGCCCGTTCTACAAACGATTTGAACGCAGTTGCTACAACGGCTGGTTTTGGCATTATGACATTAATCGATTCAACGCTCTATATGCTAGCAATTATTCTTGCAATGGGATTTTTGATCTCATGGAAGCTGACATTTTTTGCTTTACTTCCAATCCCGATTTTAGCTATTATCATGCAATATTTGGGGAAAATCATTCATGAAAAGTATATGGAAGCACAAGATGCCTTTGGTGACTTGAACGACCGAGTACTCGAATCCATTGCGGGTGTGCGTGTTATTCGCGCGTATGTGCAAGAACGTCAAGATGAGCAGAACTTTGCGGATATGAGTGACATGGTTTATGAAAAAAACATGGTCGTTGAACGGATTGATGCATTATTCGGTCCGATTACAAAAGTCGGAACTGGTATCAGTTACGTCGTTGCACTCGGATACGGAGCGCATTTGGTATCTGTTGGTGAAATGACCGTTGGAAACCTCGTAACATTTAATGTTTACTTAGGTCTTGCGATTTGGCCAATGTTTGCAATTGGAGAGCTGATCAATGTCATGCAGCGTGGGAATGCTTCACTTGATCGTGTACAAGAAACCCTGAGTACTCCTCAAGATGTTATAGAGCCTGCCAGAGCTTCTCTTGCAAAGGAACAACCAACTGTTGGTTTCCGACAAGTGGAATTTACCTACCCAACCTCAGAAGTCGTCAATTTAAAAGATGTTGAGCTTCGTGTAGAAGCGGGTCAAACATTAGGTATTGTAGGAAAGACAGGAGCTGGAAAGACCACATTTGTGAAACAGCTACTAAAAGAATATCCGATGGGCAAAGGTGCTGTAGAAATAGGTGATATTGCGATTGCTGATCAGACACGGGAAGCTGTGCTATCAAAAATCGGATACGTTCCACAAGATCACGTACTCTTTTCAAGAACGATTCGAGAGAATATCTTATTTGGAAAAGAAGACGCAACTGAGAAAGACCTGCTAGGTGCAATTCGTCTTGCTTATTTTGAAAAAGATCTTGAAAACTTGCCACGAGGACTTGAAACACTGGTTGGAGAAAAAGGGGTTTCCTTATCAGGTGGTCAAAAACAGCGTGTCTCAATTGCACGCGCGCTCATTAAAAATCCAGATATCTTAATTTTAGATGATTCACTCTCTGCAGTTGATGCGAAGACTGAATCCAAAATCATTGAAAATATTCAACAAAACCGGACTGGGAAAACTACGATTATTACCACTCACCGTTTGTCTGCTATCCAACATGCTGATCAAATTATCGTTTTAGATGATGGTGTAGTAGTAGAAAAGGGCACACACCAAGAATTACTCGCTAAAGGTGGTTGGTACCGAGAACAGTTTGATCGTCAGCAGTTAGAGGAGGTGTAGAGATGACGACCTCAAAACGACTTTATCTCTATGCATTAAAGTATAAAAAGACGATTCTTAGTGGGCTTGGCCTACTGACAATCGCTGTTATCGTGGATCTGATTGGTCCATTTATTGCAAAATATATTATTGATACACAAATTACAGCCGAGCAAATCGACTTTGTTGTCGTTGCACAGTTACTCGCAGTATTCTTCGGATTACAAATTGTTGCGGCCGTATTTCGCTACTTCATGTATATTCAGTTACAGATTGGAGCTAACCGCGTCGTCCAACATTTACGAAATGACGTATTTAAGCACATACAGCGTGTACCGGTTCATTACTTTGACCGATTACCAGCAGGAAAGATTGTGGCACGCGTAACAAATGACACGGAGGCCATTCGTAATCTATACGTACAAGTGCTTTCTCAGTTTGCGACAAGTATCATTTCGATTACTGGAGTTTATGTAGCACTATTCATTTTAGATGTACGCCTGGCCGCGATGGCGCTAGTGATTGTCCCCTTAGTTTATATTTGGATGATTCTGTACCGAAAATATGCTTCGAACTACAATCATATCGTTCGTACAAAACTGGCTGATATGAATGCGATGATTAATGAATCGATTCAAGGGATGTCAATCATCCAAGCGTTTCGTCGTGAAAAACAAATGGCTCGTGAATTCGAAGAAATGAATGAAAGTCACTTTAAGTATCAAAGCAAACTGTTAAAACTTGATTCAGCCACATCATTTAATTTAGTATTTGTGCTCCGTAACATGATGTTCCTTGGATTTATTCTTTATTTTGGAGCAGCCTCTGTAGGAGCAGAAGCAGCCGTGACGGCAGGAACACTTTACGCATTTGTCGATTACATCACACGGTTGTTCAACCCATTGACTGGAATCGTGAATCAGTTTTCACAACTAGAGCGCTCTCTCGTGGCGGGAACACGCGTATTTGAACTTCTTGATGAACCAGGAGAGCAAGTATCTGAACAACGAGTTCCTCGCTATCAAGGAAATGTCGTCGTCGAAGATGTCTGGTTTGCGTATAAAGATGAAGAGTATGTATTGAAGAATTTAAACTTCTCGGCAAACAAAGGAGAGACAGTAGCGCTTGTTGGTCATACAGGATCAGGGAAGAGTTCAATCATGAATTTATTGTTCCGTTTCTATGACCCGTCAAAAGGCAAAATTTATATAGACGGTCAAGATATGACGTCTCTTTCTCGTCAAGCAGTTCGTGAACATATGGGAATCGTACTACAAGACCCTTATCTCTTCTCGGGAACGATTGCTTCGAACATCAGCTTAGATGACCCACGTATTTCACGTCGTCAAGTGGAAGAGGCAATTGAAGCTGTTGGTGGGGACCGTGTACTGAAGAATCTAGCACTCGGTCTGGATACGCCAGTCGTTGAAAAAGGGAGTACATTGTCTTCAGGGCAACGTCAGCTGATTTCATTTGCACGTGCTTTAGCCTTCAATCCAGCTATTTTAATTTTAGATGAAGCAACGTCGAATATTGATACAGAGACTGAAGAGTTGATCCAACATGCAATGGATGTGCTGAAAAAAGGACGTACAACATTCATTATTGCGCACCGCTTATCAACCATTAAAAATGCCGACCGAATCTTAGTGCTTGATAAAGGTGAGATTGTTGAGAACGGAAATCACGACGAATTGATTGCACTTGGTGGTCAATATGAAAAAATGTATCGTCTCCAAGCCGGAACTGCCCAACTAGCGTGAAACTTTCTTATATTCTCAAACGTACTAGTAAGTAATCTAACGTAAAGGAGCGTTTCTCATGTCTTTATTCAACAAAATGTTAGCAAGTATTGGTGTAGGTTCAGCAAAAGTCGATACAGTTCTCTCGAAAGCAGTATTTCATGCAGGAGAAGTGATGGAAGGCGTGGTCAAGATTTATGGAGGGAAGACAGAGCAAAAAATTGATGCTCTATATCTAGCCGTCTATACGACCTATATTCGTGAATCAGATGATCGAAAGTTTACAGACAAAGCAATGATTCAAAAACACAAAGTTTTAGATGGATTTACACTTGCCGCGAATGAAGAAAAAGAAATTCCATTCTCATTCGTCCTTCCTTTTGATACGCCTGTCACAAAAGGGTCCACACGTGTTTGGATTCAGACAATGTTAGATATTGCCTCAGCTGTGGATCCGACTGATAAAGACTATATTCAAGTAGAACCTACCACCCTTGCCAATACGGTGTTGAAAGAGATTGAAAATCTAGGTTTCCGTTTACGTAAAGCAGAGTGTGAACAAGCATCAAGAAAATACAGAGGTGTCTATCCATTCATGCAGGAATTTGAGTACGTGCCGATGACTGGAGAGTTTTACGGAAAGTTAGATGAAGTGGAAGTGGTCTTTTTAAGTCAAACTCCTGAAAAAGCAGAGCTGCTTCTTCAAATTGATCGGAAGGCTCGCGGGTTCGGAGGTTTCTTAGCAGAAGCGATGGATCAGGACGAAACATTTGTCCCTTTGACAGTACACAAGCACGAGGCTTCTGAAATTAAGTCGCGTATCTATCAGCTTCTTCGTAAATACTCATAACAAAAAAACCAGTAGTTTCTCTTAATTAAGATTGAGAGAGCTGCTGGTTTTTTTGTACCAAGGTTTCATAGGTGCCTGTCACTCTTTACCAACTGTTTCCATTTGGTGCCTGTCACTCTTCTTCTTTTCTTGAGATACCACTTAAAATCGAAAAAAGTTTCCATAATATGACTTCGGTAGAACAAATATTGATTTGGGTAGAATAAATCATGAATAGTGTTCAATAAATCGCACATTCGTCCGATGAACGTTCGCTCAATTCTTGATATGCGGAACGCAACGTCTTGAACAGTCGGCTCCACATCTAAATGGAATCGAGTTCCGAACGCCAGAAACACGCTCCGGAATCAGCCGCACCCGTAAAGGCTGAAAAGAGCCTTCACGGGCACGTCTGATTTCCTCGGAGTTTCTAGAGCGGCGTTCTCCACATCTAAAACTCAATCATAAACATGAAAAACCATTAACTCATGGATAAAAGACTTCACTTTGTCCTCATCTTCCGGAACACCATCCAACCACTGAATCGTGCCATCCTTCTCGTAAATTCCACGATACTTTTGTTGACGATAATAAAAACTAATCTCCCACCCAGGGAGCGACTTGTTTTCAAAAAGGGATTGATAACTAAAGTGTTGTAACATAGGGACACTCCTTTCATAGCTACATTAAGTGTAGCATATTGTGTTTCTATGAGGAGGTTCGTCTATGAGTAATGAATTAGAAAAAGCGATTCGGGATGAATACCAAGCGTACTATTCCTATCGACAATTGGAACAATTGACCGAAGATCCATTTTGGAAAAAAGTAATCCGCCATATATGAGGATGAGAAGTCGCACTATGAGATGTTTCAACAATTGTATTTCTTATAAACTGGCCGCTATGTCACAGGTATTGAAAAGCCTAAGCCAATAGAATCTGTTCGGAAATTTTTACTGCAAGCATGGAAAGAGGAATTAGAAGCTGCGGACTTTTATAAAGTAATGGTACTAAAAACACCCTCGCCACAACCTTTTTGGATTGCGATGCATGACGAAATGGAACATGCCATACGCTTACCAGGATATATCCATTGGTTTGACGAGAGGTCCTGATATAGTCAGGGCCTCTCTTTTTGGTATACTATCACCTAGAGACTAAAGAAAAAGGTGAATGACATGGAAATCGTAACAACTATCGTCTTCATGGCTCTCATTGGAGCTGTCATCGGCGCATTTACAAATCACATTGCCATCAAAATGTTATTTCGACCATACGAAGCAAAATATATTGGGAAGTGGCGTGTTCCATTTACCCCAGGACTTATTCCAAAACGCAGAGAAGAACTGGCTTCTCAGCTAGGGAAACTGGTCATCCATTATTTATTGACGCCAGAACTCATCGAGAAGCGGTACTTAAACAAAGAAGTACAAGGGAGAATCCAACGTGTTGTTGAGGAACAAATTACTTCTGGTCTTGGATTTGAGACAACACCAATATCTAAGTGGCTTGAACGTGCAGAACTAAAAAATGTAACGGGTTCTGTGAAAGACTTAATTGATAGCCAAGTGGATTTTCAAGCCCTGAAAATTACGGATAAGCTTCAGACGGGCACAGTCCAAACCGTATTGCCAGTAGCTTGGCAGCTAAAAGTGGAAGCGAAGTTACCAGAGCTCACATCTGCCATTCTTCAAAAAGGAACCGACTTCATCGAATCACCAGAAGGCAATCGTACACTTAAACAATTAGTGGATGATTTTCTTGCCTCTAAAGGCACTTTTGGAAATATGATTCTTATGATGGTTGGCGATTCCAATACACTTGCGAACAAATTACAGCCAGAAATCAAGAAATTTCTAGATGCTCCTTCCACCCAAACATTGATTACAAATCTTCTTGTACAAGAATGGGACAAAATAAAAGAGCGTCCTTTAGTTGAGTTGTTGAACGGCTTTGATGCTGCACCAGTAGTAGAGCAAATCAAGGCGTATATCCATAAACAAGTCGCAATTGAGGAGCAATTGGAAAAACCAGTTACACACTTATTCCCAACAATTGGAGCAGTGGTGAGCGATTCGATTTTGCCAAAAGCTTTTGACTATACATTTAAGCGCCTGCATGCGGAACTTCCAGCCCTGTTTGAAAAGTTGAAGCTCGATCAAGTGGTAAAAGAGCAAGTGAATACCTTCCCGGTTTCGCGATTAGAGGAACTTGTGTTAGGCTTGTCTAGAAGAGAATTTAAAATGATTACAATTCTCGGAGGGGTTCTTGGAGGTCTGATTGGGGTCATTCAAGGAATTATTGCCCTCGTTATTAATAGTTAGGAGCTGTTTTGATGAACATTTATGACGATATTAACAAATTAGAGACAACATTGCGTTCAACTTCTGAAATGCAAGGAGTCAAAGAAGCAATTCAAGCCGTGAAAGACGATCAAGAAGCAAAAGAACTTTTTGAGTCGTTCCGTAAGATTCAAATGACACTACAAGAAAAGCAAGTCAAAGGGGAAGAAATCCCTGGAGAAGAGCTTGAGTACGCTCAGAAGACAGCGCAACTTGCTCAGTCAAATGAGAAGATTATGGCTATGTTAGAAGCTGAAATGAAACTTAGTCAGTTAATCGAAGAAATCAACCGTATTTTATTGAAACCAGTTCAAGAGCTATACGAGCAGTTTTAATAGACGTAAATCCAACCTCGCTTAACGGGGTTGGATTTTTTTGATGATTCAAGAAGTAGACATGGTGCCTGTCACCCTTTACCAACAGTTCCCATTTGGTGCCTGTCACTCTTCTTCTGAATAGACCTAAACAGAAAAATAGTTTCCATAATATGACTTCGGTAGAATAAATATTAATTTGGGTAGAATAAATCATGAATAGTGTAGAATAAATCTCACATTCATCCGATGAACGTTCGCTCAGTTTTAGTCCTCCAACGCAAAATTTCTGAACAGCCGGCTCCACATTTAATAAAAAAAGGACTTTTACAAAAGCTGTCGAATAGATACTAGGGGAGGGGAATCACAATGACATACGAAACACTAAAAATCGATCAAACAGGTGAAGTCCTGACAGTCACGCTCAATCGACCAGAGGCACTAAATTCTATGAATGGACAAATGATTGATGAACTAACAAATTTTTTTACAGACCTACATAACGATACAACATCAAAAGTTGTCGTTTTAAAAGGGGAAGGTCGTGCATTTTCAGCAGGTGGAGATATCAAAGCGATGCTTGCAAATGATGGGTCGTTCGACATTGGGGATATCATGAGTAAACTTGAAAAGTTAGCTCTCGCGTATTACACGCTACCAAAACTTACAATTGCGGCTGTTCACGGAGCAGCAGCGGGATTAGGGTTCAGTCTCGTATTGGCGAGCGATTTTATTTTAGCTGAAAAATCAGCAAAACTAGCCATGAACTTTATAGGCATTGCACTTGTTCCGGATGGAGGAGGCCACTTCTTCTTAAAAGAGCGAGTGGGTGTACCAAAAGCGAAGCAGATTATTTGGGAAGGCAAGATGATGACGGGTCAACAAGCTCACGAAGCTACACTTGTCGATCAAGTAGTAGAAGATGGTCATCTTCAGGCGACCCTGGATCACTTTACAAACCAGCTAACAGCATCTCCAGTTCAAGCTATGCTAGAGTCTAAGAAGATTTTACATGGAATTAAAACTAAAGAGTTGCAACAAGTTCTTGCAGGTGAAGCAGCTGCTCAGACAGCTATGCGTTCTGCAGCGGATCATCTAGAAGGCATCGATGCTTTTGTAAACAAGCGCAAACCACAATTCAATCAATAAAAAATAGCCGCTCTCTCAGGAGGCGGCTATCTTCTATACATGGAATAAAATTAACTTTCCAGAAGTATTGACTAAGCGATGCGTCGTTTCCCCGTATCCTAGTTCTTCAATACGCGATTCCCCTTGACGTTTCGCTTCTTCATCTGAAGCGTATTCCCATTTTTCTTCCGCTAAAAGTTTCCCCGTTTTTTCAAACGCAGTAAAAGTGTACGTATGCATGTGCTTCTTCCCCTTTCTCTCTACTATCAGTATACAGAAAAATCCCATATGATATAATAGAACAAATATTCGATTTAAGGAGTAGACTATGGTAATCCGATTCTTTCATGCAGCAGATCTTCATCTAGAGAGTCCTTTTGCAAAAATTCAAAGCATGCCGGAACACTGGCAACAACGCATCCGAAATGCATCGTTTGGCGCATTTGATTCCTTCGTCCAAGATGCTATTACGAATAAGCCGGACTTTATCCTACTTGCAGGAGATATTTACGATGGTGAAACCCGTAGTTTACGCGCACAAGCCTATTTTAAGAAAGCTATGGAAACACTTGCACAGTACGATATTCCGGTTTATATCATTCATGGAAATCACGATCATTTGGCAGGGAATTGGACGCGTTTTAAGCTTCCGCCAAATGTGACTATATTTGGTGAAACTCCTGAATCGTATGAACTCGAAATAGATGGACAAGTTGTTCAAATTAGTGGGTTCAGTTATCCACGACGTCATCTTCCTGAAAGTTATATTGAAAAGTATCCACCAAGAAAATCCTATGCAGATTATGCGATTGGCTTGCTTCATGGAAGTGAGCAAACACAACAAGAACATGATGTATACGCACCGTTTACACTAGAGCAACTTCGCCAAACTTCCTATGATTATTGGGCTCTCGGCCACATCCATAAGAGGCAACAACTTAGCACAAAACCAGCAATTGCGTACGCAGGGACTTTACAAGGTCGCAATCGAAAAGAGCAGGGAGTTCAAGGCTATTATCATGTCGAACTATCAAACGGTGAGCCTACCATTACATTTCAGAAGGCTTCACAAGTTGTATTTGACGAAATTGAAGTTGTATTCGAATCGACAGCGTCAATTGATCACTTCCAAGAACAACTAATCAAAGCGCTGGAGCCGAAAACGGATCACATTTATACATTAGTACAAGTGACTATAAAGACTCCGAAAGAAGACTGGATGCTGACGACGAACGAAAACGAACTGCGAGAATTTATACTAGAGCAGGTGAATCAAACAATTCAAACTGTTTATATTACTCATCTAAACCTGCATTGGACTACTGAACTGGACCCAGCATTTCAACAGTTGATGAATCAGTTTGCTTTACCAACGATTCCTACAGCTATGCAACAAGTACTTGATTCATCTACTTTAGAAGATCAAGTGAAAGAGCGAATGCACGCCATTCTTACTGATCGGAGTGGTGGTCAATGAAACTTCTCGAAGTCCATCTTTATGGATTTGGCAAACATGTTGATCGTACATTTTCATTTTCAACACAAACAGTGGTTGTAGGGAACAATGAAACAGGGAAGAGTTCTCTTTATGAAGCGATTCTGCAAATCTTCTTCGGATTTCCGACTCGTGCGTCTGCGAATCGTTTAGAACCTAAATTTGGAGTTCGGTATGGTGGCTGGGTGAAAATTGAGTTACAGGACAAGCTATATCAAATTGAGCGCGTGGAAGGGAAGTCCTCTGGAGTAGTTACTGTTACTGAAAATGGCATCTACTACGGAGGCGAAGAAGAACTACGGAGTTTACTTAAAGGATTAACAAGAGAACAAGCAGAATCTGTCTACGCTTTTCACCTTTTTGACTTGCAGCAAATTCACCAACTTTCTCAAGAAGACCTGACAGAACTTTTTTTTGCTAGTGGAACGACAGGTACGAATCCCTATGCGGTGTTAAATAAAGACGCAGCGAAAGAATTACAAGCGCTCTATAAACCAGGTGGAAAGAAACCGCACATCAATCGCCAGTTAGAAGAATTGCGTGATTTAGAGAACCAACTCGTGAAAGGGTTGGAACAAGAGCGGTATTATGCAGAACTTACACAGCAACAACAGCAAGTAGAGAATCGTCTAGGTGAGGTTCGAAATGAAATTCGACTTACAAAACAGCAGATTTTTGAAGCGGAAGAACAGCAGATGTTGCATCCACTATTTGAGGAATATGAAATGTTGCTCCACGTTACAAATGAGAGAGTCGACGTCTCCCAAACCGACCAAGACGACGTTCGGGAACTCTCGAATCGCATTTTGGATCTCACGCAAAAAGAAACGACGCTTTTGAGTACTTCCGTTGATGCTAATCAGTTGCATGAAAAAGAACGGGAAATTGAAGAGTTAGAATTGATTTTAGCTGATGAGACGTCTTGGAGGGAAGTGCACAGTAAAATTGCCGAATTAGAAGAGCAACTTGAAGGTATCGTCCGCGAACAACAACCTGCACTTGCAGCTTTAGCAATAGACCCATTCGACTTGGAAACAAAACTGGAAGGGTACGATTTGTCTTATCAAAAAGAACAACAACTGGATACATTACTCAAACCCACGTCTAATTGGGACAATACGAAATATAAGTTTCTTTTACTGACAGCTGGAGCTTTTGTCGTGCTTGGATTTGTGACGGATTGGCTATTCTTCTATCTTCTCTCACTAGTTCTCATTGTAGCTGGAATCGTTGTGCCTTCTCGATTTAGTGATGTGGAGAGCGATAAAGCAGACAATTTCTTAAAAGAGTACGGTGTAAAGCCAACAGGAAATTATAGAGCGCGAGATATTTTCGATCAACTACGCAAGTTGCAACAGCTGCAGCTAAGTTACCGACAAATCGAAGAGCGTTTAACTAGCACACTACTTGAACGTGCAAAAATTGCGGCAAAGTTTCCTCAACATGCACAATCTGAATCCGTATTCCAAGAGGCTAGAAGACGACTTACAAAGCTTCATGAAGACTATCGCCTTTTGAAAGTGCGAGAAGCTGAACATATGTATACTGTGGAGCAGAGAAAAAAAGCTCAGAAGGCTAAACAAGTAGTAGAGGCGCAGTTACAAACGATCTATGAAAAGTATAGCGTTCCTAGTAGAGATGCTTTCGACACCTTAGTCAAAGATGCACAAGAAACCGCCAAAAAGATGGAGCGGCTTCAAGAATTGAAACGTCGATTGCATGGCAAAGCTCGAAAAGATTTTGACAATGCAAAGCTCATCGTTGAACTGGATCGTTTAGAATCGGAACAGACAGAACTTACACGATCTGTTGTCACAATCGAACAACAGATTGATCAGCTAGTGAGTGATGAACAAAGAGCCAAATTGCTTCAACAGATCGAAGCAAAAAAAGGACAGCTAGAAGAACTGGTCATCGACTATCTTGCGTGGCAAGGAATAGCATCAAGTATAGAAGCACACTATGAGCATTATCAAAAAGATGTCTTTCCAGCCACTATTCAGCGAGCTAGTGAGCTGTTTGCTCGGTTTACTGCAAGTGCCTACAAATCATTAGGTTATAGCGAGAACCGATTTGTAGCAGTATCAAAAGATGGTACGCTTTTCGAGATGAAAGAGCTGAGCCAAGCTACGAAAGAACAAGCCTATTTAGCGCTACGATTCGCACTTGCAGAAGAACTATCAAAAGAAAAACCATTTGTTATTTTGATGGATGATCCATTTGTCCATTTTGATGCGATTCGTTTTCAACAAGTGGTACAATGGTTGATGAGTGAGGAGAATCAATTGCCTTATCTATATTTCACATGCCGCGATGAGTGGCTGTCTCCACACAAAGTGCTGCATATGGAGACTGAAAGGAGCAAATCATGAAGGGGATTACAACACTTCGAGTAGGCGATCCAGTCGATCACTATTTACTAATAAAGCAGAGTACTGTTGGAGTTACAACAGTTGGAAAACCATTTATGTCTCTTGTATTGCAAGATAAAAGTGGGGATATTGAGGCGAAACTTTGGGACACGACAGATGAACATGCCCGTCTTTATGGAGCGCAAAAAATCGTTCGTGTAGGCGGCGAAATCCACGACTACCGTGGAAAGTTACAACTGCGTGTTAAGAGTATCCGTCCTGTAAAAGATGAAGAAGGGATCACAATTACAGATCTTGTACCATCAGCAGAAAAGTCTAAGGAAGAGTTAATGAATGAATTGACTCCATATATTTTCGAGATGACAAATCCAACCATTCAACGTCTTACGCGTCATCTTTTGAAAAAACATCACCTCGCATTCACAACGTATCCAGCTGCTACCCGAAATCACCATGACTATGCAACAGGGTTACTGGACCATGTCGTGTCGATGTTACGTCTTGGCAAATCGTTAACGGAGTTATACCCGAGCCTTAATAAAGATTTATTGTATTCAGGTATTTTACTACACGATGTAGGAAAGGTCATTGAACTTTCTGGGCCTGTAGCGACAAGCTATACAATAGAAGGAAATTTGCTAGGACATATTTCAATCATGGTAAATGAGATTGCGATGGCTGCAAAAGAATTGGAAATCGAAGGGGAAGAAGTCATGCTTCTTCAACACATGGTGCTATCTCACCACGGCAAAGAAGAGTGGGGAAGCCCGAAACGTCCGATGCTTCGTGAGGCTGAAATTCTGCATTATATTGATAATATAGATGCGAAGATGGCGATGTTAAATCGTGCGCTTGAAAAAACAACGCCAGGTGAATTCTCAGAACGCCTATTCCCGCTCGAGAACCGTTCATTCTACCGACCTACGTTTGATATTTAGATGTGGAGCCGACTGATCAGAAATTTTGCGAGATGACAGCGTAGACTTTGAAGGCGAAGTATACTTGAGAAATCCAGATTCACCTTCCGACGATTGCTTTCAAGATCAAATTAAGAAAGAAAAGGACTGGGGCCGCTCGATTCGAGCGGCCCCAGCGCGGTTCTTCTTAGTTTGCCCTTACGCAATCTTCTACAGTTGAATCAGGCTAGTTCAAGTGCTTGTTGAGATGAAGTTGTGACCTGCAAGTTTAAGATTCGGCTTCGCCTCTATATAATAATTGAAATAACCTTTATAGCTACAACTGACATTAGTAGTGCCAGGCTGTGCTAACGCAAGGCCTGATTTAACAATCTATAGAACACAGTTTAGGACAGCGAGTCTTATGGTGATGAAAGGTGACAGACACCATTTGTAACTCAATCTCTGGCACTACCTCCTCTTGTCGATTGAGACTGCACTAGAAAAAAACTCCGATCACATGCTGATCGGAGTTTTTTGTATTATTCGTTTGTTTCTTCTTCTTCAGCTGGAGCCTCGTAATCTAAGAAGTTTGCTAATGCGCCTTCAAGCTCTTCGTCTTGAATTTCAACATTTGCATCTTTCATTAGTTGTGCAACTGTACCGAATAAAGCAGATGAATCTGCTTTCGCAATTTTCACTTCACGCTCTAACTCTTCACGCATATCCTCGAAAGATTCTTCCGTTTCACGCTTTTCAATTACTTCAATGATATGGAAACCAAAATCAGACTGAACAGGTTCACTAATAACGCCAGGCTCTAAAGAAAACGCTGCTTCTTCAAATTCTGGAACCATTGCACCGCGACCAAACCAACCTAAATCGCCACCAGAAGTTTGAGCTTGTGGCTCAGTTGAATACTCAGCAGCAAGTGCAGCAAAGTCTTCGCCTGCATCAAGCTTTTCTTTCACTTCGTTTGCAGTAGCTTCATCTTCTACTAAGATGTGACGAGCATTTACTTCTGTTTTAATCTCATCGTATTTCGCTTGAATTTCTTCTTCTGTTGCCTCAACACCATCAATTAGTGCTTCTTCTTGAAGAAGATTCAATTTAAGAAACTTTTTATAAGACTCTTCTGTATAGCCTTGTTGAGCGATGAATGCATCAAAGTTTTCACCTTGTTCTTCTTTGTCCGCAGCTAAGGCCGCTTCTACTTGCTCATCGGATACATCGTATTCAGCATCAAGAGTTTTTTCAATCATTAACAATTGAAGTGCTTGATCACCGATAGATGCTTTCATTTCATTGTACAAATCATTTTGAGTAATATCGCCATATTCAGAGCTTACAACCACAGGTGATGAAGCTTCTTCGTCTGAGCATGCGCCTAAAGTAAAGATTGAGGCTGCCAGAGCAGTTGTCATTAATGTTTTTTTCATTTTGGTATCTCTCCTAACTAGATTCAGACAATGCTTACTATAACATAAACGTTTAAAAAACAAAATAGTTCCATATTTGCCTACGGACTCACAGAGACATCCGCATACTGTAAAGGACAAGGAGGTGATTGTAATGGGTCATAGCTATTAAAACGGCTCAGGCTTTTCCTTGATTGTCGTTCTTTTCATTCTTCTTATTATTGTCGGCGCAACATCCTTAATGTAACAAAAAAGAACGGATGCCATTTGGCGTCCGTTCCATCTATACTGCATATGTTATTTTTACATAAAGTGAAACAAATAATAGAGTAATACAAATATTTACCATTCGGAATACTTTTGTCTGCTTCTCTTCTGATAGTTCGCGAGACGTGACAAATGCAAGTGCCATTCGATTTATTTGAAAGAAATAGAAGGCGGCAAATCCAAGTAGTGCCAAAATAATCATACTGTGACTCCCTTCGTGAACACTTTCATCATAGCAAAACAACGAGTTGCTAGCAATAGTTACGTACGAGGAGAGACGAGGATCTCATAACCATCCTCAATTTCTTCAATCCAAGCCTTCTTAGGTGAACGAATTAACTCTTTTACATAAATCAAGTCAATGACACACATGCCACAATGGTATGCAAAAAGTAAGATGAAGTAGTGAGCGAACTCTGGGAATATATAGATTCCTAGTAAAAACACAGTGGATAGCACTAAAAACGGCAATAACAATGCAAAAATGAATCGACTTTTTCCAATCGGTTCACAAATTTTAATCATAAACATTGGAATCACACCGAAGTGCATAGATTTTTTTAATTTCACACGCCCATTTAAACGAGAGAGGGGAATGTAATGCAACAACTTGTGCACAGGATATACTGCTAAAAATGAAGCAACAAAGATGATGAAATATTCACTAGAACGCGTGCTTTCACTTACAAAAGACAGGCCAATATATGCGAATGAAAAAATCAAGAAAACAATAAAAGATGAAATTAAAAACAAACGGTCATAGCCGTACTGACGGCGGATATTAATGCTTTTCCAGCATTGCATGTAAAACACCCCTAAACTGATAGTTCAAGAGTTTACAATACGATGTTTCACCAATTAATTCAAGAGGGAAATTGTAAATTATTTGATGGCGCTTTCATCTTTTTCGTCAAAATCGAATTCATGTTCAATATTTGCAAGTGATCGTTCGAAAATATCCATGAAATCATCCCCGTAAATATTGCGTATGACTGCCATCATATCCATAAATTCTGGGAAGCGACCATAAAGTTGTTTGATAGGAAGAGAACCTTCAATGACTGAATGGGAAGTATTGTGATAATTTTCATACATTTCTTCTAACAAGTTTGCGCCTTTTTCTGTAACGGTTACATAAGTGTTACGCTTATCGTCCTCTCTTTTTGAAAAAGCTAAAAGTTCACGTTGCTCCAACTTTTTCGAGAAGTTAAATGCCGTAGAAACATGCATCACACCGAACTTCGCTATATCAGAAATTGTGGCACCTTTTAAATGATAAGCAATCCACAAAATATGGTGCTCATTGATATTCAAGTCGTATGGTTTGATCCAAGTTTGCCAATCTTTTTCAACAGCTTTCCAGAGTGCTTTTGACAATTGACCAAGTCGCTGACTAAAAATCATTGCTTCTTTTAGAGAATAATTTTCTGACATAGGGTTCGCCACCTTTTCTTATTGGATTGGGAAGAAGACTTTATGCATTTGGCTATGTAGTGAGTGGATTCTGTAGTTCTTTCTAGTATAACAACTGAGAGGAAGAAACGGAAATATAGGAGTATAATATTATGACAATAAAAATAAAAAGCATCTTCTCTTATTAAAAGAAAGAGAAAATGCTTTTTGATGTCAACCAGCCTTATCGGATTTTTTTGCCGGTAATGCTTGCTGAATTTCATCCATTGATTTTTGAATGGCCTCAAGGTCTTGTTGAATTTTTGCTTGAATGGGTGCAGTTTCTCGTTGCCACGTATCCACGCTTTCCTTCATTCCTTGTAAAGCATCCGGTGCCACTTCTTTCGCTGACGTGATCAATTGTTGCAATGCAGTTTTCATTTCTTGAAAATGTGTCTTTACCTCATTTAAATCGTATTTAACAGTGGTTGAAGTAGCACGAAGCTGACTACGCACTTCAGGCCCGCTTTTAGGAGCAGATAATAAAACGGCTGTCGCTGAAACGGCAGCACCTGTAAGTAGGCCCCAAACAAAACGACTTTTATCCATGGAATGTCCCCGCCTTCCAAACTATGTAGTTGTTTAAAGTATACCAACATACCTATGTATATAAACATAATACCATATGAATTAAAAAACCCTCCACCGTATACGGGGGAGGGAGTACGTATTATGAATTAGCTACAGATGTTCGCAAAGTTGAACGTTTCAATGTCTGCTGAACAATCGGATAGATGACCACAAATGCAATTGTATTTAATGCAATAGCTGGCAGAACGACACCAAGATACAGTGCTCCGAATGGAACGTCCGCGCCCATAATGAAAATTGCACTTGCTAAGAAAATTGCTCCTGAAAGTGCTGTTCCTAAAGCTGTGATAACTGCTTGCGCGGCAAGCTTTTTAGCGAATCCTTGAATAGCGACTGCAACTGCGAAAAACACTAATGCTGTAATGAATTTGTCGATTACGTTTGGTAGGAAGCCTCCTGGGAATGTTGTAAATAATCCAGAAAGAATTCCAGTTGCAAGACCGACTACTATTGTATGTTTAAGATTTAAAGAAAGTAAAATCGTGATGAACATCATCGTAAGTAGAAAATCGGGCTTCATTCCTCCGTTAATCCCTGGGATCACAAGGTATAAAACAGTCCCTACTCCTAATAACATTGCGGATAATACTAAGTTTTTTGTATTCATTTTTTTCTCTCCTCTGCTATGTCTAAACTCGTACTCTCCTTGTATGCACTCATTGCTACAAGCGAAAGCTTATTGATTAGTATACAACATTCATCTAATAGTGCAATAGATAGAGTTTATATATTTTCAGATAATTCAGTAGCAAGTGCCTGAATCTTCTCGAGTGGGTATTCTTTTTCTTTCGTTCTCCATGTTGCTTTAAATCCATCTGTCTCATCATAACGAGGAATTAAGTGTAAATGGAAATGAAAAACGCTTTGTCCTGCAGGAGCTCCATTATTGTTTAATAGGTTCATTCCTGCCGGATGGAAGGTTTTTTTCAAAGCTGTCGCAAGTTTTGGGACCACTCGAAAGAGATTTGCTGCTTGTTCTTCTGAAAGGTCGTAAACAGATTCTTTATGTTCTTTTGGAATCACAAGAATATGGCCTTTAGTAAGCGGCATAATGTCCATAAAAACAAATACATGGTCATCTTCATAAATCTTCGTACTCGGGATTTCACCAGAAATTAATTTGCAAAAAATACAATCTGACATCGTGAACACTCCTTTTCGTATGACTAGTTGTAGTTTACCATATGCTAGAATGAGATAGAGCAAGATGCTAAATTGAAATGTGAAAGGGGTCACTTTGATGTCACTCTTAAAATTAGATAAAGTAACGGGCGGCTATTCCAAAAAAGCAGTTATCCATAACATTTCCTTTACTGTTGAACCGGGGGAACTGGTCGGACTGATTGGCTTGAACGGAGCAGGGAAAAGTACAACGATTAAACACATTATCGGATTATTACAACCTCATTCGGGTGAGATATCCATCAATGGTCATACGATTTCAACGCAATCGGAAGCCTACCGTAAATCATTCACATACATTCCTGAAACACCTGTATTATATGATGATTTAACACTGCAAGAACATCTTGAGTTAGTTGCCCTTGCTTATGAGATTGATGAAGACCAAGCAAAACAGCGAGTGGACGCTTTATTAGAAGAGTTTCGTATGCAAAAGCGATTAAAATGGTTCCCTACGCATTTTTCTAAGGGAATGAAACAAAAAGTGATGATTATGTCTGCTTTCATGGCGAATCCTGCACTCTATATTATTGATGAACCGTTTGTAGGTCTTGATCCACTAGCAATTCGAGCTCTTTTAAATCAACTTGAAACGCGCAAACAAAATGGAGCGGGTATTCTTATGACGACACACGTTTTAGCAACTGCTGAAAAGTATTGCGATAAATTGATTCTTCTGCACAACGGAAAAATTCGAGCAGCAGGTACGATGGAGGATTTACGAAAAGCTCTAGGAATGCCCGGGGCGAGTCTGGATGACTTGTATATTGCGATGACTGAGGAGCAAGAGTATGCGTAATTTACAGTCACTTTATGGCCAACGCTTTCAAAGCTACTTCCTCGATATCCAAAAGTACATGCAATTTATTATTTCCGGTCACATCGCAATCGTTCTATTATTTGTTATCGGTGCAGCAGGTTACTCCTATAGCGAGTGGTTGAAAACTCCGCCTGAAGGGTTTCCTGTATTTTTGGTAGCGGCTAGTTTATTAATGCTCGTTGTCGTGCCTAATCGGCCCGCCTTGTTATTAAAGCAAGCCGATCACTATTATTTACTTCCAATGGAAAGTAAACTACTGTTCTATTTGAAACCTGCTTTGCGTTGGTCAGTCACCATTGTCGTCATTCGTGCACTCGTCGTAACAGTCGTGTTACTACCATTGCTTACGCGTGTCGGTGAACTCGAAACGTCTATGCTTCTTGCTCTAGGGGGAGTGGTGGTAGCGGCGAGTTACTGGAATGTGCACACGAAATTTCATGTACTATGGGGTAGACCGGATGCTTTGCTATTAGATTTTTTCGTACGTGCACTCCTGTTGTTTGGTATTTTTTATTTTCTACTCGTGGGCAATCTAGTATTGTTCATTGCTTGTTTGGGACTAGCCGGAGGATACTTCCTCGCTACGAAGAAAATGGCTATGACTCCATTCCCGTTTGATCGAATGATTGATTTTGAACAACAACGGATGCAACGCTTCTATCAATTTGCAAATTATTTTACTGAAGTGCCACATGTACGCAGTAAAGTATCCCGCAGAGCGTGGGCAGATGGGATTTTGACGAAAAAAGATTTACACAGCTTCTTAATCACCCGAAGCTTCATCCGTAAAGATGAATTGTTTTATATGTGGATACGCCTTGCCCTGTTAGTAATTGTATTCCCATTTCTTTCATTTTCGTATGTGGTGGCAGGTTTGATGGTCGTTTTTACATTTGCGATTGCAATCCAAACGTACCAAGGCCTGTTGTTTAACCAATTGTTTCGGATGGATATGTTATATCCGCAACCACATCTCACAAGGTCACAAGCTGTCAGCCGTTTTGTGCGAATTGTGAGTTATAGTCCACTGGCAATCAGCCTTCTTGTTGCACTGTCGCAACATCCTCCAATTTTTTGGGGGCTTGGGGCACTTGCAGCTGTGGTGTCTGTAGAATGGTATTTACTACGTAAAAAGAAGCAGCCTTAATCGGCTGCTTCTTCGTCGTTTTTCGTACGGTACGTTTGTGTATAAGGTGAACTTGTGAAAATGTTTTGTTTTGCTGCCAACGTCTCGAGTGACGTAAGGTGGCGGTCTGCCCATTGTTTATAACTTGAAGGACCTGACCACTGGGAAAGAATCAAATATGTGTCGGCTTTTTTAGGGCGCAATATTCGAAGCGCAAACAATCCAGGTTCATTCGTCACACCTTGCATCATTTGCTGAGCAGCATGTTCAAACACTGGCCTTCCTTCATCTGTAACAGGAATGTGGTAGAAGTAAAAGTAACCTTTCTCTTCAAAAGTGCCGTGACTCGCAAGTACTTCGTATGAACGAGGTGTTTGAAATTTTGTTTTGCCAGTTGTTTCATGAATGAGAAGTGTACCGGATGAGCCGTATAAAACGTGCATCGATTCCGAACTGTATTTCTCCTGAAGCTTTATCATAAATTCTGGTGTTCCGGACGTTGTGTAAAAATTAGTCATATTTGTACCCCCTGTGGCTAGTTTTACTTAAGTATTTCCCATTGTTCACAATTTGAAAACACTTTCGCTTGATAGAAAGGCAATTCTATGACATTTTGCCTCGAAATCTATACAATAGATGAGAGAAGTTCTAAAGTAGTAGATAGACTAATTGTGTAGGGAAGGAAAGACTTCAATGAAAATTACAAATGACACGCTATTGCGTGCAGCACGTGGCGAAAAAGTAGAGCATACACCGGTGTGGTTTATGCGACAAGCTGGCCGATCGCAGCCCGAATATCGTGAAATCAAGAAGAAGTATTCGTTAGAAGAAATTACGCGTCAACCTGAGCTTTGTGCATACGTCACAAAACTTCCTGTAGATAACTACAACGTAGATGCAGCGATTTTGTACAAAGACATCGTGACACCACTTCCTGGTATGGGTGTAGATGTTGAAATCAAAGCGGGTATCGGACCAGTCATCTCCAATCCGATTCGCTCTGTGGCGGATGTTGAGAACCTTCAACAGTTTGATCCGGAGACGCATGTACCGTTCGTGTTAGAAACAATTGAAATGCTAACAAAAGAACAGCTGACAGTGCCTTTAATCGGATTTGCGGGTGCACCATTTACACTGGCAAGTTATATGATTGAAGGTGGACCTTCAAAAAGCTACAACAAAACAAAAGCATTTATGGTCAGTGAACCACAAGCTTGGTACGCACTGATGGAAAAGCTTGCGGATATGATCATCATCGATATTAAAGCGCAAGTAAAAGCGGGTGCTAGTGCCGTTCAAATCTTCGACTCATGGGTAGGGGCATTGAATGTAGAAGATTATCGTCTTTACATTAAACCTGTTATGACACGTATCTTTACGGAGTTACGTGAAACAGGTGTGCCACTGATTACATTCGGAGTTGGCGCAAGTCACTTGGCTAACGAATGGCATGATCTACCGGTCGATGTTGTAGGACTTGACTGGAGATTATCCATTGAAGAAGCCCGTCAGCGCGGGATTACAAAAACAGTTCAAGGAAACTTGGATCCATCGTACTTGATCGGCTCTTGGGATGAAGTTGAAAAACGAGCACGACGTATCGTAGAGCAAGGGGTTGCTCATCCTGGCCATATCTTCAATTTAGGCCACGGTGTATTCCCAGAAGTTGATCCAGACGTTTTAAAGCGACTAACAGATTTAGTTCACACATATAGCCGTGAATTGATCTCCCAAAAATCGAATTGAGGTGTCTTTGATGAAGAAAAAAGTTGGATTACTAGTCATGGCGTATGGCACGCCTTATACAGAAGCAGATATTGAGCGTTATTACACGCATATTCGTCACGGGCGTAAGCCGAGTGAAGAGGCGCTAAACGACTTAACAGAACGTTACCGTGCGATTGGTGGTATTTCTCCTTTAGCAAAAATTACAGAAGACCAAGCAAAAGCAATTCATGAAAAAATGAATGCTTCACAAGATGAAGTAGACTACGTATTATACATTGGGTTGAAGCACATCGAACCATTCGTAGAAGATGCAGTGGAAGCAATGGCAAAAGACGGTATTAAAGAAGCCGTGTCAATTGTATTAGCACCTCACTTCTCGACATTCTCTATCAAGTCATACAATGGCCGCGCAAAAGAAGAAGCGGATAAATATGGCATTGCTATCAAATCTGTAGAAAGTTGGTACGATGAGCCAAAATTCATCGAGTACTGGAATCAAAAAATTTCAGAAACGTTCAATGCGATGTCTGAAGAAGAGCGCACGAAAGCTGTTTTAGTCGTGTCTGCCCACTCGCTACCTGAAAAAATCTTGGCAAATGGTGACCCATACGCGCAGCAACTTGAAGAAACAGCACGCTTGATTCAACAAGCAACAGGTGTTGAGAATGTTGAAGTCGGCTGGCAATCGGCTGGACAAACTCCTGAGCCATGGATTGGACCAGATGTTCAAGATTTAACAGAAGAGCTCTATGAAGAAAAAGGTTACCGAAGCTTCGTCTACACGCCGGTTGGTTTTGTAGCGGATCACTTAGAAGTTCTTTATGATAACGACTACGAATGTAAAGTTGTTTGTGATCGATTAAACGCAAATTACTACCGTCCAGAAATGCCAAACACGCATCCTCTATTTATTGAAGCGGCAGTTGATGCAGTAAATAAAGTGTTAGCAAAGTAATCTGAAACAGGAAGAGATGAATGAAATGGCTGAGAACAGAAAAAAAGTGGCTATTATTGGTGGGGGGATTACGGGTCTTTCGGCTGCCTACTATCTGCAGAAGCAGTGCCGTGAACAAAACTTACCAATCGACATTTACCTGATTGAAGCCAGTTCACGCTTAGGCGGAAAGATTCAAACGGTTCGCAAAGATGGTTTTACAATCGAACGCGGGCCGGATTCCTTCCTTGAACGCAAAAAAAGTATGGGAATTCTTGCACAAGAGCTTGGTATCGCGGATCAACTGGTCCACAATGCAACCGGACAATCGTTTGTTCTTGTTAATGATCAATTGCATCCGATACCTGGTGGTTCGATTATGGGTATTCCTACTGAATGGAAGCCATTTGTAACAACTGGACTTTTCTCATGGAGTGGTAAACTCCGTGCAGCAGGTGACCTCGTGATGAGTAGATCAGGTATAGAAGAAGATCAACCACTCGGTACGTTTTTCAGACGTCGTTTCGGTTCAGAAGTAGTTGAAAATTTAGTTGAACCATTGTTAGCTGGAATTTATTCTGGAGACATTGATAAACTCAGTCTTCACGCAACGTTCCCTCAGTTCTACGAAGTAGAGAAAAAACATAGAAGTTTAATGCTTGGTATGAAAAAGACACGTCCTGCTTCCTCGACTCCACAAGCTGCTAACCGGAAACCACAAGGGATCTTCCAGACATTTAGTGGTGGACTTCAGTCGATTGTAGAGGCACTTGAAGATGCCTTGACAGATGTCACGATTCTAAAGGGCTCAAAAATTCAAGGGGTTCATAAGCTATCGGATGATCAATTGAAACTTGTGTTTACAACGGGCGACAACTTGATAGTAGATAGTGCCATATTCACGTTGCTTCATCACCAACTCGCAGAGATATTTGAAGACCATGGCATCTTACAGCATTATGATGAAGTACCACTATCTTCAGTGGCTACTGTTGCGATGGCATTTTCAAAGTCCCAAGTAGTGCAAGAAAAAGAGGGAACAGGATTTTTGGTGTCACGAAAAAGTGACTATGCGATCTCGGCATGTACATGGGTCAATAAAAAATGGCCGACTTCAGCCCCAGAAGATAAAGTTTTGTTAAGGAGTTTCGTTGGCAAGTCTGGTGACGAGTCCATCGTCGAATTGCCAGACCATGAAATCGAGCAAATTGTCCTTCAAGACTTACGAAAAGTGATTTCCATAACGGGAGAACCAGAATTTACAATTGTGACACGCTACCAAAAGGCAATGCCACAATACTTAGTAGGTCATAAAGAGCGTTTACTAAAAGCAAAAACCGAGCTTGCAGCGCATTTTCCAATGATTCAATTGGCAGGAGCGTCGTTTGAAGGGTCTGGGTTACCGGACTGTATCGATCAAGCAATTCGTGCAAAAGACCACGTCCTGGACTATTTAAAACCACATCTAACTTAAGGTGTGGTTTTCTTCTGTTTAAAATTGGTCATGTGGATTTCAAACATTTTTCACACTTTCCCAGTACACTAGAAGGCGAGGTGACAGGATGAGAAGACTTTTTGTGTTGATTGGGTTACTAATTCTAGCCGGTTGTTCATCTTCCTACCCGGGGATGACTGCTTCTGAAGAACCAACAATTTTAGTTTATAGTCAGCTAGATGCAACACTGTCGTCGTACTCAGAACAATTAAAGTTGGGACAGACTTGGGAGCTAGAACGAGCCTATACCGGAATGATTTTGTTGCCTGAAGATCAGATTTTATTTTACGGGTACGGGCTCGATACAGCTGGAATTTACAACTTGAGAACAGGTGAACTACTTGCAGAGGTCGAGACTCCTGAAGGGACAGTCGGTGGTTATAGCGATGCATACGGCTTTTACCTAGCTAATAGTCAAACAAATACTGTTACCATCTATGATTTTACATTTAACGAAATCAAACAAATTCAAACAGGTAGGTATCCGATGTCGATAACGTCCCAGGATGCTATGCTCTACGTTGTCAATTATCAAGATGACCATTTGACACTAATAGACCAAGTGCAATGGGAGACACATGATGAATTTTCAATTCCACGTGCTTCTCAAGGCGTCAAAATTCACAACGATTCAATTTACATTGGGGGCCATGGCAGCGGTTCTGAAGTGAATACGAAAGTTATTCAGTTGGACAAAGAGACGGGGGAAGTTGTTACTACTATTGAAGCACCGATTATGCCGATTTCCTTTATAACGCATCAAGACGAACTGTATACATTGAGTCATGGAAGTAATCAATTATATAGATTAGATGAACAATCGGTAACTGATGAAATGGAAGTAGCATCGAATCCATTTGCAATGGGGGCGTCACAAGAGTTTATTTATTTGGCGGGGTATGACGATGATACACTGTACAAAATAAACGAGATGGAAGTCGTCGATTCTATTCCTACAGGAGACGGTCCATTGCAACTTTTACTCTGGGAGGGATCAAAGTGACAACTGTATTAATCGTAGATGACGAGCAGTCCATGCGAAGGTTGCTTGACCTCCAACTTACTCAAAAAGGATACAATGTTGTTACTGCTTCAAGCGGAGAAGAGGCTTTGCATCTTCTTAAGTCCGTGCGTATAGACTTAGTCGTGGTGGACGGTATGATGCCTGAAATGGATGGATTTGAATTGAGTCGAAAAATCCGTGAAATTTCTGAGACGCCTATTGTATTTCTGACAGCACTAGATGATCGGGAATCGTTACTTAAAGGATTTGAGAGCGGTGTGGATGATTATGTGACAAAACCGTTCGATAGTGAAGAACTGCATGCGCGCATTCAGGCGATTTTAAAACGTTCAAAAGTGGAAGCTATGAATGGACATGAGCTTTTCCGCTCGGGCCTCCATGTGAATATAGAATCGAGATCCGTGACAATGGACGGGGAGAAAAAGCAGTTAACACTAAAAGAGTTAGAACTTCTAATACTTTTGATGAAAAGTGAAGGACGAGCCTTTAGCCGGGAAGAATTACTGACTCATATTTGGGGAAGTCATTACGAAGGAACTACACGTACAGTAGACACACATGTCAAAACGTTACGTTTAAAACTAGGGTCTCCTGCTGATCAGTTTATACACACGGTTTGGGGGATCGGCTACAAATTCGAGGTGATGGAATGAAGCGTTTATCCACGAAAGTGTGGGTGCTCTTTGTAACCATTTCAGCTCTATCGATTGGTATCATTACGATTCTTTCCTATTATTTTTATGAATCGATCTATGTAGCGGAAGTTCAACAAACACTAGAACAAGAAGCAACTAACTTTGCAGTAGTAGCAGATGGCACAGTAACAGACACCTTTATTGAAGAAGTAGATGCCTACAATCAGTATGCCACTACGGAAATCTTTGCTGTACGAAACCCACGTGAATTAAGCGCTTGTCTACCGTTTGAAATTGATTATGATGCATTGATTTCAGGAGAGGATCGTCAGCGATTGGTTAATGGGGAAGTAGTTGTGAAAAGGGGCTATCAAAGTCGCTTTGATCGAGACGTATTAAGTGTCATTTATCCAATCAAAGAAGACACGCGGCTGAATGGAATTCTATATTCCTATGTTCCGCTTTCTCCCATCCGTGATTTCTTACAGAGCCATCTTGTTTTAGTGGGTGTAAGCGGAGGTTTATTGTTTATTTTGTTCGCTTTTATAAGCCGCTTTATTCTCCTATCTGTCTTAAAGCCACTACATGATTTGCAGAAAGCTACTGAAGACTTTGCACAAGGAAATTATAGTGTACGCGTAGATGTGCATTCATCAGATGAGATTGGGACGTTGAGTACGACATTTAATCAAATGGCAGAAGCAGTTGAAACAGAAGACCAACGTAAGAAGCAATTTCTCGCGACAGTCTCTCATGAGTTGAGAACACCCCTAAGCTCACTTGTGGGCTATAGTCAATCTTTGCAACAGGGATCTTTAGATGCACAGCATTATCCAGAAGTCTTTCAATTACTGGCATCTGAATCGGCTCGAATGAAGCGGTTGACAGAAGATTTACTAGCTGTCGCACGTAATGAAGATCGGGTGTTGGCGAAAGAGCCGTTGGTAGCAGCTGAACTTGTTCATCAAACTGTTCGTATAGTAAAACAAAAAGCAGAGCAACGAACTATATCGTTACTAGTTGAACTGGATGATTCCCTCATCATTGAGGCAGAGGAACAGGCTATGATGCAGATTCTTGTCAATCTAGTGGATAATGCAATCGCATATAGCATAGAGGGAAAAAGTATTCACATACGTCTGACTAGCAGACAAAATGAAGCGATTTTTGAAATCGAAGATGAAGGGGTGGGCATAGCGCCCAACCATTTGCCACATATTACAGAAAGATTCTATCGAGTGAATGAAGCGCGCACCCGGTCTGATGGAGGATCTGGATTAGGGTTAACAATTGTCAAACAACTCATAGAGGCGTCTGGCGGGAAGTTAGAAATCTTTAGTGAACTAGAGAAAGGGACTACTGTAAAAGTAACGGTTCCCCTATGGAAGGAAGAGAAAGCATGAAGAAGTTTTTAGTCATTGGAGCCATTACGCTGGCACTAGCAGGCTGTTCAAATGATGCGCACGAGGGGATGCATGAACCTTCACTAGAAGTAGTGGAAGTTGAAGTGTTAACAAATAAGCAACTAGAGCCTGGTGAACAAGTTACTTTGTCTGCTCGTGTCACGCAAGAACAGCAAGCGGTGAATGATGCAGAAGAAGTGAAGTTTGAAGTATGGGAGTCTGGTTTGCGCGATCAAGGTACTACCTTGGAAGGTGAACTAACAGAAGATGGCGTTTACGAAGTCGCGTATACATTTGAAACAGAAGGCGTCTATTACATGTTTGCGCACACAACAGCTCGCGGTATGCACGTCATGCCGAAGACAGAGTTCATCGTAGGAGACCCAGATATGTCAGAAGTGTTGGAAGATAACTCAACCGATACTATGGACCATGAAGAAGACCATAATGACCATAAGTAAAAAAATCCGGGTACCTTGTCTAGTTTAAGCAGGGTACCCGGTTACTGTTTCGTATTCATTTTGATAAATCTCCTTTAAGCTTGCGAGTTACACTTTTCACATTGCGTTTGATAGCACTCATGCATTTCTTCTAGTTTATCGCCACAAGTAGCACATTGTTTTGCAGGTAGGTTACGGAAATACTCTACTACGTTTTCAATCATTGTGTTCACCTCCATCTGTTATAGTACTGTTTAACTTATTTGAAGTGTAATATAACACAGATAACTTTGTCAACCCAAAACTTTCAGAATCATGTAAAATACTTATGAAGGGAGTTTTGACAATGCTTTTTATTGATAATAAAGGAATTACAGATCCTCGTATAAATTTAGCGATTGAAGAATATGCACTTACTACAATGGATGTGGAAAAAGATTCTTTCTTCCTGTTCTATATCAACCAACCGTCAATTATTATTGGACGCAATCAAAATACAGTAGAAGAAATCAACACAGATTTTGTAGAGCAAAATGGAATCATCCCGGTTCGTCGTCTGTCAGGTGGAGGCGCAGTGTATCATGATCTTGGGAATTTAAACTTTAGCTTCATCACAAAAGATGATGGGGAGAGCTTCCGGAACTTTAAGAAGTTTACGCAACCGATTGTAGATGCGTTAAAAGAAATGGGCATTGACGCAGAGCTTAGTGGGCGTAATGATATTATGGCTGAAGGTCGAAAGATTTCTGGCAATGCACAATTTGCAACAAAAGGCCGTATGTTTAGTCACGGAACACTTCTGTTCGACTCGGAAATGGATGCCGTCGTATCTGCTTTAAAGGTACGAAAAGATAAAATCGAGTCAAAAGGGATCAAATCAATTCGCAGTCGTGTTGCAAACATATCTGAATTCTTAGAGCAACCTATGTCGATAGAAGAATTTAAGAAGCGTCTTTTAATTTCTATCTTCGGTGGAGAACAAAACATTGTCTACCAAGAGCTTTCTGAACAAGACTGGGAAAATATCCATAAGCTCTCTGAAAAGCGCTACCAAGCGTGGGACTGGAACTTTGGGAAATCACCGAAGTTCAACTTGGATCACACACAGCGTTTTGCTCCAGGGTCAATTGACTTAAAGCTTCAAGTGACAAAAGGCAAGATTGAAGATGCAGCGATTTTTGGTGACTTCTTTGGAGTAGGGGACATGGCCGACGTTGAACAACGTTTGGTAGGAATCGACTACTCACGCAAAGCAATCGATGAAGCGCTCGCAGATATTGATATCCCGACGTACTTCGGTGGTATTACACGTGAAGAATTTTTATCTCTTATTTATTAATATGCGTTGAAACTAAACATGCTCACTCAGTCCTTGGGAGAGCTGTTTTTTTATAAGGAGGCGACGAATTTGGAGAAACACCGGATATTTATTGTAGAAGATGACGTGAAAATAGCTGAGATGTTAGCAGGAATGCTTGCTAAATATCAATATGATACACGTGTAGTTGAAGATTTTGACAAGATTGCGGAAGAAGCAGCTGTCTGGAATCCTCACTTAATTTTGTTAGATATTAATCTTCCGACGTATGACGGGTATTTTTGGTGTCGTGAACTGCGTCAAGTGACGACCTGCCCGATTATTTTTGTCTCGGCACGAACATCTGAAATGGACCAAGTATTTGCGATTGAAAACGGAGGAGACGACTACATCACGAAACCATTTCATTATGAAATCGTCTTAGCTAAAATAAAGAGTCATATACGAAGAACTTACGGTGAGTATGCAGTGAAGCAAGAGGAGCGCACAGTAAAGCTTGGTAGTATGACATTATTTATGGAGCGACTAGAGCTGGATTGCAAAGGGACAATCGTGCCTTTACAAAAAAAAGAATGCGTTATATTGGAGTTATTGTTCGATCAGCATCCAAAAGTAGTATCACGCGAACGGTTGCTTGAAGAATTATGGGACGACCAATCGTTTGTAGATGAAAATACGCTCAATGTGAACATGACCCGCGTCCGGAAGAAACTTAAGGACTATGGTGTGAAATCCACCATCGAGACAGTGCGCGGAGCAGGATACCGATTGCTCCTTCATCCGGAGGAAGGATGACGTGATCCGTTTATTTATACGTGAACACCTTATCTCTCTTTTGTTTCCTGTATTCATTGCATTTTTAGGAATTTTACTGTACAGCCTAGACGGCTATCAATCTATTAATACAATGATATATGTCGTTGTATTAACAATTATTTTAACGCTACTCGTCCATTTTTATTTGTATTTACGAAAGTACAAGTATTATAAACGATTGCTCACACCACCTAAGGCGATGGAAGATTTATTAGAGAAAATTTACCCATCTCCGGAACAAAAGCAAGAACAAGTATACTGGCAACAACTGTATCGATTGTATCAGCAGGAAGTGCAACGGCTCTATGCTGCCCAGAAAAGACATCTTCAGTTTATGAATGGTTGGGTTCACCAAATGAAGACGCCAATAGCAGTCATTGAGATGATGGCCCAGCAAGATGAAAAATTAGATAGTCAATCTGTCAGTGAAGAAACGGAGCGAATCAAAAAAGCATTAGAAGCTGTTCTGATGAATGCGCGCCTCGATACATTTGAAGAGGATTTACGGATTGAAAAAGTTAATCTAGGTGACCTCGTTACGTCCGTGATCAATGAAAACAAGCGGTTATTTATTAAGCGACAAGTTTTTCCTGTACTAGAAGTAGACGAAAGTTTAGTCGTATCTACAGATCGCAAATGGCTTCAATTTGTCGTTTCTCAGTTTATTACGAATGCGGTAAAGTATTCCTTCACGCCCCAATCAAAAATTTGGGTGTCGACAACATGCGGAGAATCCAATTGCCGGTTAATCGTCAAAGATGAAGGAATTGGTATTCCAAAGAGTGATTTAAAACGTGTAACGCGCGCTTTCTATACAGGTGAAAATGGGCGTAAAACTGGTGAATCTACAGGTATGGGTCTTTACATTGCAAATGAGGTAAGTAAAAAGCTCGGTCATGAGCTGACAATTGAGTCAGAAGTTAATCAAGGGACAACGGTTACATTGACTTTTGAGGATTATGAGAAAGTAGGGGACTAAAATGGCAGTTGTTAAAGCAAATCATATTACCAAAATCTACGACGGGAAAGTTGCACACTCTGCCATTAATCAACTGTCATTTGAAGTGGAAAAAGGAGAATTCCTGGCCATTATGGGTCCTTCGGGCTCGGGCAAAACGACGCTTTTAAATATACTCTCCACAATCGATCAACCTACCTCTGGGACCTTAACAATTGATGGGCAAGACCCACAATCGTTATCAGCGAAGCAATCTGCTTTATTTCGGAGAGAACGTTTGGGGTTTGTGTTTCAAGATTTCAACTTACTACCTTCGCTAACAGTAGAAGAAAACATGGTATTGCCACTGACACTCGCAAATCAAACAGTTTCTGAAATGCAGACACGTTTAGATGAACTTGTCACGGAACTTCATCTTGAATCGGTGCGTGCTAATTTTCCAAATGAATTATCTGGGGGACAAGCGCAGAGAACAGCGATTGGACGTGCACTTATTCATCAACCGACAGTCCTTCTTGCAGATGAACCAACGGGAAATTTGGACTCGAAAGCTTCGAAAGATGTGTTGGAACTATTGACACGGGTGAACAGAGAATTGGATACCACGATTATTATGGTGACACATGATCCGATTGCAGCAAGCTATTGCGACCGGGTGCTGTTTATTAAAGATGGGGAATATTTCAATGAAATCTACAAAGATGATTTACGCCAAACATTCTTCCAGCGTATTTTAAATTTACTCTCGCTACTTGGAGGGAACGTTAATGACCTTTCTACAGTTCGCCTATCGTAATGTAGTGCGAAACCGCAGGGTCTATGCGGCGTATTTTATGGCGAGCAGCTTTTCTGTCATGGTGTTCTTTATTTATTCCATGTTATTATTCCATCCATCCATTGAAAATCAATTCATCCAAGACATTGCCTTTATGGGGATGGCTGTAGCGGATGTCGTGTTAGTCATCTTCACATTGTTTTTTTTATTGTATTCTTTGAGTGCTTTTTTACAGGCTCGATCCAAAGAATTTGGGATTTTGCAGCAACTGGGAATGGACCGTGGTCAACTACAGCGTCTAGTCTTCACGGAAACAATGATTTTAGGGATTTTCGCATTAGCAACGGGGCTCTTTTTTGGCTACATTTTCACGAAGTTTTTCTTTATGATCATTCGTGCCATGCTTGTTCTTGAAAGTCTGCCTCTTTACTTCAGTCTGGAGCCCTTTTTACTAACGACGGTTGTCTTTGTCACCCTTTTTATCATTATTTCAATTGCAGGAAGCGTGTTTATTAGGCAGAGCCCGATTGTTCAGTTAATGATTGGGGGAAATCGCGTTAGTGAGTCGACACATTACTCTACTGTTGGGGCATGGGTCTCTTTCGGTTTGCTTTCTGTCGCCTATGGTCTCGTAATTTACTCATTGTTTACTATGAATGTGTGGTGGTCACCAGTGATCGTGCTCTGTGCGATCTGGGGAAGCTACTATTTCTTTAAAGATGGAATGTTGTATTTAATCTATTCGTTACGAAATCATAAAAATGTATATTGGCGATCAACGCGTATTGTGACGTTTTCAGATGCCATTGAAAAGATTCGTGAGAACTCTCGTATGTACTTTATTGTGACGATGGTCTCGACTTTAGCTATAATCTCAGTTGGGGTGGTTGCTTCATTAACTAGCTTTGCAAATCAATATAGAGAAAGCAATCCCATCAGTGTACTCTATTTGAGCGAAGCGACAAACCCTTTTGAGCGCCAACATATCGCGGGTTTGACTGCAGACTTTTACGAGCAAAACTTAACTTATACTCTCTTGACTGCACCGATTGTAAAACAAACATCTGCCGCTACAAATGACCCGGTTCATTTATTACGTGAAACCGACATCAATACAATAGCCGCTGTATTAAAGGAACCCTTGATTGATCTTGAGCCAGGGGAAGGGATGCGATTTGGTCAACCGGTGAACGAGGCGAACCAGCAATTGATTCACCTCAGAGAAAATACAATTTATTTTCATGTGGGAGAAGGCTATATGCACTTCCCCCTACCAGAAGCCGCTTTTGATGGCCCGGCTTATATTTTGTCGGATGAAGATTATGACCGAATTTCAAATGCCTATCTCTATGGTCGATGGGATGAAAATTTGACAACAATATTTGCGTTTCACGTACCTGATTGGTTACGAACAGATGCGATTGGTTTGGATCTCGATAGGGAAATGATTGCCTCCTACGAAACAGGAGAACAGCTGCCGTTTTACTTTGATAACCCAGGACTCAACTATTCGTATATTAGTTCCACATTCTCGCTTTTACTTGTCACAGGGCTCTTAGTAGCTGCTGTACTTATTCTTGCGGCGGGCAGCTTTATCTACTTTAAGTTCTACACAAATCTCGAGAAAGATAGACGACAGTTTGAAGTATTACGACATATGGGACTGACAAACCAAGAATTGCGTATGATTGCAGATCGCCAGTTATATCCGCAGTTTTTCTTACCGTGGGGACTTGCTATGCTCCATGCTACCTTCTCATTTTTATTTTTACAGGCAGTTTGGGTCGATATTGCAGCACTGTCCATTGCGATGGAAATGCTAATCGTACTTGGCGTATTCACAACCATTCAAGCAGCATATTATTTCTTGATTCGTTGGCGCTATTTAGCGCATCTTCAATTAAATGATGAGTAAAGCTCTCCTTTTGGAGGGCTTTTTTTTAACATTGCTATTCGGTGGAATTTTTAGTAGAATGAAAACTATGAAATGAATGACTATTCATTCAATTTGAAAGGGGAATTCTATGAGTCTAGTTTCACGCGTACAGCAACAGGCTGTGCAAAATACAACGAAAGCAGCATACAGTTTCATGGGGAAAGAGACGTCTTATGCAGAGTTTGAAGGAACAGTCGCAAAATTTGCAGGAGCATTACAAACTCTTGGCGTTAAAAAAGGAGACAATGTTGCCTTTTTATTAGGAAATACACCTCATTTTTTGATTTCACTTTATGCAACAATGCGTTTGGGTGCTACAGCAGTACCGATCAATCCGATTTATACACCGGATGAAATTTCCTACATTATCAAAAATAGCGATGCAAAGGTAGTCATTGCTCTTGATTTGTTATTGCCATTCGTAGAGCAAGCTGCAGGAGCGTTCCCAATAGTGGCACAATACATCATCTGTGAAACAACACCTGAAACAGGGGATAAGCTGCGTGCACTTCCAGAATCTTTACAAGCTAAAGTGAAACCGTTTTCAGTATTAGTTCAAGCAGGGGAGATGATTGCTCCGGTAGAAGTAGCGGACAATGATACTGCTATTATTTTATACACATCAGGAACTACAGGTCATCCAAAAGGCGCGATGTTGACGTTTGAAAACATTTTTTCAAATGCTCGAGATGTTGCAGAATATCTACAATTTTCGCCAAATGACCGGGTGCTTGCGACATTGCCTGTATTCCATGTATTTGCATTGACGGTCGTTGTAAACGCGCCACTCGTTACGGGGTCTACTATACTTTTAGTACCAAAATTCTCACCAGCAGATGTATTCCAAGTGGCTAAAGAAGAAAAGGCAACTGTCTTTGCAGGCGTACCTACGATGTACAATTTCTTATATCAATTCCCAGATGCAGATCCAGCAGACTTCTCAACTGTTCGACTTGCCATCTCGGGTGGAGCATCACTGCCTGTAGCGCTACTTCATAATTTTGAAGACAAATTTAACGTGCGTATTTCAGAAGGATACGGTTTATCAGAAGCCTCTCCAGTAACGTGTTTCAATCCACTAGACCGTGAACGAAAAGCAGGTTCCATTGGTACATCCATCATCAATGTGGAAAACAAAATTGTAAATGAACTTGGTGAGGAGTTACCTGTAGGAGAAGTTGGAGAACTGATTGTACGAGGCCCCAATGTAATGAAAGGCTATTACAACATGCCGGAAGAAACAGCCAATGCAATTCGTGATGGGTGGTTATATACAGGAGACCTTGCACGAAAAGATGAAGAAGGGTACTTCTATATCGTTGATCGTAAAAAAGATATGATCATCGTTGGAGGCTACAACGTGTATCCTCGTGAAGTGGAGGAAGTGTTGTTCGCGCATCCTGGAATTTTAGAAGCAGCTGTAGTCGGCGTACCAGATCTAAACTTTGGTGAGCAAGTGCTGGCATTTGTAGTTCTAAAAGACACAGCACTTTCAACAGACGAGGTAGAAGCATTCTGCCGTGAAAAGCTTGCGAAATACAAAGTTCCAACTCGAATCGAAATACTTGAAGAACTTCCGAAGAACACAACAGGAAAAATTCTCCGCCGTACATTAAAAGAACAATCCACTACAAACTAATACTATTGCCAGTTTTCTCCCTAGTTCACGAATAGGGGAGGGAGCTGGTTTTTTATTATCTTTTGTATGAATAGTTTGGCGATTTAAATAAATTCAAGTATACTGAGAAGGTATTTTGATAACCGAAATAAAAGGAGTGTGTCTTATGACGAAACAAAAAGTAACTGCTCAAGATATCACAGAAATTACATCTGTTGCGGCTCCAGTCTTTCACCCAACAGAAGATAAAGTTGCCTATGTAGCCACTGCAATCAATGCGGAAAAAAATACATATGAAAGCAGTATATATGTAACAACGGTCACAGGCGAGCCAGTGCAATGGACACATCAAAAAGACCGAATTTCATCGGTGAAATGGTCCCCAAATGGAAGCTATTTATCATTTCTGTCTAACCGCAATGAGAAAAATCAGCTCTATATTTTGCCAGTTACAGGAGGAGAAAGCCGCCAACTGACAACACTCCCATATGGTGTTTCTAGTTATGAATGGGATCCTTCAGAACAAACTCTATGGATTACAGCACGGTATGATGCCGAAACAGGATGGGAAAAACCTGAAGAAAAAAAGGATGAATTTCCAAAAACCTATACAGCAAAGAAGATGAAATACATTCAAGATGGCGGCGGTCTTGTGGATCATTCGAAGTATTCACAAATCGGCAGGATTTCACTCGATGGAAACCTTGAGTTATGGTCAAATGAACATAAAAACGAATCTATTCAAGCGGTTTCACCCGATGGAAAACAACTCGTGATTTCATCAACTACGCTTGAAGATGATCAAGTGTTTGAATCTGCCGTGTATTTAGCAGATGTTGAAACTAAAACTAAAACTGCTGTAACCAATGAACCTGGATATTATGGAGGCGCTGCATATTCTAAAGATGGCGGTTATTTGGCATTTGTAGGATCAAATCGCACATTTGAAAACGCGACGCATTCGAACATCTATGTATATGATCTACAAGCAAAAACAGTAGAAAGTCTTACAGAAGGTCTAGATGCACCAGTAGGCGATTATGTCGTAGCAGATGTACAACAAGGAGCAAGTGCGGCATCTGTTGTGTGGACGAAAGACAATCATCTGTATTTCCAACTCTCCACACAAGGAGACGTGCGCATTTACGCAGCGGCTCTTGATGGACAGATTTATCCAGTGACGGGTGAAAATGAACATGTCTATGGATATTCAGTGAATGCAGCCGCAACTACACTTGCTGTAACTGTGAGTAATCCCGTATTCCCTGGTGAGTTAATTTTTCACGAGATTCAAAGTGGAGAGAGAAAACAAAAAACAAATCATAACAATGACTACATGGAGACGAAGCAGTTAATTGAGCCAGAAGCGATTGTCTTTGAAGGACCACTCGGTTGGCAAGTGCATGGCTGGTTAATCAAACCACCTGAAGCACAAGAGGGGAAAGTGCCACTTGTGACAAATATTCATGGTGGGCCTCATGCATTTTATGCAAATACGTTTTTCCATGAGATGCAGCTACTGGCATCACAAGGGTTCGGTGTCCTGTATATCAATCCGCGCGGAAGTCATAGCTACAGCCAAGAATTTGTAGATGCCGTGCGCGGTGATTATGGTGGCAATGATTATCAAGACATCATGGCAGCAGTTGATTATGTCGTAGAGCAGTATGAGTGGGTTGATTCAAATCGTCTTGGTGTGACAGGTGGGTCCTACGGCGGTTTCATGACAAACTGGATTGTCGGCCACACAGATCGTTTCAAAGCAGCTGTAACACAGCGATCTATTTCGAACTGGATTAGCTTCTACGGCGTCTCAGATATCGGCTATTATTTTACGGAATGGCAAATTCAAAGTGATATGACAGATATCGATAAACTATGGGACCATTCTCCACTTAAGTATGCGGCAAATGTAACTACTCCTTTATTGATTTTACATGGTGAAGATGATTTACGTTGTCCAATCGAACAAGCACAACAACTATATATCACCTTGAAGCGGATGGGGAAAGAGACGGAGTTTGTGCGATTCCCGAATGCGGATCACAATCTCTCTCGTACAGGTCTGCCAAACCTACGCATTGCGCGTTTAGAAGAAATTACAGGGTGGTTCGTAAATCGCCTTTAAGTTGAAAGTTTACTATGTTTTATAGTGCGCAAAAGGAGTTTCTCAGTTTAGTCGAGAAACTCCTTTTTCATTAAGTTTATTTTATTTCCCTTTGAATTGTGGCTTCCGCTTTTCACCAAAGGCAAGCAAAGCTTCCACACGATCTTCTGTAGGAATCGTAAGTTCATAAGCTTTTCTCTCAATTTGAAGGCCTGTTTGCAAATCTGCATTCATACCATTTTTTACAGCAAATTTCGCTTGAACTAAAGCGACAGGACCGTTCGAGAGTATCGAAAGTGCAAATTCTTCTGTCTGGTCAACAAGGGCGTCATCTGGAGCGACTTGCGTAAGTAAACCATAAGAATGTGCTTCTTCGGCAGTCAATTTTCTAGCCGTTAAAATCAATTCAAGAGCTTTGGATTCCCCAATCAAACGAGGTAGACGTTGTGTCCCTCCAGCCCCAGGAATGATGGCCAAGCTAGTCTCTGTAAGACCCATTACACTTTTTTGTGAGGCAATACGGAAATCACAAGCAAGAGCAAGCTCCATACCGCCACCAAATGCAAACCCATCAATCATGGCAATTGTAGGCTGGGGCAAGTTTTCGATTGTTGTAAAAACCTCACCAATTTTGTATAGATTTCGTTTTACTTGTTCAGTAGTTAATGTCTTTCGTTCTTTGAGGTCAGCCCCAACACTAAACGCACGTCCGCCAGCTCCCCTAAAAATCACTAAGCGAATATCTGGGTTGATGCGAATAGCATCGACCACTTGACCAAGTTCTGAGAGCATATCATAATTAAACGCGTTCATCGCATCTGGTCGATGCAAAGTGACAACCGCCACGTGTTCTTTTTGTTCGTAAAGCAATGTTTCCATGTCAATCCCTCCCCATTCTAGACTACCATTTTCAAAATTCGCTGTCACTCCATGAAAAAAGCCTTCCGCAGAGGGAAGGCTAGACTTTAGTTAGTTGTTGCATCTTGTGCAAATTCAGATGAACCCGGTTTTAAATCTAAATGAGTTTGAAGAATAGAGGATGTTTCTTCTAAGCTTTCTTGATCTAGCTGCCAGTAATATGTGCCTGTTGTCATATCATCATAAACTTCTAAGGTAAGTGTTTCCACTTGGGGGCGTCCTTTCGTCAAATAATCGAAAAATGAACGCATCTCATCAAATGTTAAATCGGTCTTCATATTATTTCCGACAGCATCGATGACATCTCCGTAACGTGTAAACGAGGAAGCAGAAGCAGCTTTTTGAATAATCGCTTCTAAAATCATTTGTTGTCGTTTTCCACGTTCGATATCATTGTCAAGTTTACGTGTTCGAGCTAGTGCCAAAGCTTCTCGACCATCCAGTAGCTGGCGACCTTCTTTTAATTCGACTGTGTATTGATCATTTTCATCAAGTTCCAAGTGATCATAAGGAACGTCGACATTGACGCCGCCTAGGGCATCCACAGTATCAATAAACGCATTGAAATTCATTTTTACATAATAATCTATTGGAATATCCAAAAGCTCTTCGACTGTCTCAATTGAAGCTCGTGTGTCTCCATATGCATGCGCGTGTGTAATTTTATCTTCATAACCGACTTCTGGGATATACACATAAGAGTCACGTGGAATACTCACAAGTTTAATGGACTTATCTTCATTATTCAGTGTTGCAACCATTAAGGCATCAGACCGACTTGAATCTTGTCCTTCACTGCGTTTTTCGCTGTCATCAATTCCTACAAAGAGAATGGATACATTGTCAGTTAAAGGTTCAACTTCCTCTTCTCTTAATTCAGAGCCATTCGCGCGATCGGCTAGCGCTTCAAAACTACGTTCTGCAGCAACCTCGGCACGTTTTGTCAAATACACGCCATAAGTAGCAGATAAGATTGCCACCGTTCCGAACAAGATTAAAACGAATAAATAATCGTGCGCTTTTTCGATCGTTTTTTTGTTTGTGTTCTATTCATTTTTAAACGCCTCCTGAAGATTTTAAAATCTTCATTTATAATTCCGTGTCATGTTTATCAAATTCCAGGTAATGGATGGCTTGTTGGTGGAATTTACATGTAGCACTTGTCAAAGAAGTCATCCAATCCTCAAAAACTTGGGTGTCTTTTTTATTAACATAAACCAATAGTTCTACCTTATCTGTATACCTGATTTCATCCAGTCTATAAACATTTTGACGCAATTCATTTTCAACTTTGCCAAGTAAGGTGTAATCAATTTCTACACTATAGAGCTGATGACGTACACGTTGGACAATTCCTGTATGTTTAAGTCCTTCAGATACAGTACTTCCATAGGCGCGAATCAATCCACCGCCGCCTAACTTAATTCCACCAAAGTAACGAGTAACTACAGCAGTCACATTTCGAAGGTCTTGTTTTTTTAGAACTTCTAACATAGGAACGCCTGCTGTGCCACTAGGTTCCCCATCATCTCCAGCCTTTTGAATTGCATTGTTTTCGCCAATCACGTAAGCAAAACAATTGTGATTTGCAGATTTATGCTGTGTACGTATTTCATTGATAAATTCTTGCGCTTGTTGTTCAGAATCTGTCCGTTTTAAATGACAAATAAAGCGAGATCTTTGAATGACGATCTCATGGGAAGACGACTTTTTGATTGTATAATAATTAGAATTCATTGCATACTCCTTTAGTGAAATGAAATCGTTCTGTAACGTAATTTTAATATGTTATTGGGAAATTAGTGCTATAATGGTTTCTGTCAGGTTTTTAATTTGAGTAACTTGAGATACAGAAGTGCACATCCGAACTAGGAGTTGAAAACTAGAAGATAGAAGTGTATATCACGTACCTACAAAACTTCTAACTCGTGCAGGAGTTAGAAATAGGAACATTTTATGCGACAAGATCGTCTTATTATACGTGGTATTGGCTTACTTTGTAAAAGAAGTCGCATGAACGTTTAATGAGGCAATGAATGAGGAATAAGAATGATAAATGTATTGCTGGTATAGGAGGATATTCATATGACGAAAATTGTAATTATAGATGATCACCAATTATTCCGCGAAGGAGTAAAGCGAATTTTAGATTTTGAAGAAACGTTTGAGGTAGTAGCAGAAGGGGACGATGGTACAGATGCAGTGCGTCTATACGAGAACTACCGCCCTGATATTATTTTAATGGATATCAACATGCCGAATAAAAGCGGAATTGAAGCTACAGCTGAATTGATCAGTCACTACCCAGAGGCAAAGGTGATCATGCTGTCGATACATGATGATGAATCATTTGTTTCAACGGCTTTGAAAACGGGCGCTTCTGGCTATATGCTAAAAGAAATGGACGCTAATGCTATCGTTCAAGGGATTAAAGTTGTGGATAAGGGCGGGAATTACTTACACCCGAAAGTTACCAAAAACCTTGTGAATGAGTTTAAACGTTTAAGTGAACGTGAGAATAAAGGGAATTTCCATCAAACAGACATTCGCCGCCCATTCCACTTGTTAACGAAGCGTGAATGTGAAGTATTGCAATTGCTCACAGATGGTCAGAGCAATCGTACAATTGGAGAGACTTTATTTATTTCGGAGAAAACGGTGAAAAACCACGTATCGAGTATTCTCCAAAAAATGAATGTTAATGACCGTACACAAGCGGTTGTTACAGCAATTAAAAACGGCTGGGTAGAAGTACGCTAATTTCCAGGCACCCCTTTTAAAGGGGTGCTTTTTGTTTGTATTTGAACGAAAACACTCGGGCTGTGAGATAATTAGTTTCCATAATATGACTTCGGTAGAATAAATTTCGATTTGGGTAGAATAAATCGGGAGTAGGGTAGAATAAATTCTCTATTCGTCCGATGAACGCTCGCTCAGTTCCTTTAGTGGCGTTTCAAAGGTGAAATAAAGTTACTCTGAGCTGATTATAATTGGAAATCCCTCCACCCAGATCGCCACGCCCTCGAAAAGCAGCCCCGGAATGGAGCTAAACGTGTAATTCAACAAGATTTATATAGGGTTTATTTAAAAATGAGGAGAGAGAGGGAAGGAACCTTCCAAAACGAATCACGTCGTATAAAGTGTGTAGACGTTCCAACAAAAAGCGACAGTTTATTGACAATAGGAGATTCTGTTTGATTCCTAGTCAAAACTATGCCAAAATACGTCTAGCACAGGAGGAATGAACCCGTGAAAAAACTTGTAAAATTTGGTTTTCTCGCTCTCATAAGTTTTCTACTTTTAGCCGCTTGTTCATCACAGGATGAAGAAGTCAATTCAAGTTCAGCTGGCGACTTAGTGCCTCAAGGAGCAGGACAAATTGAAACACATTCTGCCACTGAGAATACTGAATCGACAGAAGGACAACAAACTGAAGTAGGATTTGAAATGTCTGGCGAATCTATAGAAGAAGCAGCAAATGTTCCGCAAGAAGAACAAGCAGCAATCTTAGAGGCATTTAGTACTTATATTGAAGCATTCAATGAAGAAGATATTGATACGTACATGTCTGTAATTTCGAGCGAACCAAAAGGTTTTAGCTATGAAACAGAGCATCAATTCGTGAAAGATACATTCGAACAATATGACACAGAGCGCATTGCAGAAGATGTTACCATCATCAACTATACAGAACAAGAAGCACAAGTTTACGCAAACATCGGAATCAACTTGGCTCAGAGTTCGACAGGTGGTAAAGCTTCTAGTTCAGGTCGACAAGTAACTGTCTTCGCTAAAGAGGACGGGAACTGGTTAGTGACAAGTGTCTATTTTATTCGTGATTAATCCAAACCGTATCCGCTACTTAAGCGGGTGCGGTTTTTGATGTTTTCACAGAATTTGCAAGTGAGTCAGAAGGATTGTTATGATACGAGTGAGAGAAGCCTCCAAGATGGAAAAAGGAGAGCTACATGAACTATCAAGCGTACTTCGAAGGGAAAATTCAAGACCGAAAAACGATTCATCTTCCGGACAACGAGATTCAACAGTTAGTAGAACAAGACCTCATCGTAAGTTATCCAGGTGTAATAGCGATAACCCCCTCTAGATTCTCTATGCTTAAATCCCCAATTTTTCAATGTATGCGTTGTCAATCTACTGATCCAAAAATGTTTGCGATCCACTATTGTTTATACTGCGCAAAAAATTGTACGTATTGTCGTCATTGTCTATCTATGGGCAAAGTCGCCCAGTGTACCCAACTTCTAAAGTGGAAGGGAACACTATCTTCTATCCAAGATACACCTTTGTTTACTTGGCAGGGGTCCTACTCAACTGACCAACGTCGAGCAGTAGACGAATGGATTGTAAGTTGTAATCAAGGGAAAAGTCATCTTGTGAATGCCGTCTGCGGAGCCGGAAAGACGGAAATTATGTTTGGAGCAATTCAGCATCTGCTCACGTTAAACAAACGTATTGCAGTTGCGTGCCCAAGAACAGATGTCATTCTAGAGCTCGAACCGCGATTTCAAGATGCATTTACAAATTGTCGAATCGACAGTTTGTATGGAGGGTCAGAAAAACCTTTAGGCCTGGGAACGATAACACTAGCTACCACACATCAACTTTATCGATTTCATGAAGCTTTCGATGTTGTGATTATCGATGAAGCGGATGCTTTCCCTTATTCAGCAGATCAGACACTTGTGAAAGCAGTAAAAAAATCATTGAAATCTGACGGTGTAATCCATATGATTTCGGCCACTCCAACGAAAAACCTTCTCTTTGATACTGAAACGGTATTGCCGAGACGATTTCACCAACATCCACTACCTGTCCCACGCTATGAGAAATTACTCACCTATGAAAAGAGTTTAAAAAACAAAAAAATCCCTCCAAAGTTAGCAAACTGGATTTCTAAACAAATCGAGTCGAATTGTCCATTTCTTGTATTTTTTCCAAGCGTCCGTATGCTAGAAGAATTTCCAGGAGACTTAAAACGTGTTCACGCTGAACATCCAATGAGAAAAAACTATGTACAACTATTACGTAATGGAAAGATACCTGGACTACTCACAACGACCATTCTGGAAAGAGGCATCACGATTCGGAATTTACAAGTAGCCGTTGTGGGGGCTGAACAAGCTATTTTTACGAAAGAAGCATTGATTCAAATTGCTGGAAGAGTAGGGCGAGCTGCTGATGCACCAACAGGAGATGTCGTATTCTTTCATAGAGGCGTAACGGAAGAAATGCACAGAGCGAAAAAAGAAATTGAAAAGTTGAATGCGCTATGAACTGTTTACTTTGTGGAACCACCTATCATGAAATCAGTTGGTATGCTCTTGTTACGGGAAAACAGCCGCCAACTTGCAAGGATTGCCACTTGAAATTTAATTATATTGAAAGTACACCCAGTCGTACCTACTTTCAAGGTACACCACTTGAAGATTGTTTAGACTCGGTCACCTGTCTCTATGAATACAATGAGTGGATGAAAGACTATTTTCATCAGTACAAGCGTCTTGGAGATCACGCTCTGAGCAGGGTTTTTAGTCATCATTTCACTCGGGGTCCCTATACGCCGATTCCTATTTATCATGCTACATCTCCCTCTAAAACTTTCCCACACGTCGAAGCATTTCTGCCCAAAAAATCAACGCAACATCTTCTAATGAAGGTAGATGCAACTAATCAATCCCAGCGGACATTATCTGAACGACTTGTATCTTCCAATCCATTTCGCTGGATTTCAACGGAACCCCCACCTAAAGAAATTTATTTAGTCGACGACATTTATACAACCGGCACAACACTTCATCAAGCGGCGTATATAGCCAAACAAAATGGTGTACAAATTGTGCGAGGGCTTTGTTTAGCAGAAACTTTTTTAAAAAAAGAATAAAAATAGGACCGCGCACTATGCAACAGTTGTAAGCGATTACACCAATTCAAAACTTTCATAAAAAACTGATAATTCTAGAAAAGGGCGTTGACACTGGCATTTGTGGATTGTATGATAATTGCAATATATTTCATATTGCAGGATATTACATACAAAGATGGTGATGCAGTTGAGAAGTGACATGATAAAAAAAGGAATCGACAGAGCGCCACACCGTAGTCTACTTTATGCGACTGGTGTGAAGACGAAAGATCTTCAAAAACCATTTATTGGAGTTTGTAACTCATACATTGATATTATTCCAGGACATAAACACCTGAACCAATTCGCTGAGATTGTTAAAGAAGCGATTTGGGAAGCAGGTGGCGTACCTTTTGAATTCAATACAATTGGGGTAGATGACGGAATTGCGATGGGACACATTGGGATGCGCTATTCTCTTCCAAGCAGGGAGCTAATTGCTGATTCAGCAGAGACCGTTATCAATGCTCACTGGTTTGATGGAGTATTTTACATCCCAAACTGCGACAAAATTACACCAGGCATGCTGATGGCAGCTGTGCGTACCAACGTTCCTTCAGTATTTGTAACAGGAGGGCCTATGGAGGCTGGGGAATCTGCAGACGGTAAACCTCTTTCATTGACGTCTGTTTTTGAAGGGGTAGGGGCGTATAAGTCAGGGAAGATGTCAGAGCAAGAGTTGCTCGATATTGAACAAAATGCTTGTCCAACATGTGGGTCGTGTTCAGGGATGTTCACAGCAAACTCGATGAATTCCTTAATGGAAATTTTAGGTGTGACACCCCCAGGCAATGCGACAATCGTAGCGACATCAAAAGAACGTCATCGTTTGATAAAAGAAGCCGTTGGACACCTTTTACGGATGATTGAAGACGATGTGAAACCGCGTGACCTTGTCACAAAAGATGCAATTGATGATGCGTTTGCACTTGATATGGCAATGGGTGGTTCGACAAATACTGTGCTGCATACACTTGCCATTGCGCATGAAGCAGAAATCCCATACGAGATGGAACAGATTAACGAGGTAGCAAAACGAATTCCGTATCTTGCAAAGATTATGCCAGCGAGCGATTATTCGATGCACGACGTTCACTTAGCAGGAGGATTATCAGCAATCATTAAAGAGCTTTGTGAAATTCCAGGTGGGATTCATGGAGACCGGTTAACAATCACAGGAAAATCTGTATTTGAAAACGTAAAGGATGCAAAAATCTTAAATCCTGCCGTTATTCGACCAAAAGACAATCCCTATAGTCCTGTAGGAGGCTTGTCTGTTCTATTCGGAAATCTAGCTCCGGATGGAGGAGTAATTAAAGTTGGGGCAGTGGATCCCTCCATTCAAACATTTGAAGGGAAGGCAATCGTCTTTAATTCCCAAGAAGATGCACAGCAAGCAATTGACGATGGACGTGTGCAAGAAGGGCATGTTGTTGTGATTCGGTATGAAGGACCAAAGGGTGGGCCAGGAATGCCAGAGATGCTTGCACCTACTTCGGCGATTCAAGGTCGTGGTTTAGGAACGAAGGTTGCTTTAATTACAGATGGTCGCTTTTCAGGCGCTTCGCGTGGAATCTCAATTGGACACATTTCTCCAGAAGCAGCAGAAGGAGGTCCTATTGCTTTAGTAGAGGATGGCGATACGATTGTGATCGACCTACCTAATCGCACGATACACCATGATGTAGATGAGAAAATTTTAGAAAAGCGCCAGCAACAATTACCAGTATTTGAACCAAAAATCAAAAAAGGTTATTTAGCTCGCTACTCCAAACTTGTAACTTCTGCAAGTACAGGTGGCGTTATGAAAATATAAAGCGTTGAAGAGGTAAAAGATCAAGTGTGGACTATTGCAGAGAGCCGGTGGTGCTGAAAACCGGTATAGCCCCTTGTATCGACATCCCCTCTGAGCGAAGGATGAACGTCATCGACTAGTAAGTCCTTCCGGATCACACCGTTAACTAGTGACACACGAGGCAGCGAAAGCTGTGAAGTAGGGTGGTACCATGAAGTCAAATTCATCCCTATGCGAGGAACATCTCTGTTCATTTGCATAGGGTTTTTTTTATACCTAAAAAGGAGTGATACCAATGGTCATGCAGGCGGATAAACAGCAACTCAAACAACTTTCAGGTGCAGACGTGCTGATTGAACTGCTACACGAACAACAGGTTGAAATGATTTTCGGATACCCAGGAGGAGCTGTACTGCCGATTTATGACGCATTGTATCGCAACCCAATTCCTCATATTTTAGCGCGTCATGAACAAGGTGCTATACACGCAGCAGAAGGATATGCACGCGTAACTGGAAAACCGGGGGTAGTCATTGCTACATCGGGTCCTGGTGCAACAAATCTAGTAACAGGGATTGCAGATGCAATGATGGATTCATTGCCTCTCGTTATCTTTACTGGACAAGTAGCCAGCACGGTAATCGGGACAGACGCTTTTCAAGAAGCAGACATCATTGGCATAACGCAACCGATCACCAAACATAATTATCAATTAAAAGATGCAAAAGATCTCCCACGAATTGTACGAGAAGCATTTCATATCGCTTCGACAGGACGACAGGGACCGGTATTAATTGATATCCCTAAAAATCTGGCAGCGAACGCGGCTCAGCAGCTCAACTGGCAAGTTGAACCGATTCATCTACCTGGATATCAACCGACGACTGAACCGAATTATTTACAAATTCAAAAAGTGGCTGAGGCGATCAATCAAGCGCAACGACCTTTGTTGTTGGTCGGAGCAGGAATTCTCGCTTCAAAAGCAACACAAGAAGTAGCGCAATTTCTCGAGCAAACAAAAATGCCAGTTGTTTCAACTTTACTAGGTTTGGGTGTAGTGGATGCCGACCATCCGCAGTTTCTAGGAATGGCTGGGATGCACGGCACGTACACAGCGAATATGGCGATACAAGAATGTGACTTGCTCATCAATATCGGTGCACGATTTGATGACCGTTTGACTGGCAACCTAGCAGAGTTTGCACCGAAAGCAACTGTAGTTCATGTAGATATCGATCCCGCTGAAATCGGCAAGAATGTACCTACGTCCATCCCAATTGTGGCGGATGCAAAAACGGCTCTATCGGAATTGATGCAATTTACGTACAACCCGACTACAAGCTTTGATTGGCAAGAAGCACAGCAAATCAGTAAGCAGCACTATCCACTTCACTACAGAGAGGATGGATTAAAAGCGCAACATATTTTGCAAATCGCACGAAATGTTACACGTGGGGAAGCAATTGTAGCAACGGATGTCGGGCAGCATCAGATGTGGGCAGCTCAGTATTATGGCTTTTCGGCACCACATAAATGGATCACATCAGGAGGGCTCGGCACGATGGGCTTTGGATTCCCAGCAGCAATCGGTGCACAGCTCGCATTTCCAGATGAGAAAGTACTTGCTGTTGTAGGAGACGCGGGTTTTCAAATGACCTTACAAGAGTTGTCGCTTCTTCAAGAAAAGAGATTGCCGGTCAAAATCCTTATCTTAAACAATCAAAGTCTCGGAATGGTAAGGCAGTGGCAAACGTCCTTTTATGAAGAAAGGTTTTCTCAGAGCTTGATGCCTGTCCAGCCAGACTTTGTGAAGCTCGCAAACGCCTATGACATTCAAGGTGTAAAGCTTGAGACGTTAGAAGAAGCCGAGCGATTGCTTCCAGAACTCTTGCTTTCGAATGAACCCGTATTAATTGATTGTAGAATCGAGCAACTAGAACCGGTGACTCCAATGGTAGCACCTGGAAAAGCATTGCATGAAATGATTGGAGTGAAGCCGTTTTGAGACGAATCATTACTGTCACTGTCCTGAATCAAAGCGGCGTATTGAACCGTGTGACAGGTTTGATGATGAAACGCCAATTCAATATTGAAAGTATGACAGTCGGCCATACTGAACAACCAACTATCTCGAAAATGACGTTTGTTGTCCATGTTGAAGATGCACAAAAACTTGAGCAGTTGTTGAAACAGCTGCAAAAACAAATTGATGTTTTAAAAGTACAGGATTTGACGGACCAAGTGCTGGTAGAACGCGAGCTCGCCTTGATCAAAGTCCAAGCAAGTGCCACCAAGCGACTAGAGCTCGCAACACTAATTGAACCTTTCCGAGCACAGATAATCGATGCTGGAAAACAAGTCGTAACGTATCAACTGACGGGACGCCCTGATAAGATTGATGCTTTTGTTGAACTTGTTAGGCCCTATGGAATTAAAGAATTAACACGAACAGGTGTGACGGCATTTACTCGTGAGCACCAAAAAGTACAGACACCAATTAAATTACTTACCTACTAGGAGGAATGGAAAATGACAAACATGTACTATAACCAAAGTATCAACGAACAGGTATTACAAGGAAAGACAGTGGCAATCATCGGATACGGATCACAAGGGCATGCACATGCGCGCAACCTTCAAGATAGTGGCTTCCAAGTAGTGGTGGGTGTTCGTCCTGGAAAGTCTTTTGATCAAGCAAAAGAAGATGGTCTGCAAGTCACAACAGTTGCACAAGCCGCTGAACAAGCGGATGTCATCATGGTCCTCCTTCCAGATGAGCGACAAAAAGCAGTATACGAGGCAGAAATTCAACCGCACCTAAAAGAAGGAAAAGCACTAGTTTTTGCACATGGGTTCAATGTTCACTTTGATCAAATTGTAGCTCCTGAAGGGGTAGATGTGTTCCTAGTGGCACCGAAAGGACCAGGCCACCTAGTGCGTAGAACCTATGAAGCAGGAGCAGGTGTTCCAGCACTGTTCGCAGTCCATCAAAACGCTACAGGGCAAGCGACAGAACTCGCACTGGCCTATGCAAAAGGAATTGGGAGTGCACGTGCAGGAGTGCTTGAAACGACGTTCAAAGAAGAAACGGAAACAGACCTTTTCGGGGAACAAGCCGTACTATGTGGGGGTCTAACTGCACTTGTAAAAGCTGGATTTGAAACACTTGTGGAAGCTGGGTATCAGCCAGAACTTGCTTATTTCGAAACAATGCATGAGTTAAAACTAATTGTAGACCTAATGTATGAAGGGGGTATGACAGGAATGCGCTACTCGATCTCAGACACGGCTGAGTGGGGAGATTTTGTATCGGGGCCTCGTGTAGTTGATGCAGATACAAAACAGCGTATGAAAGACATTTTGACAGATATCCAGCAAGGGAAATTTGCAAAAGAGTGGATTCAAGAAAATGAACAAAATCGACCGAATTATACACGAATCAAAGAAAGTGAAACTACACATCAGATCGAGGAGGTAGGTGCCAAGCTTCGTGAAATGATGCCGTTTGTGCAAGCAGCTAAACAACCGAAGAAGGAAGTGGTGACCAGTGGGCAAAATTGATATTTTCGACACAACATTACGAGATGGGGAGCAATCTGCTGGTATCAATCTAAACACGGCAGAAAAAGTAGAGATAGCACGTCAATTGGAGCGGTTTGGAGTCGCAGTCATTGAAGCAGGTTTTCCTGCTTCATCCCACGGGGACTTTGAAGCAGTGAAGCAAATTGCTCAAACTGTGAAAAACTCTACTGTTACAGGTTTAGCACGCGCAGTTCAATCCGATATTTTGACATCTTTTGAGGCGTTGAAGTACGGCGAGCAACCTCATCTACACACGTTTATCGCGACTTCACCAATCCATATGGAATACAAGTTGAAAAAAACGCCGGACCAAGTAGTTGAAATTGCAGTCGAGTCCGTAAAGCTTGCGAAAAAATATTTCCCGCTCGTACAGTGGTCAGCAGAAGATGCCACACGTTCGAATAAAGAATTTCTTGCACGCATCATCACCGAGGTTATAAAAGCTGGTGCAACAACGATTAATATACCGGATACAGTTGGCTATGCCACGCCTTCAGAATACGGGGCATTGTTCCACTACCTTCGTGAAACAGTTCCAGGAATCGAAAAGGTGAAACTGTCAGCCCATTGTCACGATGATTTGGGACTTGCAGTAGCGAATTCACTGGCTGCCATCGAGAACGGGGCAACTCAAATCGAAGGGACGATCAACGGAATCGGAGAACGCGCTGGAAATGCAGCACTTGAAGAAATTGCTGTGGCTCTAAAAATTCGCGGAGACTATTATCAAACGGAATCCGGAATTGTATTAAAAGAAACGAAACGCACGAGTCAGCTGGTGAGTCAATTGACAGGTGTAATTATCCAACCGAATAAAGCGGTTGTTGGAAAAAATGCATTTGCGCACGAATCTGGGATTCATCAAGATGGCATGCTGAAAAATCCAGAGACATACGAAATTATCACGCCTGCAATGATTGGGGAAGTATCTACAGAACTGGTTCTTGGCAAACATTCTGGCCGACATGCTTTCATCAGCAGAGCAAAACAAATGGGCTTTGAATTGACGAACGAAAATTATGCAAAAGCATTTGTCGCATTCAAAGATCTTGCAGATCGTAAAAAGGAAATAACTGAAGAGGATTTATTTGTACTCTTAACAGATCAACAAGTACAAGCAGAAGATGTACCTGTCTATGTGTTGGAAAGCGTTCAAGTGCAATACGGTACTTCTAATATTCCGACGGCAACAGCACGTGTAACGAGCCCGACTGGAGAAGTTGTAACGGTTTCTGATACTGGAGCAGGTTCTGTAGAAGCGATTTTCAATACACTTGAAAAAGTGGTTTCTGGGACCGTTCGCGTACTTGACTATCGTGTCACATCGGTGTCAAAAGGGCGAGATGCTCTGGGTGAAGCTGTCGTGAAACTATGTTTTGATGACAGAGACACCATTGGACGAAATGCTTCCCAAGATGTATTAGAAGCAAGTGCTAAAGCGTATTTAAATGCTATCAACCGTCAATTGCAACAAACATTAGTCGCCACAGTTTAACTATAGGAGGAATGAATATGAAGAAACGAATCGCTGTATTACCAGGGGACGGTATTGGTCCAGAAGTCACGCAAGCGGCTGTCGACGTAGTGAAGGCTACAGCCAAACGGTTTCATCATGAATTTGAATTCCACTATGCAGCAATTGGAGGAGCCGCTTATGATGCGGTAGGTGAGTCCCTTCCGGATCAGACGATTGAAGTATGTGCTGCATCAGATGCAGTACTTTTAGGGTCCGTAGGCGGTCCAAAGTGGGATCAGGTAGCTCCTGAAGTTCGACCGGAAAAAGGATTATTAGCCCTTCGTAAACAGTTTAATCTCTATGCAAACTTAAGACCTGTCAAAGCGCATGAAGCGCTTCAAGAAGCTTCTCCTTTAAAACCTGAAATTGTAGAGGGCACAGATTTTGTAATCGTTCGTGAACTGACTGGAGGGCTTTACTTCTCTGAACCTCGTAAAAAGACAAAAGACTCAGCGGTCGATACGCTCGTTTACACAAGAAAAGAGATTGAGAGGATTGTTGAGACAGCGTTTCAATTGGCACGTAGCCGTAACGGAAAATTGACATCTGTTGATAAAGCAAATGTACTCGCTTCAAGTAAGCTTTGGCGAGAAATAGTAGAAGAAATGCGCACAGGTTACCCGGACGTTACGGTCGAGCACATGTTAGTAGACGCCGCAGCGATGCAATTAATCAAAGAACCATCTTCATTTGATGTCATTGTGACTGAAAATCTGTTTGGTGATATTTTAAGTGATGAAGCTTCTATGATTACAGGCTCTCTCGGTATGCTTCCTTCCGCTAGTGTACGTGACGATTCCTTTGGTGTGTATGAGCCGATTCACGGTTCCGCACCAGATATTGCTGGACAAGGAAAAGCAAACCCTGCCGGAGCGATTCTATCTGCAGCGATGCTTTTGAAGCAGTCGTTTGGACTGACAGCAGAAGCTCAGGCGATTGAAGATGCTGTAGAACGTGTGTTGAAAGACGGATACACAACAGCGGATTTAAAAGGAGGAAGAGTTCTTTCAACAGAGCAATGGACAGCAAAAGTGATAGAAGAATTGGACAGTGAATCTGTCTCAGATAGCATTTGTTTTTCGTACATTTCAGGATAACTGGGGGCACTTTATATGGCAAAAACAATTATCGAAAAAATTTGGGACACCCATATCGTAGTCGAAGAGCAAGGAAAACCAGATCTTCTCTATATCGATTTGCACCTGATCCACGAAGTGACATCTCCTCAAGCGTTTGAGGGACTTCGTATGGCCGGAAGATCAGTTCGACGACCAGATCTCTGTTTTGCGACAATGGATCATAATGTGCCGACTATCAATCGTCAACAGATTACTGATGTAGTTGCTAAAAAACAAATGACAACGCTCGAGAAAAATTGCGAGGAATTTGGAATCCAACTGGCAAACATGGATCATCCCGATCAGGGAATTGTGCATATTATTGGTCCTGAACTCGGGTTGACACAACCGGGGAAAACCATTGTCTGTGGTGATTCTCATACATCTACTCATGGTGCGTTCGGCGCTCTTGCCTTTGGAATTGGAACGAGTGAAGTGGAGCACGTTTTATCCACTCAAACACTTTGGCAGGCAAAACCTAAAACGATGGAAGTGCGTGTCACAGGAGAACTTGGATTTGGTGTGACAGCAAAAGATGTGATTTTAGCGATTATCGCAAAGTTTGGTATCGATATGGGAACGGGCCATGTCATTGAATATACAGGTGAAGCAATTCGGAACATGACGATGGAAGAACGTATGACGATTTGCAATATGTCGATTGAAGCAGGAGCAAAAGCTGGTCTAATCTCACCTGATGCTACTACTATCGAATTCCTTCGTGGCAGACGGTATGCACCTCAAGAAAACTTTGAACAATTCGCTGCAGAATGGTTATCACTAGCTAGCGACAAAGAAGCAAGTTATGACACGGTACATGTGATTGACGCGAAAGAAATCTCGCCATTTGTAACGTGGGGAACCAATCCAGCGATGGGGGCGGGCATTCAACACACAATCCCAACACTTGCGGATTGTCCAACAGAAGCGGACAAAGTGGCGTTACAACAAGCTTTAAATTATATGGGCCTTGAACAAGGTCAAGCGCTTCAAGACATTGCCATTCAACATGTTTTCATTGGTTCATGCACCAATGCGCGTCTCAGTGATCTGGTGGAAGCGGCAAAAGTAGTGGAAGGACGACAAGTGGCGAAAGGTGTGAGAGCTCTAATTGTTCCGGGCTCCCAAACAACGAAAAAACAGGCCGAAGAGCTTGGCTTAGACAAGGTTTTCTTAGATGCAGGTTTTGAATGGCGAGAATCAGGATGCTCCATGTGTTTAGCAATGAATGATGACAGTGTACCTGCAGGTGAGCGATGTGCTTCTACAAGTAATCGAAACTTTGAAGGCAGGCAAGGTGCTGGGTCCCGCACACATTTAATGAGTCCAGCAATGGCTGCCGCTGCTGCCATCGAAGGAAAATTAACGGATGTCCGGAAGTATGAAATGGCATTTGTCTAAAAGGAGAGAGATGTATGAAGCCTATTCAATTAATCGCGAGTATCGTCACACCGCTAAATAAAAAGAATGTCGACACGGACCAAATCATCTCGAAAGAATTCTTAAAGCGAATCGAACGAACAGGATTTGGAAAGTACTTGTTTTATCACTGGCGGTATCAAGAAGATGGAGCAGAGAATCCAAGTTTTGTATTGAATGATCCAACATACAGTGATTCTAGAATTCTTGTTGCTCATGAGAATTTTGGTTGTGGGTCTTCACGAGAACATGCGCCATGGGCCATTGGTGATTATGGTTTCCGAGTCGTTATTGCGCCAAGCTTTGCAGATATTTTCTACAACAACTGTATGAAGAATGGTATTTTACCGATTCGTTTACCGGTAGCAGAAGTGGAAGAAATTTTAGCAAAACCGTATTACACTTTGACAGTCGATCTACCCAATCAACAATTGTTAGGGACAGATGGTGTCATGTATAATTTTTCAATCGATCCCTACCAAAAAAAGATGTTACTCAATGGCTGGGATGAGATTTCCCTCACTTTCCAGTACGAGAAGCAAATTAAGGAATACGAAGCGAAACACTTTAAGATGACTGCCATTTGATGGTAGTCATTTTTTCTTGAGTGAAACCTACAGAATTATTGGATAATTAGGCGGATTACGTGTACAATCTTCACAAGTCATCTTTTTTAATTCTTTCAAGAAAAAGAAGGAATTTTGAAGAAGATGTCGAAATAAGTAGTATAGCAATTATAAAGGAGGAGTTTTCATGCTAAACTTTAACATCCGTGGAGAAAATATCGAGGTAACTCCTGCAATTCGAGAATATGTGGAAACAAAAATCGAAAAAATTGATCGCTACTTTAATGAAGAGCTGAATTCTACAGCCAATGTAAACCTAAAAGTTTACAACGACAAACAGACGAAAGTGGAAGTCACAATTCCTATGAAAAATCTAACTCTTCGTGCGGAAGAGCGTCATACAGATATGTATGCAGCGATTGATTTAATTGTAGATAAATTAGAGCGCCAGATTCGCAAACACAAAACAAAAGTAAATCGTAAATTCCGTGAGCGTGAAGGTGTAGGCAGTTATTTTGCTACTACTGAGGGTGCTTTAGCTCCAGAACCTGAAACGGCAGAAGAAGACTACACAATCGTACGTACGAAAACGTTTGACTTAAAGCCGATGGATCAAGAAGAAGCAATCCTTCAAATGAACATGCTTGGTCACAACTTCTTTATCTTTACGGATGCAGAATCAAATGGCACAAATATTGTGTATAAACGTAAAGATGGGAAATACGGATTGATCGAGACAAACTAATTCAGTAAAGCTTCTGCCTCGGCAGGAGCTTTTTTTATGCAAACCGGTAGCTTCGCTTGATGAAGCTTTTCAAAAAGTGGTAAAATGAAAGATAAGTCTGAAATAGGAAGTGACCTTCATGTTAGGTGTATTGAATAAAGTGTTTGATCCAAACAAACGCGAAATTAAAAAACTTGAAAAAATTGCTGATTCTGTTGAAGCGCTAGCTTCTCAAATGGAATCGTTATCCGATGATCAATTAAAAGCCAAGACAACTGAATTTAAAGAGCGTTATACAAACGGCGAAACAATCGATAAATTATTGCCGGAAGCATTTGCAGTAGTTCGTGAAGCTTCTAGACGTGTGTTAAATATGTATCCATTCCGCGTACAAATCATGGGTGCTGCTGCTCTTAATGATGGCAACATTTCCGAAATGAAGACAGGGGAAGGGAAAACATTAACGTCTACAATGTCTGTTTACTTAAATGCTTTGACAGGCAAAGGTGTGCACGTTGTAACGGTCAATGAATATTTAGCAAGTCGTGATGCAGAAGAAATGGGTAAACTGTATAATTTCTTAGGGTTAACAGTTGGTTTAAATACAAATGCATTAACAAAAGCAGAAAAGCGTGAGGCTTATTTAGCAGACATCACGTACTCAACAAATAATGAATTAGGGTTCGACTACTTACGCGACAATATGGTCCTTTATAAAGAAGAGAAAGTACAGCGTCCGCTTCACTATGCTGTAATCGATGAAGTCGATTCTATTTTGATCGATGAAGCGCGTACACCACTTATCATTTCAGGACAAGCATCGAAAGCGGCCTTGCTGTACAAACAAGCCAATGCAGTCGTCCGCCTTCTTCGCAATGAAGAAGATTATAGTTATGATGAATCGACAAAGGGTGTAGTATTAACCGATACAGGTGTTGAAAAGGTCGAAAAATCTTTCGGGATCGACAATCTATTTGATTTGACGCATGTACGATTAAACCACGCTGTGAACCAGTCTCTAAAAGCGCATGTCTCTATGCATAAAGATGTGGATTACGTTGTTCAAGAAGACGAGGTTGTTATTGTTGACTCCTTCACCGGACGTTTGATGAAAGGTCGTCGTTACTCAGATGGTCTTCACCAAGCAATCGAAGCTAAAGAAGGCTTAGATATTCAAAATGAATCGATGACGATGGCAACAATCACGTTCCAGAACTTCTTCCGTATGTATGAGAAGCTATCAGGAATGACAGGTACAGCGAAAACAGAAGAAGAAGAGTTCCGTAACATTTACAATATGGACGTTGTTGTTATTCCTACAAATAAACCGATTATTCGTGACGATCGAGCGGATTTGATCTATGCGTCTACAAAAGGGAAGTTTGAAGCAGCTGCAGCAGATATTGCTGAAAAACACAAAAATGGCCAACCAGTTTTGATTGGTACAGTTGCAATTGAAACGTCAGAGATCATCTCTGCTCTTTTAACAAAACATAAAATTCCGCATAATATCTTGAATGCTAAAAACCATGAAAGTGAAGCGCAAATTATTGCCGATGCCGGTAAAAAAGGTGCAGTAACGATTGCTACGAACATGGCAGGTCGTGGTACGGATATTAAATTAGGTGAAGGTGTATTAGAAACTGGCGGTCTTGCAGTAATCGGAACGGAGCGTCATGAATCACGACGTATTGATAACCAATTACGTGGACGATCTGGTCGTCAAGGTGACCCTGGAGTTACACAATTCTACTTGTCATTAGAAGATGAATTGATGCGACGATTCGGTTCGGACAATATGAAATCAATGATGACTCGCTTAGGACTAGATGATACGCAACCTATTCAGTCAAAAATGGTATCGCGTGCAGTAGAATCCGCTCAAAAGCGTGTGGAAGGAAATAACTTCGATGCACGTAAGCGATTGTTACAATACGACGATGTCCTTCGTCAACAACGTGAAATCATTTACAAAGAGCGAAATGAAGTGCTCGAAACAGATAACATGCGTGCACTCGTTGAGAAAATGATTGAAGAAGTCATCGATCGTACTGTGGATGTGCACACGACTGCAGAACAGCCTGCAGAGTGGAACTTAAAAGCCATGACAGATTATATTAAAGCGACTTTATTACCTGAAGAATCTGAAGCAGAATTGAATTTTGAAGGAAAAGATCGCGAACAGATTCGTGAAGAGCTAAAACAGCTGATTACAGCAGAATACAATGGAAAAGAAGAACGCTTTACGGAAGAACGTATGCGTGAGTTCGAGAAAGTTATTTTACTTCGTTCGATTGATACAAAATGGATTGATCATATCGATGCGATGGATCAGTTGCGACAAGGGATTCATTTACGTGCTTATGGACAAACGGATCCGCTTCGTGAATACCAAAATGAAGGATTTGCCATGTTTGAAACGATGGTTGCCTCAGTTTCAGAAGATGTTGCGAAGTACGCAATGAAAGCAGAAATCCAACAAAATCTTGAGCGTGAAGAAGTAGCAAAAGGGCAAGCTGTTAATCCCAAAGATGATGGCAAGCCAGTCAAAAAACAACCCATCAAAAAAGACGCAGAAGTCGGACGTAACGAACCATGTCCATGTGGAAGCGGAAAAAAATATAAAAACTGTCACGGTGCAGTTAGCTAATTAGCGGAGGAATTACCATGATTGAATTATCAGCAGCACGCGCAGAGCTCGAACGCTCAACGCAAAAAATCCAAGACTTTAGGGGGTCTCTTTGACTTAGAAAACAAAGAGGCACGCATTCAAGAGCTGGATGAACTTATGACGTTCCCAGACTTCTGGGATGACGCACAAAATGCGCAAAAAACAATCAATGAATTGAATGGATTAAAAGCAATTGTTGACCAATACAATACGTTAGTAGACGATCAAGAAAATCTTGAAATGACAGTGGAACTGTTAAAAGAAGAACCGGACGAGGACTTGCATGCAGATCTTGAGAGTAGTTTAAAAGAGCATCAAACAGCACTTGCAAACTTTGAGCTCCAAATGCTACTTAGCGAAGAACATGATAAAAATAATGCGATTTTAGAACTTCACCCAGGAGCAGGTGGAACGGAGTCACAAGACTGGGGTTCTATGCTATTGCGCATGTATCAACGGTGGGCAGACAAACGAGGATTCAAAGTGGAGACACTTGATTATTTACCTGGAGACGAAGCGGGAATCAAGTCCGTAACTCTTCTCATTAAAGGACATAATGCTTATGGCTATTTAAAAGCGGAAAAAGGTGTACATCGTCTCGTGCGTATTTCACCCTTTGATTCTTCAGGTCGCCGTCATACCTCATTCGTTTCCGTAGATGTGATGCCAGAATTCAATGAAGAAATTGAAATCGACATTCGAACGGAAGATTTAAAAATTGATACGTACCGTGCAAGTGGAGCAGGTGGACAGCATATCAATACGACAGACTCGGCTGTTCGTATCACGCACTTACCAACAAACACAGTCGTTACATGCCAAACGGAGCGCTCCCAGATTAAAAACCGTGAACATGCAATGAAGATGTTGAAGTCGAAATTGTATCAATTGCGGATTGAAGAACAAGAAGCAGAACTTGCTGCTATCCGTGGTGAACAAAAAGAAATTGGATGGGGTTCTCAGATTCGCTCGTACGTATTCCATCCGTATTCAATGGTCAAAGATCACCGAACAAATGAAGAAAGTGGAAATGTTCATGCCGTTATAGATGGAGAACTGGACAACTTTATTCACGCATATCTTCGATCAAAAATCCAATAACGCATTCTCATCCACTATGGTATACTCTACCGTAGTGGATTTTTACGAGTTGAGAAGGATTAGCTGAGTGTGAAAGGCGAAGTGCTTATATGAAGGAAAGAAAACCTAGAAAAGAAGAAACGCCAATCGTCCGAGAAATCCGGGATTATATTTTTATTATTATTGGAGCAGCCATTGTAGCGGTTGGATTCAATGTATTTCTCTTACCAAACCAGATTGCATCGGGTGGGGTAAGTGGTATCAGTACGATTCTCTACTCTTTATTTGGATGGCAGCCAGGGATTGTACAATACGCATTCAACATTCCATTGTTTATTGCGGGTGTAATCATTCTTGGTAGAAACTTTGGAGTGAAATCATTTGTCGGGACTATCACTTTGCCAGCAGTGGTACTTGCTACTTCAAGTTGGGATGCTTGGACTATGAATCCTCTCCTTGGTGCCTTATTTGGTGGAATTGCTGTCGGTACAGGACTCGGCCTTGTCTTTAGAGGAAATGCTTCGACTGGTGGGACGGATTTGGCAGCTCAGATTATCACGAAATACACAGGCCTGTCGTTAGGTACCAGTGTCCTTCTCATTGATGGATTGATTGTTATTTCAGCAGCAGTGGTATTTGATATTGAACGGGCTCTTTATGCTCTGATTGGTCTTTTCACAACTACCAAAACAATTGATATTATACAACTCGGGTTCAGCCAATCGAAAATGGTGCATATCATAACGTCTGAAGAACAAGCTATGAAGGAAGCCATTTATCAACAAGTCAATCGTGGTGTCACAAAGATGACGGGGATTGGTGGTTATACGGAAGAACCACGTCCCATCTTAATGGTGGTTGTGTATCAAACAGAATTTACAAAGCTGAAACAAGTCGTAAGAACTGTAGATCCGAAAGCGTTTGTGATTGTTTCGGATGCATATGAAGTTCTTGGTGAGGGTTTTAAACGGTATTAACTTTGGTATACTATAGGAAAAGAGAAAAGGAGTGTTTTGGATGAAAAAATTGCTTCTTAGTTTAACAATTACTTCTGCATTTTTACTTGCTGCTTGTGGAGGAGATTCAACAGAAGAATCTGCACCTACGGATTCTGGGAATGTAGCAGATGTAGATGCTGAGGCTGTAGTGAATCAGCGTTGTATTAGTTGTCACGGTAACAATCTTGAAGGACAAGGAAACTCCCCAGCTCTTAATGATGTTGGATCACGATTAAGTGAAGCTGAAATTTTAACAGTTATTCTTGAAGGTAAAGGCGCGATGCCAGGTGGAATTATTGAAGGTGCTGAAGCGGAAGCAGTAGCAGCTTGGTTAGCGGAAATGAAATAGTATTAGATGTGGAGAACGCCACTCTAGAAACTCCGAGGAAATCAGACGTGCCCGTGAAGGCGTTTTTCAGCCTTTGCGGGTGCGGCTGATTCCGGAGCGTGTTTCTGGCGTTCGCAACTCGATTCCATTCGGAGGCGCAACTCGATTACTCTAGATGTGGAGAACGCCACGCTTGAAAAGTTGGGTTCCATTCCGGGGCTGCTTTCCGAAGGCGCGGCGTGAGCCTCCTCGTCGCAGGCTCCTGTGGGGTCTCACGTTCCGACTTGAATCCCACTGGAGTCAGCCCCTGCACTACACTCAACTTAATAGTAGATGCAGAAATTTTTGCAAAGCAATCTAAAAAATCTACTGAAGAGCTGAACTAAATCAGCTCTTTTTTTTCATGGTAAAAGATAAACCTCTTTCATCGCTTTTTTAGCAAAATGAAATATACCTGTAACATTAAAACTTTTTTTCGATGTTATAATGAACCTGTTGCGCTTAACGAAGTATACAAAATAGGTGGTTAGAAATATGATCCAAATGAAAGATGTCTATAAGAAGTATCCAAATGGTATCGTGGCAGCGAACGGGATTACAGTAGACATTAAACAAGGAGAGTTTGTATATGTAGTTGGACCAAGTGGCGCGGGAAAATCTACATTTATCAAAATGATGTACCGAGAGGAAAAGCCTACAAGTGGTGACATAATTATCAATGGCATCAACTTAGCAAAAATAAAGTCGAAGAAAGTGCCTCTTTTAAGGCGTCAGATTGGCGTCGTCTTCCAAGACTTTAAATTACTCCCTCGTATGAATGTGTATGAAAATGTTGCATTTGCATTAGAAGTAATAGAAGAAAGTCCAAAGGTGATTCGCAAACGAGTTATGGAAGTATTAGACCTCGTTGGACTTAAGCATAAAGCTAGAATGTTTCCTACTGAATTGTCAGGTGGAGAACAGCAACGGATTTCAATTGCGCGCTCCATCGTCAACAGGCCAAAGCTTGTCATTGCCGATGAGCCTACCGGAAACTTAGATCCGGATACATCCTGGGAGATTATGAATATCTTCAAAGAAATTAATTCTCGGGGAACGACCATTATTATGGCTACCCACAACAAAGAAATTGTAAACACACTCAAACACCGTGTCATTGCAGTTGAAGGCGGAATGATTGCCCGAGATGAAGCAGAAGGAGACTACGGGTATGAAATTTAGAACATTCGGCCGTCACGTGAAAGAAAGTTTTCGAAGCATTGCACGAAACGGATGGATGACATTTGCTTCTGTAAGCGCTGTAACCGTTACACTACTCCTAGTAGGTGTGTTCGTCGTTATCATGATGAACTTAAACAAACTAGCAGACGATCTAGAAAATGATGTTGAAATGAAAGTGTTTGTAGAACTTACAGCAGAAGATCAACAGATTACGGAACTAGAACAACAGATAGCTGATACATTAGGTGTTAAAGAAGTGGTTTACTCCACGAAAGAAGACGAGCTTGTAAAGCTTGCACAAGATTTCGGGAATGATCTTCAGTTGTTTGAACAAGACAATCCATTACATGATGTATTTTATGTGAAAGCAGCAACGCCAACCGAAACAGCAGCAGTAGCTACTCGAATTGAACGATTGGATCAAGTCTCACGAGTTGAGTTCGGTAAAGGAAAAATTGAACGATTATTTGCGGTACTAGACGTTAGTCGAAATGTTGGACTTGTATTAATTTTAGGGTTGCTATTTACAGCAATGTTCTTAATCTCGAATACGATCCGCATCACAATTGTTGCACGACGCCGTGATATTGAAATCATGAAATTAGTTGGAGCAACCAACTGGTTCATTCGCATTCCTTTTGTGTTCGAAGGGATGTGGCTAGGAATTATGGGAGCTTTGTTGCCGATGACACTTGTAACAACAGCCTACTACGCAATTTACAATGAGCTTCAACCAAGACTTGCGCAAAGTGAACTGATTACACTCCTTCCACCAATGCCATTTTTACTGCAAGTGAATGGCTTGATTCTTGTCATGGGAATTATGATTGGTATTTGGGGAAGCTTTATGTCTGTTCGTAAGTTTTTAAAAGTATAGAGAAAACGTACCAGTGAAAGAAAGGGGAAAATGAACGCATGTCGACAACGTCACGGAAAGTGAAAATGGCAACATGGCTTACAGCTGCCACCTTACTATTTACAAGTGGAACGGTTTCCGCTGCAAATTTAGATGAACTAAAAGAGCAACAACAAGAATTAGAGCAACAGAAAAATGAATTGAACTCTTCAATTGAACAGAAAAAGGGAGAGATTCAAGAAAAAGCGAGCGAAATTTCAACAATTGAGGACAAAGTCCAAAAGCTAAGTGATGAAATTGTAGAAACAGAAAAAAAGATTGAGGAAGTTCTCGCTGAAATTGAAGTGACACAAAACGAAATTGCAGACCTGCGAGCTTCTATCGTTGAACTTGAAAAGAAAATCGAAGAGCGTGATGCACTTCTGCGCGATCGAATTCGTGCGGTTCAATTGAGTGGGGGATCCGTAAATTACGTGGACGTTCTGCTTGGAGCAAATTCATTTATTGATTTCATCGACCGCTTCTCAGCAGTTAATACATTGATGGAAGCTGACCGACAAATCATTCGTGATCAAGCAGCTGATAAAAAACAACTAGAAGAAGAAAAAGCTTTGGTTGAACAAAAACTACAGCAGCAAGAAGATCAAAAAGCGGAATTGTTAAAACTGAAAGAATCTCTAGACGGTCAAAAAGCGCAAATGAACGATTTGTTAGACCAGCTTGAAGAAGAGCAAAACAAGCTAAAAAATGAGCAACAAGCTATGGAAACAGATTATGAAGAAATTGCGAATTTAAGTGAAGAAACAAAAAATAAAATTGTAGCCGAGCAGCAACGTATTGCAGAAATTGCTCGCCAACAAGCTGAAGAACAACGCCGTAAAGAAGCAGCTGAACGTAAAGCACGCGAAGAAGCTGCAGCACGTAATGCAAATTCAGGTGGTGGATCTAGTAACACAGCACCAGCAGTATCAGCGCCAGCAGTGTCAGCTGGAGCTTGGACGAAACCAGTAAATGGACGCCTTACATCTGGTTATGGATACCGAGTACATCCTATTTATGGCACTGGACGCATGCATTATGGTGTAGACTTTGCCAACAGCATCGGTACACCAGTTGTTTCAGCAGCTGCTGGAGTAGTCAGCTATGCAGCTCCATTTAGCACGTACGGAAATGTTGTAATGGTTACGCATAATATTGATGGCCAAACATTTACATCTTTATACGCTCACTTAGACTCTATTGGTGCATCCGTTGGACAATCTGTAGGAAAAGGTCAACAGATTGGTACTTTAGGGAACACTGGCAACTCAACGGGACCTCACTTGCACTTCGAAATTCATGTTGGTGGCTGGAATGGTATGGCTGCAAACTCAGTGAATCCACTTCGCTATATTCCAATGTGATGAAAAGCAGTTCACTTTACGTGAGCTGCTTTTTTCTTTACGATAAGTGTAGGTAGGAGGAATAGTGTGACTATTACAGATTGGTACATTATCTATTCATTGACGATGCCATCTTCATGGCTTGCTTTTTTCATCTCGATTGTCGCTGTGGCAATAACTCTTTATTTACGTTTTGATAAACAACTGACTAGTATTTTTATAGATGCGTCACTTGCTTTTATACTTGTATGGAAGCTGAGCGTTATTGTTACTGATTTCCAAACAGTACTCAATCAGCCACTAAGCATACTCTACTTTAATGGCGGATACGTAGGAGTGGGGATGGGGACTATCGCCGGATTATATGTACTTTTTAAAACGAACTATTTAGAACCAAAAAACTATCGTACATTTCCTTTACTGATGAGTAGTTATTATCTGTTCTTTATGGTGCTACTTAACGAAAATAATCCAGCACTTGAGATTTTTATACTTGCAACTGCACTTAGTGCACTGGTTCTCACATGGATAGGAAATCAAAGATTACTGCTAGGAGTAGCCGTCCTTCTTTTTTTTAGTACATTTTTCCAACCCCTAGGGGTATTTCAGCCGTATACATTTCTGTTAATTGGCGTAGGTATAGGAATAGAAGTCTTTATCCGATTTTCAACTAAAAAGGTGGTAGCAACGTGAAAAAAATCATTGCATTACTAGGGCTTGCTGTTTTGATTGGAATTGCAACTTATTCATTTGCACAAGAAAACGCAGATACAGTAGACTCATTAAATAATGAACAACTCGGGACGGATATGGCTACTAGTCCAAACTCTACATTACAAAAAGGGGATATACCTCCTCAGTTTACGCTACAGACACTTGACGAAAAACAAATCACATTAAGTGAGTTGAAGGGGAAAAAGGTAATTTTAAACTTCTGGGCGACATGGTGCCCACCTTGTAAGGCAGAGATGCCGCACATGCAAAAATTTCATGAACAGTATGGGGATGAAGTCGAAATAGTTGCGGTAAATCTTACTAGTAAAGACAGTGGTATTGATAAAATCGAGCAGTTTGTAAGAGATTACGAATTAACATTTTCTATACCACTAGATGAAACAGGTGATGTTGGCGATGCTTATGAAGCGATTACGATTCCGACCAGTTATATTATTGGAACAGATGGCCGGATACAACATAAAATTGTTGGGCCAATGGATGAAGCAATGATGGAACAGTTGATTAGTTCTACGCCATAAACGAATAATCAGAATCCTCCTCTCGTATAGTACGATGAGGAGGCTTTTTTTGAAACGGTTTCTACTAGTAATCAGTAGTGTAATCCTACTTACTGCTTGTGATGTAACCAATGACCAATCTGCCGTTCGCGATTCACCAACTCTCCTACAAGATGTTCGTGAGCTAATTAAACGTCACAGCCTTTATGATGTTTCAGATAATACAGCTACTTGCTGAAAACAATGATGAAGCAATTCGATTAGCACTTGATTACTTTTCTCAATCTCAATAAAAGTATACTTTTCTTATGGTTGCTTTGCTAAAATAGAAAGTAACCGCTGGGAGGGATACGATGGATCAACAATTAGTCATTGAAATACTGTGGAATATCGGACAATTCTTTGTTCATCCTGTTTTCTACTTAGCACTAGCAGCAGCCGTTGCCGCTGGATACTTCCGTGTGAAACGAGAGAGACGAGATTATCGAACACGATTAAGCCCAGGTTGGACAGAACTGAAAGGGATTTTCTCAGGCGCATGGCTTGGTATTTTAGCATCAGCACTATTATTTGCTGTCGGCGTTCTCTATTATCCTGAGTTTTTACTTCTACTTGCAGTTGTCGCACTTGTTGCACTGGTAAGTTTTCAATTTCAAGTGCTCTCTGCAGCTTACATAATTCCTGTAGCTGTTGTTATTTGGTTTATCATTTATCAACTATCTTATACATTATATGCGGGGCCATTTACGTTTTCTGCCTCAAACTTTTCCGTCGAGCAACTTTGGTCAATTGGTGTATTAGTCGGATTACTTCTAGTGATAGAAGGCATTGTGTTGAAGAAGCAAGGCTTAAAAATCATCTCACCACAAGCGGTACGTACAAAACGTGGTGGTTCAGCTGTGCAATACAAAACAAAACAAATCTGGTTAGTGCCTATGATTTTTTTAATTCCCGGTGACTGGTTTGGGACTTATCAAACATTTTGGCCGTTAGTCGAATTCGGTGAAACTTCATTTGCACTTGTGGCGTTCCCACTAGTGATTGGCTTTCAACAACTCACAAAATCTAGTTATGTTGCTGAATCTATTCCAAAACGAGCAAAAGAAATTCTGTATCTAGGAATCGGAATAGTCATCCTATCCATTTCGGGAATATTTGTAGCTTGGATTGGTGTGGTTGCACTGGTACTTGCTTTTGTTCTTCGTATGTATTTGGATAGTCGGAGCTATCATGCACAAAACACAGGGTACTACAAGGTAGCTCCAGTAGCTGAAGGCATTCAAATCGCAGGAGTTTTACAAGGGTCTCCAGCTGACAAGATGGGCCTCGAGATTGGAGAACGAATTATGAAAGTGAACGGACAACGTGTATTCAATGAACAACAACTTTATGAAGCAATACAAATTAATGCAGCACATTGCCGTCTTGAAGTTCTCGATCACAATAATGAACTTCGCTTGAAACAACATGTTTTGTTCAGGCATGATCATCATCGACTAGGTTTGATGATAGCAAGGCCGACATCATGAATGATTTAAGCCAAGGCACCCAGTTGTTGTTAGCACTGTTCGTACCTGGACTGTTGGTTGTTTTATTTACGCGCATAACTTTCAATAAGTGGGTAGCACTTGTAATTACGATTGCACTATTCACAGCATCTGTTATTGCAGGTTATACAAGAGAATGGATTCATTACATCGTGGATGCGGCATCTATGACAATCGGATTTTGGTACGCAACTCGTATGATGAAAAAACAAAATTCACAAGACGAAACGACTCTGTCTAAGTGACAGAGTCGTTTTTGTGAACAATGTTTTAGCAGTATCTGAAACGGCAATACTAGTCAAAAGAAGGTGATGCGGTTTATGAACGAATGGGCGAATTTAGAGACATTAGAAGAAATCATGAATACATATAAAACATTTGGACCGCTAATAGGGATTTTGTTACCGATGTTAGAAGCATTTTTGCCTTTCTTGCCATTGGTCGTATTCATAGTAGCAAATGTCACGGCATATGGTTTATTACTTGGTTTTATTTTATCTTGGGTGGGATCTGTTCTTGGTGCCTATATTGTATTTTTGTTTGTGCGTAGGTTCGGTAGAGCTCGTATTTTAAAATTTATTACGCGCCACAAACGGATTTCTCGTTTAATTCACTGGGTAGAACGCAACGGGTTTGGACCCCTGTTTTTATTGCTGTGCTTCCCATTTACTCCTTCAGCTCTCGTCAATGTCGTGGCAGGTCTATCTAATATTAGAAAATCCACATACTTGACGGCTGTTATTTTAGGGAAATTCATTATGATTTTCATTGTAAGTTTTATTGGCTCAGATATTCGTGCATTAGTTACTGAGCCCGTACGAACTGCAATTGTTGCTGTAGTCATCGTACTTCTATGGGGCGTGGGCAAGTATTTTGAAAAGCGTCTTGATAAAAAAGTGGAAGAGGACTTTCGTGAGATTGCCAAACAGAGAGCAGGTGAACGGGTTCATGAGAACGTGGAAAGATGAGCTCAAAGAGTGGGGTCTTGCACTTATCATAGGTGTGGCGCTCATTGTATTTATACGTTCGTTTGTCGTCACGACGTACCATATCGAAGGGGATTCCATGCTTCCGACACTTCACTCTAAAGATCAAGTGGTGGTCAGTCTTGTAACTCCCATCAATCGAGGAGATCTGGTAATTTTGAAAAATAGGGACGACCAAGAAATCGTTAAGCGAGTTGTGGGTATACCTACTGATACGATTGAATTTAAAAACAACCAACTTCTGATAAATGGAGAGAGACTAGTGGAGTCTTATATTTATGAGCAAGACTATGAAGTTGATGATTTTCAAGTGGAGCTCGACGACCAATCTTATTTTGTACTTGGAGATAACCGGAAGAGGAGCCTTGACAGTCGTGTATTAGGAGTATTTACAAAAGATGATATTGTAGGCGAAGTAAAACTTGTTTACTATCCAGTTTCACATTTATCATGGCTACATTATTAGAACCTTTGTTTCTTTGCTACAATAGAAACAAAGGTTCTTTTTAGGAGGTGCTTGTATGGGACTACGCTTTATTACAGGACGAACAGGTAGTGGCAAGACAACGACAATTATGAATGAGCTTGTTGCTAAGACAAAAACACAATCACTAGGAGACCCACTCTTTTACCTCGTGCCGGATCAGATGTCATTTACTGCAGAATGGCATTTAGCACGACATCTAGGGCAACGAGGATTGATTAGAAGCCAAGTTACAACCTTTAAACGACTGGCATGGCGTGTTTTGCAAGAAACAGGTGGAATCACCCGTGAGGAAGTAAATGGTGTTGGCTACCGCATGCTCATTAGGAGTTTGCTGCGAACACACAAAGACAAGTTCTTGCTTTTTTCACGCGCTGCAAGTAAGCGCGGGTTTACTGATCAAATGGAGACAATGCTAAAAGAAATCAGTAGATATACCATTACGCCTGAAACGTTAAATGCGAGTCTGAAAAGGTTGCAGGAACAAGGTGCGCCCGTTCCACTGCAACAAAAAGCACAAGACTTGATGACAATTACACAAGAGCTTGAAGCGCGTCTGGGAACTGAATACATCGATGGCGAAGGACACCTGCGCCTATTGATTGAACAAATTCCGAAATCATCTTTGATTGCAGAAAGTGAATTTTATATTGATTCATTTACTGCGTTTACACCAATTGAGCTTTCCATAGTAGAGAAGCTCATGTGCCATGCTAAAGAAGTACATATTGCTCTACCTCTGCATGCACGTCACGAAGCGCTAGACGAAGATAGTCTTTTTCATGCACCGGCGACTACCCTTGCGAAGATAGAGAAACTGGCTTTTGAACAAGATGTACCAGTGCATCCAGATCTTCATCTTATTAATCAGCACAGGCTACAAACGAATGGCCTTCGTCATGCAGAAGCGCAGTTTGATCAATTGCGACCTGCTACTAGTTCAGATACAGAAGGAATCACAGTAATTGAAGCTACCAACCCTCGAGTAGAGGTACACGCGGTAGCAGCAAAAATTCGTCATTTAGTATTTGAAAAAGGCTATCGCTACAAAGATATTGCCATCGTTCATAGAGATGCACAAACATACGAGCAACTGCTGAAGACCAGTTTGTCTCAAGTAGATATTCCACACTTTAGCAATGAAAAAAGACCGATGCTAGACCATCCGTTGATTGAACTTAGTAAAGCGTTATTTGCAATCCATCAGACCAATTTCTCGTATGAAGCGATGTTCCGCGCCATCAAAACGGGTCTTATAGTACCTAATGATGACACCTGGAGAACGCGTGTTTATCGTTTGGAAAACTTTGTTTTAGAAAGAGGCATCAGAGGAGACAGATGGTGGACGGATAGCTGGTGGCATGTCAAACGTATACGAGGAATGGAGTATTTTAAGTCGCCACAAACTGATGAAGAACGCGCAAGTGAACAAGAATTGAAAGCAACTCGAGACCGGATTCTTGCTGTCGTTCGTCCATTTGCAGAGACTTTAAATTCTTGTACATCTGCACTTGAGTTTGCGAATGCCTTAGTCACCGCCATTCAAACTGCTGCGGTCCCTCAAAAGCTGTCAGTTCTGCAACAACAAGCGGAGCAACAATCTTTGCAAGATGAAGCTGTAGAACACCGACAAGTATGGAAAGAATGGACGCATGTTCTCGAACAATTTGAATTGATGTTCCGCAATCAATCCATTACACCAGAAGATGCATCTGCGATTTTAGAGGAAGGCTTTGATCAATTATGCTTTTCTAAAATCCCACCGAGTATCGATCAAGTCATTATTGGTCAAGCAGACACAGCGAGATTTTTAGGAATCAAAGCACTGTTTGTATTAGGGATGAATGATGGAACGTTTCCTAAGAGAATCGATAACGAAGGCTTACTGACTGATGAGGACCGAAACTTTTTAGCATCAACAGGACTCGAACTTGCACCTACTACTAAAGAACAGTTATTAGAAGAAAATTATGTTCTTTATAAAGTACTTACAACAGCCAGCCATCACGTTTCAATCAGCTATGTGCTAGCGGATTCAGAAGGAAAAGCGTTGTTACCTTCTATCTATGTGAAGCGCTTAGCAAGCTTGTTCTCTGAATCACTAACACAAACAATAGCTTTAAAAGATTTTGATGGTGACACGCCTCATCTCATCAACCATCCACGTAGTGCATTAATAGGGTTCGGTTTAAAAAAATATGAACAGCACCAAGGTTTTCCACTTCCAATTTACTGGCAGGGTGTTGAACGTTTTTTGCTTGATGACCCTTATTGGCAATCGGTTGTCGAGCATATTGAAAAACCGCTCGAGCGAAATCCAGGAACAGAAAAAATTTCACGACAAGCAGCTACTAATTTGTATACTTCAACAATCAAGGGCAGTGTATCACGTGTTGAAACGTATTACAGTTGCCCATTCAAGCAATTTGCAGCGTATGGCCTAGAACTGAAGGGGCGAGATGTATTTAAATTAGAAGCCCCTGCCATGGGAGACCTTTTCCATGCAACGTTAAAATGGATATCCGATTATACAACCGAGCACTCGATTGCTTGGAGTGATTTAACACAAAAACAGTCTACAGAACTTGCTAGTAAAGCTATTGCTCATATCGTCCCTTTATTTTTCAATCAATTGCTACTCAGTACGAACCGGTATCAATACATCACGCGTAAGTTGACTCGAATCGTATCTTCTACATTAAATGCAATGCGTCAGCATGCTACGCGGTCGAAGTTTCATCCGGTTGCTATCGAGGTCGGTTTTGGACTTGGAGAACAGTTACCGCCATTGAAATTGCAACTCGCCAACAACTCAACAATGGAATTGCGAGGGCGAATTGATCGGATTGATGCAGCGACGATTCATGACCAAAACTACATTCGTGTCATTGATTACAAATCATCCAAAAAAGGACTTGATTTAAATGAAGTGTATCACGGTCTTTCTTTGCAGCTGCTCACGTATTTAGATGTCGCCACTCATTTTTCGTCCGAATGGTTAGACAGCCCTGCACAACCCGGGGGCGTCTTATATTTGCACTTGCATGAACCTACACACCAAACAAAAGAAGAGCTCCCTGAACAAAAAATTGAGGATTTGAAATTAAAATCCTACAAAATGGATGGCCTGTTGACGACAGAATGGGACGTACTCGAAGCGATGGATGATGAACTGAAAGGGCATTCCGATATTGTTCCAGTTCATGTGAAACGAGACGGCTCGTATGGCGTGACATCAAAAGTTGTGCCGCCTGAGGAGTTGAAAAAGACAGGCGAATTTATCCGAAAACGTCATCGGCAAGCAGGAGGAGGAATGCTTGCTGGGGATGCACGCGTACTGCCATATAAATTAAGAGACAAAATGCCATGTCAGTTTTGTGCATATCGCAGCGTCTGCCAAATCGATACTCAAAATCCACAGCAACCTATTCGTAAATTGGTCGTTGAAAAACCAGAGATACTACTCGATAAAATCAAGACAGAGGTGGAACCGACATGATACCTGAAAAACCACAGACGGAAACGTGGACAGATGCCCAGTGGCAAGCCATTTGGCAATACGGTTCCGATACACTCGTCTCTGCTGCTGCAGGATCCGGGAAAACAGCAGTACTTATTCGCCGTTTAATTGAAAAAATCATTCGAAAAAATGACCCAGTGAATGTCGATGAGCTGCTTGTTGTGACATTCACAAATGCAGCAGCTGCAGAAATGCGTCACCGATTAGGAGATGCCCTTGAAAAAGCATTATTAGAAGACCCGGATTCTAAACATTTGCGCAAACAACTGCATTTACTGAATAAAGCATCCATTTCGACACTGCATTCGTTTTGTTTACAAGTGATTCGTCAGCATGGGTACCTCCTCGATATCGATCCAGGATTTCGCTTAGCAAATGAAAATGAAGCAGCACTCCTTCAAGAAGATGCATTAGAAGAAATCATTGAAGAAGCATATGAAATGGACCAAGAGCGAATGTACCGCCTTGCGGATTCATTTTCATCAGACCGCTCAGATCTCGCGCTAGAGCATTTAATTCGACAACTCTATAAATACGCACGTGTTCACCCAAATCCAGATGACTGGTTAAGTCGAGTAACTGCTCAATATGCATTAACAAAAACAACGGCAGTAGATGACCTTCCGTATACGGAACAAGTAAAGAAATCGATTTTGTATCGGGTGCAAACTGCGCTTTCTCAAGTTCAATTAATGGAATCTCTCGCGCGTTCAGGTAGTGGTCTTGATGCACTCGAGCAGACTGCAGCACTCGACCGTCAGCTTCTCTCTGCAGCCGAAGAGTGTGTGACGAGTGGCACTTGGCAAGACTTATATGATTTCTTTTCACACTTCAAATGGCCAACAGCTAAAGCTGTTAGAGGGGACCATGATGAAGACGTCAAACAACAAGCACAAGCCATTCGTAATCAGTACAAGACGCAACTAGTGGACATTAAAGAAGATTATTTTATGCGGCGACCGGAAAGATTACTTGACGAGATTCGCTTCATGCATCCAATTATTGAAACATTGGTCTCACGTGTCAACGAGTTTTCCGCTCGGTACGAAGAGAAAAAAGCAGAGCGTAGCCTATTAGATTTCTCTGACCTCGAGCATAAAGCCTTTGCAATTCTGTCGGACGAGAGGGCACCTTCTGACATTGCACTGAGCTATCGCCGAAAGTTTAAAGAAGTACTTGTAGACGAGTATCAAGATATAAACCTCTTGCAAGAAAGTATCATTCAGCGCGTAAAAAGTGGGGATGATGCAACAGGAAACTTATTTATGGTGGGAGATGTGAAGCAATCTATTTATCGCTTCCGTCTAGCGGAACCTATGCTGTTCCTCGGAAAGTACCAAGACTATAAAACGACAACTCAAAGTGGAGAGGCAATCGATTTAAATGCTAACTTCCGCAGCCGCAAACAAGTACTGAGCGGAATCAACTATATCTTTGAACAAATCATGGGAGAAGATGTTGGAGAAATTGCTTATGATGAAGATGCTTCCCTAAAGCCTGGAGCTCCTTACCCTGACTCTGATGTAGCGATTGACGTCCACATTTTGCAAAAAGATGTAGAAGGTGAGGACCTGTCAAAAGCGCGAGCTGAGGCCGAATGGGTGGCCACGAAAATTCAGACACTTCTCGCATCAGGAGCTGAAGTGACCGACCCTTGGACAGGTAAAACAAGACTTGCCGAATACCGGGATTTTGTTGTATTGATGCGCTCGATGACGTGGACCGGTGACTTTAGTGACGTATTTAAGAAACACCACATTCCTCTTTACGTAGAGATGAAAACAGGGTTTTATGATGCCCTTGAGGTCATCTGGCTGATGGAACTGTTAAAAGTGATTGATAATCCTATGCAAGATATCCCCCTTGTTGCCGTACTCCGTTCTCCTATGATTGGGTTGAACGATGAGGAACTAGCAACACTTCGGACTTTTGATAAAAAATGTTCCTATTATGACTTGATTATGAATCGTCACGCTCTTCAAGGACTGCCACAAGCAACGCGAGAAAAAGTACAGCATTTCGTAGTGCTGCTGAATGCATGGCAAAAGAAAAGCCAATCAGGTCCACTAAGTGATTTGATCTGGTCGATTTATCAAGATGTTTATTTGCTTGAACAAGTGGCAACAATGCCAAACGGAAGTCAGCGTGTATCTAACCTCCATCTGTTCCTTGACCAAGCAGAGCAATTTGAAAAGACATCATACCGCGGTGTTTTTCGATTCCTTCGCTTTATCGAACGAATTCGAAGTCGTGGAGATGATGTGGGAGAGGCAAAGGCGATTAGTGATCGGGAGAATGTAGTTCGAATTATGACAATCCATGCCTCTAAAGGGTTAGAATTCCCATACGTGTTCTTACCTGGAATGGCACGTGGTTTCAACCGAATGGATTTCAATGAAAACTACTTATTCGATCAACACTATGGAATTGCTGTGAAAGCCATCGATCCTGATTTACGAATTGCCTACCATTCCTTGCCGTATAACGCATTAAAAGAAACGAAAGAATTACAGGCAAATGCGGAAGAAATGCGGATTTTGTATGTAGCAATGACACGTGCACGCGAGAAGCTTTTCATGGTATTGACTGTTCCAGATGTTGATGCAGCGGTTGAGAAGTGGGGCACTGCAAGTTACGTCCCTGCCACTGCACCTATCCCTCCATTCATGCGGAGTAATGCCAAGAGTTATTGGGACTGGTTAGGACCAGCTTGGATGCGACTTCCCGAGTTTCAACAGCTCCTCGGTCTCTTACCGAGTGCAATCAAGCCGTTGCCTGGAGTATTTCACTTCGAGCTCGAAATAATGGAAGAAAAAGAAGTTGCGGAATTTGAACAAGTGAAGCAATTTGATCAAATGAGTGTGCAAAATGCGTCTCTACCAAACTTCTATCTGGAACCTTATCCGTTTGAAGTAGCTACAAAAAAAGCGGCAAAACAGACAGTTAGTGAGTTAAAACGAGTGCAGCTCTATGAAGCAAGTAATGAAGACTTTTTTGCAAGTCCACCAAGTGCATTCCAAGAAGAAGAGTGGGAAGTTCCATCGTTTATGGAACGAGGATCTAGTATTTCTGCTACCTCTCGTGGAACGATTTATCATAGTGTTTTTCAACATATTCCGATTTCTCAGAGCGTAAACATTCCAAACTTCTTGAATGAACTTGTACAACGAGAAATCTTGACGGAAGAAGAAAAACAACTTGTACGAGTGAAAGATATTGATGCATTCTTGCAGAGTGAGTTGATGCAAGAGTTGCTGGCTGCCAAACAGTACTACCGAGAGCAACCGTTTACTTATGCCTACCAAGATGACGCGGGAAATCATCAAATCATCCAAGGGGTCATTGACCTGTTCTTCCAAGATAAAAATGACAACTGGCACTTGATTGATTTTAAAACGGATGCGCTAGTTGAACTGAGAAATCAACCAGACAATATCGCACAAGAACTTCGGAATCGTTACTCTGTGCAGATGACGATTTACGGCAATGCTTTAGAAGATATATTAGCAATCAAGCTAGCTTCTAAACGTATATACAGCGTCACATATAGAGAGATAGTCGACATTTAGGAGGAATGAGAATCGTGCAATTTCAACCGGTTACATCTAAAGAAAGATTTCGAGAAATCGATCAGTTACGGGGGTTTTCTTTATTGGGAATCCTCATCGTGAACATGTTATTCTTCCATTCACCCTATATCTATTTCGATCCATTTAACTGGTACACTGTGCCCCAAGATAAAGTGATGTATCAGTGGATTGATATATGGGTACAAGGCAGTTTTTATCCACTCTTTGCGATGTTGTTTGGGTTCGGTCTGGCTCTACAATTTGAGCGAATGCAAGACAAGTTTGTTTCATTCGGTTTAAAACGAATGGGCGTGCTCCTGTTATTTGGAATTCTTCATGTCCTCTTGTTATGGGCTGGGGATATATTAATTACGTATGCAGCAAGTGGTTTTGTTTTGTTATTTATGTTACGGCTGTCTGCAAAATGGTTGTTTGGATTAGCTCTATTGTTTTATATGATTCCGAACATCGCAATCACAGGTCTTTTGTTCTTAGTGACACGTCTTGATGCGAATGCACTAGCAATGTATAACTCGGTGCAAGGGATTGAGGCGTCCATTCTGGCTTATGGTTCAGGAAACTATGCAGAAGCTTTCTCGCAGCGCTTAGCGGACTGGATGTTTATGAATCAAGGTGGATTGTTCTTATTGTGGATGCTCTTTACGATTCTTCCGTTGATGATGCTTGGGGCTGCAGCAGCTAAAGGGAATCTGATAGGCTTTATTCGTGTCAATCCGGTGAGAAGTATCCTAATTGGGGTGAGTATTGCCACAGTAGGTACCGTTACGAAATGGGTGCCGTATTTTACAGAAGGCAATATCTTGACAGCAATGATTCAAGATTCATTTGGAGGACCCATACAAGCGATTGGATACGCATTTCTGTTTTTGGCACTGGCTGCTAAGTTCACATCATTTATAGCTTTCCGACCGTTTGAAACGGCGGGACGCATGTCTCTATCTATCTATATTTTAATGTCAATTCTTGCCACAACATTCTTCTATTCGTATGGGCTTGGTTTCTATGGACAGGTAGACGTAGTAGCAGGTACGTGGATTGCTCTTGGTATCTATGCACTCTGTGTGATTTTTGCAGAACTTTGGTTGTCACGTGCAAAACAAGGGCCGCTGGAGAAAATTTGGCGGACTTTGACGTACCCACGCAACAAATAGATGAAATTTTAGTCGAACTATAATAGACTGTAGTTAAAGGGAAAAGGAGCTGTCTTATGAAACTATTATCCTATCGCTATCAACAGCATGAGAAGTTTGGACCGAAAGTGAAAAAGCAAGAAGCCGTATGGGATGTTCAAAAGATCAATGAGCACTTTGGTAAATTTACAGATTTTCCTGCTACTCTTGCAGAGGGAACGGCAACGGGCATGGACTTCGTCGAGCAAATCAATAAGTTAGTAAAACTAGCTGAGATAAGTGACGAAGCAGGTACATTCAAGCATGAGTTTACGGATATTGAATGGTTGTCGCCGATTCCACGAACACCTAAAAACATTTTTGCTATCGGTAAAAACTATGCAGATCATGCAAAAGAAATGGGTGGAGAGGCGATTGATTTTGTAGTTTTCACAAAATCTCCAACAGCTATTGTCGGAGATGAGGCAACAATTTCTCTACACACTGACGTGACGAGTCAGTTAGATTATGAAGGGGAACTTGCCATTGTCATCGGAAAAGGTGGGAAGTCCATTCCAGAACGTATGGCCTTTGATGCAATCTTTGGTTATACAATCGGCAACGATATTACCGCACGTGACCTTCAAAAGAATCACCAACAATATTTCTTAGGGAAAAGTCTTGCAGGAAGCTGTCCACTGGGTCCTTACGTAGTGACAAAAGATGAACTTCCAAACCCACATGAACTGACAATTGTGACGAAAGTAAACGATGAAATTCGTCAAAATGGAAAAACATCGACTATGGTCTACTCGATTGAACAAATTGTTTCAAAATTGAGCGCGGTTGTGGAGCTCGAACCTGGAGATATTATTTTAACAGGAACTCCTGCAGGTGTTGGAAAAGGATTCGATCCACCAAAGTTTTTAGCGTCTGGTGATATGGTTAAAGTTTCCGTAGAAGGTATCGGTACGCTCGTCACACATATTGAATAATTAGGAGGAACGACATGGACTTTTTAGCATCAATTCATTTACACATCACGACTTGGGTGTTGGCAATTGCTCTTTTCTTCATCGCTTACCTCATGCCAGCAGCTGCAAAGAACACGAAAATCGTACATATGATTTTACGTGTAGATTATATTTTAGTAATTCTTACAGGACTTGCTCTTTTCATTGAGGGTATGGGCTTTGGAATGGGCATGCTGTACGGGTTTAAATTTTTAGCAGGCGTGTTGGTCATCGGTATGATGGAGATGGCGCTTGTGAAAAAGAAAAAGGGCCAGCCATCTACATTATTTGTTGTATTGATGCTTGTGTTCTTATTCGTAGCTCTATTCTTAGGATTCAAGCTTCCAATGGGATTCAATTTCTTAGCGTAATCCATTTCACCACTCGACTTCGGTCGGGTGGTTTTTTGTTGGTCACATAATCTTCAGATTGTAGCAGGTGAATTTCTCTTTTGCTCTGGTACAATAAAGAAAGATGAAGGAGGAAGTAGCCGAATGAAACGCATACCATTACTAGTAGTAGCCGTCTTACTGCTAAGCATACCTACACCTGCATTTGCTTCATTGCAACAGGAAAGTATCTATGACTTACTCGTTGACCGCTACTTTAACCAAACGTCTAACAACGACATAGACGTCAATACACAAGACCCGCAAGCGTTTGCGGGGGGAGATTTTCTCGGAATTCGTGATCGTCTCGCACACATTCAAGACATGGGATTTACCTACATATCTATAGGTCCCATCTTTGAAACCGAAAAGTATGATGGCTCTGAGATTAGTAGCTATTCTTCAATCGAGTCTCGATACGGAACAGAAGAAGAATTTGTAGATTTACTAGACGAATTACACGCAAAAGATATGAAGCTTATGATCGACTTACCCATTGGTGATGCAACGCCTGAAAACCTTCAAGAGATGCAAGCGTTTGTTGAAAGGTTCCCTATTGACGGGGTGAAACTGACAAACATCCCTGCAACCATCACACCGGAAGTTGAACAATTTGTCGCTGCAATCAATACAGATGAACGTGATGTCATCAGTTTAGAAGAAACTGATCTCGAACTCGATGCAAACTATTCATCTGATACGACTACTGCATTTCAACAAGCGTTCAAAACAGTCGACCAACCGATGAGTGGCCTGATCAATTTTACTGAATCAGACATACTAACATTGGATACTTTAGTAACGGAACGCTTTACTTACTTCAGTACTGAAGAAAACATGTTCCCCCCTACACGTATTATGGTAGCTATGGGATCGCTTCTTACATTGCCAGGAGTACCTGTAATGACATATGGAACAGAAATTGCCATGAACGGTGATTCACAAGAATCTAGTCACCAAATCATGAACTTCCGTGTTGATGAAGATATCATGCTATTTATCGAGGACTTACAAACCATTCGCAACCAATCGGAAGCCCTTCAGCGTGGTGATTTCGAATTGTTGCAAGAAGAGGATGGATACTTAGTTTTTAAGCGCTCTACAGAGAATGAGGCTTTTATCGTAGTCATCAATAATACGAGTGGCACGAAAACATTTGCTGCTTCAGAAGAAATTGTGGGAGTCGATAAGGAGTTGCGTGGTCTATTTGGGCGTGACGTGGTGCGTCAAGCAGATAATGGAGAGTATCGCTTGACGATTGACCGTGAATTAGTTGAACTCTACCATGTGAAAGAAAATTCAGGGTTAAATACGGCTTATATTATTGCTATGGCAATTGCTTATGCTTTGTTCTTAGGTTTTATTTACCTTGTTTGGAGAAAAGGGAAGCAAAAACGTGCACAACAGAACTAAAAAACCGGAGAGCCACTTTGGCCCTCCGGTTTTTTTACGTCAATTTATTGTAGAAGAATACAGATAAAGCACCCGGTCCAACATGGGCACCGATAGCGGAGCCAATCATCTGAATCTCAAAATCTTTTACTCCGTATGTTTCTTCAAGCAGTGATTTTAATTCATTGGCAGCAGTTTCATCGTCACCGTGTGAGATATGCACGGTTTGCTTTGCTAACTCACTTCCGTTTTCACCGACTAACTCCCCGAGTCGTTTGATTACTTTTTTGCGACCGCGAATCTTCTCAATCGGAATCAACTTTCCATCTTCGACATGTAGGACAGGCTTGATGTTTAATAGCCCCCCTACAAATGCGCTCGTCTTAGAAACGCGTCCTCCACGTGCCATATAATCTAAATCTTCTACTGTAAAGAAGTGCTCGATTGTTGAAATTGTGTCAAGAAGTTGCTGTTCGATTTCTGAAACAGAAAGCCCTCTTTCACGAAGAGTGACAGCTTTTTTAACAAGCATTCCATAGCCAAGTGAAGCACATTTTGAATCGACAACAGCAAATTGGAAGTCAGGATAACTCTCTTGCACTTGATCACGCATCATTACCGCAGTATTATACGTTCCAGATAGTTCAGATGAGAATGCAACATAGACTCCTTGTTCTCCACGCTTTGCTAACGATTCAAACTCTTGTAAAAACGTTTCAGGGGACACTTGAGAGGTTTTAGGTTGGTGGCCCTCACGAATTTTGTCATACACTTCTTTTGCTTGGATTCCTAGGATATCTTCATAATCGTTTCCTTCGATATGTACACGGAGTGGGAACAAGTCCACGTCCGCTTGTTGGAAGTAGGCTAAAGGAAGATCAGTAGCACTATCCGCGTAAATTTTCATTGTATTCCTCCTATACATGTAGTTTTAAACTCAAACGCTCTTCTAAATAAATCCCGATACCATCTTCATTGTTTGTGCCGATGATTTCATTTGCAATTGATTTTAAAGGATTGATGGCATTGCCCATTGCAACACCAGTTCCAGCGTACTCAATCATTTCCAAATCATTGTCTTCATCTCCAAAAGCAATAATACGGCTCTTTGGAATATTTAAGTGTTCAGCCACAGGTTGAATGCCTACAGCCTTATTCAACCCACTTTTGACGATTTCAATAACATGCCAAGGTGCGCCCCAGCGTCTGTGGTCGATCACTTCTGCATGAACGTCACGAAGGTGTTTTCGAATCGATTCAACATGTTGCTCATCTGCATGAATCAGCATACTTGTTGGATCTTGCGTCAGGTATTTACGTAGGTCACCCGTCGTAAACTTCGGGTCTCCCCATGCAAATGCATTCATGATTTTTTCATCATGTTGATGCAAATACACATCATCTAATACTTCTGCTAGCAAGTTTTTCACTTCGTAATCCTCAACCGCATCAACGACCTCTTTGACAACTTTTAAATTGATTGGTTCGTGTCGTGTTTGCCAGCTAGAAGATAGTGGGTGATGGACATACGCTCCGTTGAAGTTTACAACCGGTGTAGTCAAACCAAGCTCTTTATAATACATACCTGTTGCACGGAATGGGCGCCCCGTCGCAATCATAATTTCGTGCCCAGCTTCTTTTGCTTTTCTAAGTGTTTCTTTTGTGCGTGGTGAAATCACTTTCTCATCTGTTAATAGTGTTCCATCCAGATCTAGTACGATCAAATGTTTTTCCATACTTTCACCTCTCCCTACACACTAGTGTACTCTTCTCACGAAACAGCGTCAAAGGTGGCAATTGTAAAGTTCATTTGATACACTACAAGTAACGGAAAGGTGGGAATTAAAATGGATCAAGATATGAAAGATAGTATGATGAGTGCTCTTGAAGAAGTCATCGATCCGGAGCTTGGAATTGATATCGTCAACCTTGGTTTAGTATACGATGTTGACTTGTCTGAAGAAGGATTGGCTGTAGTAACGATGACGTTGACGTCAATTGGCTGTCCGATGGGGCCGATGATTGTTGATCAGGTTAAAACTGCTCTTGGTCAGTTACCTGAGGTAAAAGAAACAGATGTAAATATTACGTTCAATCCACCCTGGTCACGTGATCACATGTCACGCTACGCTAAAATTGCATTAGGCATTCGCTAAATTACTCAAAACTCGACAGTTGTCGAGTTTTTTTGTTTACAGCATTTTACTTTACAAGGTGTCGAATCAGTTTGTATAATCAAATTAGTCAAAGAAGGTCAAAGTCAGGAGGAACTTACGATGCAAATGAATCAAATGCCGTCAGATGACAAAACACCTTTAGAGCAGTTTGGAAGAAACTTGGTCAGCTACGCCAAGGAAGGAAAAATGGATCCAGTGATTGGCCGCGATCAAGAAATTCGGAACGTGATTCGAATTCTTTCTCGGAAAACAAAAAACAATCCAGTTCTCATAGGGGAACCAGGAGTAGGGAAAACAGCGATTGTAGAAGGACTTGCCCAACGAATTGTTAAAAAAGATGTACCTGAAGGATTGAAGGACAAAGAAATCTATGAACTCGACATGTCTGCATTAATTGCTGGTGCAAAGTACCGAGGTGAATTTGAAGAACGCTTAAAGTCTGTCTTAAAACAAGTTAAAGATAGCGAAGGCTCTATTTTACTTTTTATCGACGAACTCCATACGATAGTCGGGGCTGGCAAGACAGACGGTGCGATGGATGCAGGGAACATGTTAAAGCCCATGCTTGCTAGAGGGGAGCTTCACTGTATAGGAGCAACAACGCTAGATGAGTACAGACTTTACATTGAAAAAGATCCTGCATTAGAGCGTAGATTCCAGCAAGTTCTAGTGAAAGAGCCAACTGTGGAAGATGCCATCTCTATTCTTCGTGGGTTAAAAGAACGTTTTGAACTGCATCATGGTGTGCGCATTCATGATCGTGCGATTGTAGCAGCTGCAGAGTTATCGAATCGTTATATTACGGATCGCTTCATGCCAGATAAAGCGATTGATTTAATTGACGAAGCCTGTGCAATGATTCGAACAGAAATTGATTCAATGCCACAAGAACTCGATGAAGTGACGCGTAAAATCATGCAACTTCAAATTGAAGAACAAGCATTGATGAAAGAAAAAGATGTCGCTAGCCAAAAGAGACTACAGAATTTACGCCAAGAATTAAATGCACTTGAATCCTCTTCATCGGAAATGAGAAATCAGTGGGAAAGCGAAAAGGCAGAATTAAAAGCAGTTCAAGGCAAAAGAGAGGCATTGGACCGCTTGCGTAGGGAGCTTGAGGAGGCAGAATCGGCATACGATCTAACAAAGGCCGCGGAACTGCGTCATGGGAAAATTCCAGAAGCTGAAAAAGAAGTAGCGGCACTTGAACAAGCTACTCCAGTTGAAGGACGCATACTACGTGAAGAAGTAACCGAAGAAGAAATTGCTTCAATTGTAGCAAGATGGACAGGAATCCCCGTCACAAAACTTGTCGAAGGAGAACGCGAGAAGTTATTACGGTTAGAAGAAATCTTAGCTGAACGCGTTGTAGGGCAGGAACAAGCCATTCAGTACGTTTCAGAATCTGTTCTCCGTGCGCGTGCAGGAATTAAAGATGCGCACAAACCAATTGGATCTTTCTTGTTCTTAGGGCCAACTGGCGTTGGAAAGACAGAGTTAGCCAAAACGCTCGCTGCACAATTATTTGATTCGGAACAACATTTCATTCGAATTGACATGTCAGAGTATATGGAGAAGCATAGCGTATCAAGATTAGTGGGAGCGCCTCCTGGCTATATCGGATACGAAGAAGGGGGGCAGTTAACAGAAGCTGTTCGAAGAAATCCTTATTCCGTCGTGTTACTTGACGAAATAGAAAAAGCTCATCCTGATGTAGCGAATATTCTACTCCAGATTTTAGACGATGGCCGTATCACCGATAGCCAAGGACGTCTCGTCGATTTTTCGAACACAATTGTTATCTTGACGTCGAACATTGGTTCCTCTTATTTAATTGAAACAAAAACCGATGTGGATCAACATCATCACGATTTGGTCATGCAAGCACTTCGCCAACACTTTAAACCGGAACTGTTAAATCGGATGGATGATATTGTGATGTTCCATGCTCTTGGCAATGAGCACTTTGAGAAAATTGCAGCTAAATATATGAAAGAACTCGCTGTAAAACTCCATCAACAAGAAATTGAGCTGGAAGTCGATGATTCTGTTTATAAGTGGATTGTTGAACAAGGGGTAGATGCTGCGTACGGGGCAAGACCACTGAAACGATTTATACAGCGCAATATAGAGACTCAAGTAGCCAAACAGCTCATCCGTGCAGAAGTAGTACCAGGCCAAACAATCAAACTGTCAATTGAAGATGGTCAGCTTCAACTTTCTGTTTAAAATTGTGAATGAAGAACTGATTTTCAGATTTAGTGTAAGTCTACAATTCAACTAAAGAGTGTAGGGGTGACTCCAGCGGGATTAAAAGCGGAAGCTGAGACCTTGGCTCAGCCCGCGCCCGCGGAACGCTCCCCCTGCACGCTCATTGAACGATCATTCTAAGCTCTAATATAAGAGATAAAAAAACAGTATCTTCTCCTGATTAAAACCAAGAGAAAATACTGTTTTTATTTTCTAACCACATCACCAATTAATGATGAGCATTTTTAGGCATCTTCGGAAGCAAAGCATCAATTAAAATGATAGCTACTGCCATGACAACACCCATAATAAGACCATTCGACAAAACGAAGTCTACATTAATTACAGCGCTTACTACATAATTTAACATTGTCACTAAAATTAGTGACCAAAAGAGAACTGTTACGTATTGCATAGTCGTCACCTCAGTCAATTTTCTTCTTGAATCATACCACAAATTATTTCCCGAATGTATGAAAAACCTAAAAAACATCCTAAACATCAGCAGAGTGTTGATAAATGTTCACGATTTCGATATGATTATGACCAGGTGCTAATAATAGATAGTAAAGAAAAGAGGATGACAAAATGGGTGTAGGCATATGGGGAATTGGATCCCACGTTCCAGAAAACCGAGTCACAAATGATGACTTGGCCGAACGAATGGAAACGTCAGACGAATGGATCAAATCACGGACAGGAATAGAGGCACGACATCTGGCAGATGAGTCACAAGATACTTCGGATATTGCATATGAAGCAGCACGGAAAGCATTACAGAACGCCCAAGTCGAAGCTACAGACATTGATTTAATTTTAGTGGCTACAGTAACTCCTGATCAGCCATTTCCAACGGTTGCAAACATGTTACAACACCGACTAGGTGCTACAAAGGCTGCTTCCATGGATGTGTCAGCTGCTTGTGCTGGATTTATGTATGCATTAATTACAGGTTCTCAGTTCATTCAAACAAATGTCTATAAACATGTTTTGATTGTAGGCGTTGAAAAGCTATCTAAGATTATAAATTGGGAAGATCGCACGACAGCAGTTCTGTTTGGAGATGGGGCTGGAGCGGTCGTCCTTGGGCCAGTTACAGAAGGGAACGGAGTTTTATCATTCGAACTTGGTTCGGATGGAAGTGGAGGCAAACATTTATCTCAACAAGGTGACCATATTCAAATGAACGGACGTGAAGTATTTAAATTTGCAGTTCGTCAAATGGGTGAGTCAGCAGTCAATGTGATTGAGAAAGCAGGACTCACAAAAGAGGATGTTGATTTCTTGATTCCACACCAAGCAAACATTCGTATTATGGAAGCTGCTCGAGAACGATTAGATTTACCGGAAGAGAAGATGTCCAAAACTATTCATTTGTATGGAAACACTTCTGCGGCTTCCATACCTCTATCGCTTGACTATGAACTAAAACAAGGCAAAATCAAAGATGGAGATGTCGTCGTCATGGTAGGTTTTGGTGGCGGTTTAACTTGGGGCGCCATTGCATTGCGTTGGGGAAAATAACTTGAAATGAGGGATTGAATTGGGTAGACGAGTAGTAATTACAGGAATAGGTGCCGTGACGCCTCTTGGAAATACAGCAGTTGAAACGTGGGAAGGGATTAAGGCTGGTAGATCTGGAGTCGGACCACTTACACGACTAGATGCAGATCAATTTCCTGCAAAAGTAGCTGCAGAGGTAAAAGGCTTCTCTATAGAAGACTTTATTGAAAAGAAAGAAGCTCGCAAGATGGACCGCTTCACACATTATGCACTTGCCGCTTCTATAGAAGCAATGAGAGATGCAAATTTGGAGCTAGATGAAAGTACTGGGCTACGAACAGGTGTCTGGATCGGCTCTGGAATCGGTGGGATGGAAACATATGAAAGTCAATTCCGGACGTTTTTAGACAAAGGTGTTCGACGTGTAAGTCCGTTTTTCGTACCGATGATGATCCCGGATATGGCTTCAGGTCAAGTGTCAATTTATTTTGGTGCAAAAGGAATCAATTCCTGTTCTGTGACAGCTTGTGCGTCTGGAACAAACTCTATAGGAGATGCGTTTAAAGTTATCCAGCGTGGAGATGCGGACATTATGATTACAGGTGGAGCAGAGGCACCTATCACCAATATGGCAGTGGCAGGATTCTGTGCAAATACCGCTCTGACTACGAATCCAGACCCTTCTACAGCTTCACGTCCATTTGATTCGAACCGTGACGGTTTTGTTATCGGAGAAGGTGCAGGAATAGTCATTTTAGAAGAATTAGAGCATGCACTTGCACGTGGAGCAAAGATTTATGCTGAAGTTGCTGGGTACGGCTCAACTGGAGATGCACATCACATTACAGCTCCAGCACCTGAAGGCGAGGGTGCCGCTAGAGCAATGAAACAAGCGATAAATGATGCGCAGGTGTCTCTTGATGAAGTAGGGTACATTAATGCACATGGTACAAGCACGCCTTACAATGACTTATTTGAAACACAAGCTATCAAATCTGTATTTGGTCACCATGCGCATAAGCTAGCAATAAGCTCTACAAAATCAATGACTGGTCATTTATTAGGTGCAGCAGGAGGGGTGGAAGCGATTTTTACGGCGTTAGCTCTCAAAGAAGGAATTCTTCCTCCTACAATAAATTTACAATCTCCAGATCCTGAATTAGATTTGGATTATATCCCAAATGAAGCACGTGAGAAAACAGTTTATGCAGCCATTTCAAATTCACTTGGATTTGGTGGTCACAATGCAAGTTTAGTTTTGAAAAAATATTAATTATATTGCGAAATAATAAAAGCTGCTGATAATTTATCAGCAGCTTTGTTTAATTCTACAATACTTTAGTGAGTTGTAGCGCTAAATCATTACACTATGCCATAAGGCGCATATGGAATGAATCATTACTCATTTCTTAAAAAAATTTTCCCAATATTGTATTTTGCGCAAACCCTTGTCTCTCTAAGGTTTACAAAGTTTTCTAAATAACTAGAATGCTCGAAATTATGAAATGAGCCAAAAAACTTATTGTCACTGTAATAATTCTGTAATAGAATTTACATCTAGGTGAACAATTAACTGAAAAATAGAAACTTTGAAATATCAACTTAGTAAAAACATCTTAGTGAAACTTGAGAGGAGCAGTAGGTTGAATAACGCATCAGAACTATTAACCATCTCAGATTTACATACGGGCTTCAGCATCAAGGATAAATATTACAACGCAGTGGATGGAGTTTCCCTAACACTTCGTAAAAATGAAATTCTTGCAATTGTAGGAGAGTCAGGATGTGGGAAAAGCACACTTGCCACTTCAATCATTGGACTACATAACTCCAACAAGACCCGTGTAATCGGTGAAATTAAATTTAAAGACTTAAACTTAGCCGCTCTTTCAGATGAAAAAATGAACAAAGTTCGTGGAAATGATATCGGCATGATTTTCCAAGATCCGCTTTCAGCATTGAATCCGTTAATGCGAATCGGGGATCAAATCGAAGAAAGCTTGATTTACCACACGGATTTAACGCAAGAACAACGCAAAGCACGCGTACTTGAATTGCTTGCACAAGTTGGAATTCCAAATCCTACTCGTACTGCTCGTCAATTCCCACACCAGTTGTCTGGTGGTATGCGTCAACGTGTTATTATCGCAATCGCAATCGCATGTAAGCCATCTATTATTATTGCGGATGAGCCTACAACTGCATTAGACGTAACGATACAAGCACAGATTCTAGATCTTTTGATTGAATTACAGAAAGAAACTGGCGCTGGTATTATCTTGATCACACATGACCTTGGTGTAGTAGCTGAAGTCGCTCACCGTGTAGCGGTTATGTATGCAGGTCAAGTAATTGAAGAAGCACCAGTAAATGAATTGTTCAATAATCCAAAGCATCCATATACACGTTCTTTATTAAACTCAATACCACAAGCGCACAGTACAGAAGATAGACTGCAAGTCATTCAAGGACTTGTCCCTTCTCTAATTAACTTACCGCGTGAAGGCTGTCGTTTTGCTCCACGTATCCCGTGGATTCCAGCCGAAGCACACGAAGCAGATCCAAAGCTTCATGAGATTGCACCAGGACACTTTGTGAGATGTACCTGCTGGCAACATTTTTACTTCCAGAGTGAAGAGGAAATGGGAGGTATCATCGAATGAGTTTCATGCAGATACAAGACCTTCGTGTACACTATCCGATTCGCGGAGGATTCTTTAACACCATTCAAGATCACGTTCTTGCTGTTGACGGCATTAACATGGAATTTGAACAAGGCAAGACATATGGTCTAGTAGGCGAATCGGGCTGTGGGAAATCCACAACTGGAAAGTCTATTATCGGATTAGAAAAAATTACTTCTGGAAAAATCATCTATGAAGGTAAAGATGTAACGAACTCTCGCAGACAACGTAATTCTGCCTACAATCGTGACATTCAAATGATTTTCCAAGATGCACATTCTAGCTTAAATCCACGTAAACGTGTATCAGAAATTTTAGCTGAACCAATTCGTAACTTCTTAAAATTATCGCCTGATGAGGAACGTCGTCGTATTAACGAACTGCTTGCTATCGTCGGGATGCCTGAAGATGTGAAGTTGAAGTACCCACATGAATTCTCAGGTGGTCAGAAGCAACGTATCGGAATTGCCCGTGCAATTGCGACAAACCCTAAATTAATTATTGCAGATGAGCCAGTATCAGCACTTGACCTCTCTGTTCAAGCGCAAGTACTGAACTTCATGAAAGATATCCAACAAGAACTAGGTCTTACTTATTTGTTTATCTCTCACGACCTTGGTGTCGTTAAACATATGTGTGACGAAATCAACATCATGTATAAAGGTCGATTCGTAGAAACAGGAACTCGTGATGAAATATACGGGGACCCACAACACATCTATACGAAACGTTTATTATCTGCAATTCCAAACATTGATCCTTCTACACGCGATGAGCGTAAAATTGAGCGCCAACGTGTGGAAGCGAACTATCATACAGAAAACAAAAAATATTTCGATGAAAATGGTCGAGTATTTGATTTACGCCCAATCTCTGACACGCACCAAGTGGCGATGACAGCAGCAGAACAGGGGGGCAACTAACTATGTGGAAAACGGTAGTACGACGATTTCTCGTCATGATTCCTCAGTTGTTTGTACTAAGTTTATTAATCTTCATCATGGCAAAATTCATGCCTGGTGATCCCTTTACTGGTTTGATCACACCTGAAACAGATCCGGCTCGTGTTGAGCAACTGCGCCAAGCGGCTGGTTTTTATGATCCGTGGTACATCCAATATATTAATTGGATGGGGAATGCCTTCCAAGGAGACTTTGGGCGTTCTTATACGTTTAACCAACCAGTTTCAACACTGATTGGTGCACGAGCACTTAATACGTTCTGGTTATCGTTAGTGAGTGTTGGCCTATTGTATCTATTAGCTATTCCTCTAGGGGTACTGGCGGGGCGCTATCAAGATACTATTCTTGATAAATCAATCGTATTCTACAGCTTTATCGTTTATGCGATTCCAACATTTGTACTCGGTTTAATCTCAGTATTCTTCTTCGGATACGAACTAGGTTGGTTCCCGACAAGTGGTACAGTTAGTATAGGTGCTGACCCTGGAACCTTTGGATATGTACTAAGTAAGATTTATCACTTACTGTTACCAGCGATGGTCTTCGCAGTATTAGGAACAACGGGTGTCATTCAGTATCTACGTACGGAAATCATTGACTCCAAAACAATGGATTATGTTCGCACTGCGCGAGCAAAAGGTATTCCAAATAATAAAGTTTATTCACGACACATCTTCCGTAACTCATTGTTACCAATCGCAGCATTCCTTGGATTTACAATAACAAACCTTTTAGGTGGATCGATCTTCATTGAAACGATTTTCGGTTACCAAGGAATGGGCCAATTGTTTGTACAGGCAATCAACGGTCGTGACTATAGTGTAATTACAACACTGGTATTGCTTTTCGGATTCTTAACATTATTGGGAAGTCTACTATCCGATATCATCATGAGTATTGTTGACCCACGTATCCGGATTGATTGACAAACATAATGGAAAAGGAGGATTCGAACGATGGCTGAAAAACAGACTATTGATGTAGAGAAAAAAACACCTGCAGCCGCGCCACCTACTGGATTTCAAGTAATCTGGCGTGAGTTTTCTAAAGATAAACTAGCAATGACATCATTGATTTTCTTAATTGTTTTGATTACTACAATTTATATTTGGTCATTTATGATTGATCAAACGCAGTTGATGCGAATCAGTTTACGAGATCAAATGGCACCACCAGGTAGTGACTTTTGGCTAGGCGCAGATAAAGGAGGCCGAGATATATTAGGCCAACTCATTATTGGAGCGCGTAATTCGATTACAATTGCCATCTCAGTAACTTTGATTACTGGTATTGTTGGTATAGCAATTGGTTTAATCACAGGGTATTTCGGTGGATGGATTGATAACATCTTCATGCGAATCATTGATTTCTTCATTACGATTCCATCATTGATGATCATTATTGTATTCATTTCTATCGTTCCAAAATATACAGTAGTAACTTTCGTTCTAATCATGAGTGTCTTCTTGTGGGTAGGAACTGCACGTCTCGTACGTAGTAAAGCTTTAACAGAAAGTCGCCGCGATTATATCAACGCCTCTAAAACAATGGGAACAAGTGACTCTGTCATTATTTTTAAAGAAATGATGCCGAACTTATCGTCCATTCTAATTGTTGAAATGACGTTAAACTTTGCTGGAAATGTTGGTCTTGAGACAGGATTATCGTATCTAGGATTTGGGTTGCCACCATCAACACCATCTCTTGGGACGCTCGTTGCGTATGCTAATGATCCATTTATTTTAGAAAATGCATGGTGGAACTGGTTGCCAGCTTCATTATTAATTTTATTACTAATGTTGGCAATTAACTATGTTGGACAGGCAATACGCCGTTCGGCAGATGCGCGTCAGCGCTTAGGGTGATATTAAACGTACATCGTTTGATATAAAAAGAGAGTATAAAAAGGAGGAAAACGAATGAATAAGAAGCTTTTAGCTATACTTGCGTTGCTAGTTGCATTCATGTTGTTCTTAGCAGCATGTAACAACGAAGAAGAAGCAACTCCAAGCGAAGAGCCAGGTACTTCTGAAGAAGGTACTGAAGAAGGCACTGAAGAGGGCGCAGAATCTACTGAAGATTTATTCCCAACTGTACTTGAAAACGAAGGTGACGCAATTGAAGGTGGAACTTTAAAGGTTGCATTAGTAAATGATTCACCATTCCAAGGAATCTTCTCTTATACATTATATGAAGATGCATATGATGCAGATATTCTTTCTTGGTCAAGTAACTCACTTTTCAAAACTGATGGTGACTTCTTATTGACAAACGATGGAATTGCTTCTATCGAAGTTGATGGAGACAACAACAAAGCAACAATCACAATCAATCAAGATACATTATGGTCTGATGGCGAACCGTTAAAAGCTGAAGACATCGTGCAACCATACTTGATCATCGGTCACCCAGATTATGCTGGTGTACGTTACGATGCTGATTTCCAAAATATCGTAGGTGCTGTTGAGTACAATGCTGGTGAAGCTGATACAATCTCTGGTATTACAATCGTTGACGAGAAAACTGTAGAAATTCAATTCAACAAAGTATCTCCAGCTATCTACTCAGGTGGAGATGGTCTTTGGACATACGCAGAGCCAAGCCACATCGTTGGTGATATTCCTGTAGCAGAGCTTTTAGAGTCTGAAGCAGTTCGCGTAAACCCAGTTACACTTGGTGCATTCAAATTTGATCGCATCGTACCTGGTGAGTCTGTATCATTCGTCCGTAACGAAAATTACTGGGCTGGCGAAGCGAAGTTAGATGGCGTTGTCATCCAAACTGTACCATCAGCATCTGCTGCAAAAGCAATGGAGACTGGTGAGTATGACTTAGCTATGTCATTCCCAACAAGTGCTTATGAAAATGTAAAAGACCTTGAAAACATTACTCTTCTTGGTCGTGAAGAACTTTACTACTCGTACCTTGGTTTCAAGCTTGGGAAATTCAACTACGATACAAACTTAGTTGAAACTGATATTGAAGGTTCAAAAATGGGTGACATAGAGCTTCGTAAAGCTATGGGTTACGCATTAGATATCGAACAAGTATCTGAAGTATTCTACTTCGGTCTTCGTGAGCGTGCGAATTCTCTAATTCCACCAGTATTTGCTTCATTCCACGATCCATCACTTGAAGGATACGTGTATGACCCAGAAATGGCGAACCAAATTCTTGATGACGCTGGTTACGAAGACGTAGACGGCGACGGACTACGTGAAGATCCAAACGGTGAAAAACTTGAAATCATGTTAGCAGCTATGTCTGGTGACGAGACTCAAGAACAAGTAATCAACTACTACCTACAAAACTGGCAAGAAGTTGGTCTTGATGTGCAACTTGCAACTGGTCGTCTAATCGAGTTCAACACATTCTACGACAAAGTACAAGCTGACGATCCAGAAATCGATATCTTCATGGGTGCATGGGGTACTGGTACAAACCCATCTCCATCAGGATTATATTCTGAAACTGCAGTTTACAACTTCAGCCGTTATACGTCTGAAGAGCTAGAAGGCTTACTACAAGCTATCGACTCTGTAGAAGCTCTTGATGCTGATTTCCGTGCAAGTAAATTCCGTGAGTGGCAAGAATACATGCATGAAGTTTCTGCTGTAATCCCAATGCAGTTCCGATATGAGTTACTTCCAATTAACGATCGCGTTAAAAACTATGACTTCAGCTATGAAACAGATTTCGATTTAATCGACATCGAACTTACTGCTGATGCTCCAGTGAAATAATTCACGCCAAGGCCCTTTACAGATTCTTCTGTAAAGGGTCTTTTTTTCATATAGTGAAAGGAAAGGGGAATACTATGTGGTTTTTTCTGTTTTGTAGTTGTTATTTCATAGGGGTATTTCTTCTTGCACAGCTTCTTCTAATGACAAATTACATAACGATAGGATTAAAAAAACAGCTTGTTCTCGAAATGATTTTTTATCACTTGAGTTCAAGCTGCTTATCGGTTGTCTTCTATTTATACTTATACTCTCATTCGCCCTAAGCCCATCGCATTCTCCATCTCCCGAAGAGTAGCGATAGCAATACGATTAGCCTTTTCAGCACCTTTATCTAAAATTTCATCAAGTTCAGTTGACTCAATAAGTGCGTGGTAGCGCTCTTGAATCGGTGCAAGATGATCTATGACTACTTTCGCAACACCTGCTTTAAATTCTCCGTACTGGCTGTCTTGATACTTTTCTACGACCTGGTCAATTGATGTACCAGAGAGAGATGCCTCAATTGCTAGTAAGTTTGACACTCCTGGTTTGTTTTCTACGTCATAATATACTTTGCCTTCAGAATCTGTTACAGCACTCTTAATCTTTTTCTCAATTTGCTTAGGTGTATCCAGTAACCGCATAGTAGCTTTCTGATTTTCATCCGATTTACTCATCTTCCGAGTGGGTTCTTGTAGTGATTTAATTCGTGCACCATGTTTAGGTAACTGAATTTCAGGTAATTTTAGCACTTTTTTATACCGTTTATTGAATCTCTCTGCAAGATCCCGTGTCAACTCGATGTGTTGTTTTTGGTCATCACCAACGGGAACTATATCTGTCTTATACAATAAGATATCTGCTGCCATCAGTGGTGGGTATGTTAACAAAGATGCAGAGACAGCTTCTTTACCTGCTGACTTGTCTTTAAATTGTGTCATGCGCTCAAGTTCACCGATGCTTGAGATGCATTGCATGATCCAACCAGCTTGCGCGTGCGCTGGTACCTCTGATTGAATAAATAAAGTCACTTTGTCTGGGTCAAGTCCAACAGCCAAATAAAGGGCAGCTAGTGAGCGTATATTGTCTCTTAATTCTTTAGGATCTTGTTGTACGGTTATGGCATGTTGGTCAACGACGCAAAAGATACAGTCATATTCATTTTGCAAGTCAATAAACTGTCGGAACGCGCCGATGTAATTCCCTAATGTTACAGTTCCGGTTGGTTGTACTCCTGAAAAAATTCGTTTCATACTGATTCGCTCCTTTTTTTCCATAAATAAAAGCACCATTCTCCCTAAATAGGGACGAATGATGCTTAAATCCGCGGTACCACCCAAATTACCATAGAGATTCTATGGTCGCTTTGTCACTGCTAACGGGGTGAACCGGATTATACATCAGCTCTGAAGCCCATTCGTTTAGTCTAAACAGCTGCTCACACCACCCACAGCCTCTCTGAAGTTTAGGATCTAAAGTACTCTTCTTCATCATCGCATAGTTATTTGACAAAAGTATAGCTTACTTCGAACAGTCATGCAATGTCTATATTCAGTCTTTTCACACAGTAAAACAATTGGTACACTTAACATAGAAAGGAAGATGTATACATGAGATCGTATCGAATGATAGCTCTTGCGACCAGTGTTCTATTAACAACTAGCCTTTTAGCACCGTCATCCACGTTTGCTGAGGATGAAAGAGAACCTTTCATGGGAAAACAATTTACATATTCAACGATTGATGAAGAAGTTTTAGAAGCTTCTGCGTTATTTCGATTTTCATCAGGTTTAACTTTTGACTATCCAGATGCTGTTCGAGGAATTTATGTCACAGGCCACTCAGCAGGTGGAGAACGCTTTTCACGTCTTGTTGACCTTCTTGACTCAACAGACCTTAACGCGATGGTGATTGATGTCAAAGATGATTTTGGCAATTTAACGTACATACCAGAAGAAGATAGCCCACTCGCTGCCTACGACATTGGAAAACCGTTTGTGAAGGATATGAGAGGCGTTCTTGAAATTATGGAAGAGAAGCAAATCTATCCGATTGCACGAGTAGTAGTATTCAAAGATACGGAACTTGCAGAACGTAAACCGGAATGGTCATTCCAAGAAGGTTCGTCTGTATGGAAGAATCGCCGTGGGGAAGCGTTTGTAAACCCATTCTTACAAGAAGTATGGGATTATAATGTGGAAATAGCGATTGAAGCTGCTGAGATGGGGTATAAAGAAATTCAATTTGATTATGTTCGTTTTCCAGAGGGGTTTGAGAATCGTTGGGAAAGTTTGAACTATTCTCAAGGAGATTATGCTACATCTGGTTTAGATGACGTTCAGAGCAGGGTACAAGCAGTAACCGACTTTGTTGCATATGCACGGGAGAAACTGAAGCCTTATGATGTAGAAGTTTCAGTAGATATATTTGGTTATTCTGCAACATTACCGGAAGCACCTGGAATCGGTCAAAATTTCTCTAAAATCTCCGATAACGTGGATGTTATTTCATCTATGATTTATCCAAGCCACTGGACATCGTATTTTGGGATTGCGAAACCAGATTTAGAGCCTTACCGTTTAGTGCAAGAGTATGCGAAAGTTGAAAATGCAAAACTTGCGGAATTAGAAAATCCTCCGACTTCAAGGCCATGGATCCAAGATTTCACCGCTTCGTATTTAGGTGCGGGGAATTATAAAGTGTATGGCAAACAGGAAGTGGAAGATCAAATTCGTGCATTGAACGAGGCAGGAATTGATGAATTTCTATTATGGAACGCAGGTAACTCGTATACACCTAATGTAGATTACACTCCATAGTAATGCGAAAAGAGTAAACAAATGCCAGTAGTGCTCTAGACTATCTAGAGTAACTGCTGGTTTTTCAAATTTATCAATCAATTATTTTATATTTTATGCAACCTTTTGTGTTAGTTATGCGTACTACTATATATAGAACAGCAATTTTCAATGGATCAGCTCTAAATGAGAATGATTTTTTCTATTTAGTAAGACGAATTATGTTTATAATTAGCTTATGCTGGGTAAACTGGTATTACACCTTGTAACTATGTATAGTCACAATTAGTACATAAAATTATTTTAAATTTAGGGTTTAAAATCAAAGAAAATTGATGTATACTAAAACTACAAGTTGTTATTTAGAGTTATTCTAATTTAAAGAATGTAACACACTTATAAATTTCTGAAAGGGCGTGTAATCAGATGATGGTGACCCTCTATACTTCTCCAAGCTGTACGTCTTGCCGCAAAGCAAAGGCATGGTTGGAGGAACATGAAATTCCGTATACAGAGCGCAATATTTTCTCCGAACCTTTAACGATAGCTGAGATTAAGGAGATTCTTCGAATGACTGAGGATGGAACAGACGAAATTATTTCGACACGTTCGAAAATCTTCCAAAAATTAAATGTTGATTTGGACAGTTTACCACTTCAACGCCTTTATGAGTTGATCAAAGATCATCCTGGACTTTTACGTCGTCCAATTATTATCGATGAGAAACGCTTACAGGTTGGCTATAATGAAGATGAAATCAGACGATTTTTACCACGCAAAGTGCGTGCTTATCAGTTGCTAGAAGCACAGCGCATGGTAAACTAATCAAAGATGGAAGGAGTTGATTGCTAGTCGATCAACTCCTTCTTTGTACCTTTTTCATCAAGCGGAACACTTTCAATTCAAAGCTATTCGTCATACAATAGAAATAAGCAGGACGCGGTTGAACCAGAGAGGAGATGTGTAGAATGAATTACGAACGTATTAATGACACTACTTTGAAAATTTACATTTCATACATCGACATTGAAGAACGTGGATTCAACCCAGATGAGATTTGGTTTAGCAGAGAGAAAAGTGAACAACTTTTCTGGGAAATGATGGATGAAGTTGAAGAAATCAATCCTTTTGATTTTGAAGGTCCATTATGGATTCAAGTACATGCTGTAGATAAAGGTATTGAAGTCGTCGTTACAAAACCAGATATTGCACAAGACGGTAAACCGGCAGATTATCCAGCACCCCTTGCAAAATTGATGGGTGAGTCAGAAAACCTATTTGATCAGGATTTACTTTCTGATGAAGAGCTTTATGATAAGGGACAATCCGTACTCTATCGATTCGCAGAATTTGATGATCTACTCCCACTAGCAAGACGCTTACAAGATGAACTATTGTCTTCAAAGTTATTTTTCTATGAAGGGCACTACTATTTGGCATTAACTTTCAATGAAGATGATGTGGATGAATACAAATTAAATCTTGAAAGCATTGTAGTCGAATATGCTTCAGTTGCATCTGTAACAATTCATGTTCTAGAAGAATATGCTAAAACGATTTTAGAAGAAGACGTATTCAAGCAACTATCCAAACACTTTTAACCTCCTTTTTAGGAGGTTTTTTCTTTTGGATGTGCTATAGTGTGAGCAGTACATGAAAGGAGAGGATTTATGTTTACTGCAATCACTTCAGAAGGCTCAATTATATGCCTTTATGAAATGTCGCAACAAGCTATTCATCAGCTACCAAGGAGAGAGTATTATTGCCCGGAGTGTGAGCAGCGCCTAACATTAAAAAGAGGATCGGTAAAAGTCGCACACTTTGCACATGATGTATCATGCACGAACAGTGCTGCTTCACAACGTGAAACTCAAAATCACCTCACAGGTAAGTCCCTTATTTATTCTGCATTACGCACCCATTTTCATGACGTCCACCTTGAATTCTACATCCCTACAATTGTTCAACGAGCAGATGTCTGTCTACAATCTCCAATCCCCATGATCTTTGAATTCCAGTGTAGTAAAATCTCAGCTGAACAATTACAATTGCGCACAGCAGGGTATCTTTCGCTTGGCTATCAGTGCCGATGGATTTTACACGCAGATTTTCTTCCCAAAAACCTCACAGATTTCTCCTACGTTAAACTCTCAAAATTTCTTCAAGCCGGCATTTTTACACACATGAATGGAAGTAAATCGATAACGTTTCTTTGTGTAAAAACCGCCACACTTCATCAACTAATTTTGTATGAATTCTATACAGGAGACTATGCTGTTTGTGAACGGATAGAACTCCAAGGGAATTCCCCGCTTTCTTATATTAGTCAACCAAAGGTGATACAACCAAAACCTCAAAAAGTACTCTATTTGTTAAAAAAGAATTATGAAAAGATGAGAAGGGAGGCATTCTTATTTTCGTTTTCAAAAGATAAACGTTTTCATTTCTTGATCACCAAATGGAGAAAAACAGAAGCAACTTTCCCTACTTATATTGGTCTCCCATGTATGCTTCCTCATTCACTTGGACCAGATATCTACTGGCAGTTTGCGTATGTCAATTTCTTAGTGACATGTAGAGAGGGAACAGCTGATGATTTTTTATTTAGTTTATCTGATCACACGTTGCACACGACAAGGAATCTTCAATTAATAGAAACCTATTCATCCTTTCTAAAAGCAAATCATTTGCCACACCGGCCATTTTCTAAATCATCCAGTAAAACCTGCTATATTTCGCAATGGTATAGTTTTCAGATAGTTGCAAAACGTTCAAAAGATTGAGAAAATAGGAAAGTATGCTAAGGAGGGAACAGCAAATGTCAGAATCAAACGTTTTACTTAGAAAAGATGTCCCTGTTGAAAAAACATGGAAACTTGAAGATATTTTTGCAACAAACGAAGAGTGGGAAGCCGAATATAAAGCAGTATCTACTTTGGCTGAAAAAGCTACGTCTTTCCAAGGGACGCTTAGTGATGGAGCAGATAAACTATTCGATGCACTTACGTATCGAGACGAGTTATCTATGCGCTTACGCATCCTCTACACATACGCGCACATGCGTCATGATGAGGACACAGCAAACAACTCATCACAGGCTATGGAGAGCCGTATTAAATCGCTATATGTAAAAGTATTGACAGCACTCTCTTATTTTGTTCCTGAGCTTCTTGAATTGTCCGATGAAAAAGTGGCGCAGTATTTGCAAGAACACGAAGAGTTGCAGCTATACAAACAGCTACTTGATGAAATTGCAAAGCAACGTCCACATGTTTTATCGAAAGAACAAGAAGAGCTAGTTTCAAAATTTGCAGAAGTTAGTGCTGCCTCGGCAGATACTTTTGGGAAGCTAAACAATGCCGACCTCGAATTCCCAGTGGTCAAAGATGAAAACGGTAAGGAAGTTCAACTGACACATGGTCGCTACATGCGCTTTTTAGAAAGTAAAGATCAACGAGTGCGTGAAGAGGCGTTTAAAGCGATGTATGCCACTTATGGCCAGTTCAAAAATACATTTGCTTCAATCCTTTCAGGCAACATTAAAGGCGATAACGTTCAAGCGTCTATTCGAAATTATAAAAATGCTCGCGCTGCTGCTATGGCAAGTAATCATATTCCAGAGACTGTTTATGACAATTTAGTATCGACAATCAATGACAATGTGCATTTGTTGCACCGCTATGTAAAACTTCGCAAGCAAGTAATGGGGTTAGACGAGTTGCATATGTATGACCTGTTTGCACCTCTTGTAAAAGAAGTTGAAATGGAGTACAGCTATGAAGAAGCCGCACAAACGATGGTAGAGAGTTTTGCGCCACTTGGTGAGGACTATGTGTCTATCGTCAAACAAGGTCTTAAAGATCGCTGGGTGGACGTAGAAGAGACAAAAGGAAAGCGGTCTGGTGCATACTCATCAGGTGCATATGGGACGAACCCTTACATTTTGATGAACTGGCAAAATAACGTGAATAACCTGTTCACACTTGCGCATGAGTTTGGGCATAGCATGCATTCCTATTACTCACGTCAAGAGCAACCTTATGCATATGGAGATTATTCTATCTTTGTGGCAGAAGTGGCTTCTACAACTAATGAAGCACTATTGAATGATTACTTATTAAAGACAATAGATGATCCGAAGAAAAAGATTTACTTGTTGAACCACTGGTTGGAAGGATTCCGTGGGACAATCTTCCGTCAAACGATGTTTGCTGAATTCGAGCACCTTATCCATGAGTTGGATCAACAGGGCGTTCCGTTAACAGCGGAGAAACTGACAGAAGAGTATTATGCCCTTAACAAGAAATATTTTGGAGACGATATGGTGGTAGATGAAGAAATCGGCTTAGAATGGGCTAGAATTCCTCATTTCTACTACAACTATTATGTTTACCAGTACGCGACAGGCCTTAGTGCTGCAACTGCACTGAGCAAGCAAATTCTTGAAGAAGGCCAACCCGCAGTCGATCGTTATATCAATAACTTCTTAAAAGCTGGATCATCAGATTATCCAATTGAAGTATTAAAAGCTGCTGGAGTAGATATGACTAGTTCAAAAGCTGTTGAAGATGCATGTAAAGTATTTGAAGAAAAATTAAGTGAGCTTGAAAAATTGCTTGCAAATCAGTAAAAAAGAGACCCTTTCTACAAGAAAGGGTTTTCATTTTGACGATATTGTGAAATACCCTTCACATCGATTGAAATGTACGGACAACCATGATAAATTAAGGATGTGAAATAATTCACATAAAACATACACCCCTTTGTTTAACGTGAACATTTCTCCCATCCCCTTTGTAAGTAGAAAAAGACCTTGTCAACGGTAGGTTGAACAAGGTCTTTTTCCTATTTTAATGATTTCCACTTCGTAATACCTCCAACTACTACACGATCGACTTCACGTTGAAGATATTTCTTTTTCATCTCATATTCTACTTGTTTCTCATGCATATTGTAATATATAGCAATCTCTTTAGAAGATAGCGATATAAATTGGTCTAATAAGTTTTCTACTTCTGGAGGATCTTGTTTGGTAATAGAATCTCCTACAAGTTCCGATAAGATGTGCTCATAAATTTCATAGGAATAAGTGCCGGAAATTTTAATGCCTTCGTCTTCGATGTTTTCATTAAAGACAACAATGGATGGAAATTGATCGATTTCCATTTCACAAGAGATGGAAAGATCACTTTGAAACGATTTTGCACATTCAGTAGACCGAATATCTTGTAAAAATTCTTTTACATCAATTGCAGAGTCTTGTGCAATTCCTTTTAGCGTAGTTAGCGAATTTACATTTTGTCTGTATACAAAATAAGCTTCTTGTAAGTTCGATAAAAATCGGTTAGCTACACGTTTTCCCTGAAATTCTGCAGCTTTTACAGCAATGCTTGGAAGAACAGGATGTTCAATTTCCATGATTGGCTGGTCAGATTGGATAGGGGCCGTGCAAACATTTCCTGAATTCAGCTTCGATAGATTGGTGCTTAAAATCACACGAAGACTAAAATAATGACCATAATCAATTTGTAAACGTTTGAGCGTCAATTGAAAACGCCAGGAATCTGGGCACAAAGGATCGAGAAATGCATAAATTTCAAGCGGGCGTTGCATACAACTTGTAGCAGTCTGCTCGAAATTTGGCTGAGATTTTGTCACAGCACATCCTCCTTATCACTTGGTGTATTGACCATATGATGTGCAGTCAAAACGAGTCTCTTATAATATTGGTCACGAAAAGGTCCTTCAAGGCCGACATCATCCATTGCTCTCTCCATACACAGTAGCCATGCTTCAGCACGTTCAGGTGTAATCGGGAATGGATTGTGGCGCATACGCATCATAGGGTGTCCATGCTCGTTTGTATATAAATCTGGGCCACCAAGGTATTGGGTCATAAATTGTTTTTGTTTTCTTGCCGTCTCAGTCAGATCATCTGGAAAAATGGGTTTCAATAATGGATGTTGACCGACATATCCATAAAAAACATCAATCAGTTGAGACAATTTTTCAGCCCCAATTTGGTCATAGGGAAGTATCGGTTTGTTGGTCATTGGTGAAACTCCTTTTATTAGTACTGTCTGTCTATTCTACCAACCTAGTACTGTTTTCTCAAACATTAGACCCTAGTCATAGCTTCTTTCATGCGAACTAGCTTCTTTTTTGCAGGTCGATAAGGAATAGAATGTTCTTGTAAAAACGCATGAAATTCACGCTCTCCGTCTTGAATGACAGGCACTTCAAATTCAAGCTCATAATCGTGTGTATGTAGAAATTTGGAAAAGTCGACCATGATGACGCCACTCTTATAAGGCATTTCATGGCGCAGTGTCTCCATAGATCCGATTGATTGTAACGGTTCTGAAAATTGTTCGTGAAGATACGATAAGTCTCCTGTCTGCTTAAATTCTTCGTATTGCTTTTTAGATAGGGACCAGTTCTGTTCGAGTGTTTCGAGTTCAGTAGTTGGCGTTTTTACAGTTACTTCATACTGACCATTTTTTGTCCGGATACGGAGGCCCTTTTTTTGCTTTGAAAAGCTGCCGGTTGTTGTGTCCAAATAGTCATTGAATTGAGTGTAAGATGTGAACGAATAAGAGCTAAGTAAATGCGTATACTCCTGTTCCGTCAGCATCGTTTTAAATTCAATTTCGTTATGCATTTCCATTTGATCACCTCTTACAACCATTATACCGCTAGTTTCATAGAGTATGCTAAAATAAGCCTATAGTAAGCAGAAAGGGTGTTTGAATTGGAAACACTAAACGTATTAGCAGTTATGCATGAACAATCTAAATGGACAGTAACTACCGATTATTTAACTGCGAGCCATTCAGCAAGTGGGCGCATGATAACAGATACAGATCGTATGAGTTTTGTATACTTATTAGAAGCAGGGGACGAATACTGCTATTTGCACTTCGACCATAAAGACTGGGGAGCGCTAAGTTTAGTCAGCAAAGAACCCGCTCCTGTTTTTGTAACCAATGGAGAGTTTACAATAGAGCTCACTCACTTTTTTGAAGAGCTGACATCTCTCTTGTATTCAATTGAAGGAAATGAAAATTATGGTCATCGCTTTGTAGAGGAAGTTGAAAAGACATTTCAACAATTTTACGTACAACAAAACTAGAGGGGGGTGTGACGCGTGGGACAATGGGAGCAATTTCTAGACCCTTATAAACAAGCGGTTAATGAATTGAAGGTAAAATTAAAAGGAATACGCGCACATTATACGGTACATAATGCCACCTCACCAATCGAATTTGTGACAGGTCGCTTGAAACCGCTCGCAAGTATATATGACAAAACATTAGAAAAGCGCATCCCGTTTGTTCCGTCCGAGCAACTTGCGGCTGAGATCCCAGACATTGCAGGTGTTCGGTTAATGTGTCAATTCGTAGATGACATTGAACATGTTGTAGAATTGATTAGTAAACGACATGACATGCGAGTCGTAGAAGAACGGGATTATATTTCAAACAAAAAGCAAAGTGGGTACAGATCCTATCACCTGATTGTTGAATATCCTGTTCAAACAATGCATGGAGAACAAAAGATACTTGCAGAGATTCAAATTCGAACTCTTGCTATGAACTTTTGGGCATCTATAGAGCATTCATTAAACTACAAATACAAAGGGGACTTCCCTGAAAATATAAAAAGTCGTCTTCAATCGGCAGCAGAAGCGGCATTTCGATTAGATGAAGAAATGTCCTTGATACGAAATGAAATTCAAGAGGCGCAAGTTTACTTTACAGAATACAAAGAACAGTCCACGCTAGGCTGGAAAGAGCGGAAGAGGGAGGAGTCAGAATGAAGTTTGCCATACAGTCAAGAGGCGACGCTTTGTCAAACGAACTACGTGACACGGCCATGCGCTACTTGAAAAGCTTTGAACTAGAGTATGATGAAAATCAACCAGATATCGTGTTATCCATTGGTGGAGATGGTACATTGCTTCACGCTTTCCATAAATACCGCTCTAGCTCATCACAAGTCGCCTTCGTTGGGCTTCACACAGGACATCTTGGCTTTTATGCAGATTGGAAGCCTACAGAAATTGAAAAGCTGGTTATCAGTATCGCAAAAGAAGAATTTAAATTTATCGAATACCCCCTTCTTGAAGTGACGGTCGACTACCAGTCCAGTGAAGACCCTGCCACGTATTTGGCATTAAACGAGTCCACTGTGAAATCACCAGATGTGACGCTAGTGATGGATGTGTTTTTAAACGAAATGCACTTTGAGACATTCCGCGGAGATGGTCTTTGTATGTCCACACCATCCGGTTCTACTGCATACAATAAAGCTTTAGGGGGAGCCATTGTGCATCCCTCTTTAGAAGCGATTCAGTTATCGGAAATTGCTTCGATTAACAACCGAGTGTTCCGTACAGTCGGCTCACCGCTCGTCTTGCCAAAACACCATACATGCACACTTAAACCAGTGAAAGCCGTTGATTTCATGGTGACTGTTGACCATCTTCAATTGCTTCATAAAGACGTATCTTCTATCAGTTACCGTGTGGCAGACGAGAAAGTACGTTTCGCCCGTTTCCGTCCTTTCCCGTTTTGGAAGAGAGTCCACGATTCCTTTATCGATGCGGATCATGAAGACTAATTTTAGCTATCAGTTCCTCCACGCAGGCGAAGATACCTACTTGCGGGAAGTAATAAAAATGCACGGCATTTCAAAACGTGCTTTGACTGCCATCAAATATAGTGGAGGAAAGCTAGTAGTGAATGGCGAAGAGAAAACAGTGCGAACAATCATCCGTGATGGTGATCAAATTGAAGTCATTTTCCCTGAAGAAGAGCTGAGCGACGGACTCATTCCGGTACAAAAAGAGCTTACCATTCTTTACGAGGATGATCACATTTTGATTGTAAACAAGCCATCCGGTTTACCCGCCATTCCTTCAAAAGATCATCCAAACGATTCACTGGCGAATCGTATTGCGGGGTATTACAAACAACAAAATTACAAAACTACAGTCCATATGGTCACTCGTCTAGATAAAGATACGACGGGTCTTGTGCTAATCGCCAAGCATCGTCATGCCCATCATCTGTTGAGTGAGGCAATGCAGCGTGGAGCTATTCAAAAACGCTATCGCGCAGTAGTGGAAGGAATTCCTATTCCACTTTCAGGAGAGATTACGGCTAAGATTGGGCGAGAAGATCACTCCATCATTAAGCGCTGTATTTCAGATGATGGAAAAACAGCACGTACAAGCTATGATTTCATTCGTACATTTCGAGTTGAAACTCAAGATTATGCGTATGTAGAACTCTATTTGTGGACCGGGAGAACGCACCAGATTCGCGTTCATATGGCCCATATTGGATGTCCTCTAGCTGGTGATGATTTGTATGGAGGGTCCCTACGGCTCATTCCGCGCCATGCTCTTCATGCTCACTCACTATCGTTTACACATCCAATAACGAGAACTGATTTCGTCATCGAATGTCCTCTGCCCGATGACTTTACCCACATACTCGAAAGGGGACATGTGTTATGAATGAAGAAACAAAAGAACAAGTGCTAGAACTTCAACAACAACGGCTACTCGATTACTTACAAAACGATCAGATTGATTTATTTCGCGATGAATTTATGGATTTGCACCCCTATGACCAATCTGTATTTTTTGATAAAGTCGATCCAGAAATTCGCAAACAAATTTTTCATTTTCTATCACCAGAAGAAGTAGCAGAAATTTTCGAGGCCAACAATTTTGATGATGACGACTATCAAGAGTTGCTTGAAGAGATGGAACCTTCCTATGCTGCTGACATGCTGTCTCACATGTATGCCGATAATGCCGTTGACGTGTTAAATGAACTGGATAAAGAGCAAGTTGTAAGCTATTTAAGTATGATGGATGCGGAATCCGCACAAGAAATTAAAGATTTACTCCACTACGATGAATATACGGCCGGTTCTATCATGACAACGGAATACGTTGCGATTCCTGAATCGTCTACCGTCCGATCGGCCATGACAATCTTACGAAGAGAAGCTCCAGACGCTGAGACGATTTATTACTTGTTCGTCGTGAATGATGACCATTTTTTAACGGGAGTTATTTCGCTACGTGATTTGATTATTTCAGATGAAGATACGTTAATCAAAGACATTGCCAACGAACGAGTTGTAAGTGTGCCGGTCACAGAAGACCAAGAAGAAGTCGCGCGAATGATGAAAGATTATGACTTCCTTGCACTACCAGTCGTCGATCATCGTGGTTACTTATTAGGAATTATCACAGTCGATGATATTATTGATGTTTTAGATGAAGAAGCATCGGATGACTACTCGAAGTTAGCGGCTGTTTCAGATATGGACACGTTTGATAAAAATCCATTACAAGCTGCCAAAAAACGCTTACCTTGGCTTATAATTCTTTTGTTTTTAGGGATGTTTACTGCAAATATTATCGGTATGTTTGAAGCGACTTTAGATCAAGTTGCCCTGCTTGCTGTTTTTATTCCATTAATTGCTGGAATGGCTGGTAATAGTGGGACACAAGCTCTGGCCGTTGCGGTTCGAGGTATTGCGACAGGTGATATTGAAGAACAATCAAAATTAAAGTTGTTATTCCGGGAAGCGGGGACTGGCTTGATTACGGGTGTAATCAGTGGAATTGTTGTCGTGTTGTTAGTGTATTTCTGGAAAGGGGATATTTTGATTGGGCTACTTGTAGGAGCAGCAATCTCATCTTCAATCTTAGTTGCTACAATCGCAGGCTCTTTTATTCCGCTGTTGATTCACCGCATGAAGATTGACCCAGCCGTTGCCTCTGGTCCATTCATTACAACAATCAATGATATTATTAGTATTTTAATATATTTGGGTCTAGCAACGACATTTATTCCAGGACTATAAAAAAAGGCTCCTGCGGGATCTCACGGCAGACTTTGATCCCACTGGAGTCAACCCCTCCATTCCACTCAACTTTACTTTAAGATGTGGAGCCGACTGTTCAGAAATAGTGCAAGATGACAGCGTGGCCCGTGAAGCGCTCTCTGCTTCATGGGTTGCGATGGCTTCTTGCGGGATTTCTAGGAGGCGCAACTCGATTTCTTTTTAGATGTGGAGAACGCCGGCATACACCAATTTGGGTGTATGCCGGTTTTTTGTTTGCGAACTGAGCGGTCGTTCTTCTACCGAAAACATACTTTCTTCTACCGAAACTGAGATTTATTCTACCCAAATCCATATTTGTTCTACCGAAGTTATATTATGGAAACTATTTTCAAATTTAGCACACAAAAAAGTAGGCGCTCACTCGAAATAACCGAGGAGTACCTACTTTTTTTAATCGATTTCTTTTATCATCGTTTTGTGGGGAATACCGGCATCCATAAATTCTGGAGATGAAATGGTATAGTGGCGTTTTTCATAGAAAGGAATCGCAGAAGTCTGAGAGTTCAACTTTAACTGACGGCACCCTTGCAATTTCGCTTCTTTTTCAATTTCATCCATTAGCGAATTCCCGATATGTTTCCCGCGATAGTCTGGCAATACGCATATGCGTTCAACTTTCGCGATAGCATCTGGTAATAAACGAAATCTACCTGCACCTATAGGGCGCAATTCATCATAAGCCACAAAATGAACAGCACTGTCTTCGAACTCATCTACTTCTAAATCCGGCGGAACAGCTTGCTCTTCGATAAAAACTGTTCTACGCACAGAAAGTGCATCTTCATAGTGTTTTTTTGACTGAACTTTGTGAGCAACAATCATGAATTATTCTCCACTTAAGCGGAAAGTTTCGTGAACCGTCCAAGAACCATCATCCAATTGATACAACAAATGAATTCGATCAATGACTTCTTCAAACTTTGCACCAATCATTTTAAGTTGTGGATAGATATCGTCATGTTCACTAGACGTCATTTTTTGAGCAATTGTAATATGAGGCACAAAAGCATATTGCTCAGAATCTTGGTAGTCCACTTCCGTTAATTTCTTATGCAACGATACTAATTCTTCCGTTGGTTCCACTTTGAAATAGATGGCGTTGGTTACAGGAGCGAAAGAGCTGATACCCGTAGTATTTAATTTAAATGGTTTTTGAGAAGCAGCCACCTTAGCCACTTTAGCTGCAATTGTTTTAATTTCTTGATCATCTGCTTCAAATACGCCTTTTAAAGTCATATGCGGTGTGATCAACGCATAATGTGGGTCATATCGCTTTCGATATGAATTCGCAAAATCTTGAACTGCTTTTGATGGAAATGCAACGATACCGAATTTCATAGTCGATCCCTCCATATCTTATGGTTCTTTTATTAGTATACCAAATAATTTGTCTATTTCGTATAATTCATCAAGATTGCCCGATTCATATCTTTTTGCCATGTCTTCCATGTATGTCCACCAGATTGTTCTTCATAACGATAGGTGAATCCTTTGTCTTCAAATAGTGTTGATAATTCGCGGTTGTCTTCTAAAAAGTTCTTTTCGACACCATCACCTGTAGCAACAGCTGTTTCATCAAGACCGATTACATGATCAATGCTGAAATGAGTCGCCGAAGTATTTTTCACAGTTTCTAAAACAGCATCGTTTACATAAGGAGAGTGCAGAATTACTTTTCCGAATGTATGGGGATATGAACATGCCGTCATTAAGGAGACCGTTGCTGCTAATGAATCACCAATTAATCCTCTACCCATGCCAATTTGATAGGTTGGAAACTGTTCATCCAAATAAGGTACAAGCTCCTGTGCCAGAAATCTCATGTAAGCTTTGTTTTGATCACCATTTGGATGGTATTTCGACCGTCGATCTTTTACGTTTTCATAAGGAACGCCTACAACAATCAAGTTTTCAATTTCTTCTTCATGCAATAATTCATCGACTACACGAGAAATACGGCCTAGCTGAAAGTAATCTTTCCCGTCTGAAGCTATCAATAGTGAATATTTATATAAAGGTGAATAAGTAGCTGGAAGATAGACTAGTAGCGACACTTCTTGTTGGAGTGCTTCGCTATATAGTGATCTTTCTTCGATTTTTCCTCTTTCCATCGTCTCACTCCATTCGTACGTTGTATTCAAATTGTATCAAATCCTCACAAAATAGTATAATGGATGAACAATTAGGAGGTTAGAATTATGGATTCAAATTCACAACGCACACGTGTCCATTCCGACACGGTCTACCAAGCAACGAAAGATGCATTAAATCGTCGAGGCGTGACAATTGAGGATATTGCGAAAATCGTCTATGAAATGCAACTCCCATATAATGATGGATTTACTATGGAACACTGCGAAGAATCGGTCAAATCGGTTTTAAAAAAGCGTGAAATGCAACATGCCATTTTAGTAGGGATTGAATTGGACGAACTAGCGGAAAAGAAAATGTTGTCTGAACCGCTACAATCAATCGTCGAAAGCGATGAAGGGTTGTTTGGAGTAGATGAAACGATTGCTCTAGGTTCTGTCTTCACATACGGAAGTATCGCTGTAACGACTTTCGGCCATTTGGATAAAAATAAAATTGGAATCATCTCTCAGCTTGATACAAAAGCAGGGGAGCAAGTTCACACATTTTTAGACGATTTAGCAGCAGGTGTAGCAGCAAGCGCGGCTTCTCGAATTGCACATAGAACGCGTGATCTTGAGGAACAAAATGAGACGTTCCGTGATATCACACCAGAAGAGACAGCGCCAGAATCAAAAATTGATGGGGCTACAACTTAGATTTAGATGTGGAGCCGACTGTTCAGAAATAGTGCAAAGTGAGACGTTGAGCTCCACTACGGGGCTGCTTTCCGTGGGCGCTGCGAGAGCTTCCTCGTCGCGGGCTCCTGCGGGATCTCACGACAGACTGGAATCCCACTGGAGTCAACCCCTCCATTCCACTCAACTTTACTTTAAGATGTGGAGCCGACTGTTCAGAAATAGTGTAAAGTGAGACGTTGAGCTCCACTACGGGGCTGCTTTCCGTGGGCGCTGCGAGAGCTTCCTCGTCGCGGGCTCCTGCGGGATCTCACGACAGACTGGAATCCCACTGGAGTCAACCCCTTCATTCCTCTCAACTTTACTTTTAGATATGGAGAGCGCAACTCTATAGTAAACCTAGATAAAAGGAGTTTCTCAAAATTCGAGAAACTCCTTTTTTGGATGTAATCCGCTAGTTTATTGTTGAGATTTTCGGAAACCAGCATCTCGGGCTTCTTGCTCAGAACAAAACCATTCTTCAGGATTCGTCTGTGAATAAAATCGTCCATCAGGCACATGATAGATTTTTTCACCTTGACGATTAATGTTTCCTTTAATCATGCATTCTGAACCTTGCTGGTCATAACTTGCTGCATCAAAACCACGATCCGTTACATAATAATCGTACTCCCAAATACCAATGCCTTGTTCTCTAGCTTCTTGTTGCTCTGCTTCAAGTGCATCTAAGTGTCGAGTGCTTGGCGGGTAGACATAGGCTACACGTGCTAGTCCGGCAGCAATTAAGGCATCTTGTACGCGCTCGCCATCTGCATACACATAGGCGAGCAGCCGCCCATAATCATCGTATTGATTCCCAATATCTAGCTCTATAGTCAGCTCTTTTCCCTCTAAGAGTTCCGCATTGAGCAACTTTGCTTCTTCACCAAAAGGCTGTTTTCCCAATCGAGGATGATTGGTTTCAGGGGTATCCACTAACAAATAACGTACCGTTTCTTCTTTACCATTCCATATAATGCGAATCGTATCTCCATCGACGACCTCTACCAGTTCCGCTGAGGATTGTTCGACTGGCTCATCAAAAAATGTGCACCCACTAACAAATAGGGTCACTAAGAGCAAAAAGCCATATTTCCAAATTAGTTTCATAGTTATCACCTGCTCAAGAATACCATACGATTAAAACAAAAAGACACCCTTAGGAGTGTCTTTGTAAATCATCTGATTCGTCTAGTTGCGAAAAGTAGATAAATTGCTCTTCTTCAAGTTCTAACATGCGATCTTTATTTAGTCCAAGTGAAATAGGACCTGTAAATACTTCTTCCCACCAGTTTCTCGTTTCGTTCATCGTATTTCCTCCTATTCATACATCTATTTTATATCTTGTTATTGGTATATGTAGTTGTCTGAAAATTACCCCTAAAAGTTACAAATTAAACGCTGAATGCTTAAAAATAAGTCCAAAGACTTAGGAGTGAATGTTGATTCATTGTATGCAATGAAAATTACTCGTATACTAAAAATAAGACCAAGACGGGAGGAATACGATGAATTTCACAGAACAACAAGTGAGCCAGTGGATCAAAGAACAGCAATTCAAAGTATACAAAGGTGAGACGAAACCAGTAGAATTTCGATTAGAACAGCTTGATTTATTAAAAAGTGCTATTAAGAAATTTGAATCTTCCATAGTAGAAGCGCTCTATAAAGATTTACGAAAGGGAGAGTTTGAGGCATACATAACAGAAATCGGTATTATATATGAATCTATTTCGTATATGAAGAAAAACTTAGCAGAATGGGTAAAGCCTCAAGCGGTTAAAACACCAACAGTGTTACAGCCTGCGAAAAGTTATACCGTACGTGAACCATATGGAAGTTGCTTAATCATCGCCCCGTTTAACTATCCGTTCCAACTTGTCATGGAGCCTTTGATTGGTGCTATTGTTGGGGGGAACACTGCGATTGTGAAGCCTTCCGAAGCCACTCCTCATGTTGCAGAAGTGGTTAAACTATTAATAGAAGACACGTTTTCACCGGATTATATTCGTGTAGTTGAAGGTGAAAAAGAGGAAACTTCCGTTTTGATTCATGCTCCCTTTGATTTAATCTTTTTCACGGGAAGTGTGCAAGTAGGAAAAGTGGTTATGAAAGCAGCAGCTGAGAGATTGACGCCTGTAGTTCTTGAGCTAGGTGGAAAATCACCTGCAATTGTAGACCATACTGCTAATCTTGATGTTGCAGCTAAGCGCATAGTGTGGGGTAAGTTCATGAATTCAGGTCAGACCTGTGTGGCACCGGATTATCTGGTCATTCATGAGAATGTGAAAGAGGCGTTCATTCAAAAAGTGAAAGAGACGATTGCCACTTTCTATGGAGACAATGTACAAACTAGTCAAGACTTCAGTCGGATCGTCAATACAAAACAGTTTGATCGTTTAGAAGCATTACTAGAAAAATCTCGTGAAGATTTGATTCATGGAGGAGCTACAGATCGAGAAGATCTTTATATCGAGCCTTCATTGTTTGAAGTGGACAGTTTTGAACACGCGTTGATGGAAGATGAGTTGTTTGGTCCATTACTGCCAATTTTGACGTATTCAGATTTAAGCAGAGCCATCTACGACATTCGCAAACTACCTAAACCTCTTGCTGCTTACTTCTTTAGTGAGCATGAGCGGGCTCAAGATTATTTTGTCGAAGCATTCCCGTTTGGTGGAGGCTGTATCAACGATACGATTTCCCATGTAGGGAGCGTCAGTCTTCCATTTGGAGGAGTAGGCACATCTGGAATGGGTGCGTATCACGGAAAAGCAAGCTTTGATCAATTTACACATCAAAAGTCTATTTTCAAAAAGAGCACGAAACTTCCTATGAATTTGTTGTATCCACCATACAGATCGAAAGTTAAATTAGTGCGCTCAGTTTTGAAATAACAAAAAGCTAGTCCGAAATTCATTCGGACTAGCTTTCTTCATTTTCAGGAGGGGATACTTTTTTGAAGTGTAGGAAGAAGGTCGTTCCTTTTCCTAATACAGAATCCACTTCAATTTTCCCGTTTACATCTGCCATGATCTTTTCACTGATTAACATGCCAAGGCCCGTTCCTTCCGCCTTAGTCGTATAAAACGGATTGTAGAGATTTTCTAAAACTTCCTCCGTCATTCCTGTGCCCGTATCTCGAATCACGACGATATAATCTTCATGATTCTTTGAATAGCTATAAATATGAATCTCACCAGAACTTTCAATAGATTCAATAGCATTTTTAATAATATTTATAAATACTTGTTTAACATGGGATTCATCTCCCCGTAACCACATGTGATGCGCGTTCCACTTATGGTGGAGTTTGATTGATGAAGAATCTAAGTTTGGTCCAAATAAACTTACTACATCGTTTAATACAGATCTTAAAAAGAATCGTTCATTTAACGAAGGAGAGGGTTTAGAGAGTTGTAAAAATTCACTCACGATGTATTCGATCCGCTTGATTTCACTTTCAATCAATTTCGTATAGCGGTAACTGGGTGAGTTTTTATCTGAATTCATCATTTGAATGAAGCCAGATATAACTGTCATCGGGTTCCGAATTTCATGGGCAACACCCGCCGCAATTTCACCAGCTAATTGCAGTTTTTCTGTTTGCAATTTCAATTTTTCAGTCTCTTTTTTAAAACTAATGTCTCTGGAAATTACAGACATTGCAATGATTTTGCCGCGTTTATCATGAATTGGAGACAGTGTGAGCAGGACGTCAATCATTTTGCCATCTTTTCTCATATCTGTTGTTTCAAAATGAAAGACATTTCCTTGACGAATCTTTTCAGTCCGTTCTCTAGCGGCAGCCTCAGATTCTTGTGACACAAAAAAGATTTCGCGACCGAGAAGTTCTTCTCTTGAGTAGCCATACAATTCTTCGAAAGCAGGGTTCAAGTCGATTAAACGGTTTGAAAGGTCGAACACGGCAATGCCGTCTTTTGCAGTATCAAAAAATAATCGTAAATAGCCATCTTGACTCAATAGCTGATTTTTCATCAAACTGTTTTGAGAATTGATAGACTGAAGAATCTTTCTCTCGACCCACATATAGAGGATCGTTGTACTCAACAACATGAAGAAAAAGAACAATACCAGTTCAACATCATGCCGTGACAGTTGATTGGAGAAATTGCTTGAAAGCTGAGTAAAGATAAAAAATAGTTCTACATATGTAACCGCGATAACAAGGAAAATGACAGGGAAGACTTGAAAAAATGTCGCGATGAATATCGGATACGCTAGAAAAATCACATAAGAATATGTCATTTCAGTTGTATACTCGAGCATGATGTAACAATTCAGTGTCAAAATAAACAAATACGGGGCCCAGTTGGGTAATTTCTTTAATCGAATCAGTGCGACTAAAAAACAAACGTAAATAATAGAATAAATATAAAAATAAATGGAATGTATTTGAGAATGAAAAAGTGCAAATATCGTATGAATGATAACAAATATACAAATTAGACTCGCAAAATAGCGAATGCGAAGCTGTAGTTGACGCTGTTTATCCATAGTAGCCTCCTTTCAGAGTAGTAGAATGATGCTACAAGAAGTGTAGCAGGAATTATATCGGTTGACTATACGTTCTGGTATGATTGGAGAAGCAACGAATGGAGGGTACGTCATGAAAAAAGTATATGTATTACTTGAAGAATTAGTTACAATTCCAAGTCCAACGGGTTATACAAATAAAATCATGGGATGGGTTACTACCTATTTGAAGGAATTAGACTATGAAATTGAACATACAAATAAAGGATCCTTATTAATCAAACTTCCTGGAGAAAATACAACACAGGCGCGTCTACTTACGGCTCATGTAGATACTTTAGGGGCGATGGTGAAAGAAGTGAAGTCTGATGGACGTTTGAAACTCACTAAGGTGGGTGGCTTTATATGGAACTCTGTTGAAAACGAAACATGTACCATTCATACTCGGGACGGTAAAGAATATTCTGGAACGATTTTAATGCATCAATCATCCGTTCATGTTTATACAAAATCGGGTCAAACCGAACGTTCGGATGACACTATAGAAGTGCGTCTGGATGAAGTCGTGACTTCTCGTCAAGATACTGAAAATCTTGGAATAGCTGTAGGCGATTTCGTCAGTTTTGCACCACGCTTCACGAAGACAGCCTCTGGATTCATTAAATCACGTCATCTAGACGATAAAGTGAGTGTTGCATTACTCCTCACATTAGCTGAAACGTTACAAGGCAAAAAGCTACCGGTCGATACCTATTTTTATATATCTACAAATGAGGAAATCGGCTACGGCGGTAACTCGTCAATCCCTGCTAAAGTACAGGAATATCTTGCTGTAGACATGGGGGCACTTGGAGATGGTCAATCTTCAGATGAGTATACGGTCTCGATCTGTGCAAAAGACGGCTCTGGTCCCTATCATTACGAATTCACTTCTCACCTCATTAATTTGGCAAAAGAAAACGACATACCTTATAAAGTAGATATCTATCCTTATTATGCTTCTGATGCCTCTGCTGCTGTGTCTGCAGGTGTGGACGTGAAGCATGCATTGTGTGGTGCAGGTATTGAATCTTCACATGCGTATGAACGAACTCATGAAAAATCTATCACAGCAACGTATCAACTCCTAGAAAAGTATTGTCTCTCACCATTAGTGTAACTTGCTATATACGGCAAAAATACGTATGATTAGATAGGCAAAAATGAAGGAGAATATACAATGAATACAAAAGAAGAAATACAAAGAAGACGGACATTTGCCATCATCTCTCACCCGGATGCTGGAAAAACGACGATGACTGAAAAACTACTTTATTTTGGTGGAGCGATTCGTGACGCGGGTACAGTCAAAGGAAAGAAGACTGGAAAGTTTGCGACATCCGACTGGATGGAAATTGAAAAGCAACGTGGGATTTCTGTTACTTCATCCGTGATGCAGTTCGATTACCGCTCGAACCGAATTAACATACTGGATACACCGGGTCACCAAGATTTCTCGGAAGATACGTACCGCACGTTGATGGCTGTCGATAGCGCAGTGATGATTGTCGACGCCGCAAAAGGAATCGAGGCACAGACACTAAAACTATTTAAAGTGTGTCGTATGCGTGGAATTCCAATCTTTACATTTATCAATAAGCTCGATCGACAGGGAAAAGAACCATTAGAGTTAATGGAGGAAATCGAAGAAGTCCTAGAAATTGATTCATATGCAATGAATTGGCCAATCGGGATGGGGAAAGAATTCTTAGGAATTTACGACCGCTACAACAATCGAATTGAACAGTTCAGAACGGATGAACAAGACCGCTTTTTAGAAGTAGATCAAGAGGGAGAGCTCGTAAATGCTCATCCAATGAAAGAAACTTCTTATTATAAGCAAGCAATGGAAGATATTCAGCTTTTAGCTGAGGCCGGAAATGACTTCGATGAAGAGCGCGTTAGAAGAGGAGAACTTACACCGGTATTCTTCGGAAGTGCTTTAACAAACTTTGGTGTTCAGACATTTTTAGAGACCTATCTAGATTTTGCACCAAAACCACAAGCGCGTTTAACAAATGATGGAGAAGTTGTTGAGCCAGACTCAACTGATTTTGCTGGTTTTGTGTTTAAAATTCAAGCCAATATGAATCCTGCACACCGTGACCGAATTGCGTTCGTACGAATCGTATCTGGAGAATTCACGCGTGGCATGAACGTGACATTAGCTCGAACTGGAAAATCTTTTAAAGTTTCATCGTCTACTCAGTTTTTGGCAGATGACCGTGAAACGGTGGATTCAGCAGTTGCTGGAGACATCATCGGTTTGTATGATGTGGGGAACTACCAGATTGGGGACACCGTAGTCGGTGGGAAGAAAGCTTTTGAATTTGAGAAGCTTCCACAGTTCACACCTGAGCTCTTTATGAAAGTCACAGCTAAAAACGTAATGAAATCTAAACACTTCCATAAAGGGATTCTTCAGTTAGTACAAGAAGGGGCTATCCAGTACTACAAAACGTTGCATACGGAAGATGTAATTCTTGGAGCGGTAGGCCAACTACAGTTCGAGGTATTTGAGCATCGCATGAAGAATGAATACAATGTTGAAGTGCGGATGGAACCAATTGGTTCAAAAGTAGCCCGGTGGATTGAAAATGAAGAAGAAGTAAAAGAGTCAATGACAGGTCCGCGGAGTATGTTAGTGCGCGATCGTTTTGACCGTTACGTATTCTTGTTTGAAAATGATTTTGCTATGCGCTGGTTCCAAGATAAATACGAACATTTAAAGTTATACAACTTATTATAAGAAATGCGAACAACTTTTGACGAAGTTGTTCGTTTTTTTTTCTCTTTCAAGTACTCCAATTTGTAATCTTCCCGTAATAAATCTATGATTAAAGTAATGCACTTGGAAGGAGTCCGTTTTATGAACCTTAGTAAATTTTCAATTCGAAGACCAGTCTTTACATTGGTAACGATGCTGGTCATTCTCATACTGGGAGGTGTGTCTTTAACACGCATACCCGTCACGTTAATCCCAAACCTTAATCCACCAATCGGTGTAGTCGTTACAAATTATTCAGGTGCTTCACCTATTGAGGTGAATGAAAAATTAACAAGACCGCTTGAATCCCAATTCAGTACGCTTCCAGGTATTGAAACGGTAAGTAGCACCTCACAAGAAGGTGCAAACTTTATCCTGCTTCAGTTTGACTGGTCTACAAATATTGACGATGTGCAACTCGATATATTACAACGGATTGATTTAGTCCCTTTACCTGAAGGTGCACAGCAACCACGTTTTTTAAAGTTTGATCCAGCACAATTTCCTGTCATTCAACTTGCCATCAATTCGACAGGAGAAGAAAATATTGCAGACCTTGCAGATGAAATCGAACAGCAACTTTTACGAACGGAAGGAGTTGCAAGTGTAAGTATTTCAGGGACTGTAGTGGAAGATATCTTAATTGATACAGATCCTGCTCTATTAGAAGAACAAGGGCTGACTTTGCAAGACGTTGTACAAGCGATTCAAGTATCCAATGTCTCGTTACCAGGGGAACCCATTCAAACAGAAGATAACCAAAGTTTAACGACACGCGTTGTTTCAAGTGTGACTTCTGCTGAAGATGTGGCTGCTCTAGCGATTACTGTGAATCCACTAGATGGTGAATCAATTACAGTCGATGATGTAGCGGACGTCCGAATTGGTGAGCGAAATCAATCAACAATCACTCGAGCGAATGACGAGCCAGCGATTTTAGTATCGGTCTTCCAAGAATCCAGTGCGAATACAGCGAGTGTTTCAACGAACTTCCAAGAAAATTTAGATGATCTATTGAGTCAACCAGAGTATGAAAATGTTCAAGCCAATATACTTTTTGATCAAGGAGATTATGTAAAATTAGCGATTAATAATATCGGTCAGTCTCTCCTATTTGGTGCAGTCTTTGCGATGTTAGTATTGTTTGCCTTCTTAAGAGGTATACGGAGTCCTATCATAGTAGGTGCTGCTATTCCGTACTCTGTCGTCGTAACGTTTGTATTGATGTACTTTACCGGCTTCTCTTTGAATATCATGACACTCGGAGCACTCGCACTAGGAATTGGAATGCTTGTGGATAACTCTATTGTCGTTATTGAAAATATCGAACGCCATATGGGTCTAGGAAAAGATAGAAAAGAAGCAGCACTTGAAGGTACAAAGGAGATGGCTGGAGCGATTACAGCGTCTACTTTAACAACTATTGCAGTATTCGTACCAGTGATTTTCTTGTCTGGACTAATTGGCCAGTTGTTTACAGAGTTTGCTTTAACGATATCCTTTAGTTTATTTGCATCTTTAGTAGTCGCATTAACTATTATTCCAATGGCGGCAAGTCTTCTATTGAAAAAACCTAAAGGTAATATAGAAGCAAAAAGAAGACGCTCGCGCACATACAATAATTATGAAAAATCAATTAAATGGGCACTACGAAATCGTTTTGTGTTAGTAGGAGTTACGACAATTCTAATTGCTCTCTCTGTATTTGGCTTATTCCGTGTAGGAACAGAGTTCTTACCTGCTACAGATGAAGGATTTGTGACCGTCCAAGTAGAACTTCCGAACGGAGCTTCTGTGGATGCTACGGAAGAGGTTGTCACTGAGATAGAAGAATTATTTAAACAGCAAGAGGATGTAGAAGTCTATACTTCTTTAATCGGCAGCACGCAACAAGGTCAATCTCAAGGATCAGGCTCACAAAATGAAGCCGAGATTTATGTGAAATTAACAGAACTTGATCAGAGAGATCGCTCTGTCTTTGCTTTTGTTGATGAAGTGCAACCGGTTGTAGAGGAACAAATAGGAGAGCGTGCTGAAGTAGAATTTGCACTTCAGACAGCAGCAGGATCAACACCGAACTCATTAACGTTTACAATGACTTCGTCGGATAATCAAGCTTTAGAAGCAGCCGTAGCACAAGTAGAGTCTGACATCCGAGAGGATGAATTTGTGACGGAAGTTTCAAGTGATTTATCTGAAACTGTAGATGAAGTAGTAATTTCAATTGATCGAGACCAAGCTCTCGATTATGGATTTGTACCTGCGCAAGTTGCACAGACCGTTACAGATGCAACTCGTGGTGTATTTGCCACGCAAATTGTCACCGAGCAAGATGATGTGTTTAGTGTCTTTGCTCAGTATCCAGACAATACGTACGAGTCAGCAGGAGAACTTGCAAACTTTAATTTGCGTGCGCCATCTGGTGGATTCGTAGCACTTGATGAACTAGCAGATATTTCAACTGTGTCTTCACCTGTTTCAATTCGTCAAGTCGATCAACAACGCGCTGTAACTGTCAATTTAACGTATGCATCTAGTCAAACATTAGGCGATATGTCTGCACGTGTAGATCAAATTATTGCAGACGCAGAACTACCTGAGTCTGTCGAAGTCACGTTTGGTGGAGATCGTGAGTTGTTGGAAGATGCAGCGGCAGACATGATAATGGCGATTATTTTGGCAGTTGTTTTAGTGTACTTGGTTATGGCAGCTCAATTCGAATCGTTTAAGTATCCATTTGTCATATTATTTACTGTTCCATTAATCATTATAGGTATTGGGATAGGATTATTTGTTACATCAACACCACTTAGCATTCCGGCAGTAATTGGTGTGTTAATACTCGTCGGAATAGTTGTAAATAATGGAATTGTATTAGTAGACACGATTAACTCAAGAAAAGCGCAAGGCATTCCTTCTTATGAAGCAATTGTCTCAAGTTCTAAAGATCGTATTCGTCCAATATTGATGACCGCATTAACAACAATTCTCGGTCTTGTACCATTAGCTCTGGGTATTGGCGAAGGAACGGAGATTAACCAACCGATGGCAATAGCTGTAATCGGAGGTCTCGCATCGAGCACATTCTTTACACTTTATATCGTCCCAATCATCTATAGTTTCTTAGATACCGAGACGAGAAGAAAGTCTAACCATCCTGTATAATTTTTGTTTACAAAAAAAGTGGATATGCTATACTATTCCCATAACAAAATAGACCTTGACTCTTTGTCAAAGGGGAGTAGCTTTAGGGGAGACCCTAATTCATAGTCGTCATCTCGTGGCTTGTGCCATTGGTTATGAATGGTAGATTACATCTGCTTAGCAAGACCTTTGCCTTTTATTAGGCATAGGTCTTTTTTGTTTCAAAAAATAAGGACTGAGCGAGATGGAAATACTATTAGAATATGGATGGGTACTTCTTGTACTAATCTTGTTAGAAGGTCTTTTAGCTGCTGATAACGCAGTCGTGATGGCCGTAATGGTAAAGCATTTACCACGAGAGCAACAAAAGAAAGCTTTGTTTTATGGATTAATGGGAGCTTTTATCTTCCGATTCGCTGCATTATTCCTAATCACATTCTTAGTGAATATCTGGCAGGTGCAAGCACTTGGAGCAGCTTATTTACTTTTCATTTCCATAAAACATATATGGGATCAAAGAAGGCACAAGGAAGAATTAGCGGACACGCATAAACTTGAAACAAAAGGCTCAGGATTCTGGATGACTGTATTAAAAGTAGAACTGGCCGATATCGCTTTTGCAATCGATTCGATGCTGGCAGCTGTAGCGATTGCTGTTACACTTCCTGAAGTCGGCAATAGTGTAATTGGTGGGATCAACGGTGGCCAATTTGCTGTTATGTTCTTCGGTGGGATAGTCGGATTAATTATTATGCGTTTTGCTGCACATAAGTTTGTTCAGCTACTTGCAAAGTTTCCTTCCCTTGAAACTGCTGCTTTCTTGATTGTCGGCTGGGTAGGAGTGAAACTATTGGTTCTTACACTGTCACATCCGGATATTCAAATTCTTGATGAGCACTTCCCACACTCGACAGAATGGAAACTTATCTTCTGGTCTGTACTAGTAGTGATTGCAGTTGGTGGTTATTTGCTTGGTGTTCGACAAAACCGAAAAGTAGAAGCGTAAAAGAAAAAAATAGGAGAATTCCTATCTTTTTTTTCATCAGTTTTCTATACTAGGAGAAAGGAGACATAAGCATGAAACAAGTACCTATTCCATCTACTAAAAGTTTTACTCCTGCACAAATCATTGTTTCCTATTACTTTATAGCGATTGCGATTTCTGTAGGACTGCTCTCTTTACCGGGAGTAAAAGAAGTAGACGCAAGTTTATCGTTTATTGACAAAGTATTTGTAGCAGTTAGCGCAGTCAGCGTGACAGGCCTTTCACCAGTAAATATTGCAGATACTTTCACTTCATTTGGTTACGTCATTATTATGATGATTCTTCAGCTTGGTGGTATTGGTATTATGTCAATCGGTACGTTTATCTGGTTGCTTGCAGGAAAAAAAATCGGATTACGTGAACGACAGTTAATTATGATTGACCATAACCAACCAACATTAGCTGGAGTCGTCAAGTTGATTCGAGAAATTGTGAAAATTCTTCTTCTCATTCAATTGGTTGGAGCTATTATTCTATCGCTTTATTTTATGCAATTTTATGACGATACACGTTTTGCCATATTAAATGGTGTGTTTTCTACTATTTCAGCAACTACAAACGGTGGATTTGATATAAATGGAGATTCACTTCAAGCCTTTCGCAGTGATTACTTTGTGCAAACTATCCATATGCTCTTGATTATTTTAGGCGCCATTGGTTTCCCTGTTTTAATCGAAGTAAAAGAGTTTTTATCAAATAAAAATAAGACGTTCCGCTTTTCTCTTTTTACTAAAATCACTACAGTTACATATGGTGCATTGTTGATAATCGGAGCCATCGGAATTTTTATCATCGAATATTTTAATACATTCCGCTATTTAAGTTGGCATGATGCAGTTTTTGGTGCACTCTTTCATTCTGTTTCTGCGCGTTCAGGTGGACTCACAACGATGAATGTGGAATTATTCAATCAAGGAACAAACTTTTTTATGTCTTTCTTAATGTTTATCGGAGCTTCTCCTAGCTCTGTGGGTGGAGGAATACGAACAACAACATTTGCGATTGCCTTACTTTTTTTAATTAACTTTTCACGAGGGAAGAACCAAATTCAAATCTTTGGTCGAGAAATTCATTTAATTGATGTTTTCCGATCCTATGCAGTGATATTGCTTGCGGCAATGATGGTGATTTTTGCTACAATTCTTTTAACAATTACAGAACCAACTATTCCAATACCCGCGCTGATCTTTGAAATTACAAGTGCGTTTGGAACGTGTGGAATGTCACTCGGGGTTACCGATGAGTTATCGACCGTAGGAAAAGTGACAATCATGTTGCTAATGTTTATAGGGCGAGTCGGCATTATCTCGTTCCTTTTCACTCTAGGAGGTAAATCGAATTCAACCAAATTCCATTATCCAAAAGAGCGCGTAATTATTGGCTAATAAAAAACCAGATTCCTTTTTAGGAAACTGGTTTTTTTTCTGTTCGGGCTTCAAAATGTACATGTGGTGTATCAAAAAAGTATAGAATTGGAGCTATCCCATCATTTGTCATCATTTCTGTAACAAACGCTTTTTTGAAAAGTTCACGCTCGAATATCTGATTGGTGAGGAGGTAATCATAGTTTTCCCGACTTCGTAAAACCTCATGTAACAATTCTGAACGTTGTTGCTGATTGATTGTCTCGTTCCACCAAACACTGCGAGGAATAAACTTTTGATGGGCGAGATAGTCGAATTTCATTTCAGACAAAATCGCATCGTCCCATAGATTTTCTGATAGTAGAAAGCTTTGCAACCGAGTAAACAAGTCATCGAACTGATGACCAATTCTAGACCAATTATGACCTTCCCAATATCCGCCAAATTTTTGGAAGAAATCAAATGGAGATTCAAAACTATGCGTTACAAGATACTCGATTGTTCGCTGGAACTTTTGACTATTCCAATACTTTTCTAAAATATCTTCTACTTGTTTAATTTTTATAATTTCATCAAAGGATAATACAGAATTCCCTACAATTTCGTAAGGCGCCTGATCTACATACTGATAGCCATATTTTTCAGCATCAATTCGTAATCCGGTTCCTCGCAATAATTTCAGAAACCCTAATTGTAATTCTTCTGGACGAAGTGCAAACACATCATTAAACGTTTTACGGAAAGAATTGTAGTCTTCTTCCGGCAGACCAGCGATTAAATCAAGGTGTTGATCAATTTTGCCACCATCTCGAACCATCGTTACAGTACGCGTTAACTTTTCGAAATTTTGACGACGTTTCACCAAATCATTCGTGTGATCATTTGTTGATTGCACGCCGATTTCAAAACGGAATAAACCCTTAGGTGCATGATCATTCAAATATTGAATTACTTCGGGACGCATAATGTCTGCTGTAATCTCAAACTGGAACACTACACCTGGTTGATGTTCTGTAATGAGGAACTCGAACATCTCCATAGCATAGCTTCGAGAGATGTTAAAAGTCCGGTCGACAAATTTAATTACTTTAGCGCCATTTTTCATCAAGTAGCGGATATCCTCTTTGACATGCTCACGTGCAAAGTAACGAACGCCTACTTCAATGGATGATAGGCAGAATTGACATGAAAATGGACATCCACGGCTAGTCTCGATATAAGTCACACGTTTGCCTAACTCTGCAATATCGGCTGGGTCACGGTAAGGAGATGGGGAAGTACGAAGATCTAATTTAGCAGGTAGAGCGTGCATCTTAAATCTGCCATCCACCATATAGGCAATGCCTGCAACTTCTTCAAGTTCGCGAGTACCCGACTGATACTGGAGAAATTGTTTAAATGTCTCTTCTCCTTCTCCAACTACAATGTAATCTACTTCAGGATGATTTTTTAGCCAATGATTTGTGTCATAGGAGACTTCAGGACCACCCAATATGATTGTAGTCTGCGGAGAAATCAACTTATACATAGCCACAACTTTTAGCGTTTCTTCGATATTCCAAATATAGCAACTAAATCCGAGAACATCAGGCTTGTATTGATGAATCTCACTTACAATAGCGAGTGTAGGGTCCTTGATAGTAAATTCTTTTAACTGAATCGAAAACTCATCTTCAGAATAAGCCTTAAGGTGTCGAATGGCTAAGTTTGTATGAATATATTTTGCATTTAATGTCGTTAATAATATGTTCATGGAATCTTCCTTTCATCCTTATTATTCTATCAGGCAGACCCTGTCGACAATATAGGAAAATAATACTATGCGCATTCAGACGCAGAGATAAGTATTCATGACCCAGGGAACTGGGATAGATTTAGAGAACTTACAGCAATACTTCCATCCATTCTTCACGACTAAGAAGAGTGGTACAGGTTTGGGGCTTGCCCATGCTGCACGCGTAATGGAAGAAATGAAGGGGAGAATCGAAGTAGCCAACAACTTAGCTGGAGGCGCAAGTTTTTATTTCTATTTTCCTAGTGTAGTAAAGAACTGATTTTGACATCTTATTCCTTACCCTCTATAATTGTACTCAGCGTAAATGGAGATGGGTGGGACAAATTATGGTATCTGAAAATGAGCGTTTAGAAGCTCTCAAGTTATTTATTGTACTTTCTAGATCTCACAAAGTACTTCATGAATCTACAAATCAATTTTTTCAAGATAATGGTCTGAATCCAACAGAATTTGCAGTGTTGGAGCTGCTGTATCACAAGGGGAGACAAGCATTACAAAAAATTGGAAGTGAGATATTGTTAGCGAGTGGATCGATTACGTATGTAGTGGATAAGTTGGAGCGTAGAGGACTCATTAATCGAATTGCGAGTGAGGAAGATCGTCGTGTAACATACGCTGAAATTTCACCACAAGGAAGAGCCTTTATGGAAGAGCTATTCCCTAAACACGAGATTCAACTTGTTGAGTTGCTAAATGTTTTAACCTCTGAAGAAAAGCAAACATTAACAACATTATTGAGAAAGCTAGGACTTTCCATAAAAAATCTTTCAGAATAAAATGCACCCAACCGGTTTTAAACCGGAGGGTGCTTTTCTTTTAGTTTGATTGAAGTGTTGAGAGCATTTCGAGATAATCACCGGTCTTCATAACATCACTTACATCATAAATGATAACACGAACCATATGTGCTTCTGTCTCAAACACATAACCCGTCACCTTCCCATTTTCTACCGCTATTTCATATCCAATAGGCATATCGACATTTGGGAGCTTCGCAGGAGTAGAAATCTCCATTAAAGTGGCAGTACTATCGGAAGCTTGGACAGTTTGCTTTAGTGTGTCAACAAGTGCTGTTCGGTCAGCTTCTTCTTTCGCAAATGTTTCAATCCGCATAAACACGGAATCATTCTCATCAAAGAATAGTACATCACGATTCGGCTCTTCAGCAGTCAATGTGTACCCTTCCATTACTTCGATAGAGAATGGTTGATTATCACTACTGACTCGCTCACCAATTGTCACTTCTTCCGTACCTTCAACTTCCGTTGCTTCCTCTTCTTCAGTAGATCCTTCTTCAGAATCCGTTGAAGTTTCCTCAGAGCCAGATGTTGCTTCTTCTGTTTCTTGTTCTGTTTCAGTAGAAGATGTTTCCTCTGAAGTTCCACATGCAGCTAATAATAGAATAAGTGCGAGTGTAATGGCGAAAACCTTAATTCCCTTCATTTTCATCACTCCTTTACTTTAGTAGACGAGCCTTTTGATTAAATGTTTCATTGAATTGGTAATATGAGAAACAATAAAACGAGGGCTGTACTATGCGTTACAATTAATAAAGGCATACTTTTCTTCCATTCGTAGAGGAACCCCCAGAGTATACCTACAACTAGTCCTGCTATAGCACCATAAATAAAGCCTCCCACTACTAGTGCTCCGGCAAATAAAAAGGCTGCTGCAAGCACAGCATAAAACGTAGGAAGGTACTTCTTTAAATACTGTTGGACGAATCCTCTCCAAAAGAATTCTTCTGCTGGAGCGATAATAAAAAATAGTAAGATGAAATGCCAGATGTTCGTGGGTCCATAGCGATCTAAAAATCGATGAATCTCACTCACGGATGTGAACGGAGAAACATCTAGTAGCCAATAGCTTGCTACAAAAAACAAATAAGTAAGTGTTCCATACCCAACACCTAACAAAAGATACTCAAGCGTCTGTACTTCATCTTCAATTTTAGCGTATAGTAGTGAAACACCCATCAAAAATAGAATGGTAAACGAATAAAAGTACCAAAATGTTGAGGCATTTTGAAATGTAAAATAAAATAAGCTATAGGCTATGGCAAGAATTATGAAAACCTTATAAAATTGTAGTGATTGCAACTGTATTCTCCTTTCATAAGTATAGGAAGAAAGAAAACCGCAAAACCATAATGGTCAGGCGGTTTATTGATCTTCGGAGCCGTGAATGATTTTGTAACGTTTATGGTTTATGACTGTTTTTTCTTCCATTTCAAGTTCATCAAAGTTCTCCATGAACGTTAAGTCAACAATAACAGAATTTTCATTCACTTTTTCAACGATTCCTTGTAATCCATCTTTAAATTCTATGATGTTTCCAACTTCAGCAATTTTCAACTAAAAATCCCCCTTCTCTATACTCACAGTTTGCCTTAAACAGAAGGCTACGTAAAGGGAAAACTCTAAAAATAAGTCAAGAGGTGTAGTATGAAACGTTTTGAGCAGTTAAAATCAGGAGAATTGAAGGAAGTAATCCTATCGAAAGATGAATTTTTAAAACTACGTGAACAGTTAGTTCAGCGTCCAGATTTCAAACATTTTATTGGTACAGCGTATCCTGGAGGTAAAGTGAAATTTATTTGGAGTGAAATGCAGAGAACTTAATTGAAATCTGATTTCCAAATAGTGTACACTGTTAAAAAGTGGATGGGAGGTGCACAATGACAAATGGGTTAATGACACGAATGGAAAAAGTCAGACAGGACATGATTCAATGTGCATCTGAAAAAGGTCTAACTGATGAATCTACTATTCGACTAAGTGAAGAATTAGATCAACTCATTAATGAATACTATAAAGAATTTAAAAAAAATCTTGAAAAATAGGTTTAATACATACGCTCTGTGGAAATACTAGTAAAGAACACAGCAACATTCTCATTTCCCCCTTTTTAGAATCATTCAAGCAATTGAATGGTTCTCTTTTTTTGTAGTGTATACTTAAAGAAATACGTTGGTTGAAAGGGGACTTATGATGAATATAGGGTTTATTGGAACGGGTGTAATGGGAGCAAGCATTTGCAAGCATTTACTAAAGGCAGGACATACCTTACATATTTATACACGAACAAAATCAAAAGCAGATGAACTTATCGAGTTAGGCGCGGCCTGGTATGCAACGCCCGTAGAAGTTGCAAACCAATCCGAAATTGTATTTACAATGGTTGGGTATCCGAAAGATGTCGAACAAGTTTATAAAGAAAAAAATGGATTATTTGAATCCGCTAAAGCTACTACCTTTATAGATCTGACAACGTCTACACCTCAACTTGCTGAAGAGTTGGCAAAAGTCGGCGAAGAAAAAGGATTTACAGTAATAGATGCACCTGTTTCAGGCGGAGATATTGGAGCGCGTGATGGTGTGCTCTCCATTATGATTGGTGGAGATGAAAAGACGGTGATGGATCTATTGCCAGTCTTCGAGTTATTTGGCAAGAATATTGTGTATCATGGGGAGCCCGGCGCAGGACAACATACAAAGATGTGTAACCAAATCGCCATTGCTTCTACTATGATTGCGGTTTGTGAGTCCCTTTCATACGGAAAGAAGGCAGGCCTTAACCTTTCTAAAGTACTTGAATCGATTACGCAAGGAGCAGCAGGTTCTTGGTCATTAACAAACTTAGGTCCAAAAATGATAGCTGAAGATTATGCACCAGGATTTTACATCAAACATTTTGTCAAAGATATGGGCATCGCTTTAGATGAAGCCTCTCGTATGAATATAGATCTGCCTGGACTTGCGCGCGCTAAGTCTATTTATGACGAGCTGATTGAGCAAGGGTTCGAAGAGGAAGGCACTCAAGCAATTATTCGATACTACAAAACACAGTGGTAAAAAAAACAGTCCCTTCTCTTTGATTAACTCTAAAGAGAAGGAACTGTTTTATTTTTTGAATGGATTTTTTTGAGTACGTCGATATTCTGAAGGAGAAGGTGTTAATTTGAAAGGCAACGGCAATTTTTTTTCAGAAGGACTACGTTTTGAAGTGGTCGAAGGGGTACCTACATACTCTATAAGTATTTGTTTTGCTTGAAAGAGACTCATCTTCACATCTGGATTTTGGTAAGTAAAGTCCAATTTACCGAGATGAGGAAGTAATTTATCATCTGCACTGGATGGTATATGAAATAAATAGTTAGCAAATGAGACTAATGTTGTAGAGTGCTGTTTGCTATTCTTAGGATTCTCGGAAAAATGTAAGCCTTCCTTTTTTGCATACTTTTGATGTAAAAGTTTATTCACTACGTTTTGCTTTAGTTGATAAAGTGGTTTTTTGTCTTGGGCTGTTTTAGCATGTCGGTTGACAATATAGAGTGCTTGGGCAATCTGTACTTGTTGGTCCTTGGATAACTTCATGTGAAAACCACCTCCTATTTTCAGTATACCAGAAAATAGTGGCAAGCTTTTACATTCTCCTGTAGAATTATGAGTGAATATTCATTCAATTTGGAGGGGTAGATATGGGGAAAACGTTTATCATTACTGGTGGCTCATCGGGTATGGGGAAATATATGGCGCAAAAACTGCTTCAAGAAGGGCACAATGTAGTTATTACAGGCAGAGATTTAGAACGTTTAAATGGAGTGAAAGACGAATTCTCATCTATTGGAGAAATTGATAGTTTCCAGATGGATGTGCGGGATCCTGAGCATGCAAAAGCTATGGTGGCGTTCACAGTAGAGCGATTTGGGAGTGTCGACGGGCTAGTAAATAATGCGGCCGGTAACTTTTGGGTAGCTGCTGAGAAATTAAGTCCAAATGGGTGGAAAGCTGTTATTGATATCGTTTTGAATGGAACCTTCTACTGTTCGCATGCTGTCGGAAATTACTGGATTGAAAACAATAAAAAAGGGTCTATCTTAAATATGTTAGCTACATACGCATGGGGAGCAGGTGCAGGTGTTATTCACTCCGCGGCAGCCAAAGCGGGAGTCATGTCACTCACGCGTACATTGGCTGTTGAATGGGGGACAAAGTACGGCATACGCGTCAATGGAATTGCACCTGGGCCCATTGAGCGGACTGGTGGAGCGGACAAGTTGTGGGAGTCAGAAGAAGCTGCCCAGCGCACGTTAAAATCTGTTCCACTAGGTCGTTTAGGAAAACCTGAAGAAATTGCAGAGCTTGCGAACTTTATTTTATCCGATAAAGCGGAGTATATGAATGGGGAGATAGTGACATTAGACGGTGGGCAATGGTTAAATAGCCATCCATTTTGACGAATGTTTCGTATTCCATTTTTTTCTGTGATATGATGAAAGAGCAGAAAAAAGGAGTAGATCGAAATGCTATCAGTTAGCTCTAGAGATTTTCTTAAGCTGCCGATCAAAGACTTCATTATTCCATCTGATAAAGTAGCACATGTCCAAATCGGCAATAACACAGAGCACGCTTTGCTTGTTCTGACCAAGACTGGCTATTCATCTATACCTGTACTTGATATGAGATATCGGATGCATGGTATGATAAGTGTTCAACAAATTACAGATGAAATATTAGGTCTAGACCGGATTGAATACGAGCGGCTAGAGACATTAAAAGTAGACGATGTCATGACACGGGATTTTGTCAAAATCTATGAACGTGATACATTTCAACGTGCACTAGATTTGTTGATTAATCATCCGTATGTTTGTGTTGTTGACGATGAAGATACTTTCCTTGGTATTATGACGCGACGTGTGGTTATGAAACAATTAAAAAAACAATTGTATTTGTCATTAGAATAGCCAAAAGACCCTGCATAGGGTCTTTTTATATGTCAAATTAAGGAGGAATGTGTGTGTATTCCGATTATGAAATCATTTCTATCCTTTCAAAAGAGCAGAACATGCGCAGAGCCGCTGAAAAGCTGTTTCTAACACAGCCAGCACTTTCACTTCGTTTGCAAAATATCGAAAAAGAGTGGGGAACACAACTCTTCATTCGTTCTCAAAAAGGGTTAATGCTCACACCCTCTGGAGAAATTGTAGTCGCATTTAGTCAAGATGTATTGCAAAAGAAAGAATTGGCGATGGAACAAGTTCAGTTGTTGTCGTCAAAAGTGCACGGAACGCTAAAAATAGCATGTGCGTCGATTGTGGGCCAAAACTGGCTCCCAACGGTGTTGAAAAAATATGTTCAAACGTATCCAGAAGCCAAAATCTCTCTTCACACCGGGTGGAGTTCAGAAATTGTTCGTTCACTTGTTGAGGGTGAAGCACATATTGGAATTGTACGTGGGCAAACAGAATGGAAAGGGAAAAAGATTCATCTATTCAAAGATACTCTTTATTTAGTCGACCAGGACATGACATCACTGGAGGAAGTAAAAAAATCCAATAAACCATTTATCCAATTTAAAAGTGATTCGAGCTATTACCAAGAAATTCAGCAATGGTGGCAAAAAAACTTTTCTATGACACCTAAACAACAAATTGTAGTCGACCAAATCGAAACGTGTAAACAAATGGCACTAAATGGTTTGGGCTATGCGATTTTGCCATCTATTACCTTATCAGATTATGATCAAATCAATAAAATCCCACTCAATCATGAAGATCCAGCATTTGAATTGACGCGCGACACATGGTTGATTGGCTATGAGGCCGCATTCGAACTTCCTCAAGTTGCAAGTTTTGTTGAGATGGCAAGCAATGAAAAAGAGCATGGTACCTTTTAAAGGGGACCATGCTCTGTTTGTGTTGCTTGCAGATTGATGTCTTTTTTCTTCATCCAAATATACGTCATAAAGAATGTACCTAACAAGACGATGGCACCGACAGTGAACGGTAAATTGTAATCAAAATCAAATAAAATTCCCGCTAACGCTGGACCTACCATATTACCAAGACTCATATAAGCATTGTTCATACCCGCTGCAAATCCTTGCTCGGCTCCTGCAAGTTTCGAAACGACCGTGTTAACAGCTGGTCGAATTAAAGTTACAGCAATTGAGAATAATGTAGCGACCAATAAAATACTGAAGAATTGATTCACAAATAACATGCCATAGAGTGTTACAGCAGCAAATGCCAGGCTACTTAAAATAATTGTCATTTCACCAAAGCGCTTGAATAGACGATCAATTAAGAACATTTGAATGACAACACCGACAAATCCACCAGCAGTCAGAACAATTGCGATTTGCTCTGGCGTGAAGTCAAATTTGTAATTCATGTAAAGAGCAAACGTTGCTTGGAAATTCGCAATACCAAATGAAAATACGAAGATGATGAGCAACATGACGAAATATGGAGTATGAAAAGATCGTCTCATTTGTTGTACGATATTTTCGCGTTTTTTGTCTGGCGCCGCTACTTCTTTATTACGGATGTCAGGTAATACGAATAATGAAACTATCATGGCAACAATCGCGGTTCCCGCTGAAACATAGAACGGGAAGTTTAGACTTATTGCTGAGAATAGGCCACCGATTCCTGGTCCAATCATAAATCCTAAACTCATCGCTGCACCAATGTAGCCCATACCTTTTCCTCGTTCTTCATATGTTGTGATATCTGCTACAAACGCCATTGTAGGTGGAATCAGGAAGGCTCCACCAATCCCACTAATGAAACGTGCAGCATAAAGCATCCATTCATGTGTAGCAATTCCAAACCATAACTGAGAGAAACCAAAGAGAGCTAGACCGATGACGATTAATTTTTTTCGTCCATATTTATCGGAGAGGTCTCCAGCGATAGGTGAAAACACAAATTGAGCAAATGCAAACGCTGCAATAATCAGTCCAAGCGCCTGTCCAGCAGCTCCGAACGTTTCGAGATAGCGTGGCATAATCGGTACAATCAATCCAATACCTGCCATTATGATAAACATATTAAACATTAAGAGGTAAATGACAAATGGATTTTTCTTCATATATATTCCTGCTTTCCTGTGATTCTATATAGCGAAAGTATAGCATAGGACATCGCATTGCGAAAATTTCGTGACTCAAAAAAAGCCCCCTTCGTGTAGGAAGGGGACAGAGAATTAGTTACGATTCATACTCATTTTAAATTCTAAGAAATACTCATTGTATTTTCCAAGCATGACAGGGCCTAGATTACGATAAACCTCAAGTTCTTCGCGCATGTCCTCTGTTGGGTAGAAGCGTGTATCGCCTGTTATTTCTGGGTCCATCAAATCAAGCGCAGGCAAGTTTGGAGTAGAATACCCTACATAGTCTGCATTTTGCGCAGCTATTTCTGCATCTAGCATAAAATTAATGAATGCATGAGCGCCTTCCACATTTCCAGCTGTTTTCGGAATGATCATGTTATCAAACCATAAATTAGACCCTTCTTGTGGAACGCTGTAATCGATATCTTCGTTCACATACATAATATCTGCTGCTTGACCAGACCAGACAAGAGCAATTGCAGCTTCGCCACGACGCATCGTTTCAACGATTTCATCCCCGATGATTGCTTTTACATTAGGTCCGAGTTCTTTCAGTCGATCGGTTGCTTGTCGAAGCTCTTGTTCGTCTGTTGAGTTCAATGAGTAGCCAAGTGTATTCAGCCCCATGCCCATCACTTCTCGGGCACCATCGACTAAGATGACTTGTTGTTCAAGTTCTGGTGACCATAAATCACTCCAACTCTCAAATGTTTGACCATCTAATAGTGTCGGGTTAAATGCAATCCCAACTGTTCCCCAGAAATATGGAATGGAGTACTGATTTCCAGGATCAAATGGTAAATCTAAAAAGTAAGGATCAATATTCTCGAGGTTCGGAATCTTTGATTGATCAATCGGAAGGAGAAGGTCTTCTTCTTTCATTTTTTCAATCATGTATTCAGAAGGTACAGCAATGTCGTAACGTGTGCCACCTTGCTGAATTTTTGTAAGCATAGCTTCGTTTGAATCAAATGTTTCATAAATCACTCGAATTCCAGTTTCTTCTTCAAATTGAGTGACCAGCTCCGGATCGATATATTCTCCCCAGTTGAAAACAGTAATGGTACCACTACTTGCTCGACTAGATGTATCCGTTAACTGACTGTTGATATAAATCAGGACAGCTACGGCTACTAGTAAGACTCCTGTTATTTGGAGTAATGATTTCATTTTGGCACCCCCGTTTGGAATGGCGTTTTTGCCCGATTCACAACAAAGTAATAGCCAAGGACAAGAATGAGCGTCACGATAAACAATAGTCCAGATAATGCATTAATCGTTAAAGTAATTCCCGCGCGAGCCATAGAATAAATTTCTACAGAAAGTGTAGCAAACCCATTTCCAGTAACAAAGAATGTCACAGCAAAATCGTCTAGTGAATAGGTGAGGGCTAAGAAAAAGCCTGCGAAAATACCTGGACGAATGTACGGAATGATGACCCGTGTGAAGACATCACGACGAGTAGCACCTAAATCACGTGCAGCATCGACAAGAGTAGAACTCATTTCTTGTAGCTTAGGCAACACCATAATTACGACAATCGGTACACTGAATGCAATATGAGAAATTAAAACCGATGCGAATCCTAAACGAACGCCAATCATCGTGAAAAGAATCAAGAAAGAAGCACCAATAATAACATCTGGGCTAACAATTAATACATTATTAAGTGATAAAAGCGACTGGCGAAGGCGTTTATTCGTGATATAAACGATTCCAACTGCGCCAACTACCCCAATTGCAGTAGATATCAGTGCGGATAACAAAGCGACAATAATTGTATTGACGACAATGCTTAGTAAACGCGTATCTTGGAAAACAGCAGCATAGTGTTCCCAAGTAAATCCTTCAAAATTCGACATGTTTCCAGCACTATTAAACGAATAGAATATTAAATAGAAAATAGGTGCATATAAAATCACAAACACCAGTGCTAAATAGACTTTTGCGAGCTTACTAGTAGTTCCCACGCTGATTCACTCCTTTCTCACGGTCACCGGTAAGAACCATAATAATGACCATAAAGACAATTAAGAAGACGGCAATCGTTGAACCCATTCCCCAGTTTTGAGTTACTAGGAATTGTTGTTCAATTGCGGTACCGAGCGTGATTACTTTGTTTCCAGCAATAAGCCGCGTAATCATAAACAGTGAGAGGGCAGGAATGAATGTCGCTTGAATTCCTGCTTTTACTCCACCAAGCGCAAGTGGCCAAATGACTTTGCGGAATGTAACCCATTGACTAGCACCTAAATCACGGGATGCATCTAACAGAGCTGGATTCAATTTATCGAGCGCATTAAATATTGGTAGAATCATAAAAGGAATGAAAATATAGACCGATACAAAGATGAAACTAAAATCGGTATATAGGATTTGTTGACGCTCCAATCCTAAAAATGATAAGAAATTGTTGATAGAACCGTTCATTCCGAAAATCCCAATGAATGCATAGGTCTTCAATAATAAATTGATCCAAGAAGGAATGATAATTAATAAAAGCCATAATTGCTTTTGTTTTGTTTTCGTAATCCAGTATGCAGTAGGGTAAGCAATCAGAAGCGTGAAAACCGTGATTAAAAAGGCGTACCAAAATGAGCTCAAAGTAAGTGATAGATAAGTGCCTGTAAAGAAGTTTTGATAATTCTCTAATGTGAAGTTCCCTTGGATATCAAAGAAAGAGTAATAGCCGACTAAAACAATTGGTGCTACTACAAATAAGACCATCCATAAATAGTAGGGGACCATCAAAAATGTACGTGACTTAGTTTCCATTGGCAGCTACCTCGTAGGATTCAAGGCGTCGATCAAAGTCTTCTTCAGATTCATTCAAACGCATAATGTGGATTGCTTCTGGATCAAAGTCGAGTCCAATTGTCGAGCCGACCTCTGCTTTTCGAGTGGAGTGTACGAGCCACTCGTTTCCATCTTGATCATAAGTCGAGAGCTCATAGTGAACACCGCGGAACAGTTGTGTATCCACACGAACATTCATCTTTCCTTGATCGACAGCTTTGATTTCCAAATCTTCAGGACGAATGACAACATCAACTTTCTCACCAGGAGTTAAGCCTTTATCGACGCACTCGAACTCTTTCGTTCCAATTTGAACACGATAATCGGCAATCATAATACCTTCGACTATATTTGATTCTCCAATAAAGTCGGCAACAAATCGATTGATTGGCTCGTCATAGATGTCGAGAGGAGTACCACTTTGAATAATTTGACCTTGACTCATTACGAAAATCTCATCGGACATTGCAAGGGCTTCTTCTTGATCATGTGTAACAAAAATAAATGTTTTGCCTAGACGTTGTTGCAATTCACGTAGCTCATATTGCATCTCTGTGCGTAATTTCAAGTCAAGTGCGGATAATGGTTCATCAAGTAAGATGATTTCTGGATCGTTAACAATCGCACGCGCGATAGCAACACGTTGACGCTGGCCACCTGACATCTCACTGATTTCGCGTTTTTCGTAGCCCTCGAGATTGACGAACTTTAAAGCTTCTTTAACTTTTGTATCGATTTCTGCTGCTTTTAGTTTTTTGATTCGAAGACCAAATGCAATATTTTCGAATACATTCAAGTGAGGGAAGAGCGCATAATCTTGAAAAACAGTGTTGACCTGACGATTGTTTGCTGGAACGTCATTGATTTTCTTTTCATTTAAATAGATATCTCCAGACGAGGGCTGAATAAAGCCAGCAATCAGACGTAGGATGGTTGTCTTACCGCAACCAGATGGACCTAATAATGTGTAGAACTTTCCACGTTCTAACTCAAAATTAATTGTATGTAAAACAGGTTCGTTCGTTCCATATGATTTACTAACATTTTCGAAACGAATGATGGGTGCGTTTGACACGGCGTTACCTCCATATTGACAAAGATTAAGGTTCATTTTATCATAAATTTCTTTCGATAACGAAAGTTTTTGATGTATGATGTATTTAGCTCGATTGAGGAAGTGGGGAGCATAATGAAAAAAGAATTTGTAGTCATTGGACTAGGTCGTTTTGGTGGGAGTATAGTCAAAGAATTAATCGAACAAGGTGCCGATGTAATGGCCATTGATATCGAAAGTGAGCGTGTGGATGAGTTTGCACCGATAGCTACACAAGCTGTAGTAGCCGACACGACAGATGAGGCAGTGTTGAAGTCTTTAGGGATTCGCAACTTTGATCATGTGATTGTGGCAATTGGAGACAATATCCAATCAAGTATTTTAACTACGTTGATGTTAAAAGAGTTAGGTGTAAAAAAAATCACAGTGAAGGCACAAAATAATTATCATGAAAAAGTTCTCGTTAAGATCGGTGCAGATAATGTAGTGCATCCCGAGCGTGATATGGGAATTCGAATTGCCAACAACATTTTATCGAATAACGTGCTAGATTATTTAGAGCTATCTGATGAACACTCTATTATGGAGCTTATTGTGAACTCTAAACTTGCTGGGAACACGTTAATTGATTTAGATATCCGTGCAAAATATGGAATTAACATCGTTGCCATCAAAAGAGGGGACTCTATTATTGTTTCCCCACAAGCGGATGAATTTTTACAGGTAAATGATATTCTTATCATTATTGGTGCAGATGTGGATATCAATCGATTTGAAAAGAAAGTATTTAACTAAAAAAACAGTGATTTGTCGCAAGTGGACAAATCACTGTTTTTATTAAATTTCCATAATAACTGGAAGAATCATTGGTTTACGTTTTGTTTTATCATACAAATGTGGTCCGAGTACATTGCTGATTTCAGACTTCAAATCATCCCAACCTTCAGGATTTTCTTTAGCAAGGCTACGAAGATGGCGATTGAGCATCTGTTGCGCCTCATTGATCATCATGCCTGACTCTCGCATATAGACGAATCCTCGAGAAATCAAATCAGGCCCTGAAACAATACGTTTTTTCTTCATATCTGCAGTCACAACAACGATGACCAATCCTTCTTCAGAAAGGACTCGACGGTCACGAAGGACAATGTTTCCAATGTCTCCGATGCCACTTCCATCGATATACACATCCCCTGAAGGAACTCGTCCTGCAACAGAAGCTTCCTCTGCTGTTAAAGCGAGTACATCTCCATTTTCCATAATGAATGTATTTTCTTCTGGAATGTCACAGTCCACAGCTAATTCACTGTGAAGTTTCAACATACGGTATTCCCCGTGAATCGGCATAAAGAATTTCGGTTTCATTAAACGAAGCATTAGTTTTTGTTCTTCTTGTGAACCGTGACCAGACGTGTGGATATTGTTCAATGAACCATGAATTACTTCAGCACCAGCACGGTACAACAAGTTGATGGTACGATTGACGCTTCCACGGTTCCCCGGAATTGGGGAAGACGAGAAGATGACTGTATCTCCTGGTTGAATCTGGATCTGGCGGTGTGTACCGTTTGCGATACGAGATAAGGCAGCCATTGGTTCGCCTTGAGAACCAGTACAGAGAATTAGCACTTCATTCGCCGGTAAGCGGTTCAGTGTGTTCGTATCAACAAATGTTTCTTTTGGGGCTGTGATATAGCCGAGTTCACGACCAATAGTGATTGCATTGTCCATACTCCGACCAAATACTGCAATTTTTCTACCGTAGCGAACTGCTGCATCTGTTACTTGTTGAAGTCTATGGATATTAGAAGCAAAAGTAGCAAAGATGATGCGTGTATCCACTTTACGGAAAATACTGTCCATACTTTCTCCAACTTTACGTTCAGACATTGTAAAGTTTGGAACCTCAGCATTTGTTGAATCAGAAAGTAAGCATAGAACGCCTTCTTTCCCAATTTCAGCCATCTTTGTTAAATTGGCAGGTTCTCCTACTGGTGTGAAGTCAAATTTGAAATCACCCGTATGTACAATATTTCCAGAAGGAGTTTTTACAACTAAACCATAAGCATCTGGGATACTGTGTGTAGTTAAATAAAACGATACAGAAGTCTTTCGGAATTTAATAACATCTTCTTCCGAGATTTCCGTCATTTTTGTTTGGCGTAAGATACCATGCTCTTCTAATTTATTGCGAAGAAGGCCTAATGCAAGTTTACCGCCATAAACTGGCATGTTCACTTGCTTTAACAAATAGGGAATACCACCAATATGATCTTCATGACCATGGGTGATAAAGAGTCCTTTGATTTTATCTTGGTTACGCACAAGATATGTGTAATCAGGAATGACATAATCAATTCCCAATAAATCGTCTTCTGGGAACTTGATACCTGCATCGATTACGATAATCTCATCTTGAAATTGAACAGCATACGTATTTTTTCCGATTTCCCCTAGTCCGCCTAGAGCGAAAACAGCTGTTTGATCATTTCGTACAAATTTCATATATTATTCTTCAACCTTGTAGTTCTCACTAGCTTGCTCGTACGCCAAATGCGCACCTTCAAGTAGTTGTACGAACTCGATCATAATTGGACGTTCGCTAAGCTTAGCACGCACTTCTCGTTCTGATTCTGCCTCTACGTATAGACATTTTGTGTTTTCGCGGACTGGAACTTGTGTTGCGTTTTCTTGGTACATTACTTTGAAAATCATGTTTATTCTCCTCTTTTACGTTCAGATTCATTACAATTCTCTTTATCTTAGCATGTGCAACTTTGAAAATAAAGAAAACCCCTCTAAAAAAATTCTAGAGGGGTAAAGGTTAGGCAACTGTTTTTTTACCGAGAATTTCGCCGAGACGTTTGAGCATTTTCCGTCGTAAACGTTTCAACATTGTACTCACTCCTTACTTATTCATTATAAGCGAAAAGTACAACATAGTAAAGTATTTATTCGGAAAAGTCAAATAATTCACTCGTAATTATCTATTTCTTTTGGTTTTCTCTCATACGGTACAGAATTGGGCACCTGCTCATAGGGATTTTCCTTATTAATATGATCATAAAACATAATGCCGTTTAAATGATCCAGTTCATGTTGGAAAGCGATTGCTTTTAATCCTTTTAGTCTGAATGTCATCACATTGCCTTCACGATCAGTACCTGTCACTGTGATGCGTGCATAACGAGGAACATACCCTTCGATTTCCTCATCGACAGATAGACAGCCTTCTCCTGATGTAATATAGGTCTTCTCGATGGAATGACTTTTAATTTTAGGATTAATAAACACTTCGCTAAGTAATTCGTCATTTTCCTGTATGTGAAGAGCAAACATTCTTACTGGACGATTCACCTGTGGTGCGGCAAGTCCGATTCCCGGTCGCAACCCATATTTTTCAGACAACTCGCTGTCTTGGCTCATGATCACGTAATTTAAGAGGTCGTCTGCCAATCGTTTATGCTCGTTTGAAAGTGGAAATGGAACCTCTTTAGCTTTTTGTCGTAGAGTGGGGTGGCCATCTCTTATAATTTCGTTCATAGTAATCATAGAAATCAATCCTTTCTAACCTAGAGTATACCAAATTCTAAGTCAATGTTCTTATTGAAAATAATTGGGTAAATCGGTATAGTGATGGAAGTAATGGAGGTCGTAAAATGAAAAAATGGGTAGGGTTAGTATCAGTTAGTGCTTTGTTATTAGCTGGGTGTACATTCGGGGATTCAACAGAGCAACAACTTTCAGAAGTACTACAACAAATGCATACGGCAGAGGAAGAGTATCGCTCTGTACAAGACCCTTTAAATGAAGCTGAGCAAAAAGAATACGCACTTTTTGAAGAAGTATTGGCACTTGAACAAGAACAAACAGATGAACTTACAGAAAAGCTTGAAGAACTCTCTGCACTTGTTGCAGAAAGAAGAGACCTTTTATCGACTGAGAAGCAATCTATTGATGCAGCTTTAGAAGCAAGTGATTTCAGCACATTAGATATCCCGGAAGAGAATCAATCCTATGTGACTCAAATTGACGAAGCTTATGATGCACGATATGCTACATACGAACAATTATATGCTGAATATGAGAAGTTACTTGCTTTACAAGAGAATTTGTATACGGAAATGGCTAGAGAAGATGTAGCGATTGATCAAATTCGCGATCTTGTGCAGCAGGTGAATGCACAAAATGAAGTGGTGCAAACACACGTCACTGCAATGAATGAACAGACAGAACAATTTAACCAAACTACAGATGAAGTGTTTGAATCATTGCAAAATGAGGAATAAGAATAGATAGAAATGAAAAGCAGCTCTTTTTTGGGGCTGCTTTTGTGTTATATAAATAACTTCACAGTCTCAATCTGATATAATACAGATTGAATTTGTGACTGATACAGACAACTATTATTTATTTTTTTCGAACTTTTTTGTATCGGTTCAAACGATTGACCACGCTATTTAGGTGGGCTATACTAGGGATTGATACTGACGTGTATTACTCGGAAGTGATTTTATTTTAATACAGACTAAAAGGAGAGTTGTTTTATGGCGGAAAGCAAAAACAATCATTTCGATCCAGTAAACGTACTTCATGAGATCGAAGAGAAATTCGAAATGGTACAAGTTTTAGACGAAGAAGGAAATGTAGTCAATGAAGATTTAATGCCTGACTTATCAGACGAACAATTAGTCGAGTTGATGTCTCGTATGGTCTACACACGTATATTAGACCAACGCTCGATTTCTTTGAACCGTCAAGGGCGTCTTGGCTTCTACGCACCTACTGCTGGACAAGAAGCATCTCAACTTGCATCTCAATTTGCTCTAGAAAAAGAAGATTTTATTTTACCTGGATATCGTGACGTACCTCAAATCGTATGGCACGGTCTACCACTTTACCAAGCATTTTTATTCAGCCGTGGTCACTTCATGGGGAACCAAATTCCTGAAGGCGTAAATGTATTCCCACCACAAATTATTATTGGTGCACAATACATCCAAGCTGCGGGTGTGGCAATGGGCTTCCAGAAGAAAGGTCAAAAGGCTGTCGCTGTAACTTACACAGGTGATGGTGGATCTTCTCAAGGTGATTTCTACGAAGGCCTAAACTTTGCTGGAGCATACAAAGTGCCAGCAATCTTCTTTGTGCAAAACAACCAATTTGCAATTTCAACACCACGCTCTCTACAAACAGCTGCGAAGACAATTGCTCAAAAAGGTGTAGCTGCTGGTCTTCCTTCTATTTTAGTGGATGGTATGGATGCATTAGCTGTCTATGCTGTAACAAAACAAGCACGTGAGCGCGCGATTGCAGGTGAAGGCCCAACATTTATTGAGGCACTTTGCTACCGTTATGGCCCACATACGATGGCTGGGGATGACCCAACTCGTTACCGTACATCTGAAACGGATTCTGAGTGGGAAAAACGTGATCCACTTATCCGCTTCCGCACATTCTTGATAAACAAAGGTCTTTGGACGGAAGAAAAAGAAAACGAAGTAATCGAACGTGCAAAAGAAGAAATTAAAGAAGCAGTTAAGAAAGCAGATGCTGCTCCAAAACAAAAAGTTACAGATTTGATCGATATTATGTATGATGAAAACCCATATAATTTAGACGAGCAAAAAGCGTACTACACAGAAAAGGAGTCGAACTAAACAATGGCACAAATGACCATGATTCAAGCAATCACAGACGCATTGCGTTGTGAATTAAAAGATGACGAAAACGTTCTAGTATTTGGAGAAGACGTTGGCGTAAATGGTGGGGTATTCCGTGCGACTGAAGGACTCCAAAAAGAATTCGGTGTAGATCGCGTATTTGACACGCCACTAGCAGAGTCTGGTATTGGTGGACTTGCAGTCGGACTAGCTATGACAGGATTCCGTCCAGTTCCAGAAATTCAATTCTTCGGGTTCGTATTTGAAGTGATGGATTCAATCAGTGGACAGCTTGCGCGTATGCGTTTCCGCACAGGTGGAAGTTTCCATGCACCTGTAACAATTCGTTCTCCATTCGGTGGAGGCGTTCACACACCTGAAATGCACGCAGATAGCTTAGAGTTGCTTATGACGTCAACACCAGGTGTAAAAGTTGTCATCCCTTCAACGCCATATGATGCAAAAGGACTTTTGATTTCTTCAATCCGTGACAACGATCCAGTTATTTTCTTAGAGCACATGAAATTGTATCGTTCATTCCGAGGAGAAGTGCCGGAAGAATCGTACACAATTCCACTTGGAAAAGCAGATGTAAAGCGCGAAGGTACTGATATTACAATTATTGCTTATGGTGCAATGGTCCATGAAGCCTTAAAAGCAGCTGACGAGTTAGAAAAAGATGGCAAGTCTGCTGAGGTCATTGACTTACGAACAGTGCAACCATTAGATATCGAAACGATTATCGCTTCTGTTGAAAAAACAAATCGCGCTATGGTTGTTCAAGAAGCACAAAAACAAGCAGGGATTGCTGCAAATGTTGTAGCTGAGATCACAGAACGTGCGATTTTAAGCCTAGACGCACCTGTGCTCCGCGTAACTGCTCCAGATACAGTGTATCCATTCTCTCAAGCTGAGACTGTTTGGTTACCAAACTATAAAGACGTAGTAGCAACGGCTAAGAAAGTACTTGAATTTTAATTAAGAAAGGATGACGCGTAGTGGCATTTGAATTCCGCTTACCAGATATTGGAGAAGGTATCCATGAGGGAGAAATCGTTAAATGGTTCGTAAAAGCTGGCGACGAAATCAACGAAGACGATATTCTATGTGAAGTACAAAACGACAAAGCTGTCGTTGAAATTCCTTCACCTGTTAAAGGGAAAGTCGAAGAAGTGTTGGTTGAAGAAGGGACGGTTGCCGTTGTAGGTGACGTACTTGTTCGAATTGACGCTCCTGGTTATGAAGACTTGAAGTTTAAAGGCGACGATAAAGAGGACGCACCTTCTAAAACTGAAGAACAGGTGCAAGCAACTGCAGAAGCAGGACAAGACGTAGACAAAGCGCCTGCAGCTGAATCGAAAGAAACTGAAAAACAAGAAACGAAAGAGCAGCCAGAACCTGTTGAGCAAAAAGAGAAACCAAAAGGTTCTGAGCGCATCATTGCAATGCCTTCTGTACGCAAATTCGCTCGTGATAACGGTGTGGAAATTAGTGAAGTTTCAGGCAGTGGGAAAAATGGTCGAATCATGAAAGAAGATATTGAAGACTTCATGAATGGGGATCAATCACCTAAAGCTGAAGCTTCAGGACCAGCTGCAGAGACGGAAGCTGCGACTGAAACTGCTAAAGAAGAAGCACCTAAAAAATCTACTCCACAAGTTTCTGAAGGTGAATTCCCAGAAACGCGTGAGAAAATCTCTGGAATCCGTAAAGCTATCGCGAAAGCAATGGTTCACTCGAAGCATACCGCTCCTCACGTAACGCTTATGGATGAAGTAGATGTGACAGAACTAGTTGCACACCGTAAGAAGTTTAAAGAAATCGCTGCTGAAAAAGAAATTAAGTTGACGTACCTACCATATGTCGTAAAAGCATTGGTAAGCACGCTTCGTGAATTCCCAGCGTTGAACGTTTCTTACGATGATGATGCACAAGAAATTGTACACAAACACTATTACAATATTGGAATCGCAGCAGATACTGAAAAGGGTCTACTGGTTCCAGTTATTAAAAATGCAGACCGTAAATCGATGTTTGCGATTTCAGATGAAATCAACACACTTGCGACGAAAGCACGTGACGGCAAATTAAGCCCACAAGAAATGAAAGGTGCTTCATGCTCGATTACAAATATCGGATCAGCTGGAGGCCAATGGTTTACACCAGTTATCAACCATCCTGAGGTAGCAATTTTAGGAATTGGTCGAATTTCTGAGAAGCCTGTCATTAAAAATGGTGAAATTGTAGCTGCACCTGTGTTAGCATTATCATTGAGCTTTGATCACCGTATGGTGGATGGTGCAACTGCCCAACATGCGCTGAATCACATCAAACGATTACTGGGTAACCCAGAACATCTATTAATGGAGGCGTAAAAACTATGGTAGTAGGAGATTTCCCAATCGAAGTAGATACACTGGTCGTTGGATCAGGCCCTGGTGGTTATGTTGCAGCCATTCGTGCAGCACAAACAGGACAAAAAGTAACAGTTGTTGAAAAAGAGCACATCGGTGGCGTATGTCTAAATTTTGGTTGTATTCCTTCAAAGGCGTTGATTTCTGTAGGTCACCGCTTTGAACAAGCGAAACACTCAGATAACATGGGTATCACTGCTTCTGAAGTGAAAATTGATTTCTCTAAAGCACAGGAGTTCAAAAACAGCGTAGTTAAGAAATTAACAAACGGTGTTTCTGGTCTATTAAAAGGCAATGGTGTTGAAGTTGTAGACGGTGAAGCTTACTTTGTCGATGCAAACACTGTGCGCATCATGAAAGAAGACAGCGCGCAAACTTACAAATTCAAACATGCAATCATTGCAACAGGCTCACGTCCAGTTGAAATTCCGACTTTCAAATATTCAAAACGTGTGATTAACTCAACAGGTGCATTAGCACTTGATGAGGTACCTGGTAAGTTAGTAGTAATCGGTGGTGGATACATTGGGACAGAATTAGGAACTGCTTATGCAAACCTAGGTTCTGAAGTAACAATCATCGAAGGTGGAAACGACATCTTAGCTGGTTTTGAAAAACAAATGACACAAATCGTGAAAAAAGCTCTTAAGAAAAAAGGAGTCGAAGTAGCGGTAAAGGCGTCTGCTAAAGGTGTTGAAGAGACAGATACTGGCGTAAAAGTTACTTATGAAGTTGGCGGAGAAGAAAAAACAATCGAAGCTGACTATGCTTTAGTAACTGTTGGTCGTCGTCCAAACACGGATGAAATCGGTCTTGAAGAAATCGGCATCAAATTCGGTGAGCGTGGTTTGATCGAAGTAGATGAGCAGTGCCGTACAAGTGTAGACAATATCTATGCAATCGGTGATATCGTGGCAGGTCCTCAACTTGCACACAAAGCTTCTTACGAGGGTAAAGTGGCTGCTGAAGCAATCGCTGGAGAAAAATCAGTTGTGGATTACCTTGCAATCCCAGCTGTATGTTTCACAGATCCAGAATTGGCAACAGTTGGTCTTTCTGAAGAACAAGCAAAAGCGGAAGGGTACGAAGTGAACGCTGGGAAATTCCCATTCGGCGCAAACGGTCGTGCACTTGCTCTTGATGCAACAGATGGCTTCGTGAAACTTGTTTCACGTAAAGAAGACGGATTACTACTTGGTGCTCAAATTGTAGGTCAAGGTGCATCAGACATGATCGCTGAACTTGGTCTAGCAATTGAAGCAGGCATGACGGTGGAAGACATCGCTATGACAATCCATGCTCACCCAACGCTTGGTGAGATTTCAATGGAAGCTGCTGAAGTTGTAATGGGTCACCCTATCCACATCTTAAGCAAATAATTTCCTAAACCCTACCTGAAAAGGTAGGGTTTTTTGGTATACTGGCTACAGAAAGGGTGTGTCATCTATGAAAAAACAGCTGATCGGCGTTGCTGCACTTGGATTATTACTTGCAGCTTGTAGTGATGAACAGACGGCAGAACCTGAATTTCAAGAGCCCGCTCAGGAAGTCAAGCCAGAGGAACCTGAAGAGGTGGAGGAAGTTGAAGAAGTAGGGGGCGAAGAAGACGTGGTCGAGCCCGTTGCTGCTGAACCGTTGTACAAATTGAATGAAGCAAACTGGACGTTGGTACCTATTGAGCAAGCGGAAGAAAAAGTAGTACTTCTTACAATTGATGACGCACCGGATACATATAGTCTTGAAATGGCAGAAACCCTTGCCCAACTTGAAGTACCTGCCATCTTTTTTGTAAATGGCCACTTTTTAGATACGGATGAAGAAAAAGAAAAGTTAAAGAAAATTCATGAACTTGGATTTGCTATCGGCAACCATACACAAACTCATCCAAATTTGAAAAACAGCTCGGAAGAACAGCAACAACAAGAAATTCTTGCATTAAATGACACCATCGAAGACGTGTTGGGAGAGAAACCACAATTCTTCCGAGCACCTTTTGGGGTCAATACAGACTTTAGCCGTGAGCTAGTGAAGCAAGAAGGCATGTTATTGATGAATTGGACGTACGGATATGATTGGGAGAAAGACTACATGGAAGCTTCCGCACTTGCAGATATTATGGTCAATACACCGTACTTAACGAACGGTGCAAACTTATTGATGCATGATCGGGAATGGACGGCAGGGGCGCTAGAGCAGATTGTAACGGGCCTTCAGGAGAAGGGTTACGGGTTTGTAGACCCGGATGAAATTCAAGGTGTGGAATAAAATTAAAACCAGCATTTCTCAAATTGAGTGAGGAATGCTGGTTTTTTTTCGTGGCGGCGTTCTCCACGTCTAAATCTAAAGTTGAGTGGAATGGAGGGGCTGACTCCAGTGGGATTACAGTCTGCCGTGAGATCCCGCAGGAGCCTGCGACGAGGAAGCTCACGCAGCGCCCACGGAAAGCAGCCCCGCAGTGGAACTCAACGTTTTAAAGGAGTTTCGACTCTGAATGAAATCGAGTTGCGCCTCCTAGAAATCCCGCAAGAAGCCATCGCGGCCCATGAAGCAAAGAGCGCTTCACAGTCCACGCTGTCATCTCGCACAATTTCTAAACAGTCGGCTCCACATCTAACAATTAGTTTCCATAATATGACTTCGGTAGAAGAAATGTGGATTTGGGTATAATAAATCTCAGTTTCGGTAGAAGAAAGTATGGTTTCGGTAGAAGAACGACCGCTCAGTCCACCAACAAAAAACGAGCATACACCAAAATCTGTGTATGCCGGCGTTCTTCGCTTCTAAATCTAAAGTTGACTGGAATGGAGGGGCTGACTCCAGTGGGATTATAGTCTGCCGTGAGATCCCTCAGGAGCTTGCGACGAGGAAGCTCACGCAGCGCCCACGGAAAGCAGCCCCGCAGTGGAACTCAACGTTTTACTTTGTACAATTTCTGAACAGTCGGCTCCACATCTAACTGGAATCGAGTTACGCCTCCTAGAAATCCCGCAAGAAGCCATCGCGGCCCATGAAGCAAAGAGCGCTTCACGGTCCACACTGTCATCTCGCACAATTTCTGAACAGTCGGCTCCACATCTAACTGGAATCGAGTTCCGAACGCCAGAAACACGCTCCGGAATCCGCCTCACCCGCAAAGGCCGGAGAGCGCCTTCACGGGCAAGCCGGATTTCCTCGGAGTTTCTAAAGCGGCGTTCTCCACATCTAAATCTAAAAAATCGCTTTCGTCTCTTTAATCACATGAATCATCTCAAGCGTATCGTCTTCCGGCCCTTGAACCGGTAAACCTGCTTCAATATTCATTGCGATATAGTCGATATTATCTTGCGTAATGATTTCCCCTGGAATGAATATTGGAATACCTGGTGGGTACACCATTACAAACTCTGCAGAAATGCGTCCTGCCGCTTCTGATAACTTCATTGTTTCTGTTTTTGCATAAAATGCATCACGCGGAGACATCGCAAGAGCCGGAATTTCTGGCAAAGTTACTTCTGTTTCTTTAATTTCAGCGTCTGACTCAAATGCAGCAGACATACGTATCAAAGCATTGATCAACAAATTGACCTCTTTGCGTGAGTCACCAAGTGTGATCAAACACAAAATGTTATACAAGTCGGAAAGCTCAACTTCGATGTTCGCTTTTTCACGCAGCCATTTTTCTGCATCGTAGCCCGTGATACCCAAATCTTTTACACTGATCAAGATTTTAGTAGGGTCCATATCATAAGTTGCTGATGTGCGTAACTTCTCGACTCCTGCACAGTACAAGTGAGGGATAGAATTAATACGTTTTCGTGCATCTTTAGAAATCTTAATCGCTTGATCAATCAAATCATATCCATGAATCGCAAGTTGACGTCTTGCCGTATCTAAAGACGCCAGCAGTGGATAGGAAGTAGATGTTGTTGTTAACATCGATAATATCGATTGAACACGTTTTGATGACACAAGTCCTTCACGAACGTTCAACACAGATGTTTGGGTCATCGAACCACCTAATTTATGAACAGATGTCGCAGCCATGTCGGCTCCAGCTTCCATTGCAGAAATCGGGAGTTTATTGTGGAAGTGAATGTGAACGCCGTGTGCTTCATCAACAACGACCGGAATATCACGAGAATGAGCCAGATCGACAATGCGCTTTAAATCCGCTGCAAATCCAAAATATGTCGGGTTAATGACGAGTAAGCCACTAGCATCAGGGTGTGCATCTAGAGCGCGTTCTACAGATTCTGCAGAAATCCCGTGAGAGATTCCCAGTTCCGTATCGACTTCTGGATGAATAAAGACTGGAATTGCGCCTGCAAATACAATTGCAGACATAATGGATTTGTGAACATTACGAGGAACTAATAACTTATCTCCCGGTCCACAAATTGTTAATATCATTGTCATGATGGCACCACTTGTCCCTTGAACAGAGAAAAATGTGGCGTCAGCACCAAACGCTTCTGCGGCTAAATGTTGGGCATCTTTAATGGCACCTTTAGGAGAATGAAGATCATCCAGAGGGGCAATATTAATCAAATCGATCGACAATACATTATCGCCAACGAACTCTCGAAATGCCGGGTCAATTCCTTGTCCTTTTTTATGACCAGGAATGTGGAACTGAATCGGATGCCTGTTACGGTGCTTGAGAAGAGCATCGAACAGGGGAGTTTCTAATTGTGACAACGTGCTAACCACCTTTATTGTTGAAATAGAAAACAAGTGAAGTATAGCATTTCCATGCTACTAAAGAAAGTAAAAAATTGATAGACTGAAAGAGGGAGGGATAGAGATGAAAACACGTGTTACAGAATTGCTAGGGATTGAATTTCCAATCATTCAAGGGGGGCTTGCCTACCTTGCCTATTCCGATTTATGTGCTGCCGTTTCAAATGCTGGTGGACTCGGACAAATCACGGCCATGAGCTTGCCGGGGCCGGAAGAGTTACGAGCAGAGATTAAGCGCGTTCGTGAGTTGACGGACAAACCATTTGGCGTAAACTACGCAATCGGGCAGCACGGACGTCCGTTTGAGCATATGCTACAAGTAGCAATTGATGAAGAGGTTCCTGTAGTGACCATGACAGGAGGAAATCCTGCGCCACTATTTGACATGTTACGAGATGTCCCTGTTAAGAAGCTCGTTCTAGTAGCGGCTGTTCGGCAAGCAGTGAAAGCGCAAGAATTAGGTGCAGATGCCGTAATGGTCGTTGGGCAAGAAGGGGGAGGGCATCTTGGACGCGATGACGTTTCTACTCAAATACTAATTCGTAAAGTGACAGATTCGGTTCATATACCTGTAATCGCTTCAGGCGGAATCGCGGATGGATATGGAATTATGTCAGCCTTGGCACTTGGTGCAGAAGGTGTGGAGATGGGAACACGCTTTATTGCAACAAAAGAATGTGTGCATGCATCAGAAACTTATAAACAAGCGATTCTCACAGCGGGTGAGCAAGACACGGTCGTTATAAAGCGTAGTATCGGTGCGCCGGCACGTGCCTTGAAATCTGAATGGACAGAGCGCATCCTTGCTATTGAGAGTGAGACGCCAGAATATGAAGCTCTTAAAAACTATATTAGTGGGGAAGCAAATAAAAAGTTTATATACGAAGGACATGCGCATGAAGGCTTTGGCTGGGCGGGACAAGCGGTTGGCTTAATTGATGATGTGCCATCCGTCGAAGAACTTTTTGAGCGTATTTCGAAACAAATCAATGATGTAAAAGAAAGATGGTGTAACTGATGGCAAATGAGTATAGCTATCCGCTGGAATTCGACTGGACGACAGAAGAAATCGTTGCTGTGATCGAGTTTTATCAAGTCGTCGAGGCAGCTTACGAAAAAGGGACAACGCGTGATACTGTGATGACACACTATAAACGCTTCAAAGAAGTGGTGCGTTCAATCGCTGAAGAAAAAACTTCATTCCGAGAGTTTGAGGGAGTGAGTGGGTATGCTGCATACCCAGTGGTGAAAGCTGCAAAAGAAGGGCAAGAAAAAATTAAAATCATGAAAAAGAACTAAACGGCACAAGCCGTTTAGTTCAGTGAAGTCATTTCACGATAGAGTGGAAGTAACTCCTCAAATGTTTCATCGACAAACTGATAAAACTCTTTTTTCGACAGGGCAGCTGCTTCATCGACGTTTAGGTGACGTCCGATGACGAGCTCGCCTTTTTTTATTGTGCGAAGACGTGTCAAATAGTGACTCGTCGTGGGTTTTGTAATCGGTTCAGCATCTGGTTTCATGTGGTCACCTGCAATCAAGAAATCGCTCGGCAAGGATGTAATCAAAGACGTTTTTTTACCGAGACGATCCGCAATTGCCGATTTAGTCGGCGCTTCATAAATCACAGCGAGAATGACAAAGAGGTGACTTTCCCATAATCCGATTTGAAAGTGTGGCAATGCTTTGTAGCCGCGCTTATAAGGTGCAAAGGCTACCCAACTATCTTTAGGTGGATTGACCGTTCTGCGTGCATGCTTGGCGACATGTGGAAACATTTCGTGACCAAGCTTTGCAGCAAGTTCATCCGAAAAATGAGCCCCTAGCTCATGAAATTTCGGTCGAATATGTGTCTCAAGTCCCTCCATTCTAGCCTCGAGTCCTTCTTTTTTAAATACGTTGAAATCTTTTTTTGTCCAATAACTCATGAAAAAACTCCTTTCCTCTAGGTTTAGTTTATATGACATCCGGGTAAAAATCTTGTAACAAGTATTCGACAGAAAGGGGGACTTACAATGCGCCAAGTCATTCACATTGTTCGAAAAGATGAGATAGACAAACAGAGAAAGCAAATGCTAGAGCTAGATCTTGATTATTTCTTAGCTTCCTTGCATGATGCTATCGAGAGACAAGACAAAAAAGAGATAGAAGGCGTAAAACACCGACTTTTCGAAATCACAAATGAACTGAAGGAGTTATCGACCTAATGAAGAGCTTAATAACGTAAAGCACCCACTGCAACTTTAATGCCAGAGGGTGCTTTTTTTGTTACACTAAAACCACGTACAGGAGGTGGAGAACAAATGAATTTATCCCAGCTAGATGCACTTGCTCAAGACATCATCATTCGAGCAGGAGAACGCATCAAGCAATCACTACATAAAGAAATGACAATCACTGAAAAAAGTTCTCCTTCAGATCTTGTCACCAATATTGACATGGAGACAGAACAATTTTTTGTGAAAGAAGTGAGTGAAGCTTTACCTGAACACCGTTTACTTGGTGAAGAAGGATTTGGTGATACCATTACAGATTGGGACGGCTACGTTTGGATTGTAGATCCTATCGATGGAACAACAAATTTTATTAATCAACAGCGCAATTTTTGTATAACGGTTGGTATCTATAAAGACGGAGTAGGCGAACTCGGCTATATCTATCAGGTGATGACAGGTGAACTGATTTCAGCCATTCGTGGCCAAGGTGCTTATCAAAATGGAGTTCTCTTGCCTCAGTTAAAAAATGTAGAATTTGAAGATAGTTTACTAGGCGTCAATGCTTCTTGGGTAGCACCAAACCGTCACATTGACCATCACCAAGTCGCGAAGCTTATCAAACGTGTTCGTGGTACAAGATCTTATGGGTCAGCTGCACTTGAGATTAGCTATGTCGTCACAGGAAGGTTGGATGCGTACTTCTCGATGCGTCTTTCAGCATGGGACGTAGCAGGTGGAATGGTCATTGCAAACGAAGTGGGAGCACTTTGTGGAACGCTTGGTGGCGGGGAATTTGATCTGTTGAAAAAACAGCCGTTCATTATTGCTAATCCTGCTTTATTCGAGGAACTCGTTAAAGATTATTTAATTTCATAGAAAAAGCTGCCAAAGTCGGCAGCTTTTTTTAATCGAGTAATCCTTTTTCTCGGTACTCTTTTTTAGTTTTAAAACCAAGGCCCATTACTACAGCAAGTGCTAAAATTGCAAGAATGACAAAAGGAACACTGCGGAATGAAACAGCTATACCAATAGAAGCCATCGCTAAAATAGCAAGGATTGAATATAGGACGAATACCCATTTAATCGATTTCATCGGACTTTTCCTCCTTAAGGGAAAAACTCAAAGGTGTTTTTTATATGCTTTCTGTGCTATAATATCACAGTTATGGACTCGAAAAAAGAATATGGAGTGGAAAAATGACTAATACTCGTCAAGATTTACGTAATATCGCTATTATTGCTCACGTTGACCATGGAAAAACAACGTTAGTAGACCAATTGTTGAAACAATCAGGTACGTTCCGTTCAAATGAACATGTAGAAGAACGTGCAATGGACTCGAATGACATTGAAAGAGAGCGCGGAATCACGATTCTTGCTAAGAATACCGCGATTCAGTATAAAGATACAAAAATCAATATTCTAGATACACCTGGACACGCCGATTTCGGTGGAGAAGTAGAACGTATCATGAAAATGGTAGATGGTGTTCTTCTTATTGTAGATGCATACGAAGGCTGTATGCCACAAACTCGTTTCGTATTGAAGAAAGCTCTAGAACAAAACCTGCAACCAATCGTTGTAGTAAACAAAATTGACCGTGACTTTGCTCGTCCGGAAGAAGTGGTTGATGAAGTTTTAGAACTATTCATCGAACTAGATGCAAATGATGACCAATTAGAATTCCCTGTAATTTTTGCTTCAGGCATGAACGGTACTGCGAGTCTTTCATCAGACCCTGCAGATCAAGAAGAGAACATGCAGGTGATTTATGATGCAATCATTGAAAAAATCCCAGCACCAGTAGACAACAGTGACGAAGGACTTCAATTCCAAGTAGCACTACTTGACTACAACGACTATGTTGGACGTATTGGAATTGGTCGCGTATTCCGCGGAACAATGACAGTAGGTCAACAAGTTTCACTAATGAAACTTGATGGAACTGTGAAAAACTTCCGTGTGACGAAAATGTTTGGTTTCATGGGCTTAAAGCGTATTGAAATTCAAGAAGCAAAAGCTGGAGATCTAATTGCGGTTTCTGGAATGGAAGACATCAACGTTGGGGAGACGGTTTGTCCGATTGAACAACCAGAAGCACTACCAATTCTGCGTATTGATGAGCCAACTCTTCAAATGACGTTCCTAGTAAACAACAGTCCTTTTGCAGGTCGTGAAGGGAAATGGGTTACAGCTCGTAAGATTGAAGAACGCTTGCTTGCACAACTTGAGACAGATGTTTCTCTACGTGTAGAAGAAACTGATTCTCCAGATGCTTGGGTCGTTTCAGGTCGTGGTGAGCTTCACTTATCGATTTTAATCGAAAACATGCGTCGTGAAGGATTCGAGATTCAAGTTTCGAAACCAGAAGTTATTGTACGTGTAATTGACGGCGTCCGTATGGAACCTGTTGAGCGCGTTCAAATTGATATTCCGGAAGAGCACGTTGGTTCTATCATTGAATCAATGGGTGAACGTAAAGGTGAAATGCTTGATATGATCAACAACGGATCAGGTCAAGTTCGTTTGATCTTCATGGTTCCTGCTCGTGGATTAATTGGATACACAACTGATTTCTTAACACTTACACGTGGATACGGAATCATCAACCATACATTTGATAGCTACCAACCAATGGCGCAAGGCCGTGTTGGTGGACGCTCTAAAGGTGTTCTTGTTTCTATGGAAACTGGAAAAGCATCGGAGTATGGGATTCTTGGAGTAGAAGACCGTGGTACGATCTTCGTAGAGCCAGGTACAGATATTTACGAGGGTATGATTGTTGGAGAGCATACGCGTGATAATGACTTAACTGTCAACATTACAAAAGTAAAAGCTGCAAACAACATCCGTTCTGCAAACAAAGAAGCAACAACTACGCGTAAAAAGCCACGTATTATGACACTTGAAGAAGCGTTAGAATACTTGAATGACGATGAGTACTGTGAGATCACACCTCAATCGATTCGTTTACGTAAAAAAGTGCTGGATAAGAACGAACGTGAGCGTATTGCTAAGAAATTGAAGTACGCGGAGCAATCCTAGGAAGGAGAGACTCTAAGTGGAAGAACAAGAATTTGTCTTTGGTCGGATGTCAGCACTATCCCGGTTCATATACGAGCAGATGCCTAACTTTGATGTGGCAGGGTATGTCTTGTTTTTTATCATTTTCGCCTTGTCTGTTCTCGTTTATAAACTTGGATTCGCCAAAAGATTACGCTTAGGACAAAACATTGTGATCTATCTATTTTTGTTCATTGGCTGTCTAGTACTGACGTTTTTGGCATTTTTCCTGCCAATCGTCGAGGGCTTGATTGTCGCTGCGATGATCTTAATCATCTATAAAATCCGTATGCGTCTTGAAAAGCGAGGCACGACGGCATAACAAAAAACCTCGGAGAAATTTTTCTCCGAGGTTTTTTAAAATTCATTTTCAGCAGGGTGAGAACTTCTAAAGAATCGAAAGTTTCCAGTTGCTACTCGTGCTTCTGTCTTCACACGAATACGTTCGTCACATTCCGGACACATATAGGTCGTGATTGAACGATTTCGCAATTTCTTTGCTAGTGGCAGATCATCTTCTAAGCGGTCAATACGGTCACAAATCACACATTTCACACGCATCCTATTCCACCCGGAAAGCACTAACATACTTGAGAGGGGCGTTCAGATTGCTTCCATCTTTATGAAGCAGATAAACAGGACCATCTTCTTTTAATGGCTTTCCTTCCTTGGAAAATTGGACAAGCAATGTCGGTAGGTCTGCCAGTGAATAACGAACTTCTGAGCCCTCTGTTTCAATGACCAAGTTTGAAGCGTCTGGAGCTGGTTCGGCATTTTTGATAAATGACTCTAGCGGCATAGCGTATGAATTCGTGAGTAATTTTGTACGCTCGTATTTCTTCTCGGACTTTAAAGTAGGTGGAAATACGGCACCTTCTGTAATCTCACGAGACCACTGCTTTGATGTTACATCTGTGTACTCATCTTCTTGATTCACTTCTTGATACTGCTCACTAAAAAACTCATCTAGATCGACTTTACGATCATCAAAAATCCATACTGTAGGATCAATTGTGATTGGAAATTTCACAGCACCTTTTACTGGAATAATCATATCCATAGTTTTTCCCTCCAAGTTCTATCTGTAGTTAGTATACCGTGAAAGGAAAGAGGAACAAAGTATTTTTCCTTAACTGCACCTCGTCTCTGCTTGCAATTTTAGTGGTAGAAAGATACACTTTAAGAAGGCAAACTAGAATTTTTAGATGGGGGCGTCCTCATATGGATATACAAATCGAGCAGTCGTATCGTGACAAGGCCCTATCGCTTTTGAAAAACGATGCTGATAAAATTGCTCAGTTGATTAAAGTGCAACTGGACAACCTAACAATGCCGCAATGTCCTCTTTATGAAGAGGTATTAGATACGCAAATGTTTGGTCTCTCTAGAGAGATTGACTTTGCTGTGAAGCTTGGCCTGATTCAACGAGAAGAAGGCAAAGAAATTCTCGCGTCACTTGAAAAGGAAATGTCACTTTTACACGAAACATATACTGATCGTAAATGAACTCAAACAGTCCGTGTTTGAGTTTTTTTACTACATAAATTCTGCACACAAAATCTATTACGAACAAGAGCAAGGTGACTTCTAAATGAAAACTTATTTGAAACGTTATTTTAGTTATACAGATTTTTCAATTGTCTTTGTCTATTTGGTGTTGTGTATTTTCGGACTCGTCATGATTTACAGTTCTTCATTTTATTGGGCAGTAGAAAAATATGACTGGGCCCCCGACCACTTTTTCCAACAACAAAAAACCAATCTGCTACTTGCAGTGCCCGTCTTCTTCTTCATGTCCTTATTTCCTTACAAACACTTTAAAAATAAATATATGATGATGTTGATGGTCAGTGTGATGTTCCTATTGCTCATACTCGTGCACTTTATCGGAAGTGGAGGAGCAGCTGGTTCGCAGAGCTGGTTATATATAGGACCGATCAACCTTCAACCTTCTGAAGTAGCAAAGATTGTGCTCGTATTGTATTTCTCAGGTTTGTTTGCTAAGAAGATTCAAAAAGGGACTTTAAATGATTTAACGAATTCAATCTATCCGCCAATTATCATCATGGCAGCAGCGGTCGCATCCATCATGTTAGAGACAGATGTAGGGAACTCTATGATCATTACATTTGTATGTATTACAGTGATTGTTGCAAGCGGCGTAAAATTTAAAGTGTTCTCAAAATTACTCGGCTTAATTTTTGGCGCTTTTCTGATAATTGGTATTTTGCTATACTTTTTTAGAGAGTCAATAATTACACCAAAACGTCTTGGTCGACTCGAAGCATTTTTTAATCCATTTGCCTATGAGGATTCCTTCGGCTACCAGATTGTAAACGGCTACTTAGCGATTGGTTCTGGTGGGCTTACAGGCCTTGGTCTTGGAAACTCCAATCAAAAATATGGCTACTTACCTGAGCCTCATACGGATTTCATTATGGCAGTGATTGCAGAAGAACTTGGGATTATAGGTGTAGGGATTATTTTACTCGGCATTTTCTTCCTAGTATTTAAGGGCCTCTCGATTGCACTTACGGGTCGTGATCCACATGGACGAATGATAGCAGCTGGAATCGCATCCATTTTTGGCTTCCAGACATTTGTGAATTTAGGCGGAATGCTAGGAGTTATTCCACTTACAGGTGTGCCATTACCTTTCATCTCGTATGGAGGGACCGCACTGATCTTATTTTCAGCAGCACTTGGAATTTTAGTAAATGTATCGATGTTTGCACGGTATGAAAAATCTAAAAATTGATGCAAAGGGTGGCGATGAAACATGGGTAAAATTAATAAGATTTTAGTAGCAAACCGCGGAGAGATTGCAATTCGAGTATTTCGAGCTTGTACCGAACTAGGTATTCGTACAGTTGCCATATATTCTCGCGAAGACAGCGGCTCATTTCATCGCTTCAAATCAGATGAATCGTATCTGGTGGGAGATGGGAAAAAACCAATTGATGCGTACTTAGACATCGAAAACATTATTGAAATCGCGAAAGAAGCTGGCGTGGATGCTATCCATCCAGGGTACGGTTTCTTGTCTGAAAATCTAGAGTTCGCGAAACGTTGTGAAGAAGAGGGAATCATCTTTATTGGCCCGACTTCAAAACACCTCGATATGTTCGGGGACAAAGTGAAGGCACGTGATCAAGCGATTCAAGCAGGTATCCCTGTCATTCCAGGCAGTGATGGTCCAGTCAGCTCTCTAGAAGAACTAGAAGCGTTCGGTGATACATACGGCTATCCACTTATGATTAAAGCAGCACTCGGCGGGGGTGGTCGAGGCATGCGTGTGGTACCTACAAAAGAAGATTTACAGGAAGCATATGATCGTGCGAAATCGGAAGCAAAAGCAGCTTTTGGTTCAGATGAAGTGTACGTTGAAAAATTTGTCGACAAACCAAAACATATTGAAGTACAAATACTAGGGGATCGCCATGGCAACTTGATTCACTTGTATGAGCGCGACTGTTCTATTCAACGTCGCCATCAAAAAGTTGTTGAGATTGCGCCATCTAACGCACTTAGCAATGAGTTGCGTATGGAGATTTGTGATGCGGCTGTCAAACTGATGAAAAACGTTGATTACGTCAATGCAGGTACGGTTGAATTTTTAGTGACAGATGATGAGTTTTATTTCATTGAAGTAAATCCTCGTATTCAAGTAGAGCATACAATCACTGAAATGATTACGGGAATTGATATCGTGCATGCACAAATAAAAATTGCCTGCGATCTAAGCTTAGACAGTGAAGAGATGGGTATACCAGCACAAGACAAAATTCCATTGTTTGGGTACGCTATTCAGTCGCGAGTAACGACAGAGGATCCATTAAACCAATTCATGCCAGATACAGGAAAGTTAATGGTGTATCGTTCTGGTGGTGGTTTTGGAGTGCGTCTTGATGCCGGAAATGGCTTCCAAGGTGCTGTTATTACGCCTTACTATGATTCATTATTAGTAAAAGTCTCCACTTGGGGGATGACATTTAAAGAAGCGGCTGCGAAGATGGACCGAAACTTGCAAGAGTTCCGAATCCGAGGAATCAAAACCAATATTCCGTTTTTAGAAAACGTGGTCAAGCACCCGAATTTCATCGAAGGAAAGTTCAATACAAGTTTTATCGATACGACGCCTGAATTATTTTTGTTCCCATCTCGTCAAGACCGCGGGACAAAATTATTATCTTATATCGGGAATATATCAGTGAATGGATTCCCAGGAATCGAGCGCAAACCGAAGCCTGTGTTCCATATTCCGCCACAAGCGAGCCAAAAATTCGATGTATCCTCTCTTTCTGGTACGAAGCAGCTCCTTGATCAACATGGACCAGAGGCGGTCGTGAAGTGGATCAAAGAGCAAAACGATGTGTTGATTACAGATACTACTTTCCGTGATGCGCACCAATCATTACTAGCGACACGTGTGCGCTCATACGATATGTATCAAATCGCCAATCAAACAGCTCATGGCATGAAAGACGCCTTCTCGTTAGAGATGTGGGGCGGAGCAACATTTGACGTTGCGTATCGTTTCTTGAAAGAAGACCCATGGGAGCGCCTTTTAGTTCTTCGTGAACGCATTCCAAATGTATTGTTCCAAATGTTACTTCGTGGTGCGAATGCTGTCGGGTATAAAAACTATCCAGACAATGTCATCCGTGAATTTGTTCAAAAATCTGCAGATGCAGGAATTGATGTTTTCCGAATCTTTGATAGCTTGAACTGGATCAAAGGAATGGAAGTAGCGATTGATGCGACTCGTCAAGCGGGCAAGATTGCAGAAGCAGCCATTTGTTATACAGGCGACATATTAGACGACAGCCGTCAAAAATACACGGTTCAGTATTACAAAGATATGGCGAAAGAACTTGAGGCTGCAGGAGCTCATATTTTAGCGATCAAGGATATGGCGGGGCTTTTAAAACCAGAAGCTGCGTATCGATTGATCAGCGAATTGAAAGAAACAACGGATTTACCGATTCACTTGCACACACACGATACAAGTGGAAACGGAGTCTTCCAATACGCACGTGCTATCGAGGCTGGTGTAGATATCGTGGATACAGCATTAGGGTCGATGAGCGGACTCACGTCTCAACCTTCAGCTAGCTCACTTTCTTATGCATTAAAAGGCATGGATCGCACAGTACGCACAGATGTTGGGGAACTTGAGCAATTGTCTCAGTACTGGGAAGAAGTACGAAAATACTACAGCGACTTCGAAAGTGGCATGAAGAGCCCGCACTCTGAAATCTATGTGCATGAGATGCCAGGTGGTCAGTACAGTAACTTGCAACAGCAAGCGAAAGCTGTTGGACTGGGCAAGCGCTGGGAAGAAGTAAAAGACATGTATTCTCGCGTCAACTTGTTATTTGGAGATGTCGTCAAAGTTACCCCGTCCTCTAAAGTAGTGGGAGACATGGCACTCTTTATGGTACAAAACGATTTAGATGAATATACAGTGTTAACAAAAGGGCAGTCACTCGACTTCCCAGACTCGGTCATCGAGTTCTTCGAAGGATACATTGGACAGCCATATGGCGGTTTCCCGGAAGAGTTGCAGCTTGTCATCTTAAAAGATCGTAAACCAATCACAGTTCGTCCAGGTGAGCTTTTAGAGCCTGCGAATTTCGAGGCCGTTCGCGATGAATTGTTCAACAAGTTAAACCGACCAGTAAGCAGCCATGAAGTGCTTGCACACATTCTTTATCCAAAAGTTTTTGAAGAGTATCGTGCGACAGTGGATCAATTTGGGAACGTTTCAGTTCTCGATACGCCAACATTCTTGTACGGAATGAAACTTGGAGAAGAGATTGAAGTGGAAATCGAAAAAGGGAAGACGCTGATGGTCAAACTAGTTTCAATCAGTGATGCGAACCTTGAAGGGCAGCGAACAATCTACTTTGAGCTAAATGGGCAACCACGTGAAATTTATATTCAAGATGTCAATGTGGAAGTCAGCCATGTAGCGAAGCGTAAAATTGAGCCGGGCAACGAGCAGCATATCGGTGCAACGATGCCAGGAACTGTTTTAAAAGTCGCTGTGGCAAAAGGAAGTAAAGTGAAACGTGGGGAGCACCTGTTGATCACAGAAGCCATGAAGATGGAAACGACGGTTCAAGCACCGTTTAATGGAGTGATCCAAGAAATCCATGTAGTAGCAGGCGAAGCCATCTCACCAGGTGACTTACTAATCGAAATTGAAAAAGCTTAATAGAACTATAAAAAGCACCGCTTCTTGTGAACTGTACAAGGAGCGGTGCTTTTTTTGGAAGTAGCCTATCTAGATAGTGTTTAAAAAATTTAGAAGTGTCATTCTTGAAAAGAGTGCAGGGGTGACTCCAGCGGGATTAAAAGCGGAAGCTGAGACCGAGGCTCAGCCCGCGCCCGCGGAATGCTTCCCCTGCACGCCCTAAACAATTAAAAAAGAGAGATTCTCAATTGCGAGAACTCTCTTTCGATTTTTTACTATTTATTAATCGCGCGTATAATACGCTCGGCTTCGTGAAACAAGAAGTATCATGTAACAAAGGAGTCCGAACAATAACGTAATAAACAATGAGTGGAACAGAGCCACATATAAGTTTAAGCGAGTCAAAACAGATAACATGCCCGTCGTTGCTTGAAGAGCAACCAATGTAAAAGCAATAATCCATCCGTAGTAAATCACTTTCTGAGACTTATAATTCTTAATGGCATAAATCATAATGTACAGTAACCAAATGAAAATCAACGCTGCTGCAGCTCGGTGGCCCATTTGTACCCATTCGTACATATTGCTAGGGAGTGCAAATTCATCATTTCGACAAAGCGGCCAATCGCGGCAGATCAAACTCGATTCTGTATGGCGAACTAAAGCGCCTGTATAAATGACGACATAGGAATAAAGCGTAACACCGATTGTATGCCATCTTAACTTTTTATCGATCACTATTTTGCTAGAAGCAAACTTCTTATCTACTTCAAATACCAATAATGTTAATAAGAAAACTGCTGCAAATGAAATTAATGAAATTCCAAAGTGAAGAGCAAGGATGAAATCACCTTGTCCCCATAATACTTGAGCCGCACCGATAAGTGCTTGTAACACTAGGAAAAAAACAGAAGTGATTGCTAAAAATTTTGTCTCACGCACATGTCCGATTCGTCGCCAAGACCAAATCGCAAGAGCGAGAATAAGAACGCTGACAGCTAATGTGACCGCGCGGTGTGAAAACTCGATTAATACTTCGGCTGTAATTTCTTTTGGAATCAAATTTCCGTTACAGTCTGGCCAGTTCCGACCACAACCAAGACCACTTTCAGTCTTTGTAACGAGAGCCCCTCCAAGCAAAATCATCAACATACCAAGTGTCGAGAGTACCGAGAGGACTTTTAATAATGGATGTATTTTCACTGCTTCACCTTCATTTCTATACCTTGTCTGCTCTTTAGATGATAGCGAAAAAAGCACTAAAAAACAACGAACAAACAGGTACCATCCTGTGACGGCTATATGATTTCACACTTTGTTCATAAATTCGTACCTTCCTTTTCACAACTCGACAACAGAAATCCATTACTATTAAGATGTTATGACAAAATGACGATGTAGGCCATAGATTTGTGAAATTCTCGGAACACGCTAGAAATTCATACGGTTTTTAGTTATAGTTAAGAGTAGCAGATTATGCTTACATGAATGAAAGGAGGCGCAACATGTCGAACAGTACGACATTAGCTACAACGTCTGAGCCGACTGTCGAATCGACAACGTGGATGCAAGATTTTTTAGCACTTATTAAAATTGGCATTGTGAATTCCAATTTGATTACTGCATTTACAGGTATGTGGTTGGCTTTTCAATTGACGGGACGTAGCTTTATACAGGAATTTGATCTAGTACTGCTGACAATTGGAGGATCTGCACTCATAATTGCTGGTTCGGCAGCGATGAATAACTGGATTGACCAAGACATTGATCCAATTATGAAGAGAACACGCAAGCGTCCAACAGTAACAGGTCGTTTTTCAAGTTCGTTGGTTCTGACGATTGCTCTGACTTTGCTCGTTGTAGGCGAAATATTGTTATTTATGGCATCTACATCTGCTGGTGTTTGGGGACTTGCCGGCATCATTAGTTATGTCGTGCTCTACTCTATGTGGTCAAAACGGAAACATGTCAGCAATACAGTTGTAGGAAGTATTTCAGGAGCTATTCCACCATTAATCGGGTGGGCGGCAATTGAACCTGTGATTGGCTGGGAAGCTTGGGCATTATTCTTAATTATGTTCATCTGGCAACCACCGCACTTCTATGCACTTGCTATGAAGCGAACAGAAGAATACCGAGCAGCTGACATTCCAATGTTACCAGTAGTAAAAGGCTTTAAACGCACAAAGCGCTCCATTTTAATTTGGGTACTTGCATTGTTACCAGTTCCTTTCTTACTAAGTTCATTAGGAACAGGGTTTTTAATCCTTGCAACAGCTCTCAATCTTGGATGGCTATGGCTTGCTCTAAAAGGCTATCGTACGCAAGATGATTTAAAGTGGGCAACAAAAATGTTTGTTTATTCCCTAAACTACATGACGATCTTATTCGTATCGATTGTGATCTTTGCAATCTTTATCTAATAAGAACCATGTAGAGCACATCCGTAAGCGAAGAACATTACAACTATGAAAGTGGGGTTTGATTTAGCGATGATGAAAGGGCTAAAAAAATGGCGACTCTTTTCAATGCTAGCGGCGCTTATGTTTTTCCTAGCTGCCTGTGGCCAAGAGCAAATTTCAACTTTGACTCCACGAGGTCCAGTAGCTTCTGAACAATTTAACTTATTGATTCTTTCTACTGCAATTATGACCTTCGTAATTATTGTCGTTGTTGTTGTCTATGTAATGGCACTCATGAAATTCAGACGCTCAAAAGTTGGGGAAGATACAATTCCTGAACAAGTAGAAGGAAACACTAAACTTGAGATTCTTTGGACAGTTATTCCAATCATCTTACTCGTTATTTTGGCAGTTCCGACTGTGTATTATACATATACACAAGCTGAAGTAGCTGGAATGGAAGAAGTAGACGAAGAAGGTAACAAAACAGCATTAACTGTAAACGTAAACGCACACCTTTACTGGTGGGAGTTTGAATATCCAGACTTAGGCATCGTAACTTCACAAGAGTTAGTCGTTCCTACTGGAGAACGCGTTTACTTCAATTTGATGGCAGCAGATGTGAAGCACTCCTTCTGGATTCCATCAATCGGTGGTAAGTTAGATACAAACGTTGAAAACATGAACAAATTCTACTTAGAATTTGATATTGAATCTGAAGGCTTAAAAGATGGCGTTTTCTACGGAAAATGTGCTGAGCTATGTGGTCCGTCTCACGCACTAATGGACTTTAAAGTAAAATCTGTTAGCCGCGAAGATTTCGACGCGTGGGTAGCAGCTGCGAATGAAGAACCATCTGCACCTGAATCTGATCTAGCAGTTCAAGGTGAAGAGTTATTCGTTCAAAACGGTTGTATCGGATGTCACGCAGTATCTGCAGTTGGCGGAGCTGTTGCACAGGGACAAGGTCCAAACGTGGCGACATTTGGCGATCGTAACCGAGTAGCTGGTTACTTAGATTACACGGAAGAAAACTTAAAAGACTGGATCAAGAATCCACAAGAATACAAGCCAGGAAACAATATGCCTGAGTACCCTAACTTATCAGATGAAGAGTTAGATGCTTTAGCTGCGTATTTAATGGGCTTATCAGTAGAAAATAAGCAATAGTCGAAGGAGGTAGGAACTGTGAGCGCAATCGCACAGAAAAAAGGCTTTGGCTCCGTATTATGGGACTGGCTTACAACAGTTGACCATAAGAAAATTGCCATCCTTTATTTAGCATCAGGTGGATTCTTCTTCATTGTCGGTGGTATCGAGGCAATGCTGATTCGTATCCAGTTAGCTGTACCGGGTAACGACTTCTTAAGTGCCGGTCTATACAATGAAATCCTTACTATGCATGGTACGACAATGATTTTCCTTGCTGCCATGCCGATATTATTTGGATATATGAATGCCGTAGTTCCACTTCAAATTGGAGCACGTGACGTTGCATTCCCATTCTTAAACTCACTTGGTTTCTGGTTGTTCTTCTTCGGAGGAATTTTCCTTAACCTATCTTGGTTCATGGGAGGAGCGCCAGATGCTGGATGGACATCGTATGCATCGCTCTCGCTTTACTCACCTGGAAATGGTATTGACTTCTACGCACTTGGACTTCAGGTCTCTGGGGCCGGTACGTATATTGCCGGGATTAACTTCCTAGTAACAATCATTAACATGCGTGCACCTGGTATGACATATATGCGTATGCCACTATTCACGTGGACAACGTTTGTCGCATCTGCACTTATTTTATTCGCATTCCCACCACTTACAATCGGTCTTTTCTTCTTGATCTTTGACCGTATGTTCGGTGCGAACTTCTTTGATCATACAATGGGTGGAAACACAATTATCTGGGAGCACTTATTCTGGATCTTCGGTCACCCTGAGGTATACATCCTGATTTTACCGGCATTCGGTATTTTCTCTGAAATCTTTGCCATCTTCTCACGTAAACGTTTATTCGGTTACTCAGCGATGGTATTTGCAACAGTTCTTATCGGTTTCTTAGGATTCATGGTATGGGCTCACCACATGTTCACAGTAGGTCTTGGGCCAACAGCAAACGCAATCTTCGCTGTAGCGACCATGGCAATTGCGGTACCAACTGGTGTGAAAATCTTTAACTGGCTCCTCACAATTTGGGGCGGTAGCATCAAAGTCACAACACCAATGCTTTACGCTTTAGGATTTATTCCTTCATTCGTAGCAGGTGGTGTAACAGGGGTCATGCAGGCAGCTGCACCACTTGATTACCAATTACACGATTCATACTTCATCGTAGCTCACTTCCACTACGTAATCGTAGGTGGGGTAGTACTAGCAATCTTAGCGGGTCTGCACTTGTACTGGCCGTTAATGTTCAACCAAATGTTAGATGAGAAACTTGGAAAAATCACATTCTGGTTATTCTTCTTCGGTTTCCATGCAACATTCTTTATCCAACACTTCTTAGGATTAATGGGTATGCCACGTCGTGTATTCACATTCGTAGGAGATCAAGGTTGGGACGCATTCAACGCAATCAGTTCTGGTGGTGCCGTATTCATGGCACTTGGAGTTATCGTGTTAGTGGTGAACATCGTGAAAACTGTTGTTCAAAACAAACCGGCTGGAACGGATCCTTGGGAAGATGGACGCACACTTGAGTGGGCGATTCCACAACCAGTTCCATTCTACAACTTCAAACGTACACCACTTGTTCGTGGTCTAGATACATTCTGGATCGAGAAACAAGAAGGAAATAAAGAAGGTATGACATACGCTGAACCACTTAGCGATATTCACATGCCAAACAACTCATTCATTCCATTTGTAATGTCACTTGGTCTGTTCATCGCATCATTTGGTGCACTTTACAACGGTGAAAAAACGTGGGCTGTTCCGGTACTAGTAATCGGTCTAGCAATCACAGTTATCTCTATGGGTGTCCGTTCATGGAAAGATGACCACGGATATCATATCCATAAAGAAGATTTAATGGATGACAAAGGGGGTAAATACTAATGGCTGAAGAAATTAAATATACCCCACAAACGTGGCCGGAACATCCGGAAACGGCTAATCTTGAAGGTAAAAATAAGTTCTTAGGTTTCTGGTTATTCCTTGGTGGAGAGACTGTTCTCTTCGCATCTTTATTCGCAACATACTTAGCGTTGAAGGATAAAGGTCCAGAAGGTATGACATTCACAACACAGTCTTTGTTTAGTGAAGGATTACCTCTTGTATTCCTTATGACGATGTTACTTTTAACATCTTCTTTAACATCTGTTTACGCAATGTACCACATGAAGAACTTTAATTTCCGTGGTATGCAAACATGGATGGCAATCACTGTATTACTAGGTCTAGGATTCTTGGCTCTTGAGATCTACGAGTTCTATCACTATGTACACATTGGTTTCTACTTCTCACAGAGTGCTTTCTCTTCTGCATTCTTTACATTAGTTGGAACACACGGTCTTCACGTAGTGATTGGTTTAGGATGGATCATCCTTCTTATGCTACGTAATGCAAAACGCGGATTGTCTGTATACAATGCGCAGAAGTATTACACAGCTTCACTATACTGGCACTTCATTGATGTTGTGTGGGTATTCATCTTCACAGTAGTTTACTTGATGGGAGTGATGGGTTAAGATGGGTCACGATACACATGTTGTTGTAGCGAAAAACAAGACACAATATGAATACGCGCGTCGCAAACGTTCACATCACATGCAAATGCAAGTCGTTACTTTTGCGATTATGATTTTCTTAACATTTATCGCTTTTGCAACAGTAGCTGCAGGCATGTCTGCATTTTATGTAGCACCTGTCATCTTGCTGCTTGCAGCAGTACAAGTAGTCCTTCAACTTTATTATTTCATGCATATGAGTGATAAAGGCCATAACATGGCTGCGTTCTTCTTATACAGTGGCGCATTGTTCGGCTTCACATTTATCATCACATTCTTAACGATTGTTTGGTGGTAAGTGAGAAAGGCCCCCGGTTTTGGGGGTCTTTTTTTATTTATAGGTACCTGTCCCAAACACTATTCTGACATTCATGACTATTCATTCATCATGCAAATTGACAGCTGATTTTTGCGTTATTGTATACATATTTATAAATTGTGTTGGAATTGTTTGGGGGACAGGTACCTTTTGGGAACTGCTGGGATTTATTTATTTCACTTCATTTGATTGGGTGACAGGCACAGATTCTTCCAAGACTAGAGTTGAGTGGAGGGGCTGCTTTCCGAGGGCGCGTCGTGAGTCTCCTCGGCTGCGAGAAGTGCAAGCTTCTCGTATGCCAAGAGGAGGCTCCGGTATGCTCCCCCTGGAACTCACTACCGTAGCGTCAGAGATTGACGACATTAAAAGTTCTAGAGTGGAGTTCTCCACATCTCGGGTTATCGGGTTTCGACTTCGAATGAAATCGAGTTGCGCCTCCTAGAAATCCCGCAAAAAGCCATCGCATCCCATGAAGCAAAACACGCTTCACGGGCTCCGCTGTCATTTCGCACAATTTCTGACCAGTCGGCTCCACATCTAATAAGAATGTTCACTCCCTGTTCATTGATGTGAACGCATTTCGGGGCTATAATACAAGTAGTGACTGCATAAGGAGAGGTGAGATACCTTGTCAATTTCAGAATTCGGTTTTGTCGCAAACTGGAGTCCCTATCTATTTGTTATTCTAGCTCTACTCACAGCGGGCTATTTCTATATCACCGGACCAGGACGTCATCGCTTTGCTGTGTCTGAGCCAGTAACATCTTCAGAACGTTCATACTTTGTAGGGAGTATGCTACTTCTGTACATCGTCAAAGGATCACCTGTTGACTTGATAGGTCATATTTTATTCTCGGTACATATGGCACAAATGGCTATACTGTTACTATTAATTCCGATTCTCCTGATGAAAGGGATTCCATGGTGGATTTGGGAGACGCTTCTCAGCAAACCGCTTTTTGCAAAACCCTTTAATTTTGTAACAAAGCCATTGCTAGCGCTAGTTGTATTTAGTGTATTCTTTTCTTTCTACCACATTCCATTAATTTTTGATCAAATCAAAATGAATGAAATTTTACACACCGTAGTGACATTCGCGTTATTCTTATCTGCCATCTTTATGTGGTGGTCTGTGGTCGATGTGACGAAAAATCAAAAAACGCTACATGGGCTCAAAAAAATTGGATTTATTATAGGAAGTGCCGTATTAATTACACCCGCTTGTGCGCTTATCATTTTTGCAAGTGACCCGATGTATGCTACTTATACAGATGCAGATGCTTGGCAAAAAGCGATGGAGCTTTGTGTTCCAGCATCGACTCTTTCCCAATTATCTTTATCTGGACCAGAATTATTTACAAGCATGTCAGCTCATGAAGATCAACAGCTTGGCGGAATCATTATGAAAATTATCCAAGAGCTCATTTATGCTGTATTGTTATCGAGTGTATTTTTTGCTTGGTACCGTAATGAGCAAGACCGAGCAGATGAAATTACAGAACAAGCTATTCGCGATCTTCAAACGAGAGTATAAAGACTTAAAGGAGAATTGGAATGACGCTACCCTTATTGCCAACAATCAGTACATTTTTTATTGTACTCAGTGCTATACTAGTCGCAATTGGCTGGTACTTGATCAAGCAAAGAAAAATTGAAGCACATAAAAAAACGATGCTAGCTGCTGCTGCATCGGCATTAACATTCTTTATTATTTACGTATCGCGCACACTTTTTGTTGGAAACACAGCATTTGGTGGACCAGACGATATCAAAATTTATTACACGCTATTTTTAATCTTCCATATTATTTTGGCGACTACAGGTGCTGTGTTTGGTCTTACCACACTTTACTTAGGTCTCAAAAACAACATCGAAAAACATCGCAAATGGGGACCAATTACATCAGTAGTCTGGTTTTTTGTAGCTATTACAGGAGTCGCTGTCTATTGTCTTCTTTACGTATTCTATACGGGTGGAGAAACGACTTCACTTTTTAAAGCAATATTAGGGAATTAATAAAAAGCCTTTCCGATCACTTTGATCGGAAAGGCTTTTACTATAGTTTGAAATCTAATTTAATAATGCCAGCTTCTTTAGCTGTCGTGAAAATGATAACGACCAATGGGCCTACGATAAAGCCTACCAAGCCAAATAATTTAGCACCAATAAACATAGCGATTAAAACAGCAAGTGGGGAGAGTCCCATTTGAACACCCATAACTTTAGGTTCGACTGTTCGGCGAATGATCAGAAGAATAATTCCTAAAATAGTTAATTTTGTTCCAAGTGCGATATTTCCCATCGCGAATGCGCCAATTGCCCAAGGCGCCATAATAATAATGGAGCCGAGTATTGGAATTACATCAATTACCCAGATAATAAGGGCCATCACTAATGCATATTCCGGAATAATAATATATAAGCCAACTAAACTAGCAAATAAAATGATGAAACTCACCATTACTTGGGCTTTCATAAAACCAAAAATAACGCGTTTAATTCCAGAATACATAAATAAGATTTTATCTGCAGTTTCGTTAGAGAAGTAACTAAAAAACTTCCCACGCAAGTTTGGTAGATCTAACATAAATAAAAAGAGAGCAATTAAAAACACAATAAAACTTACAAGCAAATTTGGAATTCCAGCCAACAAGCTTGTGATGTTGTCGTAATTGACAATTGCTAAAAGTGAAAGTTGTAAACTATTTAAAGTGGCATCGACTTCAGTTTGAATGGACTCCACGACTTCGAGGGGAAGACCTGCAGTTAAATCAAAAAGTTGATTTTGTAAATTGATCCATATAACACCCAAATCGTTTAAGTAAGAAGGGAAGGCTTTTGACCATTCGATAATGCGTGAAATTAATGAAGTAATCATAAAGTAAAATAAGAGGATAAACAATCCGAACGTTAGTGTGTAATTCACTATTACGGAAGTTTTGCGGCTCAACTTAAAGCGATTTTGTGAAAAATGTACAAGTGGTTCAACAAAAATGGCAACAAGTAATGCCAAAATGATAGGTACCGAGACCGGCAAAATGACAAGTGCGAGAATAGCTAAGATAGTTAGTAAAATAATATTTCGTACTAGTGTACGATCGATTCGTTTCACTTTCACTGCATGCGCTCCTTTAGAAGTAGGTAAGAAAAAAGAGTAGAGTGACCTCTACTCCTTTCAAATTATGCGCGAATCTCAAATGCTTGTAAGTCAGCACGGATAGCTGCAAGCGTTTGTTCACATGATTTTAGTAAGTGTTTTGGGAACACTTCATCTTCTCCGTATTCAACACCGTGTGGATAGTAGTGCTTTCCAACAACCGGCTTCATTAGAGTCATCATCGCATCGTGTGCACCGACATCTCCATCCGTTGTATACGTAAACACGCGAAGGTAATATGTGCCCTCACGAATTACAAACTTCTTGTCATACGTAGCACGCTCATAGTCCCATGCACCAGCACGAACCATTCCATGTTTGTTCATAATGTCATCCAGTAGGTTCAAATCCACTACTAAATTCTCTAGACCAGTATTTTCAAAATACATGGAACACCCTCCTTTAGGTTTTCACCCTATTTCTTCTACTTAATAGTATAGGAAAATATGATCTGATGCAATGACAACATTGTGTCAGAACAGCGCTCACTGCTATACTAAAATGAAAAGGGAGGAGAGCAGATGAACAATTTAGCGAAGTTATTTATAGCAGCAGTTATAGTTGTCTTTGCTTTCGTCTTATTTGATCAACCGGTTCAAGAAAATGAGCTTTTAACAGAAGAAAGACAAACAGGACAAGTATTGCCTCAAGAGAATTTGACAGACTCAACTCCTGATTACAATGTTTTTTCGCGACCGAAAGAAGGAGTCTCGACTTTTGTAGGGAAACCAATTGAAGAATGGCGAAAGGCTTATGGTGATCCACTTCGAATCGAACCTTCTTTGTATAATTATGAATGGCATATTTATAAACATGATGTGATCAGTTATCAAATGGTGGGTGTAGAAGATGGCATCATTAATCAAGTATATGCTGCCGGAGAAGATGCACAGGTCAATCCTTATAAGGTGGGGCAATCACTCGAAGAGATTTATAGGTTCACATTAGTGCTTCCTGAAATCGGACTGGAGTTAAATGACAGCACCTATGTCCTGTCATTGAGTCCTTCCGATACACAACGCCGAATCTTGGTTCAATACGAAGGTTTATTCGCCCAACTCTACATTGATACTTTCGACAATCAATTAGAAGGGGTGCGTTTTATTACTCCTGAAGTATTGTTGATGCACCGTGCATACGACACCTACTACGAGGGGGAAATGGTCGAAACAACGTATCCAACGTCAGCAATTCAAAATGCTGTGGACCGAGCTGCTGAACGAGAATTGTTCGACTTGACCAATTTGTATCGTATGCGTCATGGCGTCGAAGCTTTAAATACGTATCCTGCGCTTGCTCAAATTGCTAGAGAATATAGTCAAGAGCTTGCAAAGAGTGAGATAGTGATGCAAGAGGAATTTGAGCTTTCTAAATACGAAGACAAACTGGAAGAGTTTGAAATCCCATTCAAAAGAGCTGGAGGGAATAGTGCCGCCCTCTACAGAGATCCTATAGAAGCCATCAATGGTTGGATCAATTCAAAAGTGCATAGAGAAACGATTCTTGAACCTACTTATACGCATCTTGGAGTAGGAGTCTTTTCAGAGTATTACACGCAAAATTTTATAGAGATTGCTCAAGAGGAGTCCGAATAACAGTACCGCCGCCATCTGTCATAAATGACCAAATGGTGAGCGGTATTTTAATAGTACGATTGTGATTGGATATGGAGGGGACAGAGACAGCAAGAAGAGGGGAACGATTGGTTGCATCGCATCAAAACAATGCAAGAGAGTTATATTCACTTTAGACAATCCACGTTTTGAAGAACCTTTACAGCCACTGCTAGACATGAAAAAAAACGCACCAGACGCACTTGTCATGCCTGACAGAAAAGTGGCGATTTGGTACGCGCTCGAGACGAGTAATGTAGGTGAACCTATAATAATTGCTGGAAAAGGGAACGAACGAGAAATTGCGTATCGTGGTGTTTCCATTCCTTTTCATGATAAAGCCATTATTTTTGAGTGGGCAGGTCAATCACAAAGAATGAGCCTGTAGCATACGCGATTCTTGTCCCTTTTGCATCATATGCAGAAGCTTCCAATACAAGTGTTTGACGACCTTTATGTAAGTAAGAGGCAATGCTATATACAGACGGCTCAGTTGTTGCTTTCGTATAATGAATCGTCAAATTCGTGGTAACAGCGCCTTTTCCTTGCGGGCGTAAATCTTTGTTCACTAAGAAGCCCATTGCATTATCGATTAACGTTGCTACAATTCCTCCGTGTGGCATTCCGAACGAATTGACCGTTAAAGGTGTGATCGGCATGTCTACTCGGCACGTCTCATCTGGAAAGGATATATCAAACTGGAATGCTGCATTGACAAATGTCGTATAACGACCTTGACGTTTTTCTTCAAGACTGTTGACGAATGTCTCCAGTAAGTTTCTTTCAGTCTCTGTAGCTTGTTCTAAAAAGCTTTGAATGGTAGAAGTTGTATGCAAGTTGGTTTTCCCCTTTATAAAAATTTGGTATGATGAAGCGGGAGGGATCATCATGCAGATGACATCTGACTGGCTTACGATCTTGGATGAAGTAGATGAACTTAACACGTTCGTCATGAACTCTGAAATCGTGTCAGCTTATTATAAAGCCCACACGGACGTGTACGCGTCCCCAGAAGTGGCGAAAGTAGTTCATGAGTTTTCACGTCTGAAAGAGACGTATGAAGAAGTTCAACGATTTGGAAAGTATCACCCAGATTATAAAACTATTAATTCCAAAATCCGCATCAAAAAACGAGAGATGGACCTTATTCCACAAGTTGCAGAGTTGAAAGCGGCTGAAAATGATGTTCAAGATTTGCTAGATGAACTCAGTCTGCTTATTGCTCACGCGGTTTCAACAGATATTAAAGTACCTGTCAGCAACCCTTTCTTTCAGAGTGCGACAGGCTCGTGTAGTACGGGATGTGGAACGGGATCTGGTTGTGCATGTTCTGCTTAAAAGCTCCTACGGGGGCTTTTTTTTAATGGCCTTCTCCTTGAATGAGTTGCACGGCCACTTCTGGACTGTCGGTCACAATTCCATCCGCTCCGTTTTCAAGTAGACGCTTCATGTCTTCTTGTTGATCAATGGTCCAGTAATGCACTTTAATATTTAGTGAATGCAAGAATCGAATAAAGCCGGCGGTGTCTAAGCGAATTGATTTATGTTTCGTAGGTAGCTGGAATACATCCGCTTTTGGGTGATAGAGATGTTTGAACTGACTCGTGTATGCGGTATATGCTTTTCGTACTTCTTTTTCACCTGCCCCTAACGCTACCCGGTTTTGTGCGTACAGATTGAAGCGGTCGATTTGTTCGTCGAAGAAACTCGTCACTACAACACGGTCCAGTGCTCCAGCTTCTTCTATAACGCGCCATAATTTAGAAGGCATCAGTGAGCCTTCATAAGAGGTAGGGGCGTCTTTCATATCCATATTTATATAGAGAAACGGAAAACGATCCAACAGTTCTTGTAACGTTAGGATTCTTGCTTTTTCAAGTTCCTCGGATGAAAATTTTGCGCGGTCTACAAACTTTTCACTAAAGTCGATGGATTGAATCTCATCAAGCGTCATTTCACTGACTAAGCCTGTAGCTCCGCTTGTGCGATCTACAGTGTCATCGTGAAAGACGATAATTTGTTCATCTTTTGTCATACGTAAATCAATTTCGAAGCCGTGAACACCCAGTTCTGCGGCTTTTTCAAACGCAAGCCAAGTAGATTCAGGCGCATTATTAGAGCCACCTCGATGAGCTAATACAATCGGTTGTTCTGTTGCAAGTACAGATTTCTGCGAGCGTGGTTGCGGTTTGGAGAGTACTTTCGTTCCCGCCCAAGCTGTACCAGCTGCCGCAGCAACAACTAAAGCTATGGTTCGTTTACGTGTCATAAAAATTGCCTCCAATACATTCAGTTTTCAGAATTTCCCTGCTGTGGTAGACTAAACTTACTATGAATTCGTCATTTGAGCAAATTTAGAAGAGGGGGATCTGTATGATTCCAAGACAAGGGTTAATCGTCTATGTTAATCATTTAAAGCATGCGAAGACACTTCGTAAATACGGACATGTCTACTATATTTCTAGAAAATTAAAATACGTAGTGTTGTATATGAATCAAGAAGATATCGAGTCTGTTACAACAAGACTTTTAAAACTTCCGTTCGTTAAAAAGCTAATGCCTTCAGAGCGACCATTTATTAACACGGAATATGAAAACTCGAAACCTGATAAAGCGAAAGAATACGATTATAAAATCGGATTATGATAAAGGCGGCAGCAAATGGTTTAGACGCATTATCGCAATGAGTGCTTGATGGTAATGATCAATCGATCCAAATTCACTAGAATGTTTTACTTCAAGTGTGACGGGTACGACATCAAGTTCGTGCAAAGTACGTTCGAACATGAGCTGTCTTTCGGTTTTCGGCTCTTGAAAAGGGATACCTTCCCGACAACTATATATAGGGATAAATGGTACGTCTCCAGCTGGTTTCAATGCCAATGCCAAGGAGACACTTTTTTTGTCATTTTTCTTGCCATGTAAAATAAACGCATGAAGAATTCGATGTTTGTTTGTTTTTGCTAGTTCACAAAGCTCAAACACATCCCCATACCCTTCGCCTAACTCTATCAATCGCTGAATCATGAAAATCGTCCTTTCTTGGTACAGTTCTTATGTTAATTTACTAAATATCGCACAACTTGGAAAGGGGAAACACGATGCGTATCGTTTCCGGAAGTCGCAAAAGTATACCATTAAAAGCAGTACCAGGGGATGCGACACGCCCTACGACAGATAAAGTAAAAGAATCTTTATTTAACATTCTTGGACCTTATTTTGAAGGAGAATTTGTTCTCGACTTATTTGCTGGATCGGGTTCTCTTGGTTTAGAAGCACTTAGTAGAGGTGCAAACTATGCAGTCTTCGTTGAAAAAAACGGGAAAGCCGTAAAAGTTCTTCAAGAAAACGTAGAAAAAGCACGCTTTACTGAACAAGCTGAGATTATGAAAGGTGATGCACGGCGCGTTTTAGAGGATTTGCAAGAGCGAGGAGTTGCATTTGATTTAATTTTTCTTGATCCTCCTTATGCGCAAATCAAGTTGTATAGTTTGGCAGAAACGATCATAGAGATGGGGTTGTTGAAAGAAGATGGTCTCATTATTTGTGAACATGCAAAAGAAGTAAACGTAGAAGATTTCATTCCGTCTGCTAGTTGTTACCGTAAAGAACAATATGGAAGTTTGAGCATCTCATTCTTTGAACATAAAAGGAGTTCGACACAATGAAAATTGCAGTAGTTCCAGGTTCGTTTGATCCTATCACCAATGGTCATTTAGACATCATCACGCGAGCATCGGTGATTTTTGACAAAATCAAAGTAGTCGTTTTAAATAATTCATCGAAAAACCCACTATTTACTGTAGAAGAGCGTATGAACCTGATTGAACAATCTACAGCACATCTTGGAAATGTCGAAGCGGACACCTTTTCAGGTTTATTAGTAGATTATGCGAAACAAGAAAATGCACAAGCTATTATACGCGGATTACGCGCTGTATCGGATTTCGAATATGAGATGCAGATCACGTCAATGAACCGAAAGTTAAACGATCAAGTGGAGACATTGTTCATCATGACTAAAAATGAATATTCCTTCTTGAGTTCTAGTATTGTAAAAGAAGTTGCCAAATATGAAGCACAGCTCCATGAATTCGTCCCTGCACCTGTTGAAAAAGCACTGCGCGAAAAATTTACGAATTCGGAAGCCTAGTGCTTCTTTTTTACGTCAAAAAATAAAGAGCACTCACTAAAACAATCATCGTATAAATTCTGGCTATAAAGTAAGGGAAAAATGATATCCCAGAACCTCTAAGTAACAGCAAGTTCTGCAAGTGAATGCTCATTCCAGTAAAACCAAGAACTAGTCCATAGTAAGGCAATGTAGCGCCAGTAACCGATGCTTGCTCAATACCAGCAGATAGTTCAAGTAGACCATAAAGAAGAGTGGCCATAGCATCTGGCAAGACAAAGGTTTGAATGACTACTTCAGCAGCTGAACTACTGACAATGACGGACACAGCACTAATGGTTAATGTCTCAGCTATTGATTGAAAAAATGGAGCTGTGGTAGCCGAACGCTTAGCAACAGGAGAAGTTGTAGATGTTTTGCGAAGCATCCATAAACCCACTATACTCAAATTAATACTATGGATGAGCAGAAGAAGTTGAAAGCCGATTGTTCGATCACCTAAACTTTCTAAACCTACAAATGCCAGTAGTAACATTGGACTTGGGAATTGTAAAGCAGCCAGAAGCAAAGACGGGGATTTTAGATAGCCTCGTTCCAATGACTGTTTCATGAAAGGAATGAGTACAGTTAAAAAAAGAGTAACGCCTTTAGAGGCGCCACCAAAGGATGCAGAAGGAAACAGTAGACCAAGAAACATCAGTGTAAGGCAACTGACCTGCACAATGTGGTGAATGGGCTTCGCTCCTTACTCAAGTTACTAGAGGGGGAAAAGAGATGAAAAGATGGGCAGGTCCAATTGGAATTGTACTAGCCTTACTAGTTTTGTTTTATCCGCTGGATTATTATATTTCAAAACCCGGTGGCGCATACGAACTGTCTCCAATTGTAGAAGTAGAAAATAAAGATGCGGGAGATACGGGTGAATTACGTCTATTGACAATCGCTTTATCTAAAGCAACGCCCGCTACTTATATTTATCAGTCATTGAAAGATCCAGACCATTTAATGAAAGCTAATCAAATTCGGCGAGAAGATGAAGATGATGAAGCCTACGAAGTGCGTCAGTTAAAACTGATGTCGAATTCACAACTCAATGCTATACAAGTAGCATATGACAAAACTGACGAACCATATGAATTGATAAACAATGGATTATTCATCTATTCAGTTGTCAAAGGAAGTCCAGCAGACGGTACGCTTCGTCCTGGAGACCGGATCCAAGCGATTGACGGGAACGCGGATGTGAGTGAACAAGCGCTTCAAGAATTTATTTTAACAAAAGAAGTCGGCGATACGATTCAATTATCAATTGATCGTGACGGAGAGAAACGAGATGTTGAAATTACTTTAGGAAGCATCCCAGAGATTCCAGACCGTCCGGCTGTTGGAATTTCCTATCAACAAGATCAAGAGATTACGACAGAGCGTGAAGTGTCATTCCAATCTGACGAAATTGGGGGGCCATCTGCGGGATTAATGTTCACGTTAGAAATCATGAATCAATTACTTGAAGGCGACTTAACAAAAGGGTATAGCATCGCAGGGACTGGTGAGATTCTGGCTGACGGCCGAGTGGGTCGCATCGGTGGAGTGGATTTAAAAGTCGTAGCGGCAGCTGAAGAAGGTGTCGATTTTATGTTTGCACCAGATGATGAGATTTCAGAAGACCTTCTTGCAACGAACCCAAACCTATTGAGTAATTATCAAGCCGCCATAGAAACAAAAGAAGAACTAGGTTTAGATATTGAAATTGTGCCTGTCAAAACAATCGACGACGCACTTGATTACTTAGAAAAGCTGCCCCCTAAATCCTAAGGGGCAGCTTTTTATATTCTTGACCTACTTGGTTATGAAGCTGTTTAGATGAGTACCCTAAGTAATAGACATCCGAAGATCGGGTATCGTGGGCAAGGAAAAGTGAATCGCTACTGGCTAGACGAGAGACGAGCGGCAGCTCAAAGGCTTTTTTGTGGTGATTCAGGTACGCCTGTCCAGCTGATGTCATGCCGAGGAGTCGAACAGCGTCTGGCATCTCTTTCGTGCGTTGTGATTCCAGAAATCCTGTATAAATATGGGTCATCATACGTTGGAGTCGAGTCCATGTATAGCGCTTTGATTTTAACAACTGCATAAACTCCTGATAACTTGTGGCTGTCTTCGCATGTTTATGAATTGCAAATTCTATACCCTCTGTCACTTCAGCATGCTCTCTTAATTGATCGGGTGTTTTTGAAAGGATGGCATAGCGTAATGTCGGCCAAAATTGTTCCCAACTCGCAAATTGTTGGTAGGTGTTATACCATTCATTCAATAATCGGTAGGTAGCTGCTGGTACGTGATCGCCTGGAATACTCATCGTCTTAAACAACGAATGGCGAATACCAGTCGCACTCGCTATTGTTTGGCCTTCTTCGATAAAATCATGATACCCAGCCCCGATACGCTGAATAGTGACAGGTTGAATCGGTTTTCCTTGTGCGGCTTCTACGTAATGATAGCCGAGAATATTGTTAGGTTGCGCTAAGTCAACAGACGTTTCTGAATGAGGATGTAAGCTTTGAAAAGCATCTTGTAACGCCATAGGATAACTTTTTCCTTGGGAGAGGGAATGCTTAATTTGTGAATTATAGTACTCTCGATTGGTAGCAATTAGATGATATGTCGTGATAAAATCTTCAATTTCTCCGTGCTCACTTCCGAATACAAAGGAGTCACATTTTAATTCATTGGCCAGATGAATGGCTCCTTGTGCGAACTCCGTTGCAGATGCGGTAGCAAACCGGTATGGCAACTCGACGACAATATCGACACCACTAGATAGTGACATTTTTGCTCGCGTCCATTTATCGACTAGAGCAGGCTCACCCCTTTGCAAGAAGTTGCCGGACATTACTGCAATAACAATGTCTGCGCCTGTAACTTTTCTAGCTTGTTGAACATGATAAGCATGTCCATTATGAAAAGGATTATGTTCTACAACGACCCCTGTTGCTTTCAATTTTCATCGCTCCTTCGTATACTAGTAACAGTATACGCGCAGGGAAAACAGGTGACAAGAAATTATCTTGACATCTATTTCTGCACGTTATATAATCAACTTTGTTGTCTTGAGGTGATAAACGTATGAAATGGACAATTCATCAATTGGCGAAATACCGTCGTAGTCATATGGAAATTGACGAAGAAGTTCAGCTTCCTGAACTGATGAAGCGAAATCCTGAGATTCGGCACGTATCACCCGTACATGTAAAAGCCCGTTGTACAGTTGGTGCAACGAGTTTAACTTGCCACTTTCATTTAGAAGGACACCTCATTTTACCAAGTTCTCGGACATGGGAAGATGTGGAGTTTCCGTATTCGATCGATTCAACAGAAGTGTTTGATTGGTCAGAGCATGCTGAGGAAAGCGATAATGTCCATCCTGTTGAAGGAGAAGTCATCAACGTTGACCCGGTATTGGAGGAACTGATTCTTTTAACCATTCCTCTTCAAGTTTTTAAAGAAGATGCAGACGAGCCGAGACCTGAGGGTGGAAGCTTTTGGAGCTATGCAACGGAAGAAGAACTGAAGGAAAAGGAAGCTGGCGAACAAAAAACGGATCCAAGACTTGCTGAATTAGCTAAGTATTTTGATCAAACAGACGAATAGATCTGTAAGGAGGTGCCATCAATGGCTGTACCATTTAGAAGAACTTCTAAAACTGCAAAAAGAAAGCGTCGTACGCATTTCAAACTATCTGTACCTGGTATGGTAGCATGCCCAAACTGTGGTGAAGCGAAATTGGCTCACCGCGTATGTAAGTCATGCGGACACTACAAAGGGAAAGAAGTTGTAAGCAAATAATTCAGTATTTGCGACACACTTAATACTGATAACTTTCTGAGTTATCCGTATAATAAAGACTAGCAGAGAGGCCATGGCTCTCTACTAGTCTTTTTTCTATGGGAGGAATTTTTCATGAGCTTTCGTATCACAAAGTTAGATGGAATTGTTCAGTTTCAAATTACACGACCTGAAATACATAATGCCGTCAATCATGAAGTGGTAGACGGATTTGCTCTATTTATTGAGCAACTCGCCCAGGAAGATGTGCAGTTTGGGGTTGTCACGGGTGAAGGGGACAAGGCGTTTTGTAGTGGGGGGGATTTATCTGTGTTCCACTCTCTACGTACGGAGCAACAAGCTCTTGAAATCCACGAACGAATGGCGACCCTTTTATACAAATTAGCCACTCAACCTGTACCGGTCATTGCGCTTGTGAACGGCACCGCAATCGGTGGCGGTGCTGAGATCGCATCTGCTTGCGATTACCGGTTGGTTAGTCAACATGCACGAGCGGGCTTTGTACAAGGGACCCTCGCTATCACGTCTGGGTGGGGCGGTACGACATTCCTTCAGCTAAAGGGCATTCCTTACGATAAATTATTGAAATTTACAACAGAGGCAAAGCCACTACCCGCAGATGAACTAAAAGATCTGGGGTGGGCGACTTCCGTTTATTCAGGCGACAAGTGGGCCGCAGTAGCTGACTTTGTAAAACAGATGAAGCAATTGCATCCGTCCGTTGCAAAGTCTTATAAAACTCTTTTAACAACTGAGTTGCGTAAGCCTGAAGTATATGAACGAGTGCTAGATGAGGCGCGCATGTGTGCAAAGTTATGGGAACTGGATGCACACCACGAAGCGGTAGACCGATTTTTAGCACGTAAGAAATAAAAAGTGCGGACAATTTGAATTAATTTGTCAATTCATAGTTGAAATCGCTTTCATGTTTCGTATAGACTTAGAACGTGTGGGAAGGGGAGAAATGTTTTGAAACGTATACTTATTGCGAATCGGGGAGAAATCGCAAGTCGTATCATACGTACATGCGAAAAAATGGGGATTGAAACAGTGGCTGTCTATTCAGAAGCTGACGCAGAGATGCCTTTTGTCAAGCAGGCAACAGTCGCGCATCTGATAGGGCCAGCACCTGTTAACCAATCCTATTTAAATAAAGCAGAAATACTACGTGTTGCAAAAGAAGAGCAGGTAGACGCTATTCATCCTGGCTATGGGTTCCTCTCTGAAAATGCAGAATTTGTTCGGGAGATTGAAGCAGCAGGAATTCGCTTCATCGGTCCCTCTGCTGAGACCATTGATAAGATGGGCGACAAAATTGCTTCACGGGAGACGATGAAACTGGCTGGGGTGCCAGTTGTCCCTGGGACTGAAGAAGGATTGGCGACTGCTGAAGATGCCGTGACATATGCTAACTCGATCGGATATCCCGTCATGCTTAAAGCATCGGGCGGCGGTGGTGGTATTGGCATGGTGAAATGTGAAAATGAGCAAACGCTCGCTCAACAATTCACTGGCATCAAAACACGCGCGAAAAACTACTTTGGCAATGATGCTGTGTTCGTAGAAAAGTTTGTCGAGCCGGCACGTCATATCGAAGTTCAAATTTTTGGAGATGCAACAGGTAACGTCTATCACTTGTTTGAACGAAATTGTTCTGTGCAACGACGCAATCAAAAAGTCATCGAAGAAGCGCCGTCACCTGCATTATCGGACGCAACAAAAGCAAAACTTTATGAAGCGGCAGTTAAAGCAGCGCAGGCCGTGAACTATAAAAATGCTGGAACTGTCGAATTTATTATGGACGCAGATGAAAACTTCTATTTCTTGGAGATGAATACACGTCTTCAAGTAGAACATCCGATAACAGAGTTGATTACAGGACAGGATTTAGTTGAATGGCAATTACTAACAGTAATGGGCAACGAGTTACCAATTCGTAGTCAAGATGACTTGTCAGTGGCAGGTCATGCGCTCGAGTTTCGTCTCTACGCAGAAGATTCAGAGCGCTTCATGCCATCACCAGGGGAATTAGAGACACTTGAGTTTCCACAAGGCGAGGGGATTCGAATCGACGGGGGCTATGCGCAAGGTACCTCTGTCACACCTTATTACGATCCAATGATTGCGAAAATCATTATCTCAGGTGATTCCCGCGAACAAGCAATCGAGCGTGCGAAAGATGCTCTTGCACAGGTCCAAGTTGAAGGGGTTAAATCGAACTTGTCGTTCTTTAAAGACTTCCTGACATTTAGAGAGTTCGAGCAAGGAAGTTATGCAACGAATGTAATCGATCACTATAGAAAATACAAACTGGAGGAACAATCATGAAAACATTACTTTCAACAATGGCAGGAACAGTATTCACAGTAAATAAAGCAGTCGGAGAAGAAGTCGTCACAGGAGACGTCGTTTTAGTTCTTGAATCAATGAAAATGGAGATTCCTGTGGAGTCTGATCAATCGGGAAAAATCACGCAAGTACACGTAAACGAAGGGGATTTTGTAAACGAAGGGGACACGCTCGTCACATTCGAATAAGACAACAAGGGGGGAGATGGGTATGGTCACAAAACCATATAATGAGCGTTTAGAAGAAAAGGTGTCGACAATCTTTGCGGGTGGAGCTTCAAAATACCATGAAAAAATGAAAGAGCAGGGCAAGATGTTTGTTCGTGATCGTCTCGCGCTGTTATTTGATAATGGCGAGTATAAAGAAGACGCAAAGTTTGCAAATAGTGAGGCAGGCGATCTTCCGGCAGATGGCGTGGTCACGGCGATGGGGAAAGTCGGCGGCCAAATGGTGTGTGTCATGGCGAATGATTCGACAGTCAAAGCTGGTTCATGGGGTTCACGAACTGTGGAGAAGATTATTCGCATCCAAGAAGTCGCAGAAAAAAACCGTTTGCCACTTCTCTATTTGGTGGATTCGGCAGGTGCGCGTATTACGGATCAGTTAGATATGTTCCCGAACCGTCGCGGTGCAGGACGTATTTTCCACAACCAAGTGCGTCTATCAGGTTTTATACCACAGATTTGTTTATTGTTCGGCCCATCCGCTGCAGGTGGTGCATATATTCCGGCGTTCTGTGATATTGTCATCATGGTCGATGGGAACGCATCGATGTATTTAGGTTCACCACGTATGGCCGAAAAAGTAATCGGGGAGAAAGTAACGCTCGAAGAAATGGGTGGGGCGCGCATGCACTGTTCAGTTAGTGGATGCGGAGACGTGTTAGCTGACAATGAAGAACATGCGATTGAACTTGCCAAATCATATCTTGCGTTCTTCCCAGCCAACTTCTTGGAGCAGCCTCCGGTTGTAGATGCTGTGAAACCAAAAGCGGGGCGCTCGCTTGAAGAGATTATTCCAGAAAACCAAAATGCACCATTTGATATGTACGAAGCCATTGATCAATTGATTGATGAAGGGACTTTCTTTGAGATTAAAAAGTTGTTTGCGTCCGAGTTGATCACGGGTCTTGCCCGCATTGACGGTAAACCTGTTGGTATCATTGCGAATCAACCGAAAGTAAAAGGCGGCGTGCTATTCATTGATTCAGCGGATAAAGGCGCGAAGTTCATCTCGTTATGTGATGCGTTCCATATTCCACTCTTGTTTTTAGCGGATGTTCCAGGATTCATGATTGGAACAAAAGTTGAGCGTGGTGGCATTATTCGTCACGGGGCGAAATTGATTGCAGCAATGAGTTCGGCTACTGTACCTAAAATCTCTGTAGTTGTCCGAAAAGCGTATGGAGCTGGGTTGTATGCAATGGCTGGCCCTGCATTCGAACCAGATGTCTGTTTAGCGCTTCCGACAGCCCAAATTGCTGTCATGGGTCCAGAAGCAGCAGTGAATGCAGTGTATTCAAACAAGATTGAATCCATTGAAGATCCAAAAGAAAGACTTGCATATGTACAAGAAAAACATGCAGAATATAAAAAGGAAATTGATATTTACAAATTGGCATCTGAGATGATTGTCGATGAAATCATCCCGCCATCTGAGTTGCGTCAAGAGCTTGTGGATCGTCTAGCGCTGTATGCGACGAAACACATTCCTGCACCACCACGTAAACATCCAGTATTTCCTGTTTAAATAGTCTACCCTTTAGGGGTAGGCTTTTTTCTAACAGAGAAGAGGTGAGTCTATGCACATTGCAGTTGTGGGAGCTGGAGCGATTGGATTACTTGTCACGAAGTTGCTAGAAGATAGTGGACACTCAGTAGTGGTGTACTCACGATCTGAAAAGTCGTTCCCTGTCCTCTATCAATCTCCAGAAGGTTCAGTAGAACTTGTCTCATTTATGGGGACACAAGATACCACATTACTTAATGAAGTTGACCTCGTTTTTGTTGCGACAAAAACGTATCATTTAGAGAGTGTTTATCCGCTTTTACACAATAGAACCGGGCCAATTGTATTTTTACAAAATGGACTCATTCGTAAGCAGGTTGAGGCCGCATTAGGAAAAGACTATTGCTTATTTGGAAGTATTGATCACGGGGCAGGCATTGAAGAAGACCTGTTGGTGCATACCGGCAATGGTTCTATTCGTGTCGGTGACAATCCGCTGTATGAACCTTTCATAAAGCAATTGGCTCCAGTTGTATCGTGGGCGGATGATATTGACCGGGTGCTAATGCGAAAAGCTGTATTGAATACGTTAATCAATCCATTAACTGCTTTGTTAGATGTACCCAATGGTGAACTGGCTGTAAATGATTCGTTGCAACAAGCGGTCATTGCTCATTACGATGAACTAGTGGTGGCATTTCCGACTTTAGAAGACTATGTACAATTGGAGGAAGTGTTTGAATTGATCAAACGCACAGCTACCAATTCTTCTTCGATGCGTCGAGATATCAAGGCTGGCAGAGAGACAGAAATTTCAGCTATTGTCCTGCCGCTACTCGAGCAAGCAGAAGCTCGAAATGCATACTTGCCTATCACTTCTTACCTCTATTCCATGATTCAATCTAAAAAGGAGTGAGTTCCATTCAAACGATTTTATCTATATTGATTGTTTTTCCGGTGATAGTGTTTGTCGGGGCATGGTTCATTGGCCGGCTACTTCGAATCCGGAAAAGAAAACGTTTAGGAATAGCCGCAGATGTGACAACAGTCGTATTATATTTTGCGGTTGCTGCAGTCTATGACTGGCTATCCGTCCCAAACGCTTGGACAAATCTTCTCTTGCTTCTTTTATTTATTGCTATCCTAGTTGTCGCTATTTTATGGAAAAACAAGAGTGATGTAGGACCACAAGTCATCATGCGCTTACTTTGGCGCATTTACTTCTTAGTTTTATCAACATTGTACTTTTTAGGTTGGGTGATTGGTCTTGTTCGTTCTATCTCTCAATATGTAAGCGGATAGTTTTAATTAAAGATAGTTGTTTGCTATACTCGTATACGTATTGAATTCAGAAGAGGTGTCCTTATGAACGTAACCACACATCCGCAGCCAAAAGCATCGGATTTTTATTCTACATATATAACAAAATTTAATCAGGTCGAGAACTACTTCGCATACCCGTGGGGAGAAACGGAATGGGAGCGTCGTTTTCAAGAACTGCGGTTTTCAGAAGAAAGACGAGGAATGCTCGTCGAAGCGATTCAAGACTCTATGAAAACTGTTTCATTGAGTACTAGCCAAAAAGAGTCGCTACAGTTGCTTTCAGAAGGTGCAGCAGTCACCATTACAGGACAACAAACGGGCTTACTAACTGGACCCTTCTATTCGATTCACAAGGCAGTCACAGCTATTGATTTAGCAAAGCAGATAACAGCTAAAACAAATAAACCAGTAGTGCCGGTTTTCTGGATGGCAGGTGAAGACCATGACATCTTAGAGGTAAATCATTTCTTCATTGAAAAAAATCGAGATGTTTCAAAGCTCTCATTAGCGGTTGAACAGCTCTCAACTGAAATGGTAGCAGATAAACAAATCGATGCTCAAGAGTTGCGAGGTCTACTTAGTCAAGCCTTTCATGAATTGCCGGAGACAGCGTATACAAAAGAATTGTGGGACTTTCTAGTGACGCTTTCAGAACAACACGGCTCTTATAAAGAATTCTTTTTACAAGCGTTCCAGCATTTCTTTAAAAATTATGGTCTAGTGTTTATCAATTCTTCTGACCAAGGGATGCGTCATCTAGGAAAGCCATTTACAAAACTGTTAATTGAACGAAATGATCAATTAAGACGTGCAGTTTACGATGCGGAACAGAGATTAGCAAGCGAAGGGTTTGGCTTCCCGATTCAGTGCCGAATTGAAAATGCTCATTTGTTCTATGTAAAAGATGCCCATCGCTACTTACTTGAAGCGACAGAAACGGGATTTACGAACAAAGAACTCGGACAATCTTGGACGAAACAGCAACTACTTGATGAAGTGGAAATGAATCCTGAATGTATTAGTCACAACGTAGTGACGCGTCCACTCATGCAACAGTTCTTGTTCCCTGTGCATACGTTTGTCGGAGGTCCGGGAGAAATTGCTTACTGGGCATTGTTAAAAGACGCATTTGAAGTGATGGATTTAAAGATGCCCATTGTCGCTCCGCGCTACAGTGTTACGGTTCTTCCTAATTCAATCGAGAAAAAGATGCAAGATTTTGGAGTGACAGTCGAAGATGCATGGGCAGGTCATCTTCCGAGCCAGATGCATGCGTTTATTGATGCGCAAAAAAATGAACAAGTTGTGGCATCGATTCGCGAGATGAATGCGTGGCTTGATGCCAAGTATGAAGAGCTCCAATCTACACTACATGAGGAGTCTATTAAGATAGATCCTTTACTTGAAAAGAACAAAGCGCTTCATAAGCGACAATTTACATTTTTAGAGCACCAAATCGAAGATGTGTATTTGCAACGATTTGATACTCATGTTGCTGCTTATAAAGCGATTGAAAATGAATTAGTACCTACTGGGTCACTTCAAGAGCGTATTTATTCACCACTTGCCTATTTGAATAAGTACGGATTTGGATTGATCGATGAGTTACTGGCAGTACCTTATAAATTAGACGGCAAGCATTACGTTGTGCATATGAGTTAACGAAGTCGCCCTTGTGGCGGCTTTTTTGTGTCTCAAAATCAAGTCATCTAGTATTTTTGAATTTTTTTATCTACTTTCTAGAAAATTGGTGGAGGAAAGTGGGGGATTGTGGTATGTTTAATTCATAAAGTGGGGTGAGTAGCATGTTCATGGGAGAATATCAGCATTCGCTCGATGCAAAAGGCCGCCTGATTGTGCCAGCGAAGTTTCGCGATCACTTAGAAGGCAACTTTGTCATCACACGCGGACTAGACAATTGTTTGTTCGGATACCCTATGGATGAATGGCGAAAACTCGAAGAAAAACTCAAACAGCTACCAATGACCAAAAAAGATGCTCGCGCATTTACTCGCTTTTTCTTTTCTGGTGCTACCGAAGTCGAAATTGATAAACAAGGGCGCATTATGTTACCTGCGAATCTTCGCGAGTACGCAAAGATGGAAAAAGAATGTGTCGTACTTGGTGTATCCAGTCGCTTTGAAATTTGGGCAAAAGATGCTTGGGACGGCTATGCAGAGGAATCAGAAGAATCCTTTAATGAAATAGCTGAAAACATGATTGACTTTAACATTTAGCCGAAGGAGAGGATCGTTTGTTCAACCATACAACCGTATTACTTACTGAGACAGTCGATGGTTTAGCGATTCGACCAGAGGGAATATACGTAGATTGCACATTAGGTGGCGCAGGCCACAGTGAATACTTAGTACAACAATTATCCGATGCGGGTCACTTGTATTGTTTTGATCAAGATACAACCGCAATTGAAAATGCAAAACAAAAACTTGCACTCTACATACATCGTGTAACATTCATACACTCAAATTTCCGGAACTTAAAAGAAGAACTTGAAAATCTAGGCGTAACAGAAGTGGATGGTATCCTTTATGACTTAGGTGTCTCATCGCCACAACTGGACACACCAGAACGTGGTTTCAGTTACAATCATGACGCGCCTCTTGATATGCGCATGGATCAAACAAGTGAATTAACTGCCTATCACGTAGTCAACGACTGGCCTTATGAAAAGCTCGTCAAAATTTTCTTCCGTTACGGAGAAGAGAAGTTTTCTAAACAAGTAGCACGAGAAATTGAACGTGCACGTGAGAATCAACCAGTCCAAACTACATTTGAATTAGTCGATTTAATTAAACGCGGAATTCCAGCTGCAGCGCGTCGTACAGGTGGACATCCAGCGAAACGAATCTTTCAAGCGATTCGCATTGCAGTAAACGATGAACTAGGAGCGGCGGAAGAGTCATTAGAAAGTGCCCTTACGTTACTCAAACCGGGTGGCCGTATCTCCGTTATTACATTCCATTCACTTGAGGATCGTTTAGTGAAGACAATGTTTAAAGAAGCATCTAGTCTTCCAGAACTTCCACCGAATCTTCCAGTTATTCCAAAAGAGATGCAGCCGAAGATGAAGCTCATTACGAGAAAACCCATCTTACCATCGGAGGAAGAACTATCTGTAAACAATCGTTCACGCTCTGCGAAACTACGAATTATTGAAAAACTTGACGAGAAAGGGAGTTATTAAATGGCGCTACGACAGTATCAAAGCCAACCGCAACACCAACCGCAAAATCCTGCCGTACCACATACATACAAAACCCCTGTCAAACGTATTTCAAAAGGGGAAAAAATGCTGGCTGCTCTATTCGTTGCTGTCTGTGCCGTCTTGATGGTTTTCATTGTTCAAACACAAACCGAAGTTCGAGCAGTGGATGTACAGATTCAACAAATGGAACGACAAATTGATACAGTAAACCGTGAAAACACTGACCTTGAAATCCAAGTCGCTGAACTTTCAAGCTACGAGCGTATCTGGCTAAAAGCGAAGGAACTGGGCTTAACATTAAATGAGAACAATGTGAAGGTTGTGTCTGGTGAATGAACAAAAAAGTACGTTTTCAATGGGGAGCCTTCCTGCTATTTCTGCTATACGGGGGGCTCTTTTTCCTATTATTAGGTAGATTTATCTACATACAAGTCACGGGAGAAGTAAATGGTGAGGTATTGCAACAACGTGCGGAAGAAAAATATAGTCGCGCGCAAGTGTTAGAAGCGCATCGTGGAACTATTCAAGACCGGAATGGCAATGTTCTAGCAGAGGATACGTTGACATACAAACTGTATGCGGTAGTTAGTGAAGAGGCTACTGCGCACGCATATGATCCACGCCACGTGCTGGATGTTGAGGAAACTGCGACACGTTTGAGTGAACATCTCGACTTACCAAAAGAAGAAATCGCCACACGCTTGCAAGATGGAATTACAAACGAGCGCTATCAAGTAGAATTTGGAGCAGAAGGACGTAATATCTCCCACCAAGAGATGAAAGCGATTGAAGCGCTGAATTTACCAGGTATTAATTTTGAGAAAGATTTGAAGCGTCTCTATACAAACGGGCGATTCGCATCCCACTTAATTGGCTTTGCAATTAAAGAAGATGTGGAAGAAAACAAAACGCGTCTTGTCGGAAAAATGGGACTTGAGCGCATCTACGATGAAATTTTGACGGGTACGCCTGGTCGTGTCGAGTACAAAACAGACCGAGGTGGTATGTTGCTTCCTTCATCTGAAAAATTGATTACAGAACCGCTGCACGGAGCTGACGTCAAATTAACGAATGATCGAACGATTCAAAACTTCCTAGAAGAAGCTGTATCAGATGTGCAAGAACAATATGAACCTGAAAAAATTACAGCTCTTGTCGTCAAAGCCGATAGTGGCGAAATTCTAGCGATGACGCAACGACCAACATTCGATCCTAATACACGTGAAGGACTCACTACGAACTGGTTAAATGAAAGTGTGGAAAACACGATCGAACCCGGATCAACGATGAAAATTTTCACATTAGCTGCTGCCATTGAAGAAGGCAAGTGGGATCCGAATGCTTGGTATAAATCAGGATCCTATAAATTGCTCGACCGTACCATTTATGATCACAATGTCGTCGGGTGGGGAAGTATTACTTATTTAGAAGGCTTCCAACGTTCTTCTAACGTTTCAATGGCCTATTTGCTTGAGAAACTAGGAGATGAAACATTCATCAACTACATTAAAGAGTTTGGTTTTGGGGAAAAGACGGGAATTGACCTACCGAATGAGGCGACAGGTATTATCAGTGACCGCTACCCGATCAACCGTCTAACAACAACGTACGGTCAAGGTACAACTGTCACACCGCTTCAGCTTATTCAAGGTATGACGGCTATAGCGAATGAAGGAACAATGTATCAACCGTATATCATTGATGAAATTGTAGATCCAAACACAGGTGAAAAACTACTCAACCATGAACCCGTTTCAAAAGAGTCACCTATCTCAGCTGCTACTGCAAACCAAGTGAAAGACATCCTTGCGAGTACTGTTACGAGTGAAAAAGGAACTGCGCAAAAGTTCAAACTGGATTCGTACACATCTGCTGGAAAGACAGGTACTGCTCAAATTCCAGATTCAAATGGAAACTACTTATGGGGGCGTCAATTGTTCCTTTATTCATTTTTAGGAATGGCACCTGTCGAAGACCCAGAATTAATCGTCTATGTAGCTGTGCATAAACCTAAAATTGAAGCTACAGAAGTGGGATCGGATCCGACTTCCTACATCTTTAACTATGTCACAGAGAATTCATTAAAATACATGAATATCTCACCAGATGAAACAGTAGAACGTCAGCGCATCGAATTAGAAGATTATGCAGGCCAAGACGTTGCGACAGTTCAATCAACACTGCAAGCACAAGGCTTGGAAGTTGTGACAGTTGGTGCAGAAGGTGCAGTAACTGAACAATTCCCAACAGAAGGAACACCTGTTGTCACGGGTACGAAAGTATTTTTGAAATCTCAAGGCGAGAGCGGTTTACCGGATATGACAGGATGGTCCTCTCGTGAAGTGCGCGTATTCAAAGAATTTACCGGGTATCCAATTGAAATGACAGGAAGTGGATTTGTGATTCGTCAAAGTGTCACACCGGGAACTGTGTTGAACCCTGACACACCTTTAGTTATTGAACTTGGCAGTCCTGAAGAAGTGTATACGAGTGAACCGATAGAGGTCGAAGGAGAACCTATTGAAGAACCGGTTGAAGGGGAATAACCTACTCCTGTAATCATATAGTGCTTCAGGAGGGAATTTTATTTCTACTGGTCGTACAAAATTTCTCGCAATTGCGGTAATTATGGTCTTTCTAGCCATTCTGTTGAAAGTGCTGTATATTCAATTTTGGCAGTATGGATTCTTGAATCAGAAAGCGTATAGGTCGAAAACGGGTAGTATGTTGATGGGGACTATATTGTGTCATTTATCGGTTTTGCTCCGATTGATGAACCTGAGTACTTGATCTACATCGCAATTGATGGACCTAAAGGACCTAGTCAGTTTGGCGGAACGATTGCAGCCCCGATTGTAGGGGAATTGTTTGAAGTGCTGGCTAAAGATTCTCCACGTATCCATGAAAAAGAGCGGTCGTGGGATGAAATGCGAGAACTTGAAGTCCCGAACTTGATCGGCCAAACTAAAAAAGAAATTACACCACAGTTACACCAATTCAACTTGATTTGGCATGGAGATGGAGACCAGGTGATTGATTAACTTCCAAAAGCGGGTAGCTCATCAAAACCGCCTTATACACTGCATCTCTACACGAATTAATTAAAGGAGTCTCACTATGTCATTACTATTTATCACACTAACCATTGCGCTAGGATTTATGATTTCAGCACTACTTGCCCCTATTTTTATTCCTTATTTAAGAAGAATGAAATTTGGTCAAAGTATCCGTGAAGAAGGGCCACAATCACACATGAAAAAAGCAGGAACGCCGACAATGGGGGGCTTGATTTTTCTTGTGGCAATTGTTGTAACAACGCTCGGAATATCGTATTTCACGGATACACTTACAACACAGACGGTTGTTCTATTGTTAGTTTTAGTTGGTTTTGGAGTACTTGGTTTTCTTGATGACTTTATTAAAGTCGTGATGAAGCGAAACCTTGGTCTGACATCACTTCAAAAGCTGATTGGTCAAATCGTTTTCTCTATTGCAGCTTATTTCTTACTGCAGTTAGGACCTTTTGATACATCGATTGCAATTCCATTTACATCTTGGTCTATAGACTTTGGACTAGTTTATGTAGCATTTATTGTTTTTTGGCTTGTAGGATTCTCTAATGCTGTCAATTTGTCAGACGGTCTAGATGGTCTTGTGAGCGGGACAGCTTCTATTGCATTTGCGACATTTGGAATACTTGCAGTGCTTTACAATCAAAACGATGCAGCAATTTTTGCGTTTTCAGTTACTGGGGCACTTTTAGGATTCTTACTGTTCAATAAAAACCCTGCCAAAGTATTTATGGGGGACACAGGCTCACTAGCTCTAGGTGGAGCATTAGCGATGCTTTCAATCATTCTAAAACTTGAGCTTCTCCTTCTGCTGGTCGGAATTATTTTCGTAGTGGAAACGGCGTCAGTTATCTTGCAAGTAATAAGCTTTAAAACAAGAGGAAAGCGTATTTTCAAAATGAGCCCAATCCATCATCACTTTGAACTTTCGGGTTGGTCGGAACAAAAAGTTGTATATGTATTCTGGACAGTTGGATTTGTTGCAGCTCTTGTTGTCCTAATGCTGGAGGTCTTTGTATGAACCATATAAAAGAATTACGTCACCAAAAAGTGCTAGTTTTAGGGCTTGCCAAAAGTGGGACAGCTGCAGCTGAAATGCTTCATGAGTTGGGGGCATTTGTTACAGTCAACGATGCAAAACCTTTTGAACAAAACGACCATGCACAACAGTTATTAAAACAGGGAATGACAGTGATTTGTGGTAGTCACCCTGAAAATTTATTGGACGAAGGATTCTCTTTGATTGTCAAAAACCCTGGTATTCCTTACTCAAATCCTGTCTTGCAGGAAGCAAAAAAGCGAGAAATTCCAATTTGGACGGAAATTGAGCTTGCGTATCGTATTAGTGAAGCACAAATGATTGGTATCACTGGATCAAACGGAAAAACAACGACAACAACTTTAGTTGCAGAAATGCTAGCAAAAGGCCCACTACAACCGCTTGTTGCAGGGAACATTGGTACAGTTGCGACGTCTGTTGCTAAGGATGCTACAAAAAATAATATTATCGTAACAGAGCTGTCATCTTTTCAACTCATGGGTACGGTAAAATTAAAACCTTCGATTGCGATTATTACGAATATCTATGAAGCGCATCTTGATTATCATTCTGATTTGGAAGAGTATATTGACGCAAAATTGACAGTTGCTAAAAATCAGACATCTGAAGACTTCCTGATTTACAACGCAGAACAACCAGTTCTTGCAGAGCGGGCAGAAAAGTTGAATACGACACTCCTACCGTTTTATGTATCTGCCAAAAATGCAAATGGGATCAGTGCAGATGCAGAATGGGTGTATTGGAAAGGCGAACCTCTTTATAAGAGAGAAGAGATTCGTCTGCCAGGAAAACATAACCTAGAAAATGTATTGGCAGCGACTGCTGCTGCACTTCTAGTCGGTGCACCACTCGAACAGATTCGTGATACTGTTTCTACATTTGCAGGAGTAAAACATAGAACACAATATGTTGGCGAATGGAACGACCGCCTGTTCTACAATGATTCAAAAGCAACGAATGCATTGGCGACAAAAAGTGCTTTAGAAGGTTTTACACGACCTGTCATTCTTCTTGCAGGCGGAAAAGAACGGCACCATTCCTTTGATGAGCTGATTCCTTATCTACCATCCATCAAGGCTATTTGTCACTTTGGAGAAACTTCTGAGCGTCTGCAACAGTTTGCAAAAATGCATGACGTACTTGCCTTTCCGTTCGAGAATTTAGCAGATGCTTTTTCAAAAGCAGTGGAGTTGTCGGCACCGCAAGATGTGGTTTTGCTATCACCGGCTTCTGCAAGCTGGGATCAGTATGAGAGCTTTGAAATCCGAGGAGATGAATTTATTCATTTAGTAGACCAACTGATAGCGAAAGGATGACGAAGTGCTCTATGAGCAAGCAAAGACTACACTTTTCTTTATAAGTGGGATTTTAACGACTCTTGGCATTTTTTACATTGCCAGTGCCGGCAGCTATTGGTCGGCCGTCCATTATTCATCAAGCTTGCCGTTTTGGGTGAAGCAGTGCGTGTTTGCATGTATTGGAGTTTTTGCTTTCTTCTCTGTTAGGCGAGTGCGTCTCACCAAAAGCTTGATCACCATTTTATATGGGCTAGGTATTCTTGTTGCGTTGACCGTATGGATTCCTGGCCTCGGAATTGTCCGAAATGGGGAACGAGGATGGGTGACACTCGAAGGTTTCTACTTTCAACCGGCAGAATTTACAAAAATCACGACGCTACTTTATACAAGTGCTCTTATTTACAAGAAAACTTCCCATTGGAAAATTGGCGTAGTCATTTTGCTACCTTGTGTACTTTTTATGATACAGCCTGATTTTGGCTCCACATTTCTCGTTGTAGCGACATGTAGTGCCTTGCTTTTTCTTTCTGGTATTTCCATCCGACTTATTTTTTCAGGAGTAGTATGGGGAGTTTGTGGTACTTATGATCGTACAAACAACTGTCAATTTAGGTGTTGTCACCGGTCTATTGCCGGTTACGGGTGTAACGTTACCTTTTATCAGTTACGGCGGCTCGTCACTCGTTACATGCTGGATGATTACAGCACTGATTACTACACTTTATATACAAGGAAGGGAGGCGGAAGAATGGAAAAACTAATCGACATCGAAGATCGTATACCTGCCCTTAGAAGAAAAAGAAAACGCAGAATGACATTTACCTTTTCTATTCTTCTGTTTCTTTTCTTTACGGTATTGCTCCTAGTACTCTATTTGCAATCTTCTATTAGTAAGATTCAGCAAATTACAGTAGAGGGGACATACATAGTAGACGAGCAACAATTACTGGATGCCTCATCATTAGAAATCGGTCAGTCGTTATGGTCATTTCGTGCGTCTGCCATAGAAGACCTCTTAGTAGAGTCTCCTGGAATCGAACAGGCAGAAGTCTCCCGTAAAAGATGGTCTGAAGTTGTCGTTACAGTATCGGAATATCAGCCCGTTGCATTTCGACAAACTGATGATTCTCTATTACTTCTGGAAAACGGAGAAGAGATGAGCGCACAATTTGCAGGCAGTCTTTTTGGACCTGCATTACAAAACTTTGACAATAAAGAGGTAGAACAAAAGTTGATTTCGGAGCTGGGGAAACTAACGCAACAAACTCGCCTTTTAATTTCTGAAATTGCTTCTACACCTAGTGCGTCGGACCCTAACCTAGTAACCCTTTACATGAACGACGGCAATACAGTTATTGTCAGTGCCCTTGATTTCTCTGAAAAATTATCGTTTTATCCCTCTGTACTTCAACAAATTCCTGTTGGAGAAAAAGGGATTGTCGATATGGAAGTCGGTACGTTTTTTGAAAGTTATTCTAGTATTTACGGCGGGGAAGGAGAAGAAGTAGAACTCGATGAACAACAAGAAAACGAATAGAGGCAAGATTTTACTTTCTCTCGTCAGTCTCACGCTCGGATTTATTTTGGCATTTAGCTACAGTCTTTCTCAACAACGGTCTGCTGAACAAGTGGATTTAATCACCTTTAACCAAACAGAAGAAGTTCGAGAGCAGTTGATTCAGCAAAAAGAGCGAAATAAGGAATTGTCAGAAGAACTCCAAGCTGTACAGACAAAGATACGAGAATATGAACAACAGGCAGGTAGCAATACCTCGTCATTAGAGGAACTTGTAAAAACTGCTGAGGCGTTGCGACTACTTACAGGTGAAGTCGCTGTAAAGGGACCTGGATACAAGGTGGAGTTGCAAGATGGGGAATATGATCCAAATCAAGTCAATCCAAACGATTACATCGTACATGAGGGACATGTCTACATGGTGATCAATGAGTTGAAAATTGCAGGGGCAGAGGCCATCAGTGTAAATGGTAAGCGAATCCACGAGACCAGTTATATTCGGTGTACAGGACCCGTTATTACAGTAGACGGTGAGACCTTTCCCGCGCCATTTGTGATTGAGGCAATCGGAAATCCGGAAACTTTAGCAGATGCCGCAGAATTATCAGGTGGAATTTTAGACCAGTTACGAACAGAACAAATTCGTATAGAAACACAAAAATTGAGTGAGCTCGTGATGCAATCGATGCACTCCGGGTCATAATAGGAGAGGTTGTATGAAAAAAGGAATTTCACGTTTCACACTCATCCTCTTTATCATCGGCTTTATGCTCGCTGTGCAATACAATTCGATTCAAAGTCCTGAGGAAAGAGATACGCGGGATATTTGGGAGATTCGTAAAGAGTTGACAACAGAAGCGACGTATCATTCTGAACTGCTTACACGAATTCGTGAGGCGCAACAACTTGCAGCGCAATACGAGACAGAGTCTGCTGAGCGACCTGAGCGTCTGGTTGAGCAGACAATCGGTCAGTTGCGAGAAGAAATCGGATTAGATCCTTACACAGGGCCAGGCGTCGTTATCACAGTCAATCCTTCTGCTGAAGCTATAGCATTTGGGTTTACTATCAATCCGTTGTCGCCTGAGCTGTTGGTTCGGTTTGTTAATGAAATGAATCGTTTCCAAGCAAAAGCAATTGAGATTGATGGAAAGCGCCTCATTTATAGCAGTGCGATCCGCGATATTAATGGACGAACTACAGTAAATACATTACCGATTGCTTCTGCACCATTCGAAATCAAAATCGCCACAGACTCCCTAGAGACCACGGAGCGAATGATAGCTCAAATACGTGCAAGTGGTTTAGCGGATGATTTTTATATTGAAAACTATGAACTTGCGATTGCAGAACCGGTGAGTGAGTTGACTTTAGTTGGATATGATCAGCCAGTGGCTGTCACACATCTTACAGAATGGAAGGAAGGGAATTAATTATGTGGCTACCACTGCTAGGTCTGTTACTTGGTATAGTTCTTGGTTTTATGACAGACTTTCAAATTCCTGCTGCATATGAAAATTACCTTTCGATTGCAGTTTTAGCAGCCCTCGATACACTCTTTGGAGGGATTCGAGCACAACTGCAACAAGTATACGATGACAAAGTATTTGTCTCAGGGTTTTTCTTTAATATTGCGTTAGCTGCAGCACTCGCTTTTTTAGGCGTGCACCTAGGAGTAGACCTATATTTGGCAGCGATTTTTGCTTTCGGTGTTCGTTTATTTCAAAACATTGCGGTTATTAGACGAATCTTGCTTTCTCGTTTTGCAGAAAAAAACGTCTCTACAAAATAAAATAATTGTTTGACTAGTAAGAAACATTTAGACTTTACAAGGTCTTTACTCTAAAATGAGAAGTATATACCTTTTTAGGAGGTGCCACATAGTGAATTCATCAGAATTATACGTATCACTGGACATTGGTTCATCATCAATTAAAGTGGTAATCGGAGAAATCAATAATCAAATTATTCATATTATCGGAGTAGGCAACGCAAAATCGACAGGTATCCGTAAAGGAGCCATCGTAGATATCGATGCCACAGTACAATCTATTAAAAAAGCAGTACAAGAAGCCGAACGTATGGCAGGGATGGAAATACGTGAAGTTGTACTAGGGATTCCAGCGAGTCAAGCATCCATTCACCATGTGAAAGGTGTCGTGGCTGTCCAGTCGGAAGACAAAGAAGTAACAGGAAAAGATTTAGAGCGCGTGCTCGACTCAGCAAAAGTGATGTCGATTCCACCAGAGCGAGAATACCTGAACATAATTCCCGTGCAATACGTGTTAGACGGAGTAGAGGAAATAAGCGACCCACGAGGTATGATTGGTACACGCCTTGAAGTCGATGCCAACATGATCACAACATCTAAGACAATTTTACATAATCTCCTGCGCTGCGTAGAGCGTGCAGGTCTACAGATTCGTGAAATTTACTTACAGCCATTAGCAGCTGGTCAATTTGCGCTCTCAGAAGATGAGCGTAATCATGGCACTGCTTATATCGATATCGGTGGTGGAGCGACAACGATTGCGGTATTCCGTGATGGACACTTGACGCACACATCTACTATTCCTGTCGGTGGCGATCATATGACCAAAGATTTGAGCATTGTTTTAAAGACACCAACGGAACATGCTGAAGAAATCAAACGTCATTATGGACATGCATTTTATGATGATGCTTCTGAAGATGAACTGTTTGAAGTTCCAGTCATTGGAGCAGATATGCGTGAACAATATTCTCAGAAATACATCTCTGAAATTATTGGTGTTCGACTTGAAGAACTTTTTGAGATGATTATGGAAGAACTTTACCGCATCGGTGTACGCGACTTACCGGGTGGTATTGTACTGAGTGGTGGCGTATCTAAGCTTGAAGGATTAGCCCAACTTGCACGCCACGTGCTACAGACACGTGTCCGTATTTACACGCCAGATTATATCGGCGTACGTGAGCCGCAATTCTCTACTGCGATTGGACTTATCCAGTACATTTATAAAGAGGATTTATATTATGGTTTGTCGAATACTACATCAAGTGCAGTAGCTGCTCGTCAAGACACAGCTACCCTGTCCAAGCCAAAACAAAAAGCAAAACCGAAAAAAACAGAAGATCAAGAGCCAAAAGAAAGCGGCATGACAAAAATCAAACAATTTTTCGACCGGTTCTTTGAATAAAAAACCGGCAATCTACTATAGGAGGCAATTGCATGTTACATTTTGAAACGAATGATGAATCTTTAGCAATTATCAAAGTAATTGGAGTCGGTGGCGGCGGAAACAACGCGGTTAACCGCATGATTGAACACGGTGTACAAGGTGTAGACTTTATTGCCGTGAATACAGATGCACAAGCATTAAATATGTCAAAAGCACCAGTGAAACTGCAAATTGGTGGAAAATTGACACGTGGTCTTGGTGCAGGTGCAAACCCAGAAGTCGGTCGTAAAGCTGCTGAAGAAAGCAAAGAGCAAATCGAAGAAGCACTTCGTGGAGCAGACATGGTATTCGTTACTGCTGGAATGGGTGGTGGAACGGGTACGGGTGCGGCACCTGTTATTGCTCAAATCGCAAAAGAATTAGGCGCATTAACAGTAGGTGTTGTGACACGTCCATTTACATTCGAGGGTCGCAAACGCTCAACTCAGGCCGTTGGCGGGATTTCTATGATGAAAGAAGCGGTTGATACGCTGATTGTCATTCCAAATGATCGTCTACTTGAAATCGTAGATAAAAATACACCGATGCTTGAAGCTTTCCGTGAAGCGGATAACGTTCTTCGTCAAGGTGTACAAGGTATTTCAGACTTGATTGCTGTTCCAGGACTTATCAACTTAGACTTTGCAGATGTAAAAACAATTATGTCTAATAAAGGATCTGCGTTAATGGGGATCGGGATTGCTTCTGGGGAGAACCGCGCAGCAGAAGCAGCTAAAAAAGCAATTTCAAGTCCACTTCTTGAAACGTCCATCGATGGAGCAAAAGGTGTCTTGATGAATATTACAGGTGGATCGAACTTGTCCCTATTTGAAGTGCAAGAAGCTGCAGATATCGTGGCAAGTGCTTCTGATGAGGAAGTCAACATGATTTTCGGTTCTGTAATTAATGATGATTTAGAAGACCAAATCGTTGTAACTGTGATTGCAACTGGTTTTAACGAGGAGATTCTTACACAACGTCAGCCACGTATGGCAGGCGGTGGTATGAAGCGCCCTGCAGCAACTCCTGCGCCGCAAGCAGCACCACAACGTGAAACACGTTATGAAGAAGAGCCAGTGCAAGAACGTCCGCAACAGCCTTCATTTAAGGAAGAAGACGCTTTAGACATTCCGACTTTCTTACGAAACCGTAATCGTCGATAATAAGTTTAAGGTATATACAAATCAGTACTTTTTCTTGGTTTATCCGAGAAAAAGTACTGATTTTTTTGTCGTGAAAAAGAGAGGTATTTACGCTTACTCTGACAAGTTTAGCACCATCAAGAATTTACCAACAGTCTCCGCTTTGGACAATCGGAGCCGTGATTTTTGCTATCTGTTGTCTACGAATCGGCCGCAGTACTCTGTTGTCATATCACACAAAAAAGTGCATACAGTGCTTTGCAGCATGACCTTTAACCCGTCCTTACTATGACGAGTTTTTTTGTCGTGAAAAAACGCCAGCACTCATATACTAAAGGGAGGTGATAGTGTGTATTTTTCGGATTTACAAAAAAATTACTGATCGAACAAGTTCCCGTCAACTAATTGGTTATATTCAAGATGCGATGATTAATCCGCAAACTGGGAAAATCGAAGGCTACTATGTCAGTGCTTCTTCAAAGTTCTTTCAAAAGCCTGCAGATGCGAAATTGATAGCTGTACATGAAATCTCTTCCGTTGGTTCTGATTTCATCTTTGTCAACCGTACGAGCATTGATTAAACGCTTCTAGATTGGTACAATTAACAAAACACTAAGTAAAGTTGGGTACCGTATGATACAGCAGCAACTTAAAAACATTCATTCACTAATAGAACAAGCAAAACAAACGCCTGCTCATCAAGTTGAAATCATTGCCGTGACGAAACAATTATCTGTCGAACAAACACGAATCGTTCTTGATGCTGGCCTACAGCATTTAGGTGAGAACCGACCTCAAGGTTTTTTACCAAAAGTGGAAGCGTTTGGACACGAACCAGTTTGGCACTTTATAGGCTCACTCCAGACTCGTAAAGTACGAGATGTCATTGACCATATTGATTTCTTACATTCACTTGATCGAATGAGTTTGGCGCAAGAAATCCAAAAACGTGCCACAAAACCTGTGAAATGTTTTATTCAAGTCAACGTTTCCGGTGAGGACTCGAAACATGGATTAGCGGTAAAGGATGTTCGGGACTTTATAGAACAAGTTAAACCAATGGATAAAGTTGAGCTGGTCGGCTTAATGACCATGGCACCGCTAGAAGCGAGTCGTGAAGAAATTAAACAACAGTTCCATCAATTGCGTCTGCTTCGTGATGAACTTCGAGAAAATCTTGGACCTGAATTTAAAGAGTTATCTATGGGGATGTCAGGCGATTACGAACTAGCCGTTGAAGAAGGTGCAACCTTTATCAGAATAGGAACAGCACTAGTAGGAAGTTTAAAGGAGTGAGACGATGAAAAAATGGTTCAATTCATTTTTTTTACTGGATGAAGAAGAAGAGCAAGATATGCAACAGACAAAACAAAAAGAACAACCAGCAGCACAACCGAAACAACAACCTGTGAAATCTGTGAGAGAACGTAAAATCTCAAGTGCTCCACAAACTTCACCTCAACTAGTGAGTATTCAAAATGTACAAAAATCTTCAAAAGTGATTTTAATTGAACCGCGTGTTTATGCGGAAGCGCAAGACATCTCAGAACATTTAAAAGGCAAACGGGCAGTTATTGTGAACTTGCAACGAATTGATAAGGAGCAAGGAATCAGAATCATCGACTTTTTAAGCGGAACAGTGTACGCTTTAGGTGGAGATATACAGCGTATTGGCACAGATATATTCCTGTGTGCACCAGATACCATAGAAGTAGACGGAGCTATATCTGACTACTATTATGATGAACATCAATAAGTAAGGAGAATTGCCTTTCATGTCAGTTGCATTTTTAGTTTCAATTTTATATTCAGTCATGAATATTTACCTTTTCATGATTCTTGGCTACATCATCATGTCTTGGATTCCAAGTTTACAACAGTCTGCAATCGGAAATTTTTTAGCTGCAGTTGTTGAACCATACTTGTCAATCTTCCGCCGTATCATTCCACCAATTGGAATGATTGATCTATCACCGATTATTGCAATTTTCGCTTTACAGATTGCGTTTCGAGGATTAACTCAAGTACTATACTGGATTTTCTAATAAGCAAAGATGCGCCCCACGAGCTATAAAGCCGTGGGGCGATTTTTCAATGAGGAGAGAACACCTATGGACAGCATCTTCCAGCATTTTCGAAAAGAAGAACAACCATTTATTGAAGCCATGATTAGCCTGACACGCGATGTCGAGGACCGCTATGCGCCAAAACTGACAGATTTTCTTGATCCTCGTCAACGCTTTATCGTTGAAACGCTTTATCGTCAACGAGACTTGATAGGGTTCACATTTGGTGGATTTGATGGTGCAGAAAGACAACGTATGCTCGTTGCGCCATCGTATTACGAAGCAGCACTAGAAGATGCACAAATTCAATTAGTGAAAGTATCCTATCCGATTAAATTCGTAACATTAAAACATTCCGATGTTCTCGGATCATTGATGTCGCTGGGACTTGACCGTTCAAAATTTGGTGACATCCGGTTGCAAGATGGACTTGTTCAAATTGCTGTCGCAGCTGAAATCGTTGATTACGTAAAAACAAACTTAACGTCTATTGGAAAAGTAAAAGTCCAAGTTGAAGATCTCTCTTCAGATGAAGTTGTCTTTATCGAACCGGAAACATATGTCGACGAACTACATATCGTGAGTTCCATGCGATTGGATACAGTTTTGGCGTCCGCTTGGTCGATTTCTAGACAAAAGGCCGCTGCATTTATTAAAGGTGGCAAAGTGAAAGTCAATTGGTCGGTAGTCGAAGATATCGCGTTTCAAGTGAACGAATCGGATATGGTTTCACTCCGAACATTCGGTCGTTTCCAGGTAGGATTGATTGAGGGACGTACAAAAAAAGAAAAAATTCGCTTACAACTCGCGAAGCTCGAGCAAAAAAGTTGAATTTTTATGAAATTGTACTGATTTCCTAGTCCGTGAACGGTATAATACTAGATAGCCATACTTGATAAAGGAGCTGTAAATATGCCATTAACACCTTTAGATATTAACCAAAAAGTCTTCAGCAAATCATTTCGTGGGTATAGTGAAGATGAGGTCAACGAATTTCTAGAGCAAGTAATGAAAGACTTCGAAACACTGATCCGTGAAAAGAAAGAGTTAGAAGCACAATTGAAATCTACTACAGAGCGTGTCGGTCATTTTACAACAATTGAGACGACGCTTCAAAAATCTATCGTCGTTGCTCAAGAAGCGGCTGAAGAAGTACGACGCAACTCGCAAAAAGAAGCGAAACTCATCGTCAAAGAAGCTGAGAAGAACGCAGATCGCATTTTAAACGAATCGTTAACAAAAGCGCGTAAAATCGCTCTTGAAATCGAGGAGCTAAAAAAGCAATCTAAAGTGTTTAGAAACCGCTTCAAGATGCTAGTGGAAGCGCAACTTGAGTTGATCAATACAGATGACTGGGACCACTTGATGGAAACAGATGTTGATACAACGTCGCTTGAGCGCATCACAGCTGAAGAAGTTTGACGTCTTGACGATACATACAACACTCTTTATAATTAGCACATAGAAAAAAGGCACTGACAAAGACGGCAGTTTTAAAAAGAAAACAAGCGATTCAGGGATAGTGAGAGCCTGGACGGACCTTTAAAACAATGCCTATCACTTTTGAGCCGGACTAGACAACTAGTCCCGTTCGACCACGTTACGGTCATCTAAGTGGCAGAGCAATCTGCAATTAGGGTGGTACCGCGATGATCTTCGTCCCTTTCCAAGGGGCGGAGATTTTTTGTTTGTCAAAAAAAGGAGAGATAACTATGGATTATAAATCAACGTTACGCATGCCAAAAACAGACTTCCCCATGCGTGGAGGTCTTCCAACGAAAGAACCTCAAATCCAAGAAATGTGGAAAGAAAAAGAAATCTATGCCAAAAATTTAGAGCGCACAAAAGACCGTCCAAAATTCATTTTGCACGATGGCCCTCCTTACGCGAACGGAGATTTACACATCGGTCACGCATTGAATAAAGTGTTAAAGGACATGATTGTACGTTATAAATCGATGTCTGGCTTCCAAGCGCCATATGTTCCAGGTTGGGACACGCATGGTCTACCAATTGAACAAGCGTTAACGAATAAAGGTGTAAAGCGCAAAGAAATGACAGTTGCTGAGTTCCGTAAACTCTGTGAAGAGTATGCATATGAGCAAATCAATAACCAGCGTGAGCAGTTCAAGCGTATCGGTGTGACAGGGGATTGGGATAATCCATATGTGACACTAGAGCCGAAATTTGAAGCACGACAAATCCAAGTCTTTGGTGAAATGGCGAAAAAAGGCTATATCTATAAAGGATTGAAACCCGTTTATTGGTCACCTTCATCAGAATCGGCACTTGCTGAAGCGGAAATTGAATACAAAGACAAGAAATCACCTTCAATCTATGTGAGTTTCGAAGTGACGGATGGTAAAGGCGTTTTAGATGCAGGCGTTCGCTTCATCATCTGGACGACGACACCTTGGACAATTCCTGCAAACCTCGGAATCTCTGTTCATCCTGACTTCACGTATGTACAAGTACGTGCGAACGAAAAATCATTTGTCATCGCAAAAGACTTGTTAGAAGAAGTGAGCAAAGAGCTTGGATGGGAAGCCTATGAGGTCGAGCAAACTTTCGAAGGAAAACAATTCGACCGCATTGTTGCGAAACACCCACTCTATGACCGCGAGTCACTCGTTATGCTTGGCGAACATGTGACGACTGAGTCTGGTACAGGCTGTGTTCATACAGCACCAGGACACGGGGAAGATGACTTCCACGTAGGAAAACAATATGGTTTAGACGTATTGTGTCCAGTAGACGATCGTGGTGTCATGACAGCAGAAGCTCCAGGATTTGAAGGGTTGTTCTATGACGAAGCAAATAAGCCGATTACGCAAGCTTTAGACGAAGCGGGCGCTTTAGAGAAACTAACATTCTTCACGCATTCGTATCCACATGACTGGCGTACAAAAAAACCCGTCATCTACCGTGCGACAACCCAATGGTTTGCATCTGTTGAAGCATTCCGCGGTGAGTTGTTACAAGCAATTCGTGATACTAAGTTCACACCGGCATGGGGTGAGACTCGTTTATTCAACATGATTCGTGATCGAGGCGACTGGAATATTTCTCGTCAGCGTGTATGGGGTGTTCCAATTCCAGTGTTTTACGCTGAAAACGGAGAGCCAATCATCGAAGAGCAAACAATCCAATACGTTTCAGAATTATTTAGAGAACATGGCTCTAACATCTGGTTCGAGTGGGACACAAAAGATTTATTACCAGCAGGCTACACGCATGAGGCTAGTCCAAATGGAAAGTTTACGAAAGAGCTAGATATCATGGACGTTTGGTTTGACTCTGGTTCTACACACCAAGGTGTGTTGGCAGAACGTGAAGACCTACAGTTCCCAGCAGATCTTTACTTAGAAGGGTCAGATCAATACCGTGGATGGTTTAACTCTTCATTAATCACTAGTGTGGCGATGTTTGGACATGCACCATATAAAGGACTTCTAAGCCACGGATTCGTTTTAGACGGTGAAGGGCGTAAGATGAGTAAATCGATTGGGAATGTCATCATCCCAGCGAAAGTAATGAATCAGCTAGGTGCAGATATCCTTCGTTTATGGGTAGCATCTGTTGACTACACGGCAGATGTGCGTGTATCAGATGCGATCTTGAAACAAGTATCTGAAGTGTACCGAAAAATCCGGAACACATTGCGCTTTTTACACGGAAATGTGCACGACTTTAATCCGCAAACTGACCGTGTAGCTGTTGAAAACATGCGTGAAGTAGATCAGTATATGTATGCAAAATTACAACAGATGATTCAAACAGTGATAACTTCTTATGAAAACTATGAGTTCTCGACGGTTTATCACACAATCAACAACTTCGTGTCAACAGAACTAAGTGCATTCTACTTAGATTTAGCAAAAGACGTTGTGTATATCTACGAACAAGACCATAAAGACCGCCGTGCAATGCAAACAGTGATGTACGATGCACTTGTTGCACTAGTGAAACTATTAACGCCAGTTCTTCCGCATACAACAGATGAGCTATGGGGCTATATGGACTTTGAACAGCAAGAAAGTGTTCAGTTGACAGATATGCCACAAGCACAAGAAGTGCCAGGAGCCAAGGAACTTGTTGCGAAATGGGAAAAAGTTCTCGATGTGCGTGATGATGTGTTAAAGGCACTTGAAATGGCACGTGCAGAAAAGCAAATCGGGAAGTCACTCGAAGCACACGTTCAACTATTCGTAAAAGACAGCGTGAAGGACTTGTTCATGGACGATTCCATCGATTATGCACAACTGTTCATCGTATCTGGTTTCACACTTGCTGGAACGACTGAACAAGCTCCAGACGGGGCTGTACAGCTAGATCATTCAGCTGTTGTGGTTTCTGCTGCTGAAGGTGAAAAATGTGAACGTTGCTGGACGATTTCAGAAACAGTTGGTCAACATGCAGATCATCCGACACTATGTGCTCGCTGCGCTGAAGTTGTTTCAAAGTAATACACTACCTCTCCTTGACGGGAGAGGTTTTTTCATGCATCGAGGCGACTTAAAATGTGGTACACTTAACTACATGAAAATGGAGGGTTTGACTGTGTGGATTTTTTATTTAATCGCAATCATCATCATTGGTGTTGACCAATGGACAAAATGGCTCGTCGTAAAAAATATGGAGCTTGGCGAACGTATCTCAGTTGCTGACCCATACCTTGGTCTGTTATCTCACCGTAACCGAGGAGCGGCATGGGGGATATTAGAAGGCCAAATGTGGATATTTTATATTATTACAACCATTGTTGTGATCGGAATCGTTTACTATTTTCATACGCATGCAAAAAATCAGCCATTGTTCCAACTTGGCTTGATGGTTTTATTAGGCGGCGCAATCGGGAATTTTATTGACCGACTGTTTCGTGGGGAGGTAGTGGACTTTGTTGATGTCCTCATCCCCCTCATCAACTATGACTTCCCGATATTCAATGTTGCAGATGCAGCACTTACAGTTGGGGTAGTCCTTATATTTATTTTTATCCTTTTGGATGAAAGAAAGCAGAAAAAGGTGAAGAAATGAAAGAAATCGAAGTAATCATTACAAGAGAACAAAATAGAGAGCGTTTAGATAAGCTTTTGTTGCCGGTTGAAGCTGATTGGTCTCGAACACAGATTCAAAACTTGATGAAACAAGAATTAATTTTAGTCAATGGCGAAGCTGTAAAGTCAAATTACAAGGCATCCGAAGGTGATGTTATTACCATAAAGATTCCAGACCCGGAAGTATACGAGATTGAGGCAGAAGATTTACAACTCGAAATCGTTTACGAAGATGCAGATGTTGCTGTCATCAACAAACCTAAAGGGATGGTCGTCCATCCGGCTCCAGGGCACTTGACTGGAACACTCGTTAACGGTTTAATGCACCAGATCAAGGATTTATCTGGAATCAATGGTATTATGCGTCCTGGAATCGTCCACCGTATTGACAAAGACACAAGTGGACTACTCATGGTTGCAAAAAATGACAAAGCTCACCAATCACTCGTTGATCAATTGGTAGCAAAATCCGTTACACGCAAATATACAGCACTTGTGCATGGTCATATTGCACATGACAAAGGAACAGTAGACGCACCAATTGGACGTGATACGCGAGATCGTCAGAGTATGAATGTAGTCGATAAAGGGAAGCACGCTGTGACCCACTTTGAAGTAAGAGAACGTTTTGGCGCATATACGTTAGTAGAGTGCCGATTAGAGACTGGACGTACACATCAAATCCGAGTGCACATGAAATTTATCGGGCACCCACTTGTAGGAGACCCAAAATACGGACAGAAGAAAACAATGGATATCGGTGGTCAAGCGCTTCATGCAGGAGTTTTAGGCTTTATCCATCCTAGTTCTGGCGAGTACTTGGAGTTTGAAGTGCCACTACCAGAACCATTTGAACAATTATTATCTGAATTAAAGAAAAACTAGCCATCTGTCACTTTGTAGTGTACACTGACTAAGATAACTAAATAAGGGTCCTTTAAAGACAGTCCAGAGAGGCTGAAAAGGCATACGGCTTCAAATGCACATGAAAACTGCGGTTTTCTGTCATTTGATACATTTTGCTATGCATAGTCAACCTCTTAAGCGCTGCTTAAGAGGTTTTTTTGTACCCAAAAAGGAGGAAAAACGACATGGAAAAAGCAGTTTTACTCGATGACCAAGCGATACGGCGCGCTTTAACTCGCATCGCTCATGAGATCATTGAACGCAATAAAGGAATAGATGACTGCGTACTTGTTGGAATCAAAACACGAGGTGCATTCATTGCTAAGCGACTTGCAGAGCGCATCGCAGCCATTGAAGGGAAAGACATTCAAACAGGCGAACTTGATATCACATTGTATAGAGATGACCTCACCGTGAAAACGGATGATCAACAACCGCTCGTGAAACAAGTAGATATTCAACATGATGTGACAAATAAAAAAATCATCTTAGTCGATGATGTTCTCTATACTGGCCGTACAGTTCGCGCAGCAATGGATGCCATTATGGATGTTGGTAGACCCTCTCAAATTCAGCTGGCTGTTCTTGTTGACCGAGGTCATCGTGAGCTGCCGATACGGGCAGATTATGTTGGAAAGAACATCCCCACTTCAAGTGAAGAACGCATCGTCGTTCGAATGATAGAAAGTGACCAAGAAGACCGCGTACTTATCACGGAATAGAAAAGAGGAACTACGGTGTCAAAAGAAATTGGGATTCATGAACGACCAGTACTTCACAAATGGATAGTGTTAAGCCTGCAACATATGTTTGCGATGTTTGGCGCAACAATCCTGGTGCCAAAGCTTGTGGGCCTTAGTCCAGCAATCGCACTACTGACAAGCGGAATTGCAACAATCATCTTTATTCTTGTAACACGTTTTCAAGTGCCAGCCTATCTTGGTTCTTCGTTTGCCTTCATAGCACCCATTTTACTCGCAACATCTACAGGTGGTATTGGCAGTGCGATGATTGGTGCGATGTTCGTATCCCTTGTCTATGCGCTAACGGCACTTGTTATCTGGAAAACAGGTCATCAGTGGATAATGAAAGTGTTACCACCGATTGTTGTCGGACCGGTAATTATGGTCATTGGACTCGCGCTGGCACCTGTAGCTGTGGACATGGCCATGAACATCGATACAAACGGAGATGGTCTCCGCGATACCTACAGTATGCTGCATTTTTCGGCAGCATTAGTGACACTAGCTACAGCGATTATCGTACAGCTTTTCTTCCGTGGTTTGCTTGCTCTGATGCCAGTAATTATAGGAATTATCGTAGGATACATCTATTCCGTCATCATCGGAATTGTCGACTTCACAGTAGTAAAGTCAGCAAAATTCTTTCAAGTGCCTGAATTCTTACTACCAGGGATTGATTATGAATTTACTATCACCTCTCAACTCTTGTGGATCATGGTGCCGATTTCAATCGTAACTATCTCGGAACATATTGGTCATCAGTTGGTTTTAGGGAAAATTGTCAATCGCAATTATATCGAAAATCCAGGTTTGCATCGTTCACTGATTGGAGATGGGCTCGGGACTTTTGTAAGTGCGCTGATCGGGGGACCACCAAAGACGACATACGGTGAAAATATTGGAGTCCTTGCCCTGACGCGTGTGTTTAGTGTAGCCGTAATTCTTCTCGCAGCAGTATTCGCAATCATCTTTAGCTTTTTAGGACAGTTGATGGCCGTCATTGACACAATTCCAGCACCGGTACTTGGTGGAATATCCATTCTGTTGTTTGGGATCATTGCTTCTTCTGGACTAAGAATGTTGGTGGAGAGTCAAGTAGACTTCGGCGATTCACGTAACTTAATCATTTCATCGGTCATCTTGATCATCGGAATCGGCGGAGCAATGGTGAAGTTTTCAGAGGTCTTCCATATTGAAGGAATGGCACTCGCTTCAATCGTAGGTGTACTATTGAATCTACTCTTACCAAAATCACCACCCAAAACTGAATCATAACCTTTTAATTTCATCCGAGAGGTGAGAAAGGGACGGGAAGAACCACGGGTCTGTAGACTGCGTGTCTTTCCACATACCCTTTCCCACACCGGAAAGGGTTTTTTTATAGGAAAGGGAGAGAAAACATGCGCGCATTGACATCTATCGAACACCTGACAACAGACGAACTGCTCTATCTTGTCAAACGAGCACGACAATTAAAGGCAGGAAGTCCTCCACAAGTAAAGGACGGATTGGTTGCTGCAAACTTGTTTTTTGAACCAAGTACCCGCACCAAGATGAGTTTTGAAATGGCTGAACGAAAACTCGGATTGACGGTCCTACCCTTTGAAGCGGGATTTTCAAGTGCGACAAAAGGAGAATCACTCTACGATACAGTGAAGACACTTGAGGCGATTGGTGTGGATGTGCTTGTTATCCGGCATCCAGAAAACAACTACTACGAGCCAATCATTGATCAAGTCAAACCAGTGATTATCAACGGAGGAGATGGGACAGGAAATCACCCGACCCAGAGTTTACTAGATTTGATGACAATGCTTGAGGAGTTTGAAACATTAGAAGGAAAAACGGTGACAATCGTTGGGGACCTGGCGCATAGTCGAGTCGCACGTTCAAATGTTCACGTGTTATCAAAACTTGGCGCACAAATCCAATTTGTCAGCCCGCCCGAGTGGCAGGCAGAGTTTCAAGTCTTGTTTAGCTTAGACGAGGCGATTGAAACAAGTGATGTGATCATGCTTCTTCGGGTCCAACATGAACGCCATGATGGCACACAGTCGTTCACAAAAAAACAGTATCACGAAGAATATGGTCTCACTGAAGCACGGATGGCTGCGATGAAAGACAACGCAATCGTTTTACATCCTGCACCTTTTAATAGAGGAGTCGAAATTGCTGACGCTGTGGTAGAAGGTGACAAGTCACGAATCTTTGAGCAAATGAAAAACGGTGTTTACATGCGAATGGCTATACTAGAGTTTTTATTAAAGGAGGAAGCGGAATGAAACGACTTTATACGAACTTACAACGCTTAACAGATCAGGGGGATTTGATTCCAACAGATTTGTTAATAGAAGACGGGAAGCTAGTATCCTTTAACAACAGTGGACATGTAGATGAAACAGTTGATGGAAACGGCGCACTGCTCCTTCCAGGATTGATTGATGTGCACGTCCACCTACGTGAACCAGGCGGAGAACACAAAGAAACGATTGAAACAGGGACACTAGCAGCGGCAAAAGGCGGGTTTACAACAATCTGTGCAATGCCAAACACACGCCCAGTTCCCGACACAGAAGAAACGATGAGTTCGTTGATGAATCGTATCAAAGAAACTGCGCATGTGCGTGTACTTCCATACGGATCTATCACGATTCGCGAAACGGGCAAAGAACTGACCGATGCGAAACGGTTGAAGGAATCAGGAGCTTTTGCTCTAACGGATGACGGCGTAGGTGTTCAAACCGCTGGGATGATGTATGAAGCAATGAAACAAGCAGCAAAAGAGGGAATTTCAGTCGTTGCGCACTGTGAAGACAACAGCTTATTGTTTGGTGGTGTCATGCACGAAGGTACCAAAAACAAAGAGCTCGGCCTTCCAGGCATTTTATCGGCATCTGAAGCAGTCCACATTGCACGTGACATATTGCTCGCTGAAGCGACAGGTGCACATTACCACGTTTGCCACGTCAGCACGAAAGAGTCTGTGCGCGTCATACGGGATGCAAAGCGTGCGGGAATTCACGTGACCGCTGAAGTATCACCACACCACCTTTTGCTCTGTGAAGACGATATTCCTGAAAATAATGCAGAGTGGAAAATGAATCCACCCTTGCGTGCTCATGCAGATAAATTAGCCTTGATTGAGGGTCTAGAAGACGGGACACTGGACTTCATCGCTACGGACCACGCACCACACACGGCTGAAGAGAAATCACACGGTTTTGAAAAAGCACCGTTCGGTATCGTCGGACTTGAAACCGCGTTCCCGCTTCTCTATACGCATTTTGTAGAATCAGGAAAATGGTCTTTGCAGCAACTTGTAAGTTATTTTACATCGAAGCCTGCAGAAGTGTTTGGTCTTCCGTTCGGAACACTCGAACTAGGAAAACCTGCCGAATTTACACTAATCAATTTACATGATGAAAAACAAATTGACCCGACAACATTTGTCTCGAAAAGCACAAACACACCTTTTGGTGACTGGGCATGTAAGGGCTGGCCAGTAGAAACATGGTTTGATGGAAACTGTATCTGGAGGGAAAACCAATGAAACGTTATTTGATCTTAGAAGATGGCACAGTATTTGAAGGTACGGCTTTTGGTTCACAAAACGAGAGTACAGGTGAGGTGATTTTCACAACGGGAATGACAGGGTATCAAGAATTCATCTCAGACCCGTCTAACTGTGCACAGATCTTAACACTGACGTATCCACTGATAGGTAACTACGGAATCAATCCAGAAGATTTTGAAGCGATGGCCATCACACTTGCTGGAGTCGTTGTGCGTGAATGGACAGAACAACCTTCGAACTTCCGCTCAAATCGAACGTTCGGAGAGTTAATGGAGCAACGCAATGTACCAGGAATTTCTGGTATTGATACTCGCATGCTAACAAAACTTCTTCGAACACACGGCTCACTTCGAGGAAAGTTGACAGCTGCGGGTGAACAGCCAGATGTTGAAAACGTTGTAGCGGAGTTAAATGCATGGTCTCTTCCGCACGATGAAGTATCTCGTGTGTCAACACAACGCCCATATCCAAGTCCGGGCCGCGGGTGCCGCGTTGTCATGATGGACTTTGGTATGAAGCACGGTCTACTTCGCGAATTGAATAAGCGCGATTGTGACGTAACCATCGTGCCATATACTACATCTGCTGAAGAAATTCTTGCGATGCAGCCAGACGGCGTGATGTTATCAAACGGTCCTGGAGACCCAACAGATATTCCAGAAGCTATTGAAACTGTGAGAAAACTAATTCCGGAAGTACCGATGTTTGGCGTTTGTCTCGGTCACCAACTGATCTCGCTAGCAAGCGGGGCAACAAGCTTTAAATTAAAATTTGGGCACCGCGGTGCTAACCATCCAGTAAAAGATTTGACGACAGGTCGCACGGAACTTACTTCTCAAAATCATGGCTACGCGATCGACTTAAAATCACTTGAAAATACAGACCTAGAGCTGACACATATCGCATTAAACGATCAAACGGTCGAAGGCGTTCGCCACAAGCACTACCCAGTGTACTGCGTCCAATTCCATCCAGAAGGTTCCGCAGGCCCAGAGGATTCCGTCCATTTATTTGATCAATTCATTTCACTTATGACGAAAGCGGGGAAACAACATGCCTAAACGCCACGATATCAAAACCATCTTAGTCATCGGATCCGGTCCAATTGTAATCGGACAAGCAGCAGAATTTGATTACGCAGGTACGCAAGCCTGTATCGCACTTCGTGAAGAAGGCTACCGTGTCATCTTAGTCAATTCAAACCCAGCGACCATCATGACAGACACAGAGATGGCAGATAAAGTATACATGGAGCCTTTAACTCTCGAGTTTGTATCAAGCATCATTCGCAAAGAACGTCCAGATGCCCTGCTTCCAACACTCGGAGGCCAGACAGGCTTGAACATGGCGATTGAACTCCACGCATCGGGAATTCTTGATGAATTGAATGTGGAGATTTTAGGCACCAAGCTTGATGCAATTCATCAAGCTGAAGACCGCGACTTGTTCCGAAGCTTAATGAATGAACTTGGAGAACCAGTACCGGAAAGTACGATTATTCACAACCTTGCAGAAGCACAAGCATTCGTAGCACACATCGGATATCCAGTCATTGTCCGTCCAGCGTTCACACTCGGTGGTACGGGTGGAGGAATCTGTCACAACGACCAAGAACTTGCGGAAATCGTGACAAGTGGTTTGAAGTACAGCCCTGTAACCCAGTGCCTACTTGAAAAATCAATTGCAGGATTCAAAGAAATTGAGTACGAAGTAATGCGTGATTCTGCAGATAACGCAATCGTTGTCTGCAACATGGAAAATTTTGATCCAGTCGGGATTCACACGGGTGACTCCATTGTTGTAGCCCCCACTCAAACATTGACAGACCGCGAAAATCAAATGCTTCGTAATGTGTCACTAAAAATTATTCGCGCCTTGAAAATTGAAGGGGGATGTAACGTTCAGTTAGCACTCGATCCGCACAGCTTTCAATACTACATCATTGAAGTGAATCCGCGTGTCAGTCGCTCATCGGCACTTGCATCAAAGGCAACGGGTTATCCGATTGCAAAACTTGCTGCAAAAATCGCAGTCGGTCTCACACTTGATGAGATGATGAACCCAGTAACGGGCAAGACGTTTGCATGCTTTGAGCCAGCACTCGATTATATCGTCGCCAAGATTCCACGCTGGCCGTTTGATAAGTTCGAGTCAGCAAAGCGTAACCTTGGAACACAGATGAAAGCTACAGGTGAGGTTATGTCACTTGGTCGCTCTTTTGAAGAAGCGATTTTAAAATCAATTCGTTCTTTAGAAACGGGTCACATGCATCTTGAAATGAAGCATGCAGATCGTATCACGGACGAATGGATTGTTAAACGAATCAAGCGTGCTGGAGATGAGCGTCTATTCTTCATTGGAGAAGCACTTCGCCGCGGCATGACTGTCGAAGACATTCACGAGTGGAGTCAAATCGATTTCTTCTTCTTGAATAAATTAAAAGGCATTGTTGATTTCGAAACAACAATTAAAGAGCAAATAGGCGATCTAGACGTTCTCTACCGAGCAAAACGCATGGGATTTGCAGATGTAACAATCGCAAAATTCTGGAATTGGACTGAACAACAAGTGTACGATTTACGCAAGACTGAAAAAATGTTCCCGGTCTACAAAATGGTAGATACATGTGCAGGGGAGTTTGAATCGGAAACGCCGTATTTTTACGGCACATATGAGCAACAAAACGAATCCATCCGTAGTGATAAAAAGAGCGTCATGGTGCTAGGTTCTGGTCCGATTCGCATCGGGCAAGGGGTTGAATTTGACTATGCGACGGTTCACTCTGTATGGGCTATTAAAGAAGCAGGGTATGAAGCCATTATTGTGAACAACAATCCAGAAACGGTTTCGACCGACTTCTCAATTTCCGACAAGCTTTATTTCGAACCGTTGACACTAGAAGACGTCATGCACATCGTGGAACTTGAGCAACCAGAAGGTGTCATCGTTCAGTTTGGCGGACAAACAGCCATCAATTTAGCAGCTGGCTTAGAGGCTCGAGGCGTGAAAATTCTCGGAACGAGTTTAGAAGACTTAGACCGCGCAGAGAACCGTGATAAGTTCGAAGCTCTTCTACGTGAGATCGGTATTCCACAACCGGAAGGAAAGACAGCCGTGTCTGTTGATCAAGCGCTAGCAAATGCTAGAGAAATCGGCTTCCCGGTTCTCGTTCGCCCTTCCTATGTACTCGGTGGCCGCGCGATGGAGATTGTTTACAACGAAGAGGAACTAACGCATTACATGGAGCACGCAGTTGAAGCGAGTCCGGAACATCCGGTGCTTGTCGACCGTTATCTCACAGGTACAGAGATTGAAGTCGATGCGATATCAGACGGTGATTCGGTCGTTATTCCAGGCATCATGGAACACATTGAACGTGCAGGCGTTCACTCAGGAGATTCAATAGCTGTCTATCCTCCGCAAAATTTATCAGCGCGTCATATCGAGCAACTGGTCGATTATACAACACGGTTAGCAAAAGCATTGAAAACAGTTGGGTTACTAAATATCCAATATGTCATTTCACGCGATGAAATCTACGTGCTAGAAGTGAACCCACGCGCAAGCCGAACTGTACCTTTCTTAAGTAAAATCACGGGAATCCCAATGGCAAACTTAGCAACAAAAGCTATCTTAGGAGAAAAGCTCGTCGAAATGGGGTATACACCTGGACTTGCTCCAAACCAAGAAGGCGTCTATGTAAAAGTTCCTGTCTTCAGCTTCGCAAAATTACGCCGTGTGGATACGACGCTCGGACCTGAAATGAAGTCAACAGGAGAGGTGCTCGGTAAAGATCGTACACTTGAAAAAGCATTATATAAAGGACTTGTCGCTGCTGGTCTCGAATTACAACCTTATGGGACAGTTTTGATGACTGTAGCGAATAAGGACAAGCAAGAAGCAGCAAATCTCGCAAAGCGATTCCACGCAATTGGCTTCCGCGTTTTAGCGACTGAGGGTACAGCACGTGCTTTCGAAGAACAAGGTATACCTGTACAAAGTGTCAACAAAATTGGGGATTCAGGTGAAACACTTGTTGATGTGATTCAGTCAGGAAAAGCGCAGTTCGTCGTCAACACGCTGACAAAAGGAAAACAACCTGCTCGTGACGGATTCCGTATCCGCCGTGAAGCAGTAGAAAATGGAGTACCTATTCTTACATCACTGGATACAGCAGAAGCGATTTTGCGCGTGATGGAATCGATGACATTTACAACAGAAACGATGAATCCAATGGAGGTGCGCCGATGATTCGAACCGGCTTGATGGAGGTTGTACGAAATAAAGAAATTGCAGATCGCGTATACGAGATGACGGTGATTGGACAACAGACGATTGCGATGCAAACACCTGGCCAATTCGTACACATCCGGGTTGCAGATCACGCAGAACCTCTTTTGCGCCGTCCAATCAGTATCTGTTCGATTGATCAAGACATTCTAGAGTTTACAATGATTTTTCGAGTAGATGGCAGAGGCACAGAGTTGCTTGCAGCAAAACGTTCAGGAGATACGATTGATGTGATGGGACCACTAGGAAATGGCTTTCCGGTCGTCGCGTCTCCCGAAGAGCACGCATGGCTCATTGGTGGGGGAATTGGTGTTCCTCCACTCTATGAACTTGCCAAACGATTGAAAGAGTCGGGAGTCCAGCTAACGATTATACTGGGTTTCCAATCTGAAAAAGATGTATTCTACGAACAGCGATTTAGAGAACTTGGAGACACATTTATTACGACAGTAGACGGTACGCATGGACTACCAGGGTATGTAACGGATCAAATGGCACTCTTGCAAGATGTACCGAGCATTTATTATAGCTGTGGACCACATCCGATGCTAAAAGCAGTCGAGAAGGCGCTGCCGAATATTCCGGGATTTTTATCCTACGAACAGCGCATGGGGTGCGGTATTGGTGCTTGTTTTGCTTGCGTATGCCCGACGACTGAAGGACAAGGTAGCTATGTGAAAGTCTGTTCAGACGGACCAGTATTTCAAGCGGGGGTGATTGCGTGAATTCACTTGCAATAAAATTACCAGGTCTTGATTTACGCAATCCGATCATGCCGGCATCTGGTTGTTTCGGATTTGGTCAAGAATACGCGAAGTTTTATGACCTAGCTGTTTTAGGTGCGATTATGATCAAAGCTACAACTGAAGAAAGTCGGTTCGGTAATCCGACACCCCGCGTTGCGGAGACATCTTCTGGGATGTTAAACGCTATCGGACTTCAAAATCCAGGTCTAGAGCATGTTTTAGCTCATGAATTGCCGTGGCTTGAGCAGCATGACGTGCCGATTATTGCCAATGTCGCTGGCTCCGAAGTAGAGGATTATGTAGCCGTGGCTCGAGAAATTTCAAAAGCGTCAAATGTCCATGCGCTTGAACTGAATATTTCTTGCCCGAATGTGAAATGTGGTGGAATTGCATTTGGGACGGATCCAGAGATTGCAGCATCTTTAACGCGGGCTGTAAAAGACGTTTCAGAGGTTCCAGTCTATGTGAAGCTCTCTCCAAACGTCACAAATATTGTATCGATTGCTACAGCAGTCGAAGCAGCGGGTGCGGATGGTCTGACAATGATCAACACACTTCTCGGCATGCGACTAGATGAAAAGACTGGTAAACCTATACTTGCAAATAAAACGGGAGGACTTTCTGGTCCTGCTATCAAACCTGTTGCGCTTCGAATGATTCATGAGGTGTATCCACACGTATCGATTCCAATCATTGGTATGGGCGGTGTGCAGACGACACAAGATGTTATCGACTTCTTATCGGTTGGTGCATCAGCAGTAGCAGTCGGTACCGCAAATTTTGTCGACCCATTTGTCTGCCCAACACTCATCGACGAATTGCCAGAAGCTTTACATAGTCTTGGCTACTCATCGGTCGAAGAAATTAGTGGGAGGTCCCATCGATGACAAAACCAATTGTGGCGCTCGATTTCGCAACTCAACAAGATGTTGAATCGTTTTTAGGAAGATTCAACGAACAGCTCTATGTAAAAGTCGGCATGGAATATTATCTTCAAAATGGACCAGACGTGATTCGTTCACTTAAAGAAGACGGTCATTCAATTTTTCTTGACTTAAAGTTACATGACATTCCAACAACAGTTCATAAGGCGATGAAGGGGCTAGCTACTCTTGGTGTTGATATGGTCAATGTCCACGCAGCAGGAGGTATTGCCATGATGAAGGCTGCGAAAGAGGGTTTGGCAGAAGGATCTCAGGGAGATATGGCGAAGTTGATTGCTGTTACGCAACTCACATCGACGACAGAGGGCCAAATGCAACAAGAGCAATTGATTCAAACATCACTTGAAGAATCTGTTGTGCACTATGCGACGATAACGCAACAAGCTGGCCTAGACGGTGTCGTTTGTTCTGTGCATGAAGCGAACATTCTTCGTGACACTTTAGGCGAAAGTTTTTACAAAGTCACCCCGGGTATCCGCTTAGCTGGTGGCGACCTTCATGATCAAAAGCGAATCGCTACACCAACTGATGCAAGAAAGATAGGTTCTACGCACATAGTAGTAGGTCGAGCAATTACGGCAGCTGCAGACCCAGTTGCTGTCTATCATCAAATTTTAAAAGAATGGGGTCATGAAGAATGAAGACAAAAGCGGCACAAGCTTTATTGGAAGCACGCGCAGTACAACTATCAACAGAGCCTTTGTTCACGTGGGCTTCTGGCATCCAGTCGCCAATTTATTGTGATAACCGGTTGCTGATGGGGTATCCGAAATTGCGTGAACAAGTTGCAAGTGAACTGTCTACTTTAATAGAGACCCATTTTCCTAAATGCGAAGTGGTGGCAGGTACGGCAACTGCTGGAATTCCACATGCAGCATGGGTAAGTACGAACCTTCAATTGCCGATGGTCTACGTTCGCTCAAAAGCAAAAGAGCACGGTCGAGGAAATCAAATAGAAGGGAAACTTGTGAGCGGGCAAAAAGTAGTAGTCGTCGAGGATTTGATTTCAACAGGTGGCAGTAGTATTACGGCTGTTGACGCATTAAGAAAAGAAGGAGCGGACGTCCTTGGTGTCGTCAGTATTTTCTCGTACGATTTACCAAAAGCTACTGAAGCATTTGAACAAGTAGGTGTTCCTGCTTACTCATTGACTACCCTAAACGATTTATTGATGGAAGATACTTCTTTATCAGCGGAAGACCGGACGTTTATTGAATCTTGGCATACAGAGTTGAAGAGAAATAGTTTAAAGTGAAAATCAAAGAGGCTGTGACAAAACCCAGCAAAGGGAGTTTCTCGTCATGAGAAACTCCCTTTTTGTATGTTCTATTGGGTGTAGGGGAAGCGTTCCGCGGGCGCGGGCTGAGCCTCGGTCTCAGCTTCCGCTTATAATCCCGCTGGAGTCACCCCTACACACTTTTCATTTTGTTATCTTTAACTTCATTTGTGGAATTAACTGAGTTATGTCCCTGCCTCTTTTTATTGAGTCATAGCTCTTATTTCTGCAACGACCGTACAACCTCTTGGTCAGGCGTCACAAATACTGTCTTCTGCTCAAAATAAATCACAAAGCCAGGCTTCGATCCATTTGGTTTCTTGACATGGCGAATCTCCGTGAAATCAACTGGGACAGAGGATGAGTCACGTGCTTTACTGAAATACGCAGCTAGTACCGCTGCTTCGTGAATCGTTTCTTCGGATGGCGACTCCGCGTGAATGACTACATGTGAGCCTGGTATGTCTTTCGTGTGTAGCCAAGTATCAGTCCGTTTCGCAAGCTTAAACGTCAAGAAATCATTCTGCTTATTGTTCTTACCCACAGAAATCGCCGTCCCGTCTGACGAAATATAGGCTTCAGGTTTCGGCTTACTTTCTTTTTTAGCTTTTGCTTTCGCGCGTTTCTTCAAATACCCTTGATCCATTAGCTCTTCACGAATTTCTTCAATATCAGAGGGCGATGCTTGTTCTAGTTGGCGCATCACTTCATCAAGATAAATCAACTCACTATCGGTTTTATCCATCTGTGCCCGTACCTCTTGTAAAGCTGTTTTTGCTTTCGTGTATCGATGGAAGTAATTTTGGGCATTTTGAGAGGGAGTCTTTTTTGGATTTAATGCGATGACAATGGTCCCTTGATTCTCATCGTAATAATCGATAACCGAAATCTCTTTCATCCCTTTGGTGATGGCATGCAAATTCCCCATCAACAGTTCGCCTTTTTTCTGATCTTCTTGCAGGTTCTCTGCGCGTGTTAGATCTGCTTGAAGTTTTTTCTTTTTTGTTGTCAGTTTTTTACGCTCATTTACCAACCAGCGCTCTAAGTCTCCAGCTTGTTGTTTCACACGGTCACGCTCTGCTTTTTGATAATACACACGGTCTAACAAGTGACCCAATGTCGCAGCAGGCATCCACTCTGTTTCTAAATGAAGGAGAGGGGATGCAGAAAACACGGTTTTGCCGCCAACTTCCGTACTACCGGGTTGATCGCCACCGCGCATAAAGCTCATTAAAAAGTCGTACGCGTCTTGGCCATCTCGAGAAGCGAGTTCTGTCGCATGAAGTTTCGCAACTCCTTGAAAATTTGCCATCCACTCTTCTGCACTTGCAGGTAGTTCTGCAGAGTTCGCTAAAGTAAATGGATTTTCTTTGTCTTGCTTTGGTGGATAAATATAGTCCTGTCCGGGCATCATCGTGCGATACGAATTCATCGAAGGAGGAAGGTGCTTCATCGTCTCAATGATTTTTGATGTATCACCGTTTACAAGTGTTAAGTTGCTGTGACGCCCCATAATTTCCATGATGAGAATGCGGCTAGTATCGTCTCCAATTTCATCTTTACTTCGAATCGTGAATTGAATGATCCGATCCGCTTCAATCTGCTCGACTTTTTCAATGAAGCCACCTTCGATGTGTTTACGCATCATCATACAAAAGAGCGGTGGAGTTGGAGGGTTATCAATCGATTCATACGTCAAGTGAACACGAGCATAGGAAGGATGGATTGAAAATAATAATTTATGGTTTTGGCCGCCTGCACGGATATGAAGCATCAGTTCTTGGGTGTTCGGCTGATGAACGCGCGAGATTCTTCCTGTTCTAAGCTGTTGAAGTTCTTGATTTACTGCTGCTGTAAATAATCCGTCAAATGCCATTTTAGTTCCTCTTTCAAAACGTTTTGTTCTATTCTAACATGATGTGCTATAATCAAGTAAGTATGTTGAATGTGAAGGAGTCATTATGTACAAAGAACGCGGCATCTTAATTGTTCTCTCCGGTCCCTCTGGCGTCGGTAAAGGAACGGTGCGAAAAGAGCTCTTTTCCACCCCAGAAACAAATTATGAATATTCGATTTCTATGACAACACGGAAAGCGCGCGAAGGCGAAGTAGACGGTGTTGATTATTTTTTTAAATCGAAAGAGCAGTTTGAAGAATTGATTGAACAAGGAAGACTCCTTGAATATGCCAATTATGTTGGCAATTATTACGGTACGCCTCTTGATTACGTGAATGCCACGTTAGACGCAGGTCGCGATGTGTTTTTAGAAATTGAAGTGCAGGGTGCCAAGCTCGTCCGAGAAAAAGCACCAGATGCGCTCTTTATTTTTCTAGCACCACCTAGCTTGTCGGAGCTAGAGAGTCGATTAGTCGGAAGAGGAACGGAAACGGACGATGTGATTCAAGCACGAATTGCAGCAGCACGTGAAGAACTTGCGATGATGGATTTGTACGACTATGTTGTTGAAAATGATCAAGTCGAGCGTGCATGTGATAAAATTAATGCGATTGTGACAGCTGAGCATTGTAAGCGTGAGCGTGTAGAGCAACGCTACAAGGCCATGTTGAAAGGAGAACTCTAAATGTTATATCCATCAGTGGATTCGTTAAAGAAAAAAGTTGATTCTAAGTACTCATTGGTGAGTATCGCTTCCAAGCGTGCACGCCAGATGCAAGAAGAGAAAAACATGCGTTTAGTAAAGTATGTTTCTGATAAAAACGTTGGCAAAGCACTTGAGGAAATCGCTACAGGCGTATTAATCAATGAAGTCGCCGACCAAAATGTAGTATACGAAGACGAAGTATAAAACCTACCTCCCAAAGATTGTCTTTGGGAGGTCATTCTGTATAAAAGGGGATTTTCGAATGACTGGGTCAACAAAAATTTTACTCTGTGTGACAGGTGGGATCGCGGTTTACAAAGCAATTGCGCTTGTTAGTAAACTTACACAAGCGGGTGCAGATGTACGTGTCATTATGTCACAATCAGCAATGGAATTTGTCCAACCACTTTCGTTTCAAGCGATGTCCCGCAATGACGTCTATTTTGACACATTTGATGAAAAAGATTCACGTGTCATTGCTCATATTGATTTAGCAGACTGGGCAGATTTAGTTGTAGTTGCGCCGGCAACTGCAAATGTCATCGGCAAGTACGCAAACGGTATTGCTGACGACATGATCACTACAACACTTCTTGCAACGACAAAAGAAGTATGGATGGCACCTGCGATGAATGTCCATATGTATAGTCATCCTGCAGTACTTCAAAATATTGATACCCTCCATAAACGCGGCGTTCGCTTTATCGAGCCTTCTGAAGGATATCTTGCATGCGGATACGTCGGAAAAGGGCGTTTAGAAGAGCCAGAAAAAATTACAGAGCTCATCATGAATCGTAAACAAAAATCAATGCCCTTAAAAGGGAAGTCAGTCGTAGTAACGGCTGGGCCTACGCGTGAACGAATTGACCCAGTACGCTACGTATCAAACTTCTCAACAGGCAAGATGGGCTTTGCGATGGCCCGTGCAGCAGCAGACCTTGGGGCAGAAGTGACATTGATTGCAGGGCCAGTAACATTAGAAACGCCAACCGGAGTAACGCGTGTTGATGTTGAAAGTGCAGCGGACATGTTACGTGAAGTGGAGACACGTTTTGCATCTACAGATATCCTTATTAAAACGGCAGCAGTTGCCGATTATAAACCGAAACTTCAAGCAGACCAGAAAATTAAGAAACAAGATGGCGATACAGTACTGGAGATGGAGCGCACGACTGATATTCTGGCGCATATGGGCTCGATCAAATCGAACCAAGTCGTCATTGGTTTTGCAGCAGAAACGAATGATGTTGAAGCGTATGCGGAGAAAAAACGTGTGAAAAAGAATGCCGATTATATTATAGCCAATGATGTCACGCAACAAGGTGTTGGATTTGGCACAGATACAAATAAAGTAACTGTGTTTTCAAAATCAGGAAAATCAGATTTTCCATTCCTACCGAAACAACAACTTGCACTTGAATTGCTACAGTTTGTTGCTGAGCAGGAGGGATGGCGCTCGTGATTGCACAGGTCATTGTAGATGTTTCTACAGCGGCAATCGACCGGCCGTTTGATTATCACGTGCCTGCCCAACTCGAAAGTTTTATTCATCCAGGTATTCGTGTGCACATTCCTTTTGGACCTCGTAAAGTGCAGGGGTTTGTCATTTCAACGTCAGATGAAACAGAACTTGATGAAAAAAAATTGAAGCCTATTGAATCAGTAGTTGATATTGAACCGGTATTGACAGCAGAAATGCTCGAGCTTGGTAAATGGCTAAAAGATGATACGTTGTGTTTCTATAACGATGCGCTCCAAGTAATGATTCCTGCAGCTCTCCGAGCGAATTACACAAAACTTGTTAAGGTTGAAAATGCTTCAGTTTTATCCGAGCCTTTTCAAAATTTATTGTCCAAAGATCTAGAAGTTGATTTCGCATCACTTGAAAAACAACACTTGATACAAGAACTGAAAGTCCACCTCGATACGGGAAATGCCACGATAGAAACTCGAATTCGTCAAAAAGCGAAACCAAAACTACAAACGGTCTATCACGTCATCGATGCATCGATTGAGCTTTCTGGTCAAGCGAAGAAGCAACAACAAGTTGTAGATTGGATTTTAGAGACAAATTCAAAATCTTTCACCATAGTAGACATTCAAAAACATGTCCAAGTGACGACGCCTGTACTAGATGCGCTCGTTGAAAAGAAGATTTTAAAAAAATCTAAACAAGAAGTGTACCGTGAAATCGAATTACTTGCAGATACATCAATTGATAAAGTGGTCACACTTACAGAGGCTCAAAAAGAAGTTCTTGAGACGATCAACCGTGCGCAACAAAATCAAAAAAGTGAAACATTCCTTTTGCACGGGATTACGGGTAGCGGGAAAACAGAAATCTATTTACATGCGATTGAAGAAGCACTTGCTCTTGGAAAAGAAGCCATTATGCTTGTGCCAGAAATTGCTCTTACACCACAGATGGTTACGCGTTTCAAAATGCGATTTGGGAATCAAGTCGCAGTGATGCATAGTGGTCTTTCTGTCGGAGAAAAGTACGACGAGTGGCGTAAAATTCATCGCCGAGAAGTGCGAGTAGTAGTAGGGGCGCGTTCAGCCATTTTTGCACCGTTTGAAAACGTAGGGTTACTGATACTCGATGAAGAACATGAGTCCTCTTACAAACAAGAAGATTCTCCGCGCTACCATGCACGAGAAGTCGCAAAATGGCGCGCGCAGTTTACAAATTGTCCTGTGATTTTAGGAAGTGCGACACCTTCCATCGAATCCTATGCTCGTGCAAAAAAAGGAGTCTATACACTGCTTGAGCTCCCGAGTCGAGCGAATGCTAAAGCTTTACCACCTGTTGATTTAATTGATATGCGGGAACAACTAAAGGGTGGAAATCGCTCCATGTTCAGCATGGAATTGATTGATGCGATTCGAGATCGATTAGCAAAAAAAGAGCAGATTGTTTTATTTTTAAACAAACGAGGCTTCTCATCTTTTGTATTGTGCCGCGATTGTGGAACGACAGTGCAATGTCCGAACTGTGATATTTCCTTGACCTATCACAGGATGGGCGAAGCTTTAAGATGTCACTATTGTGGATATGAAGAACTAGTTCCCACCCAGTGCCCCCATTGCGAAAGTGAGCACATTCGATTTTTTGGCACAGGTACTCAAAAAGTAGAAGAAGAGATTACAAAGCTATTTCCAGAAGCCCGAACGCTGCGAATGGATGTTGACACAACGCGTACGAAAGGTGCACATGAACGAATCCTGCATCACTTTGGACAACGACAGGCGGATATTCTATTAGGTACACAAATGATTGCAAAGGGATTAGATTTTCCGGAAGTGACTTTAGTGGGTGTGTTAAATGCCGATACTTCTTTGCATCTTGCGGATTTTCGGGCGGCCGAAAAAACGTTCCAGTTGATTACGCAAGTGAGTGGTCGAGCTGGTAGACATGAGAAAAAAGGCCACGTCATCGTCCAAACATATGATCCGGAACATTATGCACTCGTCAATGCCCAGACACATGATTATTTGGGCTTTTACACGCAAGAGATGCAAATGAGAAAAGCTTATCAATACCCTCCGTTTTATTATTTGACCCATATTCAAATCAGTCATCCAGATGTCTTAACGACTGCAGACTATGCGGGTAAGACGGCCGAGTGGTTGCGAGAAAACCTTTCGCAATCAACCGCTGTAATAGGTCCGACTGCTTCTGCAATCAGCCGCATACAAGAGCGGTACCGTTATCAATGCATGATTAAATATAAGCGAGAGCCAAACTTAACGACTGCGCTTCATCAGTTATTAAAGCTTTCCCGAACGCAATGGGAAAAGCAAGGGGTGCGAATCAGCATAGATTTACACCCATCTACGATTGTATAGAAATGAGGAACGAAGAATGACAGTATTAAATATAGTTGAACATCCCAATGATATTTTGACGACTCCGGCAGCAGATGTCACAGAGTTTAATGAAGAACTAGGCAAATTGCTTGATGATATGTATGAAACTATGGTGGCAGCAGATGGTATCGGCCTTGCAGCTCCGCAGATCGGAGTATCAAAACGCATAGCCATTGTAGATATGGGAGAAGGCCAAGAAGTCATTGAAATGATCAACCCACAAGTTGTCGCTATTGGTGGTAAAGAAGTTGAAGTAGAAGGCTGCCTAAGCTTCCCGGGATTGTACGGAGAAGTAGAACGACCGTATTATGTAAAAGTTGAAGCGGAAGACCGTGACGGCAATTTGTATGAATTAGAAGCAGAAGATTATGAAGCACGTGCCATTCAACATGAAATCGACCACTTAAATGGTATTTTATTTACTTCAAAAATTATTCGTTATGTCTCTCCTGAAGAATTCATGGAGGAAGGTGAAGAACAATGACGTCCATCGTATTTATGGGGACACCCGCATTTTCTGTACCCGTTCTTCGTATGTTGGTTGAAGAGGGCTACAACGTTTTAGCAGTTGTCACACAACCTGATCGTCCGGTTGGGCGAAAAAAAGTGTTGACGCCACCACCGGTTAAAGAAGAAGCGCTTCGTCACGAAATCGAAGTGCTACAACCTGAAAAGTTAACAGGCAGTGCGGAATTAAAAAGACTGCAAGAATTAAATCCAGATTTGATCGTGACAGCAGCATTTGGTCAATTATTGTCTGAAGAGGTGCTAACACTTCCTCAATTAGGCGCCATCAATGTCCACGCATCTTTACTACCAAAATATCGCGGCGGTGCACCGATTCATCAAGCGGTTCTAGACGGGGAAGAGAAAACGGGTGTCACTATCATGTATATGGTGAAGAAACTAGATGCAGGAGATATTATCTCACAAGTAGAAGTTCCCATTACAGAACAAGACACTACAGGAACGCTCTTTGACAAGCTCAGTGCAGCAGGTACAGCCTTGTTAAAGGAAACACTTCCATCGATTGTTGCTGGAACGAACGCACGAACACCTCAAAATCCTGATCAAGTAACGTTCGCACGAAACATCTCACGCGAACAAGAACGAATCGATTGGGCAAAGCCTGCTCGGGAGGTTTTCAACCAAATTCGTGGTTTGAATCCGTGGCCAGGGGCGTACACGACGTTTGATGAGGCAAGTTTTAAAATTTGGTCTGCACGTGAAGTGAACGGAAACTCGCATGCTGTGCCAGGTGAAATCATTGATACTACAGGCCGTTTTGTTGTACAGACAGGAGACGGACAAGCATTGGAACTACTTGAAGTACAACCTGCAGGAAAGAAAAAATTAGCTGTTGACGAATTCTTACGAGGTGTTGGGCAGCTATACAAATTAGGAGATCAATTTAAATGAAGCGAAAACAACTAGGCAACCCTAGGGACGCAGCTCTATTTGTTCTAATGGATGTCGATAAAAATCAAGCGTATAGTAATTTGTTGCTCACAAAACATATGAATCAACACAAAATTGCAGGTATTGATAAAGGTCTTATGACAGAACTTACGTATGGGACGTTGCAACACAAAATGACACTCGATTTTTTCCTGGCTCCTTTTATCAAAGGAAAACTAGAAAACTGGGTTCAGTGGGTATTGCGCATGGCCGTTTACCAGATTCACTACCTGGATCGTATTCCGAACCACGCAGTAGTAAATGAAGCTGTTCAACTCGCTAAGTATCACGGACACAAAGGTGTTTCAGGTTTAGTGAATGGTGTGTTGCGTGCATTTCTTCGTGAAGGTGCGCCAAGTTTTGATTCGATTAAAGACCCATTAGAACGTTTGTCTATTGAAACTAGTCACCCAGAGTGGATGCTAGAAAATTGGATCCAAGCATTTGGTTTTGAAAAAACAGAACAAATTGCACGCCAAAACAATGTCGCACCTCCTCAGACTATTCGTGTCAACACGATGAAAATTTCAATTGATGACGCAATTCAAGCGCTCGAGTCAGAAGGGTTTACTGTACGAAAAGGAATCTTGCCAGAAAGCTTGCATGTTGCTGGGAAAACAGCAGCGACGTCAGCACTTTTCGCATCGGGTCAGTTTACGATTCAAGACGAGAGTTCGATGATGCCAGCACATGCACTCCAACTTGAAAAGGGTATGTCGGTTCTTGATATGTGTGCAGCACCTGGTGGGAAAACCACACATATTGCGCAACTTCTTGCCAATACGGGTCATATTACAGCACTTGATCTTCACGAGAATAAATTAAAGTACATTCATGAGAATGCCGAGCGTCTTGGTTTTACACACATTTCGACGGTTGCGGCGGATGCAAGACAAGCGCAAGAAGTTTTAGAGCAAAAGCAATTTGATCGTATTTTAGTGGATGCACCGTGTAGTGGATATGGTGTCATTCGTCGCAAGCCAGATATGAAATATGCAAAAAAACCACAAGATGCAGAACGATTAGCTACGATCCAACTTGCTATTTTAAATGAAGCCTACTCTCTTTTATCGCCTGGTGGCATACTGGTCTATAGCACATGTACGATTGAACCAACTGAGAACGATGAAGTGATTGATGCTTTTTTACAATTGCATCAAGATATGCAAGAACTCTCTCTTCCGGATGTATTTACTGCTCTTCCGCATGGCGCTGCGAAAGTAGGTCATCAAGTACTTCCATATCCAGACGGCGATGGATTTTATGTAGTAGCTCTTCAAAAAGCATAATCAAGGGGTGACAAAATGGAATTTGTTCATCGCACGGATGTAGGTAAAAAGCGTGCAATCAATGAAGACTATTTGCAAGTCTTCGAAAAATCTAAAGGTATGACGTTAGCAGTACTTGCTGATGGAATGGGTGGTCACAATGCCGGGGATGTTGCTAGTGAACTGGCAGTAAGGTTTTTAGTAGACCGCTTTCAGAAGTCTTCTCTACAAGTTGAAAGTGAGGAGACACATGTTTCTAAATGGTTAACAGAAGCCTATGAGGGTGCAAATGACCGAATAAGCACTATAGCTGAATCGGATCCTGCATGCAAAGGAATGGGTACAACACTGATTGCTGCAGTGTTCCAAGATAGAAAAGTCACGTTTGCACATATTGGAGACAGTCGCGTGTATCTCTATTCTAAAGGGGAAATCCATCCATTGACGAAAGATCATTCCTACGTCAATGTTTTGCTCGATTCGGGAGAGATTGATGAAGAGCAGGCGAAAACACATCCTAGAAAGAATATGCTGATGAAAGCGATTGGGACAGAGATTTCTATAGATCCTGATATTTTAACTGTGACAATGCGTGAAGGGGAGTATGTTCTTATGTGTTCTGACGGATTGAGCAATATGCTGTCATCCGAACAAATCGTTCATGTCCTTCAAACTGAAGCCACTCTTACAGCAAAAGCGGATACACTTGTCACACTAGCCAACGACCAGGGTGGAGAGGACAACATCTCACTCATTCTTAGTCACCTGAAGGTAGGTGAGTAACGATGTTAATCGGAAAACGGATAAGTGGACGTTATAAACTAGAGAAACATATCGGCGGGGGTGGCATGTCCAATGTCTACCAAGCACACGATATGATTTTAGATCGAGACGTTGCCATTAAAATATTGCGTTATGACTTCTCAAACGAAGAGGACCTACACAGACGATTTCAACGGGAAGCCCTTTCTGTCACATCACTGACACACGACAATATCGTCACAATCTATGATGTAGGCGAGGACGGGGATATCCATTACATTGTAATGGAACACGTAAAAGGACAAACATTAAAAGAATACATAGCTGACAATGCGCCTGTGCAACCCGCAAAAGCAGTGACGATTATGAAGCAGCTGTTATCAGCGATTGAACATGCACATGAGCACCATATTGTGCACCGTGACATCAAACCTCAAAATATCTTGTTAGATGAAGAGGGCAATGTCAAAGTGACGGATTTTGGAATTGCGATGGCGTTATCTGCGACATCCTTTACCCAAACGAATTCAGTTTTAGGTACTGTTCACTATTTGTCGCCTGAACAAGCGCGTGGTGGCACAGCAACTCGTAAGTCCGACATCTACGCATTAGGAATTGTATTATTCGAATTATTAACAGGTCAACTTCCGTTTAAAGGGGAGTCAGCAGTTTCGATTGCACTCAAGCACTTACAAGCAGAGACACCTTCTGTTCGAGCAATCAATGCAGCGATTCCCCAAAGTTTAGAAAACGTAGTCCTTCGAGCTACAGCAAAAAAACCTGAAGACCGATACGTCTCTGTAAAAGAGATGCATGCGCATATTGCACGTTCTTTGGATACGGACTATTTAAATGAACCAAAGTATGTACCGAGTGTGGATGACGATGCGACAAAAGTGATGCCTGTCATTAAACAGCCGATTCCGCTCGATGAAATCCAAGAAACGCGTAAACTAGAAGACCGGAAACCAAAAGTTGATCCGGCTCCTGCTCCTGTGAAGAAAAAATCGAAAAAGGGTAAAATTATTGCTCTGATTATTGGTGCGTTACTGTTAATAGGGTTAATTGTTGTACTCGCTTTTCCTGGTATGTTCCGCCCTGCGAAAATTGAGGTGCCGGATGTTGTAGGGATGACACTTGAAGAGGCAACGGAAGAACTCGAAGCCACTGGATTTGTTATTGGAGAAGTACGCGAACAGTATTCAGAAGAAGTGGAAGAAGGACAAGTGATCCGCACAACTCCTGAGGCTGGTAGAATGCGTGATCCTGAAACGGAAATCAATTTGTATGTATCGCAAGGACCCGAAACGATTAAAGTAAATGATTATGTAGGAAGAAGTATCGAGCAAGTTCGACCGCTTGTTGCCGACTCCTTCCAATCAGTTACAGAAAACGAAGAGTTTTCGGATGAACCTATTGGAACGATTATTGCACAACAGCCTGAAGCTGGTGAAGAAGTCAACGCACTAGAAACAGAGTTGATTTTAACTGTTAGTAAAGGACCTGAAACGCGAGAACTTTTAGATTTACGCGGTTACAATGCTCGAGCTCTTGAAGATTACGCGGCGTCTTCAGGGTTTGTCATTAACTCGTCTGCCCGTGAAAATTCATCCGAAGTACCCGCAGGTGAAGTCATACGACAAAGCCCTGAACCGGGAACTATGTTAAAGCCAGGTAGTGAAGTAGCAGTTGTTATTTCAGACGGGCCGGCAGCGGCAGCTACCAAATTATATATCGTGTCCATTGAAATCCCGTATGAAGTAGAAGAAGGTCAAGAGCAGGTAGAGCAGTCTGTTCGAATTTTTGTACAGGACCGCACGCGAACTTTAGCAGAACCGATTGAAGAATTTACAATCACGGAAGACGCAACAAGACGACTTCAGTTAGAAATTGTGGAAGGTGCACAAGGGGCGTATCGCATCGAAGTAGATAATGTTGTAGTAGCACAAGAAACAATTAATTACGCAGATCTACCATAAGGAGGAATGGCATGCCAACAGGCCAAATCAGAAAAGCATTAAGTGGTTTTTACTACGTCTATGATCAAGGTACGGTTATCCAAACGCGGGCACGCGGAGTATTTCGCAAAAGAGGCCAGTCGCCACTCGTGGGTGATATGGTAACTTATACAGTCGAAGGAGAGAATGACGGTGTCGTGACGGAGATAGAGGAACGCAAAAACGAGCTTGTACGGCCACCTATTTCGAACGTCGATCAGGCGCTCCTCGTATTCTCTGCGATTGAGCCAGATTTTAATGAACATTTACTTGACCGGTTTTTAACAGTCATCGAAGGGTATGGAATTGAACCTGTCGTGATTGTAACGAAAATGGATTTATTATCGGACGAACAGCGCTTGAAAGTTGAACACCAAGCTTCTTATTATGAGCAAATTGGCTATCCTTTGATTTACACATACAAGGGAGACCCGTTGCTTGCAGAAAGTATCGCTAAGTTGTTACCAAATCGTCTTAGCGTACTAGCAGGACAATCAGGCGTTGGGAAATCGACATTACTCAATACGTTGTTACCAGAACTGAAGTTAAAGACCGGCGAAATCTCTATGGCTTTAGGACGCGGGAAGCATACAACCCGTCATGTTGAGCTAATAGAGGTAGCAGGAGGTCTTTTAGCCGACACTCCAGGATTTAGTAATTTTGAACTCGATCATCTTGAAAAAGAAGAACTAGGTGAATGTTTCCCGGAAATGAGGAAATTAACGTGCAAGTTCAGAGGATGTCTTCATCTGAAAGAGCCAGGGTGTACGGTGAAAGATGCCGTAGACGTAGGCGAAATTGCCGAGCATCGTTATGATAATTATCTTCAATTTTTACATGAAATTATGGATAGAAAGCCGAGGTATTAACAATGGTAAAAGTAGCACCTTCAATTTTAGCAGCAGATTTTGCAAATCTTCAAAGTGAAGTCCAACTCGTCGATCAAGCGGGGGCGGATTGGATTCATATTGATGTTATGGATGGTCATTTTGTTCCAAACATCACTATGGGTACACTTGTAGTAGACGCTATTCGTCCACATACAAAGCTACCACTCGATGTGCATTTAATGATTGAAAATCCAGATCAGTATATTGAGTCCTTTGTAAAAGCCGGTGCGGATATTATTACGGTGCATGTAGAAGCTTGCCGTCATTTGCATCGAACATTGCAACATATCAAATCTCAAGGAATTCAGTGTGGAGTTGTGCTAAATCCACACACGCCAATTTCTACAATCGAACACGTACTGGAAGAAGTTGATGTCGTGTTGTTCATGACGGTAAATCCTGGTTTTGGGGGGCAGTCTTTCATTCCGTCGGTGTTAAAGAAAGTGAAACAATTGGCTGATTTAAAACAACAGCACGGCTATACATTTGAAATTGAAATAGATGGTGGTGTCAATAAAGAAACCGTTAAAGAGTGTGTGGCTGCTGGCGCGACAGTCGTTGTAGCGGGTTCCGCAATTTATGGTGCTGCCGATAAAGAGCAAGCACTTCGTGACATCAAGGAAGCCTAGTATGCGTATTGGGATTTGTGGGGGAGGACCACGTGAGCAACTTCCTCTAACTCTTGAAGCAGATTACTGGATAGGAGCGGACAGTGGAGCCATTCGATTGTTGGAGAAAGGTGTAACACCTGACTTTATCATTGGTGACTTGGATTCTATTCAAAATGCAGAGCGTGAAAAGTGGCAGTCTCAGTTGATGCAAGCCGTGCAAGTTTCACCTGAGAAAGACGAAACAGATACGTATTTAGCACTTGAAAGGGCAGTCGAAATGCTCCCAAAGCAAATCGTACTCGTCGGCGTCACAGGAGGCAGACTTGATCATTATCAAGCAGTCTTGCATGACATGTTGCGTTTTCAACTGCAGTTTCCGTCTATTCAGTTTGAACTACTAGACCGCGACAACAGAATTCTCTTTTTGCAACCTGGCGTTACAGAGGTTGAGAAAAATGAATACACCTACTGTTCTTTCTTTTCATGGCAAGGGGATGTTCTAAACGTTTCTCTCACTGGATTTAAATATCCCGTGCAAAACGACTTGATCAGTAAAACCAGCGCGCGCTTTACAAGTAATGAGATTGTCGAACAAGTTGGGTCTATCTCATTTTCCTCCGGCATATGTTTATGTATACAGAGTCGCGAGGAAAGTGGGGATTAAATGAAGGTCATTACAATTCAACTTCCATCGAGTGTAACAAAGCTTTTGAGATGGTTCTTCCGAGATACCAAAAAAAACCGCCACTAAGGCGGTTTTTTACGTACAAAGAAAAAACCACAGCATATGCCGTGGTCTTTACAAAAGGGAGGCGATTAAACGCGCTCCACTTTTCCTGATTTTAATGCACGAGCAGAAACCCATACGCGTTTTGGTTTACCATCTACAAGAATACGAACTTTTTGTAAGTTAGCACCCCATGTACGCTTAGAAGCGTTCATAGCGTGTGAACGGTTGTTTCCAGAACGAGTCTTACGGCCTGTAATGACACATTGTTTAGGCATACTAATTCCCTCCTCACAACAAGAAGCTATGCTTTTTGTTTTACTTCGTTATTTCACATACTTTAGTAATTTACCATACTTTTTTTATGTTCGCAAGTGTTATCAAGAAAATTTCCTTTACAGCTCATCAGTAAATCGTTTCTTTTCAGGACACGCTTCGTATAGTACAATGGTGAGTAGTCAGTTTGACTTAGGGAGGAATTGCAATGTCAATTGAAATAAAAAATGATTTTGGCCAGATTGAAATTTCACAAGATGCGATTGCTCAAATCGCAGGTGGAGCAGCGATTGAATGTTACGGGATCGTAGGCATGGCTTCGAAACACCAAGTGAAAGATGGCTTATCTGACATTTTACGAAAAGAGAATTTTACAAAAGGTGTACTTGTTCGTGAAAAAGACGGAAAAGTGCATATTGATATGTATATCATTGTGAGCTACGGGACAAAGATCTCAGAAATCGCATACCAAGTCCAATCAAAAGTAAAGTATACGCTTGGCAAATCTTTAGGCATGGCTGTCGAATCGGTGAATGTCTATGTGCAAGGCGTTCGCGTTGCGACAATGTAAGGGAGAGAAATTTATGAAAACGATTAATGGGATTCAATTTGCTGAAATGGTGCAGATGGGTGCACACCACCTGGCTCAAAATGCAGCATATGTAGATGCATTAAATGTCTTCCCGGTTCCGGACGGAGATACAGGGACGAACATGAATTTATCTATGACATCAGGTGCAACAGAAACAGCTAAAGGAACAACAGAACACCTAGGTAAAACAGCTCAAGCACTTGCAAAAGGCTTGCTAATGGGCGCACGAGGTAATTCTGGAGTTATTTTATCTCAGCTTTTCAGAGGGTTCGGTAAGTCTGTTGAAGGCTATTCTGAAGTAACAGCAGAACAATTTGCTGCAGCACTTCAGTATGGTGTAGATACAGCTTACAAAGCTGTGATGAAGCCAGTTGAAGGTACAATTTTAACTGTTGCAAAAGATGCAGCGAGAAAAGCAGTAGAGGTAGCTAAAGAAGTTGATGCGATCGATGAACTCATGACACTTACTCTAGAAGAAGCCAAGGCTTCTTTAAAACGCACGCCTGATTTACTTCCAGTATTGAAAGAAGTAGGCGTTGTCGATAGTGGTGGACAGGGTCTAGTCTATGTATATGAAGGGTTTTTAGCTTCTCTTAAAGGAGAAGAATTACCTGAGAAAACGTCCGCTGCTTCAATGGACGAAATGGTGAGTGCTGAACACCACATGGCTGTTCAAGGCTTTATGGATACGTCAGAGATTGAATTCGGTTTCTGTACAGAATTCATGGTTCGTTTAGATGAAACGAAAAAGTCATTTGATGAGACAGATTTTCGGAATGATTTAAGTGTATATGGTGATTCGTTACTTGTCATCTCAGATGAAGAAGTCGCGAAAATCCATATCCACTCTGAGCAGCCTGGGGAAGTTTTAAACTATGGGCAGCAATACGGGGATCTCATTAAAATTAAAATTGAAAACATGCGTGAACAACACACAGATATTGTGGGTGATAAACCGAAACAAACAAAAGCAGTGAAACATCCATATGCCGTAGTGACGGTTGCAATGGGCACAGGAGTTAGCGAATTGCTGAAAAGTTTAGGGGCATCTGCAGTGATCGAAGGCGGTCAAACAATGAACCCGTCTACTGAAGATATCGTGAAAGCGATTGAAGAAGTCGGTGCAGAGCGCGTATTGATTTTACCAAACAATAAAAATATCATTATGGCAGCTGAACAAGCAGCTGAACTTCTTGATATTGAAGCGGCAGTTGTTCCAACGAAAACTGTTCCACAAGGTATGGCAGCAGTCCTTGCATTCAATCCGGAGGCATCTGTTGAAGACAATAAAACATCGATGACACAAGCCTTCTCACATGTGAAGACTGGACAGATCACACATGCAGTGCGAGATACGTCAATTGATGGTGTCGAGATTGCAAAAGATGATTTTATGGCGATTGCTGAAGGTAAGATTATTCTGTCAACGAAGGATTTAGACGCAGCTGCGAAAGAACTATTAAATAAGATGGTAGACGATGAAGCGGAATTGTTAACAATTCTGTATGGTCAAGACACAACAGAAGCGCATGCCAACGAACTTGCTGAGTGGATTGAAGAAAATTATCCGGATGTAGAAGTAGAAGTATACAACGGTAAACAGCCGCTGTATCCATACATCTTATCTGTCGAATAAGTATAGTTTTAATGTAATGCTAGAAGGGGGAGTTTCTTATTACTGAGAAACTCTCTTTTTATATGGTGTCTTTAGTAATAGGGGTTTTGGCGACTGAACTAGTTTCCATAACATCAGGAATGTAATAATGGCGACCACTAACGTTATAATCAACCTAGTAGTGTGCCAAAGTTAGTAGCGTTCTACACATCGAAAAATAAAAGTTGAGTTCCCTTCCGGGGCTGCTTTCCGAGGGCGCGTCGTGAGCCTCCTCAGCGAAAAACACGCTTGCGGGGTCTAACGTTCCGCTTTTGATCCCTCCGGAGTCAGCCCCTGCTCTCCACTCAACTAATTAACTGCCAGTGTGAAAGCGACTTTCATATAGTGTCTGCCATCAAAGTTAAGAATAAGAGGATTTCAATGGTTTCACCAGTTAGTGGTAATAAAGCCCGGAACCCAGGGCGTCATTTCCCGGGTAGTCAGGGTTTTCCCGAGACCCGGCAACGAAGATGAAAGTGGACTTCTTTCATCTTACGTGGGGAGGCTCGGGGAAATCCTCCCAGGAAATGGCGACCTGGGTGGAGGGTTTTACAGTTTAGAGTGGCGTTCTCCTATCTAAAACTAAAGTTGAGTGGAATGGAGGGGTTGACTCCAGTGGGATCAAAGTCTGCCGTGAGATCCCGCAGGAGCCTGCGACGAGGAAGCTCACGCAGCGCCCACGGAAAGCAGCCCCGCAGTGGAACTCAACGTTTTAAAGGGGTTTCGACTTTGACTGGAATCGAGTTACGCCTCCTAGAAATCCCGCAAGAAGCCATCGCGGTCTATGAAGCAAAGAACGCTTCACAGCCCACGCTGTCATCTCGCACAATTTCTGAACAGTCGGCTCCACATCTAACTGGAATCGAGTTCCGAACGCCAGAAACACGCTCCGGAATCAGCCGCACCCACAAAGGCTGAAGTACGCCTTCATGGGCACGTCTGATTTCCTCGGAGTTTCTAGAGTGGCGTTCTCCACATCTAAGAACTAGAAGTAAAAGCGTTTTCATAGTAAACTAGTAAGGATAAAGGTTTGGGGGAATGACGTATGAAATTTAAATCAGTTTTCGATATAATCGGTCCAGTCATGATTGGACCTTCATCTTCTCATACAGCAGGTGCTGCTCGCATTGGACGCATTGCGCGTGATTTGTTTGGACGTCAACCGAAATGGGCACGTATCCATCTTTATGGATCGTTCGCCGAGACATACAAAGGACATGGAACAGATGTGGCCATCATCGGGGGTCTACTTGACTACGATACAGACGATGAGCGCATTAAAACAGCATTTGAAGATGCAGCACGCCTTGACTTGTATTTTGAATTTATTCCAGAGACCGGTCATACAGAACATCCGAACACTGCGCGTATTGTGATTGGAGACGACGAACAAGAAATGTCCATCGTCGGTATTTCCATCGGTGGAGGAAAAGTTGAGCTTGTGGAATTGAATGGATTCCCTCTTCGTCTATCTGGCGGTGGAGCGGCAATTCTTGTTGTCCATGAAGACCGATCTGGCTGTATTGCCAGTGTTGCAAAATGTTTAGCAGATCAACACATCAACATTGGACATATGGAAGTGTCACGGAAAGAAAAAGGAAACATGGCTTTAATGGTCATCGAAGTAGATCAAACTGTCAGTGAATCCGTTTTAGCAGAAATCGCGACATTGCCAAATATCACGCAAGTCACACGAATTGCAGAGTAGGAGGAACGAAAATGGAAGTATTGTTTCGGAATGTTCGGGAACTTGTCGAACGTGCAGAAAATGAAAATAAATTAATATCTGAAATTATGATTGAACAAGAAATATTAGTGACAGGTCGCACGCGTGAAGAAATTATGAAACAAATGGATCGCAATCTGACTGTCATGGAAGAAGCGGTTGAAAAAGGATTACTTGGAGTACGTTCGACATCGGGATTGACGGGTGGCGACGCCGTACTTATTCAAAACTATATGAAAAAAGGCAACTCCTTATCTGGTGAGCTATTACTCGACGCTGTCAGCAAAGCCGTCGCTACGAATGAAGTAAATGCGGCTATGGGAACAATTTGTGCGACTCCTACTGCAGGATCTGCTGGGGTTGTACCAGGTACTTTGTTTGCTGTCATTCACAAATTAAACCCAACGCGCGAGCAAATGATCAACTATTTATTCACTTCGGGGGCTTTTGGCTTTGTTGTCGCTAACAATGCATCGATTTCAGGTGCAGCTGGAGGTTGCCAAGCTGAAGTGGGGTCTGCGGCAGGAATGGCTGCAGCGGCAATTACAGAAATGGCAGGCGGATCGCCACAGCAATGTTCAGAAGCCTTTGCGATTACATTAAAAAACATGCTTGGCCTTGTGTGTGATCCAGTAGCCGGACTTGTAGAAGTCCCATGTGTAAAGCGCAATGCAATGGGTGCTGCGAACGCACTTGTAGCAGCTGATATGGCACTTGCTGGTGTAACAAGTCGCATTCCTTGTGATGAGGTAATCGATGCGATGTACAAAATCGGACAGACGATGCCAACAGCACTGAAAGAAACTGCGCAAGGTGGATTAGCTGCAACACCAACAGGTCGCTGGTTAGAAGCAAAAATCTTCGGTGGAGCCGTCGCGAGTCGTGAACAATAACCTTTTGCATGAGCCACTCACCATTTTAAAAGGTGTTGGGAAAGCAACTGCAGAAGCATTACAAGAATTGGGCATCTCCACATTGGAAGATGTCCTCTTCACATTTCCCACCCGACATGAAGATTTTCGATTAAAAGATCTGACCCTGACCGATCACAATGAACGAGTAACAATTGAAGGCCGGATTGAGAGTGACCCAACTATCCTTTTTATGGGGAAAAAATCAAGACTACAAGTGAAAGTGCTGACAGGAAGACACTTGATTAAAGCGGTGTTTTTTAACCAGCCTTATTTAAAAGCCAAGTTTATACCAGGTGAAATCGTGACGATTTCCGGTAAATGGGACAAAGGCCGTCAAGTTATTCAAGCTTCTGCGCATCAGCTTGGGCCTCGTACAGATGATCATGATTTTGAACCTGTCTACAGTTTAAAAGGGCGTGTGACTCAAAAAGTATTCCGTAGACTACTGACGCAAGCATTTGAATTAACGAAAGAAGAACTTGTGGACCCATTGCCGGAGTCTGTTCGTGAGTCGTATCGGTTACCGAACTTATACGAAGCGCTTCAAGCTATCCATTTCCCAGAAGATGCAGCGCAGACAAAGAATGCACGTCGACGTTTTGTGTATGAAGAATTGTTGCAATTTCAATTAAAAATGCAAGCATTGAAAAAAATTCGAAAAGATGCGAATGTCGGTCGACCCGTCGAGTATGATCCGCTACTCATCAAGAGTTTTGTAGCTTCTCTTCCGTATGAATTAACGGGTGCACAAAATCGAGCCGTGGATGAAATCTTAAAAGATTTACGGGCGCCCTACCAAATGAATCGATTGCTTCAAGGAGATGTTGGATCAGGAAAAACAGTCGTTGCTGCGATCACAATCATTGCGGCGTATAGTGCAGGGATGCAAGGGGCCATCATGGCACCGACAGAGATTCTAACTGAACAACATGCCAACGCATTCTTTGATTGGTTCTCTCCGCTTGGCATTCAGGTTGCATTATTGACGGGCTCGACGAAAGCGAAGATGAAGCGCCAGATTCTAGAAGGGTTGCAAACAGGGGAGATCGATGTCGTCATTGGGACGCATGCGTTGATTCAACCTGACGTTCAATTTAAAAACTTAGGTGTAGTCGTCACAGATGAGCAACACCGTTTTGGAGTAGAACAGCGCCGCGTGTTAAAACAAAAAGGTCTAGAGCCCGATGTCTTGTTCATGACCGCTACACCTATTCCTCGAACACTGGCAATCACAGCGTTTGGAGAGATGGATGTAACAATCGTTGATGAAATGCCAGCAGGTCGAAAGCCAATTGAAACGTATTGGGTGAAAGAACAGCAATTGCCTGCATTATTGTCTCGCCTAAAAAAAGAGCTGATTGCTGGGAGGCAAGCGTATGTAATCTGTCCTCTCATTGAAGAGTCCGATAAATTGGATCTACAAAACGTACTCGATATCTTCCATGAATTGCAGGCTTATTATGAACCTGAGTTCAAAGTGGAATTGATGCACGGGAAATTACCTTCCGATGAAAAAGACGCTGTCATGCAAAAGTTTTCGGACAATGAAAGTCAAATTCTCGTGTCGACAACAGTTGTGGAAGTAGGCGTAAACATTCCGAACGCGACGTTCATGATGATTTTTGACGCTGAGCGGTTCGGCCTTGCACAGCTCCATCAACTGAGAGGAAGAGTAGGTCGAGGAGATCATCAGTCATATTGTGTGTTAATCGCTGATCCAAAGACTGAAGTGGGGAAAGAGCGGATGACATCGATGACAGAAACGACCGACGGTTTCGCGCTTGCTGAAAAAGATTTAGAACTTCGGGGGCCTGGAGACTTTTTTGGGAGAAAGCAAAGTGGGATGCCTGAATTCAAAGTAGCAGATCTTGTGCATGATTACCGGGCACTCCAAACAGCTCGGGAAGACGCAGAAAGATTAGTGGATAGCCAGTATTTCTGGCACTCAGAAGAGTGGAGTCTGATTCGGGCAAAGCTTGAGCAATCAGGTATTTTGGAAGGCCAGCGAATCGATTGAGAATGCAAAGAACGAAACAGTTCTTGCATTCTTTTTTTTCTATTTATATACTGATATTAGTACCAAGTGCTAAAAGAGGTGATAATCATGCGCTATTCCAAAAAAGAAAGACAATCGGGGCTGAAAACAATGTTGGATGAAAACCCGTTTATAACTGACGAACAACTTGCCACACATTTTACGGTGAGTGTACAAACGATTCGTTTGGACCGCATGGAACTATCCATTCCCGAACTTCGTGAACGGATCAAGCATGTAGCAACGGATAGGCTGTCAACGGTACGCTCTCTGACAGAAGATGACGTGATTGGCGAGATTATTGACTTATCACTTGGTGAATCGGCAATTTCCATGCTTGAGATTGGCGGGGAGCATGTCTTCCAAACCCGCAACATTGCGCGAGGGCATCATTTGTTTGCGCAAGCCAACTCATTAGCAGTCGCATTACTGGATGATGAACTTGCGTTGACGAAAAAGGCGACCATACACTTCGTCAAACAAGTGAAAAAAGGAGATCGAGTAGTTGCGAAAGCTCGTGTATTAGAGCGGTCAAATGAACGAAACTCCATCATTCATGTCATCAGTAAAGTTCATCAGGAAAAAGTATTTGAAGGGGAATTTGAGATGTACCACGTTTCCCAATCCAAAGAGAAGGTGACAAAATGAAACTTGCATTAGACGCAATGGGTGGCGATAACGCACCTGGTGAAATTATTAAAGGCGCCTACCGTGCACTCGATGAATTTCAAGATATTGAGATTATGTTGTATGGTATCGAGCAAGAAATGACGCCGTACCTTAAACAACATGATCGCTTGAAAGTAATTCCAACAACTGAAAAGATTGAAGCGACGGATGAGCCTGTTCGTGCGATTCGTCGCAAAAAAGACGCTTCGATGGTCCGGATGGCACAAGCTGTGAAAGACGAGGAGGTGCATGCTGCGATTTCTGCTGGGAACACGGGCGCGTTAATGGCATCTGGCTTGTTCATTGTTGGCCGTATACCTGGTATCGAGCGACCTGCCCTAGCACCAACTCTTCCAACGATAGATGGGAAGGGGTTTGTCATGTTAGATCTTGGTGCGAATGCGGATGCCAAGCCGGAGCACTTAGTGCAATACGCGGTGATGGGAAGTATTTATGCTAAAAATGTTCGGTCTATCGAAAAGCCGCGTGTAGGGTTACTAAATATCGGTACAGAGCCTGGTAAAGGAAATGACTTAACAAAACAAGCCTATAAACTGTTGGAAGAGGCACCTATCCATTTCATTGGAAACGTTGAAGCACGTGACCTGTTGGACGGAGTAGCGGATGTTGTTGTGACGGACGGATTCACAGGCAACATGGTACTAAAGACAATCGAAGGAACTGCAGGTAGTTTATTTAAAATGTTGAAACAAACATTTATGAAGTCAACCAAGACAAAACTGGCTGCTGCTCTTGTGAAAAATGATTTATCGGATTTAAAAGGGTTGATGGATTATACAGAGTACGGTGGAGCAGGACTGTTTGGTCTCAATGCACCGGTGATCAAAGCACATGGCTCTTCTAATGAAAATGCTATCTTCCACGCCATTCGCCAAGCTCGTACGATGGTGGAATGGGATGTAAGTGGCGTGATCGCGGAAACCATTCGAAAGGAAACTGAACAATGAAGGTAGCATTTGTATTCCCAGGGCAAGGTTCTCAATCTGTCGGTATGGCAAAAGACCTTGTTGAGAACTTTAAAAAGTATGACCAGTACTTGACGACAGCTGAAAAAGCAATGGGTATTCCCATCTCGAACTTAATGTTTGAAGGACCACTTGAAGAATTAACAAAAACGTATCACGCACAACCGGCTCTTCTTCTAAGTAGTACAATCGCTGCGTCTATTCTTATGGAAAACGGCTTGAAGCCCGACTATATGGCGGGGCACTCCCTTGGGGAATATTCAGCACTTGTGATGGCGGGGGTTCTCTCTGTTCAAGACGGTGCATCAATCGTTCACAAACGTGGGAAATTCATGAACGAAGCCGTTCCTGCAGGACAAGGTGCAATGGCAGCGATTCTTGGTATGGCCGCTGACGATTTAGCAACTGTAACAGAAGCTGTTACTACTGAAGGTCACTCTGTACAAGTGGCAAACTTGAACTGTCCGGGCCAAATTGTCATTTCAGGTACTGCTGAAGGCGTAAAATTAGCGTCTGAGCGAGCAAAAGATCATGGAGCAAAGCGCGCAATTCCACTCTCGGTTAGTGGGCCTTTTCATTCATCATTAATGCGTCCGGCTGCAACCAAGCTAGGTGTTGAGTTAGCGATGATTCCACTACGTGAACCAAAAGTGCCGATTATTGCAAACGTTACAGCAAAGCCGGTTGAAAGTGCAGATGAAATTCGCAAACTATTGATAGAACAAGTAACGGCTCCTGTTCGATGGGAAGAATCTATACGAACGATGCTGGATTTAGGTGTCGATACATTCATTGAGTGTGGACCAGGAAATGTATTATCAGGATTAATTAAGAAAATTGACCGATCTGTAACGACTTATTCAGTGTTCGATACACTCAGTCTCACCAATACGTTGTACCATTTGAAAGGAGATTCACAATGAGCTTACAAGGAAAAACTGCCGTTGTAACGGGTGCATCCCGCGGAATCGGAAGTGAGATTGCAAAAGATTTGGCTGCACGAGGTGCTCAAGTGGTTGTCAATTATAGTGGGAGCAAAGAGAAAGCGGAATCCGTTGTGGCGGAAATCACACAAGCTGGTGGCCAAGCGATTGCTGTGCAAGCGTCTGTTTCAAACGCAGATGATGTCACAGCACTGATGAAAGCTTCACTTGATGCATACGGTTCTATCGACATCCTTGTAAACAATGCGGGAATCACGCGTGATAATTTGCTAATGCGTATGAAAGACAGTGAGTGGGACGATGTGATCGACACAAACCTCAAAGGTGTGTTTTTAACGACAAAAGCTGTTACGCGTCAAATGATGAAGCAACGCAAAGGACGTATCATCAATATCTCCTCAATCGTCGGTGCATCTGGGAATCCGGGTCAGACGAATTATGTAGCTGCTAAAGCGGGTGTCGTCGGCATGACAAAGTCTGTCGCACTCGAACTTGCATCACGCAATATTACAGTCAATGCGATTGCTCCAGGGTTCATTGAAACAGAGATGACGGATTCACTACCTGAAGAGATCAAATCCGCAATGCTTGCACAGATTCCACTCGGCCATTTTGGCACTGCAAAAGATATTGCAGCAGCTGTTGCATTTTTAGCTTCGGATGAAGCTACATATATTACAGGGCAAACACTCCATGTCAACGGTGGAATGTACATGTAATCTAGGCAAGACGCAGGTTTTTGCGTATACTAATGAGGGGAGGTGACATGAAATGTCAACAGTATTAGAACGCGTAACAAAAGTCATCGTAGACCGCCTTGGTGTCGATGAGAGCGAAGTGAAAATGGAAGCTTCTTTCCGTGAAGATTTAGGCGCTGATTCATTAGACGTAGTTGAACTTGTAATGGAGCTTGAAGATGAGTTCGACATGGAAATCTCTGATGAGGAAGCTGAAAATATTTCAACTGTAGGTTCTGCAGTAACGTACATTGAAGGTAAATTAGGCGAATAAAGAAACGTAGCCAGAGAGTGCAGACTCTCTGGTTTTTCTTTTTTAGGCCGAGACTATGCAAGGCTTGTAATAAACAGTAAACTAAGAAGGATAGACATGTAGAAAGGCTGAGGCAAATGAAGGAATCGAAGAAAAAACCAGTGTACAGTGCAGAGGCAAAAGCAAAAGTGGCCGAGTTTCAAAAACAAACAGAATTTGTATTTACAAATGAAAGTCTATTGTTTGAAGCGTTCACGCATTCATCTTATGTAAATGAACACCGCAGAAAATCGTTTATTGACAATGAACGGTTGGAGTTTCTTGGTGATGCCGTACTCGAACTAGCAGTATCCCAATACCTTTTCCATCGTTATCCGAAAATGACCGAGGGAGAGTTGACGAAACTTCGTGCGTCGATTGTCTGTGAACCGTCCCTTGTTCATTTGGCAAATGAGTTGGATCTTGGCTCGTATATTTTGCTTGGCAAAGGAGAAGAGAATACGGGTGGGCGTAATCGTCCTGCGCTTCTAGCGGATGTATTTGAAGCATTAGTAGGCGCTTTGTATCTCGATCAAGGATTAGATAAAGTCACTGAGCTTCTGGAAACTGTGATGTTCCCAAAAGTTGAAGTGGGAGCATTTTCAAAAGTCTCGGACTACAAGAGTCAACTTCAAGAGCTTGTCCAGCAAGACAATTCTGGACAATTGAAGTATGAAATCATTGAAGAAAAAGGTCCCGCTCACAATCGTATCTTCATCTCACAGGTGTCTTTAGATGCAGACCCTCTTGGAGAAGGTAGCGGAAGGTCAAAAAAAGAAGCGGAGCAACAAGCTGCGCAACTGGCAATACAGAAATTAAAGGCGGATGAGTAAGTATGTTTTTAAAGAGGCTTGAAATTGTAGGCTTCAAATCGTTTGCAGAACGCATTGCAGTGGACTTTGTTCCAGGTGTGACAGCAGTCGTCGGACCAAACGGAAGCGGTAAAAGCAATATTACAGACGCGATTCGTTGGGTACTTGGTGAACAATCTGCTAAATCGTTGCGTGGAACTAAGATGGAAGACGTCATTTTTGCAGGGAGTGACTCCCGCAAACCACTCAACTTTGCAGAAGTCACGCTCGTTCTAGATAACCAGTCCAAAGCGCTGCATACCGAGTATGCGGAAGTGAGTGTGACGAGACGCGTTTACCGTTCAGGAGATTCCGATTACCTACTGAACCGTCAAACTTGTCGTTTAAAAGACATTACGGAACTGTTCATGGATTCAGGGTTAGGGCGTGAAGCCTTTTCGATTATCTCGCAAGGAAAAGTCGATGAAATTCTAAACAGTAAGGCAGAAGATCGTCGCGCGATATTCGAAGAAACAGCAGGCGTTCTAAAATACAAACAGCGGAAACGAAAAGCAGAATTTAAATTAATTGAAACAGATGACAACTTAAACCGGGTATTGGATATTTTGCATGAGTTAGAAGGGCGTATTGAGCCGCTTCAAATTCAGTCATCCATTGCGAAGGATTATTTGGCATTCGCTGAAGAGCTTCGAACACGTGAAGTAAGTTTGGCCTTATTCGACATTGAACAGGCTGAGGATCAATTGGAAGTCCTTGCAAAACATGCAGAAGAAGTAGCAAAAGAAGTCCAGTCTACACGTACTCAAAAAGAAGAACTCGTTCTTCATCTTACACAAGCGCGTTCACAACTTTCACAACTTGAAGAATCACTCGATACGCTTCAAGATGAGGCTGTTACAATTTCTACAACTTTAGAGCGTCAAGAAGGAAGAAAGCTAGTCTTAGAAGAAAAACAAAATAATCGGAAACAACAAATAGAAAAGCTTCAAGCTTCACTTGCGGTCGCAAAACAAGAAGCAAAACAGCTAGAAGAGAAACATGAACAACTAGAGATGCAAAAAAAGGAGCAAGCGAAAAAAATAAAAGAGTTGCGTGATACACGTAACCAGCTCGAGCAAATTCTACATACGTCTGAAGAAGATTTAGAAGTGCAAGTAGAGACATTAAAAGCGGATTATATAGAACTCTTAAATGAATCCGCGGCACTAAAGAACGAGCAACGAATTTTAGAACAGCAAACAGAAAAGCAAAAGCTCCATTATGCTCGTTTCTCAACGGATTTAAAAGAAATCGAGCGTCAACTGGACGAGGCGAGAAATGCCCACAACCTTGCTAATGCTTCAAAAGAGCAACTCGATCACAAGCTCGAGCAGGCCTTATTAGCATTTAAAGAAAAAAAAGTGGTCTATGATGATGTTTCACAATCGTATGAAAAGAAACGACAACTTCTCTTTGATGGCTATCAACAACTTCATCAGCTTCGTGCAAAACGAGACTCCCTTGTAGAATTAGAATCGGAATTCAGTGGCTATTTCCAAGGTGTGAGAGAATTATTAAAACAACGAAATGAAGAGAGGTTTAACGGCATTCGTGGAGCTGTCGCGGAACTATTAGATATCCCTACAGCATATGTAACGGCCATCGACACAGCTATCGGAGGCCAAGCACAACATGTTGTAACGGATACTACACGTGATGCGCAGCATGCAATTGCCTATCTGAAACAACAGCGATTAGGGAGAGCAACATTCCTTCCGATGGATGTTATAAAGCCACGTCAACTTCCAGATTTTCAGTTGAAAAAGCTTGAAAATCATGCGGCATTTGTAGCAACGGCAAATACGCTAGTTTCCTGTGAACCGGAATATCGTCCTATTCGAGATAATCTACTCGGGACTATTGTGGTCGCAAAGGACTTGAATGGTGCATCTCAACTGGCAAAGCTGATCAACCACAGTGCACGAATTGTTACTCTAGATGGCGATATCGTTCACCCTGGAGGGTCATTGACAGGCGGAACTACGAAAAAGCAAAGTTCAGTGTTCTCAAGGAAAGCAGACCTTGAGAACTATTCTACGCTCGTTGTGAAACTAGAGGCAGACCTCGCACGTGCTGAGCAACAGGTGGCAGATTTTAAACGCAAGAAGGACCAGCTTGAAACAGAACTTGAAACACTTCGGTCCTCTGGTGAAGAACTCCGCAGCAATCAACAACAAGTTTATTCTGAAGCTGCCAGCGCAGAAAACTTAGTCGAAAAATGGCAAGACAAAAAAGATATGTTTCATCTGCAACAGCAAGAACATGGAGATGACCAACAACAAGCGACAACTCGTTTAAATGAAATTGAGCAATTACTAGCAGAGAGATCACAGAAGGCGCAGTCCATACAGAGTCAAATTGATGAGTTGACGGCTCTAAAGTCTAAGACGGTGGAACAGAAAGACGCGATTCAAAACCAACTGGGAACTGTGATCACAGAAGTTGCGCTTGCAAGTGAACGGGCACACCAACTTGATCGAGAATTAACCGCATTGTCTGAGTCTATCGCGAAGGCGACTACACAGATTACAAGTTGGGAAGAAGAACTAGCATGGTATCAAACAGGTCATGAAGGGCAGACAGCCGAAGAATTAGCTGCAGAAATCGGGCAGTTGGTGATCTCTCGTAATTCCTTGCAAACAACGATTCAGTCCGTACGGGAAAAGCGTAAAGAGCTAAATCATCAAGTGCGCGCCGCCGAGTTAGAAGAAGAAGCGGTATCCGAACGTCTGCACACGCTATCCGTGCAACACGAGAAGTTGAACATGCAAAACGAACAACTAGAATCTAGCTTGGCGAGCTATTATTCTGTGTTAGAAGATGACTATGAACTGACGTATGAAGATGCGAAACAGACATTCTCACTACCGGAAGATAGTGATCGTGAGCGCTCTAAAGTTCGATTGTTAAAGCGTTCAATCGAAGAGTTGGGACCGGTAAACATCGCTGCCATAGAAGAGTTTGAGCAAGTCAACGAACGCTATCAGTTCTTAACAGAACAACGCAAAGACTTGATTGATGCAAAGGATACGCTTCATTCAGCGATTACAGAGATGGACGAGGAAATGACAGAACGTTTCAGCCGTACATTTTTTGAAATACAGAAACATTTCCGAGATGTTTTTCGTAAATTATTTGGAGGCGGACAAGCGGATCTCGTGTTGACCGATCCAGAAAATATGCTTGAAACGGGAGTCGACATTGTCGCACAGCCTCCAGGCAAGAAATTACAAAATCTATCGCTACTATCGGGTGGAGAACGTGCACTGACAGCGATTGCACTTTTATTTGCCATTTTACAGACGCGTCCAGTACCGTTCTGTATTTTAGATGAAGTAGAAGCAGCGCTTGATGAAGCCAATGTCGTACGATACAGTGAGTATTTAAAGCAATTCTCGGGTGATACCCAATTTATTGTTATCACTCACCGCAAAGGGACGATGGAAGGTGCAGATGTTTTGTACGGTGTGACAATGCAAGAGTCTGGTGTATCGAAATTAGTCTCAGTAAAATTAGAAGAATACGTATAAGGGAAGGGTTAACATGAGTTTTTTTAAGAAATGGAAAGAAAAAATGGCAGGTACGCCTGAAGAGCAGGTTGAAAAACAAAGCATTACTGAAAAGTTTAAAGGGGGTCTCACGAAGACTCGTGACCAATTTACATCTAAAGTCAATGACTTAGTAGCAAAATACCGCAAAGTAGATGAGGATTTCTTTGAAGAATTAGAAGAGCTTCTCTTGCAAGCAGATGTTGGCTTTGAAACAGTTATGGAACTCATGGACAAGCTGCGTTATGAAGTGCAACGCAAAAATATTAAGGATACATCTGGCATTCAATCCGTCATCGCTGAGAAATTAGTCGAAATTTATGAGGATGGAGAAGAGCAGCTAGCAGAAATTACGTTACCAGAAGAAGGGTTAGGCGTTATTTTAATGGTAGGCGTGAATGGTGTCGGCAAAACGACGACAATCGGAAAGCTTGCATACCAGTACAAGCAACAGGGAAAAACCGTCATGTTAGCAGCGGGAGACACATTCCGCGCAGGTGCGATTGACCAACTGCAGGAGTGGGGAAACCGTGTAGGTGTAGAAGTCGTTAAACAAGGCGAAGGGTCAGATCCGGCAGCTGTAATGTATGATGCAGTGCGCGCAGCGAAAAGCCGTGGTGTCGATATTTTAATCTGTGATACAGCAGGGCGTCTTCAAAATAAAGTCAACTTGATGAATGAGCTGGAAAAGATTCACCGCGTTATTTCACGTGAAGTGCCAGATGCGCCGCATGAAGTGTTACTTGCTCTAGATGCGACGACAGGTCAAAATGCATTGATTCAAGCCCAGACATTTAAAGAAGTGACAAATGTATCAGGAATCGTGTTGACGAAGTTAGATGGCACAGCAAAAGGCGGAATCGTTCTTGCTATCCGTAACAAACTTGGTATTCCTGTAAAGTATGTAGGACTTGGAGAGAAAATCGACGACTTGCAGCCTTTTGATGCAGACAAATATGTATATGGCTTATTTGCTGAAGGATTGGATTTAGAACAACAAAACGAACAAGACAAGTAAAAATACTTGACAGCACTTGGTCGACCTACTACACTAGTGGGTGTAACCGAAAGGGAGCGACAAGATGATTGAAAAAACAACCCGAATCAACTTCCTGTTTGACTTTTATCAATCACTTTTAACAGATAAACAACGCTCATACATGGAACTTTATTATTTAGATGATTTGTCTCTAGGTGAAATCGCAGAAGAATACGAAATCTCCCGTCAAGCGGTCTATGACAACATACGTCGTACAGAGATGATGCTTGAAGAATATGAGACAAAACTAACACTTCTTGAAAAATTTCAGCAGCGCCAACAGTTGGTTGAACAACTCGAAGCGGCTGTGAAACAAAATCAATCACCTGAAAATGTACTCGCTTTATTAGAGCAACTAAAAGGCGTCGAATAGGAGGAGCAATCATGGCTTTTGAAGGTTTAGCAGAACGACTCCAAGGGACGATGCAAAAGATTAAAGGTAAAGGAAAGATTTCCGAGGCGGATGTCAAAGAAATGATGCGCGAAGTCCGCTTTGCTTTGATTGAAGCAGACGTCAACTTAAAAGTCGTCAAAGAGTTTATCAAAACGGTATCTGAACGTGCGGTTGGTCAAGACGTTATGAAGAGTTTGACGCCTGGTCAACAAGTCATCAAAATTGTAAAAGATGAATTGACGCAATTAATGGGTGGCGAACAAAGTAAAATCGCTTTTTCTACACGTCCGCCAACAGTCATTATGATGGTCGGTTTGCAGGGGGCCGGTAAAACGACGACAAGTGGTAAGCTTGCGTCTGTACTTCGTAAAAAATATAATAGAAAACCTCTATTAGTAGCGGCTGATATTTATCGTCCAGCAGCCATTAAACAGCTTGAGACGCTGGGTAAGCAATTATCGCTTCCTGTCTTCTCGCTTGGCACTGAGGTATCACCTGTAGAGATTGCAAGACAAGCCATTGAACACGCTAAACAAGAGCATCATGATGTGGTGATCATCGATACAGCGGGTCGTCTACACGTAGACGAGACGTTAATGGATGAATTAAAACAGATCCGTGCTTTAAAAGAGCCAGATGAAATCTTCTTAGTTGTCGATTCAATGACAGGGCAAGATGCTGTGAATGTCGCATCCAACTTTAATGAAGCCATCGGTATCACAGGCGTTGTATTAACAAAGCTTGATGGAGATACACGCGGTGGAGCTGCGTTATCCATACGTTCCGTTACTCAAAAACCGATTAAATTTGTCGGTATGGGTGAGAAGATGGACGCTTTAGAAGAATTCCACCCAGATCGCATGGCTTCTCGAATTCTTGGGATGGGCGACATGTTGTCGCTCATTGAAAAAGCACAAACGGAAGTCGATGAAACGAAAGCAAAAGAGCTTGAAGAAAAGATCCGTACGCAATCATTTACGTTTGATGATTTCATCGAGCAACTCCAACAAGTGAAAAAGATGGGACCGCTTGATGAGATTTTGAAGATGCTTCCGGGCGCTGGAAAAATCAAAGGTCTTGAAAATGCAAAAGTCGATGAGAAACAGATGGGGCGCGTCGAAGCGATTATTTATTCAATGACGCCTCATGAAAAATCACATCCCGAGAGCATCAATGGCAGTCGTAAAAAGCGAATTGCAAAGGGGTCGGGAACTTCTATTCAAGAAGTAAATCGTCTTTTGAAACAATTTGAAGACATGAAAAAGATGATGAAACAAATGTCTGGTATGCAACAAAAAGGCAAGAAAAAGATGAATTTCCCAGGTATGGATGGGTTATTTCGATAACTTTTAGTAGTGTTAAGAAAAAACACTTTACAAACTAAAAAAAGCTTGGTAATATACTATCTTGTGTGAAACTATTCGGAGGTGCACTAACAAATGGCAGTAAAAATTCGTTTAAAACGTATGGGAGCTAAAAAGTCTCCTTTCTATCGTATTGTAGTAGCTGATTCACGTTCACCACGTGACGGCCGTCAAATCGAAACAGTAGGTACTTACAACCCACTAACTAAACCAGCTGAAGTAAAAATCAATGAAGAATTAGCATTGAAATGGCTTCAAGATGGTGCAAAACCATCTGACACAGTACGTAACTTGTTCTCTGAACAAGGCATCATGGAAAAATTCCATAACGCAAAATTAGGTAAATAATCGGGGGTGATTGCATGAAGCAGCTGATTGAAACGATCGTAACACCACTTGTCGACCATCCGGAATCCATTGAGATTCAAGAACAGGTCTCCGGGAACCGGGTTGTCTATAAGCTTTCTGTACATCCAGAAGATATGGGGAAAGTCATTGGCAAACAAGGACGTGTCGCAAAAGCGATTCGAACAATTGTGTATTCAGCAGCAAGCAGTCACCAATCAAAACGTGTATTTGTCGATATTTTGGATTGACCGAAAGGAAGAACTCAACTAGTTCTTCCTTTTTGTTCGTCTACGACTAGCAAAGGAGCGGTACAATGACACATTGGTTAAATGTAGGAAAGATTGTCAATACGCATGGGATTCGTGGAGAAGTTCGAATTTTAGCATCGACAGATTTTCCCGAGGAACGCTTTAAAAAAGGCAGCGAGCTGGCAGTATTCAAAGAGGATCACCATATCCAAACGGTAAAGATTGCAAGCCATCGCACGCATAAGAACTTTGACTTAGTTACATTCGATGGCATGCCATCAATCAACGACGTTGAAAAATTCAAAGATCATTTTCTGAAAGTAGATGCGGCCACATTAACGGAGCTTGAGGACCATGCCTATTATTACCATGAAATTCTCGGCTGCGACGTTGTCTCGACGGACGGAGAAGACATTGGTAAAGTCACAGAAATTTTAGCTACAGGCGCAAACGATGTGTGGGAAGTAACGCCTGTAAAAGGGAAGAAACATTATATCCCGTATATCGAGCAAGTAGTCAAATCAGTTGACCCACAGGAAAAGAAAATCGTGATTGAAGTCATGGAAGGTTTGCTGAGCGAATGAAGATTCAAGTACTGTCTTTATTTCCAGAGATGTTTGAAGGAGTATTTGGTTCGTCCATCTTAAAAAAAGCGCAAGAATCTGGCAGAGCCAAACTTGAAGTCATCAACTTTAGAGACTATTCAGAGTCGAAACACAAGCAAGTCGATGATTATCCGTATGGTGGTGGGGCTGGGATGGTATTAAAGCCGGAACCTTTATTTGCAGCAGTGGATGCAGTAAAGCACCAAACTGCAAAATCACCTCGCGTCCTATTAATGTGTCCTCAAGGGGAACGCTTTTCTCAACAAAAAGCAGAAGAGCTTGCGAAAGAAGAAGCACTCATCATCATCTGTGGTCATTACGAAGGATACGATGAGCGCATTCGTGAGCATCTTGTGACGGACGAAATTTCAATAGGGGACTTCGTGCTAACAGGTGGAGAAATTGCAGCGATGACAGTAGTCGATAGTGTTGTGCGCTTATTGCCAGACGTTCTAGGTAAGCAAGCTTCTCACGAACAAGATTCTTTTTCCACAGGATTACTTGAGCACCCCCATTATACGCGTCCAGCTGACTTTAACGGCATGAAAGTTCCAGAGGTGTTATTGTCCGGAAATCATGCGAAAATTGAACAGTGGCGACGTGAAGAGTCTTTAAAGCGCACGTTCGAACGCAGACCAGATTTGCTCGAGTCAGCTACACTGACGGAGCAAGACTTGGCCTTTTTGGAAACATTGAAAAACTAGCTGACAAGTATTGCAACTTGTCAATGTCTATGGTATGATGTTTGATGTGCTTCTATACAGAAGCATCTATTTTGGGTGTTCCGCTGCAGCGGATAAGCGTGTAAGAGCATTCGTATAAGGAGAGAAATGATTATGCAAAACATTATTTCAGAGATTACAAAAGATCAGCTTCGTTCTGACCTTCCATCGTTCCGTCCTGGAGACACTGTACGTGTACACGTTAAAGTTGTCGAAGGTACTCGTGAGCGTTTACAGGTATTCGAAGGTGTTGTAATCAAACGTCGTGGCGGCGGTATCAGCGAAACTTTCACAGTTCGTAAAATTTCTTCTGGTGTAGGTGTTGAGCGTACATTCCCTGTACACACACCAAAGATTGCACGTCTTGAAGTTGTTCGTCGTGGTAAAGTACGTCGTGCGAAATTGTACTACCTACGTAACCTACGTGGTAAAGCAGCTCGAATTAAAGAACTTCGCTAATTGGAATACTGTGTGTTGTCGTAAGACAGCATGCAGTATTTTTATTTATAAAGACTTAACACATTATAAGATGGTTACAACTAGAGAAAACCCTCTATTTTTTGTAAGATAGAAGGTGAGGGGAGAGCTGAGCGAATGGAAACAGCCAAAAAGAAAAATGAAGTATGGGAATGGGCAAAAGCAATTTTAATTGCATTTAGTATTGCAGCATTGATTCGTTTCTTTCTATTCACACCAATCGTAGTTGACGGGGAATCCATGATGCCCACCTTAAACAATGGTGACCGTATGGTCGTGAACAAAATTGGCTACGACATCGGTACGCCAGAGCGCTTTGAAATCGTTGTGTTCCACGCACCAGAGCAGAAAAATTACATTAAACGTATTATTGGACTGCCAGGGGACCATATTGCGTATGAAGATGATCAACTGTACATCAATGGTGAAGCTGTGCCGGAGCCTTATCTGGATCAGTATAAAGCTGAGATTACAGAAGGAACACTCACAGAAAACTTCACTTTAGAGGAGCTTACACAGCTTTCAGAAATCCCAGAGGGGTATTTCTTCGTAATGGGGGATAACCGTCGTTATTCAAAAGATAGTCGCGCAATCGGCCTCGTTCCAGAAGATGAAATCATCGGGACGACAAGTTTGATTTTTTGGCCGTTAGAAGATATTAGTATTGTAAAGTAGAGGTGTCACAATGACGATTCAATGGTTCCCGGGACATATGGCAAAAGCACGCCGGGAAGTAACAGAAAACTTAAAGCTTGTGGACATCGTTTTCGAACTGGTAGATGCACGTCTACCAGTTTCTTCACGTAATCCAATGCTCGAGCAAATTGTTCATCAAAAGACAAAATTGATGATTTTAACGAAAGCTGATATGGCGGATGAGCGCGAGACAGCTAAATGGATCGAATACTACGCTACTCAAGGTATACAAGCTGTTGCCATCAATTCATTTGAGGGAAAAGATCTTGAAAAAGTTTTAAAAGAAACACGTGTACTTTTGAAACCAAAGTTTGACCGCATGAAGTCTCGTGGAATGAAACCACGCGCGATTCGTGCGATGATTTTAGGGATTCCAAACGTTGGGAAGTCAACATTGATTAACCGGTTTGCGAAAAAGAATATCGCCCGAACAGGAAATACACCAGGTGTTACAAAGTCGCAACAATGGATCAAAATCGCAAAAGAACTAGAGCTTCTAGATACACCTGGGATTCTTTGGCCAAAGTTTGAAGACCAGCAAATCGGCTTTAAACTCGCTTTGTCAGGCGCTATCAAAGATGCAGTTCTTCGTATGGAAGACTTAGCCGTATATGCCCTTCGATTTTTAGAAGCGCATTACCCAGAACGTTTACAAGAACGTTTTCAACTTGAAACAGTGGGAGACGACTTAGAACAAGTGTTTAATCATATCGGTCAACTACGTAAGGTATACGCAACAGGTGGAGAAGTGGATTATGACGCTGTTGCAGAACTTATCGTTCGAGATGTCCGAAATGAGCATCTTGGTCGCTTGACATTTGATTTTGTAGAAGACGAAGCCCCTTTGGAATAGTTCCAAAGGGTTTTTTATGTAGGAGGAGTCTAGTTGGAATCACTAAAACTAATTAAAGAAAAGCTAGTAGCTGCAACCAGTGAAGAGGAATGGATCACAGCACTTCGGTCAGATGAACGCACAGGTGTAAAAAAACTACTGGCATCATTCGACCGGAAAGTACAGAAAGAACAACAAAAATGGTCAGACTATAAAGCTCGTCATGAATTTGATTCAACGTTTGGAGAAGGACTCGTTGCTGGAGTCGACGAAGCCGGGAGAGGACCACTTGCAGGGCCAGTAGTAACAGCAGCAGTCATTTTGCCAAAAAACACTGAGGCACTCGTCGATGTCAACGATTCAAAGCAGCTCAAAAAAAAAATACGAGAAGCGCTTGCCGAGTTAATTAAAGAGCATGCTGTAAGCTACGCTGTTCATATCCAACCGCGACAAGAGATCGACCGATTGAATATTTATGAGGCAACTCGTCAGTCCATGTTGGCATCAATCGGAGGGTTACAAGTAAAACCTGACATCGTCCTGTCAGATGCAATGCCACTTCCGATTGAGCAGCCATGCTACGATTTGATTAAAGGAGATGCGCGTAGTTTGTCGATTGCAGCAGCCTCAATTCTTGCTAAAACAACGCGTGATGCGTATATGGATCAACTTGCACTAGACTATCCACAGTACGGGTTTGACAAGCATTCTGGGTATGGCACAGCTGTTCACCTTCAAGCAATCGATACGTATGGGATTTGTCCTGAACATCGTCACTCGTTTGAGCCAATCAAAACACTCGTTCAATTTATGAGAGAAGATTGAAAATTCGCAGTTTCAGACTTTTATGGACATATTGTGACAGGTTTTATACAATGGGGGAGGTAGTAAACTCAATAGTTCGATTGGAGGACGCACAATGAATATCCATGAATACCAGGGAAAACAATTGCTACGTCAATATGGAGTTGCAGTGCCAAACGGAATCGTTGCTTTCTCACCAGAAGAAGCAGTTAAAGCAGCGAAAGAATTAGGCGCAGCAGTAACAGTTGTCAAAGCTCAAATTCACGCAGGTGGTCGCGGTAAAGCAGGCGGCGTTAAGATTGCAAAAAATCTTGACGAAGTACGTGAATACGCGAAAGAACTGATCGGTAAAGTTCTTGTAACGCACCAAACAGGTCCTGAAGGTAAAGAAGTAAAACGCATTTATATCGAAGAAGGTAGCGATATTCAAAAAGAATATTACATCGGACTTGTATTAGATCGTGCAACTTCTCGTGTAACGCTTATGGGTTCTGAAGAAGGCGGTATGGATATCGAGGAAGTAGCAGCAAACACGCCTGAGCGTTTGTTCTACGAAGAAATCGATCCAGTTGTTGGTCTTACAGGCTTCCAAGCGCGTCGCATGGCGTTCAACATGAACATTCCTGCTAAGCTTGTCAACAAAGCTGTAAAATTCATGTTGGGTCTTTACAAAGTATATGTTGAAAAAGATGCTGCAATCGTTGAGATCAACCCACTTGTTGTGACAGGTGACGATCAAGTTATCGCGCTTGATGCAAAATTCAACTTTGATGCGAATGCATTGTACCGTCATCCAGAAATTATGGAAATGCGTGACTATGATGAAGAAGATGCAAAAGAAATCGAAGCTTCTAAATATGACCTTAGCTACATCTCATTAGATGGAAACATCGGATGTATGGTTAACGGTGCCGGACTTGCTATGGCAACAATGGATACGATCAGCTATTACGGCGGATCACCCGCTAACTTCCTGGACGTTGGGGGCGGTGCGACAGCTGAGAAAGTAACAGAAGCATTCAAAATCATTCTTTCTGATAAAAACGTAAAAGGTATTTTTGTTAATATCTTTGGCGGAATCATGAAGTGTGACGTTATTGCTGAAGGTGTTATTATCGCAGCAAAAGAAGTTGGACTACAAGTACCACTTGTTGTTCGTCTTGAAGGTACAAACGTAGACCTTGGTAAGAAAATGTTGAACGAATCAGGTCTTAACATCATCGCAGCTGATTCTATGGCTGACGGCGCACAAAAAATCGTGAAACTTGTAGGATAAGAAAGGCAGGGAGATAAAATGAGCGTATATATTAATAAAGATACGAAAGTACTCGTTCAAGGAATCACGGGCTCAACTGCTCTTTTCCATACAAAACAAATGATTGAGTACGGTACGAAAATCGTTGCAGGTGTTACACCTGGTAAAGGCGGTACGGAAGTTGAAGGCGTGCCAGTATTTAACACAGTTGAAGAAGCTGTAAAAGCTACAGGCGCTAATGTTTCTGTTATTTATGTACCTGCACCATTTGCGGCTGATGCAATTTTAGAAGCGGTTGATGCTGAGCTTGATATGGCAATTTGTATCACTGAGCATATTCCAGTTCTTGACATGGTCAATGTGCGACGTTACATGGAAGGTAAAAAGACACGCTTGGTCGGTCCTAACTGCCCTGGTGTCATCACAGCTGACGAATGTAAAATTGGAATCATGCCTGGTTACATCCATACAAAAGGTCACGTCGGAGTTGTTTCACGCTCTGGTACACTTACGTATGAAGCTGTTCACCAGTTAACACAAGAAGGCATTGGTCAAACGACTGCTGTCGGTATCGGTGGAGACCCTGTAAACGGGACAAACTTTATCGATGTTCTGAAAGCATTCAACGAAGATGAAGATACGTATGCAGTGGTAATGATCGGTGAGATCGGCGGAACAGCAGAAGAAGAAGCGGCTGAGTGGATCAAAGCGAACATGAAAAAACCTGTAGTCGGATTCATTGGTGGGCAAACTGCACCTCCAGGAAAACGTATGGGTCACGCTGGAGCTATCATCTCAGGTGGACAAGGAACTGCAGAAGGCAAAATCAGCGCTATGAAAGATGCTGGTATGAAAGTTGCAGCAACTCCATCTGTAATCGGTGAAACTTTAATTGAAGCAATTAAAGAAGCGGGTCTTTACGACGCGTGTAAAACACACTAATATTAGAGATACGGCACACGCCGTATCTTTTTTTATCCCCAAATCTAACCTCGAGGTGATATGTGAACGACCGCCAAAAACTTCTCGCCCTCCATAGTCTGATTCCTTGGCCTTGGCCCCGTTTCAACCAAATTTCTACTTTTCTTGCTAATAATCTGCAGGATCATCTACCCACAATAGTTAAAGAAAACTATAGGACAGCCAGTTTGTTTCCATTTGAAAGCTATTATGCGGCGTCTGACGTAGCGGTAGTTACTTATCTTGACCCGGACTACCCTCCACTTTTAAAAGAGCTTCACGACCCACCAGCTGTGCTTTATTTAAGAGGGAATAAACAACTCCTTACGAATTCCATGCTTGCCATCATCGGTTCTCGCAAAGCAACTTCGTATACACACGATATCATCGACTACTTTATGCCACAGTTTAAAGCGGCCGATTTAACCATTTGCAGTGGACTGGCAATTGGAGCGGATACGCATGCGCACAAAATTGCAATAGAACATGGTGTGAATACTGTAGCTGTACTCGGGTCAGGATTTCACTATCCTTATCCGAAACAAAACATAGCTTTATTTTCAGAACTAGCAAAAAATCATTTGCTTGTCACGGAATACCCTCCGAACACACCGCCTCAACCCCATCAATTTATTGCAAGGAACCGCGTCATTAGTGCACTTTCTAAAGGGATTTTTATAACTGAAGCAGAGTTGAAAAGTGGAACGATGTCAACTGTTGACTTTGCTTTAGATCTTGGAAAAGAGGTGTATACAGTTCCTGGTTCCATATTTTCTACTCTCAGTTCTGGCCCTCATAGCTTGGTCCAACAAGGGGCAACACTTGTCCATTCTAGCGAAGATTTTTCAGAGCAAATCTTGCCACGTTCAATAGCTTTGAAATGAAAAACCTTGCAATCGCTTTAAAACTGTTATACATTTTGCATCAGGTATTTGTTTTTATCGTGAAGCGGATTACCTTCTATTTAAAGGAGGCCAATTATGTCAGATTATCTAGTAATCGTAGAGTCCCCAGCAAAAGCTAAAACAATTGAAAAATATTTGGGGAAGAAATACAAAGTAAAAGCTTCAGTTGGCCACGTTATTGATTTACCCCGTAGTCAAATGGGAGTCGATGTAGAAAATAACTATCAACCGAAGTATATTACCATTCGCGGGAAAGGTCCCATCTTACAAGAACTGAAAACAGCAGCTAAAAAAGCTAAAAAAGTCTATCTCGCAGCTGACCCCGACAGAGAGGGAGAGGCAATTGCGTGGCATTTAGCAAATGCATTATCCATCGATGCAGATTCAGATTGTCGTGTGGTATTTAATGAAATTACAAAAGATGCGGTCATAGAGTCGTTCAAACATCCTAGACCGCTAAATCGTGATCTAGTCGATGCACAACAAGCACGCCGTGTACTCGATCGATTAGTTGGGTACAATATTAGCCCAATTCTATGGAAGAAAGTCAAAAAAGGATTGTCTGCAGGGCGGGTTCAATCTGTAGCATTGCGGTTGATCATCGACCGTGAAAATGAAATCAAGGCATTTATTCCAGAAGAATATTGGTCAATTGAGGCAGAGTTTGAAAAAGGAAAAAGTCGTTTTGAAGCTGTCTATTACGGAGATAAATCCGAAAAGAAAAAATTGACCTCGCAAGAAGATGTAGATGCTGTCTTAAAATCAATGAAGGGCAAGCAGTTTACAGTGGACAAAGTTGTCAAGAAAGAACGTAAACGCAACCCATCTCCATCCTTTACAACATCGTCTCTACAACAGGAAGCAGCACGTAAATTGAACTTCCGTGCTCGAAAAACCATGATACTTGCACAACAGTTGTACGAAGGAATCGACTTAGGTAAAAAACAAGGTACTGTAGGTCTCATTACGTATATGCGTACAGATTCAACTCGTATCTCGGATAGTGCAAAAGCAGAAGCAACAGGTTACATTGAAGGCAAGTATGGGAAAGAGTTTTTATCGACTGCCCAAGCTGCCAAATCAACTAAAAAAACACAAGATGCACATGAAGCGATTCGTCCGACAAGTGCCCTTCGTACGCCGGATGAAGTCAAATCTCTATTATCGCGTGATCAATATCGCCTCTATAAATTGATTTGGGAACGTTTTATTGCAAGTCAGATGGCATCAGCTGTTTTAGATACAGTTGCTGTTGACCTTGTGAATCAAAACGTACTATTCCGAGCAAACGGCTCTCAAGTCAAGTTTGCTGGATTCATGAAAGTGTATGTTGAAGGATCGGACGATCAAATTGATGACAAAGATAAACTTCTGCCAGAACTTACAGAGGGTGAAAAAGTAAAGGCAGCGCTGATCGATCCGAAGCAGCACTTTACACAGCCACCACCACGTTATACGGAAGCGCGTCTTGTGAAAACGCTTGAAGAACTTGGAATAGGTCGTCCGTCGACTTACGCACCAACTTTAGATACGATTCAAAAACGTGGGTATGTACAACTTGAAACGAAACGTTTTGTGCCAACAGAACTTGGAACAATCGTGCATGAATTAATGACGGAATTCTTCCCAGATATCATCAATATCGAGTTCACAGCACAAATGGAGAAAGATCTGGACTTGATTGAAGAAGGTCAGATCGAATGGATCAAACTCATCGACCGTTTCTACGGTGGATTTGAAAAACATGTCAAGCACGCAGATGAAGAGATGGAAAAGATTGAAATCAAAGATGAGCCGACTGGCGAAGACTGTGAAAAATGTGGATCTCCTATGGTTTATAAACTGGGACGCTACGGGAAATTCATGGCGTGCAGCAACTTCCCAGACTGCCGTAACACGAAAGCAATTGTAAAAGAAATTGGCGTACCTTGTCCGAAGTGTCAAAAAGGTCAACTTCTAGAGCGTAAAAGTAAAACGAAGCGAATCTTCTACGGATGTGATCAGTTCCCGGAATGTGACTTCGTCTCTTGGGACAAGCCAATCAATCGTCCATGTCCGAAGTGTGAAGAGATGCTTGTTGAGAAGAAGCTGAAAAAAGGCGTTCAAATTCAATGTGTATCTTGTGATTACAAAGAAGAAGTACAAAGTTAGAAAGAAGGCATTTACCTCATGACTCAAACAGTAAACGTAATCGGAGCCGGCCTCGCAGGGAGCGAGGCGGCTTGGCAGTTAGCAAAACGCGGTATTCAAGTGAAACTTTATGAAATGCGACCTGTGAAGCAAACACCTGCTCACCATACAGATAAATTTGCAGAGTTAGTTTGTTCCAATTCTTTGCGTGCCAATAATTTGACGAATGCTGTCGGTGTGATTAAAGAAGAGATGCGTATGCTCGATTCATTAATTATTCATTCAGCAGATAACAGTGCAGTGCCTGCAGGTGGAGCACTTGCGGTCGATCGTCACGATTTTGCTGGACGCGTTACAGAGACGATTCGTAACCATCCAAATATTGAAATCGTTAACGAAGAAGTGACAGATATTCCAGAAGGTATCACTATTATTGCAACGGGACCTCTTACGTCGCCTGCACTTGCAGAAAAAGTGAAAGAGCTGACTGGACAAGACTATCTTTACTTTTACGATGCAGCAGCGCCAATCGTTGAAAAAGACAGTATCGATATGGACAAAGTCTACCTGAAGTCTCGTTATGATAAAGGCGAAGCAGCGTATTTGAACTGTCCAATGACAGAAGAAGAATTCGACCGTTTCTATGATGCTTTAGTAGAGGCAGAAGTCGTGCCTCTTAAAGAATTCGAAAAAGAGATTTATTTTGAAGGATGTATGCCTGTTGAAGTGATGGCATCTCGTGGACGTAAAACTTTATTATTCGGACCGATGAAGCCAGTGGGTCTTGAAGATCCGAAAACGGGTAAGCGTCCGTTTGCAGTCGTTCAACTTCGTCAAGATGATGCGGCTGGAACGCTTTATAACATTGTTGGATTCCAGACACATTTGAAATGGGGACCTCAAAAGGAAGTCCTTCAACTGATTCCTGGACTTGAAAATGTTGAAATCGTGCGTTACGGTGTGATGCACCGAAACACGTTTATTAATTCACCAACAGTACTTGAGCCAACTTACCAGTTGAAAGCTAACCGCAACATTTTCTTCGCAGGTCAAATGACAGGTGTCGAAGGATATGTAGAGTCTGCGGGAAGTGGCTTATTAGCTGGAATCAATGCAGCGCGTTTAGTGCAAGGTGAAGAGTTAGTTGTATTCCCATCTGAAACAGCGCTTGGCAGTATGGCACGGTATATCACGGAAGCAGATTCGAAGAACTTCCAACCAATGAACATTAACTTTGGTTTGTTCCCGAACTTACCTGAACGTATCCGTGATAAGAAGGTTAAAGCTGAAAAATTGGCTGACCGAGCACTTACAACAATTCAAAATTTTGTGAAGACTAATTCACTTTAATTGAAGTTGCCCCTACAGATTGATATAATCTTAGGGGTTTTTACGTGGAGGAGGATGACCAATGGAACGTCCAGAAGTACGTGATTTTATTGAATTTATTCAACTTGATAAGAACTATTCTCCGCATACTGTAAAAGAATACGAAAATGATATTAATCAGTTCATCACTTTTTTGAATGAAGAAGCAATTACATCCTTTGAAGAAGTAGAATATTTGCATGCACGTCTGTATGTGACAAAACTTTATAATGCGAAACTTGCACGTACATCGATTTCACGCAAAATTTCAGCCATCCGGACATTTTTTACGTATCTTTCGAAAGAACGAGACGTGAATTCAGATGCGTTCCAAGCGCTGTTCCACCCAAAACAACAAAAAAAACTTCCTCAGTTCTTTTATGAGGAAGAGCTAGAAGCATTGTTTACAGCCGCACAAGGGGAGAAACCTCTTAATATTCGCAACATAGCATTACTTGAACTGTTGTATGCAACGGGCATGCGTGTTAGTGAACTGACGGAACTTGAAGTTTCAGCGGTTGATTTACCGTATGGAATCGTCCGGGTAATGGGAAAGGGTCGTAAAGAGCGCTACATCCCCATTGGAAGCTTTGCAGTAAGTGCACTTGAAACTTATTTAGAAGTAGCGCGTCCTCGGTTAATGAAGAACACGCAACACGATAAACTATTTGTGAATAATCGCGGCGAACCACTTACGGACATGGGTGTTCGCTACATTCTTCAGGAAATTGTGAAAAAGAGCACGTTAACTAAGTCGATTTATCCGCACATGATACGCCACACATTTGCAACACATTTGTTAAATAACGGAGCGGACATGCGGACTGTTCAGGAACTACTCGGCCACAGCAGCTTAAGCTCTACACAAATCTATACCCATGTAACAAAAGATCATTTACTTACAACTTATAAAAATTCGCATCCACGCGCATAGGAGGCACACGGAATGACAATTCATGCAACTACAATATTTGCGATACAGCATAAAGGGCAGTCGGCAATGTCAGGGGACGGGCAAGTCACACTTGGAAATCAAGTCGTAATGAAGCATACAGCAAAAAAAGTACGCCGCTTATTCAATGGGCAAGTCGTAGCCGGATTTGCAGGGTCAGTTGCAGATGCGTTTACACTTTTTGAGAAATTTGAAGCGAAACTTGAGATGTACAACGGCAATCTTCAGCGTGCCGCAGTCGAGCTTGCAAAAGAATGGCGCGGAGATAAGATGTTGCGTCAATTAGAAGCGATGCTACTCGTAATGAACAAAGATACACTCTTACTTGTATCAGGTACGGGTGAAGTGATCGAACCAGATGATGGGATCTTAGCGATTGGCTCTGGTGGAAACTATGCGCTTGCAGCTGGTCGTGCTTTGAAGAAGTTCAGCGGTGACGCCCTAACTGCAAAAGAAATTGCACATGCTGCTCTTGAAACTGCAGCAGATATCTGTGTATTTACGAACCACAATATTATTTTGGAGGCGATCGATCATGACGAAAGAGACAACGCCTAAACAAACAAAAGCCTATTTAGACCGCTACATTATAGGTCAGGACGAAGCGAAAAAAGCAATATCTATTGCCTTGCGCAATCGCTATCGCCGGAAACTCTTGAGTGAAGAATTACAACAAGAAGTTGTACCGAAAAACATGTTGATGATTGGTCCGACGGGTGTTGGGAAGACAGAAATTGCAAGACGAATTGCAAAATTGACGCGTGCACCTTTTATTAAAGTAGAAGCAACCAAGTTTACAGAGGTCGGCTATGTGGGTAGAGACGTGGAGTCAATGGTGCGAGACTTAGTAGAAGCGTCTATTCGACTTGTAAAAGATGAAAAAACTGAGCAAGTTCGTCCGCAAGCAGAGCGCTTAGCAGAAGAACAACTTGTAAAATATTTAGTGCCTTCATTAAAAAAGAAATCCAATCCGTCGAATCCTTTCGAAGCATTGCTTGGTGGTCGTGTTGAGCAAGAAGAAGAGGAAGATTCATCCGTACGATTGAAACGTAGTGAAATTGCTGAAAAGTTAAAAGCCGGACTTTTAGAGGAAGAAGAAGTGACTGTTAGTGTAACAGAAGCTACACCGTCCCTATTCGATATGATGCCAGGTGCGGATCAAGGGCAAGGAGCACAAATGCAAGACATGCTTTCAAACTTCATGCCGAAAAAGAAGAAAAAACGCAAAATGAAGGTAAAAGATGCAAGACGTGTATTGATTCTTGAAGAAGCCAGCAAGCTATTAGATACCGATGAAGTGAATCAAGCTGCTATTGAAAAAGCTGAACAAGATGGCATCATCTTCATTGATGAGTTTGATAAAATCGCTGCAAAATCTGGACAAGGTGCAGATGTTTCGCGCGAAGGTGTGCAGCGTGACATCTTACCAATCGTCGAAGGTTCAACAATTGCCACAAAATATGGAGCTGTCAAAACAGATTATATCTTGTTTATCGCAGCAGGTGCGTTCCATATGGCAAAACCGTCCGACTTGATTCCTGAACTGCAAGGACGTTTCCCGATTCGGGTTGAACTCGAAAAGTTAACGAAAGACGATTTCGTTCGAATTTTAAAAGAGCCGAATCATTCTTTGATTCAGCAGTATGTTGCGTTACTTGCTACAGAAGGTATCGAAATAGAGTTTACGGATGAGGCGATTGAGCGGATTGGTGAACTTGCATTTGAAGTGAATCAGGAGACAGACAACATTGGGGCGCGCCGCTTGCATACACTGCTTGAGAAGGTAATGGAAGATTTATCCTATGAGGCATCAGACATTTCTCCTGCCCACATAGACATTACACCGGCATTTGTGGACAGTAAGCTCAAAAATATCGTAAAAAACAAAGATTTGTCACAATTTATCTTATAAATGAAACTTTTTTGTTTTAAAAACAATTAAAAAGCTTTAGAATATTTTATAAATAGAAAAAATTTAAAATGGAGGTTCATAATGAATCTATTAGAAAAAACACGTAAGATCAATTCGATGCTCCAAGCGTCTGCTGGGCAACAAGTAAACTTTAAAGAAATGGCTGAGTCGTTATCACAAGTAATTGAGTGTAACGTATTTATCGTAAGCCGTAAAGGGAAACTTTTAGGGTTTGATATCAATCAACAAATCGACAACGATCGTATGATTCGTATGTTAGAAGATCGTCAGTTCCCAGAAGTGTATACTAAAAACTTATTCAAAATTACTGAAACATCTTCAAACTTGGACGTAGAGAGCGAGTTTACTGCGTTCCCGGTCGAAAATAAAGATTTATTCAAAGAAGGTCTGACTACAATCGTGCCAATCAACGGTGGCGGTGAGCGTCTAGGTACTTTAATCTTAGCGCGTATCAAACAAGCATTCGGCGATGATGATTTAATCCTTGCTGAATACGGTGCTACAGTTGTAGGTATGGAAATTCTTCGTGAGAAATCAGAAGAGATTGAACTTGAAGCACGCAGCAAAGCAGTTGTGCAAATGGCAATCAATTCACTATCTTACAGTGAGCTTGAAGCAATCGAGCACATTTTCGAAGAGTTGAATGGTAATGAAGGTCTATTAGTAGCTTCAAAAATTGCAGACCGCGTTGGAATCACACGTTCTGTTATTGTAAACGCACTGCGTAAATTGGAGTCTGCTGGTGTTATCGAATCACGTTCTTTGGGTATGAAGGGAACATATATCAAGGTTCTTAACAACAAGTTCTTAGAAGAACTTGAAAACATGAAACTATAATTTTAACGTTTCTACTCTCTCCATAGCTGGAGGGAGTTTTTTTATGAGGATTACTAAATTGAGTCTGAATGTTGAGTTCCATTGCGGGGTTGCTTTCCGAGGGCGCGTCGTCTTTAATATGGTGAAATCGAGTTGCAAACGCCAGAAACACGCTGTGGAATCCATCGCACCCGCAAAGGCTGAAGAACGCCTTCACGGGCACGCTGGATTTCCTCGGAGTTTCTAGAGTGGCGTTCTCCACATCTAAAAGTTGTGGGGTCTCACGTTCCGCTTTTAATCCCTCCGGAGTCAACCCCTCCATTCCACTCAACAACTTAGTATTTACTCTGAACTGTACTATCCGCCAATCGCGATTAAATGTTCGACTAAACTAAAATGCCATTATACTGGTTGGATTTGATTTAAAAACTAGGTTTTTTTGTTGTCAACTTGTCCAATGTATGGTACATTATAAGACGGTATGATTATACACGCTATTCAGATGGCCAAGCAGGTGCCTACGGGTCGTTTGGTCACAGGAAGAATGGCGGAAGTTTAAACCAATAGGAGGAAATATCATGTCAGTAATCTCTATGAAACAACTACTTGAGGCTGGTGTACACTTTGGTCACCAAACTCGCCGCTGGAACCCGAAAATGAAGAAATACATCTTCGTTGAGCGTAACGGCATCTACATCATCGATCTTCAAAAAACGGTGAAAAAATTAGAAGAAGCTTATGCTTACATGCGTCAAGTTGGCGAAGAAGGCGGTAAAGTCCTATTCGTTGGTACGAAAAAGCAAGCACAAGAAGCAATCAAGGAAGAAGCAGAACGTTCAGGTAACTACTACATCAACCAACGTTGGTTAGGTGGAACACTTACAAACTTCGGCACTATCCAAAAACGTGTTGCTCGTATGAAGCAAATCGAAAAAATGGAAGAAGACGGTACTTTTGCTGTACTTCCTAAAAAAGAAGTAGTTCAACTTAAAAAAGAACACGAGCGCTTAGTGAAATTCTTAGGCGGAGTTCGTGATATGAAATCTCTACCAGACGTTATGTTTGTTGTAGACCCACGCAAAGAGCGTATCGCTGTTGCTGAAGCAATCAAATTACACATCCCAATCGTAGGTATCGTTGATACAAACTGTGATCCAGATGAAATTGATTACGTAATCCCAGCTAACGACGATGCAATCCGTGCTGTAAAACTTCTAACTGGTAAAATGGCAGACGCTTTACTTGAAGCAAAACAAGGTGAAGAACTTGCTGAATCTACTGAAGAAGTAGCAGCTGAGTAATTTTTAACACAAACAGGTGATAAGCGGCCAACCCACTTATCACCTTTTTTTAAGAACTTGACTAGGAGGAACTTAACATGGCAGTTACAGCTCAAATGGTAAAAGAATTACGTGAAAAAACAGGCGCAGGTATGATGGACTGTAAAAAAGCATTAGTAGAAACAAACGGCGATATGGACGCAGCTGTTGATTTCTTACGTGAAAAAGGTCTTTCTTCTGCAGCTAAAAAAGCAGATCGCATTGCTGCTGAAGGTATTACAGCAATCGAAGTACAAGGTAACAAAGCAGTATTAGTAGAAGTTAATGCAGAAACGGATTTCGTTGCGAAAAACGAAAACTTCCAAACGGTTGTTAAAGATCTTTCTGCTCACCTTTTAGCTACTGAGCCAGCTACTGTTGAAGAAGCTTTGGCTTCAACAATGGAAAACGGTTCTACAGTGGAGAACTACATCTCTAACGCTGTAGCAAAAATTGGTGAAAAAATCACTCTTCGTCGTTTTGAAATCAAAACAAAAACAGACACAGATGCTTTCGGACCATACTTACACATGGGCGGACGTATTGGTGTTCTTGCACTTCTTGAAGGAACAACTGACGAAGCAGCAGCGAAAGACGTTGCAATGCACATCGCTGCACTAAACCCACAATACATCTCACGTGACGAAGTTTCTGAAGAAGAAGTTGAGCGTGAGCGCAAAGTATTAACTGAGCAAGCTCTTAACGAAGGTAAACCAGAAAATATCGTTGCAAAAATGGTAGAAGGTCGCCTTGGCAAGTACTTTGAAGATGTATGTGTACTTGATCAATCATTCGTTAAAAACCCAGATCAAAAAGTTCGTGATTTCGTAAAAGCTACTGGCGGAGAGTTAGTATCATTCACTCGTTACGCTGTTGGTGAAGGAATCGAAAAACGTGAAGACAACTTCGCTGAAGAAGTTATGAGCCAAGTTAAAGGAAACTAATTCAATAACAACAGGCCAGTAGGGAACACACCTGTGTGTTCCCTATTTTTCAAGACAAAATCTGGGAGGATATAAATGACGACACCACAATATAAACGAATCGTATTAAAGCTGAGCGGAGAGGCTCTTGCAGGAGAGCAAGGGTTTGGTTTATCGCCAGCCATCATTAAATCTGTTGCTGAACAAGTGAAAGAGGTAGTAGATTTAGGTATCGAGGTAGCTGTAGTCGTGGGCGGCGGAAATATCTGGCGCGGAAAAGTAGGCAGTGAGATGGGCATGGACCGTGCAACAGCAGACTATATGGGGATGCTTGCAACGGTTATGAATTCACTTGCTCTACAAGATGCACTTGAGAAAACAGGTGTAGAATCACGTGTTCAAACATCCATCGAGATGCGTCAAGTAGCAGAACCTTACATTCGCCGTAAAGCGATTCGTCATTTAGAAAAAGGGCGTGTTGTCATTTTTGCAGCAGGTACCGGCAACCCGTACTTCTCAACAGATACAACAGCTGCACTACGCGCAGCGGAAATCGAAGCAGATGTCATCTTGATGGCAAAAAATAATGTGGATGGCGTATATTCTGCTGATCCAATGGTAGATCCAACTGCTGTGAAATACGAGAATCTGTCGTTCTTAGAAGTTATTCAAAATGGGCTTCAAGTAATGGACTCAACGGCGTCTACTCTATGTATGGACAACGATATTGATCTTATTGTATTCTCAATTATGGAAAACGGTAATATTAAAAAGGCAGCACTCGGTGAAACAATTGGGACTGTCGTAAGGAGGAATTCATAATGACGAAGCAAGTAATTGACCAAACGAAAGATAAAATGGAAAAGTCAGTAGGTGCCTTTTCACGTGAAATCGCAACAATTCGTGCAGGACGTGCCAACGCTTCTCTACTAGACAAAATTACAGTAGACTACTATGGTTCACCAACACCAATTAATCAAATGGCTGGTATTTCTACGCCAGAAGCTCGTCTTCTAGTCATCCAACCATACGACAAAACTGTGATCAATGATATTGAGAAAGCAATTATGAAATCTGATTTAGGGATTTCTCCAACGAACGATGGTTCGGTGATTCGTTTAGCTGTACCTGCTTTGACGGAAGAACGTCGTAAAGACCTTGCGAAACAGGTGAAGAAAGAAGCAGAAGAAGCAAAAGTTCATATCCGAAATGTCCGCCGTGATGGAAATGAAGATTTGAAGAAGTTAGAAAAGAACGGTGAAATTACAGAAGATGATCTTCGCAGCTTCCAAGATGACGTTCAGAAACTAACGGATTCCTATATTGCGAAAATAGATGAACTTGCAAAAGAAAAAGAAAACGAAATCATGGAAATCTAATCTCAGGCGTCCTCTTAGGAGGATGCTTTTCTTTTTCTTTGAAACCTTCTGCTCAAAATCGCGTTCATATGGTGAAAGTAAAAAAATACAACTCAATGCTGTATGAAATTTGGTATGATAGGATATATATGTTTTGATACGAGCGTTTGGAGGAACCAATTTATGTTTAAAAAGCTTTTCACTCAAAAGGAAGAGGTGCCTGTCACAGGTCCTGTGCCGTCCCACATTGCCATCATCATGGACGGAAATGGTCGCTGGGCAACAAAGCGTGCCCTTCCACGGATAGCAGGCCATCATGAGGGAATGAAAACTGTTCGTAAAATCACACGATATGCCAATGATCTTGGTGTACAAGTACTAACGCTCTATGCATTTTCTACAGAGAACTGGTCTCGACCTAAAAAAGAGGTCGAATTTTTAATGCGTCTACCTGAAGAATTTTTAGGTACTTATTTGCCGGAACTGATTGAACAAAATGTTCGTGTTCAGATTATGGGAGACTTTCACTCACTACCAGAGCACACTAAACGAGCTGTTCAAAAAGCAATTGATGGAACAAAGAACAATACCGGCCTGATTTTAAATTTTGCACTGAACTATGGAAGTCGAGCAGAAATTCTACAGGCAGTGAAGACAATTTCTGAGGCTGTACAAACAGGCGAATTAGCACCAGAAGATATTACGGAAACTTGTATAGAAGAACACTTGATGACGAAAGATTTGTTGGCACCGGACTTATTGATTCGAACGAGCGGGGAAGTTCGTCTAAGCAACTTCATGCTCTGGCAACTTGCCTATACAGAGTTTTTCTTCACAGATGTTTTGTGGCCAGACTTTGATGAAGCTTGTTTAAGAGAAGCGGTCTCGGTTTATCAATCGAGAAACCGTCGCTATGGTGGACTGGAGGAAACTAAGAAATGAAAGAACGTATTATTACAGCGTTAATTGCTCTGGCGCTGTTCATTCCCATCATATGGGTGGGGGGCATTGTTTTTGCGGTGGCGATCTATTTGATTGCTACAATTGCTCTTTATGAAATTTTGAGAATGAAACAAATTCGTTTGAAATCAATTCCAGGGTTCTTAGCACTCATAAATTTATATGTGCTACTAGTACCAACTCAATATGAAGAGACGTTGATTGGCTGGACAGGTCACGATAAAATGACTTTTGTTTACGTATTAGTTTTCATGCTTTTGTTGTATGCAGTACTTGTGAAAAATACATTTACATATGATGACGCAGCATTCGTCTTTTTTGGAATGATGTACATCGGTATTTGTTTTTACTATTTAATTGAGACACGTATGGATGGACTCATTTATGTGGTCTTTGCTTTACTTATAGTTTGGACGACAGACTCAGGGGCCTACTTTACCGGAAGAAAGATTGGAAAGAAAAAACTTTGGCCGGAGATTTCTCCAAATAAAACAGTTGAAGGATTTTACGGTGGAGTTGTTGCAGCGCTAGTTTTTGCTTTCTTGCTAAACTGGTTATTCCCTTTTGCAGATACACTTCTGCAACTTGTTCTTGTGACGATTACGGCTTCTATTATTGGTCAGTTCGGTGATCTTGCCGAGTCCGCTATTAAGCGCCATTATCACGTGAAAGACTCGGGTACTTTACTACCGGGTCACGGTGGTATCCTTGATCGATTCGATTCCTTATTATTCGTAATTCCTTTACTACACTTTTTACACTTTATTTAATGTCACCATCTGAGGAGTAGATGAATGAAGAAAATTAGTTTATTAGGAGCCACTGGTTCTATCGGTCAACAAACATTAGATGTATTGCGTACACATCCTGAGCAATTCGAACTTGTCGCCTTTTCTGTCGGTCAACAAGTCGATGCAGCACGTGCAATCGCTCGAGAATTCTCGGTGCCTTTGCTCTCTGTAGCAAATCAAGCAGATGTGAAAGCACTACAAGAAGATCTCCCTTCTACAGAAGTAGTCTGGGGAAGCGAGGGCTTAGTAGCTGTAGCGAGTGAGTCCGGTGCGGATTTACTTGTCAACGCAGTCCTAGGAAGTGTTGGCCTACAACCTACGTTACGCGCTATTGAAAAAGGCATTACGATTGCTATAGCAAATAAAGAAACACTTGTTACAGCCGGACATCTCGTGATGGCAGCAGCAAAAAAACACAATGTAGCCATTCTTCCTGTGGATAGTGAGCATTCCGCTTTATTCCAAGCTTTAAATGGTGAAAATCCAAAGCAAATTAAGAAGTTAGTTATTACTGCTTCTGGTGGAAGTTTCCGGGATAAAACGCGTGCGGAATTAGAAGGTGTAACCGTTCAAGATGCCCTCAATCACCCGAACTGGTCGATGGGAAGTAAGATTACTATAGATTCAGCAACGATGATGAACAAAGGGCTTGAAGTCATTGAAGCACATGTACTCTTTGATATGCCGTACAGTTCCATTGACGTTGTACTTCACCGTGAGAGTATTATCCATTCCATGATTGAGTTTGTAGATACAAGTGTCATGGCGCAGTTAGGTACGCCAGATATGCGTGTTCCGATTCAGTACGCTTTAACGTATCCTGATCGTCATCCATTGCCACAAGCGAAAAGTTTGGATTTAGTGGAAATCGGTAAGTTGCATTTTGAAAAAATGGATTTAGAGCGTTACAAGGCACTTCACCTCGCAATTGAAGCAGGAAAAGAAGGTGGAACAGCAACGACCGTTTTAAATGCAGCAAATGAAGCAGCAGTAGCACTATTCTTGCAACAGAAGATTTCGTTTTTAGCGATTGACTCCTTCATTGAAAAAGCTCTTGAAGCGCATACAGTTACTGCTAATCCGACCTTAGAGACCATCTTGACAGTAGATGCTGAAACGAGAAGATTCGTCGAAAAAATGGTACACTAATCGTACTGTGAGAAATGAAGGTGGGGTAACTTGGAAACAGCAATTGCGTTTATATTAATATTTGGTTCTATCGTCTTCTTCCATGAATTGGGACATTTTATTTTTGCAAAACGTGCTGGAATCATGGTACGAGAGTTTGCAATTGGAATGGGACCCAAACTACTTGGCTATACAAAAGGTGAAACTGTTTATACAATCCGCATGCTACCAATCGGTGGTTATGTGCGAATGGCGGGTGAAGATCTGGATGCCATTGAATTACAACCGGGTTACCGGATTGGTGTTCGCCTAAATGAAAAAAATGAAGTGGATTTACTCGTTTTAAATCAAAAGAATTACTTGCCTGACATGCAATTTTTAGAAATAGAACGTGCGGATTTAATGAACGACATGTTCATTGAAGGATACGATGAGTCCGAAACATTTGTCCGTTACACGATTGCTCGTGATGCAAAAGTGAATGAGTCGGGCAGAGTTTCATTAATTGCACCGTATGATCGTCAGTTCCACTCGAAAACGGTAGGGCAGCGTTCACTAGCTATTTTTGCAGGACCTTTGTTCAATTTTATTTTAGCGTTTCTTGTGTTTACAGCACTTGCAATCTTCCGCGGAATTCCAACCGATGAGCCGCTGATTAGCTCAGTAGTTGACGATTCACCAGCGGCAGTTGCAGGACTTGTTCAAGGCGATGAAGTGACAGCAATTGACGGAGAGTCTGTTGCAAGTTGGTCAGAGCTTGCCCTTATCATTCAAGAGAATCCTGAGACACCTCTAACATTTGATGTGGAACGCGATGGACAACCTCTATCTCTTGAAATAACGCCCAATGCAGTAGAGAACGGGGAACAAGTCATTGGACAAATCGGCGTTCAAAGTCCACTAGAAAAGTCGATTTTAGGTTCTTTTGCGTATGGGGCAACCCAAACGTACGAATGGACTGTGTTGATTTTCCAACTTCTCGGTAACTTGATTACGGGTCAATTTTCTATCGATGATCTCTCAGGACCAGTAGGAATTTATAAAGCAACAGAAGAAGTAGCGAAGTTCGGAATCTTTAATTTGATGAACTGGACTGCTGTGTTGAGTATTAACTTAGGAATTATGAATTTACTTCCTCTTCCAGCACTTGACGGAGGTCGCTTGTTGTTCTTCGGATTCGAAGCACTTCGTGGCCGACCCGTTGATAAGCAACGTGAAGGAATGGTCCACTTTGTCGGGATTATGTTACTGATGGTTCTCATGATCGTTGTTACGTGGAATGATATCCAACGATTTTTCTTTTAATGATGTCTAAGGGAAAGTTCACAAGTTGAACTTTCCTTTATTTTTACGGCAAGGGGGGATGTTCGTGCAAACGAATAAAATGAAGATGTTGCTACTTTTGCAACAATTAGAATTAGAAGAGGAAGCATATTTAGATGCTTTCGATAGTTATGAGCTTGAGAAACTGACTGTACATAAAAAAGAGCGCGTATGGTGTTTTCGGCTGACGGGTGAAAAAGCATTGCCAGGACCTATTTTTCATGAATTCAAAAATCGATTAGTCGAACGCTTTAAAGGAATTGCCATTGTCGAACTTGAAATAGCTTTGACAGGTGACTATGAACTAGCAGAAGTCATTCCGGCTTATTGGTTAGATGTTGTGGAATCATTCTATGAGATGAGTCCACCTTTAAAAGAATTGCTTGCATCTCAAGTGCCTCAAGTAGAGGGCCAGCTAGTCAAAGTGAAATGCGCACAGGAACTGGAACTTCGCACGTTGCAGACCAAATATTTCCCTAATCTTGCAGCTGCCTATAAAAAGCTTGGCATTGAAAATGTGCGTTTTGATTGTATTTTAGATGAGAATCCAGAAAAACTTGCAGAGATGCAACGTCAATTCCATGAGCAAAAGCGTGCAGAAGAAGAGGCACTTAGCCGCAAAGCACTTGAAGACCAGATGAACCGCGAGCAGTCTTCGGGTGAATCAAGTGTACCTGAAGGACCGTTCCAATTAGGAGTCCAAATTAAACAGGATGAACCTATCGTAGAAATTCGACGCATCCAAGATGAAGAACGTCGTATTACAGTCGAAGGCTTTGTATTTGATGTTGAGATTAAAGAGCTTCGTAGTGGTCGTTCACTACTCACAGCAAAAATTACGGATTATACAGACTCCATTCTTGTCAAAATGTTCTCGCGAGACAAGGAAGATGTGCAGATGATGGAGCGACTGAAAAAAGGTATGTGGATCCGAACGCGTGGATCGATTCAAAACGATACGTTTGTGCGTGATTTAATTATGATGTCTCAAGACATGATGGAAATTCGACCAGAAGTGAAGCAAGATAAAGCACCTGAAGGTAAAAAACGCGTAGAGCTCCACATGCATTCACCTATGAGTGCGATGGATGCGGTAACGCCTGTAGGGGAACTTGTCAAACAAGCTGCCAAATGGGGGCATCCTGCAATTGCAATCACAGATCACGGGAATGTCCAAGCGTTTCCTGATGCCTATGCAGCTGGGAAAGCGAATGATATTAAAGTTATATTTGGCTTAGAGGCGAATCTTGTTCATGACGGTGTGCCGATTGCCTATGACGCAATCGACCAGTCACTTGAGCATGCAGAGTTCATCGTATTTGACGTGGAGACGACAGGTCTTTCTGCGACTTACGATAAAATCATCGAGCTTGCTGCAGTGAAAATTCGAGATGGAAATATAGTGGATAAGTTTGAACGCTTTGTAAATCCGCATCAAACACTTTCCGCAACGACGATTGAGTTGACAGGTATCACGGATGATATGGTGAGAGATGCACCGGAACTTGCTCAAGTGACAAAAGAATTCCATGAATTTATCGGTTCTGGAATTGTGGTCGCCCACAATGCTTCATTTGATATGGGCTTTTTATATGAGGCGTACCGTCAAAGTGGCGTTGAGACGTTTGACCATCCAGTAATAGATACATTAGAACTTGCCCGTTTTTTGCATCCGGAAATGAAAAATCATCGACTTGGTTCTTTAGCGAAGAAATTTAATATCGAACTTACACAAGCTCACCGCGCAATTTATGACTGTGAGGCTACGGGTTATTTACTTCTTCATTTATTAAAAGAGGCTGAACAACAAGGAATCACCAATCACAATCAATTGAATGATTACGTAGGAGAAGGCGACGCGTATAAGCGAGGGCGGCCGTCACATTGTACAATTCTTGCTATAAACGACGAAGGATTAAAGAATCTCTTTCATCTAGTATCGATTTCGCACGTTCAGACATTCTATCGTGTCCCACGCATTACTCGTTCTACTTTACAAAAATACCGAAAAGGTTTACTGATCGGGTCAGGCTGTGACAAAGGAGAAGTGTTTGAGGGATTGATGCAAAAACCGCTCGAGCAAGTGGAGCAAATAGCAAAGTTTTATGATTACTTAGAAGTGCATCCGAAAGAAGTATATCAGCATTTGATTGAACTAGAACTCGTGCGTGATGAATGGAACTTAGAAGACATCATCCGCAAAATGATCAAGTTAGGGAAACGTGTCAATAAACCGGTTGTTGCAACGGGGAATGTTCACTATTTAACGGAAAATGATGCAATTTATAGAAAGATTTTAGTGAGTGGTATGGGGGGAGCAAACCCATTGAACCGCCATGAGCTCCCGAAAGTGCATTTCCGAACAACAGATGAGATGTTACAAGCATTTGATTTTTTAGGTGCAGAAACAGCGCACCAAATCGTAGTAGAAAACTCTCAAGCAATTGCCGAACGTATCGGAGAAGTCAAACCAATCAAAGATGATTTGTTTGCACCGAAGATTGAAGGGTCAGATGATGAGATTAAAGAATTGACCTATACGCGGGCGAAAGAGCTATATGGAGATGAATTACCTGAAATCGTGTCGGCTCGTATTGAAAAAGAATTGACGTCAATTATTGGTCACGGTTTTGGTGTTATTTATTTAATTTCACACAAACTTGTGAAGAAGTCTCTCGACGATGGCTATCTCGTAGGGTCACGTGGGTCTGTTGGTTCGTCGCTAGTCGCGACTTTGACGGATATCACAGAAGTGAATCCACTGCCACCGCACTATGTCTGCCCAGAATGTAAAAAATCGGAGTTCTTCCAAGACGGATCAGTCGGTTCGGGATATGATCTTCCGGATAAAGAATGTCCAGACTGCCAAGTGTTGTATCGAAAAGACGGTCAAGATATTCCGTTTGAGACGTTCCTTGGATTTAAAGGTGACAAAGTCCCTGATATCGATTTGAACTTCAGTGGAGAATATCAACCAACAGCACACAATTATACGAAAGAACTGTTCGGTGAAGACAATGTGTTCCGTGCAGGGACGATTGGTACGGTTGCTGAGAAGACTGCATATGGCTATGTCAAAGGCTATGCATCCGATCATAATTTGATTATGCGCGGAGCGGAAGTGGACCGGCTTGTAAAAGGGTGTACCGGCGTCAAACGATCGACTGGACAACACCCGGGTGGAATTATCGTAGTCCCTGATTACATGGACATCTACGATTTTTCACCAATTCAGTTCCCGGCAGATGCACAGGACTCGAGTTGGAAAACGACACATTTTGATTTCCATTCGATTCATGACAACTTGTTAAAACTTGATATACTCGGTCACGATGATCCGACCGTAATTCGTATGCTGCAAGACCTTTCGGGGATTGATCCAAAAACCATTCCAACGGATGATCCGGAAGTTATGAAGATTTTTAGTGGGACAGAATCATTGGGTGTCACGCAAGAACAAATTGACTGCAAAACCGGAACGCTTGGAATTCCGGAATTTGGTACGCGCTTTGTTCGTCAAATGTTAGAAGAGACTAAGCCATCGACATTTTCAGAACTTGTCCAGATTTCAGGCTTATCTCACGGGACAGACGTTTGGCTTGGCAATGCGCAAGAACTGATTCAAGCGGGTACATGTCAGTTAAGTGATGTAATTGGGTGTCGAGATGACATCATGGTCTACCTTATCTATCAAGGATTAGAGCCGTCACTCGCATTTAAAATTATGGAGTCCGTGCGAAAAGGGAAAGGGTTAACACCAGAGTTTGAAAGCGAAATGAAGAAAAACAATGTTCCGGGATGGTATATCGACTCATGTAAAAAAATCAAATACATGTTCCCGAAAGCCCACGCCTCAGCGTATGTGTTGATGGCTGTTCGGATTGCTTTCTTTAAAGTGCATTTCCCAATCCTCTATTATGCAGCTTACTTTACAGTACGTGCATCAGATTTTGATTTGCAGGCAATGGTCAATGGCTCGCAAACGATTCGCGCACGCATTCAAGAAATTAATGCAAAAGGTTTGGAAGCTAGCCCGAAAGAGAAGAGTTTGCTAACCGTACTAGAAATTGCACTTGAAATGTCTGAGCGAGGCATTCGTATGCAAAAAGTGGACCTTTATAAGTCAAAGGCTACAGAGTTTGTCATAGAAGGCACTACACTGATCCCGCCATTTAATGCTGTACCTGGACTTGGTACGAATGTTGCACTTCAAATCGTCCGTGCTCGTGAAACAGGTGAATTCTTATCAAAAGAAGATTTACAACAACGAGGCAAGGTGTCTCGAACGATTATTGACTATTTAGATTCCCTCGGATGTTTAGAAGGAATGCCGGATGCGAATCAATTGTCTTTATTTTAGCTACAATTTGCGTATGCCTCTCATATATGGTATGATTGGCATACGAATGGTAGATAACTTTTGCGCAAAGAGTGGGATTTCCCGCTCTTTTCTGTTGTTTAAAGACAAAAGTAAGGAGGATTTTATGCAAGAGATAGCCACAAAAATTGAGGGAATGATTGCTCCGATCGTTGCCGAAATGAATCTTGAATTAGTAGATGTTGAGTATGTAAAAGAAGGCCGTGACTGGTTTTTGCGCATTTATGTCGATGTTCCAGGTGGTGGAATTGACATTGAACAATGTGCACGTGTAAGTGAGCGAGTGAGCGAACTACTCGACGAAAAAGACCCAATAAAAGAAAACTATTTTCTTGAAGTGTCATCACCAGGCGCTGAACGCCCTCTAAAAAAAGAAGAGGACTACGTGCAAGCAGTTGGAGAATATGTTTTCTTCAAAACCTATGAGCCGATTGACAACCGCAAAGAATTTGAAGGTACGTTAAAAAGTTATTCTAAGGAAGAGGGAGCAGTAATCGAGTATCGTGATAAAACACGTGTCCGCACTGTTACGATTCCTCGCGATAAGGTTGCACTAGCGCGTCTAGCGATTGATTTTTAAGCATATTAGGTAAAATAAGGAGTGATAGCTGTGAGTAGCGAACTATTAGATGCCTTGACGGCTCTTGAACAACAAAAAGGAATTAAGCGTGATGTATTGATTGAGGCGATTGAGGCAGCACTTGTTACTGCATACAAACGTAATTTTAATCAAGCGCAAAACGTGCGAGTGGATATCAATCTTGACTCTGGATCTATGATTGTTTATTCCCGTAAAGATGTAGTGGAAGAAGTAGAAGATGAGCGTTTACAAGTTTCTCTTGAAGATGCACATCAAATCAATCCACATTATCAAGTTGGAGATGTTATTGAAGAAGAAGTGACACCTCGTAACTTTGGTCGTATTGCAGCGCAAACAGCAAAGCAAGTTGTAACACAACGTGTTCGTGAAGCTGAGCGCGGATTGATCTACGAAGAATATGTGGATCGTGAAGAAGATATCGTCAACGGAATTGTAGAGCGCCTAGACGCACGAAACATTTACGTAGGACTAGGTAAAGTAGAGGCTGTTCTTCCAGCGAATGAACAGATTCCTTCAGAAACATACCGTCCGCATGACCGAATCAAAGTGTTTATCACAAAAGTTGAGCGTACTACACGCGGACCTCAAGTATTTGTTTCTCGAACACATCCTGGATTACTTCGCCGTCTGTTTGAGATGGAAGTGCCAGAAATTTACGATGGAATTGTTGAAATTAAATCGATTGCACGTGAGGCGGGAGACCGTTCTAAGATCTCAGTAGTTGCACATAACGAAGATGTAGATCCAGTTGGTTCTTGTGTTGGAGCAAAAGGTGCTCGCGTACAAACGATTGTAAACGAACTCGGTGGCGAAAAAATCGATATCGTAGAGTGGTCTGAAGATCCAGTACAATTTGTAGCAAATGCATTAAGCCCATCACAAGTCTTAGATGTACAAGTAAACGACGACGATAAATCTACAACAGTAGTTGTTCCAGATTTCCAATTATCGCTAGCTATTGGAAAGCGCGGACAAAATGCGCGTCTTGCAGCAAAATTAACTGGCTGGAAAATTGATATTAAGAGCGAAACAGATGCACGAGAACTAGGTATTTACCCACGTGCGTATGAAGAACAAGAAGATCTCGAAGACTTTGTCCAAGACGAAGAGTTCGATTTTTATAAAGACTAAGTTAAAGAAGGTGTCTGCATATGGCAATCCAAAAAAAGATCCCCATGCGCAAATGTGTGGCAACCAATGAAATGTTTCCGAAGAAAGAAATGATTCGTGTTGTGCGGTCAAAAGAAGGAGACGTTTCTGTAGACCCGACTGGTAAGAAATCAGGTCGCGGCGCTTATCTTTCGAAATCGTTAGATGCGGTTGAAGCGGCGAAAAAGAAAAATTCATTAGGCAATCAATTAGAAGTCGCGATTCCACCTTCTATCTATGATGAATTGATCGTATTGATTGAGCGTGAAAAGTTAAAATGACAAGTGAAGAGCAAATTACAAACCTTATAGGTCTCGCAACTAGAGCTCGCAAACTTGTCACAGGTGAAGAGCTAGTGATTCGAGAAGTAAGAAGGCAACAAGCCAAGCTGGTCATATTAGCGACGGATGCATCAGCTAATACAGCAAAAAAAGTGACTGATAAGTGTGCATCATACAACGTTGATTTAGGTGTCTTCGGAAATCGATATGATTTGGGACATGCAACCGGGAAAGAAGCCCGAGTTGTTTTAGCAATTATGGATAATGGTTTTGCGAAAAAATTGGCATCACTAATCAACGAATATAACCGGGGGTGAGCGAATGACGAAAATCAGAGTTCATGAATACGCCAAAAAAGTAAATAAATCAAGCAAAGATGTCATTACAGAGCTTGAAAAATTAAATGTGAAAGTTACGAATCATATGTCAACGATCGAATCCGATACAGTAAAACAATTAGATTCTAAATTCACACCAAGCCGTCCACAAGGCCAAGGACAACAACGTCCACAAGGCCAAGGACAACAGCGTCCACAAGGCCAAGGACAAAACCGTCCACAAGGTCAAGGACAACAGCGTCCACAAGGCCAAGGACAACAACGTCCACAAGGCCAAGGACAACAACGTCCACAAGGCCAAGGACAACAACGTCCACAAGGCCAAGGACAACAACGTCCACAAGGCCAAGGACAAAACCGTCCACAAGGTCAAGGACAACAGCGTCCACAAGGTCAAGGGCAACAGCGTCCACAAGGCCAAGGGCAACAGCGTCCACAAGGTCAAGGACAACAGCGTCCGCAAGGCCAAGGTACTGCACCTAACCGCGGTCCACAAGGTCAGAATCGCCCGAACTCAGGTGGCGGTGGCCGTCCAGGCGGAAATCGTGGTGGATTCCAAGGGCGTCCAGGTGGCAATCGTCCACACCGACGCAAAAAGAATTCAACACCAGTTCAACCACCAGTTCCACGTAAAGAGCGTGAACTACCAGCAAAAATTACGTTCACAGAGTCGCTCTCTGTACAAGAACTTTCAAAAAAATTAGGTCGCGAGCCAGCTGAACTGATCAAAAAGTTATTTATGCTCGGCATTATGGCTAACATCAACCAACAGCTTGATAAAGATACAATCGAATTAATCTGTGCGGACTATGGTGTAGAAGTAGAAGAAGAAATCAAAGTCGATATTACAGACCTTGAAGTACACTTCGAGAACGAAGAAGAGAGCGAAGCGGATTTAAAAGAGCGTCCGCCAGTTGTAACAATCATGGGTCACGTTGACCACGGGAAAACTACACTTCTTGACTCGATTCGTAATTCAAAAGTTACTTCTGGAGAGGCAGGCGGTATTACACAACATATCGGTGCTTACCAAGTAACGGATGAAAACGGCAAAAAAATTACATTCTTAGATACTCCTGGTCACGCAGCGTTTACTACAATGCGTGCACGTGGAGCAAAAGTTACGGATCTAACAATTTTAGTTGTAGCAGCAGATGATGGCGTTATGCCACAAACGGTTGAGGCAATCAACCACGCGAAAGCTGCAGAAGTTCCAATTATTGTAGCAGTAAACAAAATGGATAAACCATCTTCAAATCCAGATCGCGTTATGCAAGAGTTAACGGAACATGGTTTAGTTCCTGAAGATTGGGGCGGAGATACAATCTTTGTACCAATTTCAGCTTTAAAAGGTGATGGAATAGATACATTACTTGAAATGGTACTTCTTGTATCTGAAGTGGCTGAGTTAAAAGCGAATGCTAAGCGCAAAGCAATCGGTACTGTTATTGAAGCGCAACTTGATAAAGGTCGCGGTTCAGTAGCTACTCTACTTGTTCAAGACGGGACATTACGTGTTGGAGATCCAATCGTAGTAGGTCATGCATATGGACGTGTTCGTGCAATGGTCAATGAGACAGGTCGTCGATTAAAAGAGGCGGGTCCTTCTACTCCTGTAGAAATTACAGGATTGAATGAAGTGCCACTTGCAGGAGATCGTTTCGTTGTATTCGAAGACGAAAAAACTGCTCGTCAAGTTGGTGAATCACGTGCATCTACAGCGATTCAAGAACAGCGTTCAGAGAAAACGCGTGTAACACTTGATAACTTATTTGATCAAATGAAACAAGGCGAAATGAAAGAGCTAAACTTGATTGTAAAAGCTGACGTACAAGGTACAGTGGAAGCAATGGCAGCTGCTCTCATGAAGATTGAAGTCGAAGGCGTAAACGTCCGTATCATCCATACTGGCGCTGGCGCAATCACGGAATCTGACATTTCACTTGCTGCAGCTTCTAATGCAATTGTTATCGGATTCAATGTACGTCCAGATACAAACGCAAAACGTGCTGCGGAAGAAGAAGGCGTAGATATTCGCTTGCACCGTATTATTTACAAAGTAATTGAAGAGATTGAATTCGCAATGAAAGGGCTACTTGACCCTGAATTCGAAGAAAAAATCATTGGTCAAGCAGAAGTTCGTGAGACATTCAAAGTTTCTAAAGTTGGTACCATTGCAGGTTCTTATGTCACAGAAGGAAAAATCACTCGTGACTCTGGCGTCCGTGTGATTCGAGACGGCATCGTAATCTTCGAGGGCGAACTAGATACATTGAAACGCTTTAAGGATGATGCGAAAGAAGTAGCACGTGGCTACGAGTGTGGTATCACAATCAAAGGATTTAATGATGTAAAAGAAAACGATATTATCGAAGCCTACATCATGCAAGAAATCGTACGTAAATGATCCTCTATCTCGAGTGTGAATTTATTCTGCCAAATGTGCACACCCTAAAAGAAAAGCGGGCAGTACTTCAGCGAATGTTGAAACGCACGAGTCAAAAATACAATGTCGCTGTCAGTGAATTGGACTTCCAAGACCTCTGGCAACGCACCAAAGTCGGAGTTGTGACGGTCTCTTCTGACCGTCGTCACTCTGAGCGCGAGCTCCACCGAGTGCTCGAGTTTTTAGAATCAAACTCTGAATGGGAATGTCTTCATTACCAAATTCTAGAGCTGTAATTGAGGTGAAGAAAATGTCGATGAGATCAAACCGTGTTGCGGAACAAATGAAAAAGGAAATCGCAGATATCCTAAAGCGTAAAGTGAAAGACCCGCGCGTAGAATTTGTGACGGTCACTGACGTAGAAGTGACTGGTGACCTTCAACAGGCAACTGTTTATGTCACTGTGTTAGAAAACGAGCAGGAAGCACTGAAAGGTCTTGATAAGGCAAAAGGAATCGTTCGCTCTGAAGTAGGAAAACGTATCCGTCTTCGTAAAACACCTGAGCTTGCTTTCCAGATTGACGAATCAATCGCTTACGGAAATCATATAGATAACCTTTTGCGAAAACTAAATCAGCAAGATTAATCTGAAGCCTGCCTCCACTAGAGGCGGGCTTTTTTGTAAGGAGGGGTAGTATGCATGAATTAGAAGGAATTTTGCCGCTATGGAAAGAATCCGGCATGACTTCGCATGATTGTGTATTTAAATTACGTAAGATTTTAAAGATGAAACGAATCGGTCATACTGGCACTTTAGATCCGGACGTAGAAGGTGTACTTCCTATTTGTGTAGGACAAGCCACTAAAGTGGCGGAGTATGTGATGGCACAAGGGAAAGCATACAGAGCAACAGTGTCACTCGGAGCTTCTACGACTACTGAAGATGCCTCTGGTGAAGTGGTTGCGCGAGCACAAGGTCCTGTAGCAATCACAAAAGAGGAGCTGCTTTCTGCATTAGCAGAACTTACGGGCACAATCACCCAAACTCCACCCATGTATTCAGCAGTGAAAGTGAATGGTCGTCGCCTCTATGAATACGCGCGAGAAGGAAAAGTAATCGATCGTCAGAGTCGTGAAGTGACGATTCATACCCTTGAACTTATTGAAGAACCTAAGCAGTGGAGTGGCGATGAACTTACTTTTGTCGTAGATGTTGCATGTAGTAAAGGGACATACATTCGAACTCTTGCTGTTCAAATAGGAGAGCTTCTCGGTGTTCCAGCGCATATGAAAAAGCTCGTTCGTACAAATGCTGGCGGTTTTGAATCATCTGAAGCCGTTACACTAGCTGAGCTCGCTGAACTGTTTGAAAATGATCAAATCCAATCTGTGTTACAACCCATTGAACGTTCGTTAAAAGAGTGGCCGTATCATGAGATCCCGGTAGATCTTGAAAAAGCTTTTTCAAATGGGCAAGTTGTTCCTGCTCACACGGACTTACAAATTCATGATAAGATTGTAATTGGAAAAAATGGAGTAGCGCATGCGGTTTATCGAGCGCATCCAGAAAAGCCAGGTTACATGAAACCTGAAAAAATGTTTACACGTCCGGAGATGGAAATCCAATGATTACCCAGTACATCACTTATCCCTCAAAAATGCCTGCTCCTGATAAAGTAGGATATGCACTTGCACTAGGCTTTTTTGATGGATTACATAAAGGGCACCAACAATTGATCAACCAAGCGGTAAAAAGTGCAAAAACGAATGCGCTGCGTAGTGCCGTCATGACATTTGATCCGCACCCTTCAGTCGTACTTGGGGGGAAAAAAGAAGATATCTTCTATATAACACCACTTAAACAAAAACTTGAATTACTTGAAGAGCAAGGTGTAGATACTGTTTTTGTTGTTCGTTTCACATCGGACTTTGCACGGTTATCACCAGAGACATTTATCGAGCAATTTATTTTGGGCTTAAATGTGCGTCATGTCATTGGGGGATTTGACTTTTCGTTTGGAGCGTTTGGAAAAGGTTCTATGGAGCTTATGAAGACATACGAATCAGAACAGTTGAACGTCACGACGATTGACAAATTTTCGCAAGATGGTGAAAAGGTCAGCTCTACACGTATCCGCGGGGAATTAAAAGAAGGCAATATGCAACAAGTATGTGAACTTCTAGGACGACCATTCCAGCTTGATGGGGTAGTCGTTCACGGAGATAAGCGTGGCCGTACTATTCAGTTCCCAACAGCGAATGTAGAACCAGACGAAGGACAATTCATACCAGCAACTGGTGTTTACGCCGTCCGTATGAAAGTACAAGACCAATGGATTGATGGAGTATGTAACGTCGGCTATAAACCAACAGTCCAATCCGAGAAGAAATTGTCAATTGAAGTTCATTTGTTCGATTTCAATCGCGATATATACGGTGAAGAAGTGCGCATTCATTGGTACTATCCGATTCGCAAGGAACAAAAGTTTCCATCACTTGATGCATTAAAAGTTCAGATTGAAAAAGACAAAGACCAAGCGATTCGATTATTGGCCGGTGAAGGCTTGCAACCCTAACTGCAGTCTGCTATACTGATTCAGTACGTCTTGTACTTAACCTTATCTTGGCTTTTCGATTCTCCAACGATTGCTCAGGTACAGGGGATATTTTATTTTCTAGGAGGAAACCAACATGGCAATTACAAAAGAACGTAAAAATGAACTGATCAATGAGTATCGTACACACGAAAGTGACACGGGTTCACCAGAAATCCAAATCGCTATGCTTACTGAAGAGATCAACTCTTTAAACGAGCACTTACGTACACACAAAAAAGATCACCACTCACGCCGCGGTCTATTCAAAATGGTTGGACGTCGTCGTAACCTATTGAAGTACCTACGTGAAACAGAAGTTCAACGTTACCGTGAATTGATTGCAAAATTAGGCTTACGCCGCTAATTCGAATATTCAATTTAGTAGACTCAACTTGTGATACAGGTTGAGTCTTTCTGCTAATAGAAAGTTGTTTTCATCATATAGAGTAGTCTGATACACTACAAGAGGATACATAACAAGGATTTGGATGTTGAGAGGAGTACGCACATGACCGAAAAGAAAACGTATACGTATGAATGGGCAGGTCGCCCGCTGACGATTGAGGTCGGACAGCTTGCCAAGCAAGCAAATGGAGCCGTTTTAGTACGCTATGGAGATACAACTGTATTGTCTACAGCCACTGCTTCAAAACAGCCGAAGAACTTAGATTTCTTCCCACTTACTGTAAACTATGAAGAAAAATTATATGCCGTCGGTAAAATTCCAGGGGGCTTTATCAAGCGTGAAGGCCGTCCATCAGAACGTGCAATTTTAACGAGCCGCTTAATTGACCGTCCAATTCGCCCACTATTTGCCGATGGTTTCCGTAACGAAGTACAAGTGATTTCAATCGTCATGTCGGTTGATCAAAACTGTTCTTCAGAAATGGCAGCAATGGTTGGATCTTCTCTAGCACTATCGGTTTCAGATATTCCATTTGAAGGACCAATTGCGGGTGTGCAAGTTGGATATGTTGACGGAGAATTTCTGATCAACCCAACAACAGAGCAAATGGAAAACTCATTAATGGATTTAGTTGTCGCTGGAACAAAAGATGCGATTAACATGGTAGAAGCGGGCGCGAAAGAAGTTTCTGAAGAAATCATGTTAGAAGCCATCATGTTCGGCCACGAAGAAATTAAAAAGTTGATTGCATTCCAAGAAAAGATTGTTGCAGAAGTCGGTAAGGCAAAGACTGAAGTAACACTTTATCAACTTGATGAATCAATCGTGGCAAAAGTGCGTGAAATGGCTGAAGTTGAAGTAAACACAGCTGTACAAGTAGCAGAAAAAGCTGCACGTGATGAAGCAATCAATGAAGTACGTACGCGCGTAATTGAAACATTCGAGGCTGAAGAAGCAGACGCCGATACAGTAAAGCAAGTGCGTCAAACTGTTGATATGCTTGTGAAAGAAGAAGTTCGACGTTTGATCACAGAAGAAAAAGTACGTCCAGATGGTCGGAAGCAAGACGAAATTCGTCCACTCTCTTCTGAAGTGAGCGTTCTGCCACGTACTCATGGTTCGGGACTATTTACTCGTGGCCAAACACAAGCACTCAGCATTTGTACATTAGGTCCACTAGGCGATGTTCAAATCATCGACGGACTCGGTATTGAAGAATCAAAACGCTTTATGCATCATTACAATTTCCCACTCTTCAGTGTTGGAGAAACTGGTCCGATTCGTGCACCAGGTCGCCGCGAAATTGGACACGGTGCATTAGGTGAACGTGCTTTAGAAGCAGTGATTCCAGATGAAGAGACATTCCCATACACAATGCGACTTGTTTCAGAAGTATTAGAATCGAATGGCTCTACATCTCAGGCAAGTATCTGTGCATCCACTCTTGCGATGATGGATGCTGGAGTGCCTCTTAAAGCGCCTGTTGCGGGTATTGCAATGGGTCTTATAAAAAAAGGTGAGCACTATACAGTGTTAACAGATATTCAAGGGATGGAAGATCACCTTGGTGACATGGACTTTAAAGTAGCTGGAACTGCAGCAGGTGTCACGGCTCTTCAAATGGATATCAAAATTGATGGGTTATCTCGTCAAATTCTAGAAGAAGCTCTAGCACAAGCAAAAACGGGCCGTCTACAAATTTTAGAGTCAATGCTTGCAACACTTCCTGCTTCTCGTGAGAAGTTATCACAATATGCACCGAAAATTGATGTACTGAAAATCAATCCGGATAAAATCCGTGACGTTATCGGACCGGGTGGTAAAGTGATTAACAAGATCATTGATGAAACAGGTGTTAAGATTGATACTGAACAAGATGGTACAATCTATATCGCTTCTTCAGATGAAGAGATGATTGCGAAAGCACGTGCTATGATTGAAAATATCGTACGTGTAGCAGTTGTCGGAGAATACTATCTAGGGAAAGTGAAACGCATTGAAAAATTCGGTGCCTTCCTTGAACTTTTCCCAGGAAAAGATGGACTTCTTCACATCTCTGAAATTCAAGAAGAGCGAACAAAAGCGGTGGAAGATGTCTTGAAAATGGGCGATGAGCTCCTAGTCAAAGTCATCGAAATCGACAACCAAGGACGCGTCAATCTTTCACGTAAAATCGTGTTGAAAGAAGAAAAAGAACGCGCTGAACAACAACAATAAGAGAAAGCTGCATGCATTGGCATGCGGCTTTTCTAGTCTTTTTGAAAGGTCGAATTAGCATGACGAAATTAACATTACCGAATGGTGTCCGTGTATTGACACATCCGATGGAACACACACGTTCCGTTTCAATCGGGATATGGGTCGAGGTTGGGTCACGCCATGAGCAACCTGAAGAGTCCGGAATGGCTCATTTTATAGAACATATGCTATTTAAAGGTACAAAGACACGGTCAGCAAAAGATCTTGCGATTGCATTTGATACAATTGGCGGCAATAGTAACGCGTATACATCGAAAGAGCAAACTTGTTATTATACACGTGTTGTTGATCGTTATGCGGAACGGGCAATTGAACTCCTTGGTGATATGCTGTGGAACTCTGTATTTGACCCAGAAGAAATGGAACGAGAGAAACAAGTGATTATTGAAGAGATTCATATGGTAGAAGATACACCCGATGATATCGTCCATGAATATTTGTGGGAAGGAATTTATAAAAATCATCCTCTCGCACGTCCAATACTTGGAACGAGTGAAACTGTCGCTTCTTTTTCACGAGAACAAGTCTGTGCATTTTACAACAAAATGTACCATCCTTCTCGAATCATCGTCTCCGTCGCTGGAAATGTAAATGACAGTTTGATTCAGCAAATCGAGAAAACATTCGGTGCAGTAGAGTGGGAAAATCAAGAGCAGGAGGAAGTGCTGCCAGCCCCGTTCTATTCTGTTGAAATCGTGAATGAACGAGAAATCGAACAAGCCCATGTGACACTTGCTTGGAATTCTCATTCTGTTTTAGATGAAGATATTTATGCAATCGTACTGCTTCAGACAATGCTTGGTGGATCGATGTCATCACGACTTTTTCAAACGATACGTGAAGAAAAAGGCTTGGCCTACTCGATCTATTGTTATCATACTTCTTACATCGATGGAGGAGTTTTTGCCATTTATGGTGGGACGTCAACAGATCAAGTAAATGAGCTTCTTGCTGCAATCGATGAAATAGTGAAAGACATTTGCACGACTGGATTTACTTCGCAAGAGCTCGACAACGCACTCGCGCAAATTGAATCTAATTTAATTTTGTCTTTAGAAAGTTCTACAACATGGATGAACCGTCTCGCACGTAACGAGATTTTATACGGAGAGCAACATTCAGTAGAAAGCTACTTAGAAAAATACAAAGCTGTCACACTAGAGGATATTTTGCGTGTCGCACAATTGTTCCAAAATCCAAAATCTTGTTCTATTTTAAAACCATATGCTTCATAATTCATGAAACTCCTCTTTCCCAGTAACATATAGTACTGGATAAGGGGGGTTTATGTGTTTATCGGAGTTGATTCGTAAAGAATTGGTAGGTGTGCAAGACGGTAAGAAATATGGACTGCTAGAACATGCGGAACTGGTAGTCGAACCTGTGAGCGGAGACTTAGTCTAAAAGGTTGCCTTCTAAAAATAATAGTAATAATTATTTAATCCCGTGAATTATCATACGAATTGTGGTACAATATCGCCATTATGAATGCAGGAAGGGGAGTTTAGAGTGAGTGAACAATACCAGGTTGCCATCGTAGGGGCAACAGGAGCAGTAGGACAGAAAATAGCTGAGAAACTAGTTGAGAGGAATTTTCCATACTCCCATATAAAATTATTGGCATCCAGTCGTTCAGCAGGCCAAACTGCTAAAGTTGGTGGCCATACCTATACAATCGAAGAAGCGAAACCGGAAGCGTTTGATGGTGTGGATTTTGCGTTCTTCTCAGCAGGTGGAGACGTCTCCAGAAAGCTTGCAAAAGAAGCTGCGGCTCGTGGAGCAGTTGTCATTGATAATACAAGTGCTTTTCGGATGGACCCGGATACGCCGCTTGTGGTGCCGGAAGTGAATCCGCAGGCATTACATGAACACAACGGGATCATTGCGAATCCAAACTGTTCAACAATTCAAATGGTATGTGTACTTGAACCACTTCGACAAAAAGCAGGTTTGAAAAAGGTAATCGTTTCGACATATCAAGCCGTTTCTGGTTCGGGTGCAGCGGCAATCGATGAGTTGACGAAAGAAAGTCATGCTTTGGGACTTTCGGAACCGTCGCCACAAGTGTTACCAGTAAAGAGTCAACCAAAGCATTATCCGATTGCAGGGAATCTACTCCCACAAATCGATGTGTTTGAAGAAAATGGTTTTACATTTGAAGAGATGAAAATGATGAACGAAACTAAGAAAATCATGAGCTTGCCAGACCTTTCAATTGCAGCTACATGTGTGCGTGTTCCAGTCGTCACAGGACACTCTGAATCCGTCTATTTAGAAACAGAACAAGAGCTATCATTACAGGAGATTCGAGACGTTTTAACAGCGGCTGAAGGCGTGGTCCTACAAGATGATCCAACAGCTCAAGTGTACCCGATGCCACTCTACGCAACAGATGAAGATCCAGTATTCGTCGGCAGAATTCGTAAAGACCCAGTTGAAAAGACCGGAATTCATTTATGGATTGTTGCGGACAATCTGTTAAAAGGTGCCGCTCTGAATTCCATTCAGATTGCCGAAAAAATGATTGAACAAAAAGAGGTGTCCTCGTGAATTTAGGTAAAGTTTCAACAGCACTGATCACACCGTTTACATCGACTGGTGAAGTTGACGTTAACCAACTACAAAAAATTGTAGAGCATTTGCTACAATCAGGTACAGAAAGTATTGTAGTGAATGGGACTACGGCCGAATCACCAGTGTTGTCTCATGACGAAAAGGTACGTGTCATTCAAACAGTAGTGAATCAAGTAGCAGGTCGTGTGCCTGTAATCGCTGGAACGGGTTCAAACAACACAGCACAGACGATTGCTTTCACAAAAGAAGTCGAAGCACTCGGTGTTGATGGTTGCATGGTCGTCGCACCTTATTACAATAAACCAAATCAACGCAGCATGATTGCCCATTTCACAGCGATTGCTGATGCTGCGACAAAGCCATTAATGCTCTACAATATACCCGGACGTTCAGTTGTCAATATGACCGCTGACACTACAGCTGAATTAAGTAAGCATGCAAACATTCACTGGATGAAAGAAGCAAGTGGAGACGTTGGCCAAATTACACAGATACTCCGTAAATCATCAAAAGATTTCAAAGTATATAGTGGAGATGATGGTCTGACATTGCCGTTGTATGCGATTGGTGCTAGTGGTATCGTCTCTGTTGCATCTCATATTGTCGGCAAAGAGATGCAAGAAATGATTCAAGCTTTTGAGCAAGGAAATCATTCGCTTGCTAGAGCATATCATCAACTTCTACAACCACTTTTTGATGGGCTGTTCACATCTCCGAATCCAACAGTCGTCAAATATGCACTCGGAAAGCTGCACGGTTTTTCAGAGGACGTGCGTTTACCCCTCGTTCCATTAAGTGCCGAAGAGAAAGCAAACTTTGATACACTTTGGGCAGAATTTGAAGAAGGCCGGAATAAATTAACACGCACGATCCAAGACTGAGGAAACTCAGTCTTTTTTTCGTTTCACCCCTACTTTCTAAAACGCAACGAGTAAGCTATAATGAAGACTAGTGAAAAGGTGCGGGTACTTATTTAGGAGGAAATCAATTGAAAACTGTTAATGAATCAATTCGCGTGATTCCACTCGGTGGAGTTGGAGAAATCGGAAAGGCTATGTACGTTGTGGAAATTGACGATGAAATCTTCGTTGTCGACAGCGGACTGATGTTCCCGGAAAATGAAATGCTGGGGATCGACATCGTCATTCCTGATTTAAGCTATTTAGAAGAAAATAAAGATCGTGTAAAGGGTATCTTTTTAACACATGGTCATGAAGATGCGATTGGATCAATTGCATACTTACTTCAAAAAATATCAGCGCCTGTTTATGGTTCGAAACTTACAATCGCGCTTGCAAAAACGCATTTAAAAGATTTAAAACCAAAGCAACCGGTAAAGTTTTTCGAAGTAACAAACGCAAGTCGCATGAACTTTAGTCGTACGCACGTGACATTTTTCCATGTGACACACAGCATTCCAGACACACTTGGGATTGTGTTCCATACATCAGAAGGTCCAATCGTTTACACAAGTGAATTCAAATTTGATCAGTCAGCGCAAGGAAAATACGCACCAGACCTAGCCAAACTTGCAATGCTTGGTGATCAAGGTGTATTTATGTTGCTATCCGACTCAACAGAAGCAGAACGTCCAGGGTATACAACGTCTGAGACCGTTATTGCAAACCAATTATCAGACACGTTCTATGCTGCAAAAGGGCGCGTTATTGTAGCTCTTTACGCGTCTAACTTTATCCGTATCCAGCAAGTGTTAGATAAAGCTAAGGAAACCGGTAAAAAAGTGGCATTTGCGGGACGTACTTTAGAAACGACGATGAAGATCGCAATAGACTTGGGCTACATGATTGTCGGAGAAGATGTATTGATTCCTTTAAAAGAAATCAGTTCAGTTGATGAAGATAACCTCGTTATCATCGTATCCGGTACACAAGGTGAACCATTAGAAGCACTTGAAAAAATGGTGCGCAAACAACATCGTGAAATTAAAATCAATGAAAATGATACAGTACTGATTACGTTCACACCATCTCCAGGTATGGAAGTAAGCATGTACCACACGATGAATAGCATCGCAAAAGCGGGAGCACGCGTGTTGACATCTGCTAAAAATGTCCACGTATCCGGTCACGGTAGTCAAGAAGACTTGAAGATGATGATCAACTTCTTAAAACCGAAGCATTTCATTCCCGTTCAAGGTGAATATCGTATGCTGATTGCTCACTCAAAGCTGGCTCAACAAACAGGCATGTCGAAGTCTCAAATCTTTATTGCGGATAAAGGGGACATTGTCGAGTTTAAAAACGGCAAGGTGCGCATGAGTGGCCGCGTTACAGCAGGGAATGTGTTGATTGATGGGATAGGAGTAGGAGATGTTGGAAATATCGTGCTTCGTGACCGTAAATTATTATCGCAAGATGGTATTTTCATTGTCGTCGTGACGTTAGATCGCAAGAAGCGTAAGATTGCCAGTGGACCTGAAGTATTATCTCGTGGATTTGTGTATGTACGCGAATCTGAAGAACTACTGCAGGAAGCGCAACAAAAAGTGAAAACGGTTGTTGAAAAGTATACAGAGAAAGAATCGTTTGAGTGGACGAATATCAAGCAAGAGATTCGGGATACATTGCACTCGTATCTTTTCCAGCAAACGAAGAGACGCCCGATGATCATTCCGATCATTATGGAATATTAAATTGTACAGGGTTTCCACCTTCCGGGGAGGAGGCCCTTTTTACTTATGAAAATGAGGTGAGCGAAGTGGCACGAAAACAAACAAAACGAAAGACCACAAAAAAGAAGAAAACACCCATGCATCCTTTGTTGTATGAAGTGATTGGTCTTTTATTAATTGGACTCGCTGTCATCGGTTTGTTCGAATTTGGTCCTGTTGGATCTGCAATTCACTTTGTGGGTGAAGCGTTATTTGGAAACTGGCATATGGCACTTCCCTTTTTCTTTATTCTCTATGCACTTTGGATGATGGTAAAGCAAACCTTTCCAAAATGGACAAATCGCATTACTAGTGGCTCGATTTTAGTGTTTACGGGAATTTTGATGCTCAGCCACCATTTTATGATTACTCAACGAACCGAAATGGGCTTTGCTGTAGATTCTTCTGTTATGAAAGAAACTCTGACAGTATTGTTTTCTGACACAGTGACGTCAAACCTTGGAGGAGGCCTTTTAGGTGGTGTGTTGTATGCTTCTGCAAGTGCTTTAGTTGCATCGACTGGCGCCGTGATCGTCGCTTGGATTATCCTATCAATTGGACTTATCATTATTACTGGAAAAGCGTTAATTCCATGGCTTGCTGCGTTTTCAAAACAAGCAAGTGTAGCAGGCTTTGATTCTGTAAAAGGATGGATGCAAGCGCAATCTGAAAAACCAAAAAAGAGGGCTCAGCACGCAAAGCCAAAATCAACTCCAGAGCAGTCAATTCAAGTTGGTGTGCATGACGAGCAATTGTCTACTAAAGAAGAGATAGAAGAACTTCCTCAACAAGCACCCATTATTTCGGCTTTCAATGAACGACCAAAACCGAGCGTGGAAAAACAGCCAGAAGAACCTGTAAAAGATGTGGAAATCACGATTGCAGGTGGAGAGCTTGAAAATGAAGATTATTTATTGCCAAGTTTTGAATTATTAACGCCTTCTCCACATGCGGATCAAAGCTCTGAGCTTGGCGCAATTCAATCCAACGCAAAGAAATTAGAACAGACATTTTTAAGTTTTGGAGTGAAGGCAAAAGTCACGCAAGTGCACCTTGGTCCTGCTGTGACAAAATATGAAGTACTTCCTGACGTGGGAGTAAAAGTGAGTCGCATTGTTAGTTTAAGTGACGACCTAGCACTAGCTCTTGCTGCACGTGATATTCGAATTGAAGCGCCGATTCCTGGAAAATCTGCAATTGGGATCGAAGTACCAAATTCTGAAGTGGCGATGGTTAGCTTACGTGAAGTATTAGAAGAGAGTTCACTAGGCAACCCTGGAAAACTTGCTGTGGCTCTCGGGCGCGATATCACTGGAAAAGCAGTTGTTGCTGAACTGAATAAAATGCCTCACCTTCTCGTGGCAGGTTCTACTGGTTCTGGGAAGAGTGTTTGTATGAACGGGATTATTGTCAGTTTGATGATGCGTGCAAAACCGCATGAAGTGAAAATGATGATGATTGACCCAAAAATGGTCGAATTAAATGTATACAATGGGATTCCGCATTTGCTTGCACCTGTTGTAACAGATCCGCGAAAAGCTTCACAAGCACTGAAAAAAATTGTTTCTGAAATGGAGCGGCGCTACGATTTGTTCTCTCATACGGGCACACGAAATATGGAAGGCTACAACCTATATGTAGAGAACTGGAACAATGAGAATGAAGAGCAACATGCAAAGCTTCCCTATATTGTTGTGTTCGTCGATGAGTTAGCGGACTTGATGATGGTTGCTTCAAATGATGTGGAAGACTCTATTACACGTCTTGCACAAATGGCACGAGCTTCCGGCATTCATTTAATTATCGCTACACAACGCCCGAGTGTTGATGTTATCACAGGTATTATCAAAGCAAATATTCCATCTCGTATTGCGTTCTCGGTATCTTCTGCAATCGACTCTCGTACGATTTTAGATATGGGAGGAGCAGAAAAATTACTGGGACGAGGGGACATGTTATTCCACCCATCTGGAAATTCCAAACCGGTGCGTGTGCAAGGAGCATTTGTTTCCGATTCTGAAGTTGAACGCATAGTAGATGCTGTAATTGAGCAACAAAAAGCAAACTACGTAGAAGAAATGATTCCGACAGAAGTGGAAGAAACAGTTCAAAAAGAAGAGCGCGATGATTTATTTGATGACGCTGCACAACTGGTAATGGAAATGCAAACAGCTTCAGTATCGATGATTCAAAGACGTTTTCGTGTAGGCTATTCCCGTGCAGCTCGAATTATTGATCAGCTTGAATTAGCTGGGATAGTTGGCCCATACGAAGGGTCTAAGCCACGTCAGGTATTAATGAATCGTGGGACATACGATATGGAAGAAGTATGACAAAATGATTACAAAAAGATTAAAAGTTTTGCGGTTTAAGTGAAAAAACTATTTATTTTTAAGATTTTAAATGGTATAGTATGACTGATTAGTAGGAATGTTTTACATCAGAGGTCTGATCTCTTTGGTTATTGGTGGTGTAGTGTGTGTCAATTAAGGTTGATCAACGACATTTATATTTGCAGGTAATTGATCGTATCAAAAAAGATATCGACAATGGTGTGTTCAAAGAGAAGGAGAAACTTCCCTCTGAATTCGAACTCGCAAAAATGCTCGGTGTCAGCCGAGCCACTTTGCGAGAGGCTCTTCGTTTGCTCGAGGAAGAGAACATAATTGTCAGACGCCATGGAGTAGGGACATTTATTAATTCAAAACCTGTCTTTACATCTGGCATCGAGCAGCTTTCCAGCGTTTCATCCATGATTAAGCAAGCCGGTATGGAACCTGGAGTTATTTATTTAAGTTCTTTGCAATCGCTTCCAACAGAAGAAGATGTTCAACGTTTTGGATGTTCTGAAGACGATTTAATCGTCACAATTGAGCGTGTACGAACCGCTGATGGTGACCCAGTAGTGTATTGTGTTGATAAAGTTCCAGCGAAGTACCTTCCGGAAGATTACTTGAGCCGGCAAGAAGGGTCACTTTTCTCAGCACTCGAACAATCTGGTGAACTACGCGTTTCACATGCTGTGACATTTATCGATCCAATGGGCTACCATGATGTGGCTTCACCGACATTAAACTGTGAGCCAGAAACGGCACTTCTTGTGTTGAAGCAGCTTCATTACGATGAGCAAGATCGCGTAGTTCTCTACTCGAAGAATTATTTTCGGGCAGATAAGTTTAGCTTTCACGTAATTCGTAAACGGGTGTAATCGTCAATTCCTACTAATAAGAAACTAATTTTGGGGGTTTTTAACGTGTCAAAACGCAAATACGGTTTAGGTCTTTCAGTAATGTTAGCAGCAGGTACTCTTCTTGCAGCGTGTGGTTCTGATGAAGAAACTACAGAAAACAACACTGGTTCAACTGGTGGGGATACAGAGACAGAAGAAACATCTGATTTCTCAGTAGCAATGGTTACTGACGTAGGTGGAGTGGATGACAAATCATTCAACCAATCTGCTTGGGAAGGTATTAAAAAGTTTGGGGAAGATAACGGCCTAGAGCAAGGCGATGGCGGTTATGATTACCTACAATCAGCTTCAGATGCTGACTACGTAACAAACCTTAACAACCTAGTTCGTCGTGACTTTGACGTCGTGTTTGGAATTGGTTTCTTAATGGAATCAGCGGTAAATGACATCGCTGTACAGCAACCGGATGCACAATTAGCAATCATCGATGCTGTTGTTGATCAGCCAAACGTTGCATCTGTTCTTTTCAAAGAGCAAGAGGGAGCTTTCCTAGCAGGAGTTGCAGCAGCTTTAATGTCTGAGTCGAAGCAAATCGGTTTCGTTGGTGGAATGGAAATTCCAGTAATCGAGCGTTTCGAAGCTGGATTTTTAGCAGGAGTTGCAGCAGTTGACCCAGAAATCGAAGTCGATGTTCAGTACACAGGATCATTCGATGACGCTTCACTTGGTAAAACAACTGCTAACCGCATGTACTCTTCAGGCGTAGATATTATTTTCCACGCTGCTGGTGGTACGGGTAACGGAGTATTCGCAGAAGCGAAAGAGCGTAAAACAAAAGATGCTGACGCATTTGTATGGGTAATCGGAGTTGACTCTGACCAATACGAAGAGGGTGCAGTTGGCGATACTAACGTAACTTTAACATCTATGTTGAAGCGTGTTGACCAAGCGGTTTACCGCATCTCTGAAGAAGCAGCAGCTGGTAACTTCCCTGGTGGAGAGCAAACAGTTTATGGCTTAGCTGAAGAGGGCGTTGGCCTTGCAGATTCTCGTGGAGCAATCTCTGAGGATGTAATGGCACAAATCGAAGAGTTCCAACAACAAATCATTGATGGTGAAATTACAGTTCCTGAAACAGTGGAGTAATTGAACGGCAAGAATCATAAGGACCGATTTTTTAATCGGTCTTTATGTTCTTTTTTTAGCTAAAATTCCAAATAATAGATGAAAGATCTAGGACATCTAAATCTTTCATGTGTTATTTAGAAAGTAGAATTGGAGTGATACAAGTGGAGTATGTAATCGAGATGCTGAACATCCGAAAAGAGTTTGGGAACTTCGTAGCAAATGATAATATCACCCTGCAATTAAAAAAGGGAGAAATCCATGCGCTTCTCGGAGAAAATGGTGCCGGAAAATCCACATTGATGAATGTTCTTTTTGGTCTCTATCAGCCTGAAGCCGGAGAAATCCGTGTAAAAGGTCAGACTGTAAATATAGCAAACCCAAATATCGCAAATGATTTGGGAATCGGGATGGTTCACCAACACTTTATGTTAGTGGAAAACTTTACGGTAACAGAAAATATTATTCTTGGTAATGAATTGACAAAGGGCGGCGTCATAGACAAAAAAGTGGCTGCAAAAAAAATCACAGAACTATCTGATATGTACGGGCTTGATGTTGACCCAAATGCAAAAATTGAAGATATTTCAGTCGGTATGCAACAACGTGTCGAAATCTTGAAAACGCTTTATCGTGGAGCGGAAATTCTAATTTTTGACGAGCCGACTGCTTCTCTAACGCCACAAGAGATTGATGATTTGATTCAGATCATGAAACGATTAATTGCAGAAGGAAAATCCATCATTTTAATTACGCATAAACTAAAAGAAATCATGGAAGTGTCTGATCGCGTTACAGTTATCCGAAAAGGACAAGGGATTGGAACAGTTGTTACAACAGAAACAAATCCTGATGAATTGGCATCTCTTATGGTAGGTCGCCAAGTAGAATTTAAAACAGTGAAAAAAGATGCCACTCCAGGTGAAGATACACTTATTATTAAAGATCTATCAGTACAAGATTACCGTGGCATCGATAAAGTGAAAAACCTATCACTCACTGTTCGAAAAGGTGAAATTCTTGGACTTGCGGGAATTGACGGAAATGGTCAGAGTGAATTGATTGAAGCCATTACAGGACTTCGCAAAATTAAATCGGGTACGATTTCTCTTAACGGTAAGGACATTACAGGATTGAAGCCACGCCAAGTAACGGAAAGTGGTATCGGACACATTCCAGAAGATCGTCATAAGCATGGTCTTGTCTTGGATTTCCCAATTGGCCACAACATTGCCCTGCAAACGTACTATAAAGAGCCAATTGCAAAAAATGGCATTATGAATTACAACAAAGTTTCTGAACTTGCGAAAAAAATTATTATTGATTACGACGTGCGTACCACAGGTGAAGATGCATTAGCTCGCTCACTTTCTGGAGGAAATCAGCAAAAAGCAATTATTGGTCGGGAAGTGTATCGTGATCCGGAAATTCTTATTGCTGCACTTCCTACGCGAGGTCTAGACGTTGGGGCTATCGAGTTCATTCACCAACGCTTAATTGAACAACGAGATAACGGTAAAGCTGTATTACTACTATCGTATGAATTGGACGAAGTCATGAACGTTTCAGATCGTATCGCGGTTATGTACGACGGCTATATCATCGATACACTTGATCCAAAACAAACTACGGAGCAAGAGCTTGGTCTGTTAATGGCAGGACAAGCAAAGCAGAAACGATCAAAACAGGGGGAGACAACTCATGTCGAATAGAGTAATCAACATCCTCGTGCCTGTTGTTTCCGTCGTATTGGGTCTTATTGTAGGAGCAATTATTATGCTTTTCAGTGGATATGATCCAATCGAAGGCTATGGAGCATTGTGGAGAGGTATTTTTGGAGACGCGTATGCCGTCGGAGAGACGATCCGTCAAATTACACCGTATATTTTAGCTGGACTTGCAGTTGCGTTTGCATTCCGCACGGGCCTTTTCAACATTGGAGTTGAAGGACAGCTCATTGTCGGATGGTTTGCAGCAGCATGGGTAGGTGTCACATTTACAGATCTACCAACAATTGTGCATTTGCCACTTGCACTTATTGCAGCGGCTTTAGCGGGAGCGTTCTGGGGATTGATTCCAGGCCTATTAAAAGCAAAACTTCAAGTTCATGAAGTAATCGTCACAATTATGATGAACTACATTGCACTATTTGTTACAAACGCATTGATTCGCTCAATTTCAGATGGTGGAGACAATACAGGTCGTATTGCAGAGAGTGCTTCTCTAGCATCGCCTTTTTTACAAGGACTTACAGACTTCTCTCGTTTACACTACGGGATCCTAATTGCCCTTGCGATGGTATTCGTCATGTGGTTCATTTTAGAGAAAACAAAAACAGGGTTTGAGTTAAAAGCGGTTGGATTTAACCAAAATGCTTCAGAATACGCAGGTATGAACGTGAGCCGTAACATTATCATGTCGATGGTAATCGCTGGGATGTTTGCTGGTCTTGCAGGTGCGATGGAAGCATTAGGAACTTTCCAGTATGCCAACGTTAAAGGTGGATTCACTGGAATTGGTTTTGATGGAATTGCGGTTGCCTTATTAGGCGCAAACACGCCACTTGGTGTCGTATTTGGTGCAGCCCTATTTGGTGCATTGAAATACGGATCTCTTAACATGCCAAACGAAGCTGGTGTACCAGTAGAGATTGTATCGATTGTAATTGCAGTCATCATTTTCTTCGTAGCATCTGGGTATGTCATTCGTTTGTTCTTAGAAAAAATCGGCAAGAAAAAGGAGGCGAAATAAATGAGCGCCTTTTTAGATGCACTTTATTTCATTATCCCCGTTTCGATCGCCTATGCAGCACCTCTTATCTTTGTAGCAATCGGTGGTGTGTTCTCTGAGAAGTCAGGGGTTGTCAACATCGGGTTAGAAGGACTTATGGTGATGGGAGCATTTGTTGGGATTGTATTCAACTTAACATTTGCCGATCAGCTTGGTGGAATGACGATTTGGTTTGCGCTTCTTGCAGCCATGGTCGTATCAGGAATTTTCTCACTACTCCATGCGGTTGCATCCATTACATTCCGTGCAGATCAAGTAATCTCAGGGGTTGCCATCAACATGCTTGGAGTAGCATTATCGATCTTTGCTGTAAAACTGATTTATGATAAAGGACAAACGGATTATATTTCTCAACAATTCATTCGTTTTGATATTCCGGGATTAAGCGAAATTCCTGTAATCGGTCCAATGTTCTTTAATGATGTGTATGCAACGTCTATTTTGGCAATTACGATTGCTATTCTTGCTTGGTTTGTTATCTACAAAACACCATTTGGACTTCGACTTCGTTCAGTCGGTGAACATCCAATGGCGGCAGATACAATGGGTGTAAAAGTAAACCGTATGCGTTATATTGCGGTTGTCATCTCAGGTATGCTTGCAGGTATTGGTGGAGCTGCCTATGCACAGACGATTTCATATGAGTTCTCTCAATCGACAATCAATGGTCAAGGATTCATGGCTCTTGCAGCTATGATTTTTGGTAAATGGCATCCACTAGGTGCAATGGGAGCTGCTTTATTCTTTGGACTTGCACAATCGCTCAAAATCGTTGGTGGATCCATCGACTTTATTAGTCAAGTACCAAGTGTGTATCTGGATATTTTACCGTACGTGCTGACGATTCTAGCTTTAGCAGGATTTATTGGAAAAGCAAGTGCACCAAAAGCAATTGGTAAGCCATATATTAAAGGAAAACGGTAATACTAAGAAGGTCTCCGCTATGGAGGCCTTTTTTCATGCCGAAACAATAGTCGTAGTGACTTGATAGTGGTACACTAAACGATAGAGAAAGGGGCTTTATTCTGTGTTTACTACTTCTACTCTCGCACCTGGTGTGCGACTTTATACAATGCCAACAAAACAATTTAAAACGATCACACTTTCCATTAAGTTCACCACAAAACTAACTGCTGAAAATGCTGGTGTACGAACGGTGCTTTCAAACCTGTTGCAATTTAGCAATCAATTAACACCAACTACAACTGCGTTTCGAAAAAAATTAGATGACTTGTATGGTACATCACTTTATCTCGACACGATGAAGCGTGGGGATCAACATACGGTGTATCTGAATGCAGACTTCGTGAATGATGCGTATCTACAAGATCGTAATTTGACAGAAGATGTGTTTGAACTTATTCAAGCTGTTCTGTTCAAACCTCTATTTAATGAAGATACATTCGATCAGCGTATTTTTGAGCGTGAAAAAAAGCAAGTGATGACTCGAGTGGATTCTTTATATGAGGATAAATCTCGTTACGCACAACATCGTTTACTAGAACTCATTCGTCCGAATCATCCAGCATCAATCTCTGCCATGGGTGAGAAAAGTTTATTAGAAAACGTAACTTTAGAGGACGTGAAACAAGAATACAGCAAAATGATTGAATCCGATGAGATTTCTATCTATGTCGTAGGTGATATGAATTCTGAAACCTACAAGAAAGTATTGAAAAAATATCTTTCTTTTTCAGCTAGAGAAACATCTCCGAGAACAAACGATACTGCTATGACAACGGAATACTTAGAAACTGTTGAGAAGTTGGACATGAAACAAGCGAAATTACATATCGCTTATGAGACACCTGTCACTTCTAAATCAAAAGAGTTTCCGGTCATGCAAGTTTTGAACGGCGTCTTTGGTGGATATCCTCATTCCAAACTTTTTACAAACGTGCGTGAGAAAGAAAGTTTGGCTTATTATGCGTCTAGCTCATTTGCCTCATCATACGGATTGTTATTTGCCGTAAGCGGGATTGACCCTGTAGAAAAAGAAAAAGCAGAAGCGGTTATTGATCAACAGTTGATTGAAATTCAAAATGGGAACATTTCAGACCGAGAATTTTTACAAACGAAATCCATGTTAAAAAACCAATTAATGGAGATTAAAGATTCTGCGCGTGGTTTAATCGAAGTGTACGAGTCGTATCATGAAATTGATTCGAATTTCACATTAGATGGCTGGGCAGAAAAATGGACAGAAATTACGAAAGAAGATGTGAGTGAACTTGCAAAGAAAGTTGCAAAAGTGCATACATTCTTTTTAACTACAAAGGAGGGAGCATCATGAACAACTTGAACTTTGAGCAAGTGAATGAGACTCTCTATTATGAAAAACTTGAGAACGGATTGGAAGTGTACGTGTTACCGAAGAATGGATTCTCCAAGTCGTATGTCACGTTTACAACAAAATATGGTTCAATAGACAATCACTTTATTCCTCCTGGAAAAGAAGAGGTCCGCGTTCCAGACGGAATTGCGCATTTTCTGGAGCATAAAATGTTCGAAAAAGAGGATGGAGATGTTTTTCAAAAGTTCAGTGAGGCGGGAGCATCTGCAAATGCTTTTACGTCCTTTACTCGAACCGCCTATTTATTCTCTGCAACAGATCATGTCGAGCAGCACACAAAGACGTTATTAGACTTTGTTCAAATTCCATATTTTACAGAAGCGACTGTCAACAAAGAAAAAGGAATCATTGCACAAGAAATTACAATGTACGATGATATGCCCGATTGGCGGTTGTATTTTGGTACAATTGAAAACATGTATCACGCACATCCTGTGAAAATCGATATAGCAGGTACAATTGAATCGATACAAGAAATCACTGCTGATCACTTGTATCTTTGTCACGAAACGTTCTATCATCCGTCTAATATGGTGTTGTTTGCAGTTGGAGCTGTTGACCCAGAATCTTTCATTCAGTTGGTGAAAGACAATCAAGCGGAAAAACAGTTTAAAAATAAGCCTGAAGTCGTCCATATCCTCCCTGAAGAGACGGATGATGTAGCCGTCGCATACCGTGAAATGAAAATGGACGTAGTGCAACCAAAAGTTTTGTTTGGAATTAAAGCACCTTCACAGTCTCTTCAAGGAAATGCGATGCTGCGATACGAGCTGGCATTGCAAACTGTTTTAGATAGTTTATTTGGCAGATCTTCGGAATTCTTTGAAAAAGCTTATGAAGACGGACTGATTGATGAATCGTATTCAGCAGATTTCTCAATGGAAAGTAGCTATGGCTTCTCTATGATTGGATCAGATACGGATAAGCCGCAGGAGTTGATTGAGCGTATAAAACAACAACTTACTGTTCCATTTTCAGAATACACTTCAATCTCGGAGCAACTTGATCGGACAAAGAAACGGAAAATTGGTACATTTATGCGTTCATTGAACTCAATTGAGTTTATTGCCAATCAATTCACACGGTATAAATTTAATGAGATGGAATTGTTCCAAGTGTTGCCCGTGGTCGAATCGCTTACTGTGAGCGACTTACAACAAGCCTATCACCATTTACAAAATCAAGCTGCGCACACGCAGTTTGTCATCTTGCCTTCAAATGACAAAAAGTAAATTTGTCTGTATATTTGGTGCAACAGGATCCATTGGTCAAGCATGTGTAAAACGCCTTGCGAGTGAGGGATGGAGCGTCTATCTTCATTACCATCAGTCCAGTAAGACGGCGACTTTCTTGCAACAAGAATTGACAAGTCAGTATCCACATCAACACTTTATACCATTCCAAATGGATTTAAGTTCATTGGAACAGCTTGAATTTCCTTTTCTATTTGAGTTGGATGCTATTGTGTTTGCACATGGACAAACGGTTTATGAAGAATTTATAGCGACCTCGACTGTAACAACGCAAAATTTACTAACGACCTATCTACTTGCGCCACAAGAAATTCTTAAGAAGCTCTACCCAAAATTAAAGGGTGGCTCGGTTGTACTGATTGGCTCGATTTTTGGAGAAAAAGGAGCGGCTTGGGAAGTGAGCTACAGTGCTGCTAAGGCAGCACAAATAGGGCTTATGAAGAGCATAGCAAGAGAGTGGGCAGCGATCCCGATTCGAGTCAATATGATAGCAGCAGGGTATATCAACAGTTCCATTCACGAGCATTTAACTGAGGAAGATGAGCAAGTATCCATAGCTCAGATTCCCCTTAAGCGTAAAGGTACTGCTGAAGAGGTAGCATATGGAGTTAGCTTTTTGGTGTCTGATGCCAGTAGTTTTATTACTGGACAATCCTTTGCTATTGATGGTGGATGGAATCTAATTGGATAACTGAGAGTAGAAATGGAGAGATGACAATGTCAACAGAGTGGTTTTTTGAATATGAAATCCAAATCAACAGACCGGGGCTTCTTGGAGACATTGCGTCGCTTCTAGGAATGCTTCGAATTACAATTGTGACAATTAACGGTGTGGATCAGGGGCGCCGCGGCATGCTATTGAATGCGCAGTCTAAAGCAAGCATCGACCGTTTTGAACACATTATCTCCACTATGGAAACAATCCAACTCACAAAATACCGTGAGCCAAAACTACGAGACCGTTTGGCTGTGCGCCACGGTCGCTACATACAGCGTGATTTAGATGATCGAAAGACGTTCCGTTTTGTTCGGGATGATCTTGGTTTACTAGTTGACTTCATGGCAGAGATATTTAAACAGGATGGGCATAAGCTGATTGGTATTCGCGGGATGCCGCGGGTAGGGAAGACAGAGTCTGTAGTGGCTGCTAGTGTGTGTGCCAATAAAAAATGGATTTTCTTATCTTCGACGATGATTAAACAAACAGTCCGAAATCAACTGATGGGAGACGAGTTCAGCAATCAAAATATCTTTATCTTAGATGGAATTGTCACCCGCAAATCATCGGATGAACGCCACCATCAGCTTGTAAAAGAAATGATGCGGATGCAGACGATTAAAGTCGTAGAACATCCAGATATGTTTGTTCAACACTCGGAGTATTCCATTGATGATTTTGACTATATTATTGAGTTACGCCATACACCGGATGAAGAAATTTCATATGAAATCCTAGAAAAAAATCGTGGAAACAATGATTTTGGAGGATTTGGTGGATTCGGCGGATTTGAATTTTAAAAAAGGCAGGTGAATGATGTGTCAGAATTAGGTGCTCGTCTTCGTCAGGCGAGAAAAGAGAGAGATCTCTCAATAGAAGATATTCAAGCATTAACTAAAATACAAAAGCGCTATTTGCATGGAATTGAAGAAGGTAACTATGATTCGATGCCGGGCCCTTTTTATGTGCGCGCGTTCGTTCGCCAATATGCAGAAGCGGTCGGATTAAACGGGGATGAAATCCTTGATACGTATAAAAGTGAAATACCTGTAGCGACTAAAGCTACACCAGCACCAACTCAGGCTTCAACAAGTCGTCGTACATATCGTGGGGGTGGTAACCGGTTGATGGAAATCTTCCCAATGATAGTGGTCGCATTATTCGTAGTAGCTATTTTAGCGATTGCCTATCTACTTTCTCAACGAGCGCCAGTAGATGCACCAGTGGATGAAGTGGGTGAATCCGAAATCATTATCGAAACGCAGCAACCAGAAACAACGCCATCTGATGAAGAGGAAGAAGAGACTGAAGAGTCACAGCAAGAACAAGAACCGGAGGAGCAAACCTCACAAGTCACAATCACTGAGACAAGCACACAAGGTGAGAACTCTTATTTCGACCTATCCGGAGATGAAGAGATAGCAGTTAGAATTCAATTAACAGGAGATTCGTGGTTATCGATTCAAAATGAAGCTGGACAAGAATTGTTAGAATCAGCTCGTGTTTATACCGCCGCAGATGAGTCAGTCACATTTGATCTTCCAGCACAGGGAACTTACAGAGTTCGATTAGGGTTTAGTGATCGAGCAAATGTCTTTATTAATGATCAGCAGGTTGAATATCCAACTAGCAGTAATCCAAGAAACTTGTTCTTTACATGGACGAACTAGTAAACGCCTTGTCCGATAAGGGCAAGGCCTGTTTTCTTAAAGAAAGGAGTAAGCCAATTGAACTTACCAAATAAAATATCAGTGTTTCGCATTTTTTTAATTCCTATTTTTATGGTGTTTATGTTAGTGGACTTTGGATTTGGAGAGGTCAGTCTTTTAGGTGCAACCATTCCAGTGGGCCATCTAATTGGCGCGTTAATCTTTATTTTTGCATCGATTACGGACTTTATCGATGGATATATTGCGCGAAAACATAATCTAGTAACAAACATGGGGAAATTTTTAGATCCATTAGCGGATAAGTTGCTTGTGTCTGCAGCACTTATTCTTCTCGTTTCATTAGAATTGGCGCCAGCTTGGGTAGTGATTGTCATAATCAGTCGTGAGTTTGCGGTAACAGGTCTTCGCTTGATCTTAGCAGGAGGCGGAGAAGTCGTTGCTGCAAATCAGCTAGGTAAAATTAAGATGTGGACTCAGACTGTTGCAATTTCAGCGCTATTACTGGGGAACATTGGTTTTGAAATGATTGGCTTCCCATTCGCAACAATCATGTTATATGTTTGTTTAGTATTTACAGTATGGTCAGGATGGGATTATTTCTATCTGAATCGTCGTGTTTTACTTGATTCAAAGTAAGGAGGGTATTGTATGCGCGCAGAAATTATTGCAGTAGGCTCAGAATTACTATTAGGTCAGATTGTGAATACGAATGCCCGCTTTATTTCTACGCAACTTGCTGAGATGGGAATCACTATTCATTTCCACACAGTAGTAGGTGACAATAAGGGGCGTCTTGTAGAGGCGATTCGAATTGCTGAGGGTCGCGCTGACCTGATTATTTTTTCAGGTGGACTAGGACCTACAAAAGATGATTTGACAAAGCAGACAATTGCAGACCATTTACATGCAAAACTTGTAATTGATCAGCAAGCGTTATCATTTATTGAAGACTTTTTTGCAAAGCGAGGACGGCCTATGACGGATAATAATCGTCAGCAGGCACTGGTCCTTGAAGGGGCGCAAGTGTTGAAGAACGATAATGGGATGGCACCAGGGATGTTTTATCGAACTTCTACGCATACCTATATTTTACTTCCAGGACCCCCGAAAGAGTTAGAACCAATGTTTCAGTTTGAAGCAAAGTCACTCTTAGCAGAACAAGTATTGGATAATCAACTCATTTTCTCCCATGTCATTCGTTTTTATGGAATAGGAGAGGCAGAATTAGAGACGGAGTTGTTGGATTTAATTGAAAATCAAACAAATCCAACGATTGCTCCACTTGCTACGGATAGTGAAGTGACGATTCGATTGACAGCTACTGGTGCAACTGAAGATGAGGCTTGGAGTGCAATTAAAGACGTACAAGCGGAAATTTTGAACCGCGTAGGAAAGTATGTGTACGGGTACAACAATGACTCATTGGCTCAAAAGCTAAAGCAAACATTGATTGCACATCATCTCACGATTTCTGCTGCTGAGAGCATGACAGCAGGTTTGTTCCAAGCTGAACTCGCATCGATACCTGGAATGGCTGAAGCACTGGTTGGTGGTGTCGTTGTCTACAACGAAGAAACTAAAATCAAGCATCTAGGCATAAATAAAGAGACAATCGATACATTTACAGTTGTGAGTCGAGAAGTAGCTGCTGAGATGGCCAAAAAGGTTCGTGAAAAGTTTGCAACCGATATCGGCGTTAGTATAACTGGTGCTGCAGGACCAGAAGGCCATGGTGGACAACCAGCAGGGACGGTTTGGATTGGCATTACTTATAAAGAAGAAGTGCACACATACGAACTTCATTTAGCGGGAATGCGTAATACGAATCGAATCCGTGCAGTGAAATTTGCGATCCACTATATTCTGCGTATAATTATGAACGAGAACAGGTCAAATATTTAGTTAAAAAACCGTAGCTGAGGCTGCGGTTTTTGATTTACAAAACTTAGATTTGCCAAAATGAAGTTGTGTAAAGAAATACGAATAAACGTTCGCTTTTTCCTTGTATTTTTCTCAATAAAGGAGTATAGTAAGTATAGAAACAACATTTGATTTCTTAGGAGGAATTTCATTTGGCAGATCGTAAAGCAGCCCTTGATATGGCTTTAAAACAAATAGAAAAACAGTTCGGTAAAGGTTCTGTTATGAAACTTGGAGAAAAGACGGATCGCGAAATCCAGACATCTTCTAGTGGCTCATTAGCCCTTGATGCGGCTCTTGGTGTAGGTGGATATCCACGTGGGCGTATCGTAGAAATTTACGGCCCTGAAAGCTCAGGTAAAACAACAGTAGCTCTCCATGCTATCGCAGAAGCACAAGCGTCAGGTGGTACAGCAGCATTTATCGATGCTGAGCACGCACTTGACCCAGTGTATGCACAAAAATTAGGTGTAAATATTGATGAGTTGCTTCTATCTCAACCGGATACAGGAGAACAAGCGCTCGAAATTGCGGAAGCACTTGTACGCAGTGGAGCAGTAGATATTTTAGTAATTGACTCCGTAGCCGCATTAGTTCCAAAAGCTGAGATTGAAGGTGAAATGGGAGATTCTCACGTAGGTCTTCAAGCGCGTCTTATGTCTCAAGCTCTTCGTAAACTTTCAGGTGCTATCAATAAATCAAATACCATTGCAATCTTTATTAACCAGATTCGTGAAAAAGTTGGTGTTATGTTTGGAAACCCTGAGGTTACTCCAGGTGGACGTGCGCTTAAATTCTATAGCACAATCCGTCTAGAGGTCCGTCGTGCTGAAGCAATCAAGCAAGGGACAGACATTATGGGGAACAAAACGAAAATTAAAGTAGTGAAAAACAAAGTAGCACCACCATTCCGTACAGCAGAAGTTGATATTATGTATGGGGAAGGGATTTCACAAGAAGGTGAAATCATCGATATGGGGTCCGATCTTGATATCGTTCAAAAAAGTGGTTCTTGGTATGCATACAACGATGACCGCTTAGGACAAGGTCGCGAAAATGCAAAACAATTCTTGAAAGAAAATGAGTCGATCAAGCATACGATTGCATCTCAAATTCGTGCTTCTCTTGGCATGGCTGCAAGTTCATACACGATTGCTGCACATGAAGAAGAGGAAGATGAAGAATTTGAATTAGTTTTAGATAAAGAATAATACGCAAGCGCTCGTCTTTTGACGAGCGCTTTTTTCCATCAACTTGACAGTGATTTTTTATATCGATACAATGAATTTGTATTTTCTATTATTTTCATGCTAAAACGAAACCAGGCAGACAGAAGTCAGCCGACTGAAAACAACAAATAGCAAGAGGGGGTGTCTGCATGATTGAAATCATCATTCCCGCTTTGCTTGGTCTATTTGTCGGTGCCGTTGTTGGGTATTGGTATCTTAAAAAACTTAATGATTCCAAAGTCACTGGAGCGAAACAGTCCTCTGAACTGATTCTAGAAGAAGCAAAGCGTGAAGCGGAAGCACTTAAAAAAGAAGCACTTCTAGAAGCAAAAGACGAAGTACACACATTGCGCACAGAAGCAGAAGCCGACATTCGTGAACGACGTTCTGAACTGCAAAAGCAAGAAAATCGTCTTGTGCAGCGTGAAGAAAACCTTGATCGTAAGGATGAAACACTTGACAAGCGTGAAGCGGGACTTGAACGAAAAGAAGAAGCGTTGGCGGAAAGACAACAGCATATTGAACAAAAAGAGAGTAAAGTGGAAGAGCTTGTTCAAGAACAACAACTTCAACTCGAACGTATTTCTGCACTTACTCGAGAAGAAGCACGCAGCCTCATCTTACGTGAAGTGGAAAACGAATTGTCGACAGATATTGCAGTCATGACAAAAGAATTTGAAACACGCGCGAAAGAAGAAGCCGATAAGCGCTCTCGTGAAATCTTATCACTGGCCTTGCAGCGTTTTGCAGCAGACCACGTGGCAGAAACGACAGTATCTGTTGTGAATTTGCCTAACGATGAGATGAAAGGACGTATTATTGGTCGTGAAGGTCGAAACATTCGTACAATTGAAACATTAACTGGTATCGATTTAATTATTGATGACACGCCAGAAGCGGTCATTTTATCAGGATTCGACCCGATTCGCCGCGAAACAGCACGACTCGCTCTTGAAAAACTGGTACAAGATGGACGCATTCACCCAGCGCGTATCGAAGAAATGGTCGACAAATCGCGTCGTGAAGTAGATGAGTACATTCGTGAAGTTGGAGAACAAACATCATTTGATGTGGGAATCCATAACCTTCACCCAGACTTAATCAAAATCTTAGGCCGACTACGTTACCGTACAAGTTACGGGCAAAACGTATTAAAGCACTCTACAGAGGTTGCTTTCTTAGCTGGATTACTTGCTGCAGAACTTGGCGAGGACGTCACTCTTGCACGCAGAGCTGGACTTTTACATGACATCGGAAAAGCAATTGACCATGAAGTAGAAGGTAGTCACGTTGAAATTGGCGTGGAACTAGCAAAGAAATATAAAGAACATCCAGTCGTCATTAATAGTATTGCTTCTCACCATGGCGACACAGAAGCAACATCCGTGATAGCGGTATTAGTGGCAGCAGCTGATGCTTTATCTGCTGCACGTCCAGGTGCTCGTAGTGAAACACTCGAAAACTATATTAAACGCCTACAAAAGCTCGAAGAAATTTCAGAGTCTTATGATGGTGTTGAAAAATCGTTTGCTGTCCAAGCGGGTCGAGAGATTCGTATTATAGTGAAACCGGACATTATTGATGACATTTCTGCGCATCGTCTTGCACGCGATATACGCAAACGTATTGAAGAAGAATTGAACTACCCGGGCCATATCAAGGTCACTGTTATTCGAGAGACACGATCTGTTGAATATGCAAAATAACAACCATACGCAGGAATTCCTGCGTATGGTTTTACTTATGTTAGAGAGTAGGAAATTGTAATGAAAATTTTATTTATTGGGGATATTGTAGGATCAATCGGTCGGGATGCACTGGAGTCATATTTACCTCGGTTGAAACGCAAATATCAACCGGATGCTATTATTGTAAACGGAGAAAATGCAGCAGCCGGTCGTGGAATTACGAAAAAGATTTATGATGAACTACTGTTTATGGGTGTTGATGTAATCACAATGGGTAACCATACATGGGATCAAAAAGAAATCTTTGATTTCATCGATGATGCAGATTATTTGATTCGTCCTGCGAACTTCTCACAAGAAGCACCGGGCAAAGGGATGGTCACAATCGAGAAGAATGGTAAACAATTAACGGTTATGAATCTTCACGGCCGTGTATTCTTACCAGCTCATGATTGTCCGTTCAAAATGGCAGATGAACTTGTAGAAGAAGCCAAACAAAAAAGTCCGTATATCTTTGTCGACTTCCACGCAGAAGCAACAAGTGAGAAAATTGCATTTGGTTGGCATCTCGATGGACGCGCTTCCGTAGTTGTAGGTACACACACTCATGTTCAAACAGCAGACAATCGAATTCTTCCTGAAGGTACTGCGTATATTACAGATGTAGGAATGACTGGCCCTTATGATGGCGTATTGGGGATGGGTAAAGAAAATGTGCTTTATAAGTTTAAAACTAACTTGCCTGCACGCTTTGAAGTTCCCAAAACAGGTAGAGCAGTTGTCAGTGGCTATTTTGTAGAACTGAACGAGCAAGGAAAAGCAGTGCATCAAGAGCGAATTTACATTAACGAAGACCAGCCTTTTTCAAATTAGTCTATCTCCCTAATTCTTCGCATATTCTCTAGTAGGGATACTGTCCTAAGCCTTCAATGGAAAGGAAAGAGAAATGGACTCACTAAAAGTATCATCCCGGTCAAATCCAAATCTTGTAGCAGGTGCGCTGGTCGCAGTTATTCGAGAAAAAGGCTATGCCGAAATGCAGGCGGTTGGAACAGGAGCTTTAAATCAAGCTGTGAAAGCTATTGCGATTGCCAGAGGGTTTGTAGCACCAAGTGGACAGGATTTATATTGTAGCCCAGCATTTGCGGACATTGAGATTGGTAGACAAGAGCGCACAGCATTGAAGCTGTTTGTGGAAAAAAAGAAAAAGTAGGATGCAGCAGAGGGCCTCGGTTCTCTGCTTTTTGACGGGATTGTGGCAAATTACTTGTGATTTATCCGCCTATAGACTGAAATTGCTGATTTTCAATTGCAATACATAGAGGAATCAAATTCTTCATGATAAACTAATGTAGGATTCGAAACGTATACAATAAGGAGAGATTAACATGTTGCAGCAGCTCGCATGGAAAGTTGGAGGGCAACAAGGTGAAGGGATCGAAAGTACCGGCGAGATTTTCTCAATGGCGATGAACCGCCTTGGGTACTATTTATATGGTTACCGTCACTTCTCATCACGAATTAAAGGTGGACATACGAATAATAAAATTACTGTACGTCCTACAGAAGTTCGCACGATTGCAGACGATTTAGATATACTCATTGCATTTGATCAAGAGACTATTGATTTGAACTATAAAGAATTAACAGAGTCAGGCATTATCTTAGCAGATGCTAAGTTTTCACCTGAACAACCAGAAGACTCAAAGGCTCCTGTCATCGCCATTCCATTTACAGAAATTGCTTCTGAACTTGGAACGTCTTTGATGAAAAACATGGTAGCGATTGGCGCGTCAGCAGCACTTTTAAAGTTAGATGTCGCTGTGTTTGAAGCGGTCGTAAAAGAAATCTTCTCGAAAAAAGGAGAAGAGGTCGTTGCGAAAAACATGTTAGCAATTGAGCAAGGATATGCAAAGCTCGTTGAAATGACACCAGAAAAAGCGGGAAGTTACGCTTTACAAGCAGCGGACGGTCAACGCCGACTCTATATGATCGGCAATGACGCCATCGCACTCGGCGCACTTGCAGCGGGGGTTCGCTTTATGGCTGCATATCCAATCACGCCAGCTTCTGAAATCATGGAGTATTTAATTAAAAAGTTGCCATTGTTTGGTGGAACTGTCATTCAAACAGAAGATGAAATTGCCGCAGCAACAATGGCAATCGGATCGAACTATGGGGGTGTACGTGCGTTTACAGCGTCTGCGGGTCCTGGCCTATCTTTAATGATGGAAGCGATCGGTCTGTCAGGTATGACAGAGCAACCACTTGTAATCGTTGACACACAACGTGGTGGTCCTTCAACAGGCCTTCCAACGAAACAAGAACAATCGGACTTGATGCAGATGATTTTTGGAACACACGGCGATATACCAAAAGTAGTGCTTGCTCCAAGTACAGGGAAAGAAGCATTTTACGATACAATCCAAGCATTTAATATTGCAGAAGAATTGCAATGTCCAGTTATCATTCTGTCAGACTTACAATTATCACTTGGAAAACAGACGGTAGAGCCATTTGATTATGACGCAATCACTGTAACACGAGGCAAACTATTGTCGGGTGAAGAGATTCCTGAAAACGAGGACAAATCGTATTTCAAACGCTTTGAAATCACAGAGGATGGTATCTCACCACGTGTCTTACCAGGGATGAAAAATGCGATTCACCACGTAACGGGTGTGGAGCACGATGAGACTGGGAAGCCGTCAGAAGCAGCAGGCAATCGACAGCATCAAATGGATAAGCGCATGAAAAAGATGAAATCTGTCCAGTTTGATCAACCGATTTACTCGAATGCACCGCATGAAGAAGCAGACGTTTTATTAGTAGGATTTAACTCGACGCGCGGTGTCCTTGAAGAACTTCAAAGTTCTCTAAACGCACAAGGTATCCGCACAAACCATGCGCATATTCGTTTGATTCATCCATTCCCTGCACAAGAGATGCAAACACTTATGCAGTCAGCGAAAAAAGTTTTAGTAGTTGAAAATAATGCGACAGGTCAACTTGCATCTATTGTGAAAATGAATGTAGGGGGGCATGACAAGATTCACAACGTGCTTCGTTATGACGGAACACCTTTCTTGCCACGTCAACTTGAGAATCAAGTAAAGGAGATGCTCTAAATGGCGACATTTAAAGATTTTCGAAATAATGTAAAACCAAACTGGTGTCCAGGTTGTGGGGACTTTTCTGTACAAGCTGCAATTCAACGTGCAGCTGCAAATGTCGGTATTGAACCTCATGAATTAGCAGTTGTATCAGGAATCGGTTGTTCAGGTCGTATTTCAGGGTACATTAACTCGTACGGGTTCCACGGGATTCATGGCCGCGCACTTCCAATCGCACAAGGATTGAAAATGGCAAACCGTGATTTGCACGTTATCGCTTCAGGCGGCGACGGTGATGGATTTGCAATTGGAATGGGCCATACAGTTCACTCGATTCGACGAAATATCGACTTGACGTATGTCGTAATGGACAACCAGATCTACGGTTTAACAAAAGGACAAACATCACCACGGTCTGCAGCGGGCTTCAAAACGAAATCGACTCCAGGTGGAGCAATCGAGCCTTCACTTAAACCGATGGAAATGGCGTTATCTGCTGGCGCAACATTTGTCGCGCAAGGATTCTCTTCTGATATTAAAGAGTTGACAGCGATTATTGAAGCGGGAATTCAACACAAAGGTTTTGCATTCATTAATGTTTTCAGCCCATGTGTTACTTACAATAAAATTAATACGTATGACTGGTTCAAAGAGAACTTAGTGAAGTTGTCTGAGCGTGAAGATTATGACAACACGAACCGTGAGCAAGCGATGCAAGTTGTGATGGAAACTGAAGGTCTTGTAACGGGAATTATTTATCAAGACAAAGAAACAGCTTCTTATCAAGAGCGCTTAACAGATTATGCACAAACGCCATTAGTTGAGGAAAATTTAACGATGAGCCGCGAGCAATTTGAAGCACTTCAAGCAGAATTTTTATAAGTAGATGTGGAGAACGATACTTTATCCAAGAGGTTGAGTTCCGGTTCCGGGGCTGCTTTCCGTGGGCGCGGCGTGAGCCTTCTCGTCGCACACTCCTGCGGGGTCTCACGTTCCGACTTTGATCCCACTGGAGTCAACCCCTGCACTACACTCAACTTTAAGGTTCGCAACTCGATTTCATAAAGCGATAAAAATAGTTATAACTAGAATCTAATCAGTATTTCTCTCGCAAGTGGTGAGTTAGAAATACTGATTTTTTTAGTGCATTTGAATTGCACAAAGCTGTGAACTTTGTAGGCAGTCTAAAGAATATTCGCTATAATGAAAGGATGAAACTGAATGAAAGGGGATTCGGTGCGATGAACGAAGAATCGAGATTACAAAGCGCACAAATCAAACCTGCACAAAAACCAGAAAAAGACTACAGCCAGTATTTTCAATCTTTCTATCAACCACCTTCATTAAAAGACGCAAAAAAGCGTGGGAAAGAATCCATCAGTTACCATTCCGATTTCACAATTGAAGAGCGTTTTAAAGGAATGGGACAGAATCGCAAGTTCTATATACGTACATACGGCTGTCAGATGAATGAGCATGATACAGAGGTCATGGCCGGATTGTTTTTAAGTCTTGGATATATGCCGACTGATACAGTCGAAGATGCAAACGTCATTTTATTGAACACCTGTGCAATTCGAGAGAATGCAGAAAATAAAGTGTTTGGGGAACTCGGTCACTTAAAGAGCTTGAAACGAAGAAATCCAGATGTATTAATCGGTGTATGTGGTTGTATGTCTCAAGAAGAAGCCGTCGTCTCTAAAATTTTGAAAACATATGATCAAGTAGATATGATTTTTGGTACACACAACATCCATCGGTTACCTCAAATTTTGAATGAAGCCTATCTTTCAAAAGAAATGGTAGTTGAAGTATGGTCAAAAGAAGGTGACGTTATCGAAAACCTTCCACGTGAACGAAAAGGTCAAATCAAAGCTTGGGTAAATATTATGTACGGATGCGACAAATTCTGTACATATTGCATTGTGCCTTACACGCGTGGTAAAGAGCGGAGTCGTCGTCCGGCAGATATCATCCAAGAAGTGCGCGAGCTAGCCGCTGCAGGGTATAAAGAAATTACGTTGCTCGGCCAGAATGTGAATGCGTACGGAAAAGACTTTGAAGACGGCACGTATCGTCTTGGGCATTTGATGAATGATCTACACAAGATTGATATTCCACGTATACGTTTTACTACAAGTCATCCGCGTGACTTTGATGACCATTTAATTGACGTTTTAGCGCAAGGTGGAAATTTAGTAGAGCATATTCATTTACCGGTACAATCGGGTTCATCCGATGTTTTGAAAATTATGGCTCGTAAATATACACGCGAGCAGTATTTAGATCTTGTTCGTCGTATGAAAGAACGTATTCCAAATCTGTCCTTATCGACAGACATAATTGTAGGATTCCCAAATGAGACAGAAGAACAGTTTGAAGAAACACTCTCTTTATACAAAGAAGTAGGATTCGAACTGGCTTATACGTACATTTATTCCCCGCGTGACGGAACTCCAGCGGCAAAGATGCAAGACAACGTACCGATGGATGTGAAAAAAGATCGTCTACAGCGTTTGAATGCTGTAGTGAACGAACTTTCCGCACAAGCAATGGTAAAACATCAAGATGAAATCGTCGAGGTGTTGGTTGAAGGGGAAAGCAAAAAGAATGCAGATGTACTTGCTGGGTACACACGAAAACATAAACTCGTCAACTTTACAGGACCAAAAGAGTTGATTGGAAAGCTTGTCCTTGTTAAAATTACAGATGCGAAAACGTGGTCACTCACTGGCGAATTCGTAGAACTGGCAAACACAGAAAAGGTGGAACTCGTATGAGTCAATATACAAAGCAAGACATTATCGAAAAAGCGCATGAAATAGCAACGATGATTGCACAGACTGAAGAAGTTGAGTTTTTCAAACGTGCAGAAGCACAAATCAATGCGAACCAAAAAATCAGAGAAAAAATTGCAAGCTTAAAAAGCTTACAAAAACAAGCAGTGAATTTTCAGCATTTAGAAAAAGAGAAGGCATTGAAATTGACGGAAGCAAAAATCGCAAAAGTTGAAGAAGAAATTGATGCATTTCCAATTGTTCAAGAGTTCAAACAATCTCAAGGCGAAGTGAACAACCTCCTTCAGCTTGTAGCACACGCAATTTCTAATAAGGTAACAAATGAAATTATTGAGTCTACAGACGGAGATCTTTTACAAGGTGTTACAGGGTCAGCACTGAAAAAGAACCAACCCTCTCAAGAATCTTAATTGCTTAGGTAGTGTGTCTTAGTTAGTTCGACACACTGCCTTTTTTTTATGGTAAAATGAAAGCGGGTCCAAAACCTATTCGAGAAAAGGGAGGAAACAAAATGAACAAAAAGTTTAAGTTTCTAGGAACTACTCTTGCAGCTTCAGCACTATTGCTTGCAGCATGCGGAGGCGGAGATGGCGGAGGAGAATCTTCAGGCGAGAAAACGAAAGACGACTTTCCATTTTTAAGTATCGTTACTGGCGGAACACAAGGTACATACTATCCGCTTGGTGGAACATTCGCAAACTTAGTTACTGAAGAAACAGGTATCCAGACAACTGCAGAGGTTTCTCAAGCTTCAGCAGCAAACATGACTGCACTTAAGAACGGTGATGCTGAAATCGCATTCGTTCAGACAGATGTTGCGTTTTATGCAACAGAAGGTACGTTCATGTTTGAAGGGGATGCAATTACAGATATCTCAGCAATTGGTGCACTTTATCCTGAGACTATCCAAATTGTAACTCTTGAGAATACGGGGATTACATCAGTTGAAGATCTACGTGGTAAAAAAGTATCTGTAGGAGCTCCTGGTTCAGGAACTTACGCAAATGCAGAGCAAATCCTTGAAATCCATGGGATGACAATGGATGATGTCGATGCACAAGCACTAGACTTCGGTGAGTCTCAAGAAAGCTTACAAGCTGGTCAGATTGATGCGGCATTCATCACTTCAGGAACACCAACTGGTGCTGTTGAAGCTCTAAATGCAGTAGCAGATGTTACAATCGTTCCAGTTGAAGCTGATAAGGCTGCTGAACTGATTGAAAAATATCCATACTACGCAGAAGATATGGTTCCTTCAGGCACGTACGGTTTAACGGAAGATGTTCCAACAGTTTCAGTACTTGCGATGCTTGCAGTTTCTAATGAACTACCTGAAGATTTAGTGTATGAGATCACAGCTGCCATCTATGGTAACACAGATCAAATCACACATGCTAAAGGTTCACAAATCAGTTCTGAAACAGCATTAGATGGTATTGGAATTGATATTCACCCAGGTGCACAACGTTACTTCGACGAGCAATAATCAACTACTATAAAAAGCAGTGGTTTCGACCATTGCTTTTTTATCCTTATGAAAAGGCTATAAGCCGAAACTCGAAATTTTATTGATTTGGGCTTATAACCCTGAAGGGTATGGGTATATGTTGAAAGGTATATTCAGTTTAATCATCGGTCTGTTTCTCTTAGTTATCACCTTCATTCCGACCCAACAAGTTCTTGTATTCACTGAGACGCGTACCAATGAACCTTCCGTATATTATATTGCTTTGTCGGAGGAACGAGAGTTTGCGATGACATTTACGCATTCGATTCATTTATCAGATGTCACAGAGACGTATACAATAACGCAAGATGGAAGGTTGCAATTTCTTCAAATGATTTACGAAGACTTGGCAGTCGGCATGCCAGGGGATGCTGAAGAGAATCAAACATTCGAGTTTGTAGATGGCAAATGGGTGTTGACTTCAGAAGACACGTATACAGACTCTTTCACTCTGTATAATTCATCCATTCACAAAAAACTTGAAGTACGGTACGATAATACAATCCACGATTTGAAGGCGGAATTACCAACTGGTCGTTCTTATCGTATCGAAGCGGTAGAGATTTCTATTGCAGATCTTTGGAAAGGAGAAAAGGTTGATGGAAGAAAATAAACAGAAACTAGACAATCAAGACGTAGAACAACTTTCTGAAGAAGAACAAAAAGCCATACTTGCTAAATATGATCCAGAATCTAATACACGTGATCATCAAGGGCTTATGCGAAGAATCGTGTATTTTGCGTTGCTCGCTTTTACTTTGTTCCAATTGTACACAGCAATCAATGGGCAATTCACTGCCTACATACAACGCTCAGTCCACTTAGGCTTTGCTTTGGCATTAATCTTTCTACTATTCCCAGCGCGAAAAAAATGGGCTGTCAAATCGACTGTACCTTGGTACGATTACATACTTGCGCTCTTAGCGGTTGTAGTTGGATTGTATTGGCCATTATTTATTGACGATTTAGTATTACGTGTTGGAAATCTTCAAACTGCTGACTTTGTTATTGGGGTGCTTGCAATTCTATTGACACTTGAAGCGGCAAGACGTGCAGTAGGTTTACCGATTACAATCATTGCTAGTGTGTTCCTTGTTTATGCATTCTTTGGACCGTACTTCCCTGGCTTCTTAGCTCACCGTGGGCAGTCAATTGAAAGTATTGTTCAATTAATGTTCTTTACGACAGATGGAATTTTAGGTACACCATTAAGTGTATCTGCAACCTTTATCTTCGTATTCTTGCTATTTGGGGCTTTCCTTGTAAAAACGGGAGTAGGTCAGTATTTCAACGATTTAGCAGTTTCATTCGCTGGTAAATTAACGGGAGGACCTGCTAAAGTTGCGATTTTCTCAAGTGCCCTTCAAGGTACGATTTCAGGATCTTCTGTAGCGAATGTAGTAACATCCGGTTCTTATACAATCCCTATGATGAAAAAGCTCGGCTACCGCAAAGAATTTGCCGGTGGTGTAGAAGCTGCAGCCTCAACAGGTGGACAAATCATGCCACCAATTATGGGTGCTGCTGCCTTCTTAATGGTTGAATTTATTGGGAACGGAATCACGTATTGGGAAATTGCAAAAGCCGCAGCGATTCCAGCGATTTTATACTTCACAGGAATTTGGATCATGACGCATTTTGAAGCAAAACGAGTAGGTCTAGAAGGCTTACCAGATGATCAAATGCCTGATCGCAAAGAAGTTCTAAAGAAGTTATATCTATTAGGTCCGATCTTAGCGATTATTATCATGCTATTTGTCGGAGTACCAACGATGCAAGCCGCTCTTTGGGGGATTGTGATTGCAATCGTCTTGAGTGCGCTTGATAAATCAACACGTATGAGCTTCAAAGACATTATTGATGCGATGGTAGATGGTGCACGTACTGCACTTGCTGTTGCAGCCGCAACAGCTGCAGCTGGTATTATCGTTGGTGTAGTTGTGAAAACTGGTTTAGGATTAGGACTTGCAAATGGTTTAATTACCGCTGCAGGTGGAAGCATTTTATTAACATTATTCTTTACAATGATTGCTTCGATCATCCTAGGGATGGGTTCACCAACTACAGCGAACTATGTCATCACATCGACAATAGCGGCACCAGCAATCATCACGTTGTTAATGCTTGATGAGCCAGCAGGTGCAGCTGTACCATTAGTTATTGCATTATCTGCTCACTTTTTCGTATTCTATTTCGGGATTGTAGCAGATATCACGCCACCAGTTGCCCTTGCTGCTTTTGCCGCATCGGGTGTGTCCGGTGGAGATCCGATTCGAACTGGGGTCAATGCTTCGAAGCTCGCCATTGCCGCGTTCATCATTCCGTACATGATCATCTTCTCGCCACAATTGTTGATGATTGATACGACGTTATTAGAAATTGCATGGGTTCTATTTACAGCTATTTCTGGAATGATTGCAATTGGTGCAGCAATCATCGGATTCTGGTATCGCAAAGTATTCTGGTATGAGCGTATCCTTGCGGGAATTGCAGGACTACTGTTAATCTATCCAGAAGGATTATCCGATACAATCGGTTTAGTGATGTTTATCATCCTTCTTGCAATTCAATTTGTTACAAAAGATAAATTCGGAACGAAACCAGCACAAGCCTAAAATTACGTGCATCTCAAATTTGAGATGCACGTTTTTGTTTTTCTATGCATAGAGTGTGTGGAGGAGGCATGTGTTTGAAAAACTCTCGCCACAATATTACTAAGGCGATCATCGGACATGGTAAAAAGAAGATTGAAAACAAATCTGTCATCTCACTCCCACAGCGCTCTAACCGGATTCTCGGCTGCTGGATTGTGAACCATCATTACCAAGTTAAAAAAGTGTCAGATAGCGTTGAAGTAGTTGGCCAGTTCGATGCATTTGGTGGTTCTAAAAAAACAGCTGTACATGCGGAAGCCATTCATTACAAAGGAATAGTTCCCATCACCCACACCACGATGAGAGCTCATCCCCTTTTTAGAAGAAACCTAGCGATAGGTTCCTTTTTAATGCTCGCAAAAAGTCTGCTATACTTACACTACATTGATCGAAGAGAAGGACGGATTTCAGATGACATATACTCCAATGATGCAACAATATTTATCAATAAAAAAACAGTACCCAAATGAATTTCTATTTTTCCGATTGGGCGACTTTTACGAACTTTTTTTTGAAGATGCGAAACAAGCCGCATCTATTTTAGAAATCACACTGACGGGCAAGGATGCTGGCGCAAAAGAACGGATTCCGATGTGTGGAGTTCCCTATCACTCTGCAACAGGATACATCGAAACGCTTGTCAGTAAGGGACACCGTGTCGCGATTTGTGAACAAGTCGAAAATCCGAAGTTTACAAAAGGAATCGTTAAGCGCGAAGTAGTTCAAGTAATCACGCCGGGAACATTATTTGAAGGTAAGTCGATTTCTTCTGCTACGAATCATTATGTCGGAGCTGCACTGCTAGGTTCTCCAATACAACTCGCTTACTTAGATGTGGCGACAGGTGAGGCCTACTCTACGAGCATTCGTGAGAACCATAGAGCGTTATTTGCAAAAGCCAATGAATTGAACATAAAAGAGCTAGTTCTCCTTGAACAAGATGCATTGCTCGTAGAAGAGCTTAGTGAGCTATACGATGTTCACTTGACTATACATACTCCCGATGAATTGTCCGGGTATAGCGATTTATCTCATGAAGCAAGTAAATTATTACTTTCTTATCTTCATGCAACACAAAAACGAACGCTTACTCACCTCCAAACGTTTCAGCATTACGAGGAAACGGCATTTTTATCCATTGATAGTGCTTCAAAACGAAATCTTGAGCTTGTTCAATCTATCCGCTCGGGTGATCAAAAAGGAACGCTCGCATGGTTACTTGATGAGACAAAGACAGCAATGGGATCACGTAAGCTCAAGCAGTGGGTACATCAGCCACTTGCGAATCAGGCAGGCATTGAAAAACGTTTAGACAAAGTGGAAGCATTTTTAGATGATTTTATGGTGCATGAGGAAGTGAAAGAAGCATTAACTACGGTTTATGACATGGAACGACTTTTAGGAAAAGTGAGTTTCGGTACATTGAACGGAAAAGATGCTGCGCAGTTGAGAAAAACCTTACAACAAGTACCCGTTTTGAGAGAGATTTTATCCGAATCTACAAATTCACATTTACAACAATTGGGACACCAACTTTCAGATCCGGTTGAATGTCGAGAGCTTTTGGAGAGGGCGATTGCCGATTCACCCCCTCTTGCATTAAAGGACGGAGGCGTAATTCGCGAGCAATTTTCACAACAGCTCGATGAATTCCGCTATCTCGCTACTAACGGAAAAGACTGGTTAGCTGAACTCGAGCAACGCGAACGTGAGTTGACGGGAGTCAAAAACTTAAAGATTGGGTACAACCGGATTTTTGGTTATTACATCGAGTTAACGAAATCGATGGTTCATCTTGCAGATGAAGCACGATACGTTCGAAAGCAGACACTTGCAAATGCTGAACGCTTCATAACCGAAGAATTGAAGGAAAAAGAGACAATGATTCTAACCGCACAAGAAAAAGCATTAGTTCTTGAAACAGAACTATTCGAAAAAGTGCGGGATGACATTAAACAACATATATCTGTCCTTCAGCAGCTTGCTGATGCTCTAAGTGAATTAGACGTCCTGCAATCTTTCGCGACATGTGCAAACTACTATCAATTGACACGCCCTACATTTGAATCGGATACGAAAATGGAAATTCGAGATGGACGACATCCCGTTGTGGAAAAAATGATGAACAACCACCACTATGTCGCAAACGACTGTGTGTTGACGAACGAGAAAAATATGTTATTGATTACTGGACCGAACATGTCGGGTAAAAGTACGTATATGCGTCAGGTTGCCATCACCATCATTATGGCGCAAATGGGGTCGTTTGTTCCTGCATCTTATGCACTCCTACCGATTACAGATAAAATCTTTACGCGAATAGGGGCTGCTGATGATCTTGCAGGCGGACAAAGTACGTTTATGTTAGAAATGGTTGAATCAAAAAATGCAATTGTCGGTGCCACAAAAAATAGTTTGCTGTTATTTGATGAGATTGGCCGGGGAACCTCCACTTATGATGGAATGAGCTTAGCGCAAGCAATGATGGAATACATCCACGATAAGATTGGAGCAAATACCCTTTTCTCCACACACTACCATGAACTTACAGAGCTAGAAGGGCAGTTGCCACGCCTTAAAAATGTGCATGTAGCTGCGACAGAACAAGATAAAAAAGTAGTGTTCCAACACAAAGTGAAAGACGGTGCCGCCGATAAAAGTTATGGCATTCATGTCGCAGAATTAGCGGAACTTCCAATAGCTATAATTGAACGAGCGCAACAGTTGTTATCGGATTATGAAGAACAAGAAGACCGTCAATTATCCTTATTTGATTTCACTGCGACAAGTGAGCCAAAACTAAAAGAACATGACGTTGTGGTTCAACTGCGAAAACTAGACGTGATGGATATTACGCCACTCCAAGCGCTGAATTTATTACACACACTCAAACAATCTGTAGAGGAGTGAGGGACCTGTGACGAAAATAAAAGTAATGGATGAACTGTTATCCAATAAGATAGCAGCTGGAGAAGTCGTCGAGCGTCCTTCCAGTGTTGTGAAAGAACTTGTAGAAAATGCGATTGATGCAGGGAGCACATCGATTCAAATAGAATTGGTTGAAGCAGGCCTACAAAAAATCGAAGTCACTGACAACGGGGACGGAATGGACCGAGAAGATGCGGAGTTAGCATTTTCTCGGCATGCCACGTCTAAACTATTGACTGAACATGAATTGTTTCGTATTCGTTCGCTTGGATTCCGGGGAGAGGCACTTGCAAGTATTGCAGCGGTCTCTAAAATCTGGATGCAAACCTCAACAGGAGAGGGCTCTGGCACGCAATTGACAATGGAAGGTGGTCGGTCTATAAATGTGCAAGACGGACCACTACGCAAAGGAACAATCATCCGTGTCGAACAGCTCTTTTATAATACACCGGCTCGTTTGAAGCATGTGAAATCGATACAAACTGAACTAGGTCACTCAATCGACTTGATCAATAAATTGGCCCTAAGCTATCCATCTATTGCCTTTACTCTGATTCACAATGGACAAACGCTTCTTCAGACGTCTGGACGTGGCAATCTTCAACAAGTGGCAGCGTCTATATACGGAACGGGTACAGTAAAGCAAATGATAGCGTTTGAAGCTGAAAATGAAGACTTCAAAATTACGGGTTTAACGTCACAACCGACCGTGACTCGGGCATCAAAAAACTATTTAACGATTTTTGTGAATGGTAGATGGATCAAGCACTTCGGGTTAAATCGTGCAATCGAAGAGGCATACCACACGTTTTTACCAATTGGTCGTTATCCGATTACTTTACTTTCCATCACGTTAGATCCGTTACTTTCCGATGTGAACGTGCATCCGGCGAAACATCAGATTCGCATTAGTAAGGAAAAAGAACTCGAATTGTTTGTGACAAAAACACTTCGTGAAGTACTACGTGGGAAGCAAGATATCCCAAAAATGACGGTTCCAAAAGAAAAGCCAGCTCCTTCGACTCAAACCTCTTTTTTTCAAAACACGACGAAAACCTATGACTATAGTGCACCACCTGTAGTCGACCAAGAGTATATCGAACAAACAGTAGAGCAAATTTTTGAAAAGAGTGCACAAGAGTCGCTTGATGTTTTAGAAGAAGGTGTAGAGGCCGTATCTGCGCCGGTTTTACCGGAGATGGACATCGTCGGACAGATTCATGGAACCTATATAGTCGGTCAAGCGCAGGATGGATTTTATTTGGTTGATCAACACGCGGCACAAGAGAGAATCAAGTACGAGTTTTACCGAACGAAAGTAGGGGAAGTGAATCATGAAGAGCGTCAAATGCTTTTGCTCCCATTAACCTTTCATTTTTCTCTCGATGAGGCGCTTCGTATTAAAGAAAATCGACAAGAACTTGAGTCGGTGGGTATTAGGGTTGAAGAGTTTGGAGATTCCAGCTTTGTCGTTCGTGAATACCCTTCTTGGTTTCCGAAAAATCAAGAACGTACGATTATCGAAACAATGCTCCAAGCAGCGCTAGATAAAAAGCACGTAAATGTAGCAAAATTACGGGAAGAAGCAGCGATTTTGATGAGCTGTAAATTATCGATTAAAGCGAATCACTACTTACCACGTGAGCAGATGGCGACATTACTTGAGGATTTGCGACACTGTGAACAGCCCTATACCTGTCCGCATGGTCGACCGGTCGTCATTCATTTTTCAAGTTACGAGATTGAAAAAATGTTCAAACGTGTCATGTAAAGGAGACTGGATATGGACTATATTTTATCAATTGACCAAGGAACGACGAGTTCACGCGCGATTTTATTCAATCGAGAAGGGAAGCCTGTGCATACGGCTCAAAAAGAGTTCACGCAACACTTTCCGAAATCCGGTTGGGTCGAACACGATGCACAAGAAATCTGGGGATCGGTGTTATCTTGTATCGCAGGCGTGCTTACCGAAGCAAATGCCCAGCCGGAACAAGTGAAAGCGATTGGTATAACAAACCAACGCGAGACCACTGTCGTTTGGAACAAGAAAACCGGCAAACCGATTTATCATGCGATCGTATGGCAGTCTAGACAAACGAATGGCATTATTTCGAAGTGGAAAAAACAAGGGTTTGAACAACAAGTGACGGAAAAAACTGGATTACGACTGGACCCGTATTTTTCTGCTAGTAAAGTTGCTTGGATTCTAAATGAAGTAGAGGGAGCTCGCGAACAAGCAGAAAATGGGGAATTGTTATTCGGGACAATTGAAAGCTGGCTCATCTGGAAGCTTAGCGGAAACAAAACGCATGTCACCGACTATTCGAATGCTAGTCGCACACTGCTCTTTAACATTCACGATTTACAATGGGATGACGAGCTTCTTGAGATGTTTAACATTCCAAAATCTATGCTTGCTGAAGTTGTCGATTGTTCCGGAGAAATTGCAATGACTGATCCGTCGGTATTCTTTGGGAAAGAAGTGCCAATTGCAGGCGCTGCCGGGGACCAACAAGCAGCTTTGTTCGGTCAAGCATGCTTTACAAAAGGAATGGCCAAAAACACGTATGGCACAGGATGCTTTATGTTACTCAACACTGGCGAAGAAGCAGTAACTTCAGATGATGGACTCCTCACAACAATTGCTTGGGGAATAGATGGGAAAGTTCATTACGCACTTGAAGGAAGCGTATTTGTCGCAGGATCGGCTATCCAGTGGCTCAGAGATGGTTTGCGTATGCTTCGCAAGGCATCGGATTCCGAAGCCTATGCAGCGCGTGTTGCGTCAACGGATGGGGTATACGTCGTCCCAGCATTTGTAGGACTCGGTACACCATACTGGGATTCGGATACGCGTGGCGCAATTTTCGGGTTGACTCGAGGGACGGAGAAAGAACACTTTATACGCGCAGTACTGGAGTCCCTTGCGTATCAGACGAAAGACGTGCTAGATGCAATGGAACAAGCAGCGGGAGTGTCAATCGAGTCGCTTCGTGTGGATGGAGGTGCTGTGGATAATTCATTTTTAATGCAGTTCCAAGCGGATATTTTACATGCAGCGATTGAAAAAGCGGGACTCAACGAAACGACAGCACTTGGTGCAGCCTATTTAGCGGGTCTTGGCGTAGGTTTCTGGAGTTCACTTGATGAGTTATCAGAGCTACATGAAACGACGAAAACATTTGAACCAAAAATGGACGAAAAAACGCGAAAAACATTGTATTCAGGATGGCAACAAGCAGTTGCTGCTGCACGCTCGTTTAAACCGACTGAAGGAGAGGATGTTTCATGAAATCGTATTTAGACCGTGCATATTTAAAAGACACATTAGGCTCGTATCACTTTGACGTAGTTGTCATCGGTGGCGGAATTACTGGCGCTGGAATTGCACTGGATGCTATTTCACGAGGACTAACAGTTGGCTTGATTGAAATGCAGGACTTTGCTTCCGGTACTTCTTCACGTTCAACGAAACTTGTTCATGGTGGACTCCGTTATTTAAAACAATTTGAAGTTCAAATGGTAAGTGAAGTGGGCAAAGAGCGAGATATTGTTTATCAAAATGCAAAACATGTCACAACGCCAGAATGGATGATGTTGCCATTTTATAAAAAAGGCAACTTCGGACCGCTTTCTACTTCTTTAGGACTGAAAGTGTATGACTATTTAGCAGGTGTGAAAAAGGACGAACGACGTGAAATGCTTTCGAAACAAGAAGTGATTGACCTTGAACCTTTAATTAATACGAAAGGGTTAAAAGGTGGCGGTTACTACGTAGAGTATCGAACAGATGACGCACGATTGACAATTGAAGTAGTAAAGAAGGCGATTGAACTTGGGGCAGTGTGCTTAAACTATATCAAAGCCGAAAACTTCATCTATCAAAATGAAAAAATAATCGGTGTGCGCGCGAAAGATATGCTATCGGGTGACCAACTCGATATCCATACGACGACTGTCATCAATGCTGCAGGTCCGTGGGTAGATGAAGTGCGTGGGAAAGATCGTCTTGAAAATAATAAACATCTTCAACTTACCAAAGGAGTTCATATCGTGGTCGATCAAAAGCGCTTCCCACTCCAGCAAGCGATGTATTTTGATGTACCCGATGGTCGTATGATTTTTGCAATTCCAAGAGATGGTAAGACGTATGTCGGAACAACAGATACGTTTTACGATGCAGATCCACTTAATCCTATAGCGACTGAAGAAGAAATCACATATTTAGTAGATGCTTCGAATCAACTTTTCCCTTCCATCCATTTAAAAAGAGAGGACGTAGAATCCACATGGGCTGGCGTCCGACCATTGATCTCAGAAGATGGCAAATCCGCTTCTGAAATCTCTCGAAAAGATGAAATCTGGGTGTCGAGCACAGGGCTCGTTACGATTGCAGGTGGTAAATTGACGGGGTACCGGAAGATGGCAGAAGATGTGATTGATACAATCAAAGGAAATTACTCCCGCGAGATCCCATCGTCACCAACTAAGCAGCTTCCGTTATCCGGTGGTGATTTTGGACTGCTCGACTTTGATGAATATGTTTATGAGCGTTCAAAACAACTCATTTATTATGGTTTGTCACTCTCTGAAGCTAAAAACGTCGTGACGTTTTTAGGCAAAAATAGTGAAGTGGCAATCGGTTATATTCCATATGTTCAGAGCTGGGAAACACCAACACTTAGTTTGAAAGATCGTATCTTACTTTACTATACGATTCAAAACGAAATGGTAACGAATTTAAGTGATTTCTTCATCCGTAGAACAGGTTATCTTTATTTTGATATCGCCCGAGTTGAGTATACGTGGAAAGAGGTAAGTGCAATCCTAGCGCAGGAGTTACAACTCTCCGATGAACAAAAGCAAGCAGGAGAAGACGAGTTGAAACAACGCATAGAAGAAGCAAAGGGGACTGGAGTATGACGACAAAGTGGATGGAGATGACCGATCAGTCAAAACTTTTCGTACGCGACTATCCTGTTGAAGACGCGACTACAACAGTCGTCGTGTTACATGGTTTAGCAGAACATTCGGCTCGTTATGAGCAGTTTGCTGGTGAATTGAATGACAAAGGCTATCATGTACTTGTTCCCGATCACCGGGGGCATGGCCAAACTGGAGAACGTGCGGGCCGCCTTGGTTATTTTGCGGAAGAAAATGGGTTTGAGCGCGTGGTGGATGACGTAAATGAGTTGATACAGCACCATCTCCTCGATTATCCGTCACGTGCAATTTTCTTGGTCGGCCATAGTATGGGGTCATTTCTCGCTCGTAGATATGTTCAAAAGTATCCGGCTGTCGTTGATAAACTTGTTTTGATTGGCACTGGAGGAGACCCAGGACTTCTTGGAGCTTTTGGAGCGCGTCTTGCAACTTTCAAGGCCCGCGGGGAAGGTGCAACACAGCCGGGGACACTTATGAATAAGTTAACCTTTGGAAATTACAATAAAGGTATAGAAGATGCAGAGACGGAGTCGGATTGGTTATCTACTGATGCTGAAGTAGTGAGAGATTACCTCGCTGACCCGTATTGTGGTTTTGTACCCACGAATAAGCTATATCAAGACTTATTACAAGGATTAAAAACGATTCACGCGACAGACCAGCTTGCACGTATGAGAAAGAGTCTTCCTGTGTTACTGATTGCAGGTACAGATGATCCAGTGGGGGATTACGGGAAAGGTGTTCGTAAAGTTGCTCTAAGTTTTCAAAAAGCAGGTAGTGAAGATGTCAAACTTGTCTTGATTGAAGGGCAGCGCCATGAAATTTTAAATGGTAAAGGGCGTCAAACGGTCGTTGATCAAATTTTAGGATGGTTGTAAATGAAACAAAAAGTAGTAGTACTGATAGGACCGACGGCCGTTGGGAAGACGGCAACAAGTATTGCCCTTGCAAAAGCAATTAACGCTGAAATCATCAATGGGGATGCGCTTCAAGTTTATAAAGGATTGACGATTGGAACGGCAAAGATTTCTGAAGAGGAAATGGAAGGTATTCCACATCACTTACTCTCCATAAGAGAACCAGATGAAGCTTTTTCAGTTGCTGACTATCAATCCATCGTAAGAAAGAAAATACAAGAGATCGCAGCAAGAGGAAAAGTCCCTCTCATTGTTGGGGGAACAGGTATGTACATCCAATCTATTCTCTATGACTTCCGCTTTAATTCATCACCACAAGATATGGAATTACGTGAAAAGTTGGAAAGTGAAGATGCTATCGCATTATGGAACAAGTTAGACACACTTGACCCAGAAGCAGCTACTACCATCTCTTATCAAAACAAACAGCGTGTCATTCGTGCATTGGAGCGTGTCATGAGTGCTGGTATTACACAAAAAGAACAGCAACAAGATACGGGCAATGAACCCTATTATGATTTTTACATCATCGGATTAAACCGTGACCGACAAGAACTTTATGATCGGATCAATTACCGTGTAGAAGTGATGATAAAACAAGGGCTACTAGAGGAAGTAAAGCAATTACTTTCATATGTACCGAAAGAGGCGCAGTCGTTCAAAGCGATTGGGTATAAGGAAGTCATCGAAGCCATAGATGGTAACTGGCCCCGCCAACTTTTAGTGGAAACGATTCAACAAAACACTCGACGTTATGCAAAGCGGCAGTTGACCTACTTCCGGAATAAATTGCCTGTCAACTGGTATCACCCTGAAAAGGACATCACTCAGATCGAACTAGATTGCCAAAAGTTTTTGAAGGAAAATAACGAGGAATTAGCGAATAAGTAGGTAGAGACGAGGACAAAGGGGAGATTCTAATGGCGAATGTAAATATGCAAGATACGTTTTTGAATCAGTTGCGTAAAAATGAAGTGTTTGTGACTGTATTTTTACTAAACGGTTTTCAACTGAAGGGGTTAATCAAATCGTATGACAACTTCACCGTATTACTTGAGTCGGATGGGAAACAGCACTTGATTTATAAACATGCGATTTCAACATTTGCTCCAAGTAAGCGCGTAGAATTAAATTTAACATCAAATTAATGGAGAGCTCGTCCTCTAGCGGAGGCGGGCTTTCTTTTCAGTAGGAAAGGAAATAAGTATGACACACTTTTTATTACCACAACAACTAGACTACATTGAACAAATCGAGAAAGAGATTGCCCCACAACAAAAAGAAGCAGAGCGTATCGCTTTTTACAACCAACAAAAAGTTTTGCATGCGTTTTGGAACCATTCAGTGAGTGAACATCATCTCACGCCTTCATTTGGGTATGGATATGACGACGAAGGACGTGACACCCTAGAAGCTGTCTATGCGGATGTATTTAGAGCAGAGGCAGCCTTGGTCCGCCCGCAAATCATTTCGGGTACACATGCCATTACCATTGCACTCTTTGGCATTTTACGTCCTGGAGATGAGCTCATCTATATTACCGGTAAACCGTACGATACATTAGCATCAATCGTCGATGGGGGAGAAGTAGATACTGGTTCATTGAAAGATTTCGGTATTCGCTATCGCCATATTGATCTTGTGGGTGGACTGGGAATTGATTGGGAATCCGTGAAAGCGGCGTGTAGCTCTTCACCAAAAGTAATGGCGATTCAGCGTTCTCGAGGCTACGCGAACCGCCCTTCATTCACGATTGCACAAATCAAAGAGATGGTCACTTTCATTAAAACCTATAGTCCGCATACCATCATTTTTGTAGATAACTGTTACGGGGAGTTTGTTGAAGAGTTAGAGCCAACAGAAGTGGGTGCAGATTATATGGCAGGATCTCTCATTAAAAATCCTGGTGGAGGTCTTGCGAAAATTGGTGGGTATATCGCAGGAAAAAAAGAAATTGTTGAAAAATGTGCATTTCGCATGACATCTCCGGGTATAGGGGGAGAGGCAGGAGCATCCCTATATGCGCTGCAGGATATGTATCAAGGATTTTTTATGGCACCACATATCGTCCTGCAAGCAGTAAAAGGGGCTTACTTTACAGCAGCTGCACTGGAGAATAAAGGATTTACAGCTTCACCAGCTTCTACTGAAAAGCGCACGGATCTAATTCAATCCGTTATTTTCACTACGCCTGACGAAATGATAAAGTTCTGTCAGCAAATCCAAGCGTCTTCTCCAATTAACGCGAAGTTCGCTCCAATTCCAGCATATATGCCTGGGTATGAAGACGACGTCATTATGGCGGCTGGAACATTTATTCAAGGGTCGAGTATTGAACTGACAGCAGATGGTCCAATTCGCCCCCCTTATACAGCTTATGTGCAGGGTGGACTGACATATGAACATATTAAACTTGCGGTTATACGGGCTCTCTTCTCACTTTAATTTTTTATGTCAGATTAGCTAACATGTTGTTGACATGTAAGTTAACATGACATATACTATTTTTAGATGAAGAGAGGAGGTGCAGCATGGAAAAGCAGTGGAGACGATCGATGCCCATACTGTCGATGAACATCGTGATGCAATTGACAGGCTTGACGGCTCGACAAATTCGGTATTATGAAGAAAATGAATTGATTTATCCTTCTCGTACAGAGGGGAAGCAACGCATGTTTTCATTAGATGATATTGATACGCTTCTTGAAATCAAAGATTTACTTGCTAGTGGAGTGAATATTGCAGGAATCAAACAGATTTTTGAGATGAAAAAGCAACCAGCTGCTACCTCCATACATAAGATCTCGGATGTAGAACTTCGCTCAATTGTCAAAGAAGAGCTGAAGAAATCGCAACTGAATCAGCGTGTCTCTTTAAGGCAAGGCGATTTGTCACGGTTTTTTAACAATGGCAAATCTTATTAATAAATAGGAGAGTGAAAAAATGGGTAAGTACACAAAAGAAGATATTAAGAATCTAGTAAAAGAGCATGACGTTCGGTACATCCGACTTCAGTTCACAGACATCTTAGGGACAATCAAGAATGTTGAAATTCCTGTGAGTCAGCTAGACAAAGCACTCGATAATAAAATGATGTTTGACGGTTCTTCCATCGAAGGATTTGTGCGTATCGAAGAATCTGATATGTACCTAGTTCCTGATCTAGACACATGGGTAGTGTTCCCATGGATTACTGGTAAAGGGAAAGTAGCTCGCCTGATTTGTGACATCAACCGTCCAGATGGTTCTCCATTTGAAGGTGACCCACGTAACAACTTGAAACGTGTTTTAAAAGAGATGGAAGAGCTAGGATTCACATCATTCAACTTAGGGCCTGAGCCTGAGTTCTTCTTATTCAAATTAGATGAAAAAGGTGAACCAACGCTAGAATTGAATGACCACGGTGGTTATTTTGACCTTGCACCAATGGATCTAGGTGAAAACTGTCGTCGTGATATCGTATTAGAATTAGAAGATATGGGCTTTGAAATTGAAGCATCTCACCACGAAGTAGCACCAGGGCAACATGAAATCGACTTCAAATATGCAAATGCTGTAGAAGCATGTGACAACATTCAAACATTCAAATTGGTTGTTAAGACTATTGCACGTAAACACGGTTTGCACGCAACATTTATGCCAAAACCATTGTTCGGTGTGAATGGTTCAGGGATGCACTTTAACTTGTCATTGTTCAATGGCAAAGAGAACGCATTCTTTGATGAAAATGCAGATATGCAGTTAAGTGAGACAGCAATGCAGTTTATGGCTGGAGTTTTGAAACACGTACAAGGTTTCACAGCTATCACTAACCCAACTGTCAACTCATACAAGCGTCTAGTACCAGGTTACGAAGCACCAGTTTATGTAGCATGGTCTGGTCAAAACCGTAGTCCATTAATTCGTATCCCTTCATCACGTGGTTTGAGTACGCGTATTGAGGTGCGTTCTGTGGATCCAGCTGCAAACCCATACCTTGCAATGGCTGTAATCTTGCAAGCAGGTCTTGATGGTATCAAGAACAAATTGACACCACCACCTGCAGTGGACCGTAATATTTACAACATGAATGAAAAAGAGCGTGAAGAAGTAGGAATCGCAAATCTTCCTGGAACTCTTCAATCAGCGCTTAAAGAACTTTCTAAGAACGAAACTGTTATTCAAGGTCTTGGTGAGCACATCTACCACAACTTCGTGGAAGCGAAAGAAATCGAGTGGGATATGTTCCGTACAACAGTACACCCTTGGGAACGCGAGCAATACTTGAAGATGTATTAATAGAGTCAAAACCTTCGTTGGAAGCAATTTCAGCGAAGGTTTTTTAATTGTGGAGGTAATAAATGGAATAGATTGATAGAATAAAAAAACTTCGCTGGACAGAAACCCAGCGAAGTCTTTTTAATGAATATGGCGATATACACCGACAACTTTACCTAAAATGCTTACTTGATCCACAATAATTGGTTCAAGTGATGAATTTTCAGGTTGGAGTCTAAAATAATTTTTCTCTTTAAAGAACCGCTTTACAGTCGCTTCATCTTCTTCTGTCATCGCTACTACAATATCCCCATTGTTTGCAGAATTTTGTTGCTTCACGACAACATAATCTCCATTTAAAATTCCGGCTTCAATCATACTATCTCCCATGATCTCAAGCATGAACAAGTGGTCATCAATCGTACCAAATGTCGTCGGAAGAGGGAAGAACTCCTCAATGTTCTCGATAGCTGTAATTGGTTGTCCTGCTGTTACTTTCCCGATTAAAGGTACTTGAACAACAGAAGCGGGTGAAATATCTGTTACATCTAATTCTTCTAAAATTTCAATTGCACGTGGTTTTGTAGGATCTCTGCGAATCAAGCCTTTGCTTTCTAAACGCGCAAGATGACCATGAACTGTAGAACTCGAAGCCAAACCGACAGCTTCACCAATTTCTCTTACGGAAGGCGGATAGCCTTTTTTTCGTACTTCTTCTTTTATAAAAGCGAGTATATCTTCTTGTCTTTTTGAAGCCTTTCTCATTAGGGTTCCCCTCCAAGTCACGATCATTATTTCATATCTAAAGTATAGCATTTGAACCAATGAAATGCAAACATAGGTTCTAAAATGGTTTGACAAGAAACGTGTGTTCGTATTATGATGAGTATACATATACGAACATACATTCTTAAGGAGTGAATTATCTTGAAAAACAAATTGTCGATTGTTTATACTACATGTCTTGTACTCATTATACTTTTTACTTTCACATCACTTCATTTTAAAAATCAAACTACAGGAACGAACGAAATTGTCATCTCACAAGGTGACTCTCTATGGACTTTAGCAGAGAGCTACGTGGAAAAAGACGAACGACTCCATTGGATTGATCAAGTTATGAAGTTGAACTTTATGACAGATAGCAAAATTCACGTTGGGCAAACTCTTACAATTCCATCAACTGAACAATTCAATTACTTAGGAGAACCAACGCAGTTAGCGGGGACAGAACAATGATAACAAAACAAGCAGTTATTTATAGTCGTGTCAGTACAGATAAAGAAGCACAAGAAACGTCACTTGTTCGTCAATCCGAAGAACTCCATGCATTAGCAGCGAGTCACGATTTACACGTCTTGGCAGAATACAGCGATCAAGAGAGCGGTTATGATGTCGATCGTGAAGGACTCTTAGACCTTCTTACAACAATTAAAGAAGAGGACGTGGATTATTTACTAATTCAAGATGAGACACGGCTTGGACGTGGACATGCACGCATGGCAATCCTGCATTTGCTGGAAAAAGAAAATGTGCAAATTTTAACAGCACGTGAGGACGGTGCTCTTGCTCTCTCGGAAACCGATACTATGGTCCTTGGTATCTTATCAGTTGTAGAAGAATACCAACGCAAAATTCACAATGCAAAGATTCGAAGAGGAATGAAACGAGCTGTACAAAACGGCTATCAACCAGAGCGCAACTTAAAATCAAGAGGCAATCTACTAGGGCGAGAACGTATTGAAGTACCCATCGAAGAAATCGTGCGTCTTCGTGTTGCTGGTCTCACCTATGAAGAGATCAGTACAACCTTATCTGCTCTTGGACACTCCATCAGTAAAGCTACTGTCCATAGACGTTACAAAGAATATAAACAACAAGCCTAGGTATTCCGCGCTGGAATGCCTTTTTTCTTGCACTTTTAATGAATTTCTCCTATCGTGTAGTAGAAAGCAAGGAGGTAGAACAATGTTAAGTCCTGAAAAACTCGCACGTATAAGCGAACTTTCTAATAAATCTAAGAAGCAAAAGCTTACTGAAGTGGAAGCAAAAGAACAATCATCTCTTCGTAAAGAGTATCTTGAGACTTTCCGCTCCACAATGCGAAAAACAATTGAAAATGTGAAAATTGTGGATCCGGAAGGCAATGATGTAACGCCCGATAAGGTAAAGCAAGCAAAAGAGAATAACCACCTCAATTAATAGAAGTAGTTGCTAGATGGCACGAGGTTGACTAAACTAAGAGAGTAATCAAATTTGAGAGGATGTCGTTCATGCAAGCAGAAAAAGATTTACTAGCAATCAATACGATCCGTACATTATCCATCGATGCAATTGATAAAGCCAATTCAGGTCACCCAGGTTTACCAATGGGAGCTGCTCCAATGGCTTATACATTGTGGACACGTCACTTACGCCATAACCCACAAAACCCGAACTGGTTTAACCGCGACCGTTTTGTACTATCCGCAGGTCACGGATCAATGCTTTTATATAGCCTGCTTCACTTAAGTGGCTATGATCTTCCGATGGAAGAAATTAAAAACTTCCGTCAGTGGGATTCTAAGACACCTGGCCATCCAGAGTACGGTCACACAGCAGGAGTAGAAGCAACGACAGGACCACTTGGTCAAGGAATTGGTATGGCAGTCGGTATGGCAATGGCAGAAGCGCATCTTTCTGCGACGTATAATACGACACATGATATCGTTGATCACTACACATACGCGTTATGTGGAGACGGAGATTTAATGGAAGGTGTTGCAGCTGAAGCTATTTCACTTGCAGGTCATTTGAAATTAAACAAATTGGTTGTTCTTTATGATAGTAATGACATCTCACTTGATGGAGATTTAGATAAATCTTTCTCAGAATCAGTTCAAAAGCGTTTTGAGTCTTACAACTGGAACTATATTTTCGTAGAAGACGGAAACGATGTAGACGCAATCGATCGCGCAATCGCAGAAGCTAAGACATCAGACCGTCCAACACTTATCGAAGTGAAAACAGTCATTGGATTTGGTTCACCAAACCGTTCCGGTAAGGCGGATGCTCACGGAGCTCCAATGGGCGCTGATGAGACGAAACTAGTGAAAGAAGCATACAAGTGGACATTCGAAGAAGACTTCTATGTGGACGATACAGTTTATGCAACTTTCAAAGAGGCTACTGACAAACTTGGTGCAGAAGAAGAAGCGAAGTGGAACGACTTGTTCACACAATTTGAAGCGCAAAACGCGGACCTTGCAAGCCAGTTGAAGCAAGCAATTGATGGAACATTCTCAATCGACTGGGATTCTGCAAAACCAACGTATGAAGTAGGCACTTCTGTAGCGACTCGTTCTGCTTCTGGTGACGCAATCAATGCGATTGCAAAAAACCTTCCGTCATTCTTTGGGGGCAGTGCAGACTTAGCAGGTTCAAATAAAACGACAATTAAAGGTGGCGGTGACTTCTCAGCAGATTCTTACGAAGGCAAAAACATTTGGTTCGGAGTACGGGAATTTGCGATGGGTGCTGCACTAAACGGTATGGCACTTCACGGTGGACTAACTGTGTTCGGCGGAACTTTCTTCGTCTTCAGTGACTACGTGCGACCAGCAATCCGTCTATCTGCACTCATGAACCTACCTGTAACATATGTATTCACACACGATTCAATCGCAGTAGGGGAAGATGGCCCAACCCATGAGCCAGTTGAGCAGTTAGCATCACTTCGTGCAATGCCGGGTCTTTCAATCCTTCGTCCTGCAGACGCAGTTGAAACGCAAGAAGCATGGAAACTTGCAGTGGAATCAAAGGATACGCCAACACTTCTTGTTTTATCTCGTCAAAACCTACCTGTACTTGAAGGAACGGTTTCGGGGGCAGCTGAAGGTGTTGCAAAAGGTGGATACGTGGTATCTGCTGGAGAGAACCCGACAGGTCTTTTACTTGCAACTGGTTCTGAAGTAAGTCTTGCAGTAGAAGCGCAAAAAGTTTTAAAAGAGCAAGGTGTTGAAGTTTCTGTAGTTTCTATGCCATCTTGGGATCTATTCGAAAAACAAGATGCAGAATACAAAGAATCTGTTCTTCCACGCTCCATCACGAAACGTCTTGCAATCGAGATGGGTGCATCTCTTGGTTGGCATAAATATGTTGGCTTTGACGGAGATGTACTTGCAATCGACCGCTTTGGTGCAAGTGCTCCTGGTGAGAAAATCATGGAAGAGTTTGGTTTCACAGCACAAAATGTTGCAGACCGCTTCCTAAAACTATAAGAGTTTTGTAGAGCATCCGAAAAAGGGTGCTCTATTTTTTTCAAGCTCTAGTCAATTTGAGGAAACATGTAGTATACTAGTGAATGGTGTCTGAGACACGTCGATAAGCCAGCAAAGGAGGATGACATACATGAACTTAGCACTTGCGATTACGTTGATTATCGTTGCTCTTATTCTCGGTCTTGTTGGAGGATTCTTTGCAGCACGTCAATATATGATGAAATATCTAAAAGATAATCCGCCGATCAATGAACAAATGCTTCGCATGATGATGGCCCAAATGGGACGCAAACCATCTGAGAAGCAAGTCAAACAAATGATGGCGCAAATGAACCGCGTACAAACTAAACCAGGTAAACAAAAGTAAAAAGCAGCTCAATTGAGCTGCTTTTCGTTTGTATATAAGTCGTATTTCACTAAGAAATCTAACACGGTTTGTTCATACTCTTCAGGGTTTTCATTGAAAGATTTAGCATGAGCGCCTTTATCGAAAAATTTGAGTTCTTTTGCGCCAATTTTTTTGTCATACAGCTCTTGAGTCATCTCCGGAAGAATGAAGTCATCCGGTTTAGAATGGATAAAAAGTACAGGTTTTTCAATTTTATCGACGACGTCAATTGGAGATACGAGACGGAATGTGTAGCCTTCACGTAGTTTCATGAAAAGATTCGCGACACGAACTGTAAACATCGACCGAATCGGCGTTGTTTGCATCATAACATGATGCACTTGACGTTCAAAATCAGAAAATGCACAGTCTGAAATGTAAAAATCCGCATCATCTCGAATGGAACCGGCGTATAAAAGTGTCGTTGCAGCCCCCATTGATTCTCCGTGAATGCCGATGACACCACCTTCACCTACGCGATCGCGTAGCGCATCCACAACAGCTTCTAAATCCATTTTTTCATAATGTCCAAAACTTGTCGTCTTACCTCCCGAATCACCATGACGCCTATGATCGTAAATGACACTGTTGTATCCAAGACGTTCGAACATACGCACAAAGCGCAATGAATTGACTTTGTTCTCGGTGACACCGTGGCATATGATCACGTAATTCTTCGTATCATGCGGTCGAATAAAGATCGATTTTAATTGATACCCATTTTTACTTTCAATCCAGACTTCTTCTTTCTTTATGGCATCATACCAAGATTGATCTAATCGTTTTTCTGAAATCTCCCGGTTTAATACAAAATCCGGTTCTTTTTGTTTGATATACATCAGTCGATTTGTCGCTACAAATCCAATCAATGTTGTTAATGCCGTGATGAGACTCGTGACAAGACTTGTCCAAATGATGACCCTCTTTTTCATCTCCATCATCTCCGCTATTCGTTATATCTCACTGTACCCACAACTGCTTACATTGACACATACGGTCGGATTTCTTTAATTGTTTGTTGTAACACGTTCTCATCAATACCTGTTTCGATCGACATTCTGTGCAGCATATGCACGACTTGCTCCGTCGCTACATTACCGGTCGCTCCTGGAGCAAATGGACACCCACCTAACCCACCGGCAGAACTATCAAACCGGTCCACACCTGCTTGCATGGCAGCAAATATATTAGCAAGCGCCATTTTTTCTGTATCATGAAAATGGGCAGTAATCAGTGTGTTTGGAAATTGGTCTTTGAGTAATGAGAACAGGGTATAGCTCTCAAGTGGCGATGCCTTACCGATCGTATCAGCGACGCTTAATTCTTGAACGCCCATTTCAACAAAAGTGCGACACAGATGTATGACATCTTCAATGGCCTGTTTTCCTTCATAAGGGCAATAAAAGGCAGTCGAAATACAAGCGCGTACAAAGATTCCCTTTGAAAGCAACTGTTGAATCGGTTCCGCTAACTGTTCAACGGCTTGATCAGTAGTTTTATTTATATTTTTCTGATTAAACGTCGAGGAAACCCCGACAAAAACTGCCACATGCTCTGCGCCAGCGGCTATGGCATTTTCCATTCCTCGTGCATTTGGGGTCAACACGAATTGGCGCCCGGTTTTTTCAACGGATGCCATTATATCAGCCGCATCGGCCATTTGTGGAACCCATTTTGGCGATACAAATGAAGTAAGTTCCATTTCTTTGACCCCTGCTTTTTGAAGCCCTTTTATATACCTAAGTTTATGCTCCGTTGCTACATTTTTCTTCTCATTTTGTAAGCCATCCCGTGGCCCGACCTCGATAATTGTCACTTTATTTGGTAAACTAATCATGGTATCAATCCCCCTTACTAGTAGTTTACGCATAAGTGGGGACAGGTCGCAAGGGATGACAAGGAGGAATTGGGATGTCTACTGAAGTTGTAATTGTAAGCGCTGTCCGAACAGCAATTGGCTCTTTCCAAGGAGCATTGAAAGATGTGCCGGCTACAAAGCTAGGGGCACTCGTTATTGAAGAGGCACTAACACGTGCGGGAATCTCAAAAGACCAAGTGGATGAAGTGATTATGGGGAATGTGCTTCAAGCAGGACTTGGACAAAACCCGGCACGTCAAGCCTCGATTTTAGCGGGCCTTCCGCAACAAGTGCCAGCCATGACTATCAATAAAGTGTGTGGATCAGGTTTGAAAACAATTCATTTAGCGACGCAAGCTATTAAAGCTGGGGATGCAGAAATTGTTGTAGCAGGCGGAATGGAAAACATGAGCCAAGCGCCATACCTGTTAATGGGTGCTCGAGACGGTTATCGCATGGGGAACCAACAAGCAGTCGATAGTATGATTTCAGACGGTCTATGGTGTGCATTTAACGACTATCATATGGGTGTTACAGCAGAAAACCTTTGTGCAAACTACGGTTTAACTCGTGAAGAACAAGACGAATTTGCAGCGCGCTCACAACAACGTGCGACTGCTGCAATTGAAGCAGGAAAGTTCGAAGAAGAAATCGTGGCAGTAGAAATTCCACAACGCAAAGGGGACCCAATCGTATTCAATGTAGATGAATACCCGAAACATGGATCGACTGCAGAAAAACTTGGCAAACTTCGTCCGGCATTCAAAAAAGACGGCTCTGTCACGGCAGGAAATGCTTCAGGTATTAATGACGGGGCAGCTGCTGTAGTGGTGATGTCCAAAGAAAAAGCACTTGAGTTAGGCGTGCCAATTTTAGCAACGGTTGTGGCGAACGCATCAGCAGGTGTTGACCCATCTATCATGGGTATTGGACCAGTAGAAGCGGTTGCGAAAGTAATGAAGAAGTCTGGATTGACAGTTGCAGACATGGATTTAGTCGAAGCAAATGAAGCCTTCGCAGCACAAGCGCTTGCTGTAGATCGCGAATTGAAATTTGATGCAGAAAAATTGAATGTAAACGGTGGCGCTATTGCTCTTGGTCACCCAATCGGTGCCAGTGGGACACGTATATTTGTCACACTTCTTCATGAGATGAAAAAGCGTGATGCGAAGACTGGTCTTGCAACATTATGTATCGGTGGAGGACAAGGCGTAGCAACCATCGTTTCCCGAGGTGAGTAATACGTGAAAAAGAAGAAAAAGCATACTCAAAATCACCGTCAAGTTGAGAAGCAAGATGATTCTCTCACATTAAAAGACCAACTTTCAGAAGATGTTTTCTCAAAGCTTCAAGCGGCTAAGACGGCTCTGTCAGAAGAACAAAAGAAGAAAGAAGAAGAAGGGCATGCACGTAAATTGTTTGAGAAGAAACAACGTGAAAAGAATATGAGCTTTGAAGAACTTCTAGAGCAGTACGGCGATAAAGGGTCAAAGTTTTAAAAAAAGAGCATGTCGATCAGTCGACATGCTCTTTGTATTTCTCAGGCTTTGTGAGCGCCACGTATGTTGCAATTTCATCATCTGTAACAGAATGATAATAATTTTTTAATGTGTCTTGCAACTGATTGAGCTTACTCGTTCCGATAACAACAGAACTAACTGCTGATTGCTTCAAAATATGGTGCAGGCTTACAGCACCTAAGTTTGGAATATCATGGGCCAACTGTTTAACAATAGTAGGAAGATCCTCTTCTGTATAACTCCCAAATGAAGAGATTTTTTCTAACTTTTCGAGTGCGGCATCTGTTAAAAGACCCTTAGCTTGGCCACCCCGGACAAGTACTCCGATTTCGTGTTGTTCCAAAAATGGAAATACACTTTCCGGTCGTCGATCTAAACCGGAATATTGCATCATCACACTGACAGCGCGTGACTTTTCAAAGTACGGATAAATCACATTTGGTCGGATTGATGAAATCCCGTAATGGCGAATCAAACCCTTATCTTGGAGTTTCTCAAATGTTTCGATGATAGCGTCCCAGTCATCTTCTTTTGTTCCCCCGTGAAGTTGATACAAATCGATCACATCCGTGTTCAACCGTTTTAGAGAGTGATGAATTGCTTCTTCAATCCATTTTGGATTAGGATCCCAAGTCCAGCCTTCTTTTCCTTCTTCAAATCGATTTCCGACTTTTGTAGAAAGTAAAACATCTGATCGTCTTCCAACTATACTTTTTCCTATACGTTCTTCGTTCGCTCCTTGTTCATACAAGTCTGCTGTATCAATCCAATTAATACCTGCATCAAGTGCAGTATGAATGATTTTATCAGTTGACGCCTGATCTTTTGGAAGGGTCATCCCTCCAAGAGATAATTCAGATAGTGAAAGTGAACTATTTCCAAGTTGTACATGTTTCATCTGCTCTCCTCCTTTCCATAATGGTACAATGAGAGTAGAAATTATACAAAGAACAGGAGCGAGACGATGACAAACTTTGAAGAAAAAACGACAAACACGACACCGATTTATTCCGGTCGTGTGATTTCTTTATCTGTTGACGATGTTGTGCTACCGAATGGTAAACCATCGAAGCGAGAGCTCGTAAAACATCCAGGTGCGGTGGCGGTCATTGCCATTACCCAAGACCACAAAATTGTTTTGGTCGAGCAGTACCGCAAAGCCCTTGAACGAACACTCGTTGAAATTCCAGCAGGGAAAATCGAGCAAGGAGAAGATCCGAAGGAAACTGCGTTTCGAGAGCTTGAGGAAGAAACAGGCTATACAGCGTCCGACCTGCATTTTGTTCAAAGTTTTGCGACCTCACCCGGTTTCGCAGATGAAATCATCCATATTTATGTAGCACAAGGATTAAAGAAAGTTACAGAAAATCGCCAACTTGATGAAGATGAGTTTGTGGAGATTCATGAATGTTCTCTTGCGGGAGCAGAAAAATGGATTCAAGATGAGAAGATATACGATGCCAAGACTGCTTTTGCGATTCAGTGGTGGCGACTCCATAGGTTCTAGTTTTTCATGCACGATGCATACATTGTCTCAAGAGGGGGGAGTGTATGCAGCATGTGCTGCTCCAGTGGTGGACAATGTTTGTAGTCTCAAGTTTAGGTAGCTGTTTTCTGGCTTCTCTTTTACTCGCGAGCAATTGGTTGGCGTCTATTGACTGTGGCCGTTCTAATCGGACATGGCAGTTCGCAGTGGCCACCTTTTAATTAGAATAATTATAAAAAAATAAGCATTCTAAGAAGTTACACTTGTCACTTGAAAATGTCATTTGGTATACTAGTCTCATGTTAGGAGGCGTCGTATGGAAGGCCGAATCGATCGAATCAAAAAACAATTGTCCGGCGCCGGCTATAAACTGACGCCGCAACGAGAATCAACTGTACGTGTTCTACTTGAGAATGAAGAAGCACATTTAAGTGCAGAAGACGTTTTCTTATTGGTACGAGACAAGTCTAAAGATATCGGACTTGCAACAGTTTACCGGACGCTCGAGCTTCTCAATGAATTAAATGTCGTCGACAAAATCCAATTCGGAGATGGAGTTTCCCGTTATGATTTACGACAAGAGGGCGCTGCTCATTTCCATCATCATTTAGTATGTATGGAGTGTGGAGCCGTCGATGAAATTCAAGAAGACTTATTAGGGGATGTCGAACAAATCGTGGAGTCGCGCTTTAATTTTCAGATTAAAGATCATCGCTTGACGTTCCATGGTATTTGTCATCGCTGCCATTCAAAATAATCAATGACGTCAAAGTCGAAGAGGATAGCCTACTTGTGCTATCCTTTTTTTATTATTAGATGTGTAGAACGCCACTCTAGAAACTCCGAGGAAATCTGGCGTGGCCGTGAAGGCGCTTTTCAGCATTTGCGGGTGCGACAGATTCTGGAGTGTGTTTCTGGCGTTCGGAACTTGATTTTATTCAGAGTCGAAAAAAGGAACTCACTACCTCCTCTTGTCGATTGTTAAAGTCACAAAATCTTACTAGTAAGACCTTACGAAATCAAGGTCTTTGGACAATGCGCTTCAAGGACCATGTGAAGTCAATTAACGCCCGTAACTGCTCATTTGGCGACCCGATTGACTCCTTTAACGCTCGTAAAAGCCGAATTAGCGCCCGTAATGATAGTATGGAAACTAATTACCCGCATCAACCACTAAAAACCACTAATCCTACTATGAAAAAGGTGAATGTCTTGAAAGAAGCACTTGAAGATTACCTACATTTTTTACGGATAGAAAAACAAGTTTCGGACAATACTCTTGTTGCCTACCGTACAGACCTATCCGCTTACATACAGCAGCTCGAGCAACTGAACATCAAATCATTCCAAAATGTTTCAAAAGAAGACATTTCACACCACTTGCGTAGCCAAAAGCTGGAAGGGAAATCTGCGCGTACAATAGCGCGCAAAGTCGCAGCACTTCGCTCATTTCATCAATTTTTACTAAGAGAGCGCGTAACAGACCATGATCCGTCGTATCAAATCGAACATCCCCAGTTTGACAGCGTGTTGCCAAAGTTCCTAACGATTGATGAAGTCGATCAGCTCACCAGTGCCATTTCAAAAGAGAAGCCACAAGGGATGCGTGATTATGCCCTCATCGAATTGTTGTACGCGACAGGAATGCGAATATCCGAGTGCACGCAACTTGATCAAGAGGACGTTCAGTTATCGATGGGTTTTGTTCGAGTTACAGGGAAAGGACATAAAGAACGAATCATCCCACTTAATCAAACATCGATTCGACTTATCACACGTTATCTAGAATCAGCAAGGGGTAGACTATTCAAGCCAGGAGGAGATGAGAAGGCACTTTTCATCAATCAAGCTGGAAAGCGACTGACAAGACAAGGGATTGCAAAACTGCTGAAACAACATGCGCAACGTGCGGGACTGACAAAAGAAATAACGCCTCATTTGTTACGTCATACATTTGCGACACATTTGATTGAGAATGGTGCAGATTTACGCGCCGTTCAGGAGATGCTTGGGCACTCGGACATTTCGACAACTCAGATTTACACGCACATTGGCAAGAAGCGATTAAAAGAGGTCTACAATGAATTTCATCCACGTGCTTAATTTGTAAGAGGTCTGACGTGTATTTTTTCCATAAAAGATGCTACTATTACCGTATACCATATAAAGTGAGGGATTTTGATGTCATATTCATTCAAACGAGCACATGTTATCGTAATGGATTCAGTCGGAATTGGAGAAGCTCCAGACGCAAAAGCTTTTGGTGATGAAGGGTCGAATACACTCGTTCATACAGCAGAAGCAGTAGGAGGACTTCACCTTCCAAACCTTCAAAAGTTAGGCCTAGGGAACATCGAAACGATTCCTGGTGTGGAAGCGGTCTCACAACCACTCGCACATTACGGAAAAATGCAAGAAGCATCTGTTGGAAAAGACACGATGACAGGTCACTGGGAGATCATGGGCCTTCACGTAGATCAACCATTTAAAGTGTATCCAAACGGATTCCCACAAGAGTTGATTACGCAACTTGAAGAAAAGACAGGCCGCAAAGTACTTGGGAACAAACCTGCAAGTGGAACAGAAATTTTAGACGAACTTGGGAAAGAGCACATGGAAACTGGAGCAATTATTGTGTACACATCTGCTGACCCTGTGCTTCAAATCGCGGCTCACGAAGAAATCATTCCACTAGATGAGTTGTACCGCATCTGTGAAATTGCACGTGAACTCACGCTTTCTGAAGAATTTTTAGTCGGACGCATCATAGCTCGTCCATTTATCGGCGAGCCTGGCAACTTCCAGCGCACAACAAATCGTCATGATTATGCATTGAAGCCATTTGGTCGCACTGCTTTAAATGAATTAAAAGATAACGGTCTAGATGTGATTGCTATCGGAAAGATTGATGATATTTACAATAGCGAAGGAATCACGGAAGCCGTTCGTTCAAAAGACAACATGGACGGTATGGATAAACTCCATGAGGTTCTTGGACGCGACTTTACAGGGATCAGCTTCTTGAACTTAGTAGATTTTGATGCATTATATGGACACCGTCGTGACCCGAAAGGATACGCGTCTGCACTTGAGGCATTTGATGCGCGTCTGACAGAAACGCTTGAAAAATTAGCTGAAGACGATTTACTGATTATCACAGCTGATCACGGAAATGACCCAACAATGCCTGGAACAGACCATACACGTGAATTCGTACCGCTTCTAGTCTATTCAAAACGCTTTGAAGGCGGAAAAGAATTGCCACTACGTGAGACGTTTGCTGACATTGGTGCTACTTTGACAGATCTATTTAAAACAAACCCCACTTCATTTGGAACTAGCTTCTCATCTGAATTGGTTTAAGGAGAGGTAAGACTATGAGAATGATCGATATTATTGAAAAAAAGCGTGATGGTCATGAATTGACAGAACAAGAAATCCGCTTTTTTGTAGAAGGTTATACGAATGGAACAATTCCTGACTATCAGATGAGTTCATTGCTTATGGCGATATACTTTGAAGATATGAACGACCAAGAGCGTGCTTTCTTAACGATGGCGATGGTCGAATCAGGAGATCAAATTGACCTTTCCGCAATCGAAGGAATCAAAGTTGACAAGCACAGCACAGGTGGCGTTGGCGATACAACGACTCTAGTGCTTGGTCCCCTTGTAGCTGCTGTCGGTGTACCTGTTGCAAAAATGAGTGGACGCGGTCTTGGGCATACAGGAGGAACAATCGATAAGTTAGAAGCAATCGAAGGATTCCATGTGGAGTTAACAAGTGAGCAATTCACAAAACAAGTCAATGAGTTGAAATTAGCCGTTATCGGGCAAAGCGGGAACTTGACACCTGCAGATAAAAAGCTCTATGCACTTCGTGACGTTACAGCGACAGTGAGCAGCATCCCACTGATTGCAAGTTCGATTATGAGTAAAAAAATCGCTGCTGGTGCAGATGCAATTGTACTAGATGTAAAAGCTGGCGAAGGCGCATTCATGAAGACGATTGAAGATGCAGAAGCGCTGGCAACAGCCATGGTCCGTATTGGGAACAATGTAGGCCGGAATACAATGGCAATCATCTCGGATATGAGTCAACCGCTTGGCCGTGCAATCGGTAATGCCCTTGAAGTCGAAGAAGCAATTGATACATTGTCTGGTAAGGGCCCAGAAGACCTTACAGAGCTATGTCTAGTACTTGGAAGCCAGATGGTCGTTGTGGGTGGAAAAGCAGAAACTCTTGATGAAGCTCGTAAAATGCTAGAAGCTGTTATTGCAGATGGTTCTGCACTTCAAATCTTCAAAGATTTTATTAAGTGGCAAGGTGGAAACCCAGCAGTAGTCGACAATCCAAAACTTCTTCCACAAGCTGCACATAAAATTGATATTTTGGCTCCAAAATCAGGAACGATTAGTTTTATGGAAGCAGATGAGATTGGGACAGCAGCAATGATTCTTGGTGCAGGTCGTGCAACGAAAGAATCGGAAATCGATTTAGCAGTTGGAATTATGCTTCATAAAAAAGTTGGAGATACTGTATCTGAAGGCGAAGCACTTGCAACGTTTTATGCAAATAGCGAGGACATTGAAGATGCAAAAACGAAGTTCCTAGAGAACATCACAATCTCAGATCAAGCTACAGATGCACCACCACTGATTTATAAAATCATTACAAAATAAAGCCACAAGGCGTTAATCGATTTGTCGATTCGCGTCTTTTTTTTGTTCTTTTTTCTAGTTTTCTCGACTAACAGGAATAGAAGAACTCCGTTGCGAAATTCACAGAAAACAAGGAGGAATGTTCATGTTATCAACTATTGAAAAAGTCGGAGATCAAACGTTAATCGTTCGTCTACAAGGAGAAACTAATTCGTATGCGCTTTCACTCAGATTACACGCAAACTGAAGTCGCGAACAGATTAGGTGTTTCTCAAGTGCAAGTTTCACGAATGGAGAAGCGAATATTAGAGCGGCTAAGAGGTTGGATTCCAGCGAATAGCCTATGATGCGCATTGAAAGCGGAACTTCAGTGTGGTAAAGTGTGTGTAGTAAAAATCCAGGGAACGTGAGGGATTCGCATGAACCAAACACTGAACTATCCAACAAATGAACAAGGTCATTTAACGATTGCTGGGCTGGATGCCACAGCATTAGCAAGAAAATATGGTACACCTGTTGTCGTCTATGATATTGAACTAGTCCGTGAACGTGCGCGTAAGTTTAAAGAGACGTTTGAAAAACATAATGTAAAGGCACAAGTCGCTTATGCTTCAAAAGCATTTTCATCTATTGCAATCTATGAAGTAATGAAAGAAGAGGGGCTTTCACTAGATGTAGTGTCAGCTGGAGAACTATATACAGCACTTCACGCCAAGTTCCCCGCGTCAAAAATTCATTTCCACGGCAACAACAAAAGTATGGAAGAGTTGGTCATGGCATTTGACGCAGAAATTGGTTGTATTGTAGTCGACAATTTCTACGAAATCGAGTTAGTGAAGCAGCTAGCAGAAGAACGAAAGCAAGCGATTTCGATTTTACTCCGTGTAACGCCAGGGATTGAAGCCCATACCCACGATTACATCACGACAGGTCAACAAGACTCGAAGTTTGGATTTGATTTAAATAACGGACAAGCAGACGATGCATTTGAGGCGGTTGCACATCATCCATACGTCAACTTACTAGGGCTTCATTGTCACATCGGGTCTCAGATTTTCGAGACACAAGGTTTTGTTGCTGCAGCAGAAAAACTATTGACAAAGATGCAAAACTGGAGTGAATCACAAAATTATTCGTGTACGGTTCTCAATCTCGGCGGAGGTTTCGGTATCCGGTATACAGAAGAAGATGCCCCACTTGCGCCTGAAAAATATGTAGAAGAAATGATTAAAGCTATCAGTCGCCTCTCGTCGGAATCCGCTTATCAGATGCCTGAGATTTGGATTGAACCTGGACGGTCTCTCGTCGGGGATGCAGGAACAACTCTTTATACAATTGGCAGCCAAAAGACTGTCCCGGATGTTCGTCATTACATTGCTGTTGATGGGGGAATGTCTGATAATATTCGTCCAGCTCTCTATCAGGCCCGTTACGATGCGCGTGTAGCCAATCGCATGAACGCGGATGCAACTCAGCTGGTGACGGTAGCCGGAAAGTGCTGTGAATCAGGTGATAAATTGATTGAAGATATCACGTTGCCTGAAGTAGAAGCAGGAGACATTCTTGCAATCTTCTCAACAGGAGCATATGGATATGCGATGGCGAGCAACTACAACCGATTGACACGACCAGCAGTAGTCTTTGTGGAGAACGGAAAGGCGCGCCTCGTCATAAAACGTGAATCACTTGAAGATTTAGTACGAAACGACTTGTCTCTTTATGGGGAGGTCGAAGGACAGTGAAGCTAAAAAATCGAAACATAGTGCTGTTTGTATTGTTGTTGGTAATGGGACTAGGCTGGGGAGTCGTGTACTGGATATTTATAGCGCCGACAGTTTAGATGTGGAGCCGACTGGTCAGAAATTGTGCGAAATGACAGCGTGGGCTGTGAAGCGCTCTTTGCTTCATAGCCCGCGATGGCATTTTGCGGGATTTCTAGGAGGCGCAACTCGATTCCATGTAGATGTGGAGAACGCTACTCTAGAAACTCCGAGGAAATCAGGTCTGAGTTTTGTATTAGTTTCCATAATATGACTTCGGTAGAATAAATCACGTTTAGTGTAGAAGAAAAATCAGTTTCGGTAGAAGAAATCCTGATTAGTGCAGAATAAATTACGTATTCATCCGATGAACGTTCGCTCAGTTTGATACCGACTAGCTTTCTTAAAGGTGACTGATTTAAAAACAAGTCCCCTCACTTGAACCTTTGTTCGAGTGAGGGGACTTTCCACTTTATTTCTGCCGTTTCAACAAAGCCTGTTGTCGAGCTAAGATGACGTCTGAGCGGTCGCGTGTCGAGTGTCTATGAATGATCTCGTCTCCCACGTGAAGCGCTGGAGGAAACGACGCAATCTTTGCTTTTAACTCCATATCGCGAATAGGTAACTGGATTGATTCATAAGGAGAATGACTAGCCACCTCTCGAATCAATTCCAAAAACAATGTATCAAGCTTTTCAAAATCTAAATAATCCTCTAAAAGAATTCTATTAGTTACAAGTAGCTTCAAAGATTTTTCTAAACTTCTCAAAGCCCCATCGAAATTTGCACGTCGCCAGTGGTAGAGTCCCGTCGCCAGCAACACAAACCCCACTAAAAAATGGGACTTCTCCCGCGGTGCGACCTCTTTCCATAACTCCTCGCCGATCTCATGGCATTCAAAATAGTCTTTCGTTACATAAAAATGATACAAAAACTCTTCCATTTCAGGTCTTTTCATAAGGTGCATTGTGTCATCACATCCGGTATAATAAGAATCATTGTGCAATAAAGGGTGAGTAGATGGCATACGAAGTAAAAGTTGAGGCGTTTGAAGGTCCATTGGATCTTTTACTCCATTTAATTAATCGATTAGAGATTGATATTTATGATATAAAAATGACTGAGATTACCTCTCAGTATATGGAACATGTACATGCCATGCAAGTGCTGGAGCTAAATGAAGCTAGCGAATACTTGGTTATGGCGGCTACGCTATTAAGTATTAAAAGTAAAATGTTGTTGCCTGTTGTGACAGTAGACCTCGATTTAGATTCTGAATATGATGACTATGATCCACGGGATGAACTCGTGACGAGACTACTTGAATACAAACGATTCAAGGAAGCAGCCCAAGAACTGAAAGAACGTGAACAAACGCACAGCCAACACTTTTCAAAACTGCCAGCAGTTTTTGAAACACAAGAAATCGAAGTGGCTGAAGTTCTAGAACAACAATACGAAGCGTATGATTTGCTAGGTGCTTTTCAAAAAATGCTAAAACGAAAACAACTGCAAGCACCGTTATCGACACGTATCGCTAAAACTGAGATTTCGATTAAAGCGCAAATGCAAGAAGTTGTCTCAAAGCTTCAAGCAGCTCATGGGAAGATGGTATTTGAAGAATTGTTCGATACAAATGAGCGCTCCGTATTAGTAGCGACATTTCTATCGGTATTAGAGTTGATGAAGCGGCAACTAGTGCTCGTTCATCAAATCGAAAATTTTAAAAACCTTGAAATAGAGTTAGTTAAGGAAGTGCATGAAAGTGAAATTGAATCAGAGTTTGATGAGTCAGCTCGAGAGCCTGTTGTTCATAGCAGGTGATGAAGGACTAAGTTTTGCTAGTTTACTGAAATTTACAGAGCATTCTGCAGATGAAGTGAAGTTTCACTTAGATGCTATGATGGAGAACTATAAACAAGATGAAGCGCGTGGAATCGAATTGGTTATACTCGCTTCCAACTATCAATTTGTTACGAAAAGGAAAAATGCAGAAGTCATTCAACGTATGGTAGATACAACACACTCTACATCTTTGTCTCAAGCTGCGATGGAAGTGCTTGCGATCGTCGCTTATAACCAACCTATCACACGTGTTGAAATAGATGAAATTCGTGGTGTGAAATCAGATAGTGCGGTGCAAACACTAGTATCCCGCGTATTGATCAAAGAAGTAGGGAGAGCTGAAGGAACGGGTCGGGCCATATTATATGGAACAACACCTGAATTCATGCAAGTTTTTGGGCTGCAAAACTTGAGCGACTTGCCTCCACTTCCAGAGTCGAATGAACTTGAAGATGAAACAGACCTCTTTTTATCAAAGTTCCAAGAGCAGTTTGATTTGAACTCGACAGAGAAGGGATGAAGGTTTGGTAAGACAAAAGTGTTCAGCGGGACTGCGCATATGGTCCTGCTGTTTTTTTATTTGGATTTTCATAAGCAGTGCGGCAACTGTGCAAGCGTCGTTCGCAGTGGTCGATGCAGAATCAGGACGAATACTAGCCGAGCAAGAAGCAGCTGTAAAGATGCCTCCTGCTTCAATCACCAAAATAACGACAGTCTACGTGGCGCTCCAAGAGAGTACACCGGATGAGCAAGTGCGTATCAGTCGAAATGCTAGTAATCAAGAAGGCTCCTCCGTATACTTAAAGAAAGGCGACGTATGGAGATTAGAGAGCTTACTTTATGCGACTATGTTACAATCAGGAAATGACGCTGCTGTTGCAGTAGCGGAACACGTAGCGGGAAGCGAAGAAGCATTTGTCGAGTTATCGAAGTTTGAAGACTCGCGTGTTTAATGAAGTTGAATGGGTTGTTATGGATGGCGACTATAGTGCTCAAGATGGAATTAAGATATCGATTCAAGAGCCTTATGCTTTCTTGAAGAGAAAAGATGAAAAACTAACGAATAGTGTCTATTTAAAAAAAGGACAAACAACTGGTGAGTGGGAGATCAAATTAAACAGTGATTCCCTTCGATTTCCCATCACTTATACTATGGAATGAGGGTTTAGAATGGAACGTTTACAAAAAGTAATAGCAAATGCAGGAATTGCATCTCGCAGAAAAGCCGAACAATTAATTTTAGAAGGAAAAGTCAAAGTGAATGGGGTTCGAGTGAAAGAGCTTGGAACTAAAGTTTCAAACTCAGACGAAGTAGAGGTAGAAGGTGTCGTTCTTGAAAAGGAAACGAAAGTCTACTATCTCCTATACAAACCTCGCGGAGTAATCTCAGCTGCAACAGATGACAAAGGACGCAAAACAGTCGTTGATATTATCGAATTTGAAGACAAACGTATTTTCCCAGTAGGTCGTTTAGATTACGATACATCTGGTTTGATTCTTTTGACAAACGATGGAGATTTCTCCTATGCATTAACCCATCCGAAGTTTAAAGTCGATAAGACGTATGTTGCGCGTGTGAAAGGAATTCCTTTCCGTGAAAAAATTAAGCAATTGCAAAAAGGAATTCAGCTTGAGGATGGAAAAACTGCTCCAGCAAAAGTGAAGATCTTATCAGAAGATAAAAAACAAGACAAAGCTATCGTTGAAATTACAATTCATGAAGGAAAAAATCGACAAGTGCGTCGTATGTTCGAAGCAATCGGTCACCCTGTTCAAAAGTTAAAACGTGAGAAGTTCGGACTATTAACATTACACGGTCTCAACGCAGGTGAGTACCGGAAGCTTACAACGCATGAAGTGAAGCAGATGCGCGTGCTTGCGGATACTGGAAAAGTCGGTCATATCTAACAAGAAAAGTCTATATTCGTATAGACTTTTCTTGTCGTTCACAAAGCCTTCATAACTGAAAACTGTGAGACCTAAAATATTTGTTATACTAATCTGTAGCACGAATTCCAGAGAATTATGTATAAAGGAGGCATCAGCAAATGGCTCAGTCAAAAAAGACGCGATTTTACATTCGGACTGCCATTTTAACTGTGTTGGTTGTTGCAATCATCGGAACCATTTATGTGAATGTCACGAAAGAAAAAAATGCCGTTCTAGCGGTTGGAGATCAAGCACCAGACTTCCAACTTGTTGATATGGAAGGAAACGTTCAAAGGCTTTCGGATTATGAAGGACAAGGCGTATTTTTGAATTTCTGGGGAACATGGTGCAAACCATGTGCGAAAGAAATGCCGTACATCGACAAACACTATCAATTGAACAAAGATCAAGGTGTACAGACGATTGCAGTAAATATTGCAGAATCCGACTTTAAAGTAAATAGTTATACAAAACAATATGGCATGACATTCCCAGTCGTTATCGACCGAAAGAAAAACGTCATGGATCTTTATAATATTGGACCACTTCCCACAACATTCCTTGTGAATCCAGATGGAGAAATTGTTCGAATTATTCAGGGTGAGATGACGGAACAAGATGTGGCAAACTTTATGGAAGAAATTAAGCCACTTTAAGGAGTTAGGGAAATGAAAACGCTTGAATGTAAATGTGGACATATCAATCCAGAAGGTACACAATTATGTGAGAGTTGCGGTCGCCCATTAACAGAAGAGGCACGCAATAAACCACTGGCGGATATGCGTTACGAAGGATCGGCTCGACGATCACAAACGTATAATAAAACAATTATCGATAAAGTATGGAACTTCTTCTCTAGCGTAAAGGTAGGTATGTGGATTATAGTGGCAATCTTGGTTGCTGCTGCAATTGGTACGATTTTACCTCAAGTATTTTATGTACCGGCAAATAATGCTACAGAAGCAGCGGCCTATTATGAGAGAGTCTATGGGACATTTGGAAAAATCTATAATGATTTAGGGCTATCTAATTTATATAGCTCATGGTGGTTCCAAGGATTAATTGGATTACTTGGAATCTCTTTAATTATTGCGAGTTTGGACCGAGTCATTCCCCTTTATAAGTCTTTGAAAAAGCAAAAAGTTAGACGACATCTTTCATTTTTACAACGCCAAAGACTATTCACAAAAGCTGAAGGTGTTCAAGAAGATGTTTTAACAGATGCTGAGAAAAAGCTGAAAGAGCTGAAGTATACTGTGCGTCGTGAAAATGGTGCGCTTTTAGCTGAAAAAGGCCGTTTCTCCAGATGGGGTCCCTATGTTAACCATTTAGGACTTATCATCTTCCTTGGAGGAGTTATGTTTCGAGCGATACCTGGTTGGTATGTAGATGAAACGATGTGGCTCCGTGAAGGTGAAACATTAGCAGTTCCAGGAGCTCCTGGATATTACTTAGAAAATAATAGCTTTGAGTTTGATGTCTATGATCCAACTGACTCGAACGAAGTATTCTCCGATGCAATCGAGCGTGTAGGCACAATAGCTTCAAATTACCAAACAAATTTAACTTTGTATCGTGGTGAAAATGAAGAAATTACTGGTGATCCTGGTGAATTAACAGAGATTACTGAAGGACCTACGATTGTAAATAAACCGTTTAAATTCGAGTCGTATAATATTTATCAAATGGACTTCCGCTTAGATGAGTTGCGATCCATGACATTCCAACTGCAAGATAAAGAAACAGAAGAAGCATTTGGTGAGCAATTTACAATCGATTTAGTGAATCCAGAATCTGATTACGATTTAGGAGACGGTTACCGAGTTGAGCTGGTAAACTATTATGCGGACTTTACTGGATTTGAAGATGGTGAGCCTCAATCTAAATCACCAATACCTAACAATCCTGCATTTTTAATTCGTATGTTCACACCAGACAATCCTCAGCCTGAAACGAGTTTTGTATTAATTCGTGAGACGATTGAGCCATTTGGTGAAAATGAATACAAGATAGCGTTTCAATCTGCCGAAACACGTGATATTTCAGGTTTGACCGTTCGGAAAGATCTCACACTCCCTATTCTAATGGTGGGTGGAATTATCTTTATGATTGGTGTTGTTCAAGGATCCTACTGGAATCATCGACGTATTTGGTTACAACAGACTGAAGATGGTGTAGTCTATGTAGCAGGGCACACAAATAAAAACTGGAACTCTGTGAAGAAAGATTTGCACATAGTTACGAAAGATACTCAAATCCCACGTCCGGTGGATCAACAAGACCCAGAAGCGGATATGGACTTTGATGAAGGGGACGAGAAGTCATGAGTTTAGTTGAAATTAGTAGTGCGGCACTTTATCTGGCGTTCGTGGCTTACCTGTTAGGAACTATCTTCTTTGGAGGTGCAGTGAAATCTGCATCCAAAGAAAAATCAGCTTACAATAAGCGATGGGGTTTCTACGGTATAACGATTACGGTAATCGGATTTATAGCGAATCTTGTTTACTTTATTACACGTTGGATTGCAGCAGGTCATGCACCTGTAAGTAATTTATTCGAATTTACTGCAGCATTCGGAATGATGATTGTCGGAGCATTTATTCTGATCTATTCGATGTATCGTATTGCTGCTCTAGGTCTATTTGCATTACCAGTCGCAGTTATCATCATTGGGTACGCAAGTATGTTCCCAACAGATGTATCTCCTTTGATTCCTGCTTTACAGAGTCACTGGCTGACGATTCACGTTATTACAGCGGCTTTAGGTGAAGCGATTCTTGCAATTAGTGCCGTGGCCGGTTTAATCTGGCTATTAAAAAATATCGACATGACTAAGAAATCAAAACAACGTTTTTGGATCGAAGCAGTAATGTATGTACTTGTCGTAACAATCGGTTTTATCGTTTCAACAACTGTCTTCTCCTTAACATATGAGCCGGTGCAATATTCGTATGTAAATGCTGAAGGAAACGAAAGTGTTATTGAATATAAAAAACCTGCCCTGTTTGGGATGAATGAATCTCAAGCTATTACAGAAGGCGCTATGGAGCCACTCGTAAACGTTCCTGCGCTTGTAAATGGGAATAAACTGACGACAGTCGTTTGGTCCGTTATTTTTGGTACCATCTTGTATGGGTTGATGCGTCTCGTCTTCCGCCGCAGACTTGCGGAAGTGGTTCAACCATTCACGAAGCGCACGAACTCACAATTATTAGATGAAATTGGGTATCGCTCTATACTGATCGGATTCCCGATATTTAGTCTTGGAGCATTGATTTTTGCGATGATCTGGGCACACGAGGCGTGGGGTCGTTTCTGGGGATGGGATCCAAAAGAAGTTTGGGCTCTTATTACCTTCCTGTTCTACGCAGTCTACTTGCACTTACGTTTAACAAAAGGTTGGCAAGGTGAGAAGAGTGCATGGCTTGCTCTGATTGGGTTTATCATCATCATGTTCAACTTGATTGTAGTAAACTTGATTATAGCTGGACTTCACAGTTACGCGTAACACAACAAGCTGTCACATAAGTGGCAGCTTTTTTCATAAAGTTTTCTTTCCGAACGTCGTCATGTACAATATGAAGAGAAGACAAGTGATTACAGAAAAGGGAGTGTCGACATGTCTGAATCCGTGAAATTACTAGTGGTGGATGATGAAGAGCGTATCCGCCGTTTATTGAAAATGTACTTAGAGCGTGAAGGGTATGAAATTGTTGAAGCTGAAAATGGTCAACAAGCGGTTGAACTTGCAGCACAAGACGATTTTCATGCAATTTTACTTGATATTATGATGCCAGTGAAAGATGGCTTAGAAGCCATGAAAGAAATTCGTGAAGTGAGTGCGACACCAATATTATTACTTACTGCAAAAGGTGAAGAATCAAACCGTGTAGAAGGTTTCGAACTGGGTGCAGATGATTATATTGTGAAGCCTTTTAGCCCACGAGAAGTGGTCCTTCGTATCAAAGCAGTACTGCGCAGGTCGGCTACTGTCATTTCGCAATCAAACTCATCCGTGAGTAAAGATATCGTAGTGTTTCCTCACTTAACAATTGATCATGATGCGCACAGAGTAACTGCAGACGGAACAGAAGTCAGTTTGACGCCAAAAGAATACGAATTATTGTATTTTCTCGCTAAGTCACCTGACAAAGTCTTCGATCGTGAACAATTATTAAAAGAAGTTTGGCACTATGATTTCTTTGGAGATTTGCGTACGGTCGATACTCATGTGAAGCGTCTGCGCGAAAAACTAAACCGTGTTTCTGAAAATGCAGCAAAGATGATTGTAACTGTATGGGGCGTCGGCTATAAATTTGAGGTTATAAATGAATAGAATTTGGAATAGTGTGGTCGGGAAGTTATGGGGAACCATAATGCTTCTCGTCCTCTTTGTATTGTTTATTGTTACTGTACTTATGCTCGAATTCTTAGAAGATTTTCACACGCAACAAGCTGAAAACAAATTGCGTCAAGAAGCGTCGTTAATCACTACTATCTTTAATCAGCAATCATCGATTGATTATCCGTATATACAAGAAATTTTAGCTGATGAAACGAATTTAATGATTTTTTCTGAGGAAAAACAATTACAAGATGTCATTCATGAGGGCTTAGGTCAACAAGAAGCAGAGCAAAGATTGCAGTCAAATGAACTATTTACACGTGCATTTGAAAGTGATCAAGCCACACTGAAGACGATGTTGCTCCCTTCACTCTCTGAGCCCGACCGGATGGAAAACTTTTTAGTGCTTGCCTATCCACTCGACGAAACTACTTCGCCGCATGGAGTTGTGTTTATTTATCAAAGCTTGAAAGAAGTAAACAATACTTCGAATCAAACGACAAAAATCGTGTTCCTTTCAGGATTTCTAGCGATGATTCTAACAACCCTCTTATCCTTTTTCTTATCTACTCAGATCACATCACCACTCCGAAAGATGCGGGAAGGGGCTCACGAGCTTGCAAAAGGAAATTTCCATACGCGTGTCCCATCGTCTCAACGAGATGAGATAGGAGAGCTTGGAGCTGCTTTTAACCGTATGGGTATGCAGATCAAACACAATGTGGAAGTCATTAACCAAGATAAAGAACAACTATCGAATATTTTATCGTCCATGACGGATGCTGTTATTACATTTAACAAAGATGCATCAATTTTATTAAGTAACCCACCAGCAGATGAATTGTTGCGGAGATGGTCTACCCATGCAACAGATTCGGACTCTCCGTTACCGGCAGCTCTCATCCATATGTTAGAGCATACGGTAGAAAATGAAGAAGAGTTAGAAGAAGAATTTGAATTGGATTCTCATTATTACAGCATTAGTTTATCCCTACTTTACTCAAAGAATATGGTTCGTGGAGCAGTTGCCGTCATTCGCGACATGACCGAACAACATCGTCTAGACAAAATGCGTAGTGACTTTATTGCAAATGTGAGCCATGAGTTGCGAACACCGATTGCGATGCTTCAAGGGTATAGTGAAGCAATTTTAGATGATGTGGTAGAGACGGAAGAAGAACGGAAAGAAATGGTCCGTATTATTTCTGACGAATCGAATCGTATGGGGCGTTTGGTTACAGAACTGTTAGACTTAGCGCGCTTAGAATCAGGGTACTTGCGCATCTACCAGGCGGCTTTGCCGATTTCCAAAAGTGTGGAGCGCATGACCTCTAAATTTGTTCAACGGGCAAAGGAACGGGACATACAAGTGACATTCCAGTCCTTCGTAGACGAATCCGTTGCCATTTATGCAGATGAAGACCGGATTGAGCAAGTTCTGACAAACTTGCTTGAAAATGCACTTCGTCATACGGAACCTGGTGGACAAGTTAATGTGGCTGTGAAAGAAACACAATCAACCATTCAAATCGAAATCCAAGACTCTGGCTACGGGATCCCAGCTGAAGATCTCCCATATGTTTTTGAGCGTTTTTATAAAGCAGATAAATCGAGAACACGTGGGAAAGGTGGTACTGGTTTAGGTCTTGCCATTGCCAAAAATATTATCGATCGGCATGAAGGAACTATTTGGGTAGAGAGTGAAGTCGGTACTGGAACAACTTTCACAATCGAGTTAAAAAAGATGTAACTTATTTCGAATTCAAACGACTAATGCAATGAACGGGGGGAAATCATATGAACGACTCCGTTTTTCACCGAATCTATGATTCGTACCATCAAGATTTGTTTCAATTCTTGATTTATTTGGTGCAAAACAGACAGGTAGCTGAGGATTTGACGCAAGAAGTATATATACGAGTATTGCGCTCGTATGACTCATTTCAAGGTAAAAGTTCTGAGAAAACATGGCTTTTCTCAATTGCTAAAAATGTAGCAATTGATCACTTTCGAAAACAGAACGTACGTAAAAAGCGTACGTTCGATTCGTTTGATTGGGAAGCTATACAGTTAACATCTACAGATATGAGACCAGATGAGCTAGTACAGCTTGATCATGAGAAAAAACAACTTTTAGATACTTTGAATGAATGTACAGGTGATCAAAAGATGGTCATTGTCTTACGTTATTTTCAGCAATTATCCATTCAAGAAACAGCAGATGCACTTGGCTGGACTGATTCAAAAGTGAAGACAACGCAACACCGTGCCATCCAACAGTTAAAGAAAAAGATGTCACGTGCACGAGAGGAGGAAATGCAGCATGACGAACGAATTTGATGCAGACAAACGTCTTGAAGAGTTGGTATCTTCTATGCCAATTCAACACGATACTCGTTCAAAGGATGAGGTCTGGGCAGCAATTAAACAATCTGCAAAGCCTCCTATCAAGAAGAAAAAACCGTGGTTACCAGCAGTTATCACTGTTGCGGCACTTTTTGTTTTAGTGCTATTTGTTCAATCCTTATTAAGCACGCTTGACTCTACTAGTGAGACAACGATGACGCAGGAAGCAAAAATGTCAGAAGGTGGAATGGATGAAGCTGGGACAGAAGAATCATCCATGTCTATGAGCTCTGTCGAGGAAAGTGAAGAATCCGCAGACTCTGCAGTTGCAACAGGTGAAGCAGAAAGTGCATCTTTACAACTAGCTGAAGATGCAACACTAGTTTTCACAAATGATCCGCTTCTAGAAACTTTTACAGCTATGAATTTTTCGATGAACTATCAAGCAATTGCCTTTCCGATCACAGTTCTTATCCCGAATGAACGTATCGAGCAAGACTTCGAAGGCCGTGTACCTACACAACTCGAATTGTATAAAAATTACGCTGCAGAGATTGATGAAGAGGCACTAGGATTTGATAACTATCATCCACTAGTTGGGGATTACGAAGAAGGCGAGAGTCTGCGTGTTACATTGCCAGCAGACCATCCTTACGATATGGCTTCTGCCACTATGGAAGTCTATTTCAATACTTTAGAAGATGTATTTGGATCAACTTTCAATCAAGCAGTTATAGTAGATGAAAATTCGCAACCAATTGAGTGGGATCAAGTGGGACCACTCACGGAACCAGTTGACCTTATCTCTGAAAATCTAGCCTACAATGTCATGCAAAACGCTATAGGGGAGACGTATTTAATTCCTTACACACGTGCACAATATGCAACAGTTGAAGAAGCAATTGGACAGTTACAGACACCTGACAATACTTTAGTGGAAGCGGTTATTCCAAGTTCACTTGAATTTACTGTAGAAGAAACAGAAGATGCTGTATCTATTCAGTTTGCTGAGATGCTTACAGCAGACGCATTGCCTAGACGAGATATGGTAGCTATGATCGAGTCACTTGTTGCTACAGCAGCTTCATTTAACAAATCACTACTGCTAGAAAATTGGGATACGACACTTTACCCTCTACCTGAAGATACAAATTCTTTAATTGGAGTGAATCGTGTATTCCTACAAAGCGAATAAGCATACGTATTGCAACAATAAACACTGTCTGATATGATTAACAATGCATACACTAGTATGTAAAATTTAATCATATGATTCATCTTCGGGGCAGGGTGCAATTCCCGACCGGCGGAAATGACGAAAGTCTAGCCCGCGAGCCGCAAGGCAGATTCTGGTGTGATTCCAGAGCCGACAGTATAGTCTGGATGGGAGAAGGTGAAGGTGCAGCGTTTATGTGATCTCAAACGCTTATTTAAGTGTACCTTTCTCCCTTAAGTCGAACCTGGCTTAAGGGTTTTCTTTTACACGCAAATAAGTGCGCATATTCTGTGAACCTTTCCTCTTGTGAAGAGAATCGCAAAAGGAGCGGAAAGTCATGTTTAAAAGCAACACACGCAAGCTTATTGCGGTGGCTATGCTCAGCAGCTTATCATTCATTTTGATGTTGTTAGCATTTCCACTACCAGCACTACCAGCCTATTTAAAGGTTGACTTTAGTGATGTACCAGCTTTGATTGCTGCGATCACAATGGGACCTGTAGCAGGTGTCGCGGTGGCATTTTTAAAGAATGTTTTGGATTGGTTCTTCTCAGGAAGTCCAACAGGTGTACCGGTTGGCCATATGGCGAACTTTGTCACATCAATTTTATTCATCGCACCTGTATATTTCATTTATAAAAAAGTTACATCGTCTAAAGGAATGTATGTAGGATTAGTAGCAGGAACGCTTTCAATGGCGATTGGAATGACACTACTGAACTACTTGGTATTTTTACCGATGTATTCATATTTCTTGAACTTCCCTATGGAAAGCGGTTCAGCTTTAATGAACACATTAGTCTATGGAATCTTGCCATTTAATTTGATTAAAGGAGCACTGATTACTGTAGTGATGGTTTTACTATTCAAGAAACTAAAACCTTATTTAGATAAAGTTTCGAAAACGTATCAAGTAGCCTAAAAAAATCGTCTAGTTCGTAGTGAACTAGACGATTTTCTTCATATCTATTCGTATTTTAATGCATCTCCATCAAATGATTCGTCTGCAACTTTGATTGAATCTGTCGGACACCCTTCGAATGCATCTTCTAAATCCTCTAATAACTCGTCTGGAACAGCGGTAGTCCCCATGTTATCATCTAAAATAACGAATGCAATTCCTTCGTCATCATAGTCATAAATATCAGGCGCTGCAGCTCCGCAAGCACCACATGCGATGCACGTATCTTTATCAACAATTGTATATTTAGCCATTACGGTCTCTCCTTTTTTATCAAGCAACTCTTCGTATAGCTTTCATTTTATAGATTGTAAGACTGCATTTCAACCATTAAACATGAGGTGTGCTATGTTTTTTCATAAACTATTAACTTCACTATTTCACCAATTGAACGGGGAACGTTCTGTCATGGCTCCTTATTATATCTTACGAGGTAAAAAATCTGGACAGACACTACAAGATATCCATTACTATAAAGTAGCTGGTTTTTTTGGTGTGGGTCAAGACCTTTCGAAAGAATCTTATAATCAATATGTACAAGAATTGATTGATTTAAAATGGATTCATTCGAAAGAAAAGCCTATAGTGACGGATGAAGGCAAAGAACAACTAGATGAATTTTCGACTCTATTTCATAGAGGTGTAGTCCCGCCAGCACTGCTTTCTGTCGAAGCAACGCTTCTTTTGATTGCTCAACTTGCATCCAATGCTTTATATGAGAATAACCGCTACATTCCCGTTATAGATAATCAAACAATTCAACACCGTGTAAAAGAATGGTTATATACACAGCCATCACTTTCAACAGTAGCGAATGAAGTGAAGAAGACACTACATAGTTTTGTGACTGAAGAATTATCAACAGAGCTTGAGAAAAATCTGTTCGTTTATCGGATAACCGGATATCAAACGGCAGGACTGACGTGGACTCAACTTGCGGAACAATTTAATACAGCAGCAATTGATTGTCTGTATGTATACCGACAGAGCGTCTTGCGATTTTATGGATATCTTGAGCAACAGCGTAGTCCCTTAGTTCGCTTGTTCGAGCCACCCTCTCCATTGACTGAAACTGCAAAAAATACGCAAAGTCTATTGCAAAAAGGGTATAGCTTAGAGGAAGTGTCAATGGTACGAAGCTTAAAATTAAGTACAATTGAGGATCATATTATTGAACTGGCCAGTTATACGACCGGCTTTAACTATCAAGATTATATTACTGAACAAGATGTGATGAAAATCAAAAAGAAGCAACTTCAACTCAATACACATAAGTTGAAGTTGCTTAGAGAGCAGTTGCCGCAATTTAGTTATTTTCAAATTCGGCTAGCGCTTGCGTTAGGAGGGGATCTGAATGAGTAATTTAGAGCGACAGTTGGCTGAGCGATTTGGGTTCCCTGCTTTTAGAATAGGGCAAGAAGATGTTATTCGTAACTTCTTAGAGGGACGTGACGTGTTAGCCGTTCTGCCCACTGGAACAGGAAAATCTATACTCTATCAATTTCCGAAGCCCTATTATAGTGGGGCAGTTGTGATTGTATCACCACTAGTTTCGTTAATGATGGATCAAGTGGAACAATTGCGTTTAAAAGGCGTCAAAAGAGTAGTAGCACTTACTTCTTTTCAATCAGTCGGTGAACGTAAAAATACTTTACGCAACTTGCATACTTTCGACTATGTATTTGTTTCTCCTGAAGTAATGCAAACAGAACAGGTGAAGCATGCTTTAAAAAGTTTACATATAGGGTACTTTGTATTTGATGAAGCACATTGTCTAACACAATGGGGATATGATTTCCGTCCTGATTATTTGCGAGCAGCAGAATGGATACATAAAGAATTTAACAAACCATTACTTGCATTGACGGCAACAGCCTCTCCGCAAGCTCGCCAAGATATCAAAAATTTATTGAAAAGACCGGATATGGTAGAAGTTGTGAGGTCAGTTGATCGACCTACTATAGCAGTAGAATCCATCGTAGTAGACTCTGAATCATCTCGAGAAAAAGAAATTGTTCAACAAATTACCACGCTTAGTGGACCTGGAATTCTCTATACCCAGTCTAGAAAGAAGGCTGTTTATTACGCAGCACAATTACGAAAAAAAGGCATTCGTGCAGCGGCTTATCATGGCGGGATGGAAACGATGGATCGCACGCTTATTCAGCAACAGTTTTCATTAGGGCAACTAGACTGGGTATGTGCAACAAATGCTTTTGGAATGGGCATCCATAAAGAAGATATTCGGCAAGTCATTCATGATCATATTCCAACATCGGTTAGCAACTATTTGCAGGAGATTGGACGTGCTTCACGAGATGGAAAGCAGTCCTTTGCAACACTTTATTATCATCCTGACGATGTCTCAAAAAGCGTGTATATAGCAACTTCGGACATTCCTGATGAACAGGACATACAGATGTTTCGTGAAATGGAGATTGGAGAACAGAAGCAGCGTATCTTAGACTATTGGAAAACAAAATTGGATGATAAACACCTTGTAGAATTGTTTGAAGGGATACGAAGTACAAAACAACGAGACATTTATTCTTTGTATAATTTACTAACTTCTTCTCGTTGCATCCGTAGTTCATTAGTTGAAGCATTTGGTGAATCTTTGAGTGAGCGACCAGAAATCTGCTGTTCAAACTGTACAAATACTTTGCTAGCTAAGCAAAGCTTAAAACTAAAAGACCAGAGTCAAATAGATAACTCAAAATTGGATTATTCGACAAGACTCGCACAATTATTCCCTTAAGTATCATTTACTTTCACACTTCAATTCGGCATAATTAGACAAAAGAACGCATGTGGGGGCAAGTATCATGGCAAATAATGACTATCAAAAAAGGCTAGATGAGCATCGAAAACCTATTGACGAGCCTGTAACAGCCACTCGTAGAGCTCGTCACCAGAAGAAGATAAAAAAACAATCTTCTAAAACTCCACGTAGTTGGTTTTTGCCTACATTGTTTACGTTGGGGATTATTTCACCAATCATTTTATTTGTATATGTTTCTGTGTTTTATAATCCACTAGCAAATGAAGTACCTGCCAATCAACAAGTCATTCAATTAGACGTTCAACCTGTTACTCCAGTGCAGCAGGAGGAGGAAGAAGAGCAGGAAGAACAACCTGTAGAAGAAGTAGAGGAAGTTGTCGAGCAAGAACCGGTAGAACAAGAACCAGTAGAACAAGAGCCTGTTGAAGAAGTGCAGGAGCCTGTGCAGCAACCAGAGCCACAACAACCAGCAGCTCGCACACACACTGTTCAAGCAGGGGAAACTCTTTATCGTATAGCGGTTACTTATTACAATGATCCAAGTGCAGTAGACCGAATCAAGCAAGCAAACAATTTAACTTCCAATGAAATTAGTACGGGCCAACAACTCGTATTGCCATAGCAGCTCGCTCCTTAGGGGGGCGAGTTGTTCGTTTCCTTAAAGAAAGAAGGAGAAACTATGTTGGTTTTAGTGAAAACAGGACTTCAACTCGTGTATTATATGAAACGTTTAGCGACTGAAGTCAATATCAAACATCATGTCGTCCATACATCGAAGTTTTCACAATCTGTGCGATGTTTATTTATCTCAGATGTTCATCAACGAACTATTCCTAAGTCGTTCACCAAATGGTCCTATGATTTTGTGTTGATTGGAGGCGACCTGGTTGAAGGCGGTGTTCCGCTGTCTCGCGTCGAAAAAAATATTCAGCGCTTGTCTGCAGTTGGTCCCTGTTATTATGTCTTTGGAAATAATGATAGAGAAGTAGGGGAACACGAACTTCTTCAGCTGTTTTCAAAATACGATGTGAAGGTATTATCAAATAGAACTGAAAGACTTGAAACAATTCCAATGCAAATTGTTGGGATTGACGATGGCTATACTGGTACAGTAGATATAGACAAAGCATTTGAAGATGTTGATCCATCCATTTTCACTCTATTTATGACACACTCACCTCATTATTTTTCTAAAATAGAGGGTATTGATTTAGAAGTTGCAGGTCATCACCACGGTGGACAGATCCGATTTTTAAATTATGGCATTCAACCAGTTGGAACTTTCACAAAGAGAAATAATCGGCATAGTTTAATTTCAAATGGTTTTGGTACGACAGCACTTCCGTTGCGCCTAGGCGCTGAAAGTGAAGTGCATAGCATTCAGATAGTAGGAAAGAAGTGATAGAACGTGATGTATGGTGTTGTCATCATAGGAGGCGGACCCTGCGGACTAGCCGCAGCGATTGCCGTAAAAGAACAAGGACTTAGTTATGTTTGTATTGAAAAAGGAAACGTAGTGAACGCCATTTATAACTACCCAACGCACCAAACATTTTTCAGTACGAGTGAAAAGTTATCTATTGGAGATGTTCCTTTTCTAGTAGAGGAGAGAAAGCCAAGAAGGAATCAGGCACTTGTCTATTATAGAGAAGTTGTGAAACGTAAAGAGTTAAAAATAAATACATTTGAATCTGCCAAAAGAATTTCAAAAGTAGGAGATGTATTTGAAGTTGCTACATCCAAGGACACGTATCAAGGAAAGAACTTGATTTTAGCTACTGGCTACTATGATCAACCGAATTATATGAATATTCCAGGTGAAGAGCTTGACCATGTCTCCCATTACTTTAAAGAAGGGCATCCTTATTTTCAGCAACGTGTAGTGGTAATTGGTGGGAAAAATTCAGCCATCGACGCTGCATTAGAATTAAATAAAGCAGGCGCGTTCGTTGACGTTTTCTACAGAGGGGATACTTATTCTCCAAGTATCAAACCATGGGTCTTACCTGAGTTTGAAGGGGCAGTCAAAACTGGGGAAATTGCGATGCATTTCTCAACAGAAGTGTTAGAAATCACTTCTGACAGTGTACGTGTAGTAAAGCAAGGGGAAGAAAACGTAGTACCTGCTGATTTTGTATTCGCGATGACAGGGTATCATCCAAACCGACAGTTTTTATATGACTTGGGTATTGAATTCGATCAAGAGACTGGCAGACCCTACTTAAATGATGAAACGATGGAGACCAATATTCCAGGCGTGTATATTGCAGGTGTCATAGCGGCAGGAAATAACGCCAACGAAATTTTTATCGAAAATGGAAGATTTCATGGTGAGTTAATCGCAACACACATTGCAAAAAAGCATAATGAAAAGGAGTTTCTCATTTGACGAGAAACGCCTTTTTCGTGTTTATAGGCTTATAATTACTTTCCATACTATCAGAAATGTCATAATTAAAGCCGCTACCGTATCAATTGAGCAACTTATTGTACTAATGGATGCCACTAACGTCATAATCAACCGATTTAATGTAATAATCAACCTGATAGTGCACTAAAGTCCATAGGCTCCACCGTGAGATTGCGCAGGAGCCTGAGACGAGGAAACTCACGCAGCGCCAACGGAAAGCAGCCCCGTAGTGGAAATAAAGTATCATACATGGTACAGGTATTGAAGTAAGACTAAGAGAAATTCAATGGTTAAAGTAATTAGTGCCAACAAAGCCCGGAACCCAGGTCGTCATTTCCCGTGCCATCAGGGTTTTCCCGAGACCCGGCAACGAAGAGGAAAGTGTCCTTCTTTCATCTTACGTGGGGAGGCTCGGGGAAATCCTCACAGGAAATGGCGACCAGGGTGGAGGGCTTTCCAGTTTAGAGTGGCGTTCTCCACATCTAACTAGTCTTCCTCAAAAGGAGACTGGAAAAAGTGGAACAGTGCCTTGTCGACATCATCTTGATGAAGTGCCGCAAGCAAAGCAAGCCGAGCCTTCTGTCCATTCAAACCATGCGCAAAATGAACGCCACGATTTTTTAAATCACGTCCTCCTCCTGCATATCCATAGACGTCGAGAGCAATCCCATTAAAACAGCGTGAAACTAAGACTACAGGAATTCCGCGATGTTGTAATTTCTCAATCTCGGGCACGAGGGCAGGTGGTATATTTCCTTGTCCAAGTCCTTCTAACACAATCCCATCATAGCCTGTATTAAATATGGCTTCGATAATTTCAGGTTCCATTCCAGCATATACTTTTAATAAGCCCACTCGCTTCTCGAGAGTTGCAATTGGTAACGAGGGTGTTCGAAGTGGGGTATGATGGAAATGAATAATTTTCTTTGTGACGTGTCCAATGGGTCCGTATGAAGGGGATTGGAACGTACTCACATTGCTAGTATGAGTTTTTGTAACACCTTCAGCAGTATGAATCTCGTCATTTAGAACGACTAATACTCCTTTTGCATTTGCTTGTTTGTGAAGTGCCACTCGTGAGGCGGTTAATAGATTATATACGCCATCTGCCCCCAGTTCATTTGAAGAGCGCATAGCTCCTGTCAGTACGATAGGTGTATCCGTCTGAAGCGTTAAGTCTAAAAAATAGGCTGTTTCTTCAAGCGTGTCTGTACCATGCGTGATAACTACTCCATCGAAATGAGAAGTCGCTAGTTTTTGTTCAATTATCGATTTGAGTTCAAGCATATGCTGTGGCGTAATATGTGGGGACGGTAAATTGAACACTTCGAGTTCTTCAATCTCAGCAAGCGCGGCTAATTTATCCAATTCTGCGGATAATGGATTTTTTTCAGATGTCATGACGGCAGCAGATTCTGCGTCCGCATGCATAGAGATAGTTCCACCTGTATGCAGCAACAATAATTTTTTCATTTTCCCACTCCTTATATAAAATGGTACGATAAGAATATAGTACCACGAGAGGAGGAGAAAAAACTGTTCATACTAGTATCAGTTGCAATTGCACCATCTCTTGCTCTCCTCAGCTATTTCTATTTACGTCGAGAAATTGAGTCTGAACCAACTAGATTACTTTTTTATTCATTCATATACGGAGCCATCTTAACGTTCCCGATTCTCTTCATTCAATACATAGTGCAGCAAGAAACTGCTTTAACAGACAACTCGTTTTGGAGTGGCTCTCTATCTGCGATGTTAGAAGAGTTCTTTAAATGGTTGATCTTACTTGTCGCTATCTATCGCCAAACAAAATTTTCGGATCCTTATGACGGTATTTTGTACGGTGCTAGTGTTGCATTAGGCTTTGCGACTGTGGAGAATATCTTATTCTTGGTTAGTTTTGGGATAGATAATGCGTTTATCCGTGCACTCCTTCCTGTTTCTAGTCATGCATTGTTTGGAGTTGTGATGGGCTATTATTTAGGAAGAGCTCAGTTTGTGAAAAAAGGTGAAAAATTACAGTTAACGCTTGCTCTTTTTGCACCCTTACTTTTGCATTTTGTCTATAATTCCATTCTTTATACGGCAGACGATGAAGTAATGGTATGGTCTGTGTTCATGTTAGGACTTTGGATTTTCGCATTGTCACGTGTTAAGCAAGCGCACATCTTATCGAGAAAGTATCGCCTTATGCAACATCCGTTTTACGACTCTAATAAGCCTTCTTAAAACTTTCGACTTGTCGGAAGTTTTATGGATGGTGACTCTCGTTGCAACAGTCCTTATTTAGGTGGGCTTTTGTTTTGGCAACAATCGAAAATGTCCGCGATGGAGACAAATGTTTCAACAAACTATGCAAGCCGACTCTACAACATCGGTGAGAACATGGATCAGTTAATGGAACATATTGATGGCGCTACATTGCTTGCAGATGCTGTACTGGCCTCTGAAGATTCATCAGTTTGAACAAGTCCTTTGTTTTGAGGAAAAGGTTCAAACAAAAACTGGACAAGTATATACATTATTTGTAGATGCTGTGACACATAAACTGATAAAGAAATAGCATATCAAAGGATAACAGCAACTCCTCTAATTACTTCGATTAGAGGAGTTTTTGTGGTAAACTGTTTCTGATGAACTGGAGGAAACTGACGATGAAAACTATACGTATTGCCATTGATGGACCTGCGGGTGCCGGCAAATCAACAATTGCTAAATTAGCAGCAGAAAAATTGAATTATACATATGTTGATACAGGAGCAATGTATCGGGCCATTACATACAAATCAATAAAAAATGGTCTTGATCTTTCTTCAGAACAAGAAATCGTAAAACTATTAGAAGAGACTAGTATAGAGCTTCAACCCTCTGAAAACGGGCAACAATTGTATTTGGATGGTGAGAATGTATCGGAAGCTATCCGTACTCAGGATGTGACAGCAAATGTATCACAAGTTGCCGCTCATGCTTTGGTACGTGAAGATTTAGTGAAGCGACAAATGGTACTTGCAAATACAGGAGGCGTGATCATGGATGGCCGTGACATCGGTACGCATGTCATACCTGACGCTGAACTGAAAATCTTTATGTCAGCATCAGCGGATGAGCGCGCTCGCAGACGTTTTGTAGACAATGAAAAAAGAGGCATTCATATTGAATTTGAAGAACTAAAAGCAGACATCATTCGTCGAGATAAGTTTGACAGTGAAAGAGAAGCCTCTCCACTTGTTCAAGCAGAAGATGCACTTTATTTAGACACTACTGAATTATCGATAGAGCAAGTGGTAGATGAGATTTATATGCTTGCAAAGGCAAAGGAGTCTGAACAATGAATTTATATCAAGTAGCAAAAACTGTAGTGTATGGTGCTCTTTCGCCTATCTATCGCTTCGATGTTCATGGAACAGAAGACTTCCCGAAAGAAGGGGGAGTACTTGTCTGCTCAAATCATATACATGCACTGGATCCACCGGTTGTTGGAATTTTGGCACCAAGACCGGTACATTTTATGGCAAAAGAAGAATTATTTAATGCGCCAATTTTAAAAACTTTAATTCCGAAATTAAATGCTTTTCCTGTTAAACGTGGCATGAGTGACCGGGAAGCCATGAGAAAAGCAATCCAGCTTCTTAAAGACGGGAATGTGGTCGGTCTTTTTCCGGAAGGTACACGTTCAAAAGATGGCGTTTTAAAAGAGGGTCTAGCGGGTGCAGGGTTTTTTGCACTACGCGGAGATGCGGTTGTAATTCCTACGGCTATCGTAGGGCCTTATAAGCCGTTCAAACGTCTTAAAGTGATCTATGGTAAACCAATGGATATGACACCTTTTCGTGAACAACGTGCATCCGCAGACGTTGTGACAGCAGCTATCATGGCTGAAATTCAAAAGCTATTGGATGCACATAAGTAAAGTTCTAAGAATACTTTTGACCCTCCTGCCATATAGTAGGTAATGGCTAGGTTTTGTATTATCAGCCAATTTCGACTAAAATAAGCTATAGACGTAGTGGAGGAGGATTATCTTATGACAGAAGAAATGAATGTAAACGATATCCCAGTACTCAAAGAAGGCGATATTGTTCAAGCGAAAGTAGAACAAGTCGATGAAAAGTCGATTACAGTTACAATCGAGAACGCTCCGTTTAACGGTATTGTACCGATCAGCGAGTTATCTAGTCTTCACGTAGAAAAAGCTTCAGACGTAGTAGCAGTTGGCGATGAACTGAAACTAATGGTCACAAAAGTAGAAGAGCAAAATTATGTCCTCTCAAAGCGAAAAGCAGCAGCTGAAGAGGCTTGGAACGGACTTGAAGAGAAATTTACAAACGGTACAATTATAGAAACAGAAGTAAAAGAAGTAGTGAAAGGTGGACTTGTCGTCGATATCGGCGTACGAGGATTTATTCCTGCTTCTTTGATAGAAGATCATTTTGTCGAAAGCTTCGATGACTATAAAGGCAAGACACTAGAGTTCAAAATTGTTGAACTCGACAAAGAAAAAAACCGAGTCATTCTTTCACACCGAGCTGTTGTAGAGGAGCAGAAATCTTCTTTAAAACAGCAAACTCTTGATCAACTTGAAGTTGGAAGTGTAGTTGAAGGAACTGTGCAACGACTTGCTTCATTTGGAGCATTCGTTGATATTGGAGGGGTTGACGGACTTGTGCACATTTCACAAATCTCTCACGATCACTTAGATAACGTGGCGAGTGCCTTAAGTGAAGGGCAAAAAGTGAATGTCAAAATCTTATCAGTAGATCGTGACGCAGAACGAATTTCACTGTCCATCAAAGATACACTCCCAGGTCCTTGGGAAACTGTATCAGAAAAAGCCCAAATCGGATCCGTTCATACAGGTACAGTAAAACGACTTGCTTCATTTGGAGCATTCGTTGAGGTGTTCCCAGGAGTGGAAGGACTTGTGCACATTTCACAAATCTCTCACCAACACATCGGTTCTCCGCACGAAGTGCTAAGTGAAGGGCAAGAAGTTGAAGTGAAAGTATTAGATGTGAAACCTGAAGAGCGCAGACTTTCACTGAGCATCAAGGAGCTTCAAGAAAATACGGCGGATGACTTCTCAGATTACGAAATGCCGGAAGAATCTAAAGGCTTTTCAATCTCTGATGTGTTAGGGGACCGTTTCAAAGATTTTAATAAAGAGTAATGTAACAGAGGCTTCTATGCCTCTGTTTTTTCTTTTTGGCCCGTATTCGTGTATAATACCTTTTAGATGAAGTTGGAAGGATGAACGAAATGACAAAACCAGTAGTAGCAATCGTCGGTAGGCCGAACGTCGGCAAATCGACTATTTTTAATCGTATAGTAGGAGAACGCGTATCGATAGTAGAGGATACACCAGGTGTTACTCGTGATCGTATCTATAGTTCAGCAGAATGGCTAACACATGATTTCAGTATCATCGATACAGGTGGTATTGAATTAAGTGATGAGCCATTTTTAGAGCAAATCAAACAACAAGCAGAGGTTGCGATGGAAGAAGCGGATGTCATCATCTTCCTCACAAACGGTCGTGAAGGTGTCACAGCTGCGGATGAATACGTGGCAAAAATTCTTTACAAAACTAAAAAACCTATTGTGCTTGCAGTTAACAAAATAGACAATCCAGACATGCGTGATATGATCTATGATTTCTATTCACTCGGCATGGGTGAGCCTTTTCCGATCTCAGGTTCTCACGGACTTGGACTTGGTGACTTATTAGATGAAGCTGCAAAACACTTCCCAGAAGATGATGCAGAGGATTATGGTGATGAAGTCATTAAATTCTCATTGATCGGCCGTCCGAATGTCGGTAAATCGTCACTAATTAACGCGGTTCTTGGTCAAGAACGTGTTATCGTGAGTGATGTAGCAGGTACAACACGTGACGCGATTGATACACATTATACATTTGATGATCAAGAATATGTGATGATCGATACGGCAGGAATGCGGAAAAAAGGGAAAGTATATGAAAGTACTGAAAAATACAGTGTCCTACGTGCATTGAAAGCGATCGAACGTTCAGATGTTGTCCTAGTAGTCTTGAATGCTGAAGAAGGAATTCAAGAGCAAGACAAGAAGATTGCAGGATATGCGCATGAAGCAGGCCGCGGTGTCATTATCGTTGTAAACAAATGGGATGCTTTAGAAAAAGATGAAAAGACAATGAATGTATTTACACAACAAATTCGTGAACATTTCCTATTCTTAGATTACGCGCCAATTGTTTTTGTTTCTGCTCTAACGAAACAACGCGTGCATAACATCTTCCCAATTATCCAACGTGTAAGTGAAAACCATGCGATGCGTATCCAGTCTTCTATTCTTAATGAGGTAATAGAAGATGCAGTAGCACGAAATCCAGCTCCATCGGATAAAGGGAAGCGTCTGCGTATATATTACGCAACTCAAGTTGCCACTCGTCCACCGACATTTGTTGTGTTCGTCAATGAACCTGAGCTGATGCACTTCTCTTATATCCGTTTCTTAGAAAACCGTATACGCGAAGCATTTGATTTTGAAGGGACTCCAATTAAAATCATCGCGCGTGCACGCACATAAAAGGGGGAGCAGAGAATGCAAACAATCACGGTCATAGGGGCAGGAAGTTGGGGGACAGCTCTTGCATTTGTACTAGCTGAAAATGATCATAACACTTTGATTTGGTCTCATCGACAAAGTCAATCAGATGAAATCAATTCCCACCACACAAACTCAAAATATTTGCCTGATCGTCTTTTACCTGAATCGCTGAAAGCAACGAGCGATTTACAGCAAGCGATTGCGCATTCTGACGTTATCGTACTAGCAATTCCTACTAAAGCATTTCGGGAAGTCATCAGTAACTTTATGCCTTTCTTAAACACGCCTAAAACATTTGTTCACGTATCTAAAGGAATTGAGCCAGATTCCTTAAAGCGAATTTCTGAAATTATGGAAGATGAAATTCCAGCTGAACTTCGATCAAGTATCGTTGTTTTATCAGGGCCTAGTCACGCAGAAGAAGTCGTGTTAAAGCATCCAACTACCGTAACTGTGGCTAGCACAGATATTGAAGCTGCAAAAAAAATACAAGATTTGTTCATGAATCACTATTTCCGCGTCTATACCAATGAAGATATTATTGGTGTGGAGCTCGGCGGTTCATTAAAGAATGTGATTGCTCTGGCTGCTGGTATTGTAGACGGTTTAGGCTACGGGGACAATGCTAAAGCTGCTTTAATTACGCGAGGACTTGCGGAAATCAGTCGACTAGGTATTCAAATGGGAGCAGAACCTTATACGTTTATCGGCTTGACTGGTATGGGAGATTTGATTGTGACGTGTACATCCGTCCATTCCCGAAATTGGCGAGCAGGAAATCTATTAGGCAAAGGCAATTCTCTTGAAGAAGTATTAGAAGATATGGGTATGGTTGTGGAAGGTGTTCGCACAACGAAAGCAGCGTACCAGCTGTCCCAAAAATACGACATCGAGATGCCGATTACAACAGCACTCTACAAAGTATTGTTTGAACGGTTAACACCTAAAGAAGGTGTAGATCAATTGATGCTTCGTACAAAGAAGCACGAACTAGAAGATTTTAAATCGTTTTAAGAAAGTGGGATTATCATGTCGTCATTAGACAAAATGTGGGTCTCTTTTGGATCAATGGGATTTATGTTTGTTGCGATGTTATTGATGTTATTTGTAAACACTAAAATTCAAAATAACTGGGTCGCTTGGCCAATCCGAATTGTGGCCTGGGTTTGTCTGCTGCTTGGTTTTGTCTCCATGCTATATATCATATTTAACCCAACACGAGGAACAGCATGATGAAACAAAAGCAGCTGTTTATCTATCTTATTGGTGCGATGCTCCTGCTATCAGCCTGTGGATTCCAAAGTGGCTACCAACCGGATAACGTCAATCCATATCCAGAGCAACTTGAACAAGTTCAAAGAGCGGTTGATCAGTACAGTGAGAACACTGGGGGATTATTGCCTATCAAGGAACGCGATCAAACGGTCGATCAATTTATCAAATATCCAGTAGATTTCATGAAAATCGTTCCTTCGATCATGGGACAAGTACCACCGAACTCTTTTGAAGCTGGAGGATTCTATCAATACATTATTTGGGATGTAGAGGAGAATCCTACTGTTAAACTTGTCGATCTTCGCGCCACAGATATCTTGCGGGATTTAAACTTTCGCCGCTCTATTAATGGATATGCGCCAATTGCTGAAACGTTAGCAGAAGGTGTCTATGCACTTGATTATGAAAAAATGGGATACTCGTCTGAAGTGACGGTACCAAGTCCATATTCCACCGCTCAATTGCCATTAGTGGCTATTGGAACGGGAGAAATTTTTATTGATTATTCACTTGAACTCAATTTGAAGTTGCAAGAACTCGATGAACCGGTTGAACCAGGTACAGATATTCGGTACTTGTTAATTGACGATTCACCGATTGTTCCTGCATATTCACTTCCATATACCGTGAATGAAGATAATGAACCAATTTTTATGTTGCCAGAATGATCCACAGGTCTACTGTGGGTCTTTTTTTCATAGTGTGAACTATGAAAGGGGGATGGCGATGAGCGCTCTCAATGAACTAGTGAAACGAACAAATGAAGATGGATATATAGGCGTCGTGGGACCAGTCCGCGTAGGCAAATCCACTTTGATTTCAAAATTACTTGAGCATTTAGTCCTCCCATCGATTGAAGAGGCCGAGCAAGAAATTGTGGCACAACTAAAATCACTTGGTAAGCCGTTTGTATTGTTGATTAATTCAGAATCACCTTTTTCAGAAGAAACGCAGTGATTGGTTGGACAAGTAAAACATAGGCTTGTAAGAACAATTGAAAAAATAGTGAAGCAAGAACAACAAGGATTGGTTTCATTTATTTTGTGAGAAGAAAGGAGCCTATACGGCTTCTTTTTTAGTTTCAATAAAAATATTATGGAAACTATTTGCGTATTTCCAAATGTTGTGCTTTATTAAAATGCTGAATAGTCCCTCAGAAATATGCTCAAAATCCTTATATAACAACGATTTGTGTAGCAAATTGAGTTGCATCCGTTATTTCGTTGTGATACTCTTTTTACAGATTGAATGTATCTTCCTTGAGAGGAGGTGAATGATGTGAATAAAACAGAATTAGTTAATGCTGTAGCAGAATCAGCTTCTCTTTCAAAGAAAGATGCTTCTAAAGCGGTTGATGCTGTATTTGAATCCATCCAATCTGCTCTTGCAGAAGGAAACAAAGTTCAATTAATCGGTTTTGGTAACTTTGAAGTGCGTGAGCGCGCGGCTCGTAAAGGTCGTAACCCACAAACAGGTAAAGAAATCGAAATCGCTGCTTCTAAGGTTCCTGCGTTCAAACCAGGGAAAGCACTTAAAGATGCAGTAAAATAATGGTCTACATAGAACAGCCCTAGTGGCTGTTCTTTTTATTTGCTCTAATTCAAGATATACAATTTCCCCATTACTACCCATTGTGTTAAGATTCTAATGATGAATGTACGAGGGGGAACCGCGATGACAACGGTCGATTTACATAAAATAGAGAATGCAGTAAAAATGATTTTAGAAGCTGTAGGAGAAGACCCTGCTCGTGAAGGTCTTATAGAAACACCTAAGCGAGTTGCCAAAATGTATGCGGAGATGTTTGAAGGTCTACATCAAGATCCAAAAGAATATTTTAAAACGATTTTTCATGAAGACCATGAAGAATTAGTGCTTGTAAAAGATATTCCGTTTCATTCGATGTGTGAACATCATTTGGTTCCTTTTTACGGGAAAGCGCATGTTGCCTATATTCCTCGTAACGGAGTTGTGACAGGTTTAAGTAAATTAGCGCGTGCTGTAGAAACGACAGCGAGACGTCCTCAATTACAAGAACGTATAACTTCTACAATTGCGGACAATATTATGGAAATGCTAAATCCTTACGGTGCATATGTCGTGATTGAGGCAGAACATATGTGTATGACAATGCGCGGAATTAAAAAACCAGGTGCTAAGACAATTACTGCTGTTGCACGTGGCGTTTTCCAAGAAGATGATGTAAAACGTGCGGAAATTCATTCCTTCATACAAATGTCCTAATTATTACGTTCTCTCTATGGTAAACTTAAGAAATACAGATAGGAGACATGACAATGGCGACTAATGAATTTATTGTAATTAAAGCTTTAGAAGATGGTGTGCATGTAATCGGGTTGACGCGTGGGACGGATACAAAGTTCCATCATTCAGAAAAGCTCGATACAGGAGAAGTCATGATTGCACAGTTCACAGACCACACATCTGCTGTAAAGATTCGTGGAAAAGCTGAAATTCAGACTGCTCATGGAGTTGCTGTTAGCGAGTCGAAATCAAAATAGTTGGTGGTCGTACAGATGACAAACATTTATCAAAAACAAGTAAACAATTGGCGTGACGATATAGCGAAGATTCTGTATCATCCGTCACTCGTTAAACATACAGGGGTACCCAAGCTAAATGACTTGCAGATGACCTCGTTGTTTTTACCTTTGTTAGTAGGTGAAAACGAAAAGGAACTTACTTCTTACTACGCAACAGCGATTATCTATATTGCGCTGTCAAGTCATGACGATGTTATAGAGCGAGGGACTTTAAACAAAAGTCAGCAGTTACAAGTACTTGCTGGAGATTATTATAGTGGTAAATATTATCAATTGTTATCCGTTGAAGGCAAAACAGAGCTGATTGGTCAGTTAACAAACTCTATTCGTCTTATGACAGAAGCACGCACACAGCTTCTTTGCGTAGACAAAACTTCAGAAGTGCAACGTTTAACTGCTTCTCAGACGATCGTGACTGCACCTACTCAAGCTCTTTTTCAACAACTAGGACTGACAAAGTATGTACCACTGGCAAAAACAATCGCTTTTTGCCAACTCCCGCAGATGGACGTTTCAGACCTACTGGGTCAGCTCGAGGCGTATGAACAACTACCCTCCGATTTAAAAATGTATATTCGGTCTCTACTTCAAGAACAAGTCGAACTAGAGACAAAATTGTAAGGATGAAGGTGGACTTATGGCCAAACAAAAAGAACAACGCGTGCATGAAGTCTTTGAAAAAATCTCTTCCAACTATGATTCCATGAATGCCGTAATTAGCTTTCAACAGCATAAAAAATGGCGTGAAGATACTATGGACGCTATGGCTGTTAAACCAGGATCTGCAGCTCTAGATGTATGCTGTGGAACGGCAGACTGGACAATTGCATTAGGGCAAGATGTTGGCGAATCAGGAAGAGTAGTTGGACTCGATTTTAGTCAAAACATGTTATCTGTCGGACGTGAAAAGACGGCACCTTTTTCTCAAATTGAATTGATTCATGGCAATGCTATGGAGCTTCCATTTGCAGATAATGAATTTGACTATGTCACAATCGGTTTTGGACTTCGCAACGTACCTGATTACAAAAAAGTATTAAGTGAAATGTACAGAGTGGTGAAACCTGGAGGTATGGTTGTTTGTTTAGAGACATCTCAACCGGATTCAAAACTATACAATAGCTTCTTTCGATTGTATTTCCGTTATATCATGCCGATATTTGGAAAGTTATTTGCAAAAAGTTACGATGAATATTCATGGTTACAAGAATCGCAAAAAGACTTTCCAAATAGACAAGCACTTACAGCACTATTTGAAGAAGTAGGATTTAAAAATGTGACAAGTAAGCCTTATAGTGGAGGAGCAGCAGCTCGGCATATCGGCTATAAGATGTAGTTAGGAATGGTATTGAGTGGACAAGTTGAAATTAAAAGCCTTATATGCCGATTTACGACCTGACCTAGATCAAGTCGAAAAAGAATTGATAACTTCTGTAGCATCCGACGCTCCACTGCTAACAGATGCTTCTTTGCATTTGCTCCAAGCAGGTGGAAAGCGAATTCGTCCTGTTTTTGTATTGTTATCTGCGAAATTTGGGGACTTTTCTATTGAACGCATCAAACATGTAGCTGTTCCTGTTGAATTGATCCATATGGCATCACTTGTACATGATGACGTAATCGATGATGCCGACACTAGACGGGGCAGACCAACAGTGAAGGCCGAATGGAACAATCGCATGGCCATGTATACAGGGGACTTCCTGTTTTCAAAAGCAATTGCTTCCCTTGCGAATATCGAAAAGCCATATGCTCACAAGTTACTTGCTGATACAATGGTCGAATTATGCATAGGTGAGATTGAACAAGTGGAAGATAAACGCTTATATGATTTGTCTGTGAAAGACTATTTGCGAAGAATTCGTCGTAAAACCGCTCTGTTGATTCGTGTATCCTGTGAACTTGGGGCGCTTGCTTCTGAAGTCGATGATAAGACACGCATTCATTTACGGAATTTTGGTTACTACGTAGGGATGTCCTTCCAAATTGTCGACGATATTTTAGATATTGTATCAACGGATGAAATGCTTGGAAAACCAGCGGGTAGTGATTTACTCCTCGGTAATATTACGTTACCGGTCGTCTATGCACGTGATGAGGCAAACGTTTCAAGATTATTAGCACGCATCGAACAAGGAGATACGACAGAAGAGACGCGACATGAACTGCTCACAGTTCTTCGTAAATCCGAAGGCTTAGAAAAAGCAAAACGACTGAGCAACTTGTATTTAGAGAAAGCAATGAACGAGATGCGTAGCCTTCCAAATAGCCCCGCTAAACGATCTTTGCAAAATATTGCTCTATTTATGAGTAAACGCAAATTTTAATTGAACTTCAGTCAAGACAATGGTACGATTTTAAACGTGTGAAACTTGATTTTAAGGAGCGACTAAAATGGAAAAAACATTTTTAATGGTAAAACCTGATGGCGTACAACGTAACCTTATTGGTGAAATCGTTGGCCGTTTTGAAAAGAAGGGCTTCCAACTTGTTGGGGCTAAATTAATGCAAATCCCAACTGAACTTGCTGAAGAGCACTACGGTGAGCACAAAGAGCGTCCTTTCTTTGGCGAATTAGTAGACTTTATCACTTCTGGACCAGTTTTCGCTATGGTTTGGGAAGGTGAGAATGTAATTTCAACTGCACGTCTTATGATGGGTGCTACAAACCCTAAAGATTCAGCTCCTGGAACAGTACGTGGAGACTTTGCAGTAACTGTTGGAAAAAATATCATTCACGGTTCAGATTCTGCTGAATCTGCTGAGCGAGAAATCGGTTTATTCTTTAAAGAAGAAGAGCTAGTTTCTTACACGAAATCTTCAAACGACTGGATTAACTAATCCGCTAAAAGACATCCATTTGGGTGTCTTTTTTGTTTTTCTAGGTGTACACCATTTCAGATTCACGTATGATTGTGGTATAGTGAAAAACATATACTTTAGCACGTTGAAGGGAGAAAGTTATTTTGCGTTACTTAACTGCCGGAGAGTCACATGGACCTCAACTGACAACTATTATTGAAGGTTTACCTTCTCAACTTGAAATCTCAATTGAAAAATTAAATGATTCATTGCGTAGACGCCAGGGAGGACATGGGCGTGGACGACGTATGCAGATTGAAAAAGATTTAGTCGAAATCACAGCAGGTGTTCGTCACGGGAAATCTCTAGGGTCTCCTATTTGTTTGCAAGTGACAAATGATGATTGGAAACACTGGACACATATTATGGGTATTGAACCTCCAGAAGACGATACAGAAGTGAAACGACAAATTTCTAGACCACGACCAGGACATGCAGATCTTGTCGGTGGGATTAAATACAACCACCGTGACCTTCGCAACGTCTTGGAACGTTCTTCAGCACGCGAAACTACTGTACGTGTTGCTGCTGGTGCGCTAGCAAAACAAATGCTAGAACAATTGGGTATTCACGTAACCGCGTATGTGACGACGATTGGGGGCATTCACGCCGACCGCTCTATTCCAGAAACACTTGAAGCTGCTGAAATCGCAGAGCGTGCAGCAGGTAACCCGGTCTACTGTTTGGATGAAGAAGTATCAAAACAGATGGTCGCTGCAATTGATGCTGCAAAAAAAGCCGGAGATACGATTGGTGGAGTCGTCGAAGTGCGTGTGACTGGAATGCCAGCAGGTGTTGGTAGCTATGTGCATTACGACCGTAAACTCGATGCTCGACTAGCATTTGCAATGATGAGTATTAATGCATTTAAAGGTGTAGAGCTTGGTCTAGGGTTTGAAATGGCCAATCTACCTGGTAGTCAAGTTCATGATCAGATTCGTTACAATGCACAAGATGGGTATACACGTGAGACCAATCGTCTTGGAGGAACAGAAGGTGGTATGTCTACAGGTATGCCATTAGTAGTTCGAGGCGTGATGAAACCAATTCCGACCTTGTACAAACCACTTGAGAGCGTAGATATCGATACAAAAGAAGTATTCAAAGCAAGTATTGAGCGCTCTGATGCTTGCGCTGTTCCGGCTGCTTCAGTCGTTGCGGAACATGTCATTGCTTGGGAAGTTGCCCAAGCGTTGTTAGAAACATTCCCTGCAGATCACCTAGATCAATTGCGAAATGCCGTCAATGAGCGACGTAAGGCTGCAAAGGAGTTTTAAAATGGAACTTACTATTCAAACAGCTAGTGCGGCTTATCCCGTTATTCTGCAAGAAGGGGCTATTCAGTCAATTTCAAACGTGTTGCCTGCTCAGTATGACAGATTGGTCGTATTTGCAGATCAGCATGTCTGGACTCTGCACGGAGAAGAATTTAAGCGACAGCTCGACTTGGAATTCAGTTTACATCTTGTTCGTGCGGGTGAGTCTGCAAAAACACTGACTCACTATGAGCAATCGATGACATTCCTACTTGAAAATGCTGTGTCAAGAAAGTCTGTGCTAATTGCATTTGGGGGAGGGGCTATCGGAGATTTTGCAGGATTTGTCGCAGCGACCTATATGAGAGGGATCCCCTTCATTCAAATCCCAACAACGATTCTTGCACACGATAGTGCGGTTGGAGGGAAGACAGGGATCAACCATAGTCTTGGAAAGAACATGATCGGAGCTTTTCATCAGCCTCTCGGTGTTTTGTACGATCCAACTTTTCTGAAAACTCTCCCAGATAGTGAAGTGCGTTCAGGTTTTTCAGAAGTTATTAAACACGCTTTCCTTTCAGATGGTACTTGGTCGAATCACCTCCAAACGATTACTTCTATCAATACTCTACGCAAATTAGATTGGCAAGCCGAGCTAGCAAAAGGCATACAGGTAAAAGCAAAAATTGTGGAACAAGATGAGAAAGAGGCTTCTGTGCGGAAGTATCTCAATCTTGGCCATACTTATGGTCATGCCTTAGAAGCTCTTGCCGGTTTTGGTCGTCTGAAGCATGGAGAAGCCGTTGCGATTGGTCTTGTTGTAACGTTCTACTTGAGTGGCCTAGAGCAACTCGCGACGAATTGGTTTAAACAACTTTCAAAACTTGGATACCCGCTAGAAGCTGTAACCCAGTTTTCTATAGAAGAAATTATCACGTATATTCGAAATGATAAAAAAAATAGCGGCGAAGATATCCAATTTGTACTTTTACATGAAATTGGAAAACCGTATGTGAGCACCGTTCGTGAAGAAGCAATACGATTGGCTCATGATCGTTTAGTAAACTTAGTAAAGGAGGAGCGAACATGATTAGAGGAGTGCGAGGAGCAACTACGATTCCAGCAGATCAGCCAGACCAAATTCTCATCGCTACTCAAGAACTTGCGATGGAGATGGCCCGTGTAAATTCTATTCAGGCTGAAGACGTTGCATCTGTAATTATTTCTACAACCCCTGATGTCATTTCGGCTTTTCCAGCAAAAGCCGTTCGTACGATTGAAGGGTGGGAGTATGTGCCCGTCATGTGCATGCATGAAATGTCTGTTGCAGAGAGTTTGCCACGATGCATTCGAATTATGATGCATGTCAATACAACAGTAGCTCAAAACCAAGTAGAACATATATACTTGAATGAGGCAGTGACATTGCGCCCAGACTTAGTGAAGAAATGAGGAATTGCAATGAAGTTTAAAAAACAATTAGCGGGTTTACAAGCGTACAAACCAGGAAGAACGATGGAAGAAGTAAAAAAGCAATTTGGTTTAAATCAAGTAATCAAACTTGCCTCTAATGAAAATCCACTAGGATCCTCTCCGAAAGTCCGTGAGTATCTAGCAACACAGTCCATCGACTTTGCCCTCTATCCAGATGGGTATGCGCAGACGATTCGCGATGCAGTTGCAGAACACTTGAATGTAAAACCGACACAACTGATCTTTGGGAACGGGTCGGATGAAGTGATTTTACTAATTGCGCGAGCACTTTTATCTCCAGAAGTGAATACGATTGCAGCGGATATCACGTTTAGTCAATATGCGCACAATGCCAAGATTGAAGGTGCAGATTTCATCGCAGTTGCTTTAAATGAGGATGGTACGCACGATCTAGAAACGATGCTTCAGAAGGTGACAGATCAAACTGCCGTTGTGTGGATTTGCAACCCGAATAATCCAACAGGTTCTTTGACGCCTTCATCCGCTATTTATTCGTTTCTTCAACAAGCACCAAAAGATGTTCTTGTCGTTGTAGATGAAGCCTATTTCGAGTATGTAGACGCAGAAGACTATATAAATCCAATACAGTGGCTTGAAGAATTCCCAAATCTGTTGATTTTACGCACATTCTCTAAAGCATATGGATTAGCAGCATTCCGTATCGGTTACGGAATTGGCTCAGAACAGGTGATTGCGCAATTAGAACCGACACGTGAACCGTTCAATAACACGACACTAAGTCAAGATGTGGCGCAAGTCGCTCTACAAGATCAACAGTTTATTGCACATACAGTAGAACAAAACAAACAAGAAAAACAGCGCTATGTGGCATTTTGTGAAAAGCACGGGCTACGATATTTTCCAACACAGACAAATTTTATATTGATTGATATAGAGCAAGATAGTGATGAAACTTTCCAGTATTTGATGTCGAAAGGATATATTGTACGTAGTGGGAATGCATTAGGACTTCCTGGAACACTGCGTATCACAATCGGCACACCTGAACAAAATAAAGGTCTTCTACAAGAATTAGAGCAATTAGTTTTAAAACAGAAAGTGTGATTGAAATGAAAACGTCAGTAGTTGTGGTAGGACTTGGGCTGATTGGTGGAAGCCTATCACTTGCACTACGAAGAAATACAGAGTGTCATGTGATAGGCTATGATGTCGACGCTAACACGGTCCGAACAGCACGAAGGCTCGATGTAATCGATGAAATGGCTTACTCACTTGCGCGATCCGTTCGTGAAGCGGATATTGTGATTTTAGCGACACCAGTGAACACGACGAAAGAATTGCTTCAAGAAGCTTTAAAATGGACGATGAAACCGGGTGCTTTTATAGTCGACACGGGGAGTACAAAAAAAGAAATTGTGGATCTTGCTAATGAATTAGAATTGCCGTTCATTGGTGGGCATCCAATGGCAGGTTCACATAAAAGTGGAATAGAGGCAGCCCGTGCTCATCTATTTGAGAATGCCTATTTTGTTTTATGTCCATCTAATCAAACTTCCAACGAACAGCTCGAGACATTCCAAAAGCTTCTTGCACCTTCAAAAGCGAAGGTGGTAAAAGTGACAGCGGAAGAGCATGACGAAATGACGGCTACAGTAAGCCATTTTCCACATCTTATTGCATCCTCACTTGTTCATCAGTTGGCAACAAAAGCGAAAAACCCTTTGACTAAGAGGCTAGCAGCAGGTGGATTTCGTGATACGACAAGGATTGCATCTGCGAATCCTGTCATGTGGCGAGATATTACATTGCAAAACCGAGATCAGTTATTAGATCAGCTAGACAGTTGGCTAGACGAGATGCAAAACGTGAGACAACTTGTAGCTACAGGGGACGCTACAGCTATTGAAAACTACTACCTTGAAGCGAAACGAGAACGAGATATCTTACCGATTCATACACAAGGGGCACTTTACAGCACGTTTGACCTGTACATTGATGTACCCGATTATCCAGGAGTGATTTCTGAAGTAACAGGTTTGCTTGCATCCCATAAGATTAGTATTTTAAACATCCGTATTATTGAGACACGGGATGATTTGTTTGGTATTTTAGTGATTAGTTTACAGTCTGATGAAGATCGCGTGCGTGCGATGGAGTGTATTCATCAAGAAACAACCTATGAAACGTATATTGCGTAAGGAAGTGATAGTGTGAAGAGTTTACAACATACTGGTAGATTAAAAGGGACTCTTTCTATCCCTGGAGACAAATCCGTTTCTCACCGTTCAATTCTATTTGGAGCGATGGCAAAAGGTGTGACAACCGTTGAAGGTTTTTTACAAAGTGACGATTGCCTTAGCACTATTGACTGTGTGCGTAAGTTTGGTGTGGATGTCGCAGTAGAAGGCGAATCCGTCACAATAACAAGTGACGGAATTGAGAACTGGGTTGAGCCGGACACAATTTTGTATACAGGTAACTCAGGAACGACAACACGTCTTCTTTCAGGGGTGCTCGCATCGACAAATTTTGCTTCTGTGATGATTGGAGATGAGTCGATTCAAAAGCGCCCAATGAAACGGGTAACAGATCCACTTCGACAAATGGGCGCAGATATTATTGGTAGAAAAGGCGGTAATTTCACACCACTCGCTATTCAAGGTCGCGAACTCACCGCAATTGATTACCCGATGCCAGTCGCATCTGCACAAGTGAAATCAGCCATTCTTTTAGCAGGTATTCGTGCTGAGGGAACGACTATTATTACCGAACTTGAAAAAACTCGGGACCATACAGAAAAAATGTTGCGTCACTTTGGAGTGGAGCTTGATGAACAAGACAAAACCATTTCTTTACGGGGTGGACAAACACTGACACCGGCACATATCGTCGTACCAGGTGATATTTCCTCCGCTGCTTTTTGGCTTGTAGCAGGTGCGATCACCAAGGACTCTGAAGTGGAACTTGCGAACGTTGGCTTGAACCCGACGCGAGATGGTATTTTGGAAGTACTCAAAAATATGGGAGCTGACTTATCATTTGATTTTGCGGACTCTCCTTCTCACGAAGAAATTGGGACACTCAAGATTCGGACAAGTTCCTTACGTTCCACAGAAATTGGTGGAAGTCTAATTCCGCGTCTTATAGATGAGATTCCCATCATTGCGCTTCTAGCTACGCAAGCTGAAGGTACGACTATCATTCGTGATGCAGAAGAACTGAAAGTAAAAGAGACAAATCGAATAGATGCAGTTGTGACAGAGCTGAAAAAATTAGGTGCAGACATTGAATCAACGGAGGACGGTATGGTTATTACGGGTCCGACTCCTCTGACCGGTGGAAAAATAACAACGTACGGTGATCACCGAATTGGCATGATGGGGGCGATTGCTTCCCTACTAACATCGACTCCGATTGAGTTAGATGATCCAGAGTGCATTGCCGTAAGTTACCCTACATTTTTTGACCATTATTCAAAATTGACGGCAGACTCACATTAGAGTCTGTCTTCTTTTTGTTTTCTAGAAATTCGTGTAAACTAAAGGCAAGAAAGAAGTGATTGAAATGACATTAAATGAAATTCTCCGTCAAATCGAGACGGGTCAAAATGATTGGCAAGAACAATTAGAGACATATCTATTAAATGCAGAGCCAGATGAAATTTATCAAGCTTCTGAACAACTCGCAGCGTATGGTTTTGTTGAAGAAGCGATTCGTATGCTCGAGCATCTTGTCTACTTGTTCCCGGAAGAAGAACAGTTAAAAGTAGATCAAGCTATTTGGATGCTCGAGGTAGGTAGAGAAGAACAGGCACTCACAATTCTCCAGGAAATTCCACGACAGTCTGAAGTCTATCCACAAGTACTACTTGCAATGGCAGACTATTATCAAATGACGGGTCTTTATGAAGTAGCGGAACAAAAGTTAGAAGAAGCAACCCGGTTGATGCCTGATGAGCCACTTTTAAAACTTGCCAAGGCAGAACTAAAACGCGAGACAGGTCGATATTTGGAAGCAGCTCGTATCTATGAAGAAGTGTATCCACTCCGTTCAGAACTTCCACATATAGATTTGTCCCAAAAGTTAGCAGAAACCTATTCAGCAGGAGCTGCGTACGAAGAAGCGATTCCTTATTTTAAAGATTCTTTAGCACAGGGGGAAGCTCCTGATAAACTATTCCAATATGGGTATGCGTTGTTCCAGATCGGTGACTATAAAGCAGCGATTGAGCAATTAGACGAATTACTCGCGGCAGACCCAGATTACTATTCAGCTTATTTATTATCTGCACAAGCTTATGGCATGCTCAAGGAGAACCAATCAGCTCTTGAAAGAATAGAACAAGGGATTGAAAAAGACTCTTTTGAAAAAGAGTATTATCTAGTTGCAGGGAAACTGGCACTTAAATTAGGCCAAGAAGATAAAGCACAACGCTACTTTAGTGAAGCGATTGCTCTTGATCCAGAATACATTGATGGCATTTTACACCTAGTCCACCTTTACATGCATCAAGAAGAGTATGAAGCTGTAGTTCAACTGGCAGCAGATGTTCAAGCAGATGGAGCAACATTGACTTCCCTCTATCCATTCTTGGCACAAAGTCATCATGAATTAGAAAATTATAATAAAGCATACGATTTCTATAAGCTCGCATACACTGAACAAAAAGAAGATGTCTATTTTCTTGAAAAATATGCATACTTCTTACTAGAAGAGGGGAAACGTAAAGAAGCGAAATCAGTCATTGAGCAACTGCTTAGTTTACATCCTCAAGCGGTAGAGTGGCGAGAAATGATAGATAACTTATAGGAGGGACTAGCTATGACTGCTTCGGTAACAGCAAATGAAAAGCGTGATTTTGTGAAATGGTTGCTGTCGAATTTTCAGTTGAAGCGGCGTGAAAGCGTATGGATTTTAAATTACTTGGTGAGTCATGAAGAATTGCTCGAAAATGTTCATTTTGTTGAAGGGGTGGAACATTGTCCCCGTGGCATGATGATTTCGACTACGTCATCTACAGGTGCACCTTTCCGCTTCTATAAAGGAACAATCGTATCAGCAGATGCTGAAAAATCTTTTCATGATATGCGCTTACATCCAGATGAACCAATGTACATCGAGTTAAAATTCCCAGATAAGAAACGTATTCCCCAGTTCATTGCTGTGTTGGAAGACAACCCATTCTTGCCAATGAATGAAGAACTGAAAAAGATGGATCGAGTAACAGCAGATCAAGTGGTCGACAGCTCCTTAAAGCACTATCAACTGTTACAACTTGAAAAAGCAATTGATCGAGCACTTGATGCGCAAGACAGAGAGCTATTTGCTAGACTTTCTAAACACTATTATGAGTTGCAGTCGGAGGTTGACTAAATGTTTTATAACGGAAAAGACAGTACACAGTTCCTTCAACAAACAGAGTTTATTGACACAGCTCTTGTACCCTTGATTTCAATTGGATTGAAAAAAGAGACGCTTCATAATGCAGCGTCTCAATCCGATTATGTGTTATCACTTGTGAATGCATTGGAGAATCAGTTTAAAGGGAGAGTTGTCGCTTTCCCTTCTTTTTGCTATGTCGAAGGACAAGAGAAAGAAGACCTGTATAGTAATTGGAAGCTAGCTTTTGAGAATTCACCATTTAAACATGTTTTATTTATCACTGGGGATTCAGAATGGCTAGCAATCGATGATTCTGTGCTGTGGACACCAACGATTCCATTGGATTCAATGGACGCAAAAATGAAAATAAAAATCTTGGATGATCAAGTGCGTCAAATCATTCCTCGTATCGCTGAAAAATGGTCTACATAACGGCATTTCTTTATTTTTCAATAGGATTCAACAAATGTTCACAAACTGTCGAATTCACCCCTAGCCAATATTGATTTTATTGCTAGGTTAAAGTATCATTGAACTGTCCTAGTATTATTTTATTCACGCAAGTATGTCCTTTGGACTGACCTTTACGTTAGAGGGGGGAAACCGATGAGCAACAACAAAGTAACAAGACGTCAATTTTTAAGCTATACACTTACTGGAGTTGGCGGATTCATGGCTGCAGGTATGCTCATGCCAATGGTTCGTTTTGCAATTGACCCTGTTCTTCAGAAAAAAGATGGTGCAGACTTCGTTCTTACGGATCTACCTGTCGCTGATATTACTGAAGAACCGACTCGTGTCGATTTCAACTTCGAGCAAATTGATGCATGGTATTCATCAGAAGTAACGAGCACGGCATGGGTCTATAGAGATGGAGACACAATTGTTGCCTTATCTCCTATCTGTAAACACTTGGGATGTACAGTAGGCTGGGCGACTGACAGCGCACATCCAAATCGATTCTTCTGTGCTTGCCACGCAGGATTATATGAAAAGAATGGAAAGAACGTTCCAGGAACACCACCACGTGGTCCACTTGACATGTATGAAGTACGTGAAAGTGCAGATGGATTACTTGAGTTAGGTCCAGTTGTTCCGAATACATTAGTGTAATAAAGGGGGTACGACATCGTGCTGAACAAGATTTATGATTGGGTAGATGAGCGTCTCGATATTACACCAATTTGGCGTGACATCGCAGACCATGAAGTTCCTGAACACGTAAACCCTGCACACCACTTTTCGGCGTTTGTGTATTGTTTCGGAGGATTAACGTTCTTTGTTACAGTTATTCAAATTCTTTCAGGTATGTTCTTAACAATGTACTATGTGCCGGATATTGAAAATGCATGGAACTCTGTTTATTATCTTCAAAATGAAGTGGCATTCGGAGAGATTGTTCGGGGTATGCACCACTGGGGAGCATCGCTAGTTATCGTTATGATGTTCTTGCATACATTGCGTGTTTTCTTCACAGGTTCGTATAAAAAACCTCGTGAATTAAACTGGATGGTAGGAGTAGGAATCTTTGGTATTATGTTAGGCCTTGGATTTACGGGTTACTTGTTACCATGGGATATGAAAGCATTGTTTGCAACAAAAGTAGGTATTGAGATTGCAGCTTCGGTTCCATTTATCGGTGGAGCAATTAAGACATTGTTAGCAGGGGATGAAGTAATCCTTGGTGCGCAGACACTTACACGTTTCTTCGCAATTCACGTATTCTTCTTACCAGCAGCATTGTTCGGATTATTAGCAGCTCACTTTATCTTAATTCGTCGTCAAGGTATTTCAGGTCCACTATAATAGGTTAGTGGAAAAAGAGGATAACAAGGAGGGGACTTCATGCATCGCGGAAAAGGTTTAAAATTCGTGGGTGACTCTCGTGTTCTGCATCCATCTAGCCGTAAGAAAAAGGGACCTAAAGATTACTCTGAGTATCCAGGGAAAACAGAAGCGTTTTGGCCAGACTTTCTACTAAAAGAATGGTTGATTGGTTCTGTATTCTTAGTAGGTTATCTAATTTTAACGGTATCGCATCCAGCACCGCTGGAGCGTCAAGCAGATCCGACTGACACTGCATATACTGCATTACCAGACTGGTATTTCTTATTCTTATACCAACTTCTGAAATATGAATTTGCATCAGGACCATATAACATTATTGGTGCAATCATTATTCCAGGTATCGCATTTATGGCACTACTTCTTGTACCGTTCTTAGATACGTCGAAAGAACGTCGTCCATTCAAGCGTCCTCTACCAACTGGCTTTATGCTTCTTGCAATCGCGTCTATGATCTTCCTAACATGGGAGTCTGTAGTGAACGTAGATTGGGATGCAAAACGTGCAGCAGGTGAGATTCGTGAAGAAGTAGCTGTAGAATTCGATGAAAACTCCGAAGGCTATCAATTGTACTCCACATCGTCCTGTATAGGATGTCACGGGAATGCCTTTGAAGGTGGGCTTGGACCAACGCTAGTTGGTACTGGTCTATCAGCTGAAGAGATTTATGACATCGCTGTAAACGGTGTAGGTACTATGCCAGCTGGAACTTATCAAGGAACAGATGAAGAGCTTCAAAAGCTTTCTGAATTCATCTCAACTTTAGAACCAGCAGAATAATACTTCTAAAAGAGAGTCAGTCATGACTCTCTTTTTTTTATCACTTGATGAGAGGACTACGAGTTATGATGACACTCATTCGTTCCGTATTGTATGCAAAGCCGTTTATGTGGCTGTTGTTTGTTGTGAACTTACTGGGTACGATTTACGGGTATTATTGGTATAAAGGACAATTGTCTATCACGGAACCCATCTACTATATTTTCGTTCCGGATAGTCCGACTGCAAGTTTGTTTTTCACACTTGCCTTATTAGGCTGGCTGTTAGGGAAGAATTGGCGACTAATCGAGGCGTTAGCTCTAGTCACGCTTGTAAAGTATGGGTTATGGGCAGTTGTCATGAATTTGCTGACCATTGGAGTAGATGGACCCATCGGACCTGTCGGATGGATGCTTGTGATTTCCCATTTTGGGATGGCCGTTCAAGCGATTCTTTATTTCCCGTGGTACCGCTTTGGCTGGATTTCATTGAGCATTGCAGCTATTTGGACACTGCATAATGATGTGATTGACTATGTTTTTGGGCAGATGCCTATTTATCGTTCACTTCTCGAATTTTCATCACAAATCGGCTATTTTACATTTTGGTTATCAATAGGATGTATAGCACTCGCCGCTTGGAATATAAGTACGAAGCGATACATGACATTTGATAATTTGATCAAGAGTCGATAAAATAGAGGTATATCAGAAAAGAGGGGGAAAACAGTGGGTTTTCTAATTTACTTTGCTGTTCTATTAATTTTACCGCTTTATGCACAATTTAAAGTGAAGAGTACGTATAAACGGTACTCAAAAGTTCGATCAACATCTGGTATGACGGGTGCACAAGTTGCACGCACGATACTAGATGCACACGGTCTACAAGATGTTCAAGTTGTTGAGAGTAAAGGGTTTTTAAGCGATCACTACAACCCGATGACGCGTATCGTTGCTTTATCGTCTCACAACTTTCACGAGGCATCTGTAGCGGGAACTGCGATTGCCGCACACGAAGTTGGACATGCGATTCAACATAAAGAAGCGTACTCGTTCTTAACAATTCGTCACAAGTTAGTACCTGTTGCGAATATCTCTTCGAATGCTTCTTGGATCTTTATTCTAATTGGTATTTTATCGACAATACCAGAAATGCTATTAGTCGGTATTGGTTTACTTGCAGCTGGTGTAGTTTTCCAACTTGTAACTTTACCAGTTGAGTTCAATGCCTCAAGTCGTGCCATGAATGAAATGGTCAGTCTGAACCTAATTCGCAATGAAGAAGAACGTCATGCGAAGAAAGTATTGAACGCAGCAGCTATGACGTATGTAGCAGCAGCGGCAGTAGCAGTACTTGAGTTACTTCGTTTGATTCTAATCTATACAGGTATGCAACGTAGCGAATAAATAAAAACTGCTCAGAGCATTTTGCTCTGAGCAGTTTTTTTATGATTTACTCGGCATTTCTGGACGAGCCTGTTCCACTTTTCTTGTTAATCAAATGGCTTTTTATTCTCATCCAGCGTAAAGCCCTCGCCCATGACGTCATGTACATCCACTATCGAAACGAATGCATGTGGATCAACAGAAGTAATAATACTCTTTAATCGAACAATCTCGTTTCGCCCGATGACACAGTAGAGCATTTCTCGTTTCGCTTTTGAATAGAACCCGTGCCCATCCAGTACTGTCACGCCGCGGTCCATTTCTTTTCCAATGCGCTCTGCGATTTCCGCCTGGTGATCAGAGATGATAAATGCCCCTCGACCCGAGTAAGCACCTTCTTGCACGAAATCAATGACGCGAGCACCGATAAATACAGCAACAAGTGTATACATCACTGAACGTTCGTCTAAGAATGTTAACCAGGATAGTAAAATAACTCCTGCATCGAATAAGAACATTGTCTTTCCCATACTCCAGCCGACGTATTTGTGCACAAGTCGCGCCAAAATGTCCACGCCACCTGTTGTACCTCCGTACCGGAAAATGATTCCAAGTCCCACTCCGACAAAGACTCCGGCAAACAGTGAGGCTAAGAATAAATCGTTTTGTAAGCCGATTTGTACTTCATACACTTGAAAAATCTTTAAAAATACTGAAACACTGACAGTTCCAATCAATGTATACAAAAATACTTTACGACCCAAGAGCTTCCAGCCGATAATAAACATTGGAATATTTAATAATAAGTTCATGAGTGCAACGTCCCAGCCAAGCACAAAATAAAGTATCAATGTGATTCCTGAGAATCCACCTTCTCCCAGTTCATTTTGGATATTAAAATGAACAAACCCAAAGCTGAAAATCGCAGCCCCGAGCATGATAAAGAAGATGTTTTTAAATTTTAATCCTAATTTCATTCCATCCACCTCAATCCTCATTATCTGTCATTTGCTACGCTTTGACAACAACTCTTTCAATAGCTACGATAAACAGTAAGGAGTGGTGAAATGGAACAAAAAACGATGCATCAAATGCAACAAGAAGTCGATTCATATATTGGTCAATTTAAAGAAGGATATTTTCCTCCGATGGAATTGCTGGCACGTCTGACGGAAGAACTTGGAGAGTTATCTCGTGAAGTGCAGCATCTTTATGGCATGAAAAAAAAGAAAAGTACGGAAACGGAAAAAGCGATTGAAGAAGAGCTCGGAGACTTCTTATTTGTTCTCATCTGTTTTGCGAATGCGCAAAATATTAATATGCAACAAGCACTAGACCGAGTAATGGAGAAATTTAACACGCGTGATAAAGACCGCTGGACAAAGAAGGAGGAACTACAATGATTCGTGTAGCTATCGCAGGACCTCGTGGTAAAATGGGAGAAGAAGCTGTTAGCATGGTAGTGGCACATGCTGAATTTGAACTTGTATCCGTCCTAGATTCAAAACAGTCAGATCTAGATTTAGGTTCTGTACCTGTATATACATCAATTAAACAATTACTTGAGGAAACGAACCCGCAAGTCTTTATTGATCTAACCACACCTGAACTAGGTATGAAACATACAACCGCAGCAATTCAAGCTGGTGTTCGCCCAGTAGTTGGAACAACAGGGTTTACACAGCAGGACTTAACGGAACTTGAAGAGCTTTGTGAAAAGACTCAAATCGGTTGTATAATTGCGCCGAATTTTTCAATCGGAGCCATTCTTATGATGAAATTTGCTGAACAGGCAGCTCGTTATATGCAAGACGTAGAAATCATTGAGATGCATCATGATAAAAAGTTGGATGCTCCTTCTGGTACAGCAGTAAAAACTGCCGAGCTCATTCAAAATAATCGTCCTGCGCATCAACAAGGCCATCCTGAAGAACAAGAGTCTATCGAAGGCGCACGCGGTGCAGATTTAGAAGGTATTAAATTACATAGTGTACGACTACCTGGGTTAGTGGCTCATCAACAAGTATTGTTTGGTGGAGAAGGACAACTTTTAACATTGCGCCATGATTCTTTTACACGTGGTTCATTTATGCCAGGGGTTGCACTATGTATTAAAGAAGTCATGACAACAACAAAACTTATTTACGGGCTCGAAAACCTGATTGATTAGGAGATGACGATATGCGCATTGCACTCATTGCACATGATAAGAAAAAGGATGATTTGATTCAATTTGTAACAGCTTATAAAAATACTTTAGTAAAACATGATTTATACGCGACGGGAACAACGGGAAGTCGTATCGAAAGTGAAGTCGGCGTATCGATTCATAAGTTTAAGTCTGGCCCACTCGGTGGCGATCAGCAGATTGGTTCAGCAATAGCAGATAACTTGATGGACATGGTCATCTTTTTTAGAGACCCATTAACTGCTCAACCTCATGAGCCAGATGTAACAGCTTTGATTCGTTTATGTGATGTTTATCAAATCCCATTAGCGACTAATATGGGCACCGCAGAAGTACTTTTAAAAGGTATCGAAGAAGGATTTTTGGACTGGAGATTATTGGAGGATCGTCGTGACCGCTACTAGCAGAAAGTTAAAAATTGGGATTACATGTTATCCAACTGTAGGTGGATCTGGCATCATCGCAACGGAACTTGGTAAACAACTTGCTGAACGTGGACATGAAATCCACTTCATAACATCTAGTATGCCCTTTCGCTTGAAAGGGTTTTATCAATCTGTCACCTATCACGAGGTCGAAGTGAATAATTATTCTGTGTTTCAATATGCGCCATATGACATCGCCCTTGCAAACAAGATAGCCGAGGTCATTGATGATGAACAACTCGATGTGTTGCATATGCATTATGCTATCCCCCATGCTGTCTGCGCAATTTTAGCTCGTGATATGGCAAAGCGTGATGTAGGAATTGTTACAACGCTTCATGGAACAGATATTACAGTACTTGGCGTAGATTCTTCTTTAAAAGGAGCCATCCGGTACGGAATTGAAAAATCAGATATAGTGACGGCAGTTTCAAACTCACTTGCGAATCAAACAATGGATTTAATTGAACCAAACCAAGAAATTCGAACTGTCTACAATTTTATTGATACAGCTGATTATCATTCACAAGATGTAAGCCATCTACGTAAAATTCTTGGGATAGCCCCTGATGAAAAAATAATTTTACACGTCTCGAATTTCCGTAAAGTCAAACGTGTACAAGACGTTGTTGAAACGTTCTCATATGTTCGTAAACAAATGCCGTGTAAATTATTGCTGGTAGGAGATGGACCGGAACGGCATCCGATTTTAGAACAAACAAAAGGGACGGCTTATGAACACGATATATTATTTTTAGGCAAACAAGAGAATGTAGCCGAATTATACGCGCTTGCAGACTTGTTTTTGTTGATGTCAGAAAAAGAATCGTTTGGGCTTGTTCTATTAGAAGCAATGGCATGTGGCGTACCTTGTATTGGAACAGATATTGGAGGAATCCCAGAAGTCATCGACCACGGTGAGAATGGATTTATCGTTCCTGAAGGGGCAGTTGAACGCGCAGCATTGCTTGCAGTTGAACTGTTAACCAATGATGAAATGTTTGCGACATTTAAAGAAAACGCTTTGCAAACTGTTCACTCAAAATTTAACAGTGACACCATTATTTCTCAATATGAGAATCTTTACTATGAGGTAGCACGCTATGACGACTAATTGGACACATGCATTTGAAGTGGTCAAGATCCTTCAAGAGGCAGGTTACCAAGCGTATATTGTAGGCGGAGCTGTGCGCGATCATCTACTTGGCATTGCTTGCAAAGACATTGACGTAGCAACAGATGCATTACCAGAGAACGTTCAAGAACTTTTTCCAAAGACATTTGCAACCGGTATTGCACATGGTACAGTTACGGTGCTCCACGGTGATGCAATTGAAGTGACCACATTTCGTGTGGAATCAGAGTATATCGATAAACGAAGACCTTCCGAAGTACGTTTTGTGCGCGAGTTGAAAGATGACTTAAGCCGCCGTGATTTCACCATCAATGCTCTTGCAATGGGGATTGATGGTGAAATTATAGACTACTACGGTGGAAAAGAAGATTTACAAAATAAACTTATTCGGGCAGTTGGTCAACCAAAGGAGCGCTTCGAAGAAGATGCGCTCCGTATTCTTCGGGGTATTCGGTTAGCAGGTCAGCTCGGCTTTTCCATTGAAACTCAAACACGGCAAGCTATGACAGAGGCGAGTCATCTCTTACCTTGGATTGCAAAAGAACGCATCAAGCAAGAAGTGTCTAGAATATGGACCATGGTTGACCCTGAGATTTCGCTTCGTGAATTAAAACACCCACATTTTGATGAGTTTTTGCCAGGTGTTTTTACCATTCTTCCTGAGCGTCACACACCATTTGAATCTACTGCCGAAGGATGGGCATGGTTTCATTATTTCCAGTCTGACACGTATGAGTTTCCTTATTCAAATGACGAAAAGCGATTAAATAAAGAAGTAGTTGCTTTAATGAAGCGTGTATCAAAGGAAGGTTGGACCTATCGATCTGTTTTTAATTCAAGTGAGAGTGCAGTGCGAGTTTGCTGGGAAATCTCACAAAGCAAACCTTTTGCTACGAAACAACACCTTCTTCGTTGGCTTCAAGATGCACCAATTCGCTTTCCAAAGGATCTTGCACTGTCCGGACACGACTTAATGCAACTAAAACAGCGTAATTCAGGTCCATGGATCAAAAAGACGAATGAACGGATGGCTGACGAGATTTTAGCCGGCAACATTCTGAATACACGAGATGCATTAAAGAAGTGGGTGCTTGAACATGTCGAATAAACAACAACTACTATCCTTTCTTATGAACGCTGAAGAACCAATTTCTGGTGAACATCTCTCCGAACAATTAGGAGTATCCCGTACAATGATTTGGAAGTATATCAAATCGTTGAAGGAAGATGGACACGAAGTGGAAGCTATCAAGAAAAAAGGGTATGTTTTAAAGCAGCTGTCGTCTCAATTATCTGTTGAGACGGTTTCACCTTATTTAGAAACAACTCACTTTGCACGTGCTTTATATTATCTTGAGAGCTGTCCTTCTACCCAACTTGTAGCGAACGAACTGCTAGTAAAAGGCAAAGGTATGCATGGACTGGTCGTTGTCAGTGAAGAACAGACAGCGGGAAAAGGCCGTTTAAATCGACAGTGGGTATCGTCAAAAGGAAAAGGTCTTTGGACTACATGGATTATTAAACCAGACTTGCTCCCTCATGAAGCACCCCCTATAACATTAGTGGTGGCGCTAGCTCTTGCCAAAGCTATTCATTCAACGACAGGGATACAGGTCGATATTAAATGGCCCAATGACCTCTTAATTGATGGAAAAAAAGTCGGTGGGATTTTAACAGAGTTACAAGCAACGCCTGATAAAATCGAAGCCATCTTACTAGGGATTGGTATTAATGTATTGCAGGCAGAAGAAGAATTAAACCAGGACTTAACAAAACGTGCAACTTCACTCGCAATCGAATGTGACACTCCTGTTGACCGCACCAGACTACTTGCGGCTATGGCAAATGAACTTGAACAAGCCATTACGACTTTTGAAACACAGGGCTTTCGCCGCTTTCAAGTAGAGTGGGAACGACACTCGACTATGATAGGAAAGATGGTCACAGCGACAACAGTTCGTGAAACGATTCAGGGGATTGCCCTTGGTTTAAATGAACATGGTGCATTACTTGTTCAAACGGGTGACGGCGTACGTACGTTATTCTCAGGCGATGTTACACTGAGTGGAAAACTGGACACATTTTCATAATATGCTACACTGAATTTGGATGGTATCTCTTGAGAACCATACCTATTGTAAGACTTGAACCTAACATATCGCCTTGATCAGTCTTCTGACAGGGACGGAAAAAACCAATTCTGGCTATTTTTCTGCCCCTGCGTCTTTTTGCAGGGGCTTTTAGTATGGTTTTTTCCTTCTGAACACTAAAGGAGGGAAAACAGTGAAATCTACAACTCAATTTAAAGCGATGAAAATGAAGTATGAAAAGATTACGATGGTCACAGCTTATGATTACCCATCTGCCAAAGTAGCCGAACAAGCAGGGATCGATATGATTCTAGTGGGCGATTCATTAGGCATGGTCGTGCTCGGGTATGATTCAACGATTCCTGTAACTGTGGATGATATGATTCATCACGGGAAAGCCGCAAGACGCGGTGCACCTGATACATTTTTAGTCGTTGATATGCCATTTGGTGTTTGTCATTTATCAACGGACCAAGCACTCCGTTATGCGATTGAAATGATGCAGAAAACGGGTGCAGAAGCAGTGAAAATTGAAGGGGCAGGAACGATGATTCCGCTCATTGAGCGATTGACGGCTGCTGGGATTCCAGTTGTTGCACACCTCGGTTTGACACCACAAAGTGCAGCTGTCCTTGGAGGATTCAAAGTACAAGGGAAAACATCGTCTGAAGCATTAAAAATACTCGAAGATGCTAAAAAAACAGAGCAGGCTGGAGCATTTATGCTCGTGGTAGAATGCATTCCTCATCAGCTCGCCAAACAACTCTCAGAAGCATTGACGATTCCGACAATTGGTATTGGAGCTGGGAAAGATGTAGACGGTCAAGTCCTTGTTTTCCATGACTTAATAGGCTACGGAACGCATCATATACCAAAATTTGTGAAACAGTATGCGACCGTATTCCCAACGATGCAACAAGCATTGGCAACTTATGTGGATGAGGTGAAGTCTCTCACATTTCCAAGTGAAGCCCATCAATTTGTTATGAAAGAACAAGAAACGATTGCCTTGTACGGAGGAAAGAAATGAAACTGCTTAAAACAAAACAACAAGTAAGCGCATGGCGCAAAGAGCAGAGCGGGCCAGTTGGTTTCGTTCCAACAATGGGCTATTTACACGAGGGGCATGCTGAATTGCTAAAGGCATCTGTAGAGCAAAATGATGTAACAGTGATCAGTATATTTGTAAACCCCACACAGTTTGGTCCAAATGAAGATTTAGACAGGTATCCACGTGATTTTGAGAGGGATCAAGCTCTAGCTGAATCACTCGGTGTAGATGCAATCTTTTATCCTTCAGTAGAAGAGATGTATAGCACCACAACAACTCTCTCTATTCAACCAGGTGCTATGGCCACGAAACTTTGTGGAGCAAGTAGACCCGGTCATTTTGATGGAGTTCTGCAAATCGTTACAAAACTCTTTCATATTGTTGAACCAACAAACGCTTATTTTGGGCAAAAAGATGCCCAACAACTTGCACTAATTGAATCTCTTGTTGAATCCTATGATTTTCCTTTAACCGTGCACCGTATCCCAACAGTTCGTGAACAAGATGGACTGGCGAAAAGCTCTCGAAACGTTTTTTTGAATAACAAGGAACGCAAGGAAGCAGCTGTCCTTTTCCAAGCGCTTCAACACGGAAAAGAATTAGTGGAGTCCGGAGCGCGGACAGATGATGTGATTCGATCTGTGAAAGCGATGATTGAAACAAATACGTCTGGCCGAGTAGATTATGTGGAGCTGTTGAGTTATCCAAATCTTGAAGTGCAAGAAAATGCGCCACTCTCAATTTTAGCGACAGCCGTTTTCTTCACAAAAGCCCGCCTTATTGACAATATATTAATAGAAAGAGTGAATGCCCATGCTTAGAATGATGTTAAACAGTAAAATCCACCGAGCGACTGTAACGGAAGCCGATTTAAATTATGTAGGAAGTATAACAATCGACCAAGACCTGTTGGATGCAGTTGGCATGCTTCCGAATGAAAAGGTCCATGTTGTGAACAACAATAATGGTGCCCGTTTTGAAACATACATTATTGCAGGAAAACGTGGCAGTGGTGTCATTTGTGTAAATGGAGCAGCTGCGCGATTAGTGCAAAGAGGGGATATTGTCATTATTTTATCGTATGTCTATATGATGAATGATGAGGCAAAATCGCATAAGCCGACTGTAGCCATCATGAACGAAGATAATTCAGTTCGAGACTTGATTTCCTACGAACCAGAAGCAACAATTCTATAATACAAAAAGCGCCGGTTTCTACGTGAACCGGCGCTTTTATGTTACAATTCTAAGGAATCTAAAAGTACTGTGAGTGAACGAGATGAATGATGTATATGCAGTGGTGGACTTAGAGACAACAGGGAGTTCACCAAAAAATGGAGACCGAATTATACAAATCGGTATTGTTCGAATAGAGAAAGGGGAGATTGTCTCTACCTACTCTTCTTTTGTGAATCCAGAAAAACCGATTCCATACTTTATTCAGACACTTACACATATTGGGAACGACGATGTCAAACATGCACCTTTGTTCTCAGACATCGCGCACGAAGTGGCAAAACAACTAGAAGGTGCGATTTTTGTAGCGCATAACGTCAACTTTGATTTTCCGTTCATTCAAGGTGAGTTGAAACGTATCCAACAACCCGCTTTAAAGAATAAAAAAATTGATACAGTCGAGTTTGCACGACTCATGTTTCCGACAGCACTTAGCTACAAGTTGAGTGAAATCACAGTTGAACTTGGTATTCCTTTAGAAGATGCCCATAGAGCGGATGCGGATGCATACGCAACTGCAGAGTTGTTTTTGTCATGCGCGAAAAAGTTGACGACCCTATCTCTTCCAACTATCGAGAAATTACATAAGCGCTGTTTTAAATTGAAATCACATTTAGCTCCATTATTTTTTGAGGCATTGAAAAAACAGCAGCAGCTGACAACACGAGTGGAGAGCACGCAACCAATCGAGAGAGAGTTGCCTGCTTATCCTGATTCCTCTTCTTCAAAAATGGAGCTTTTGTCGACAATTTATCCAGGAGCCCAGGAACGTCCTGCTCAATTCCGTTATATGGACGCGGTCCATGGTGCACTAGTTAGTAAAAAAGAAGTCGCACTCGAAGCGGAAACAGGCATCGGAAAAACAATCGGTTATTTACTTCCTAGCATCAGTTATGCAAAAGAATCTCGGAAAAAAGTAGTGATTTCAACATATACCAACACTCTTTTGGATCAATTATACGAAGGTGAATGTGCGACACTGTTGAGTCATTTCCCACAATCTTTCCGTGTGTCTAAACTAAAATCCTATACACATTATCTCGATTTGAATTTATTTGAGTTACGTTTAGCAAGTCGAGATGAATCGTATGATGAAACGTTCGCGCTCATGCAGCTTCTCGTCTGGTTAGAAGAAACGACTACAGGCGACTTAAGTGAATTGAATACTACAGGTGGTGGACAACTGACGCTTGATAAAGTCCGAAAACATCAACGAACACCACAATTTGCAAACGATTTTTACGAGCGTGAATACCGTCGCGCGAAAGATGCAGATATTATTTTAACGAATCATGCGATGCTTGCAGGGCAACCTGAAATTCTGCGCTCGCTTGATCACGATATCGGTGCAGTTGTTATTGATGAAGCGCATCATTTCTTAACTGCGGTTCAAAAGCTTAATGAAAAAGTCATTTCATTTACAGAGTGGAAATACTTACTCAGTCAGTTTGGATTTGTGGACAAGACGCAAATTGGCTGGAAGCTTGAACAGATTGAATCGTACGCGTCAAAATTAGTAAAAATCAAAATCAAGACAGAAACTGTGAACGATGTCTTTGAACTGCTTACAAAGCAGTTGACAGATTGGACCAATCAACAGCGGACGAGTCGTGGAAATTCAAAGCTCCAGCTGCAGTTGACAGATCATAAGGATCTTTTTGTAGATCTCGTACAAGAAGTCAATCGTCTTGTAAGCCTGTATGATGCGTTTCTTTATGAAAATGACATATCTTCTAAGGTTGTAAAAGAAGATGTGTTGTACTGGGTTCGTGAGTTACGAATCGCTGCATATGATTGGGAAGAGTTTGTAGATCAGCTCTCAAATGAGGCAAGTTGGGTAGAGGCAGACAAGCGAAGTCTACCGAGTTCATTTGTCTTTCATCAGCGAAAGCTTGATCAGCAGCTGACGACTGAGAAGCTGCTCGCTCCTCTTCGTGAAGGAAAAGCACTTATTTGGACGTCTGGTACTTTAACCGTGCCAAAGCAACCGTGGTTTATTTTAGATCAATTGTATTTACCAAAAGAACTGACGATTCAACGCTTTCAGGCAGAACCAGACTTTTACAAAGGAGCCGAAGTCTTTGTCGTCAAAGATGTCCCTGATGTTACCCAAGTGGATCAAAATACGTTTATCGAATCGATTGCAGATGTCATCATTCAAACTGCTCAAGTAGCAAATGGCCGTATGTTTGTATTGTTTACATCTCAAGATATGCTAAGAAAGACGGTTGAATTAATTGAAGAGACTGACTTACTTAGTGAGTATTTATTAATCGCACAAGGTATGAATGCTGGTAGCAAAATGCGCATGTTACGTACTTTTCAACGCTTCCCGAAAGCGATTTTGTTCGGAACAACAACGTTCTGGGAAGGAATCGATGTGCCGGGAGATGCACTTTCCACAATACTATTAGTTCGATTGCCATTCACAAGCCCTGATGATCCCTATTTTAAACAAAAAGCAGATCAGTTAACGAAGCAAGGGCGCAATGCTTTTACGCAGTATGCACTACCGGAGGCAATTATAAGGTTCCGACAAGGGTTTGGGCGCTTGATTCGTAGCCCGGAAGAAAAAGGAGCTTTTATAATTCTCGATCGTAGAATTGAAACAAAATCGTACGGAAAAGATTTTTTAGATGCCATTCCACAAGTTCCAAAAAAACAAGTTTCCATTGAAACGATGGTCGATACATTAGAAACTTGGTATAATAGCTAAGTATATTGAAGAAAGCAGGGATTGCAATGGAATCAAAAATTGAAGTCATCCAATCCGTGACCGTAACGTACCAATCCGACCTCTATAAGCTAGTAGACGCACTCAATCGTTCATTGAAACACGATGATTTGATGTTCGGTTTAGCGCTTGACAAAGAGGATGAATCAAAAGCGGTCTTTACAATTTACCGCACATGAAAATGAAATGGATCGTAGCGACAGTGCTGCTAATTGGAGTCGTCATCATTTCCGGTCTCGGAATTCTCTATACAGTGGCAAAGAAGCCTGAACAAAACGAATTTGCAAAGTATGAAGAACTCGTCAAATCTCAGGGTCTTCTTAGTACTGTTTCAGAAGTTTATGCCTACAATAGTGTGACGAGTTATGTAACTGTCATCGGAAAGTCCTCTGAAGGGCAAGATGTGGCGTACATCATCGACAAAGCTGAAAACCAAACAGCGTATGAAGTAAACCTCTCTGATGGGATTTCTGCTGAAGAAGCCGAACAGCGAACGCGCGCAGAAGGCAATGTCGAGAAGATTATGTCCATAAAACTCGGTCATGAAGAAATAGGACCTGTATGGGAAGTCACCTATTTGAACACGAATGATGCGCTTGGCTATACGTACTTGGATTTTAAATCAGGAGATTGGTGGAAGCGGATTTCGAATTTATAAGATGGAGGAAATCATGAAGAAAATTTCAATTAATCAAATGCCTTCTCATATCGGAGAAGAAGTAAAGCTAGGGGCTTGGATTGCGAACAAGCGTTCTAGTGGGAAAATTGCATTTTTACAATTGCGAGATGGAACTGGATTTGTACAAGGTGTTGTAGTGAAGGCAGACGTTGGAGAAGAGCTTTTCCAAACTGCAAAAGGTCTGACTCAAGAGTCTTCGGTTTATATTACCGGAACAGTGACTGAAGATACACGCAACAGTTTTGGTTGTGAAATCCAAGTTTCAGAAATTGAAGTGTTATCACTCGCTGAAGATTTCCCGATTACACCAAAAGAGCACGGGACGGAGTTTTTGATGGATAACCGTCATGTTTGGCTACGCTCTCGTAAACAACATGCCATCATGAAAATTCGTAACGAAATCATTCGAGCGACCTATGAATTCTATAACCAAGAGGGCTTTGTCAAAATGGATCCTCCGATTTTAACAGGTTCAGCTCCAGAAGGTACGTCTGAACTGTTTGCGACAAAGTATTTCGATGAAGATGCGTTCTTATCACAATCCGGTCAGTTATACATGGAAGCAGCAGCGATGGCAATGGGGAAAGTATTCTCGTTCGGTCCAACATTCCGTGCTGAAAAATCAAAAACGCGTCGTCATTTGATTGAATTCTGGATGATTGAGCCGGAGATGGCATTTGTTGAGTTTAATGAGAGCTTAGAAGTGCAAGAAAATTATGTATCCTACATCGTGCAATCGGTATTGAAGAACTGTCAATTAGAGCTTGAGCGTTTAGGTCGTGACACATCGAAATTAGAAGCAATTCAAGCGCCATTCCCTCGTATTACATATGATGATGCTATCACTTTCTTGCATGAACAAGGATTTGATGACATTAAGTGGGGCGATGATTTCGGAGCACCACACGAGACAGCGATTGCTGAAGCTTATGACAAGCCTGTATTTATCACTCATTATCCAACCGGTATCAAGCCTTTCTATATGCAACCACACCCAGACCGTGATGATGTGGTGTTATGTGCAGACATGATTGCACCAGAAGGTTACGGTGAAATTATCGGTGGATCAGAACGTATTCATGATTATGATTTATTAAAGCAACGTATACAAGAACACAACTTAGATGAAGCTGCATATGCTTGGTACTTAGAACTCCGTAAATATGGAACGGTACCTCACTCAGGATTCGGTTTAGGTCTTGAGCGCACAGTAGCATGGATCAGTGGAGCGGAACACGTTCGTGAATCCATTCCATTCCCACGTCTATTAAATCGTTTATACCCATAAGGAGGACATCACGTGAAAAACACGTCGAGTCGCCTGGAGCAGTGGATGAAGCAGGGAAATGTAACCATTTCCCAGCTTTTTTTTACTCATTATCGGGCTTTAGAGCTTTCCGACCAAGAAGCCATGGTGATTTTACATATTCAATCGTATCAACAAGCTGGGATTCATTTCCCGACGCCTACCGAAATATCCTCTCGAATGGAAATCACGGAACATCAAGTTGCAGCCATCTTACAACGATTGATGCAAAGGGGATTATTGTTTATCGAACAATCCAATACAGATAAGATGGTAGAAGAGTCTTATGTGTTATATCAGCTGTGGGAACGACTTGTAGATTGTTTAGAGAAGGAACATTCTGCATCAGAGAAAAAAACATCGGAACAACAGATTGGTGAGTTATTCCGTACTTTTGAAGAAGAGTTTGGTAGGGTATTCACTCCACTTGAATATGAGACGATTTCAAAATGGATTGATGAAGATCGTCACAGCGTGGATGTGATTAGGCAAGCACTTGTAGAAGCTGTGCTTGCTGAAAAGAAAAGTTTGAAGTATATAGACCGCATATTATTTGAATGGAAGAAAAAAAATCTGACGACACTCGAAGAAATTCGTAAGCATTCTGAAGGGTTTCATAAATATACGGTAAAACGAACACCGTCTTCAGAAAGTCGACCAAAAGTGCCGTTTTATAATTGGTTGGAAGAGAGGGAGTAAGATGGTAACGAAGAAAGAGTGGCTTGAAATTCTAGATGTTATGGATACGATGTATCCAGATGCCCATTGCGAATTGGTGCATGACAACGCATTTGAACTTGTCATTGCCACACTACTATCCGCACAATGTACGGATGTCTTAGTGAACCGTGTAACGAAAGATCTTTTCCAAAAATACAAGACACCCGAAGATTACTTAGCTGTTCCTTTAGAAGAATTGCAACAAGATATTCGATCAATAGGATTGTATCGCAATAAAGCATCGAATATTCAAAAGCTGAGTCAGATGTTACTTGATGAATTTGGTGGCGTGGTTCCCGAAGATCGCGACACGTTGACGCGCCTACCAGGTGTGGGTAGAAAGACGGCAAATGTAGTGGTATCTGTCGCATATGGAGTACCTGCTCTTGCCGTAGACACACATGTTGAACGTGTATCGAAACGGCTAGGTGTTTCAAGGTGGAAGGATTCACCGTTACAAGTAGAGGAGACGCTGATGCGAAAGATGCCTAAAGAATTGTGGTCCAAAGCGCATCATCAAATGATTTTTTTCGGACGGTATCATTGCAAAGCGCAAAATCCAAATTGTCCCGAATGTCCACTTCTCGAAAAATGTCGTGAAGGTAAAAAACGAATGAAAAGCAAATTAGCTGATTAAAACAGAACTCAAATTATACGCATTGCAGTGTATGATACCAAACTTATATAGTGGGTAGGGGTGACTCCAGCGGGATAAAAAGCGGAAGCTGAGACCTTGGCTCAGCCCGCGCCCGCGGAACGCTTCCCCTACACACATAACACCATTTAAAAAAGGAGTCTCTCATATAACGAGAAACTCCTTTTTCTTATACATATTCAAGCTGAATTTTAGTTGTTATTTGTTTCTTCTTCACCTGTACCAGGTTCTGTAGGCTCAGTCGGTTCTTCAGAATCGCCATCGCCTTCACCCGGCTCAGTTGGTTCCTCAGATTCATCTCCGTTACCATTACCATTTCCGTTGCCATTGCCATTGCCGTTTCCATTACCGTTGCCGTTTTCGTCACCTTCACCTTCACCCGGTTCAGGTTCCGTAGGTTCCGTAGGCTCCGCAGGCTCTTCTTCCTCCGGCTCTTGTTCTTCAGCAAGAGTAATCGATACTGTGGCAGGGGCACTGGATATACCTTCAGCTGTTGCTACAACACTAAATGTATAGGTGTTTCCAGGTTGTAAATCCCTAACAATAAGCCCGGTATCGGATGTCGTGTCTACCTCTTGAGCGCCACCATCGTTTACTCTCACAGATACGACAAACTCTACATCTTCAACACCTTCAGGAGCTTCATAGTTCCAACGAAGTGTTGCGGACGCGTTAGACTCATCAAAATCTGCCGCTAATCCTGTCGGAGCAGGGAGTTCAGTCAACTCGTATTCATCAGAAACGGCCGTTGGTTCTGAACCGCGAACGAATAATTCTGTACGACGTAGGTTACTTGGTGTAAATTCACTTGCTAATTGAAGGGGTGAAGTACCTACTTCAATAGTAGCTTCCACTACTGAGTTTGGACGGCTAAAGTCTGCAGCATTTGCAGAAATGGTCGTCATGATCTGCTTGAACATTTGTTGCGGTACACGACGCTCTTCAGCAGAAGTCATCGGTTCACTTCGTTTACTATTTCCTGACCAAATCGCTACTGAATAATCCGTAGAGTAGCCAGCAAACCATGTATCTGGGAACGAACCAGAAGGGAGGTTATTTGCTGCAATCTCGTCGGCACTATAGTTCGAAGTACCAGACTTACCTGCCAAGTCAATCCCAGGAACTGCAGCGGTTTGACCTGTACCATTTTGGTTTTCTAAAACGTCACGTAACATATCCGTCACCATGTAGGCTGTAGAATCCTTCATGACTGTTTCTAAGTCGTTTTTCAAAACGTCTTCTGTTTCTCCGTCACGATAGACGATTTTTTCAATTGCATAAGGTTCCGCGTGGTATCCGCCATTAGCAAATGCACTATATGCACCAGCAAGCGTCATTGGTGAAATTCCTTCAATACCACCTAGAACAGACGATTCATAAACATTTTCAATGCCTAACCCAAAACGATTGATAAAGTCTCGAGAGTTATCAAGACCCACTTCGCGCAGTGTTTTGACTGCAGGTGTGTTTTGAGAGCGGTATAATGCTTCGCGCATTGTCATAGGACCTAAATAACGATCGACAAAGTTCCGTACAACTTGGTCAGTACCTGTGTAGGTGATTTGTTCATCGACTACAGTTTGCCCTGTTGACCAGTTCAGATTTTCTATCGCAGGCGCATACGCAAGAAGTGGTTTCATCGTAGAGCCAGGCTGACGGTCTTTATTATCATACGCATAGTTCCAACCACGATTTGAATAATTTCGTGCTCCACCTGAAGCAACAAGTGCTCCAGTTTTCGGGTCTACGACGGCGATACCTGCTTGTTGTTTCTCAGTAGCATAAATGTCAGAGTTGATCACTTCTTCTACTTTCGTTTGTACAGCAGGGTCTAAAGTCGTGTGAACAGTGATACCTTCTGATAGAAGAGAAGGGTCAATTTTGTTTAATTCACTTTCCACGATATCAATGAATGCTTCATATTTTAATTCGCTTGAAGCTTGACGTTGATCTTCTGGAATCAATGTCTCTGTAACGGGAATTGCACGAGCAGCATCCGCTTCTTCAGTCGTAATTTTTCCGTGTAACTCCATTAAATGCAGGACTGTATTTCGACGTTTTTCAGCAAGTTCTGGATTGTTGAACGGATTGTAATTGTTCGGACTTTGTGGAATTCCAGCAAGCATCGCTATTTCATGTAGTTCTAGTTCATTTAATTCCTTACCATAGAAATAATCTGCAGCTGTTCCAAAACCATAATTGCGACCTGACATAAGAATTTTATTGAAATACATTTCAAAAATCTCTTCTTTGTCATAGGCGCGTTCTAATTGGAACGATAGCCAAGCTTCTTGCGCTTTTCGTTTTAATGTCTTTTCATTTTGCAAGAAAGAGTTTTTCACGACTTGTTGCGTAATAGTAGAAGCACCCTGTGCTCCAAACCCTTGTGTAACGTTCGCAATTACGGCACTTCCTAAACGCAAGAAGTCCATACCCATATGGTCATAAAAACGAACATCTTCTGTAGCTAAAATCGCATCTTCCATCTGTTGTGGAATATCATCAAAATTGACATAAATTCGGTTTTCAGTTCCAGAAGTATAGAAAGCTTCGCCATTTTTATCAAGGAAAGTGGACGAAATCGGGTCTTTTAAAGACTCTTCATCAAGCGGTGGTGCAGAGCTTGCGTAATACACAAATAATCCAAAACCACTAAGTAAGCCAATAAGGCCAATTGCGACTAGTGCTAAGAATATCTTTTTGAAGATACCCCGTTTGCCAGTTTTTCCTTTTGTTTTCTTTTTGCTTTTTTGTTGCTCTAATCTAATTTGTTGCCGAGTTCGCTGTTCATTCGCCACGAGCTCATTCCTCACTTTCTTTGCCAGTCAAATAAAGATCGACAGCATCTAAATAGGGTACACGCGGAGCATACCCAGGAGTAATTTCAATACCAGTTTGTTCAAACTCATCAAGTGTGATCGATTTTCGACCACCTTGATTCATTCGATCCCAATACAAGTCAAGTGTTTGACTACTCATGAAAAAGTAGCGTTCAAGAGTTGAAAAAGCTACAACCAAAAATGCGATACCATTTTGCTCTGCTACTTGTCGCATGTGCAGGACTTGGTGTTCGTGAACATTTTGAAGAGGAAACGATGTTTTATTCTTCGTCTCTTTCGCTTCAAAATCTAAATAATATCCATTATATACGCCATTGTAATCTGTTGTGGATGGTGTACGGTAATAAGCTTCTCGTATGACTGCACGCGCTCTTCCGGGGTAATCCACTTTTACGATTTGGATTGGGATTGGTTTTTTATGAATCACTGCTACTTTATGTTGCAAGTAATAGTCATTCGTTTCATTGACTTCATCCTCTAACGTCTTTCCCCGATTACTAAAAGAATAATCCTTTTTGGACGCAGTTTTTTTCGGGGAGGTAGGTTGGTACCGTTTTCCATTCGGATACCGTATGCTCATAGTCAACACCTCTGTGCCTAAGTGTAGCATATACACTAGACGCCTGACATGCCCCGAATGTTTCATTCGAATGTTTGTTCGTAAAACTAGTTGAAGTAGTGAACTTTTGATATGATAAAAGGATAGAAGTGAACAGGAAGTGACACAGATGAAACTTAAAGACTTAACAGAAAAATTGATTAGTGAATCAGAAGCGTGTCTTGCAAGATTTGAACAACTACGTGTCGAAGATCGCACACCTGATTTTTTCGAGGAAGTAAAACCTCATGTTGCAAAAGTGGATATATGGATTAGCGAGTGGAAACAAGAAGCCGAGCGCTACATTCGTCTTAACCGACCGAAGTATATCCACCAAAACCAAATCGATGCAACTGAAGATGGGATGAAACAGTATAGTGTACAGTCTTTTTTCAAAGAAACTTCGAAGAAAAGATTTTATCAAAGTGTACATGCCGTTCTTTACACACTGAAAACTTTGCTGACGGAATTGGAGCGTGAGGGCAATGACGACAATATCCCAACTACTTGATGAATGGGTAAAAGATCCTGCCAAAAAACAGCAGATTCAGTCGATACATGTCATAGAACCAAAAGAAGCAAAAACAGTCCCGTTTCCTCAAGACTTAGATGATAGTTTGATAGCTGCCCTCCATGCGAAAGGAATTTCAGAACTTTACACACATCAAGCGAGTGCATACATGCATGCTCGTGCTGGAGAGTCGTTTACAGCAATTACTCCTACAGCTTCTGGCAAATCATTGTGCTATCATCTACCAGTTTTGCAGTCGATTATTGAAGACCCCAAAAGCCGGGCGATTTATATATTTCCAACGAAAGCTCTAGCGCAAGATCAAAAAGCAGATGTGAACAAATTGATTGAAGCCACAGGCAAGCAAATCAACAGTTTTACATATGATGGAGATACAGAGCCAGGGATTCGTAGAAAAGTGCGAACGAATGGCAATATCATTCTAACCAATCCGGACATGTTGCATTCAGGTATTTTACCGCACCACACAAAATGGGTGTCGATGTTTGAGAACTTGAAATACATCATAATTGATGAAATGCATACGTATAAAGGTGTGTTCGGCTCTCACGTAGCGCATGTTATACGTCGATTGAAACGAATTTGTGCATTTTACGGAAGCCACCCGGTCATCATCTGTACGTCTGCCACAATTCAAAATCCAAAAGAGTTAGCGGATTCACTCACACATGAAGACCATGTCGTACTCACAAATAACGGTGCCCCTTCCGGAACAAAGTACTTCATGTTTTACAATCCGCCTGTCGTCCATCCGACTTACAACGTGCGAAGAAGTGCTGTTCTAGAAGTTCGTGACCTCGCGCAAGAATTGTATACAAAACGTTTACAGACAATCATTTTTGCAAAGAGTCGCGTTCGTGTAGAGATGCTCGTCACCTATTTGAAAGCATTGGTCAGTAAGAAACTAAATGATCGCTCCATTCAAGGATATAGAGGAGGGTATTTACCTTCTGAAAGAAGAGAGATTGAGAAGGGCTTGCGTGACGGGGACATTCGAACAGTCGTCAGTACAAACGCTTTAGAACTGGGTGTCGACATTGGGCAATTGCAAGTCTGTATTATGACGGGCTATCCAGGCAATATTGCAAGTGCATGGCAACAAGCAGGACGAGCGGGGCGTCGTCAAGAAGAGTCACTTGTTGTCTATGTCGCACAATCGACAGCACTGGATCAATACGTTGTTGACCATCCCGAGTATTTACTTGGCCAATCTCCAGAAGAAGTCCGTATTTTCCCGGAGAACATGTTGATTTTAATGGACCATTTAAAATGTGCATCGTTTGAATTACCGTTCGAGAAACTAGAAGACTACGCCGAGTATCATGTGACGCCACTACTTGAGCTTTTGAAAGAAGAACGCGTCTTGTTAGAAACAGCAGATAAATGGCATTGGATGGCTGAAAGTTTTCCAGCGAGTAATATCTCCTTGCGTTCAGCCTCTCAGGACAATGTGATTATTATTGATCAATCCGTTCCAACCAAGACTCGGGTTATAGGAGAGATGGATTTATTTAGTGCGATGACATTGTTACACGAAGAAGCGATCTATCTCCATCAAGGCACTCAGTTTCAAGTAGAGCTTCTCGATTGGGATGAGAAAAAAGCATTTGTCACAGAAGTAGATGTAGATTATTTTACGGATGCAAACATTGCAGTGGAAATGAAAGTACTTTCGAAAGATAAACACCGAACCGAAAAGAACGTCGAGATGCATTATGGCGATATTATCGTGCTCGCACACCCTACACTCTTTAAAAAAATCAAATTTGATACGCATGACAATATTGGATCTGGAACAATCGATTTACCGCCACTTGAGCTTCATACATCTGCAACATGGATCACTTTTTCAAAACCGGAAGAAGGGAATCTGCATCTGTTCTCAGATGCAATGGTTGGTGCAGCTTATGCGCTACATTCTTTCATTCCACTATTTTTAGACTGTGATCGTAAAGATGTGCATGTCGTTCCGCAAATGAAATCCATCTTAGACCAGCAACCAACATTTTTCATTTACGACAGTTATCCAGGTGGTATTGGTTTATCTGAACGAATGTTAGACCGATTTGAAGAACTTGTGGAAGAAACACATGCGCAAGTAGCTTCTTGTCCATGCTTGGATGGATGTCCTGCATGTATTGGTGCGCAGGAAGCAAATGTCGGTTTAAAAGAAGAAGTCCTTTTATTACTAACGAACTTGGTGCGTGACTGATATGTCCTATGAAAAAAAATTACTGGCTATGAAAGGCCTTATAAAAAAGCAACCTGAACAAGTCAAAGAACCTATCAAAGAAGTGAATCGTCCTGATTTTGTGAAATGGTCTTCGTCGGACTATGACTTGGTTCATACAGACCAAGGCGTCTACTATAAAATCTCAACGCTTTTGCCGCATGACTTTAAGCATGGAGGGACTCAGTTTTCAGAACTCTCCTCCCTTGTCGCGAAAGCAAAGCGCGATTTCAAAGGGCATCCACTAACTCCAGAAGAGTCAAGTCGCCTCTTTTTTTATGACACCGAAACGACGGGTCTAAAAGGTGTCGGCGTTCATATTTTTTTAAATGGCGTCTTGTTTGAAACGGCCACTGGGTTTCAACTCGATCAATTTATTTTGGCTTCTCCGCAACATGAATTGGCATTTTTAAAAGCGTTACCTTTTCAAGACCGTGACACAATTATCACGTATAACGGCAAAAGCTTTGACTTGCCCCAGCTCGAAGTGCGTTGGACGATGAACCGAAAACTTCTTCCAAGTTTTCCGCAAGTGTTTCAAATTGATTTGCTTCACGGAAGTAAGCGACTGTGGAGAGGACAACAAGAGCGTTATAAGTTGCAAGACATGGAAAGAGAACAATTGAACTTTCATAGGGAAGATGACATGCCCGGACATCTCGCTCCGATTGTTTATATGGACGCTGTTAGATCGGGGAAAACCGAAAACTTGGATCGCATACTAGAACATAACAAATGGGATTTGTATTCTCTAGTGGCATTGTATATCCACTCTCTTCGTCATCTCGTAGATGCACCTGAGACCCGGTCTTCTCAAACTGAATTAAATTTAGCAAAATGGCTGCGAGATTTAAAATTGTTGCCAAACAGTCGAGAGCTTTATGAAAAAGTAACTGAACGTTATGAGAAACAAGATATACCACACGCTTATTATTATTTGTCTCTTTTACAAAAGCGTGAAGGAGAATTTGCATCAAGCCTTGATTTGATGGAGACAGCTTCAGAATTGCTAGTAGGAATTGAGAAGTTGGACGCACTCATTCATTGTGCAAAACTTGCAGAGCATCAAATGAAAGATCTCGGCCAAGCGAAGAATTACGTCCAACAAGCAAAAACACAGTTGTTATCATTAACAGCAATCTTGACGCGTGAGAAATTGGCTTTCTACTTGGCAGAATTGAAAAATAGGGACGAACGATTAGACCGGAAAATCATTTCTCGGGAAAGCGCAAGTTTCGACAAATAGATAGGTGTGTCAAGCGTTCCTATGCTATAATGAAGCCAATCACCAATGGATGGAAGGAAGATGGGTATGGGGATTCAATTTAAACCAAATGATATTTTAGAGAAACAATTTAAAACAACAATGCGTGGCTATAGTCAAGAAGAAGTCGATGCATTTTTAGATGAAGTCATTAAAGACTATGAGCAGTTCGATAAGCGAATCCAAGAGCTCGAGAAAGAGAACCGAGATCTTCGCACGCAATTAGAAGATACACCAAAATCAGCACCAGCTCCGCAGTCATCTACAAACTTTGACATTTTAAAGCGCTTGTCTAATTTGGAGAAGCATGTATTTGGTGCGAAGCTTTACGACTGATAGTTCTTGTGTAAACCAGTAAAATAACGTATACTCGATTGTGGCCTTCTATTCAGGCAATCGCTGCACATACTAATGTGTAGAGGAAAGTCCATGCTCACACAGTTCTGAGATGTCTGTAGTGTTCGTGCCTCGTGAAGTCATAAACGAGGGCAGCTGCCAGCTGACGGCAGAGAAACCACCTACGTCTTACGGGATATGGTGCAGTACTCTTGAAAGTGCCACAGTGACGAAGTCTTATCGGAAACGGTAAGAGTGGAACGCGGTAAACCCCACGAGTGAGAAACCCAAATTATGGTAGGGGCATTTCCATGAAGGAATTGAACGGATTGGAAGACGGCATGTCCGTAGATAGATGATTGCCGCCCAGTATGTACGAGGGAATTTCCCGTTTGAGTACAAGGGAGACAAAACATGGCTTATCGAATAGAAGGTTTTATGATAAACAGCACAGCTCTCCTTTTCGGAGAGTTTTTTCTCTTTATAGACTAAAAAGGAGTGGATACTATGCCATATAAATTACTTGCGACAGCTGCAATGGGATTAGAGGGTATCGTTGCAGATGAATTGAAAGACTTAGGTTTTGAAACACAAACAGACAACGGGAAAGTGTTTTTTGAAGGGGACGAAGAAGCCATCGCAAAAGCGAACATTTGGCTACGTGTGGCAGACCGTGTGAAACTTGTAGTAGGGGAGTTCCCTGCCAAGACATTTGATCAACTTTTCGAAGGGACAAAAGCACTTCCATGGGAAAAGTACTTACCGGTAGATGCAAATTTCCCAGTGAGCGGGAAAAGTGTGAAATCGACATTATACAGTGTTCCAGATTGTCAAAGTATCGTGAAAAAAGCAATCGTTGAGCGATTAAAGTCCGCATATAAACGTATGAGCTATCTTGATGAGTCCGGTGCTCGCTATAAAATCGAAGTCAGCATTTTAAAGGACCGTGTGTTACTCACAATGGATACAAGCGGGGTTGGCCTGCATAAACGCGGATATCGAACGACGCAAGGGGATGCTCCTTTAAAAGAAACATTAGCAGCGGCTCTTGTAAAAATTTCAAAGTGGAGTCCAAGTCGTCCATTTGTCGACCCATTCTGTGGCTCGGGTACACTTTGTATTGAAGCGGCAATGATTGGTCAGAACATTGCACCCGGATATAATCGTGAGTTTGATGCAGAACACTGGAGTTGGATCAAACCAGCAGTATGGGAAAAAGTACGTGATGAAGCCGACACACAAGCGGATTATGATCAAGAACTCACAATCCTTGGAACGGACATCGATCACCGTATGATTGAAATTGCGAATTCCAATGCATTAGAAGCAGGATTTGCGGATATCATTACATTCAAGCAGATGCAAGCCGCAGATTTTACAACTCGTTACGATAACGGTGTTGTCATCAGTAACCCACCCTACGGAGAACGTATCGGTGAAGTTGAAGAGATTGAAAAGACATTGTCTCAATTTGGCTATGTGATGAGTAAATATCCATCGTGGTCTGTTTATTTGTTATCTTCTATGGAAAACTTGGAAACCGTTTATGGTAAGAAAGCAACGAAAAAACGCAAATTATTCAATGGATTTATCCGTACAGATTATTATCAATTCTGGGGTCAAAGAGTCTAAATTAGTCTAGAAAAGAGTGAAGTTATGCGCAAAAATATTCCATTCGAATTATCCAAAGATCAATCGTTCTATCAGTCGTTATCGAACTGGTTAGGTGATGTGTTTTATGACACCTTGCCGGAAAATGGATACGAGATTCGTGATGAACAAGTATATATGGCCTTCCAAATTGAAAAGGCATTACAGTCAAAATCCGTTCTTTTTGCCGAGGCCGGAGTAGGAACTGGAAAGACAATGGCTTATTTATTACCATCGATTGCGTATGCACGCTACACAGGTAAGCCTGTAATTATAGCTTGTTCGGATGAAGCCCTTATTGAACAGCTGATCAAACCAGAAGGGGATATCTCTCGCCTATCTGAGCTGCTCAACTTATCGATTGATGTACGTTTGGCAAAGTCGCGAGAAGAATATTTGTGTCTGCAACGATTAGATGAACAACGTCGTGGGTTTGATGTGCCAGAATTTGTGGATGAGATTGATGACCGTCTTCCGGAGTTTGTATTTGGGGGATCTTCTCTTCAAAAAGTGTATCCGTATGGAGATCGCAAAGAATTCAGCTTCCTTACAGACGAGCAGTGGAAGCTTGTCAATTATCATCCGGTACAACAGTGTTCCATCTGTGACATCAAAAATCAATGTGGACAAACCATCTCTCGCCAATTCTACCGTCAAGCAACTGACCTAGTGATTTGCTCGCATGAATTTTTGATGGAACATTTGTGGACGGCAGAGTCACGCAAGCGTCAAGAACAATTGCCATTACTTCCTGAAGCTTCTGCGATTGTATTAGATGAAGGACACTTAGTGGAATTTGCCGCTCAGGAAGCATTTACATTAAAAGTGCAAAGCGAATCATTATTGGATTTGTTAGAGAAAGCACGAGTAGAAGGATTGCGTCCTAAAACGCTTCACTATCTTGATGTTCTAGAAGAAGCTCATTTAGCGTTTTTTGAACTGTTACGTTCTTCTATTGACAATGACATGCTTGAAAAGATGACAATCCGTCATACCGATGAGTTGAAAGCTGCGAGTGGATTACTTGTCAGAACAGTAGAAGCTCTACTAGAAGAGTTTGTATTCGAGGGTGAAATGTACTCGATTGAATCCTACGATATGAAACTGATGGAAGAATACTTGGAAGATTACTTGCAAGCGTTCCAGTTGTTCACAGAAGACAATGAAGCGATTGATTGGGTAGAAGAGGTAGACGGGATTGAAACACTTGCCATCATGCCAGAACTTGTAGACGAACAACTTGCTGAAAAATTGTTTAATGGAACACTACCAATTATCTTCTCTTCTGCAACACTCAGTGTCGAGCAGACGTTTGACTATTTAGCTGGCAATTTAGGGATTGCAGACTATCAGTCACTTCAAGTTGCTTCACCATTTGACTACAAAGAAGTCATGACGATTCATGTGTCTGAACCCGTGGATAAAAGCGAAAAAGTACTCGAACTTCTAAAATCAGAAGAGCCGACACTTATTTTGTTTGCGACAAAAGAATCGTTTGAACAGTTCCAATTGATGTATGGACATGAGGATATTTTGTTCGAAGGGGAACAAGAAATGAGCTCGCTTATTGAGGCGTACAAAGAAAAGCCATCTGTTTTAGCTTCCTACTCACTTTGGGAAGGATTGGATCTACCGCAAGACTTATTGACGCGTGTCATTGTCTACGATTTGCCATTCCCACCGAATGATCCGATTTTCAATGCGAAGCGTGCAGCTTCTTTCAATGCATTTGAAGAAGTGGATTTACCATTTATGAAGATGCGAATGAAGCAGGGGGTCGGGCGTTTGATTCGTACAGAAAAAGATCGTGGCTCGATTGAGATTTTACTGACTGCATCTGAAAAAGCATTTTTACAAGAGCTCGAACAGGAACTTCCTGTCTCGCCAAAGTAAAGGGGTAGCGTGTATGAATGAACAACGACAACAACTGTATAGACGAACTGCGCTTTTAAGTGTCGTAACGAAGCAGCAAGGGAATGTTACTACATTTGATAAAGCGAAGAAATTTGGTCAAAAACTGTTTACGGAAAATCTGACGATTGCGTTTGCTGGGCACTTCTCTGCGGGGAAGTCCAGCATGATCAACGCGTTGACAGGTGAAAACTTGTTAGCAACAAGTCCAATTCCCACATCTGCAAATATAGTGACGATTCAAAAAGCTACGAATTGGAAAGCATACATCCACTTTATGAATGGAGACGTCGCCGTAGCAGAGGAAGAATTGGCTGTAGCCAACCTTAAACGTATGGCAAAAGACGGACAATCCGTTCGTAAAATCGAATTGTTTCACCCAGATACTCGATTGCCAAATGATATCGTAGTAATGGATACACCTGGAGTGGATTCTACGGACGATGCTCATAGACTATCTACAGAATCTGAGTTGCATTTAGCGGACTTGGTATTTTATGTGATGGACTATAATCATGTCCAGTCAGAATTAAATTTTACTTTCACAAAAGACTTGATGCGGACAAATCCGAACGTTTACTTGATTATTAATCAAATGGATAAGCACAGAGAACAAGAACTTTCACTAGAGGCTTACAAACAGTCAGTTAAGACAGCATTTGAGAGCTGGGGTGTCCATCCAAAAGGAATTTTCTTTACGTCTCTTCGTGATGCTAAGACCTATCCAGTGAAGGATGTTCAGGATGTCATCCAACACGCGCTCGAGAATAAGGAGACGGTTTTAGAAGAAAGTACTACAGGCACTCTTCAAAAACTTATTGATGAACACGCTACCTATTTAAAAGAAGATCAAGAAGACTTAGCCGCTACATATGAAGAGCTCTTTTCACCAGAAGAATGGCTCGATAAAAAGACGACCTATTCAGAGACAAAGCTTGCACTTCAATCATTTGAACTTCTGGATTTCACCAAGTGGAAAGAAGAACTTCAAAATGATGTCCAAGAAGTGCTATCGACGGCCTATTTGATGACGCCTGATGTCCGCGAGAGAATCCGTCTATACGCGGAGGCGAGTCAACCTGGTTTCAAAGTAGGCTTTTTTGGCGCGAAGAAAAAGACGGAAGAGGAGCGAGACAATCGTTTAAAAGCTGCAACGCAACTTTTGCAAGAAGTGTTTGATCAAACGACCTTACCCCTACTACAACGAGTGATCGATCGCTATGCACGTGTAGTACAGTCGGACGAGACATATATTTCTTTCAAGATGGATCCAAAACTTATCGCTACAGAGTATAAACCTGGCACAAGTGCAACAGGAGACGGGCTTCTTCAGTTTTCGTCTCGAATCGAACAGGCTATTAAACGATTTATTGTGCAGACAACACTTGTTTGGGCGGATGAACGTTTATCTGAGTCAGATGGAGAAACGATTTTATCAGAAGACGATCAACTTAAGAAACAATCGTTAACGAGACGAAAACTAGCTCTAGAAGAGTGGTTTGCAAGTGAAGAACGTCTAGCCGATTACTCGCTACAAATGAAGTCACCAAATGAACAGTTACAAGCTGCACGCATGCTTCAGTTAAAGACATGGGAAGAGGAGTATACAGAGTTTTACGCCAAAGCCAAACCGCTCAAACTCGGACAAGAAGTTGAAAAAGTGATTGATGAAAAGCAAGAGCAAGAAGCTGAAAAAGCGGCATCATTTGACGAGTCCGCGATTTTGTCAACGGCGCAAAATGTTACGACGCAACTGGCAGACATACCGAACTTTAAAGATGCTGTGCGTGAGCTAAAACAAAAAATCAAACGCGTGACGAATCGCTCATTCACTATTGCTCTATTTGGTGCATTTTCTGCTGGTAAATCTAGTTTTTCAAATGCTTTGCTCGGAGACGCAGTTTTACCAGTGTCGCCTAACCCGACAACGGCTTCTATCAATAAAATCGCTCCTATTGCAGAGGGCAAACCTCATCGTCACGCGGATGTAGCATTCAAGAAAAAGGAAGATTTACTCACAGAATTAAAGGCCATGGTTGCGCCTCACGGTAAAGAATGTCAATCTCTTGAGGAATTCAAAAGTCGAGCCAATGAGTTTTTAACTAAACCTCTCGATGAAACGAAAAAGTCCTTCATTCGCGCATTCTTATCTGGTAGTGACGAGCAACTTATTTATCTTGGAACCACGCGTCTAGTAGATCATGAAAACTTTACTGAATATGTCGCATTCGAATCAAAAAGTTGTTTTGTTGAGACAATCACTTATTACTACGATTGTGAACTGACTCGAGCAGGGGTCACATTAGTGGATACACCTGGGGCAGATTCGATTAATGCACGGCATACTGGCGTTGCCTTCGATTACATTCGAAATGCAGATGCAGTTCTATTCATCACCTATTACAATCACGCATTTGCAAAAGCAGACCGTGAGTTTTTAATTCAACTTGGACGTGTAAAAGATTCTTTTGAACTCGATAAAATGTTCTTCGTAGTCAATGCAATTGACCTCGCAAGTTCTGAACAAGAAAAACAAGAAGTCATCGACTATGTGGGACAAGAACTGACGCAGTTCGGCATTCGCTTCCCACGCTTATATGGGGTGTCTAGTCTACAAGCTTTAAAAGAGAAGCAGACTGGCGAAAACTTAACGAGTGGTATGCCTGCTTTTTCAGATGCTTTCCAAGCGTTTTTAAGGAATGAGCTTCTTGATGTGATTTTACAGGCCGTTTCGGAACAAGCGGACGAGTTAGTCGAGCAATTCTCTAAGCTAATTGATTCTACTGAGGAGAATATGCTACGGAAACCACAACGATTAGCAGAACTCGCAGAACTCGAACAACAGTTGCGCTCACGCTATACAAAGTCCCATTCACAATCGATGCGTACTGCTCTATTAAATGAAGTAGACACGCTTATTTATTATTTGAAACAACGACTGTTCTACCGATATCCAGACTTCTTTAAAGAAGCATTCAATCCGTCAAGGTTTGCTAGTAAGGATGGAAGACAAGCATTCGAACAAGCGTTACGTGAAGTCGCTGCAAGTATACAGTTTGATGCCGCGCAAGAGCTGCGCGTCACAAACTTGCGCCTTCAACAAGCAACTGACAAAAATGTTCGGGATTACGAGCGACAAGAGCTTGCGTTCTTGTATGAACAGCCTGCTGCATTTGCAGTGAGTCCTATAGAGCTCAAAGCACCCAAACTTTTAGAGTTTCAAGAGCCTACTCTAAAAGTTGAAAACTATAGTTCGTTAAAGAGTGGATACAAGAACGCGAAACGATTCTTCGAAAAGAATGAAAAACAAGCTGTGCAACAGGACCTCGAACGCATGATCAAAGATGATTTAGAAAATCCATTTGCTGCTGAGAAGTCACGCTTGCGCAATTGGACAGATAGTTATTTCAGCGAAGTAATGGATCAAATAAAGTTGCGACTCTTACAATCATCAGTTTCAACGATACAAGCAGAACGAGAACTTTTAGAACAACACGAAACGCTTACGAAATGGAAACAAAAACGCACACTACTTTAGGAGGATGAATATGATCATTACTAAAGATTTGCATGAACTTCCAAAACAACACGTTCGTTTCATCGACACACGATTTGATTTACAAAACCCAACTTGGGGCGAGCAAGCATACCAACAAGACCATGTGCAAGGCGCTATCTATTGGCACCTAGAGGATCATCTTTCGGATATGTCTCGCTCTGAAGGCCGTCATCCAGTTCCGTCAAAACAACGGATGACAAAGTTAATTCAAGCATCTGGATTAACATACGAAGACGAACTCGTCATTTATGATCAAGGAAACGCACCATTTGCTGCACGTGCTGCTGTACTACTGCTGTGGGCGGGTTTTACGAATGTCTCGATTGCGCGTGAAGGATATGGCCGTCTAAAAGAAGTGTTCCCGCTAGAAGGAGGCACTGCTTGGTATCCTTCAACAAATCAAACTCTACAGTTCCATGATGGTCTTCTTGCGAATCAGCAGGATGTGAAAAATCATATTGCTCAAAATGGCATGTTGATTGATGCACGTTCTACTGATAGATACCGAGGAGTGACTGAGCCCATCGATGCGATTGCCGGACATATTCCAACGGCAGCAAACATTGATTGGGAGCAATTGAAATCGGACAGAGGTCTTTTAAAAGGTACAGAAGCAGAAGCGCTTTTTCGCCATCTCCCTGAAGAGAAAGAAATCATGACCTATTGTGGAAGTGGCGTTACAGCATCTCCCTTAACCATTGCGCTACTAGAGAGTGGAAGAGAGAACGTGCGTCTCTACGCTGGTAGTTACAGTGACTGGATTCAAACGAATGAAATTGAGACAAGTAAATAAACTTGTCACTCATCCAATCCTATAGTATAATGGGAAAATTGTAATGAGGATGAAATGAGGGACACCATAAAATGAAAAAATCAATTTATAGCCTGACAAAGGATCAATTAACAGACTGGTTACTTGAGCGTGGTCAGAAGAAATTCCGTGCAGAGCAAGTGTGGAATTGGTTATATGTTAAACGTGTACAATCGTTTGAAGAAATGAACAATGTGAACAAAGAATGCTTGCAACTACTGAGCGAACATTTTGTAATGCAGACATTGAAAGAATCTGTAAAACAAGAATCGGCAGATGGGACAATCAAGTTCTTGTTCCAACTAGAAGATGGCAACTTGATTGAAACTGTACTTATGCGCTTCCATTACGGACTTTCCGTATGTGTAACGACACAAGTGGGCTGTAATATCGGTTGTAGCTTCTGTGCTAGTGGACTCTTAAAAAAGAGCCGGGACTTAGATGCGGGAGAAATTGTTGGTCAAATCATGAAAGTACAAGAACATTTAGATGCTGCTGGGAAGCAAGAGCGTGTCAGCCATATCGTAGTTATGGGTATTGGTGAACCTTTTGATAACTATACAAACTTGATGAATTTCTTGACAGTTGTTAATGATCAAAAGGGACTTTCAATCGGAGCACGTCATATCACAGTGTCCACGAGTGGACTTGCAAAGAAAATCCGTGAATTTGCAGATGAGCAGACTCAAGTGAATCTTGCAGTTTCTCTTCATGCGCCAAACGATGACTTGCGCAGTAAAATCATGATTATCAATAAAGCATTCCCAATTGAAAAATTGATGGATTCTGTTGATTATTATTTAGAGAAAACGAACCGTCGAATTACGTTCGAATACATTTTGCTTCGTGACGTGAACGATCATGTAGAAGAGGCGAAACAGTTAGCGGATCTTCTCGAGAATAAGCGGCACTTGTCCTATGTAAACTTGATTCCTTACAACCCAGTCGATGAGCACGGACAGTACCAGCGAAGCACACCAGAAGCAATCGATGCCTTCTTCCAAACGCTAAAAAAACGCGGCATCAACTGTGGTGTTCGTATGGAGCAAGGGACGGATATCGACGCAGCTTGTGGACAACTTCGTAGTAAGCAAATCAAAAAAGAAAAAGTTGCAAATTAATCGAGTCAGCAGAGATATTATCTCTGCTCAGACTGTTGACAAACCCATGAAATATTGAGTTTGTCTGCAGTCTTTTTTCTTTTTATAATAGATTTAATAACTGTTTAGGGGGAACACGACCATGATGACGAAGAATATCGGTAACCAGAGAGACCAACTTGAAATGTTGACGATTGACCAACTGGTCCCTGAGGACCACTTAGTTCGTAAACTTGATGCGGCAATCGATTTCTCGTTCATCTATCCATTGGTCGAGGACCTCTATTCTTCGACAGGTCGCCCGAGTATCGATCCAGTCGTGCTCATCAAGATGACGTTCCTTCAATATATGTTCGGTATCCGTTCGATGCGCCAGACGATCAAAGAGATCGAGACCAATATGGCCTATCGTTGGTTCCTAGGTTTTGGGTTCCATTCAGAGGTGCCGCATTTCTCGACGTTCGGGAAAAACTATGTACGACGCTTTGCTGACACCGATCTGTTCGAACAGATCTTCTATCGTATATTGAAGGAGATCATGGACAAGGGGCTACTCAGTAGTGAACATGTCTTCGTCGACTCTACACACGTGAAGGCATCTGCGAATAAACGTAAGTTCACGAAGAAGACTGTCCGTAAAGAGGCGCGTGCCTATGAAGAGAAGCTCCAACTGGAGCTAAACCTGGACAGGCAGGAACACGGTAAGCGACCATTTTCACCAGATTCATTTGAAAAGGAAGAATACAAGGAGATCAAAGAGTCGACGACGGATCCCGAGAGCGGTTATTACGTGAAAGACGAGAGGACCAAACAGTTCGCCTACTCCTTCCATGCAGCCACGGATGAAAAAGGTTTTGTGCTCGCGAATCTCGTCACACCAGGCAACGTCCATGACAGTATCCCTTTCCAGTCCATCATCGACACTGTGATTGAAAATGTAAAAAGACCAGTAGTAGTGGCAGCGGATGCCGCATATAAGACACCTGCGATTGCGAACTATCTTGTAGAGAACCAGATGTTGCCGGCCTTTCCTTATAAAAGACCGATGACACGCCCCGGCTATTTCAAGAAACAAGAGTATGTCTACGATGAGCACTTTGATTGCTACCTGTGTCCTGAAGGACAGGTGCTGAAATATCGTACGACCACCCGTGATGGCTATCGCCAGTATTCGTCGGACCCTAAAGAATGTGCTGTTTGTCCGGTCTTGCAGAACTGTACGCAGGCAGCCAAGCCTCAGAATGTGATCCAGCGGCATATCTGGGAGGACTACCTCGAGCTGTCAGAGGACCTGCGTCACCATCACGAGATCAAAGAAGTATATAACCGCCGTAAAGAGACCATCGAACGTGTCTTTGCGGATGCTAAAGAAAAGCATGGTATGCGTTGGACGACCCTTCGAGGGATAAAAAAATTGTCCATGCAGGCGATGCTTACTTTTGCTGCCATGAACCTGAAGAAGTTGGCTACATGGACCTGGAAAGGTCCACAGATGGCCTAAAAATATCGAAAAGATGAGCACTACAACCATTTTGCTCACGCCATTTTGGCTGAAAAATAGCCAAAAAAAGAGAAAGGATTCGAAATCGGGTAGATTTCGAATCCTTTTGTCTACAATCTGTGCTATCCCTTTAAGGATAGCTTTTTCTTATTACTTACAAGAGTTAGTTCGTAAAAGTCTACTTTTACGAACGCTTTATTTTTAATAAACGACTATTTTAAATCTAGTTTTAGTAACTTGAAATTTTATATATAGAAAGAAAGTATTGAAGTGTAGATGTTTGACCATGTACCTAAGTGCATGGTTTATACTTTTTCTGAGGTGAAGAAAATTGAGCTATCGAATCAGTGAACTTGCAACCCTATGTGAAGTGAATAAGGAAACCATCCGATACTATGAACGAAAAGAGCTATTGCAAGAACCGGTCCGGAATAATTCGGGGTATCGGATTTATTCGAAGGAAACGGTCAAACGGGTAGGATTTATCCGGCGACTGCAGGAACTGGGATTTTCGTTGAATGAGATTTATAAATTGTTAGGGGTGGTCGACAAAGACGATGTGCGCTGTGAAGATATGTTCGATTTTGTGTCCACAAAAGAAGTGGAAGTCCGAAAGCAGATTGAGGATCTAAAGCGTGCGGAACGGATGCTGAGCGAGTTGAAAGAGCGGTGTCCAAATGAAAAAGAGCTGCATGAATGCCCGATTATTGATGTTTTGATGGAGGAGGAGTAGACATGAAAAAATATCGAGTGGATGTCCAAGCGATGACCTGTACCGGATGCGAAGAACACGTGGTAGTCGCGCTTGAAGCGATTGGCGCAAAAGAAATCCAAGCTGATTTTCGAAAAGGTGAAGCTGTATTTAAACTGCCGGAAAACATGGAGGTTCAAAAGGCACAAAAAGCAATTGCTGATGCCAACTATCAGCCGGGGGAAGCAGAAGAAGTCCGAGCCCAAGAAGCACTCCGCCCAGATGAAGAAGGCGAGTATGACTACATCATCATCGGTTCCGGGGGCGCTGCCTTTTCTTCCGCCATCGAAGCTGTGAAACATGGGGCGAAAGTGGCGATGATTGAACGGGGAACGGTAGGCGGTACCTGTGTGAACATTGGCTGTGTTCCTTCCAAAACCTTGTTACGGGCCGGAGAAATCAATCACTTGGCCAAGAATAATCCGTTTATCGGGCTGCACACCTCAGCGGGGGAAGTGGATTTGGCTCCGCTGGTCAAACAGAAAGAGGAATTGGTGACGGATCTCCGGAACAAGAAATATGTCGATTTGGTTGAAGACTACGGTTTTGAGTTGATCAAAGGGGAAGCCAGATTTATAGATGAACACACTATTGAAGTGGCCGGCATGAAGCTTTCTGCCAAACAGTTTCTGATTGCGACGGGGGCGGCTCCGGCTATGCCAGCCATTTCCGGACTGGAAGAAGTGGATTACTTGACCAGCACAACCTTATTGGAGCTAAAGAAAGTGCCGAAACGCCTGACGGTCATCGGTTCCGGCTATATTGGTGTGGAATTGGGTCAGTTATTTCACCACCTCGGATCCGAAGTCACACTGATGCAAAGAAGTTCGCGCCTGTTCCAGGAATACGATCCGGAAATCTCGGAAGCCCTCACGAAAGCTTTGACCGAGCAAGGCATTCGGTTAGTGACCGGTGCCACGTACGAGCGAATTGAACAGGACGGAGAGGTGAAAAAAGTATATGTCGAGGTGGACGGTCAGAAGCGAATCATTGAATCCGATCAACTGCTGATTGCAGCCGGCCGAACGCCCAATACGGAAAGCTTGAATTTGAACGCGGCGGGTGTTGAAACAGGGCGCCTCGGAGAAGTTCGGATTGATGATTATGCCAAGACCACCAATGAACGAATTTATGCAGCAGGCGACGTTACGCTCGGTCCTCAGTTTGTTTATGTCGCGGCTTATCAAGGGCGAGTGGCAGCAGGAAATGCGCTCGGTGGGCAGAAGGAAAAGTTGGATTTGGCCATTGTGCCGGGTGTTACGTTTACAGCGCCGGCGGTTGCCACCGTCGGCTTGACAGAGAAACAGGCAAAAGAAAACGGCTATGACGTTATCACTTCCGTCCTGCCGTTGGAGGCTGTTCCGCGAGCGCAAGTGAACCGGGAGACGACCGGCGTGTTCAAACTGGTGGCGGATGCGAAAACACGCCAGCTGCTGGGCGGGCATATCGTAGCGGAAAATGCAGGAGATGTCATTTATGCAGTGACACTTGCTGTGAAGTTCGGTTTGACCATCGAAAACATTAGCGACACCTTTGCGCCGTATTTAACCATGGCGGAAGGGGTGAAATTGGCTGCCCTCACGTTCGACAAGGATGTTTCCCAACTGTCTTGCTGTGCCGGTTAAAAGGGTTAAACAAGTAAATTCTAATGGAAAATAGGATTCCCTAGTTGCTATGGTCAGGGTTAAGTAGATCGAAATCAGAAAAGAAACTATTTGCCAATAGAACTCAAAGGTTGAAGGGAGCATTAAAGTTGATTTATACGATTTTCTTATTCGTCATCGCAGGAATAGCTGAAATTGGCGGAGGTTATTTGATTTGGTTATGGCTGCTAAAAAGGATAAAAAGAGAAATCGCTTGATTATGAGGACAAGTATTTTGTTCATTCTGGTCGTCGTTATTGCATTTACTATCTACAACGGATTAACCAAAGAGAAAAACGAATTGCTGCAAGTTGGAGATTGGGCACCCGATTTTGCTTTGACGGATTTGAATGGGAACGGGATCAGCTGTCTGAGTACAAAGGGCAGGGGGTGTTCGTGAACTTTTGGGGTACTTGGTGCAAACCGTGCGAAAAAGAGTTCCCGCTGATGGAAAAGCAGTACCAAGTATACAAGGACCAAGGTGTAGAGATACTCGCTGTCAATATTGCACAATCCGATTATGAAGTGAGACAATTTGCTGTACAGCGAAATTTAACGTTCCCGGTTGTTATCGATAAGGACAAAAGTGTTATGGAAGCCTATACTATTCGTCCATTGCCCACTACATTGTTGGTCAATCAAGAGGGAAAAATCGAGAAAATCATTACGGGTGAAATGTCCGAAGAGGATATTGCGAGTTATATGGAACAGATCAAACCGAGCTGATACAACTGAGTTCCCCAGAATAGTGCGAGCCACGTATTTTGAAAATTGATGCAAGGAAAAAACGAGAAAAAGACATTTCTTTAAAGTGGACTAAACCACAAGAAAAGCAATGTCAGGTGTAGAAAATATATAAACAAAAATCAGGTAAAGATCCTACACCGGACTGATTGGAAGGTCTGTTCTTTTAGGGCAATTAGTAAAGGGTATGAATTACCTGTTTGAAATCAAGATATCTGCACAAAAAGTCGAAACTTTTTCGTTAAGCTATAAGAGGTTGATACTTATGGAAAGTATAGAAAATTGACATATTCGGAGGGCATCTACATGAAAAAAAAGAGAATGAGCATAGCGGTACTGTCGGCTTTACTTTTACTGGCCGGCTGCAGCAATGATACAACGGATTCATTTGAAGTGCCGTTTGAAGGGGAACTGAACCATGTCCATGGGATGGGTTATGCAGGAGAAGAGAACGGACTGTACTTTGCATCACATACTGGGCCAAAAATTTACCGCGATGGCGAGTGGTTTGAAACAGCGGATAATTTTTACGATTATATGGGCTTTAACGCCGTAGATGAGGGCTTCTATTCTTCAGGACACCCGAGTGCAGATTCAGATTTGCCCAATCCACTTGGGATTCAGCGAAGTATAGATGGCGGCGAAACTTTGGAAGAGATTGCATTCCAAGGAGAAACGGACTTTCATGCGATGGCGGTAGGGTACAACAGTCACGATATCTTCCTGCTCAATCCGGCAAAAAACTCTTTGCTGGAAGCCGGATTTTACAAAAGTAACGATAAAGGAGAATCGTGGGAACCTGTGAAGGCTGAAGGGTTGAATGGGGAAGTGACTGCGCTCGCCCTTCACCCGACTGATTCGAACTTCGTCGCTGCGGCTACGGCTGCAGGGGTTTATTTCTCGCAGGATGGCGGCGAAGTTTTTGAAGCGATTACAGCCGGAAATGAAACAGGCACAGCGGTGCATTTCACCGAAGACCAGTTGTATTTCGGAAGCTACGGGACAGCGGCGGCTCTGGTGAAGTATACTATGGAAAATGAAGAACTCGAGCCGGTGGATACACCGGACCTTTCACAAGATGCCATCGCTTTTATTGCACAAAACCCGATGGATGGAATGGAACTGGCGATCTACACATTTGAAGGAAATGCCTACTTGTCGGAAGACGGATTACAGACCTGGAAGAGGGAAAAACCAAGTAGAAACCAGCACGGAATGTGCGGGGAAAAATTCGGCAATCTGGATTTCCAATCAATGACCATTTTATCACCGTGTGGGGGATTGGCTACAAATGGATCAATGAAATGGAATAATACTAGATAAAGATAAAAGGCTCATCGGAAAATATCTCCAATGAGCCTTTTCGGGTAAATTACGCAACGTTACGGCAAGCTTCTGCACATCTGCGGCAAGCTTCCGCACAGCGTTTGCAATGGTCGTGATGGTCGGCGTGCTTCTCGCATTCATCTGCGCATGCTTCACAAATGGTTGCGCAAACGGCTGCCAGTTCGGAAACGAACGGCGAATTGCGGGTAATTGCATGTTCCAGAAATGCGCAAATGTCTGCACATTCACGGTCTAATCGAATACATTGGGCCACCATCTTCACATCTTCTTCCTGCAGACAAGCATCAAAACAATGGTTACATTCCGCCGCACAATCGTGCAATGCCTGAATCAATTCCTGATGTTGTTCATGAGCCATGCTAAAACCTCCATTTTTTATATTTTTGCTTCCGTTTCTAATATTCCCTCTACTTTCCAGACTAAACGGAAATACCGAAACTCCATAGAAACTGCACAAATTTATTGGCGAAACAGCAAACTCCTTCCGAAAAAAACAAAAGTATATCTGGTGATAGCCCATTGTCGGCCGTTTATAGAAAAGTGATCGAATATCAAATCAATAGGGTGGTTTTTTCTTTTTGGTCACAGTAAATTCCTTGGGCGTCCAGAAAACAAAGACAAAGTAAAAATGAAACTGAAAACTTGATATACCCTAATGAGGTATGTTAAGTTTGTGGAAATACTACTCTAGGAGGAATAAGAATGATTGAAACATTAAAAGTACAAGGCATGTCCTGCAGCCACTGTGTAAACTCGGTTGAAACGGGCGTCGGTGAACTCGAAGGGGTTTCATCTGTGGCAGTTGATCTTAAAAAAGGTGAAGTGGCAGTGGATTATGACGCTGGCAAGACATCATTAAACGAAATTCAGGAAGCGATTGAAGAACAAGGATATGCCGTCGTATAAGAGTGCTTTCACAGCACTCTTTACTTTTAAAAGAAATATACGCCGCGGTAGTATATTGGGGGCTTTGTGGCTGTTAAGAATGTCATAAGGGTAATTGGAATTAAGAAGCACTATTTTGAAGGAGGCGTACTGAATGGTTAAAAGTGAAAAAGACCATCACCACCATCACGACGAACAAGCAGATCACAGTAAAATGGACCATTCCGATCATAGCGGGCATGATCACGGCCATCATCACCACGGTAATTTTAAAGAGATTTTCTTAAAGTCGCTGCCGGTTGGCATCATCATTCTGTTATTGTCGCCGATGATGGACATTCGGCTTCCCTTTCAATTCACTTTTCCATACTCGGATATTGTGGTCGCAGGATTAGCAACCATCTTATTGGTTTATGGGGGGAAACCTTTCTTTCAGGGGGCGATAGAAGAATTCAGGCAAAAAGCGCCGGGTATGATGGCCCTTATTTCTTTAGGGTTGTCCGTTTCCTATCTGTATAGCATTTATGCGGTGCTGGCACGCTATGTGACTGGCGAACACATCATGGACTTTTTCTTTGAATTTGCTTCCTTGCTGTTGATCATGCTCCTTGGACATTGGATCGAAATGAAGGCTGTCGGAGAGGCAGGAGACGCGCAAAAATCGCTCGCTGAATTGGTGCCGAAAGATGCACATGTGGTATTGGAAGACGATTCCATTGAGACGCGTCCCGTAAATGAGTTGAAAGTCGGAGACCTTGTACGGGTTCAGGCCGGAGAAAATGTCCCTGCCGATGGCATCATCAAAAGAGGCACCTCCCGGATCAATGAAGCTTTGCTGACGGGGGAATCTAAACCCATTGAAAAAGGAGCCGGAGACAAAGTAATCGGCGGTTCCACGAACGGTGCAGGCATCTTATATCTTGAAGTACAGGAAACCGGCGACCAATCGTTCATTTCTCAAGTTCAAACCCTGATAAGCCAAGCGCAGGATCAACCTTCAAGAGCTGAAAATCTTGCTCAAAAAGTAGCCGGCTGGCTGTTTTATATCGCCATTGCGGTGGCTTTCATCGCTTTTGTCGTTTGGCTGTACATTGCTGACATTCAAACCGCTATTCTTTTTACGGTTACGACATTAGTCATTGCATGTCCACACGCTCTCGGCCTTGCCATTCCGCTGGTTATTGCACGAAGCACCAGTTTAGGTGCAAGCCGCGGGCTGTTGGTGAAAGACCGCGAAGCATTGGAGTTAGCAACTAAGGCTGATGTAATGATACTGGATAAAACGGGTACGTTGACTACTGGCGAATTTAAAGTTTTGAACATGGAAACACTGGATGGTCAACATACCGAAGCCGAAATCGCGGCGTTAATGGCAGGGATTGAAGGCGGATCCAGCCACCCAATCGCCCAGTCAATAGTCCAATACGCTGAGAAACAAGGGATTCAGCCTGTCCACTTTGATTCGATTGATGTTGTGTCGGGTGCGGGTATAGAAGGAAACGCCAATGGCCGCAAATACGAATTGATCAGCCAAAAGGCACTTGGAAGAGATGTAGCGGTGGATGTTCCCAAAGGGGCAACATTAAGTATACTGGTTGAGGACGGGAATCCGATCGGTACGGTCGCATTAGGCGATGAATTGAAAGAAACGAGCAGAACGCTGATACAGGCATTGAAGAATTACAATATAAAACCGATTATGGCTACAGGCGACAATGAAACGGCTGCCCAAGGAGTAGCAGAGAAACTGGGCATTGAATACAGAGCCAATCAATCGCCGCAAGATAAATATGATTTAGTGGAATCACTGAAAAATAATGGACAAACGGTCATTATGGTCGGCGACGGCGTAAACGATGCACCATCCCTTGCAATAGCAGACGTGGGTATTGCAGTCGGTGCGGGAACGCAAGTCGCCATTGATTCCGCTGATGTGATTTTGACTCAGTCGGATCCAGGAGATATTGAATCCTTTATCGAATTGGCCAACAAAACAACCAGTAAAATGAAACAGAACCTCGTGTGGGGAGCCGGATACAACTTTATCGCCATTCCCATAGCTGCGGGGGGGCTAGCTTTCATTGGAATTACGTTGGTTCCTGCAGTAGGAGCAGTTCTGATGTCCGTATCCACCGTTATCGTGGCTATTAATGCGATGACATTAAAGCTAAAGAATTAGACCTGTCAAACCCCGTGTTTAAAAGTCGTACACGAGAAGTGCTGCCTCCCAAAAGTTGAATTCTTTAACTTTTGAGGTATCGTTTTAAATGAGATTAAAGTCAAACAAAGGTTTTAAGACTTTGGATAATTAAATATAGTTAACATAGAAGAAATTATAGGAAGAGAAGAAGTCAAAAAAGCTTCTTCTCTTTTCTTATTAGATTCTTTTAATACATAAAAAGTTTTCGAAAATAGAGCAATCAATAATTAAAATGGGTATAATAGGAACAAACGTTCTTATTGGAAATGTGGCAGTTCAGCTTCAGCACTTCTGGTGATTTTCATATCCTCACACTCTTTCCTGATTTGTTTTTTGAATTTCTCTTATATTCAGAATCGCAGAGATTACAGCTTCTGTAAATCAATAAAATGAATCCATTCCGGAATTTTTCATTTTTTTAAATGAAACCGGAAAGGCAATCGGACTTTCCGGACCCATTTCTTGTTTTCGATCAATTGTTTTCGGCAGTCTGCGGAAAACAGCCCTTTCTTTTGAATCAAGTAAGGGGCGTGCCCCTTACTTGAGGGAATTTTAGAAATAGCCTTTTTCTTTTAAGGAAATGCCACCTTCATTTCCGACAATCACGTGGTCGAGTAATTCGATGCCGAGTATCTCGCCGCATCCCTCAAGCCGTTTCGATACTGCGATATCTTCCATGCTCGGGGACCCGAAGGATGGTTATGGGCAACGATGATGCTGTGAGCATTGTTCATAATGGCTGTCTTGAAGACCTCACGGGGAGGGACGATGCTGGCACCTAAAGACCCTGTAGGACAGCGGTGTACCGTAATGACTTGGTTCTTTGCGTTTAAACAAATGACGAGGAACACCTCACGGTCTTCATCTCCTATGAGTGCCTGAACAAATTTGATGGCATCTATGGGTTCGTTATCTTCTCCGGTAGGTAACTTTTATATGACTCTTCAATTTCTTTGATCTCCTGTTTAATCCGTGTAATTTCAATGATTTTTTCAAAATGCATGTGTATCGCTCCCTTTCAATTTTGGTCCGCCGGGCGGAAGTAGTCCCAAAAGGGATTATTTTTTGCCTTTTGGTAAGGAAGACGGATACACCACCTAGAGGGCCGGTCAAGGGTCTCAGCGCAAAAGTTTCAGACGTTCTTCGACTGAGAGGTCGTCTCTTTTCTGTTGCTGTTCTTCCCATTCTTCTTAAAGTCCCTCGTCTGTCAGGTCGAACAGGTCAGATTGATCGATCTCTTCCTCGATGATATGGACCAAACGTCCACCGTTTATGTTTGTCTCGGTGTCCGTGACCTGTGAAACGGGCGGTTTCGTGAATGCAGCCTCTTTCTTCACTGAACTTGGTACCGGTTCACTTGCTGTATGACGCTCCACATAATCTCCGAATACTTCGGATTGCCATGCCTTCTGTAGTTTCAAGGGATACAGCACTTTGATTGCTACCTTTGTCCTGAAGGACAGGTGCTGAAATATCGTACGACCACCCGTGATGGATATCGTCAGTATTCGTCGGATCCTAAAGAATGTGCTGTTTGTCCGGTCTTGCAGAACTGTACGCAGGCAGCCAAGCCTCAGAAGCTGATCCAGCGGCATATTTGGGAGGACTACCTCGAGCTGTCAGAGGACTTGCGTCACCATCACGAGATCAAAGAAGTATATAACCGCCGTAAAGAGACCATCGAACGTGTCTTTGCGGATGCTAAAGAAAAGCATGGTATGCGTTGGACGACCCTTCGAGGGATAAAAAAATTGTCCATGCAGGCGATGCTTACTTTTGCTGCCATGAAACTGAAGAAGCTGGCTACATGTACCTAGAAAGGTCCACAGATGGCCTAACAATATAGGAAATACGAGCACTACAACCAGTTTGCTCACGATATTTCAGTGGAAAAATAGCAAAAAAAATAAAAAGGATTCGAAATCGGGTAGATTTCGAATCCTTTTGTCTACAATCTAAGCAGAGATATTATCGCTGTTGATTTTTTTATTTGTATTATTTCTGAAAATTCGATTGACTTTCATCCAAAACCAACGTACTATAGCTTTATAATACTTCGTCGCTTCAACGCGCTAAAGTTAAGGGGGAAATTAAATGAACTGGAAAAAATCACTCGGACTACTTGCACTATCATCTACTCTATTACTTGCTGCATGTGGTGACGCATCACAGCAAGCAGAAGGGGCAGAAGATCAAGTCACAATCGGTGTTACACAAATTGTGGAGCACCCTTCCTTAAATGCAGCATTTGAAGGCTTCCAAAAAGCAATTGAGGATGCTGGAATCGATGCAAATTACCAAATTGAAAATGCACAAAATGATACGAGTGCAAATACTACCATTGCGACGAACCTAGTGAGCGCAGAAGTAGATTTGATTTTTGCAAACTCTACACCTAGCGCACAAGCTGTCGCAAGTGCTACCTCTGAGATTCCAATTGTATTCACCTCTGTAACAGATGCAGTTAGTGCGGAACTTGTGCAGTCGATGGAATCACCGGGTGGAAACGTAACAGGTACGGTCGATACACAACCAGAAGCGATTCCAAGCACAATGAAATTTTTGAAAGATAATTTGAATGCAACATCTGTTGGAATGGTATTCAACTCAGGTGAGCAAAACTCTCGCGCTCAAGTCGATCGAGTAAAAGAAGAAGCAGCTAAAATCGGAATTGAAATTGCAGAAGCCTCGGTAGCGACTTCAGCTGAGGTCAAGCAAGCAACAGAGTCATTGATTGGTAAAGTCGATGCACTTTACATCATTACAGATAATACAGTTGTATCTGCCTTAGAATCTGTCATTTCTGTGGCAAACGACAACCAATTACCGGTAATGGTGGGTGAATTTGATTCTGTAGCCCGTGGAGGACTTGGAGCTTACGGATTTGATTACTTTGATATCGGCTATGAAGCGGGTGAGATGGCTGCTCAAATTTTATCAGGTGAGAAAACACCTGCAGATCTACCAGTTCAATATCCACAAAACGTGAAATTTGTTGTCAATAAAGATGCAGCAGATACACTAGGTATCACTATAGATGAGAGCTGGAATGCTGAAATCGTTGAATAGAAAAGGGGAATACCTATGCTAGGAGCACTAACAGGAGCAGTAGAACAAGGATTGATTTATGGGATAATGGCACTCGGCGTCTATTTGACATTCCGGGTGCTTGATTTTCCTGATCTTACGGTAGACGGAAGCTTTGTTACGGGAGCTTCTACTGCTGCTATGATGATTGTACTTGGCTACTCGCCACTGCTTGCCACTATAGCGGCACTAGCAGCAGGATTTATTGCTGGAATAGGAACAGGGCTCTTGCATACAAAAGGGGGCATCAATCCTCTACTGTCTGGTATTTTGATGATGATTGCCTTGTATTCAATCAATTTACGTATTATGGGGCTCACTGTTGAAAATTCCGTCGGACGACCAAATATTCCACTGCTACAATCTGAAACATTAATTACCAAGTACATCTCGTTCATCGAATCATTAGGTATCCCAACATACTATGCGATTGTAGTTGGTGCACTTGTTGTTGTCGCAGTCGTAAAAATTGCATTGGACCTCTTTTTAAAAACGGAAGTGGGTCTTGCTTTGCGCGCGACTGGAGATAATAAGCGAATGATTCGAAGTTTTTCAGGAAATACAGATCGTCTGACAATCATCGGTCTTGCGATTTCGAATGGTTTAGTGGCACTTTCAGGTGCTCTTATCGCCCAATACGGGAAGTTTGCAGATGTTGGAATGGGTATCGGAATGATTGTCATTGGATTAGCATCTGTTATTATCGGGGAAGCGCTTTTTGGAACAAAATCTATTGTGCGCATTACACTCGCTGTTATTGTAGGTGCTGTAATCTACCGTCTTGTATTAGCATTTGCCCTACGTATCGAGTTTTTAGATACAGGGGATATGAAACTGCTAACAGCTTTAATTGTTGTATTGGCTTTAGTTTTACCGACGAAGTTATCGAAACTTAAAAAACAGGCATTGCGTAAGCAGCAAGTAGAGAAAAGAGGAGGTGTCGAACTTGCTAACCATTCATAACTTACAGAAACGCTTCAACGAAGGCAGTCATGATGAGAAGATTGCGCTCCGGTCGATTGATTTGACCCTTCAAGATAAAGATTTTGTAACGATTATTGGAAGTAATGGAGCAGGAAAATCGACTTTACTCAACTGTATTTCGGGGACATTGCCCATTGAGCAAGGAGATGTACTACTCGATAACCAAAATGTCGAACACCTGCCTGAACATAAACGTGCAAAGTGGATTGGACGAGTGTTTCAAGACCCGATGGCGGGAACGTCACCGACTCTGACGATTGAAGAAAACTTAGCAATTGCCTATTCACGCAATACAAAACGTAGTTTTCGATTCGCAGCGACAAAGCACCGCCGTGAGTTTTTTAAGTCGGAGCTTGAAGCACTTCATTTGAATCTTGAAAATCGCCTGACTACAAAAGTAGGCATGTTATCGGGGGGAGAACGGCAAGCTTTGTCACTTCTTATGGCCACATTTACCAACCCTTCGATTCTACTCTTAGACGAGCATACGGCTGCTCTTGACCCAGCTCGTGCCGAGTTGATCACCCAACTGACGAAACAATTAGTTGACCAAAAGGGACTGACAACATTGATGGTAACGCATAATATGCAACAAGCAATCGATCTTGGAAATCGACTAGTGATGATGGATCAAGGTTCGATTATTTTTGAAGCGGATGAGGAGCGCAAGAAGTCTTTGACGGTGCAAGATTTGTTGAATGAGTTCAAGCAGATCAAAGGTAGCCAGGCCTTGTCTGATCGTATGTTACTAGAAGCATAAAAGCAGCCTCCACTCAAAATGAGCGGAGGCTGCTTTTTATGTGCCTATTTTATTTTCCCAGGGAAGCGCAGATAGCAAGTTGAGCGGAATGGAGCTCAACTTGCTGTTTCATTAAACCAATAACTCAAATAATAAAGAGTCCGTGTTCACAACCTTGTAATCAAACCCATTCGACTCAAACCTCTCTACTAGCGCGGGATAATCTGCTGGGTCATGTAACTCGATTCCGACTAATGCTGGGCCGCTCTCTTTGTTATTTTTCTTCGTGTATTCAAACGTCGTAATATCATCTTCAGGACCGAGGACGTCATGTAAAAATTGACGCAAAGCGCCCGCACGTTGAGGGAACTTTACTAAGAAATAATGGAGATAGCCTTCATATAATAAAGATTTTTCCTTGATTTCTTGCATCCTGGAGATATCATTGTTTCCTCCACTGATAATGGCCACAACTTGTTTCCCTTGTATATCCTCTTTTAACGTGTCGAGTGCAGCAATCGGAAGTGCACCTGCAGGCTCTACAACAATCGCATGTTGATTGTACATTTCCAAAATCGTCGTACAGACTTTTCCTTCATCGACGGCAACAATCTGATCCACGGTCTGAGACGCTATTGAATAAGTAAAGGCACCCGCACATTTAACGGCAGCACCGTCTACAAACTTATCGATAGACTCTAACGCAACGGGTCTACCTTTCTCAAAAGCTGTGGCCATACTTGCTGCACCGCTGGGTTCAACGCCGATAATTTTTGTAGCAGGAGAAACCCCTTTAAAATAACTCGCAACACCTGAAATAAGTCCACCGCCACCAATACTTGCAACAATGACATCCACTGGTGTTTCTGCATCGTTTAAAATCTCGACACCAACTGTTCCTTGCCCTGCGATGATTTCATAATCATCGAATGGATGAATAAACTCTGCTTTCTTCTCGTCACAAAATGCGAGAGCGGATGCAACTGAATCATCGAAAGTATCCCCTTCTAGACGAATTTCAACAAACTCGCCACCAAACATACGGACTTGGTTCACTTTTTGTTTTGGTGTCGTCTTTGGCATAAAGATGGTTCCGAAAATTTTCAGTTCTGAACAAGCATACGCTACACCTTGAGCGTGGTTTCCAGCACTCGCGCAAACAACACTATTTTGTCTCGCCTTTTCTTCTATAGAAATGATTTTGTAATAGGCACCTCTCAATTTAAAAGAGCGCACATGCTGAAGGTCTTCTCGCTTTAAATAAATTTCCGCATTATAGCGTCTGCTCAGTACATCGTTTCGTTGAAGAGGGGTATGTACCACGACATCCTTCAATTGATGAAATGCCTGAAGAATTGATTCAACTTTCACGGTTTGCTTGTTTTGTACTTCAATCATTTCATCACACCTTTTTTTGAATATTGCATTAGTTTAACACACCGACGCGATGAAGTGAACGTGAAATTATAAATATTGGTTCATTCGTTTAAAAAAGTCTTTCGAGAATTCAATGAACACTTTCTCAGACGGTGTGAGAATTCGAGTAGCAGGTGTGATTAAGCCAACTGAACGACTGAGTGTTGGTGTGGTAAGTTGGATTTTTTTAATTAATCGTAAAGAGCCATCCGGCAATGTGCTATCTGGCAAAATTGAAATGCCTAGTCCGGCTGCAACTAGCCCCTTGATAGCATCTAGATCCTCACCAATTGAACTGACCTGTGGCACGAAACCAACCGATTGACATGCCTGTATGACAGTCTTGTGCAGCACAAACTCTTCTGGAAAGACGATAAAAGGCTCTTTTTTTAGCTCGCTTAAATGGACAGAACGTTGACTAGCTAAGCGATGTTGAAGCGGGACAACAAGTGAGAACGACTCTGTAAATAATTCTGTTGTTTCAAGATCAGGGTCACCTGCTGGAAGTGGACCTATGAATGATAGATTAATCGATCGTTCCTTCACAGCATCTATTAAAAAGTGATAATTACCTTGTCTAAGTTGAAACTCGACATCCGGATGTTCTTTTCGAAAAGCAGTAATAACACTTGGTAAAAGTTGCGTCGCAAAACTACTAGGAAAACCTATTCGAATTGTCCCTTTCTCAGGATCTAAATAGTTCCCGATTTCCTCCAAGCCATAATTAATTTCAGCAAGGGCTCGTTCTGTATGTTTTAAGAAATCTCTACCAATCGATGTCAGCTTTACATTGCGACCAATTCGGTCGAATAACTGAACACCAAGTTCTTTCTCTAAATTAGCGATTTGCCTGCTAATGGCAGATTGAGCAACATGCAACTGAAGAGCGGCTTCTGAAATATGCTCCCGTTTTGCTACTTCTTGAAAGTAGATGAGTTGGCGTAGTTCCAAGGTTTATCAACACTCCAATCTCAAATTGATATAGATATGATAGTAATTATATATTGTTTATATCAGTTTGAAAACTTACACTATTCTTACACATCAATGACATGGAGGGATGAACAATGACATTTCATCAATACCCACAAAAACAAGGTCTTTACAATCCGAAAGATGAACATGATGCATGTGGGATCGGACTCTATGCAAATATAAAAGGAATCGCCAGCCATGACATTGTGATGGATGGTCTTGAAATGCTCCATAGACTTGACCATCGTGCAGGTCGTGGGAGTGATCATAAAACTGGAGATGGTGCAGGAATCATGGTGCAACTACCAGATGCTCTATTCCGACAAGTACTCGACTTTCCATTACCAACTCGAGGGGATTATGCAGTAGCAATGGTGTTTTTACCAAATGAAGCAGCCGTTGAAGACGTAGCAAAGTCGAAATTAGAAGAACTTGTAAATGATTCTAAAACTATAGATTTTCTCTCATGGAGAGATGTTCCATTGAATGCAGAAGGCTTATCTGAAGCAGCAACCCACTCGATGCCAATCATCAAACAACTTTTTGTAAAAAAGAATGGAGCGTCACAGCAACGTTTGGCATTTGAACGTGCCCTTTATGTCATCCGAAAGAAATTCGAACATTGGTTACTACAAGAAGGATACGAAGTGTACATTCCCTCTTTCTCGAGTGAGACGATTGTCTTCAAAGGACTTCTCACACCGAAAGAGGTTAGCGAGTTTTATGTAGATTTAAAAGATCCACGTTTCGTATCTGCCTATAGTCTTGTTCATTCGCGTTACAGCACAAATACTTTCCCTAGCTGGAAACGAGCACATCCAAATCGCTACCTTGTTCACAATGGAGAAATCAATACATTGCAAGGCAATGTGAACTGGATGAAAGCGCGTGAAAAACAATTTGTCTCAGAACTTTTTGGTGAGGATATTTCTGAAATTCTACCGATTGTGGATGAGACAGGTAGTGATTCGTCAATGCTTGATAATGCGTTTGAGTTTTTGGTACTTGCAGGACGCACACCCGCACATGCAGCGATGATGATGATTCCTGAACCGTGGAGTGAAGAAAATCCACATATGACGCCAGAAAAAGAAGCATTTTATACGTATCATTCTACATTCATGGAACCGTGGGATGGACCGACTGCGATTTGTTTTACAGATGGCAAACAAATTGGTGCAGTGTTAGACCGGAATGGACTTCGACCAGCTCGGTATTACGTGACAAAAGATGACCGCATCATCTATTCATCTGAAGTTGGTGTTGTCGATGTAGAAGAGGACATGATTCTTTCAAAAGAACGCCTAAGTCCTGGAAAGATGTTGCTTGTTGATTTAGAACAAGGACGAATTATCGGAGACGAAGAATTGAAACAAACGATTGCGACTGCTGAGCCTTACAGCGAATGGATTGAAAACCTTGAAGTGCTTGAATCCATGCATGAACTTGTAGAAAATAGTGATGATTTACACTACAAACAACAGTTAAACCAATATACGTTTGAAGATATTCATAAATATTTACTACCACTTGCAGCGGAAGGAAAGGACCCGATTGGCTCAATGGGCAACGACACGCCTCTTGCTGTATTGTCCGATCGTCCACAGCTTTTATACAACTACTTCAAACAGCTGTTTGCACAAGTTACAAACCCGCCAATCGATTCGATTCGTGAAAAACTGGTTACGTCAACAATAAGTTATTTAGGTGCGGAAGGGAATTTATTAAATCCACAAGCTTCGCATGCAAAACGCATTTTTATTAAAACTCCAATTTTGAAGGCAAGTGAGTTGAACCAACTCTACAATCATCCGGTGATGAAATCCAAAACTGTAGATGTGGCTTTCGATGGGAAGTTGAAAGATAAGCTAGATCAGTTATGTGAGGAAGTAGAACAAGCGATTCTCTCCGGTGTCAGTTTACTTGTCTTATCGGATCGCTCATTACAAAAAGGACAAAAAGTGGTTCCGATTCTCTTAGCATCCAGTGGTATACATCATCATTTGGTGCGGAAAGGACTTCGGACACAAGTTTCTCTAATCATTGAATCGGCGGAAGTAAAAGAAGTGCATCATATTGCTGCGCTGATTGGGTATGGCGCAGATGCAATCTACCCGTATCTCGTATATGCGACACTACATCAAGCTATCGAAGAAGGTCATCTACAAAAAACTTACACAGAAGCAGTCACATCCGTAGTAAAAGGATTTACAGATGGTGTTGTGAAAGTTATGGCGAAGATGGGAATCTCAACAATTCAAAGTTACCGCGGAGCGCAAATTTTCGAAGCAGTAGGAATTGGCCATGATGTCATTCATACCTATTTCACGGGTACTAAATCACAACTCGGTGGTATTAATTTGGATACGATTCAGCTGGAAATGGAAAAACGTGTAGAAGCTGCCGTGAGTTTTGCTGCTAAACCACTCGATTCCGGAAGTCAATTCCAGTGGCGAGCAAATGGTGAGCACCATGCTTTCCGCCCGAAAACTATCCATACATTGCAATGGGCGACACGTCAAAATGATAGTGGACTTTATCGCCAATATGCAGAAATGGCAAATGAGGAGCGCATGGGCTTTTTACGAAATCTGTTTGACATAAAGTCAGACTTGGCACCTATTCCACTTGAAGAAGTAGAACCCGCAAGTGAAATCGTGAAACGATTTAAGACAGGTGCGATGTCGTTTGGTTCATTATCAAAAGAAGCGCACGAAACGCTCGCTATCGCCATGAACCGTCTTGGAGGGAAAAGCAATAGTGGAGAAGGTGGGGAACACCCTTCTCGCTACAAACGGGATGACAACGGTGATTTCCGTCGCAGTGCCATCAAGCAAATTGCATCAGGGCGTTTTGGCGTCAAAGCGATTTATCTTTCTCAAGCAGATGAATTACAGATTAAAATGGCACAAGGTGCGAAACCTGGAGAAGGTGGCCAACTCCCAGGGAATAAAGTCTATCCGTGGGTTGCGGACGTCCGAGGATCAACACCTGGTGTTGGATTGATTTCACCACCTCCTCATCACGATATCTATTCAATCGAAGATATGGCACAACTGATTCATGACTTGAAAAATGCAAACCGGCATGCACGCATTAGTGTCAAACTCGTCTCAAAAGGTGGAGTAGGTACGATTGCAGCTGGTGTAGCAAAAGGTGCAGCGGATGTCATTGTAATCTCAGGTTATGACGGAGGGACGGGTGCTTCGCCGAAGACAAGCATTACCCATGCGGGTCTGCCGTGGGAACTCGGTCTAGCAGAAGCCCATCAAACGCTTATGCTAAATGGGCTGCGTGATCGTGTGACGCTCGAGACAGACGGCAAACTGATGACTGGAAAAGATGTGCTACTTGCCGCTCTTTTAGGTGCTGAAGAATATGCGTTTGCAACAGCTCCACTCATAGTCATGGGCTGTGTCATGATGCGGGCATGTCACTTAGATACTTGTCCTGTCGGAATCGCAACACAAAATCCAAAGCTCCGTGATAAATTTACAGGTGCTGCAGATCAAGTCGTGAACTACATGTTGTTTGTAGCAGAAGAAATGCGTGAGTGGATGGCGAAACTTGGCTTCCGCACAGTAGAAGAGCTAGTGGGTCGCACGGATGCCTTACATGTCTCACAGCGCGCATCATCGCACTGGAAAGCAGGGCAATTAGACCTCACGGCACTGCTTCACCGAACAGATGGGCCACGAACAAAACAACGTGAGCAAAATCATCGACTTGAAGAATCACTTGACTTACGAGAACTGTTGCCGCAAGTGGAAGCAGCTATCGAACAAGGTCAGTCCGTCCGTATATCGGCACGAATTAAAAATACAGACCGCGTCGTCGGCACAATCATCGGTCATGAGATCACAAAACAATATGGAGAGCTAGGTTTACCAGATGATACAGTGGAAATCAGTTTGACAGGACATGCTGGACAGAGTTTAGGCGCCTACACTCCAAAGGGTATGACTATCAAACTTCTCGGGGATGCAAATGATTATCTTGGAAAAGGGCTATCTGGCGGGAAACTGATCCTTGAATCAAGAGCCAAAAATGAGAAAGAGCGTGACATGATTGCCGGGAATGTTACATTTTATGGAGCAACTTCTGGAGAGGCATACTTGAACGGTCGTGCAGGTGAGCGTTTTGCCGTTCGAAACTCTGGAGCTACAATTGTAGTAGAAGGAATCGGAGATCACGGGTGTGAGTATATGACAGGTGGAAAAGTAGTCGTACTTGGAAATGTCGGCAAGAACTTCGGTGCTGGAATGTCGGGAGGAACTGCCTACTTACTATTGGATCAAGACAAGGATATTCAAACGCTCAGCAATCATGAGATGATTCAACTCGTACGAATTGAAGAAGACGAAGAATATCATGAGGTTCGAAAACTGATTATGGATCACTTCTACTATACAAAAAGTACAAAAGCTGGCGAAATACTTGCCAACTGGGATGCCCTGAAATATCAATTTATAAAAGTAGAGCCAGTAGAGTATGCGAAGATGAAGCAACGCATTGTCGACTTAGAACAACAAGGCATAGACAAAGAAAATGCGGCTTTGCAGGCCTTTTATGGCGCAACAGTCGTTTGATAAGGAGGAAAACAGATGGGAAAACCTACAGGATTTTTAGAAATCAAACGTGATAAGCCATTTGAAGAGCCTCCAAAAAAACGGGTGCGGCACTTTGGAGAATACGGTGAGCGGTTTACGGACGAACAAATGAAAGCGCAAGGTGCACGATGTATGGACTGTGGCACGCCCTTCTGTCACATGGGTATTGAGATACGTGGTGTGGCAGCAGGATGTCCGATTCAAAACGTGATTCCGGAATGGAACGACTTGGTGTATAAGGGACAGTGGAAAGATGCACTAGATCGTCTCTTAATGACCAATAACTTCCCAGAATTTACGGGTCGTGTATGTCCGGCACCTTGCGAAAGTTCTTGTACACTGGCAATTTCTGAGCCAGCTGTTGCAATTAAAAGCATTGAACGTAGCATTATTGATAAAGGGTTCGAAGAAGGGTGGATCACTCCACGAGTTCCTTCAAATCGAACGGGTAAAAAAATTGCCATTGTCGGTTCAGGACCAGCCGGACTTACAGCAGCCGATGACTTAAATCAAGATGGACATACCGTGACAGTGTTTGAACGAGATAATCGTCCGGGCGGTTTGTTGATGTACGGAATTCCTTCGATGAAACTTGATAAAGATGTGGTGACACGCCGCGTGCAACTGTTGTCAGAAGAAGGTGTGCAATTCATCGTCAACACGGAAATCGGAGTAGATCGTACACTTCATGATTTACGTGAAGAATTTGATGCTGTGATCTTATGTGTGGGTGCGCAGCGTCAACGCGTGTTGCATCTTCCAGGAGATGATGCAACAGGAATTGTTCCGGCTATGACGTATTTAACAAGCACCACAAAGAATCTACTAGATGGTCATAAAGCTGAGATAAATGTCAAAGGAAAACACGTACTCGTAATTGGTGGGGGAGACACTGGAGCAGATTGTGTAGCAACTGCTGTTCGTCAAAATTGCAAATCTGTCGTTCAATTTGGAAAACATCCACGTTTGCCAGATGCACGCGATGAAATGCACATGTGGCCGTCTGATCCAACTATTTTTAAAATGGACTACGCTTATGAAGAAGCACAGGCAGTGAAAGGGCAAGATCCTCGCGAATACTTGATTCAGACGAAAGAAATCGTCAAAGGTGCAAATGGACAAGTAACAGCTCTACGCACTGTGCAAATGGAGAAGGTTGTTGGAGAAGACGGCTTCCATTATTTCCGAGAGCTTCCTGGTACCGAAAAAGAATGGCCGGCAGATATCGTATTTGTAGCGATTGGATTTGAAGGAATCGATCCAGAAGTGGCAGAAGGCACAGATCTTTCAATGTCACGAAACCGTATTAGCGCTTCGAAAGTGGATTATGCAACAAATATTCCGGGTGTATTTACTGCTGGAGACGCACGTCGCGGTCAAAGTTTAGTCGTCTGGGCAATCCGTGAAGGAAAAGAAGCAGCACAAAAAGTAAATCAATATATTTATTCCGTTCAACCCGTCTAAAAGGCGGGTTTTTTTCGATTAATAACTTTCTCCTGCTAGTGAGTTAAAGTTTTTTCTTTCTATTTTGACAAGGAGGTGGCATAATAAAAAGCAGGAGGCGAGTACGATGATTGGCATACTAGATTATGGTGCTGGCAATATGCACAGCGTAGAAAAAGCAATTAAAAAGCTAGGATATCCGTCCATACGAATCGAGGACGGTACATGCACAGAAGAAATTGATCAGTTGATTCTTCCGGGTGTGGGTCACGCGGAACAAGCGATGATTCAACTAGAAGAACGTGGATTAATTCCTTATATTCAACGAAAAGTAGAAGAAGGGACTCCGCTACTTGGAATATGTCTTGGGATGCAGCTACTGCTCGAGAAAAGCGATGAGGGCAATACACGAGGGCTCGGTCTCTTAAAAGGTACGGTACCTTACTTTGATGACACTAAATTGAAAGTCCCTCACATGGGATGGAATGCAGTAAAAGATGCAAAACAGCATTTTCTGCTGAAAGATCTTCCAGAAGCATCCGACTTTTATTTTGTTCACTCCTATTTTGCAGCTCCGACTTCATCAGTCGATATTATCGGATTAACTGACTACGGTGATGAATTTGCGTCTGCTATCGGGAATGACTATGTCATGGGTGTTCAATTCCACCCAGAAAAAAGTGGCGAAGCAGGTTTGAAGCTGCTCGATAATTTCTGTCGCTATGCAAAAAAGAAGGTGACATCATGTTAAAAAAACGAATCGTACCAGCAATCGATGTATTAGATGACAAAGCAGTAAAATACGTTCAGTTCCGGAATCCAACTATTATTGGCGATCCAGCTGAACTTGGTCGTAAATATGCGGAAGATGGTGCAGACGAACTTATCTATTTAGATACGACAGCATCTTTGAAAAACCAAGAACTCAAATATGAGTGGATTCGTCGCGTGGCAGAAGAAGTGTATATTCCATTCTCGGTTATTGGAGGTGTGCGCACAATTGATGACTTCCGTTTATTGCTTAGAGCAGGAGCAGATAAAGTAGGTGTGAATTCAGCTGCCGTCCAACGACCAGAGCTTTTGAATGAGGCTGCCGCAATTTTTGGAAAGCAGTGTGTTGTGCTCGGTCTGGATGCAATGCCGATCATGCGAGAAGATGGCTCCATTGAACGTTGGGAAGTGTACACGCATTCAGGACATGAAAATTCTGGGCGTGATGTAGTGGAGTGGGCGCAAGAAGCGGCAGACCGTGGAGCCGGTGAGATTATCTGCACAAGTATCCATAAAGATGGAATGAAAACAGGGTATGATGTAGAGTTGATTCGACTTCTTTCGGAGAAGGTATCGATTCCAATTATTGCGTCAGGTGGGGCTGGCAAGCTTGAACATATTTCAGAGGTGTTTATAGAAGCGAATGCAGATGCAGCACTTGTTGCTTCCATGATACATTACGGGCATTACACGATTCCGGAAATTAAAGCGCATCTTCGTGAGTATTCCATTCCTGTAAGATAGTTCGTTAATTTAAAACGTATGAAATAAAAAGAAACCAGTCCAACTCTAGCGAGACTGCTAAAGTTGGGCTGGTTTTTACACAAATGCAAGTAGTATGCTTCGGAGGCTTTTTTATGCGCTATTTTTTTGAATAGTTGTAAGCAGCTCTTCTACAAAATCAATTGTTTCCGCCACAGTAAAGTCGTCTCGAAAACCTTCGACGTACTCTAAAGGTAGATTGAGTTCGGCTACTCCTTCGTTTGCATCAAATGTGAATGCAAATTTAAACTCTGGATTTGTCCATTTCGAAAGAAGTACTTCTTCTATAGCCTTCATCTTTGCTTTTGGCACATAAATACCAACGAGCAAATTATAAAATCGGAAAATATCATCAAGTTCTACTACAAAACCTTCTATCTTTAATTCATCATATGTTGGTTTTGCTACATAGATGTAATTTTCGATTTGATCTTTTACTAGAGATAGTGGTCCTGCCAAATCTGACTCAGATAGTGAGCGAATATACTCGTCATTTTCTTTTGTAAATAAATCTTGTTCAATAGCCATAGCTTTCGCCTTCTTTCCATTTTAGTTGTTCGGCTGTTTCATTTAAATCATAGGATGTGAGTTGTTCAATAAAATAAGCAGGTTGTCGTTCTTTATACTCTTGAACCAATTTCAAGAAAAATTTAGGGCTAGCGGGCTGTTCATCATCGTATACAAGTAAAGTACCTTCACTGTTTCGGACGAGAAATTTATCGCGTTCTTGAAATTGCCAAGGTCCCTGATAACCACCACTTGTGAGCGGTTGATAAAAATCAGCTTCAATTCGGAGTTGCTGGAATTCTGCTTGTTTTTCAGGTTTTAGTCGTGCAGTAAAATCGGCAAAAGGTGGTGTGATGGACAATTTAACCGGGAGACCTTCTCGCTTTAAAGATAAAACGACTTCCGCAGCCCAGATTTCAACCCCTTGCTGACCTGAAATCAGTACCCATTCTAAACCTTCTTCTACATACAAGCGTAAGCGATCCTCGAGGGCCGTTTTGATAATTGTGATACCAGGATGTTTCGAGTCGAAAATACCGAGCTCATTCCCTCTATATCCTGTAATGACCAATTTTTTCACCGTATCACCTCATCAATTAGTGTACATCAAATTGGTCATTTCGTGTCACATTTCGAAAGGTTAAGAATAGGATAAAGTGAAAGAGAGGGATTATGTGAGTCAATCTTCACAGTATGTAGCGAACATTGAGAGGTATGTTATGCTCTATGCATAGATGCAGAACGCTTCCTACACAACAAGAAAAAAGGAGTTTCTCGTAACATGAGAAACTCCTTTTTTGTATGGCTAATTATTCTTTCACAACAACCGGCGGTGCATGGTGCCCTGGTTCCGGTACGAAACGCAAAATAATGAATCCGATAATAAATAATACAATCAAACTGAACACACCCATTGAGGAATTCCCCGTAACTTGCGCAGTTACCCCAACTAATAATGGGCCGAGGATTGCAGCAAATCGTCCAAAAATATTGTAGAAACCGAAAAATTCATTTGAATTTTGTTTTGGTACCAATTTCCCGAAGTACGAGCGGGAAAGTGCTTGAATGCCACCTTGAGATGTACCGACAAGCATAGCGAGAATAAAGAAGTCTGTAACAGAATTCATAAAATACGCATACGTACAAACAATTATATATACAAAAATCCCTACATATAGCATATTCTTCTCACCAAATTTACCAGCTAAAAAACCGTACAAGAAAGCAAACGGTGCAGCGATCACTTGCGTAAGAAATAAAATCCCTAATAAAGACGTTGAATCGAGTCCAAGGTCTGTTCCGTATGCTGTCGACATCGCGATAATTGTTCCAACGCCATCAATATAAAAGAAATAGGCCAGTAAAAACAAAAACACAGCGCGGTATTTGCGAATTTCTTTAAATGTTGTAAATAACCGCTTGAAGCTTTGACTCACCGGATTCGGTTCACGCGGTACAAAATGAACCTGTTTCACATTTCTAAAAATCGGAATGGAAAACACGATCCACCAAGCAGCTGTAATAACAAATGCAATTTTACTCGCAGTATCCGCAGCTAAGGGTAATAGTCCGTTTTGACTGGCAACGATTATACCCATTGCGATAATAAATGGGAACAAACTCCCGATGTAACCCATCCCGTAACCTCGAGCAGATACCTTGGCCATCCGTTCATCACTGGTCACATCGACGATAAAACTATCGTAAAAGACGTTTGATCCGGTAGCACCTAAAGCTGCAAATGTATAGACAACGAGAAGCATTAACCAATTTTCAAACGGAACAAGTGCTAATGCAAGTGTGAAAATGACACCGATAGAGAAGAACACACCGAAAAATTTCTTTTTGAGTCCTTCATAGTCTGCGACTGTTCCCATAATGGGTCCAAGTAAAGCTAGGATAGTTGTAAAAATAGCGATTGTATAACCTAAATAAGCTGTAGAATCGGCTCCAGCGATGCCGGCAGCTGTTGCGGATTCTTTGAAATAAATCGGGAATATGGCTGTTGTAATGATGAGTGTGTAGGCAGAAGACGCCCAATCATACATGACCCAGCTTTTCTCTTTCTTCGAATACTTTTTCACAAGACCCCTCCCTTTTTTTCATTGTATCGCATCCACATGAATTTCAGGTAAATTTTCTGAAAAATAAAACCTTATGTTCAATCGTCCGGTATAATAAAAAGAAACGGCAGGTGACGACATGGAATCATTGCGCGCAATTATTGATATCGGATCAAACTCCATTCGATTAGTAGTCTACAGTTATTCATACGAAAAAGGCTTAGAAGAACACCACAATATAAAAACAGTCGCTCGACTAAGTGGCTATTTAGATGACAATGATGTTTTACACGATGAAGGAATTCAACGACTAATCGAGACGCTTCAAAATTTCATATCGTTCTTAAATGACCTCTCTATCACAAAGCCTGTTGTTGCAGCTACGGCAGCCATTCGGCAAGCGTCTAATCAACAGGAGATTTTAGAAAGAGTATTCCAAGAAACAGGGCTACGCATTGACGTATTATCCACTAAACAAGAAGCGTATTATGGGTATCTAGCGGTTGTATTGACGACAAATTGTAAGGATGCATTGACAGTAGATATGGGGGGCGGTAGTACGGAAGTTACTCTTTACCGTAATAAACAACTCATCCATTCTTATAGTTTTCCGTTCGGTGTCGTCACTTTAAAACGAAAATTCATTTCTGGAGACCTCCCTACATTACAAGAGCGAAAAGCAATTAAGTCGTTTGTAGAAAATCAGTTGAAAGAACAACCTTGGATTGCAGAAGAAGGAAAAGGACTTCCGGTCATTTCAATTGGAGGAAGTGCGCGAAACATTGTCCAAATCGATCAAAATCGAAAAAATTATCCCTTATCCGGAACGCATCAATATGAAATGACGGTAGAAGATTTACGTTCTATAGATTATCTGTTGAAAAAAATCTCATTTTCAGAACGTAAAAAGCTTGATGGTCTCTCTTCAGACCGAGCGGATGTTATTGATGGCGCAATTATCACTTTCGAGACATTACTTTCCCATGCAGCAACCTCAACTTTCATGCACAGTCGTAAAGGTTTACGTGAAGGAATCATTATTGAGCAGCTTGAATCAAATAATGAACATACTTTTTTTGTGGATGAAGTCGCATCTAGTGCAATTCGCCATGTTCACGGAAAATTTGCGATCCAACCATCGGAAGATACAGCGCTGATTGACACCTTTCACAAACTACACAATCAATTTGCAGAAGGGGGCTGGATTCAAGAGTGGTCGGATGATCCTGAAATGCTAACCTATGCCTACCAACTGTTCCACTTCGGAAAGCAGGTTGATTTAGAGTCGGCTAGTCAGCATACGTTCTATTTGTTAACGAATAGTACACTAGACGGGTTTACAAATAAACAAAAAGTAAAGTTGGCACTTCTTGCTTCCTATAAAAACAAGCAAACTTTTCAACAGTATATTCAACCGTATCAAGGCATTTTAACTATGCAAGAAATAGAAGAATGTAGAGAAGCTGGTGCACTCCTGCGCTTTGTACATGCCCTTCAAACGACTAAACATTCAAGTGTCCATGATGCAGAACTTGAAGCGGCGGGGGAAGATATTCAGTTAACATTTCAAACACATGGTTCAACGATACTGGAGTCCTATCAAGCAGAGAAAATGAAAAAACATATTGAAAAGCTGATCAATCGAAATGTCAAACTGCGTTTTGAAACGGAGGAACATGCATGACCCAATTCTTGTATGAACATTTTAATAATCGAGAACTCAGTTGGCTTGCCTTCAACGAGCGTGTGTTAGAAGAAGCGGAGGATCCAAAAAACCCTCTATTCGAGCGGTTAAAATTTCTTGCTATCTTCAGTTCAAATTTAGATGAATTTTTTATGGTACGCGTAGCAGGATTACAGGATCAAGTGCGTGTTGGCTTCACAAATAAAGAAGCAAAGTCTGGTCTTACACCTCAAGAACAACTGGACGCAATTGCGAAAAAGACGCAACTTCTCGTAGCAAGACAGATGAAAGTGTACCGTGAACTGATGGAGACTGAACTTCCAAAAGAAGGGCTTCATTTAGTCAGCTATAGTAAGCTAAGCTCAGAGCAAAAAAGAGTAGTGGACTTACAGTTTGATGAAGAAATTTACCCGGTTATCACACCAGTAGCTGTAGATGCCTACCGACCTTTTCCTATACTACTAAGTAAAACGATGAATATTTTAGCGATGATTGAAGATGGGGATGAAGAAGACGCATTGAAAATTGCGATTGTTCAAGTGCCCTCTGTTTTAAAGCGTTTTATTGTAGTGGAAACACAAAAAGATAATCACACAATCGTCTTATTAGAAGATGTCATCATCGGAAACTTATCAAAACTGTTCACTGGCTACACAGTGAAACATGCAAATCCGTTCCGTATTACTAGGAATGCCGATTTAACGATACACGAAGAAGGAGCTCGAGACCTTCTGATTGAAATTGAAAAAGAATTAAAGAAACGGAAATGGGGAGCAGTTAGCCGTCTTGAAGTAAAAGTAAGTGAAATCAAGCAAAAAGTACTGCATTATTTATTGGATGAGCTGGAAATAACTGAAGGTGATGTGTATAAAATAGATGGACCTCTTGATGTCACATTCTTATTTTCATTTACAAACTATTTTGAACAGAGCTACCCTGCGCTTAGTTATCCCGTCTTTATGCCACAACAACCACAAGATCTTCGCCGGGAAGAAGATGTATTTGTCAAAGCGCAAAGTCAAGATCTATTCTTTTTTCACCCGTATGAATCATTCCAATCCATTGTCGATTTCATTGAAAAAGCAGCAGATGATCCATATGTGCTCGCGATAAAACAAACGCTGTATCGTGTCAGTGGGAACTCACCAATTATTAAAGCTTTAAAACGCGCTGCAGAAAATGGGAAACAAGTGACAGTGCTTGTTGAGTTAAAAGCTCGGTTTGATGAAGAAAATAATGTGATTTGGGCAAAAGAGCTTGAAAAAGCAGGTTGCCTTGTTATTTATGGTATGCATAATTTAAAAACACACTCAAAAATCACTTTGATCATTCGTCAAAAACAAGGAAAGATTGAGCAATTCGTTCATCTAGGAACTGGAAACTATAATGATCAGACGGCAAAAATATACACTGATATGAGTATTATTACGACAAATAAAAAGATAGGGGCCGATGCTACAAAGTTTTTTAATTATTTGAGTGGCTATATGGATAGACCGGATTACCAGAAACTAGTCGTCTCGCCATTTGAAATCAAAGATCGTTTTGTGGAATTGATCGATGAAGAAATTGAGTTTCAAAAAACATTTGGAAATGGACATATTAAGCTCAAAATGAATTCTCTAACGGACAAAGATCTTATTGAAAAGTTGTATGTTGCGTCACAAGCTGGAGTAAAAATTGACCTTGTAGTGAGAGGGATTTGCTGTTTACGCCCTGGAATTAAGGGAATTAGTGACACGATTACAGTTACAAGTATTGTAGGAAGATTTTTGGAGCATTCCCGCATTTATTACTTCCATCGAAACGGTGCATCGAAGTTGTTTTTATCTTCTGCTGATATGATGACGCGTAACATGATCAAACGAGTAGAAATCCTTTTCCCCATTTTGTCACCGTCCATAAAGAAGAGAATTCTCTCGATAGTAGACATCGAGTTAAAAGACACAGTAAAAGCTAGAATTCAAAACGCAGAAGGTGTTTACACTTATAAAAAGTCTGATGAAGTCATTCATGCTCAAAATTACTTTATGAATGAAGCAAAGAGAAAACATGAATAATTGATACAGGGGTCTGCTGATAACTCAGCAGACTAGTTTATTGATAAATATTTCGATATACAAATAGTTTGAAAAGCTAACTACTTTAGTGTACGATGGACAGATGGAATTTTAGAAAGAAGGAACCCCTATGAAAAAACCTCCGTACGGAATGATTGCCATCTTATTCATTGGAGCATTTGTTGCTTTTTTGAATAATACACTTCTTAATGTCGCGCTTCCGACAATCATGATTGAATTTGATGTTACTCCGTCCCAAGTCCAGTGGTTGACGACAGGATATATGCTCGTGAATGGGATTTTGATTCCTGCGTCTGCATATTTCATACAAAAATTTAAAAATAAAACGCTATTCATTACAGCGATGAGCTTGTTTTCATTGGGTACATTAATTGCGTGGATTGCACCTGGATTTTGGATCCTAGTTGCAAGTCGAATGATTCAAGCCTGTGGGTCAGCAATCATGATGCCTCTTTTAATGAATGTCATGTTGATTGCATTTCCGATTGAACGCAGAGGGACAGCGATGGGTATATTTGGTCTTGTAATGATTATGGCACCTGCAATTGGCCCGACACTATCTGGATTTATAGTTGAAAACTACAGTTGGCGTGTATTGTTTGCAGTAATATTACCATTTGCTTTGATTCCATTAGTACTTGCCATCTTTAAATTGAAGAACATAACCCCTCAGCGTGAAGTGACACTTGATAAATTTTCTCTTGTATTATCGAGTGTTGGGTTTGGAGGGTTATTATATGGATTTAGTGTAGCTGGAGATGAAGGGTGGACGTCGTGGATCGTAGTAGCAACATTAGGTTTAGGAACAATCGGACTCGTTTGGTTTATTCTTCGACAACTTCGATTGCCTGAGCCTTTATTGGAATTTAGAATTTATAAATATCCAATGTTTGCTCTAGCATCCGCAATATCCATCGTCTTATCAGCAGCGATGTTCTCTGGAATGATTTTAACCCCCCTTTACGTGCAGACGATACGAGGATTCAGTCCTTTAGATTCTGGTTTGTTGATGTTGCCCGGTGCACTAGTTATGGCAGTGATGTCCCCTATTACGGGTCGCCTTTTTGATGCATTCGGCGCTAAGTGGTTAGCAATCAGTGGTCTTTCGATCTCAGCTATCACCACCTTTGCTTTAAGTGGACTGACACTAGATACTAGTTATGCATCTATTATGTTTCTTTATACAATGCGGATGTTTGGGTTTTCCATGATTATGATGCCGGTTATGACAAACGGACTGAATCAACTCGACGCTGTTTTATATCCACATGGTACAGCGATGAACAATACACTGCAGCAAGTATCAGGAGCAATAGGGTCGGCCATCTTCTTAACCATCATGAACGCTCGTATGTCTAAGTGGATTTCAAATGAAATTGCGATACAACGACAGAGTGGGGAATTTCCAGTTGATGAGGGTGCTCAACAAGCTGTTATGGAAGAACTGACCCGGGTGGGGATGCTTGAAGGAATTACATTTTCATTTTTTATTGCAGCGATTGTAACTATTGTCGCATTAGTCTTATCATTCTTTATAAAAAGAGTAGTACCAAAGCGCGAGGCTATATAAAACCTCGTGCTTTTATTTATGTATACTGATATATTCATTAAATTTTCTAATAAAAAAGAAAAATTTATGTAGACGAATGAAAAAGCATCTATTACAATGAAGTTGTTCAAACAAGTAAGACAGTTTTGAATCGTATGAATAGATAAACAATTTAACTGTCAAAATTAGATGGGGGTCATGAAATGAAAAAATCGAAATTTGCTTCCTTGTTCTTAGCTTCAACGATGGTACTTGCAACACTGGCAGCCTGTGGTGACTCAGAAGGCGGCTCGTCAGGTGATGGCGATACGATTAAAATTGGAGCAAACCTTGAGTTGTCAGGTCCTGTAGCTTCTTATGGATCTTCAGAACTTGAAGGGATTGAAATGGCAATTGAAGAAATCAATGCCGATGGCGGAATCGACGGAAAAGAAATTGAACTTACGAAGGTAGATAATAAATCAGATGCAGCTGAGGCAACAAACGCTGCAATTAAGTTGACTGATCAAGATAATGTACTAGCAATCATTGGTGCTGCAACTTCAGGTAATACTGTTGCTCAAGTACAAGTGGCTGCTGACTCTGAAACACCACTTATTACACCATCTGGTACTAGCCCAACAGTTACTGTAGCTGAAGATGGCTCCGTGAATGAATATGCTTTCCGTACATCATTCATTGATCCTTTCCAAGGAACAGTAGCAGCAAACTTTGCAGCGAATGAACTTGGCGTTAAAACGGCAGCTGTATATGCAGATAACTCTTCTGACTATGCTAAAGGTCTAGCGGCATCATTCATTGAAGATTTTGAAGCAGCTGGTGGTACGATCGTTGCACAAGAATCGTATGTAGCAAAAGATACAGACTTCCGCTCAACATTAACTCGCCTAGCTTCAGCAGATGCTGAATTCGTATTTATCCCAGGGTATTACGAAGAAGTAGGTCTAATTGTTAAACAAGCACGTGAACTTGGCATCGATGTACCATTGATGGGTGCTGATGGTTGGGATTCTCCAACAATCGTTGAACTTGCTGGTGCAGAAGCACTGAACAATACGTTCATCATCAATCACTACTCTGCTGAAGATCCAGATGGAAAAGCAAAAGAATTCGCAGATAAATTCGAAGAGAAATATGGAAAGCTTCCAAACTCATTTAACGCTCTTGGGTATGACACTGTGTATCTATTAAAGGATGCAATTGAGCGTGCAGGTGAACTTGATGGAGAGAAAATTAAAGATGCACTTGCTTCTACTGAAGCTTTAGAGCTTGTAACAGGCGCTTACTCAGTTGACGAAAACCACCATCCAGTTAAATCAGCTACGATCTTAGAGTTCGTTGACGGAGTTCAAGTCTTTAATACGAAAGTTAACCCTTAAGGGGTGCGTTATTAGGGGGGAGAACGATTTCCCTCCTTTTTCTTTTGGCTCAACATCAGAGGGGGTTATGCTATGGAAATTATCCAGCAGATTTTAAATGGTATTTCCGTTGGTAGTATCTATGCACTAATTGCACTTGGATACACAATGGTATATGGAATTATCAAATTAATTAACTTTGCACATGGTGACGTATTCATGTTAGGTGCGTTTATCGGTTTTTATGCAATTACTGTCTTTCAATTAAACTTCTTTGTCGCATTGATTTTTTCAATGGCTGTTACGGCATTGATCGGAGTATTGATCGAGCGTATTGCTTACAAACGTTTGCGTAATGCAACTCGTATCGCTGCACTTATTACAGCAATTGGGGTATCACTATTAATCGAGTATGGATTTATTTATATTCGAGGAGCGCAACCTGAAGCCTATCCAGATGTTTTTGGTCGCCAGTCGATTTCAGTTTTTGGGGCAACAATCGATGTAAAAGCACTGCTGATTCTGTCGGTTTCTGTAGTGCTTATGATGCTTCTTCAGTTTATTGTTCATAAAACAAAGACAGGAAAAGCAATGCGTGCAGTCTCTCACGACACGGAAGCCGCGAAATTAATGGGAATCAATGTTGACAATACCATTTCAGCAACTTTCGCAATCGGCTCTGCGCTTGCAGGAGCTGCAGGTGTTATCTTCGGTTTGTATTATACAAAAATCGATCCTTTAATGGGTGTGATTCCAGGACTTAAAGCTTTCGTAGCGGCTGTTCTAGGTGGTATTGGAATTATTCCTGGGGCGATGGTCGGTGGATTAATATTAGGTTTAGTCGAAACATTTGTAAGTGCCATCGGGCTTTCATTGTGGCGAGATGCAGCTGCTTTTATTATTCTAATTTTAATTTTAATTTTCCGCCCATCAGGGATCTTCGGAAAAAATTCAAGAGAGAAAGTGTAGGTGGACAAAATGAAAAAACATTCACGTGCGTTTTGGCCACTACTAATTGGAGCTCTTGTCTTTTACGGTATTGTTCAAGGTCTCATCATGGCTGGCATGTTAAATACGTATTATACAAACACATTGATTTTCATTTCGATTAATATCATTCTTGCTGTAAGTTTGCATCTTGTTATTGGAATTACTGGCCAGTTCTCGATTGGCCACGCAGGTTTCATGGCAGTCGGTGCCTATTTATCAGCAATTGTGACGATGAAGTTTGATTTGCCTTTTATAGTGGCGATTGTTGTCGGAGGTCTAGTAGCAGCTCTTGCGGGTTTAATTGTAGGGATTCCAAGTCTTCGTTTACGCGGGGATTATCTTGCAATTGCAACGCTTGGATTCGCTGAAATTATTCGGATCATTTTCCTGAATATCGATTATGTCGGCGGAGCAGCTGGAATGCAAGTGAGTAAAATGACAGACTGGACATACACATTCTTCTTTATGTTGATTACTATTTTAGTAATAGTAAACTTTACACGTTCACGTCATGGAATCGCTGCACTGTCTATTCGGGAAGATGAGATTGCTTCCGATGCGATGGGAATCAATACGACGTACTATAAAGTAGCTGCATTTGTTATCGGGTCGTTCTTTGCAGGAGTTGCTGGAGCATTGTTCGCACATAACTTCTACATCGTATTGCCTTCACAATTCGGGTTCTTAAAGTCTGTAGATATTTTGATTTTAGTAGTACTAGGTGGGCTTGGTAGTTTATCAGGCGCAATCATCTCGGCCATCTTCTTAACACTTGTTTCAACATTCCTTCAAGGGTACCCAGAAACACGTATGATCATTTATAGTTTGGTACTGATAATTGTCATGCTATACCGCCCACAAGGATTGATGGGCACTAAAGAAATCACGGATTATTTCCGGGGCTGGACATCAAAAGGAGGGAAAGGCAATGGAAAAGACACCACTACTTGAAGTCAAACAAGCGGGCATCCAATTTGGTGGACTAAAAGCCGTTCAAAATCTTAACATTTCCCTCTATCCAGGAGAACTAGTCGGTCTGATTGGACCCAATGGTGCGGGGAAGACGACAAGTTTTAACTTATTAACGGGTGTTTATGTTCCGACTGAGGGTGATGTGTTCTTCCAGGGCAAGCGCATCAACGGACTTGCCCCTTATAAAGTGACGCAGTCAGGAATCAGTCGCACATTCCAAAATATTCGCTTATTCCGAGATATGACGGTTTTAGACAATGTGAAAGTGGCATATCATGCACTCGCAAAGCATACGATGCTTGCATCCATTCTCCGTTTACCATCCCATTTTGCTGGGGAACGTAAGATGGAGGAAGATGCGATTGAATTTCTAAAAATATTCCGTTTGGAAAAATACAAAGATGAGCTTGCGAAAAATCTACCATATGGCCAGCAGCGCCGTTTGGAAATTGCACGTGCACTAGCTGCTAATCCAAAACTTTTACTTCTCGATGAGCCAGCAGCGGGAATGAACCCTCAAGAAACACACGACTTAATGGAACTCATCGCATTTATTCGTCAAAAGTTCGATTTAACAATTTTATTAATCGAGCATGATATGAATCTCGTAATGGGTGTCTGTGAACGCATTTATGTATTAGATCACGGTCAACTTCTAGCAGAAGGTCCGCCAGAAGTGATTCGTAACGATCCGAAAGTTATTGAAGCGTATTTGGGTGAGGAGGTAACAGAATGACAATGCTCGAAGTGAAAAACATCGATGTGTACTATGGGAATATTCAAGCTTTGAAAGATGTCTCTGTTACAGTAAATGAAGGTGAAATTGTATCCCTTATCGGTGCAAACGGGGCAGGAAAGAGTACACTTTTAAAAACTTTATCTGGTCTACTGAAGCCTAAGAGTGGAGGAATCACTTTCCTTGGAAATTCGATTGCTGGTAAAGCGGCACAAGGAATTGTAAAATCCGGCATCTCACATGTTCCAGAAGGACGACGCGTATTTGCAAATTTGACTGTAGAAGAAAATCTTGAACTGGGCGCATTTCTTCGCAAAGATAAAAAAGCGATTGCGGAAGATATGAAAAAGGTATATGATACGTTTCCACGCCTTCTTGAACGGCGCAAACAGATGTCCGGGACCTTGTCTGGGGGAGAGCAACAGATGCTTGCTATGGGTCGCGCCATCATGGCGAAGCCAAAGTTACTACTATTGGATGAGCCTTCGATGGGACTTGCCCCTTTAATGGTAAAGACAATCTTTGAAGTCATTAAAGACATTAACGTTCAAGGAACGACTGTACTTTTAGTGGAACAAAATGCACATATGGCTCTATCGATTGCACACCGAGGGTATGTAATAGAAACAGGTAAAGTTGTATTGTCTGGCTCTGCCCAGGAATTGCAGTCTTCCGAAGAAATTCGAAAAGCGTATCTTGGTGGCCATTAAAAAAATCGCTCACACATCATTGTGTGGGCGATTTTTTTTTAAGTAAATATCGGATTCCTTCGATGATTACACCAAGAACTAATCCTAGAGCAGTAAAAATAAACAGGGAAAGCAAACCTGCGAGTTCTCCAAATTCACCTTGTGTAAATAAGAAGCTACGGAACATTTCAATAAATCCGATAGCGAGACCTACTACGAAGACAATAAATCCGACTTTTAGACCTAAAAATGCAAGTGCACCCGAGAACAGACCTGCAGCTAGTCCATACGCAATAATCGTTACGATATTGGAAGTTGCAAGTTCTTGATCTAAAATCACACCTACACCGAACAACAATAAAAAAAGAGTGATCGACATGACAATCACACCGAGTATTTTATAATTGGCTGTCATTTCATTTCCCCACTTTCATATTTCAAGTATACTAGTAAAAAAGAAAGGATGTAAACGGATGCGACATACTTTTCACCAAGCACTTCATTGGAATTCAAAACGCAATACAATAGGACAAGTGACGATTGCGAACTACACGCATGACTTTTCGATTCCAGCATCATTGGATGGTCCAGGACAAGGGACTAACCCAGACGAGCTTTTACTCAGCTCTGCAGCTGGATGCTATATCATGACACTCGGTGCGATGTTTGAGAGAAGTAACATCGAGGACGCTCACATTGAGTTAAAGTCCGAACTACTAGTTGAAGTCGATGCAGGTACATATAAAGTAAGTGAGCTTCACCATTACCCAACCATTTCTTACGTAAATCTTGAGAAGAGAAAACTCATCGAGCGCCTGGTTCACAAAGCTGATGAAAGATGCATGATCAGTAATGCTCTAAAAGGTAACGTTAAAATCACCATACACCCAACATTCAAGGAGGTAGCTCGTGAAGACAGTATTTTATAATGCTCAATTTTTTACGATGGAAAGTGAAACTGAGTCAGTAGAGGCCGTTTTAGTAGAAGGCGGAACGATTATTCAGACAGGTTCGTTCGAACAATTGAAAGCGCTCGCAGACAAGCAAATCTCTCTAGATGGAAACGTCGTATACCCTGGCTTTATTGATAGTCATATGCATTTGATTGGTCATGGTCAAAAAATTTTATCAGCAGACCTTTCAGAATGCCGTTCAATTCGTGAGATTTTAGATGTAGTTGGTGAGGCACATCCGGTTTCCGGTTGGATAGTTTTAGAAGGTTGGAATGACAATACATTAATGGATAACCGTGCACCGATTTCAGCAGATTTAGATGCACTTTTCCCGGATATCCCGGTAGTTTTAAAACGAATTTGTCGCCATGGGTTGGTTGCGAATTCTAAAGCTATGGAACTTGCAGGTATCACGCATTCTGTTGAAGAGGTTGCAGGGGGAGTGATTGGCCGCGATGAACAAACGAATGAATTAAATGGTCTGTTCTATGATGAAGCACAATCTCTCGTCACGAATGCAATTCCGGAGTTAACCGTTGAAGATTTAACGACAATTATTCAAAAGAGTATTCAAGACTTACATAAACTTGGTCTCACAGGTGGTCATTCGGAAGATATGGCGTATTATGGACCGTATACCAATCCATTGCATGCATACCGAAAAGGGCTGAATGAATCATTTCGAGTACACTTACTAAGGCATCACCATGTATTTGCAGATATGACCCATGAAACAGGAGATGACTTCCTGTCATTCGGATGTATGAAGATTTTTATGGACGGGTCTCTAGGCGGCCGCACAGCTTGGTTGAGCAACCCATATAGCGATAGTGAGGATACTCACGGTGTCGCTATTCATACAAAAGAAGAATTAATCGAGATGGTTAAGCTAGCTCGTCAACATGAAGCTGGCATTGCAGTCCATGTGATTGGTGACCGAGCAACTGAAGAAATTGTTGAACTGCTTGAGCAATTTCCTGCCCCTCAACAGGCGCTTGACCGTTTGATTCATGTAAATGTGCTCTCAGAACATTTAATCAAACGAATTGCAAAGCTACGTGTTATGTGTGATATTCAACCGATGTTTGTCCCTTCTGATTTTCCGTGGGTAAAAGATCGACTAGGAGAAGAACGTCTTACCTATTCGTATGCGTGGCGTACGCTGTTAGACAACTCCATTGGTTTAGCTGGAGGTTCAGACGCACCTATTGAAACTGCAGACCCTCTTCTTGGGATCCAAGCGGCTATTAACAACCCATATTTACCTGATCAAGAATTAACACCTTTTGAAGCGGTGCGTTTATACACGACAAACGCAGCAGAAATCGCGATGCAGGAAGCACGATTCGGAAAGATTGCCCCAGGATTTGAAGCAGATTTCACAGTCGTTTCCGACGAAATAACAAAAGAGTCGATCGTTCATTGCACAATTGAAGCGACAATTGTAAATGGAGAATTGGTTTACAGAAAGGAATTGTAATATGTGTTCTCTAGGAATAGATGCAGGGGGAACCTTGGTCAAGATTGCCTATTGGCAAAAAGACGAGATTGAGACCATTAATTTCCCTGCAACTCGTTTTGATTTAGTTAAAGAATGGATTGGCAAATCTAACGAGAAGCTTCAAATATGTATGACTGGCGGAAGAGCGAAACAACTTGAGACATATTTAGGATCTGAAAACTACCACTATGTTGTGGAGTTTGATGCAACCGTACAAGGTGTTCTTTACCAGTTAAAAAAACAAAACTTACAAATAGAAAAAACCATCATTACAAACATTGGAACTGGAACGTCTATCCATTATTTATCTGGCACCACACACGAAAGGTTAGCTGGAACTGGGATCGGAGGAGGGACTTTGCTTGGCCTAAGTAAAATCCTGATTGGAACTGATCAGTTCGAAGAAATCGTGAAAAAGAGTGAGCAAGGTTCTCGAAAATGGATCGATGTCCGCGTAGAGGACATTTATCAAAACAACCAGCTTCCTATCAAAGGTTCACTGACAGCAAGTAATTTCGGAGCTCTATTAACAGCTGAACAAGGCGTAAATGATGAAAATGACTACGTGGCCGGGATACAAGGAATGATAGGTGAAGTGATTTCTTCACTTGCCATTCAAGCTGCCGATACAAAAGGGTGTACCGATATTATTTACATCGGTACGACTTTAGAAGAGAATGAAATGCTCCAAAATGTTATAGCGTCCTATACAATTTTAAAGGAAAAGAACCCCCTGTTTTTGCCTCAACATGGCTATAGTGGGGCAATTGGAGCTCTTTTGACAATTTGATCATTCTATTTGCATTCTCTCCCAGCTCATGGTATATTGTAATAGAATTATTTTTGTTCGGAGCGTTAGTAGGTGGCAACACTTTTACTATAGTGTTGAGCAAGGATAGTAACAAAAGTGCACACACAGTGCATGAGGAGGATACACACATGGAACAAGGTAAAGTAAAATGGTTTAACTCAGAAAAAGGATTCGGATTCATCGAGCGCGAAGGCGGAGACGACGTATTCGTTCACTTCTCAGCTATCCAAGGCGAAGGTTTCAAAACTCTTGACGAAGGTCAAGACGTAACTTTCGAAATCGAGCAAGGTCAACGTGGCCTGCAAGCTACTAACGTAGTTAAAGCTTAATTCTAAACTTTCAAAGGACCTCTTCGGGGGTCTTTTTTTATGTCTAGATGTGGAGCCGACTGGTCAGAAATTGTGCAAGAAGCCAGCGTGAGCTGTGAAGCGCATTTTGTTTCATAGATTGCGATGGCTTCTTGCGGGATTTCTAGGAGGAGGAACTCGATTCCGCTCTATATATGGAAACCGCCACTCTGGATTTGTACCCTGAGCGGCCATTTTTATGCCCTACGAAGATGTTTTTGTGCCTCGATTGGTCCGTTTTGTGCCCTCAAAACCGCCATTTGTGCCCTGAGTCATGTTATGGAAACTAATTCCTAGCGAGCCCACAGATATTTAACGCACTTCTCAGCTTTCACTTCCTCAAAGCCTCCGTCGCCATTCGATGCGCCGCCCGGTTCTCTTTGTCTGGAATCCATTTTACAAAGTACATCGGAATGCCATCAAGTAACGAATAAATTTCATCCAAAATCGGTTTAAATGTAGGGTTTTTCGTGTAATTACGTTCAACTGCATCAGCCACGATTTTAGAATCGACTCGAATCGATAAAATATCAGGCTGGAGAGGGAGGACGTGTCGAATTCCTTCTCGCAGTGCAATGAATTCAGCTTCGTGATTTGAGCATACGCCAATCTTCTCTGCGTGGTATCCTTCGCTTCCGTTCCCTTTCCAAAATACCCCTATGGCACTTTCTCCTGGGTTTCCACGCGTAGCTGCATCTGTGTACAATTCAATCATTCTCTAGTTCCTTCCCTTGCAACTGACTTCAAAAAACGATTATACTACTACAATAGATAAGGTGGGATAAACGTGTTAACACAACAAATTACAAATGAAATAGATCGTTTGCTTTCTGTCTACTGTGAAGAATGTCCAATTAAACACGATCTTCGTTCACGACAAGGAAAAACAGCGGCACATCAATTTTGTATTTCCGGCTGTTCTGTAGGAAAACAATTGAAAGAAATCGGACAAAAACTATATCAAAACACATAAAAAAACCCGCGCAAGTATGCGAGGGAGAAGATTGTCTATTCATCTAGGATCACATGAACATCTGCTGCCTGTGGTCCACGATTTCCTTCTACAGTACGATAATGCACTTTTTGACCTTCTTCTAACGTACGAAATCCTTCACCATGGATACCTGTAAAATGAACAAATACATCTTCACCATCGTTTGACTCAATAAATCCGTAGCCTTTTTCTGCATTAAACCATTTTACTTGTCCTTGTTGCATTGTACGGGGACCCCCTTCGTTAGAAAAATCAGATAATTACTAGCTAAACTATACAGGATTCGACCTCATCCGTCAATTTGAAAGGGGAACACACCATGTGGAGTGAATTACGTCCTTACTTAGTGGACTATTATAATCAGTTTGATGCAAGCCACGACATGGCCCATATAGACCGGGTCTATGAAAATGCTAGGCGTATACTTGAAAATTACAAAGAAGCGAACCACCGAATTGTTACGCTTGCAGTAGGGTTACATGATGTTGAAGATAAAAAATATAAAAATGATAGAAGTGCAGATTTCATGCAATCTATCTTTACAACGTTTTCTGTGACAGAAGAAGAACAGAAAATCATCCGCACACTCATTGACCAAGTTTCCTTTAGTGGCGGGTTAACAGCAACTTCATTAGAAGCGAAGATTGTGCAAGACGCTGACCGTATAGATGCTATTGGGGCAATCGGCATAGCACGTACATTTGCATTTGGTGGTGCGAAAGATCGCAGTCTATACAATCACAAAGAAGTTGAGGAAGTAGTATCTGGTGCTAAAATTGACAACGGTTCATCCGTTACTCACTTCTATGAAAAGTTATTGAAGCTAAAAGATAAAATGAATACAGAAAAAGCAAAAGAGATTGCCGAGGAACGTCACCGATTTATGGAAGCGTTTCTTGAGCAACTTTACAACGAATTAGGAGAATCTCCATGTCGCAATTAATTATTCAAAACTTAACAAAAACGGTTGGAGAAAAGACCCTCTTCAAAAACATTGAATTTACAATCACAAAAGGTGAAAAGATTGGTCTCGTTGGAAAAAATGGTAGTGGGAAGTCTACACTACTGCAAATCATTGAAGGTTCTATTGATGCTGATTCATTACATAAAGACCATCCGAATCACTATTCAATTAGCTATCTAGCTCAAGCACCGGATCTAGATCCTACAAAATCAGTCCTAGAAACGATGTTTATCAGTGACTTAGCCATCGTAGCACTTAATAGAAACTACGAACGTATTCGTAAGCAAGCTGAACAAGAACCAAACAACATGAAATTCGTAGAAGAGCTTGTTTCCATTCAAGAGAAAATGGAAGACGGCGGTTGGGATCTCAATACGGCAGCAAAACAAGCGCTTACGAAGCTCGGGATTACAGACTTCGAAAAACCTGTTGGTCAATTATCTGGTGGCCAACAAAAACGGGTTGCCTTAGCTCGGGCATTAATTGAACCACATGATTTACTTTTACTTGATGAGCCTACGAACCATTTAGATGTTGAATCGACGATTGCGTTAGAGGATCTAGTGAAAGCGTATGACGGTGCTGTTTTGTTTGTAACGCACGACCGTCTGTTTCTTGATGCAGTGTCCACTACAATTTACGAAATCGATCAGCTGACGGTTTATAGCTATAAAGGCAATTACGAGCAATTCCTTGAAAGCAAAGCGATTCGCTATGAGCAACAACAAGCAGAACAATCCAAACTTCAAAATCTATATCGGAATGAACTCAAATGGGTTCGGCGCGGGGCCAAGGCTCGGACGACGAAACAAAAGGCACGACTAGATCGTTTTGAAGACATTAAAGATCGTGCTTTACTAAAAAACAACGAACAAGATTTCGATGTCAATCTTGCAACGAGCCGACTTGGCAAAAAAGTAATGGAAGGTCATGCACTTGGAATGGCGTTTGAAGACAAACGACTTTTTGATGATTTTTCATTCATTCTTCAAAATAAAGACCGTATTGGGATTGTCGGAGAAAATGGCGCAGGTAAGACTACGTTATTGTCCATAATAGCGGGAATTATACAACCTACTAGTGGAACTCTAGAAGTCGGGCAAACCGTTCGAATTGGATACTTTAGTCAAGAGCTTCCGAAGTTTGATGAGAATCAACGGGTGCTCCATTATATTACAGAAGATTCAAACTCTATTGAAACTTCTAGTGGCGAACGTCTAAGTGCCGTTCAAATGTTAGAGCGCTTTTTATTTCCGACATCTATGCACGGGACACCGATTTATAAATTATCCGGTGGCGAGAAAAAACGCTTATATTTACTCAAACTTTTGATACAGCAACAAAACGTATTAATTTTAGATGAACCGACAAATGATTTAGACTTAGATACTTTAGCGGTACTTGAGGATTATTTGGACAGCTTTGCTGGTGTTGTATTGGTAGTCTCACATGACCGTTACTTCATTGACCGCGTAACGACAAAATTATGGGCGCTTGAAAATCAAGCAGTAGTAGTGACACTAGACAGCTTTGCAGAATACTTGGAACAAAAACGTGAACTGGCGAAAATAGAGAAACAAGTCGTTACACCAAAACAAGTGGCTGAAGAGCCAAAACCAAAAAAGAAACGCATGAGTTATCAAGAAAAGAAAGAGTGGGAAACGATTGAAGATCAGATTGCATTTCTTGAAGAAAAAATCGCTGCCAGTCAATCTATCATCGATTCCGCGGGCTCTGATTACGAAAAAATCCGCGTAGCATCCATTGATTTAGAAGCGAATGAGGCTTTGCTTGAAGAAAAGATGGAACGGTGGGCATATTTAGAAGAAATGGCTTCATCATGATACACTACTTACAGAAGGAGTGATTCTATGAAAATCATCACAATCGAGCCAACACCAAGTCCGAACTCCATGAAAATTGTTGTGGACCAGGAATTGGCATTCGGAACTAGCCATAACTATAGAGAAGGTCAACTCGACGATGCTCCAGAAATCATTGCATCACTGTTTTCTTTAGAAGGAATTAAAGGGATTTATCATGTGGCTGACTTTATGGCAGTAGAAAAACATCCAAAAGCGAGTTGGGATACACTTGTCCCTCAAATCGAACAAGTATTTGGGAAGGAACAAGTCTCAGAGACGCAAACGGAATCTGCTACAGATTCATTCGGTGAAGTGCGTGTGCACGTGCAAGATTATCATGGCATTCCACTTCAAGTGAAAGTGTTTGATTCACAAAATGAACAGCGCTTTGCACTTCCAGACCGCTTTATGGAAACATTTAATCAACGGATTCAAGACGACGAGAATTATATCTTGCAGAGAAAATGGATAGACTATGGCGTACGATACGGGGAGTTCGAAGAAATTGCAAACCAAGTGATTGCTGAACTCGATGCTGCTTTTACGACAGAAAGACTCACACAACTCAGCTCTCCAGAATCCAGTGCGGAAACAGAGTGGAAGAATACGCGCCATCCTGTTAGCCTTGAAGACTTTCAACATCCAGACTGGGAAGTCCGCTATCAATTACTTGACCGCTTGACTCATCCGACTCTTGATGATTTGCCGCTTCTCGCACTTGCTTTAAAAGATGAAAAGGTATCCATTCGCCGCTTGGCAGTTATTTATCTTGGTATTTTGGAAGATAAGATGGTCATTCCACATTTGACAATTGCGTTACATGATAAAAATGCTTCCATTCGTCGTACAGCAGGAGATACGATGAGCGACCTTGGGTACGAAGAGTTTGCACAAGCAATGGCCGAGGCTTTAGCAGATAAAAATAAATTAGTTCGCTGGCGTGCTGCGATGTTCTTCTACGAAGTAGGTACTAAAGAACATATCGACGTACTGAAAAAAGCACAAGATGATTCTGAATATGAAGTACGTCTTCAAGTGAAGATGGCTTTAGCTCGAATCGAGCAGGGAGAAGAAGCAAAAGGCTCTGTTTGGAAGCAAATGAATATGGCACGTGCAATTAAGGAGGACTAAACATGAATGCTTATGAAGAATATATGAAACAAATTGTTGCACCAATGCGCCAAGAACTCGTTGGACATGGTTTTAAAGAATTGACAACAGAAGATGCTGTGAGGGAACATATGCAAACTGCTGAAGGGTTATCACTTGTTGTCATCAACTCTGTTTGTGGGTGCGCAGCAGGTCTTGCACGTCCTGCAGCCATTGAGGCTGTAGAGACAACAACAGCGAAACCCGATCACTTAGTAACGGTGTTTGCTGGACAAGATCAAGAAGCAACGGAAACTATGCGCGGTTACTTTGAAGATGTACCTCCGAGTTCGCCGTCGATGGCATTTTGGAAAGATGGCAAACTTGCGTATTTCATTCCGCGTGAACAGATTGAGAACTTTCCAAAAGAAGCGATTGTCGATCACATTCAAGGTGTGCTTGAGCAATTACAAGGTCAATGAATGTAGCAGTCACTACTTCATTAAAACTGAAGCAGGATGAACAACAAATGGCCATGCAATTTGCCCATTTTCATGCGATGGATTTTCTACCTAGAAACGGAAAGTCTCTGAAAAACTATTTTGAGCCCTACGATATTGTCTATATTTACACGTCTACAGGTATTGAGGCGGTCAAACCTACTGGAGAGAGGTATAAATACCATCCAGGAACGGCAATGTTTCGGTATAAGCGATGGATCGCTGGAGAACAAGAACCTTTGCTTCGTGCGCTAAATCTAGTGAAAGGTGATTCATTTTTGGATTGCACGATAGGTTTCGGAGCGGATGCACTGATGGCGAGTGTGGATCTTGGGGATTCAGGAATCATCGTCGGACTTGAAAAATCAGAAGTCCTTGCGTTTCTCATGAAAGTAAGTCAACAATTCACTAACTTTGAAAGTGAAGAGCTGCAACAAGCGTTCAGGCGTATAGAAATTGTACAGCAAGATGCTGTAGACTATCTGCGGAATCAACCGGATAACTCATTTGATGTCGTGTACATGGATCCACTGTTTGAGACTGCTATTGAAGAGTCGACTAACTTTACAACGCATAAGCAATTTGCAGTACGTGATCAGCTGACGGATGAATGGGTCAGGGAGGCAATTCGAGTGTGCCGAAAACGAGCGGTCATTAAAGCACATTATACGAGTGAACTGTTTGAAAAATATGGTTTTCACCAATTGAAAAGAAAAAGCGCAAAATTTCATTTTGGCGTTCGTAACAAAAAAGACCTATGCGAGTAATAATCGCGTAGGTCTTTTTCAATCAATGCGTGAAATTTAATGAAGTTAAGTATCCAAGTAATAATAAATATCCGATACCAATCGCAAGTCCTAAGCTCATGAGATAATCTCTCCTTTAGAATAAAAGTGTTTTTGTTACATGTCATTGTTTCTTATTGTACAATGAAATCAGAAAAGAATGAAGCCTTAGTCATTTATTCAATGAAAAGTTGTTTCAAAAATGTTACGGATGGAAGTGAATGTGTTGTCAGGATTTATTAAAAAGTTTTTAGCCGCTTTAGTCGCTGTAGTCACATTTGGTGTCATTACACCATCGCATGAGATCTGGAATTCCGTATTTGAAATCGAAGAAAACCAATTTACTGAAACCCATGCAGAGGAACGTGTACTGGATATTGGGCGACTCATTGATGAGGCGCGTGAACAGAGTGATGTGAAATTTGGTTCAAAAATTCAACCACGCATTCAGCAACGCTACGAAGGGGAAATCTTCCCATTTTATAAGCAAAAGATAGAAGAATATGCCACGGCATCTTCTGCAATTTCGCATAAGCCTTCCGGTGATTACGGCGAAAAAATTTTCCACTTGTATGATCAGGACACAAATGCTGATATTTTACGTGCGCATGTACGTGTTGAAAAACGACCATTGGAAGGCTATTACTTTACATTCCATTACCATACACATGATGATCAATTTGCAAAACATCAAGATATCGGAGAAATTTATTGGTCGAAGAATACGCCACCAAAATGGTTATCTTAGAGGAGTGTCATAATGAAACAATATCATGAATTATGTGAATACATATTGAAAAACGGTGAACGACGAGAAGACCGAACAGGAGTCGGCACTATCGGAATTTTTGGATATCAGATGCGCTTTAATTTAGCGGAGGGGTTTCCGTTACTGACTACAAAGCATACTTCATTTAAATTAATTGTCTCAGAGCTTTTATGGTTCTTACATGGAGATACGAATATTCAAACACTCGTGCGTCAAAACAATAATATTTGGAATGAGTGGGCATTTGAACAATGGATTTCAAGTGAAGAGTATAATGGACCAAATATGACGGACTTTGGTTTACGTGCCTCAAAAGATCCTGATTTCAAAATTCTGTACGACCGAGAAATGAAAGCTTTCATCGAACGCATCAAAACGGATGACGACTTTGCGAAGAAGTATGGTGAATTGGGGCCGGTATATGGGAGACAATGGCGCTCGTGGGAAACTAAAGATGGTGGTAGTGTAGACCAGATTCAAACTGTCATTGAATCCATTAAAAACTCACCGCATTCACGCCGACACATCGTCACTGCATGGAATCCTGCAGAAGTAGATGAGATGGCATTACCACCTTGTCATTCATTCATGCAATTTTATGTGCAAGGTAATAAACTGAGTTGTCAATTGTACCAGCGCAGTGCGGATGTTTTCTTAGGCGTTCCATTCAACATAGCATCGTATGCATTACTTGTTCATTTGATTGCAAAGGAGACTGGTCTTGAAGCTGGCGATTTCGTGCACACGTTTGGTGATGCACATCTTTATAGCAATCATCTAGACCAAGTCAATGAGTTGTTGGCACGAGAGCCAAAACCACTTCCAACGATCACACTACGCGATATCTCAATTTTTGATATGAAAACAGACGATATTCAACTGATTGGATACGAATCACACCCTCGTATTCACGCGGAAATTGCTGTATAGGGGGAATTTGATGATTACATTTATAGTGGCACATGACGAGAAACATGTAATTGGCCATAACAATGAGATGCCTTGGCATATTCCAGAAGACTTGAAGTACTTCAAAGAAAATACACTCGGTCGTCCTGTCATAATGGGACGCAATACATTCGAATCAATTGGACGTCCACTTCCAGGGCGGGATAACATCGTCATGACACGAAATAAAGAGTTTTCTGCGGAGGGTGTTAAGATTGTCCATACATTTGAAGAAGCCTTGTTGTATGGACAATCGCTTCATGAGGAAGTAGTAGTTATAGGTGGAGCGAAGGTGTTTACAGAGTACCTCGACTACGCAGATCGCTTACTTATCACTGAAATTCATAAGCAGTACGAAGGAGATGCTTTTTTTCCGGAATACAATGACTTCATCCTCGAATGGGAGTCCCCAAAACACACTTCTAAATCTGGCGTAGATTTCACATACAAACGCTACAGTAGAAAGGCCCGTGAATAAGTTGTTAAGAAGCATCGTAACGTATAGTTATATTATCGGGTATATCCCAACCCAATTGAACACGCTAAAAAAATTGAGGAAACGTAAAGCGGAATTAACGACTGCAGAGTACGATCAAGCAGTCTTTGAAACGCCTCAGCGATGGTCTCAAAACATTCTTAAAAAGGCGGGTGCAACAGCTCACCTTACTGGGACAGAAAATTTACAAGAGGGACCTGTCCTTTTTGTTGCAAACCATGAGGGGAATTTCGATATTCCGGTATTGATTGCCACTGTACCAAAACCATTTGGGTTTCTTTCTAAAGTAGAAGTGAAAAAAATACCTTTTATTGCAGATTGGATGGATGAACTCAATTGTGTTTTTATCGATCGCTCGAATCGACGCAGTGCACTCAACTCCATTTCAGACAGTGTTGAAAGTCTAAAAGCGGGTCACTCTTTATTGTTGTTCCCAGAAGGCGCACGTTCGAAAGGGAATGAGATGAAAGAGTTTAAAACAGGATTTGTTCGAATCGCAGCTAAGGCTCAACTGCCGATCATTCCAATTGCAATCGTTGGTACGTCTCGATTGATGGAGCAAAATGAAAATAAAATAACTCCAGCAGAGGTGTTTGTGAAAATTTTACCTGCTGTTTATCAACAACAAGACGAGTCGACGGACACATTTAAAGAGCGGGTCGAACGTCTAATACAGGATGCACGCTCAGACTTACAGGGGGAATCAAGATGACGACAATTAAAATTGTAACGGATTCAACAGCTGAACTGACGCAAGATGTTTTCGAACAATTAGGAATAACTGTCGTGCCATTGACCATTCATGTGGATGGCCAGGATTATTTAGACGGTGTAACACTGTCTGCTGAAGAATTCATTAGTAAAATGAAACAATCGAAAGAGTTACCAAAATCTTCTCAACCTTCTGCAGGTACCTTCACTGAAATTTATGATGAACTTGGAAAAGACGGGTCTGAAATTCTGTCAATCCATATGACAGGTGGGATGAGCGGGACAGTTAAATCTGCTGAATCTGCTGCTAGCATTACATCTTCGAATGTCACTGTAGTTGACTCACGATTCATCTCACACGCACTTGCATTTCAAGTGAAAGAAGCAGCTCGTCTGGCTCAACAAGGCAAATCAATGGGTGAGATTTTACGTCATCTCGACCGTGTTCGTGAAAATACACGCCTGTTCGTAGTAGTCGATACACTTGATAACCTTGTGAAAGGTGGGCGGATTGGAAAAGGACGAGCAATGCTTGGCTCTTTACTCTCAATTAAACCAATCGCTTCACTAGCAGGAGGAGAGTACACACCAGTAGCTAAAGCGAGAAGTTACAAACAAGTCATTACGTACTTAATGAATGAATTTACTAAAGATTCAGCTGCCAAACGTGTAAAAGCTGTTGGGATTGCACAAGCTGATGGGTATCAAATGGCTACTCCACTAAAAGAAGCAATTGAAGCGACAGGATTTAAAGACGTGAAACTGTCCTTTACGACGCCTGTAATTTCTACCCATACAGGTCCTGGTGCAATTGGATTTATGTATTTGTTGGAAGGGTAAGCAGTTGAAAAAATTAGCATTTGTTACATTGGTAGTTGTTGTTATCGTAATAAGTGGATGTAGCAGTTTTGTAATCAAGCCTGTTTTTCAGGTAAAAGACCGTGAGGAACCTGTTCGCTATCAGGTTCCTTATAATGTCTTTCCTGATAATTTGTTATTTCTTGGACTTGGCGATTCGTTAACAGTTGGAATCGGTGATGAGTTAAAAAAAGATGGGTACGTTGGACGTATTCGAGATGAATTCTTGACAAGTGAGCAAATCGACCGAGTTGAATTAATCAATACAGCGAAACGTGGACGACGAAGTGATCAGTTGTTAACCCTTCTATCAAGCGGGAGTCTTGATAAAGAAATACAAGAAGCAAGTCATATTTTCTTATCTGTTGGTGGAAATGATGTCATGAAAGTAATTAAACGTGACTTGTTTTCACTTCAGTTAGAGGCATTCGAAGAAGAACGAGAACTATATGAGACACGGTATTATCATATCCTGGATTATATACGAGCGATCAACCCACAGGCCCCTATTGTTGCACTTGGCTTGTATAATCCGTTCTCATTAATTACAGTAGAGTCACAGGAAGTAGAATCTATAGTCGTGGATTGGAATACGGCGATGGAAGCTACTTTGGGCGACTTCCAATCAACCTGTTTTGTACCCGTTCAAGACCTTTTTTATACCAACGCAAACTTGGTGTATCACACAGATTTCTTCCATCCGAATGGACAAGGCTATGATTTAATTGCCAATCGGATGCTCCGTACGATGGAAAGCTGTGGTTTCATAGAGCAATCAGATGGGGAACTGTATGTAAATGGGGGCTGATAACTATGAATAAATGGAAAATCGCATTTCTTGGACTTGTACTTTTATTAGTACTTGCAATCGTGTATGTAGGGAGCTTACTAACTGGAACGTCTGAAAGCTATACACTTACTGACAGACCGGATCCTGCAGAGGGCGGTCAATTGTTTGTCGAGACATCCAAACAAGACTTTGAGAAGCTTGCGAACAAATATATTCTAGAAGCAGTTCGTGACCAGCCAATCCCATTACAATTGGTTGTGGAGGATAAAATTGCTTTGACTTCTGAACTCACCGTTTTTAGTTTAACGATTCCAGTTCAGATGTATTTTGATCCGGTTGTACTTGAGGATGGCAATATTCAACTTGTGCAAAATCAAGTAGATATAGGTCAACTATCGATTCCTCCTGAAGAGATCTTAAAATTATTGCGCAGTTCAATTGATTTACCAAACTGGATGATCGTAAGTCCAGCAGATGAGTCAGTCTTTATAGATTTAGGTGGATTACCGATTGATGGGGACTTAGATATTCGGGCTCAAGAAATTGACTTGGAGAATGATGAAATTATACTCTCCGTGACTGTTCCAACAGATCAATGACAGGGAGGTTTTAAAGATGGAAAAAGCAACTTTCGCAGGTGGCTGTTTTTGGTGTATGGTCAAACCTTTTGATTCGTATGATGGAATTGAAAAAGTAGTGTCTGGATACACGGGTGGCCATGTTGAGAATCCTACGTATGAACAAGTTTGTTCCGAGACAACAGGTCATTATGAGGCGGTACAGATCACCTTTGATCCAACGAAATTCAGTTATGAACAACTTGTCGAAATCTATTTTCAAAATGTTGACCCATTTGATGCTGGAGGCCAATTTTTTGATAGAGGAAAATCCTATCAAACGGCGATTTTTTATCATGATGCGGACCAAAAAGAAGTAGCTGAAAAAGTTATGAAACGACTTGAATCCGATGTCTTCACAAAAAAAGTAGCTGTTGAGCTACTCCCAGCTAAACCTTTTTACGAAGCAGAAGAGTACCACCAAGATTACTACAAAAAAAATAGTGGCCATTACGAGCGCTACTTTATTGGCTCCGGACGTAAAAACTTTGTTGAACAGTTAAGGAGGAATTATTTTGAAGGATAATCTACGTGAAAAATTAACGCCTATGCAGTACCATGTCACGCAAGAAAATGGAACAGAGCCACCGTATCAAGGTGAATACGATCAACACTTCCATGAAGGAATTTATGTGGACATCGTTTCTGGAAAACCATTATTTCACTCGAATGATAAATACGATGCAGGGTGTGGGTGGCCAAGTTTTACAAAACCAATCGATGCGCCTGAAATTGTAGAAGAATTTGATGACAGTTTTGGTATGCGTCGTGTAGAAGTGCGCAGTAAGACGGCGGACTCGCATTTAGGACACGTATTCCCAGACGGACCAAAAGAGTCTACTGGCTTACGTTATTGCATCAATTCAGCAGCTCTTCGTTTCGTTCCAAAGGAAGATTTAGAAAAAGAAGGATATGGCGAATATTTGTCTACCTTCAAGTAAAGAGGTGGACTTATGAGAGATACATTCTATCAATTTGTGTTGAGACATAGAGGCGGTTCAGCATCAAATCCAAAACATCGATTTGCTGAGCGTGTGTTTGAACTTCATGACTTCCCTAAAAATACAAACGACTTTTATGAACTGTCTACTTATATTGAGATGCAAGCAGATGATGCGATTCCTGCTTCTATTTTTGATGAGTTATGGGAAGAATATAAAACGAAGTAATAACATGAATTGCATTCAGTCGCTAAACTATGTATCATAAATTTATACGTTAAAGAAATGAGGTTACATGATGAGTGTTCATATCAGTGCTAAAAAAGGTGAAATTGCAGATACAATTTTACTTCCAGGAGATCCATTACGTGCAAAATACATTGCAGAGACATTTTTAGAAGATGTCGTTCAATATAATGAAGTTCGTAACATGTTTGGATACACAGGAACTTATAAAGGGAAACGCATTTCTGTACAAGGAACTGGGATGGGTGTTCCATCGATTGCAATTTACGTTACAGAATTAATGCAAGAGTATGATGTGCAAAAATTAATTCGTGTAGGTACATGTGGAGCCATCCAAAAAGATGTAAAAGTACGTGACGTAATCATTGGTCAAAGTGCTTCAACTGATTCTTCATTAAACAAAGTTCTTTTAAACGACCTTGCTTATTCACCAACTGCAGATTTTGATCTTCTGTACAAAGCATATGAAGCGGGTAAGGCAGCTGGACTTAACCTACGTGTAGGAAACATTTTCACGGCTGACCTATTCTACAATGATGAAGCAGACTATAAAAAATGGGCTGACTATGGCATCTTAGCAGTTGAAATGGAATCTGCAGCTCTTTATACACTTGCAGCTAAATTCAACCGTCAAGCGTTGTCAATCTTAACTGTAAGTGACCACATCTTAACAGGTGAGGCAACATCTTCAGAAGAACGCCAAACTACATTTAACGACATGATTGTTGTCGCATTAGAAGCAGCTATTCAAGAATAAAATGTTCTAGGGCGCTATGCCCTGGCACCATTTTTAGACTGTCGACATGGACGACAGTCTTTATTAATGAGGTGAGAAAATGGACCAACAGCCTGAAACGAAGCCTGAACAACCACCAGTTCGCCGAGCTTTTCGGATCAACCCATTTATATTCGTCATCGTATTGTTCCTAACAGCTATTGCTTCTGCAGGAGTGACTATGCTCGCCCTAACAACGGGTGATGAAAAGGTGGCAGAAGTCATTCAGCCAACAGAACGACAAGAGTTTTCACGACTCTATGATGTGTATGATCAACTACGCGAACAGTATTATACAGATTTTGATCAAGAGGAACTTGTAAATGGTGCCATCAATGGTATGGTTGATGCACTTGGGGATCCATACTCCGATTATTTGAATCAAGAAGAGGCTGCACAATTTGATGAAAGTATCTCTTCAAGCTTCCAAGGAATTGGTGCTGAGATTCAAGAGCAAAACGGTGTTATCACAGTTGTTTCACCAATTAAAAACTCTCCAGCTGAGCGTGCAGGAATTATGCCGAATGATAAAATTCTTTCAGTCGATGGAGAAGACATTCGCGGATTTAGTGCTTCAGAAGCTGTTCTTCTCATTCGAGGAGAAAAAGGATCAGAGGTCACACTTACGATTCAACGTGGGGAAGCTGAACCAATTGAAGTAACAATCACTCGTGATGATATTCCGATAGAAACGGTTTATACGGAGATGTTGGACGGCAACGTCGCTCATATTTCAATTTCTAGTTTCTCTCATGACACATATCAGGAATTACTAGATGCACTCGATGAGATGGAAGCACAAGGAATGGAAAAATTACTTCTTGATGTCCGTCAAAATCCAGGTGGCTTATTGAACGTTGCTGTTGATATTGCTTCTTTATTTGTAGAAGAAGGTCAACCGGTATTGCAAATTGAGCAACAAGGTGAAGCTACGATTCTACCTGCAGTAGAAGCAGAACGTGTAACAGTGCCAACTGCTGTCATTATCGACGGAGGTAGTGCTTCAGCATCTGAGATTATTGCAGCTGCACTTAGCGAATCTGCTGATATTCCAGTTGTAGGTCTTCCTTCTTTCGGTAAAGGTACTGTGCAGAGTGTTGAAGATTTAGCGGATGGTTCGAATATTAAGTTAACAACTGCAAAATGGTTAACTCCAGAAGGTAATTGGATTCACGAGGAAGGTGTTCAACCCGATGAAGTGGTGGAATATCCTGACTATGCATCTCTTGCGCCATTAGATCCTGCAGTTGAATTGTCTCTTGACCTTCAGTCAGAACAAGTCGGTGTTTTGAAACAATTTATGACAGCACTTGGCTATTCGGTAGATGAAGAAGAAATGCGTTTTGATGAGCAACTCGAAACGGCTGTCGAAGAATTCCAACAAGAGAACGAATTGGAAGTGACGGGTGTAGTATCTGGTGATACCACACTTGCAATTATGGATGCTGTTCGTGAAAAACTTCGTACAGAAGATCCACAACTTTTACGAGCTATTGAAGTGCTTGATCAAGCAGCAGAATAAAACAGAAAGGACTGACTACGTGTAGTCAGTCCCTTTTTTTACAGGAGGGTTTTTAATGAAAGATGTCTATCTATTAAGTGGCTTTTTAGGGAGTGGTAAAACTACACTCCTCGTGAAGTGGCTGACACATCTTAAGCAACTTGGCTTGAAGCCTGCAGTCATTATGAATGAACTAGGAGCACTTGGATTTGATAGTGACGCAGTTGAGGAGGACGTGCCGCTTCGTGAATTATTAGAAGGATGTATTTGTTGTTCACCAGCAGAAAAAACAGAGGCACAAATACAACAAATTTTACATCAAGAAGAATTTGATGTTCTGCTAATTGAAACGACAGGTGCAGCACATCCAGTTGCCTCCTTAGATGTGATTTTATCTCCTTTATTTGCTGACCACTTTGACTTTAAAGGAATTGTGACAGTGGTGGATGCGGTTCGATTTTTAGAACGTGATAAATTGCCAATACAAACAAAGGCCTTATTCTTTGAGCAAATCAAACATGGTCACTTGCTTGTATTAAATAAAGTAGATGTAGTAGATTCAGAAGAACTGGAGGAGGTTCAATTTTCACTCAGTCAATTAAACGCAAAAGCAAAGATTGTTCCGACTACATACAGTACAGTTGATTTTTCACAACTCCAGCATTTAGCACCTTCCTTATCCGCACATGAGCCGATGCGTGTCGGAATGGAGTTAACCTTAGGGACGCGACTAGAAGTACTTTCTTCTTCGTTTCCGCAGTATGCAGTGGAAGAGTGGATTCAATCTCTACCAGAAACGGTTTACCGAGTGAAGGGGTATATTCAATTGCCTTCAACTTCTAAGCCTCATTTATTTCAATATGCATATGGAATGACACAGTGGATGCAAGAAGATGTGAATGTGAAAACACAACTTGTCGTTATCGGCGAAAATTTAACCGCCTGTCCAACGTTAGAAACCTATCAAGTACTTTCTACATTGAAGAAAATTTATCCCGAACGTGAACGCTTAACCAGCCTTTCAACAGCAAGTGACATCGATCAAGTGATTGATGATGAGTTGTTGGATGTCCAAACACACCCACGCACACGCCAAACATTGGAACAAAAAAATGAACAACTGCGTCAAAAAGTAACATTGCTGGATTGCTCAAAATGGGAAGAAGAGTACTTTTTACGTAAAGTCACTGAAAGGTTTAACGAACTGTCAACACGTTTTGCGCAGTAACAATTGTTTTCTTTTCCAGTATGAATTTAGTAATTGAACCAACCTTTGAGGTGAAAATAAATGACTCGGGCATTATGGATTAAAAAAGCACAGCCAATTAGGCTTGTGCTTTTTTACGTGCATACGTTTTTTGAACAATAAGCAATCGTATAGACAGAGCAATCGCTCCAGCTGTCAATCCTGCAATTAATCCGACCCAATATCCATACTGTACGAGTGAAGTGGTAGTTGCTAAGTAGTACCCAAGTGGTAAGCCGATGACCCAGTACGAGATAATCGCCATAATGAATGTGATTTTAACGTCTTTGTATCCACGGAGTGCTCCTTGCACAGGTGCTTGGATAGCATCTGATAATTGAAATAAAGCTGCAAATAGTAAAAATTGAACAGCATACCCTACTACGACAGCATCATCTGTATAGAACGTCGAAATTTGCTCGCGGAAAAAGAACAAAATAGATGCTGAAACAAAACTTACAGCTATGGCTAAAAGGACGGATAGCCATGCATAATGAGAGGCTTCAGTAAACTTCTTCGCGCCAACAGATTGACCTACAACAATGGTAGCTCCCATGGCAATAGATAGTGGAATCATATAAAGCAGTGAAGTAAAGTTTAATGCAATCTGGTGGGCAGACAATATTTCAGTTGTATAATTTGTCATCATTAATGTAATTGCTGAGAAAATTGTTGTTTCAGCAAAGATGGATAGACCAATCGGTACGCCCATTGCGATAATAGTCCAGATCCGCTTCATTTGAATTCCCGAGAACCCACTGAAAATCTGATACTCTTTGATTGAGGGAAGTGTAGCGATCAATCCGATTGTTATAAACAAGACAACCCAATAAGTGAGTGCTGAGGCCAGTGCAGCCCCTTGACCACCTAACTCCGGGGCACCGAACTTCCCGAAGATAAAGAGATAATTCAGAAATACATTAATTGGGGCAGATAACAAAGTGATGAACATCGTAATTCGTGTAAGACCAAGAGCATCGATGAACCCACGCAATACACTATAGATAAATAAAGGGATCAATCCAATTGAAATTGCTTTTACGTAAGCAATGGCAATTTCTCGTTCGATTGCAGAAACGTCCATCATGGATACAATAGGCTCTACTGCTAGAAAAATAAGTGCATAGACGAGTAATGACATTGCAATCGCCACAAGTATGCCCTGTTGTACAGAAGGTTTTACTTGTTGTTTGTTATTTCCACCTATGTAATGCGCTACAATAGGCGTTATACTGATAAGGATACCTGTTAAGCCTGTATAAACAGGTACCCATAGAGAAGAGCCGATTGACACACCAGCTAGATGTCCGATATCATATTTACTCGTCATTAAAATATCGAAAAAAGTCATCAAGTAAAGAAAAACTTGAGTGATGAGAATTGGCATGACGATGATGGATAAGGTTTTTAAATAAGTCGGTAAGTTTTTTACCACAATGTGCACGTCCTTTTAGATGAACTTGGAGGTCTATACAAGATGAAAACAGTATTTTTAACAGGCGGAGGAACCGCTGGCCATGTTTCTTTAAACTTAGCCATTATACCAGAACTAGAGAAAAGGGGCTATGCTATTCATTACATCGGCCAAGCGGGTGGAATTGAAGAAGAATTGCTCCAGGAGTATTATCCGCATATCCCGTTCCATGCAATATCGACGGGCAAGCTGCGACGGTACCTCTCCATCGAAAATATGAAGGATCCATTTAAAGTAGTGGCAGGTATCGCACAATCTGTCCGGTTAATTCAACGTCATAAACCACATGCAATTTTTTCAAAAGGTGGATTTGTGTCAGTGCCACTTGCGCTCGCAGCCAAATTGACAAATAAGCCACTATTCATCCATGAGTCCGATATGTCCCCAGGCCTCGCCAATAAGATTGCCTCTCGGTTTGCAAAAAAGGTGTTCACCGTATTTGAAACGACGGCAAAACACTTTCCTGGCAAAGGAGAACCTGTTGGTGCGTTGATTCGACCAGAGCTGTTTCAAGGATCTAAAGAAAACGCGTTAAAAGCTTTGAACTTTACAGCTAATCTGCCAGTGATTCTGATTATGGGAGGCAGTCAAGGATCAGCAAAAATCAACCAACTTATTCGAGAAACACGCTCAGAACTAGTGAAGTCTTTTCAAATCATTCATCTTGCGGGTAAAGGCCATGTTCTCCATGATGAATGGACAGACCCAAATTATCGCATCTTTGAATTTGTTACCGATGAATTGGCTGATTTCATAGCAGCAAGTGATTTTATCATCTCACGTGCTGGTTCAAATGCGATTTTTGAATTTTTAGCACTTCAAAAACCGATGTACTTGATTCCACTTTCTAAGAAAGCGAGTCGTGGAGACCAAGTCGAGAACGCGCATGACTTTGAACGAAAAGGGTACGCAGTCGTTACAGAAGAAGATCTGCTGACAACAAAAGAGTTTACACAGGCTCTCACTAAGCTCGTGAACGAACAAGATTTTATCAAATCAAAACAAGCGGTAGCGAAACAACCTCCAAATCCACGTGATTTTGTCGATTTGCTAGAGAGAGAGTGGAACTAAACAAAAAAGCATTTTCTCGAGTCTGAGAAAATGCTTTTCTTTATAAGAATTACATAGCTTGTTCTTCTTGGTTCTGTTGCTGTAACATGGCAAACAAGAACATGTCTTTTGAGATACAAAATAAATCATATACTTCTTGATCACGATTGATTTCATTGTATAAAGCAGGATATAAATCATTCGCAAGAACCGAATAAGGTAGTTTACTAGCCGCACGTAAACTTTTTTCGTTTACTTTGCGAATGCGCATGAAGACTTTTTCAATTGAAAGTTCAAAAAACAATTCGCTTAAAAATTGTTCCTTCGCTTTTGAGTTGTACCCAAGACCTTGGAATGGTGTGCCAATCCACGTACCGAGAAACCCTGCATTTTGCTGAACGTCAAATAGATTGATCGTTCCTATCGGTTGCCCGAAATCACTTAAAATTGTACGGGAAATCACAGTTCCATTTTGTTCTTCTTCCATAAGTGCTTTTGTGCTAAACAGATACTCTTCAGCAGAAGCTGCTTTCTGGCGTACAAATTTCATCACTGACGGGTCAGACATTAACTCATAAAGAGCATGGCAATCTTGCAAATCACGTCGTTTTAGCAATTCGATCTTCCTCCTAAACCGGTCTACCGGTCCCTGAAATTTTTCATTTAGTGCTGCATAAAAAATTTCGGGGTAGGAATCGAACCTACTAGAACCAATTGCTGGTGGCGCACCATTTGCCTTCCCTCATCAAACTATAGAATTTTTATGTTGCTAGAAAAATATACTCTATTTTTTTCCGTTTGAAAAGTGAAAAATACGTGAACGAAAAAACTTGAATCTTAGTACCTAAATCCGTACGATTAAGGAAGCTAAAAAAAGTCCTGTGAAGGTTGAGGTGACAACGTTTGATGAAGATATTAGTTGTAGAGGATGAAGACAACATTGCACGTTTTTTAGTGCTTGAATTGCAGCATGAAGGCTTTGAAGTCGTCGTGACTGCTGATGGAAGAGAAGCCGCACAATTGGTTTCACAAAATAATTTTGATTTGTTGCTTGTAGACATCATGATTCCAGGAATAAATGGTCTAGAATTGACGAGGCGCGTTCGTAAAACGTCCCGAGTGCCAATCTTGTTAGTGACAGCACGTGATGCCGTGATGGACAAGGTGTCAGGTCTTGAAGCAGGAGCAGATGATTATATTGTCAAACCGTTTGCGATAGAGGAATTGCTTGCAAGAATTCGGGCTATTTTACGTCGAACGGAGCGGATAGTTGATGAACGTAGCCAATCTCTTGTGATTCAGGAAGCATCTCGCAAAGTGTTTGCTGAAGGCTTAGAATTCGAGCTCACTAAAACAGAGTTCGATCTATTAAACTATTTGACGAAACATCCGGGTATCGTTTTAACTCGATCACAATTGATTGAAAACGTCTGGGGTTTCGATTCAGAAGCAGAAACCAACGTCGTCGATGTGTATATTCGACACCTTCGAAAAAAACTACCAAGGCAAGTAGCTGACTCAATAGAGACTGTCCGTGGGGTGGGATACCGATATGAACCGGCTACAAAGTAAAAGCCTTCGCTATCGCTGGTCACTATGGACATCTTCAGTAATGGTTCTCACGTATATTTTGCTTTCCGTTGTATTATTCACCGCGCTAAGCCAGTGGGTGCTTGCAAATGAAAGAACTTCAGCAGAAAATACATTTTCTGAACTAGAGAATTATATGCTTTCCCGTGGTCCTGAGCTGTCTGTTCAGGACTTTGAACGAAATACGGGATTACTCAATCAATTTTTATCCCGCAATCAAAGTGCGAAACTTTTAAATGCAGACGGTGTGGAACTTGTCGTAATCAATCCGACAATCCCGTATCCTCGTTTTACAGGAACGCTAAATGAATTTGAACGCTCTACTGTAGCAGATGAAGATGTTCTATACAAAGTTACACCGTTTGAAATCGGAAGCGGTTCATTATATGTTGCCATGTCTCATTCTTTAGAGAATTACAGCAGTATGATGTCTTATTTACTTTTGGCACTTCTTCTTTTTGGCGTGTTGTTTGTCATATTATCTGGTCTCACTGGTTACTTTCTTTCATCTGTTCTCACCAAACCACTTGAGGAACTAAAACTAGCCATGCAACAAAACATGCTCGGAAATAAACAAAAAGTTAAGTTCTCTTATGTGGGAGACGACGAGATCGGTCAACTCACATCTGAATATTTAGAGATGGTAAAACGAATGGATGAGGTTTATGCGATGCAAGAACGTTTTATAGGGAATGTGTCTCATGAATTGAGGAGTCCTATTCAAGCGATTGAAGGAAATGCATCGATGCTAGCACGGTGGGGGAAAGAAGATCCAAAGCTAGTTGAAGAGACAGTAGACGTGATCCAATCTGAAACCTTGAAAATGAAGCGGATGATGGAGACATTGCTTGCACTCGCAAAAGAGCAAGAATTAGAACAACAAGAGCTTTCTATAGATCAAGTGGTTAGAGAAGTAGTGAAAGAACTTCAACAATCGAATCCTGATGTTCAATTTGAAGTCAGCGTTGAACCAATTATCATTACAAGTTCTGAGATTCTTATACGACAAGCCTTGTTAAATGTTATTGTAAATGGTATTCGATATAATGAAAAATCACCATTCATACAGATCACTGGTACATCCCAAAATGAAACATACGAAATCAAAATCAAAGACAATGGTATTGGAATAAGTAAAGAACAAGTAGAACGAATAACAGAACCTTTCTATACAGTTGATCCGGCAAGATCGAAAAAACTAGGGGGTACCGGCTTGGGCCTCACCCTTGTAAAGCAGATTGTCGAAAGGTCAGGGGGAGGTTTAGTTATAAAAAGTGAGCATGGAGTCGGAAGTGAATTCACACTTCAGTTACCAATAAATAGGGAATGAATAATCATTCACTTTGACACTCGTTTCGTACGAGTGTTTTTTCGTGATTAATTTCACAAAAAGGATTGTTTTTTTTCATGAGAGTAGTAAGATTGAAATGGAAAAATCGTTCATACCCCTTCGCTTTCATAAAGGGGGCATCAATGATACTATGAATATATATACTATTGATAGGAACTACAGTTGGAGGTTTTCTCATGTCGAAAACAACTACACCCTGGTCGGCTTTTTCTGGGCCAAACTTAGGGTATGTGATGGAGCAATATGATTTATTTTTAGAATCACCTGAAAATGTAGACAAAGAACTCGTTGCACTATTTGAACAGTATGGTGCGCCTGTGGATGCTACTGCAAGTGTTAAACCATCCGTTCAAGTGGATGATTCATTAATGGATGTTGTTTTGAAAGCGATTCAACTTGCGGATGCGATTCGTACGCATGGTCACGAGGCAGCAGACATTTATCCATTAAATGACCGCGAAAAGAAAACAGAACGTATTTCATTAGAGTTTTACGGACTTACGAAACAGGACCTCGAAAAGGTACCTGTGTCTTTGCTTGTCCAAAATGCGCCTGCTTCTGTTCAGAATGGTGCACAAGCAATTGATCACTTAAAATCTGTTTACACAAACAAAGTTGCGTTCGAATTTGCGCACGTCATTACACGTGAAGAGCGTGAATGGCTTCAAGCACAGATCGAGTCAACTCCAGCGAAGAAACTATCTGCAGATGAGAAAAAAGAAGTGTTGTCTCGTTTGACGCATATTGAAGGATTCGAGAAGTTTGTTCACCGTACGTTTGTTGGAGCAAAGCGCTTCTCAATCGAAGGGTTAGATACACTTGTCGTTTTATTCGATGAGCTTGTCAAACAATCGAACAATCAAAATGTTGAACAAATCAACATTGGGATGGCACACCGTGGCCGTCTAAATGTATTGACACATATTTTAAACAAGCCGTATGAAATGATGTTTGCAGATTTTGCCCATGTGCCAAACAAAGCTTTCATTCCAAAAGACGGTTCACTAGAGTATTCAACTGGTTGGTATGGAGATGTGAAGTACCACAACGGTGCAACATACAATTCTCCTTCAGGTTTAAAAGTTAAGCTAGCATACAATCCATCTCACCTTGAAGTTGTGAGCCCTGTTGTAACAGGTCAAGTACGTGCTGCGCAAGAAACAACTGATGAGGCGGGTCTTCCAAAACAAGATCCCGCAAAAGCTTTTGCAGTGCTTGTACACGGAGATGCAGCTTTCCCAGGACAAGGGGTTGTAACGGAAGTACTAAACTACAGCCGTGTACCAGGCTACCAAACAGGTGGTTCTATCCATATTATTGCCAACAATATGATTGGTTTTACAACAGAACACTTTGATTCACGTTCAACGCTTTACTCGAGTGATCCTGCAAAAGGCTATGAAGTACCCGTTATCCATGTGAATGCGGATCAGCCGGAGGAAGTGCTCCGTATTGCAAATCTAGCCTTTAGTTACCGTCAAAAATTCCATAAAGATATCGTAATTGATTTAATCGGTTACCGTCGCTATGGACACAATGAGATGGATGAGCCAATGGTGACAAACCCTGAGATGTACAAACTCGTTCATAAACACCCAACTGTACGTGAACTTTATGGAAAAGCATTGGAAAGCGAGTCTGTAGTGTCTGAGCAAGACGTAAAGAGTCTTGACGAAGAAACGTTTGCAAAGATGCAAGCAGCCTACGATCGCGTAAAAGAATTACCTGAATCCAAAGCGCATGATATCGTAATTCCAGATGCTGTTTTAAATGGCATGCCAGAACATGAGTCAGGTGTAGAAGAAAGCCGTCTTCGCCAAATCAATGACGATTTACTCTCTTGGCCAGAAGAGTTTACACCGTTTAAGAAACTTGCACGTATCTTGAAACGCCGTGAAGAACCATTTGCAGGTAAAGGGAAAATCGACTGGGGCCATGCAGAGACATTGGCATTTGCTTCAATTATTCAAGATGGTCAATCCATCCGATTAACAGGTCAAGATGCGCAACGAGGAACGTTCTCACACCGCCACCTTGTTCTACACGATGAGACAAATGGCAATGAATTGATGCCAATCCATCATATCCAAGATGCAAAAGCTTCATTTGTCGTGCATAACAGCCCACTGACAGAAGCAGCAATCTTAGGATATGAGTTCGGCTATAATTTAGAAGATCCAAATGCGTTGACCATTTGGGAAGCCCAATATGGTGACTTCGCCAACATGGCGCAAGTAATGTTTGACAACTTTATCAGTGCTGCTCGCTCGAAGTGGGGATTAAAGTCTGGTCTCGTCATGCTTCTTCCGCATGCTGCTGAAGGACAAGGTCCGGAACATTCAAGTGCTCGAGTTGAGCGTTATCTGCAATTAGCAGCAGAGAACAACTGGACAGTTGCGAACCTTTCTAGTGCGGCAAACTACTTCCATATTTTACGTCGTCAAGCGGCGATGCTTCACGATGAGGCAATTCGCCCTCTTATTATCGTGTCACCAAAATCTTTACTTCGTCATCCAAAAGTTGGAGCGAATGTTGAAGAACTGACGACTGGTAAATTTGAGACAATCATTGAAGAACCGAATTTAGGGAAAAACCAAGACAGCGTTACAAAAATCGTTTTTGCAAGTGGTAAACTTGCCATCGATTTAGCAGATAAAATTGATTCGGGTGAAGGGTATGACCACTTACACATCGTTCGTGTAGAACAATTGTATCCATTCCCGGAACAAAAAATTGCTGACATCCTTGCACGCTTCCCGAATGTGAAGAAGCTTGTCTGGGCACAAGAAGAGCCACAAAACATGGGCTCATGGCATTTTGCCCTTCCTTACTTACTCGAACTTGGCAAAGGCTTAGATATTGCATATACAGGCCGTACTCACCGCTCAAGTCCAGCTGAAGGAGACGGAGAAGCCTACAAGATTGAACAAGCACGAATCGTAGAAGAAGCAGTTTCGAACAACTAAAACGTCCAAGGAGGAAACAATCGTGGCAGATATTATCGTTCCAGAATTAGCAGAATCCATTACAGAAGGTACAATCGCACAGTGGCTGAAACAACCAGGCGATACAGTAGAAAAAGGGGAATTTATCGTTGAACTTGAGACAGATAAAGTAAACGTTGAAGTCATCTCTGAAGAAGCTGGCGTTGTTCAAGAATTATTAGCAGCAGAAGGTGATACTGTACAAGTTGGCCAAGTCATCGCGCGTGTAGGAGCTGGCGAAAGCTCTGGTTCTGCTCCAAAAGAAGAGACAAAAGAAACACCAAAACAAGAAGAAGCACCAGCAAAAGCTGAAGAGCCTGCGAAAGAAGCTGTGAAAGAAGAAGTGAAGCACGAAGAATCTTCTGACCGCACAATCGCATCACCAGCAGCGCGCAAGCTTGCACGTGAAAAAGGAATCAATTTAAGCGACATTTCACCAGTAGATCCAATGGGGCGCGTACGTGTACAAGACGTTGCAGCACACGGCTCTAAGCCAGCAGCTGCTCCATCTACACCGGCAGCAAAACCACAAGCTACTGAAAAAGAAGACGATGGTCGTACAACGCGTGAAAAAATGACGCGTCGTCGTCAAACTATCGCTAGCCGTTTACTTGAAGTGAAACAAAATACAGCGATGCTTACAACATTCAATGAGATCGACATGACGAATGTAATGGCGCTTCGTTCACGCAAGAAAGATCAATTCTTCGAGCAAAACGATGTTCGCCTTGGTTTCATGTCATTCTTCACAAAAGCGGTTGTCGCTGCACTGAAGAAATATCCATATGTAAACTCTCAAATTGATGGCGATTATATTGTGAAAAACAACTTCTTTGATATCGGTATTGCCGTTTCAACTGAAGGGGGACTAGTTGTACCAATCGTACGTGACGCAGACCGTAAAAACTTTGCTGAAATTGAAGCAAACATCGGGGAACTTGCTGCAAAAGCACGCGACAACAAACTGACGCTTGCAGATATGTCAGGCGGTTCGTTCACAATCACTAACGGTGGTGTATTTGGTTCATTGATGTCTACACCAATTCTAAATGGTACACAAGTAGGTATCTTAGGCATGCACACAATTCAAAAACGTCCAATCGCTGTTGGCGATAACGTTGAAATCCGTCCGATGATGTACATTGCATTATCTTACGATCACCGCGTAATTGACGGAAAAGATTCAGTTGGATTCTTAAAAACGGTTAAAGAGCTTCTTGAAAACCCAGAAGATTTACTTCTTAACTCATAATACAAATAGGTCCTGCTTTTGCAGGATCTTTTTTTCACTAGGAGGATACGCATGATTCATACAAATTGGACTGAAAAACCAACCCTTCGTACAGTTACATGCAAGCACACAGATGCTGCGAAATTTTTAGTAAGCAATGTGCTGACGGCTGGAAAAACTTATGAAGTAAAAAATGAAACAGAAGAATTCGTTTTTGTCGTAGACAATACAGGCAAAATTGGTGGCTATTATAAAGACTATTTCGAGTGACCGGTGGGCTTCCATCGGTTTTTTCTATAGGAGGACACTACAATGATTCGTTTAGAGAAGCAACAACTGCGTAACAAGCGTACTCACGGAGACGACACCTCATTGATTCGTACAGGAGGCTATAAGAGCCCAGAACCCCATCTACTAGAAGACATTCAAACAGCAGTTGCTTTAGGGAAACCTGTATTACTCAAGGGACCCGCTGGTGCGGGTAAGACGAAGCTTGCAGAAAGTATCAGTGCTTACTTCAATCAACCTATGCAAAGTATCAATACTTCTGTCGACTTAGATGCAGAAGCCTTGCTCGGCTTTAAAACTCTTGTTCAGCGGGATGGACAAACGGCAATTGAATTTGTAGAGGGGCCAGTTGTTCAAGCAATGAAAAAAGGGCACTTACTTTATATTGATGAAATCAACATGGCAAAAGCCGAAACTCTACCGATTTTGCACGGAATACTCGATTACCGAAAAATGTTGACGAACCCGTTTACAGGTGAAGTAATTCAAGCACATCCAGATTTTGGCGTGATTGCCGCAATCAACGAAGGGTATATGGGAACAGCACCTTTAAACGAAGCGCTTAAAGACCGATTCGTATCGTTCCAAATTCCATACATCCAAGGAGAAGCTTTAAAAGAATTGGTTTCTGAGACGTTCTCAGACTACCCAAAAAGTCAGCTTGAAACAGTTCTATCCATCACCTCCGAATTGCGAACACTTGCAGAGCAAGGACGTGTCGCAGATGAATCTGCATCCATTCGTTCCTTGTTCGATGTGATGGAACTGTCTTTACACATTCCACTTCGACGCGCGTATCGCTACGGGCTCCTTGAAAAGCTTGGTGATGTACAGGAAAAGCAATTAGTATCAGAAATCATCGAATCGTGGATGACCGAGTAATGGAACGCTTTATCAAATTTAACAATGAAGTAGTTGAGGCCGGTGAACTTCTTCACTTTGAAAGGCTCGCACGTGCTTGGATGAATGCGGACAATTTCACGTTGAGTGAACGTCAATTGATCGAGATGAATCCTCTAGAACAAACCGTAGCAGTTAGCGTATTTTGGCGACATCGTCCTCAAGACATTCAGCATGCTGGTCGTATAACGGACGTTTTATTGTTAGCGCAAGGATTTTTTAGACGCTTTCATCTTCGAGAGTATGCGCGATTTAAAGAGGAGATAGTAGAATATCCATATCCAGATTTACTTGAACAATTGGTATTTCTGCTGGAAGAATATCGGTTTGGTGAACAAATTCAAAAATCACGTCCAGGCACCCGAAAATGGTTTCGAGCACGTGAAAAAGCGACAATCCCCTATTATTGGCAACAATACAACTCACTAAAAAAACGTGGTCTTCTTTCAGATGCATTACTTTTTTATATTGCGATCGCACTCTATGAAGGAACTTTACAACTTGAAGCTGATGAGGAATTCGAAGATGTGTTGCCTTTACTTCGTATGCAGAACCTTTCACAATCGACGTCCGACTCAATAGATGTAGCCTATGGTATCTTTTACAGAATACAAAACAAGCTAAAAGATGATCCCCAACTCACACACTTCCAACATCTAGTACTGCCGGGCTCTGTATTTGAAAACTTTACGTATCACCGGGGAATGAAAAAGGATGGAAAAGGTTCAGACCAAACCAAAGATTCGGTTGAAGAGATGATGCAAATGTGGCACCAAGAATCGGAGCAAGAAGAAGGGATGCATCTGCGCTTTGAAATTGAGCATGGACGTGACAGTGAACTAGTAGATCCAGAGGGTGCTGTGGAAGAGGGCAGAGAAGATCATGACCCGACAACGATTGCTCTTGGTGAGTCCGGAAGCACGAACCGTGAGGAGTATGACAAAGCACTCTTCATTAAGGTACCAAAGATTCATCAAGCGGTGACTGAAATCGAAAAGCCGGTCGAAATCAATTCTTCTGTCAATTTATCAACAATTGTAAGGGATCGAGCTGAACAAGCACCGTATGTAAAGCAACTCGTCACTTTGTTCCAAAAAGAAATGGCACGAAAAGAGACCGAGCATTTGACGGGTCTTTCGAAAGGGCGGTTGCAGAAGAACTTATTACCTCTTTGGTTAGAGGAACGGCCAAAACTTTTTTACCGTAAAGGACAGGAAAGCAAAGATTTGGATGCAGTGTTTTACTTATTGTTAGATGGTTCTGCATCGATGCAGGAAAAGATGGATCAGACGAAGGCCGCGGTACTCTATGTACATGATGTGTTGACGAAATTGGCTATTCCGCACAGAATCGTACAACATTACGAGGATGCGTATGATGCAACGGAAAATTATCAACCGAATTACTTTGAAGTCGTACATGAATATGATCGCCAAGAAGATGCTGCCCCCGCGATTTATTCACTTGAAGCGCATGAGGATAATCGGGATGGATACGCACTGCGTGTAGCGGAAAACTCATTACTTGAGCGCCATGAACGGCAGAAGTTTTTGTTGTATTTCTCAGATGGCGAACCTTCTGCGTTTGAGTATAGAGAGCAGGGGATTATTGATACTGCCGATGCGGTTCAAGCGATTACGAAAAAAGGAATCGCCTTCTTGCATCTCTTTTTATCAGATGCACCCGTGTCAGAAGAGCAACGTCAGTTATTTGAGACGATTTACGGCAATCGAACCGCTGCAACGGACTCGTTAGATCAGTTTACAGCAGAGGCTCATCGACTTTTAAAGCGAATGCTGCAACAGTTGTTGCAGGTTCAGAAGTAACACTGCTAGGAAATTTATAGCCAATTAAGTTCGATCTCGGTCTGAGCCCGGGTGTTTAGTTTCCATAAAACGACTTTGGGTCAATGGATCATGTTTTATGGCTAATAAATGTTCAATCTTGGCCATTGAATCGTCAATTATGGCCAATAAATGTTCAATCTTGGCTAATGAACGCTCGCTCAGTTTTAATGTAGCATCAAAAAGGGCTGATCATGGATCAGCCCTTTAGTATGTGTATCTAATAGTTCTGTCGATTCTCTGACTTCTCCTGAATCTGAAGAAGACGATTCTTCAACTCATCTTCCATACGCGCAATTTCGAGCTCCGCAGCTTTTCGTTTCATGCGGCCATCTGCTTGAATTTGTAGCGTTTCTTCGATTGTACTTAGAAGATTCTCTTGCGTTTTCTTCAGTGTATCGATTTCGACAATCCCACGCTCATTTTCTTTCGCAGTTTCAATCGAATTTACTTTCAACATCTCAGAATTCTTCAAAAGTAAATCATTCGTCGTCGCAGTTACTTGGCGTTGAGCCGACACCGCTTTTTGCTGACGATTCAACGTTAAGGCAATCGCAATTTGATTTTTCCAAAGTGGAATGGAGGTCATGATTGACGATTGAATTTTTTCAGCTAGTGTTTGATTCGTCTGTTGGATCATGCGAATTTGTGGTGCACTTTGAATCGTGATTTGGCGAGAAAGTTGCAAATCATAAATACGTTTTTCTAAACGGTCCACAAACTGCGTCATATCATGAACTTCTTGAAAAGCCATCTGGTCATTGGATTGTTCTGCTTTTTGACGAAGGGCAGGAATGACTTGCTGCACGATTTCATCACGCTTCAACTCTCCAGCGGCAATGTATATATTTAGTGCCTTGAAATAATTTTTGTTTTGGTCATACAGTTTATCTAGCATTCGGACATCTTCGACTAACCCACGCTTTGAGTGCTCGAGTTGAATTCCGATTCGGTCTACTTGCGTGCTCAATTTTTGATAGCGAGTCATCACTTCCTGCAAGGAGCGATTCATTTTCGAAAAGAACTTGCGAATGCCTTTCTTTTCTTTTTGATTCAATTCTTCCGGGTTGATTTCATTTAACTTCTTCATCAAATCCCCTAAAATATCACCAACCGGTCCAATGTCTTTCTTCTGGACGTGATCAAGCATCTGATGCGAGAACTTTGTTAATTCGTTTTGGGCAGTCGCCCCGTACGTCAGGATAGACTCATAATCACCGACTGGAATCTGTGTGGCGAGTTGTTTTGCCTTAGACTGTTCTTCTTCTGTTAACCGTTCCATTAGCTTTACTTGTTGCGTTTGCTGTTCTTGTGGCTTTGCTACGGGTTCCATCAGAAGTTCATCAAGTAGATAGTCTGTCTGATTTGTTTCGTTCGTCATGATTTATCGTCTCCTTTGGGCTCAGGTAGTCGGTTTGATAACTGCTTTGCATAGTCAAGTTCAAGTTGAAGTCTATTGATGTCTTGTTTGATGACATCGTTCACGTCTTGCTGCAATAAGCCATTGATCTCGTCCATCATGTCTCGTGCATCCATAAGTGCCACTTTTGTGGAAGCATCTTTACTTGGCTGTCGGACGAGAAGTGCATATTTTTTCGTGATTTCTAGTGCGCTGTCTATATGCGAGTAAAAGAAGTTTTCAACTAAATAAAAACGTCGTGGTTCTTCTTGAACAAGTTGGACTACACGCTTGGCAGCTCGATTCATCTCAATCAATTGCTTGATCGAACGAAACGAACGGACACGTGTATAGAATTGATTGAGCTCTCGAATTTTTGCTTGTGCATCTTCGACTTGTTTCGAAATATGTTGAAGCTCAGACCACGTCAAACCATGTTTCTTTACAACATGATAGCGTTGGATGCCTTTGATTGAATAATTCGAGGCAGCATAAGTCCCTGCGGCTATAGCAGCGCTCAACGTCAATCCTGCATCAAAAGGAATGAGTAACACGAGAAGGGAAGCACTACTGATCGGTACATTGAGCAAGTGCCGGTACGCTGTATATTTAGAATTCATACTACACCTCTTTTCACTACTAGTTCATACGTTTTTCTATAAGAAAAGTTTCATTCTTAAGCCTAGTATCTGTGTCATTTGGAAGAATTGCAAGCACTTTAGTCGACAGCACGAGTGCTTTTTAGCATAATGAGTAGAGGAAGGAGGGGACAAGCATGTATTCCGTCGTATATATGAAGGCAGATTATGAGCCTTGGTACCAATTTGAAGAGTGGCAATCCCATATCTTAGACAGCTGGTCCTTCCAAACTGAAACAGAAGCACAGGCATTTCTTGAACATAAAGTAGAGGAATTTAAAGAGTCGTATACATTTTCAAAAGAGAAAAATGGGTTTTATGCTTTCTGGGATGGAAAAGAAGTCTGTTATTGCGAAAACTGTGAGGAAGATCTGCAACTGTATCATGGGTTATTTATCACTTCTGAACTAGCAGAATAATGTGATAATAGCTGTTGACGAACAGGGGTATATTGGTATAATTTAATTAACAATGTATAGCGAGCACCGTTTAACCATTCACATATCCTATGTAGTGATCGATGTGAACCCATCGGTACTTCATCGGATATGTGAATTTTTTTACTCGCATATTGATTATCTATTTGGAGGTTTTACACATGAAACAAGGTACAGTAAAATGGTTCAATGCAGAAAAAGGCTTCGGATTTATCGAAGTAGAAGGCGAGAACGATGTATTCGTACATTTCTCTGCAATCAATGGAGATGGTTTTAAATCACTTGACGAAGGACAAGCTGTAGAATTCGAAGTGGTTGAAGGAAATCGCGGACCTCAAGCTGCAAACGTTACAAAACTATAAGTAACAAAAAGCATGACCCGACTTGGGCCATGCTTTTTTAGTCTACCGATTGCAACGTAGAGATCACTTCAAATTCTTCTCCTTCGCCACCCGGCATACGAAATACTCGCTTCACTTCACCAAATCCTTCAACGAAATACTTCTCGATAACCGATTGATCTTCGCCTTCTTGACTGAGCATGATCACATCAGTGAATGTCTGAAAAGGAGTTTCGAGCGTCCCATCGACTTGTTCGATTGTCCATCCTCCGAACGCGGTTCCTTCTTCTAAGGGTAAAGAAAGATACGTTTCAAGTTCTGGCATCGATTCTAGTTCATTGAAAGGAGGAAAATCTGCTTCATAGGCTTCAACCTCTTCAAAAATTTTGACAATACGATTCTCTTCCACTCGGTAGATCCGCTGAACTACTGTTCCGCCGTTATCCTCAAGTGTACCGATATAGTCATCATATAAATACTGTGTTTCTAAAGTGTACGTGGCGTACTCATTTCCCATTCCTTCAAAACGAGCAATCGATTGATTTGGCATAAAGTACGTATGAAGGTCAGGCCCCATTTCTTGCGGTTCTTCAATCTCAGGCTCAGTTTCAGTTTCAGTTGACGGTGGGTCGTTCGGCTGAGGAGTTGTCGACGATTGATCAGTACACCCAACAAGCAGTGCTACAGCGAATAAAGAGATGATGCGAACTTTCACAGGACACGACCTCCTTTTACAGACTTTGACGTAGTGCTTTGGCCAGAAGTTTCATTTACCTGAAAAATTGGTATACTACCTACTAAGGGAGGAATGAAGATGCAGACACCAGACACTACTACACAATTAGATTTTTATGAGCGTTTACGTAAGTCTATCACGAGTTACTTTGAAAAAAAAGGAATTACCAAAGTGAGTTCCTTTTTACTTTTCGCTCCAGATATTTTTCATCTAATGGTCAAAACAATGGCAGATCCACGCGTAGACTTTAAAAGCAAAGCGTTACTCGGAAGCGGTATTGCCTATTTTGTAGCACCCGTAGATTTTTTACCAGAGCTTCTGGCAGGTCCAGGTGGGTTTGTTGACGATTTGATTATTGCAACGTTTGTGTTAAATCTTCTTGTGAACCGATTGTCGCCTGATTTATTAGAAGACCACTGGGCGGGGGACGACAAGCTCTTAACCACATTAAAACAATTGACAGCAAGTGGAGAGTCGATCTTGGGGAAACTTCCTACGAAATCGTTAATCGGAAACTTTATGAAACGAACGTAAAAAAACACATCCCAGCTCGGGATGTGTTTTTGTTATTAGTTCGTTACTGCTTGTTGCTCTTTCCACTCCAAATACTCATCATACGTTAGTTGTTTATCAAGGATTGTGCCGTCCGCTTGAATCTCAATCACTCGGTTCGCAATCGTTTGAATGAACTGATGGTCATGAGATGTGAACATCATAGCGCCTTTAAATGCAATCAATCCATTGTTCAATGCTTGAATCGATTCAAGGTCTAAGTGGTTAGTTGGCTCATCGAATAATAATACGTTTGATTCAGATAGCATCATTTTCGAAAGCATACAACGCACTTTTTCTCCACCTGATAAGACAGAAGGTTTTTTCTTCACTTCTTCACCTGAGAACAGCATACGTCCTAAGAAGCCACGCAAGAATGTCTCTGATTCATCGTCCGGTGAGTATTGACGCAACCAGTCGACAAGTGAAGTCTCTGACCCTTCAAAATAGCGCGCATTGTCGATAGGGAAGTACGCACGTGTTGTCGTCACACCCCAACGAACTGAACCAGATGTCGGTTCTTCTTCTTCCGCTAAAATACGAAGAAGAGCAGATTTTGCAAGCTCATCACCTAAAAGAACAATTTTATCGTCTTTATTTAGCATGAAGTGTGCATCTTTAATTAATGTTTGACCTTCTTGCTCGTACGTCAAGCCTTGCACTTGAAGGACATCGTTTCCAATTTCACGTTTCATCGAGAAGTTGACATACGGATACTTACGAGAAGATGGACGGATGTCATCTAGCTCAATTTTCTCAAGAGTTTTTTTACGAGATGTTGCTTGCTTTGATTTCGAAGCGTTGGCACTGAAGCGCGCAACGAATGCTTGCAACTCTTTGATTTTTTCTTCTTTTTTCTTATTCTGATCTTGCGCCATCTTCAGTGCAAGTTGACTTGATTCGTACCAGAAATCATAGTTCCCGACATAGACTTGGATTTTTCCGAAATCTAAATCGGCAATATGTGTACATACTTTATTTAGGAAGTGACGGTCGTGGGACACGACGATAACTGTATTTTCAAAGTTGATCAAGAACTCTTCTAACCACTGAATCGCTTTTAAATCTAAGTGGTTGGTAGGCTCATCGAGTAGTAAGACGTCTGGTTTGCCAAATAAAGCTTGTGCAAGAAGTACCTTTACTTTATCAGAACCATTCAAGTCACTCATTTTCTTCGTGTGCAACTCTTCAGAGATGCCAAGACCTTGTAAAAGAATTGCTGCTTCAGACTCAGCTTCCCAACCGTTCATATCTGCGAATTCGCCTTCTAATTCAGCAGCACGCATACCGTCTTCGTCCGAAAAGTCTTCTTTCATGTATATTGCATTTTTCTCATTCATGACTTCATACAAACGTTTGTGACCCATCATGACAGTTTCAAGAACTTGATGTTCTTCGTATTCAAAGTGGTTCTGCTTAAGGACTGCAAGACGCTCGTCTGTACCCATTGATACATGGCCCTCTTGTGGCTCTAGGTCACCAGATAGAATCTTGATGAACGTAGATTTCCCAGCACCGTTTGCACCGATTAACCCGTAACAGTTCCCAGCGGTAAATTTAATATTAACATCTTCAAAAAGTTTACGATCACCAAAACGTAAACTTACTTCACTTACTTGAATCATTTATATACCCTCCTGTTAAACACAATCATTTCATTATACCATGAAATGAGAAAAAGTCACTTCCAGTTCTTTTCGATGAACGCATCGCGACCTGATTGTGCACGGTCTTGCTTATAGTGATCGGGTTCTTTTTTATAAAAGTCTTGATGATAGTCTTCTGCTTCGTGGAACGCACTCGCCGGAAGGATGCGTGTGACAATGGGTTGTGAGAACTTCTCGCTATCGATTAAATCTTGCTTTGCTTTTTCAGCGAGAACGCGCTGCTCTTCTGTGTAATAGAAGATTGCGGTGCGGTATTGATCGCCTCGGTCCTGGAACTGTCCTTCGTCATCCGTCGGGTCGATTTGCTGCCAGAAGATCTCTAGTAGTTGCTCATAAGGGAAGAGGGACGGATCAAATTGAATCTCGACAACTTCTAAATGACCAGAAGTGCCCGTTTTCACATCTTCATAAGTTGGATTTTCTACGTGACCTCCCATGTAACCAGACGTTACTTTGTGAATCCCTTCATACGTATCAAATGGCTTGACCATACACCAAAAACAGCCACCTGCAAATGTTGCTTTTTCCATTAAAATCCCTCCAGTATGTGATGTGCTCGTAAAATTTTATCACTTCTTAGCAAACTATGAAACTAGTTGCTCTTGAATACGTTATGATAAAGATAGAAAGGGGTTATTACCATGGAACAAAGTCGAAGCGAGCTAAGAGGTCGTAAAAAACGTCGCTCGCCATTTAAACGGATTTTTGCATTTATTTTTATTCTATTCATTGGTCTTGTTGGATACGGAATTTTTACGTACTGGCAAGGCACCCAAATCGCGGACGGGGAAGCAAGTTCAGAACCGTTTGACGGAAGCGCTTATGACGGCGGAAGGATGAATGTCCTACTATTAGGTGTGGACAGCCGTGGTGAAGAGAAGTCTAGGACTGACACTATGATGGTAGCTTCGTGGGATCCTGAATCCAATGATGTTCGACTCATCTCTTTGATGCGTGATATTTATGCAGAGATTCCAGGGTATCAATCTTATAAATTAAATACGGCCTATTATCTCGGTGGAGCGGATTTGACGAGACAGACTATTGAAGGGATGTTTGGCATTCCCCTTCATCATTACGCACTCATTGACTTTACAAGTTTCGAGACGATGGTCGATATCCTTGCACCAAACGGAATCGAAATTGATGTTGAAAAAGATATGTCTGAAGAGATTGGTGTCGAACTCAAACAAGGGGTGCATCAATTGAACGGCCAAGAGTTACTAGGATATGCGCGCTTCCGAAAAGACGAAGAAGGTGATTTCGGTCGAGTGAGACGGCAACAAGTTGTCATTGAAGCACTTTCTAACGAAGTAACATCTGTCGGCAATCTTCATCGTCTTCCGAAGTTTGCGGGTGCTTTAAATGGGTACATTCAAACGGATATTACAAATACAGATAAGTTGAATTACTTGTTAGATGTGGCGCTAGGCGGAAGCCCTGAAGTAGAGCGTTTAACGATTCCTCGAGAAGGAGAATACCGCTACAATTCATACAGTCATGCAGGAAGCGTCATCGAAATTGATCAACAAGCAGCACAAGCAGCAATTGCTGAGTTCTTAGAGTAGGAGGATCTCTATGTTTGATGACAAGAAACCAGGTTTTTTTGATACACGCTTTATTCAATTTTTAGGCGGAAAAAATACAATCTTTGCTTTGTTATTGCTTCTACTGATTGGGTTGACGATTTTTATCTTTGATTTGGTATCGTTTGTCTTCAATCCATTCACCGTATTTTTAGGGAATGTCGTGTTACCGATTATTTTGGCGACTATTTTGTATTACTTGTTACGTCCGATTCTACGTTTACTTGAGAAAATAAAGGTTCCTCGTATTTGGGGAATACTGATTCTGTTCTTAGCAGTGATTGGATTGATTACACTTCTTGTATTCTTGGTGTTCCCATTTTTAAAAGATCAGACCATTCGATTTGTTGAGAACTTCCCAGAAGTTTTTTCTCAACTCATTAATAACATTACAATATGGCTACAAACATCGATGTTTTCAGGGATTTATAATTCACTAGAAGCAGATATCAATCAGTGGATACAAGAGATACCAAGTCAATTGGCGGTGTTCTTCCAAGATACGTTCGCACGTGTTGCAACGGGTATCAGTTCATTCATTGGAGCGATTACAAGTTTTGTACTTGCGATTGTTACCGTTCCATTTATCTTGTTCTATTTATTAAAAGATGGAGAAAAGTTACCACAATACTTTTTACGTCTATTGCCTCCGCGTATGCGTGAGGAGACGGCTCAAGTGTTTGCAGACATTGACCGTCAAATAAGTTCGTATATCCAGGGTCAGCTGTTAGTATCGGCAGCTATTGGAATTATGGTGTTCATCGGATTTAGCATCATCCAGATGCCATATGCAGTGTTATTAGGTGCTATTGCAATGGTGACGAGTGTGGTTCCCTATTTAGGGCCGATTATTGCAATAACACCAGCAGTAATTATTGCGCTCGTGCAGTCGCCATTCATGCTTCTCAAACTCGCTGCTGTATGGACGGTCGTGCAACTTGTTGAAGGAAAATTCATTTCTCCGCAGATTATGGGGAAAACGTTGCATATTCATCCGATTACCATCATATTCGTACTTGTAACAGCAGGTTCCTTATTTGGAGTGCCTGGCATTATCCTTGGGATTCCAGGGTATACTATAGTTAAAGTAATCGTAACTCACTTCTTCCGGTTATTTAAAATGCGGTATAATCGTTATGAACCGGTTGTGGAGAATCACTACGAATATTTATCGAAAACGAATAAGGTGGAGTAAGTATGAACTCGTTTGAATCCCATATTGAAAAAGGTCTTATCAAAATCGATACGGTGGTCGATCACCCGTATATCGAACATGGCATCAATTTATCCGGCACCATTTACATCGAGGGACTGGAGCAGCAAGAAGAGGTAGAAGACATCCGTTTAGAAGTATGCAAGAAAGAAAAACGTGAATTGATTGCAAAACTATCCTTTGAGCCAGTCGGCAATCCGGCATCAAAAGGAACGCTCATGATTCCGTTTGAAATCATGCCGGATGAACGCTGGGTGCCAGAAGAAGGGGAAGAAGCGACACAGCTCGTATTGACTACGACTGCATTCTTCTCAGATGGAAGCAGTTTGAGCGATGAAGACGAATTGATATTTGATATCGAAGAGTAGGCTTGAACTTTACGATTGCGTTTGATACAATCGCATCAATACAAAATTGCATATTCATTATCAAGAGAAGTCGAGGGACATGGCCCGGTGACGCTTCAGCAACCTCTGTTTGACAGAAAGGTGCTTCCTCCATCAAGTGCTGACTTGGAAGATAATACTACCGACACTCTGCCCTTGTTATGGGTAGAGTGTTTTTTTAAGGAGAGAAACCAATGCCAATCAATTTGCCGAAAGATTTACCTGTAATTGAAAAACTCCGTGATGAAAATATCTTCGTGATGGACCAAGAACGCGCGCACACGCAAGATATTCGTCCACTTGAAGTACTCATTGTCAATTTGATGCCGGAAAAAGAGAAAACCGAGCATCAGTTACTGCGTTTACTTGGAAATACGCCACTTCAGACGAATGTGACATTTTTACGTATGGCTAGTTATCAACCGAAAAATGTCAGTAGCAGTCACTTGGATCAGTTTTATACAGTATTCGAGGATATCAAAGACCGACGATTTGACGGAATGATTGTGACGGGCGCGCCGGTCGAGCAAATGCCCTTTGAAGAAGTGGCCTACTGGCCTGAGATTGTGACCTTGTTATTTTGGGCGAAGACGCATGTGACATCAACGTTATCGATTTGCTGGGGAGCTCAGGCCGTGCTTTATCACGAGTTTACTATCGAGAAAGAAGATTTACCGAAGAAATGTTCGGGAGTTTACCCACACTCGTTGTTAACACCTCATAGTCCGCTTGTTCGCGGATTCAATGATACGTTCTTGGCACCGCACTCTCGTCATACGACGGTCAGTTACGAAAAACTCTTGAAGCAGCCAGCCCTTGAAGTAGTAGCAGTTTCAGATCAAGCGGGTGTGTTTTTGGTGCAATCAAAAGACCAACGCCACATCATGGCAACTGGTCATTTAGAATATGATGCGACGACATTACGAGATGAATATGAGCGAGACATCGCAAAAGGATTGGAGTGCGAAGTGCCAGAGAATTATTTTCCTGATGATGACCCAACAAAAGATCCTCAAAACACGTGGCGTTCTCACACCCATTTATTGTTCTCGAATTGGTTAAATTATTATGTCTACCAGCAGACCCCTTTTGAGTGGAGCACTTCGTCATGAGCTTTGAAGAAAAGATCCGGGTTGCGTTCGGAAAGAGAGGCGAGGTGTGGCTAGTAGAACTCCCGAAACAACTTAAGAAGATCGCCTGTTTACATGAATTGACTGGACTGACGCCATTTTCGAACCTGTCTTACAATTATGTAGCCCGAGCAACGATGAAGGGGAAGTCTGTTGTCTTGAAGGTTGGTATACCCGGTACTGATTTCACAAATGAAGCAGTTGCTATGCAGGCCTTTGGAACGTTTGGAGTACCACAGCTCTTGTTTAAAAACACCGACTTCGGCTACTATATTATGGAAGATATATCGCCTGGTTATACACTAAATGTCCGATTTCCCGAAACGAGAACGAGTGTTCGTTTATTTGTGGAGCAGTGGAGGAGGTTGCATGACACGGAGGTGCCAACTACCGATTTGAATCAGTTACCACAAATTGAGCGATGGTTTGAGAGTTTAGAGACTCACTATGATGCGATTCCTGAAGATTGGCGATTAGAAGCAAAACGCGCTAAACAAAGAATTCATGAGTTGCAGCAAACGACGATTTTACATGGAGATTTGCATCATGAGAACATTTTGTGGGATGATTTGCGTGGATTTGTCATCATTGATCCAAAAGGCGTCGTTGGTCATAGATATTATGATTGTGTGCAATTTTTATTTAATAAGAACAAGAACTTGGATGAATTTAAATTAAAAGTTGAATTGTTGATTGATGAGCATGGATTTGAAGAGAATTTATTAGTGGATGCAATCAAAGCATTAGGAAATGTGTATTATGCATGGATGGTCGAAGATAGAGATCCCGTGGTTGGTGAACGAGTTGAAATGCTTGATTGGATTATGAGTAAATAGTGGATGATAGGAGACCAAGTAGAGAGGTCTCCATTGTTATTTTTTAAAATTAGTTTCCATAATATATATTATCTAAAGTTAAGTTTCATTAAGTAGTATACTTTAAACAATGAGATATTTGAGAAAAAACAAGATTTCATGCATGTGAAATTTCATCCGGTTTATCTACTCAATTAGTGAAAAATCGTTGGATATTTTGATAGTTGCTTTGAGCGACGAAAAGTTTAATTCTAGCGACGCAAATCGTGATAACTGCGACGCAAATTCAAACTTGAGCGCCGAATCCACTGCATGAGCATAATCCAGCGACGCAAACTTCCATTCTAGCGACGTATTTCTCACATACTGCGTCGAAAATGCAATTCCCAGCGACGAAACGATTTATTTCTCCTCACCATACCTCCCTTCTAACCAACTTTTAATCGTGTTTACCAAACTCCAGGAAAACCAAAAAGCACTTCCTCTCAAAGCTCAAGAGAAAATGCTTTTTAGTTTACTTCTATACTATAATTCCTTAACAGTTAGTTTTTCCACGGGTCCAGTTTGATCCACGTCAACTAAAAAACTACCGTTTGAATAGCGGTCTACAGATTTCATCTCTTTTACAGCAATTGGCTCGGAAACTCCAGCTGCTGTATGAGGAATGACAAAATCAGCATTTGACACGTACACCACATCAATCACGCGATGCGCATTCGACTTCAGTTCTCGAAGTACGACTACCCCACGCTTTGCACGTGAACTTGGCTCGAGCTCTTTTCTAGCAAGCTTTTTCATAGCTCCGCGGTGCGTCACTACAACAAAGAAGTCTTGGCTATCCTTTTTAATCAGTGTAAATGCAACGACTGAATCACCATCTTTTACATTGATGGCTTTGACTCCAGCTGTTTTAACTCCAGTAATCGGAACCTCATCTAATGAATACGACAACGCGTACGCACCCGACGTGAACAACGCAAGATCATCCGATGGACTTGCTAAACGAACCGCAACAATCCGGTCGTCTTTTTTTAACTTCATCGCTTTTAATGCGCGATTATAGCGCTGTACATAAAATTCTGCGAGCAATGAACGTTTGATTTGACCTTCAGCGGATACTGTTACAACTGTATAGTCTAACTCGAATGATTCAATCGCTTCTGCATGTATGATTTGCTCTGTAGGATCTAGCTGTACAATACTCGAAATATGTTGGCCAAGGTCTTTCCAACGAATCTCAGGCAGCTCATGAACCGGTTGGTAAATATAATTGCCGTGAGACGTAAACAACAACAAGTGATGCTGCGTATTGCTTGTTAGATCGAGTAACAGTGCATCGGTCTCTTTCATCGCAAAGTCTTTTCCGTTCGATGCCTGGTACGAACGAAGAGACGTACGTTTCACATAGCCTTCTTTTGTTACTGTTACGCGTACATCTTCACTTGGGATCAAGACGTCTAGCGTTAATTTAATTTCCTCGATTTCATCTTCAATGATTGAACGTCGTGTCTCTGCATACGCTTTGCGTAAATCTTGCAGTTCTTTTTTAATGACACGAATCAACTTCTTCTCATCACCTAAAATTCCTTGTAATTGCGTGACAAGTTTCGTTAAATCTGCGTGCTCTGCTTCAAGAGCCGTGATATCCGTATTGGTTAAACGGTAAAGTTGCAAGGAAACGATTGCTTCGGCTTGCTCTTCTGTAAACGCGTATTTTGTTTTTAAATTCTCTTTTGCATCACGCTTATCTTTTGAAGCTCGAATTGTAGCGATTACTTCGTCCAAGATGGATAAGGCTTTCATTAAACCTTCTACGATGTGAAGACGAGCTTTAGCACGTTTCAAATCATACTCTGATCGTTTGCGGATGACTTCTTTCTGGTGCTCCAGATAAGCATCGAGTAGTAAAGGCAACGTCATCATAGTCGGACGACGATTATGGATGGCAATCATATTGAAGTTATACGACACTTGAAGGTCTGTATTTTTGTAGAGATACTGTAAAATCCCGTGTGCATCAATATCTTTCTTCATCTCAACAACAATACGCAGTCCCGTGCGATCGGACTCATCGCGGATATCGGCAATGCCATCTAAACGTTTGTCTGAGCGCTGTTCATCCATTCGTTTGATCAGATTGGCTTTATTCACTTCATACGGAAGTTCTGTGATGACGATCTGTTGTTTGTTACCTTTGATCGTCTCAATTTCTGCTTTCGAGCGAATGATGATTTTTCCTTTGCCTGTCTCGTAGGCTTTCTTAATCCCCTCTACACCTTGAATGATACCACCAGTTGGGAAATCCGGTCCTTTCATAACGGTCATGAGTTCCTCGACCGTCACTGCGGAGTTTTCCATATACATAAACAAAGCATCAATCACTTCGTGCAAAGCGTGTGGTGGAATATCTGTCGCATATCCTGCTGAGATACCCGTCGATCCGTTGACGAGCAAGTTCGGGAAACGTGCAGGCAATACAGTCGGTTCTGAATCCGAATCATCGAAGTTTGGAATGAATTCGACAGTTTCTTTTTGAATATCACGCAGTAGCTCAGATGCGATAGGTGACAAGCGTGCTTCTGTATAACGCATAGCTGCTGGCGGATCTCCGTCAACAGACCCATTGTTCCCGTGCATCTCAACGAGTAGATTGCGAAGTTTCCAGTCCTGACTCATGCGGACCATCGCTTCATAAACCGAACTATCGCCGTGTGGGTGGTAGTTCCCGATAACATTCCCGACTGTTTTAGCCGATTTACGGAATGCTTTATCGTGTGTATTTCCTTCGGTGTACATCGCATATAAAATACGGCGTTGTACCGGTTTTAAACCGTCGCGTGCATCAGGAAGAGCACGGTCTTGGATGATGTATTTACTATACCTCCCGAAGCGGTCACCGATGACCTCTTCGAGTGGTAGATCTTGAAAACGTTCAACTTGTGACATTACACTTCACTCTCCATATGAATACGTTCATTCTCTAAAATCGTGCCATCTTCTTCTAGACTGAAGTCGACATTGTTCTCGATCCACTTCCGGCGTGGTTCTACTTTATCGCCCATCAAAGTGGTGACACGACGCTCTGCGCGACTGCCATCTTCAATTGTTACACGAATCAGAGTACGTGTCTCTGGGTTCATTGTCGTCTCCCAGAGCTGGTCCGCATTCATTTCACCAAGCCCTTTATAGCGTTGTAAGGCATAGCCCTTACCAATTTTTTTGATCGATTCTTGCAGTTCTTTTTCAGTCCAAGCATATGTGCTCACTTCTTTTTTCCCGGCACCTTTAAACACTTTGTACAATGGAGGAAGTGCAATATACACTTTGCCTGCTTCGATCAAAGGTTTCATATAGCGGTAGAAGAATGTGAGTAGCAATACTTGAATGTGTGCACCATCTGTATCGGCATCGGTCATAATAACAATTTTGTCGTACGCGATGTCTTCAACGTTGAAGTCTGCTCCGACGCCACCGCCGATTGCATGGATGATGGTAGAGATCTCTTCGTTTTTCATGATGTCGATCAATTTGGCTTTTTCAGTATTGATGACTTTTCCGCGAAGTGGCAAGATTGCTTGGAACGTGCGGTCACGCCCTTGCTTGGCTGAACCACCTGCAGAATCTCCCTCCACGAGATACAATTCATTGCGTTTTGCATTTCGTGACTGAGCAGGAGTCAACTTACCCGATAGTAATGTGTCGTTCTTTTTGCGCTTTTTGCCGCTTCTTGCTTCTTCACGTGCTTTTCGGGCTGCTTCACGTGCTTGTTGTGCACGAATTGCTTTTCGAATCAAGGAAGCTGTCAGTTCAGCATTTTCCTCTAAAGTATATTGCAACTTTTCAGAGATTACCGTATCCACTGCGCTACGTGCCTCATTCGTTCCAAGCTTCCCTTTTGTCTGCCCTTCAAACTGCAACATATTTTCGGGGATGCGGACAGAGATGATAGCCGCGATACCTTCTCGGACATCGGACCCATCTAAGTTTTTATCTTTTTCTTTCAACAAGCCCGTCTTACGTGCATAGTCATTGAACACACGTGTCAGTGCTGCTTTCGCACCTGTCTCATGAGTTCCGCCATCGCGCGTTCTGACATTGTTAACGAATGACAAGATGGTCTCTGAGTAGCCATCATTGAACTGGAAGGCAAACTCCACTTCGATTTCAGACTGAATACCTTCCATATAGAATACATTATGAAGTGTATCTTTCTCTTCGTTCAAATAACCAACGAACGCTTCTATTCCTGTCTCATAGAAATACACTTCTTCAATGTCTGTACGCTCATCTTTTAATGTGATGCGCAATCCTTTCAATAGGAAGGCGGACTCACGGAGACGCTCACTTAATGTTTCGAAATTATATTTTGTGACTGAAAAAATCGTATCATCCGGCAAGAAACGGACAAGTGTCCCCGTCTCTTTCGTCTTCCCCGTCTCATGCAGCGCCACTTCGACTTTGCCGCCGTGCGAGAACTTTTGATAGAACTTCTTGCCGTCCCGGTGGATCTCGACTTCTACCTCACTGGAGAGTGCGTTCACTACAGAAGCACCTACCCCGTGGAGGCCTCCACTCGTTTTATAACCGCCTTGGCCAAATTTCCCTCCGGCATGCAGTACGGTGAAAATTACTTCTGCTGTCGGTTTCCCTGTTTTATGTGTTCCTGTAGGCATACCGCGTCCGTAATCCCGAACGGATATGCTGTTGTCGTCATGTATCGTTACATCGATCTGTGTGCCAAATCCAGCTAAGCTCTCATCTACTGCGTTATCGACAATCTCGTAGACCAAATGGTGTAAACCACGTGTATCTGTCGAGCCGATATACATCCCAGGACGCTTGCGGACGGCTTCGAGACCTTCTAATACTTGAATATCATCATCTGTGTAGGCTGTTAATGTCTGTTTTGCCAAGTTGTTCTCCCCTATCAAACATGCGTTCTATTTTTAACGATACGCTTGTCTAGCAGTGCTGTCAACCGCTAGACCGTCATTCTATAAGTGTAAAGAAACAGTGAAAAGATTGCAATGCAGTATGTCCAATCAAAATTCGAATATGGTACACTACTAGTAGCAAAAGAGACATTTAAAGGAGACTGCCATGACTACAGCACTAGTACTTTTACTTGCCTACTTACTCGGGTCTATTCCGACAGGCCTTATTATAGGAAAGATTTTCTTCAAAACCGACATTCGTGAACATGGGAGTGGGAACCTCGGAGGGACAAACACCTTCCGCGTACTCGGTAAACCCGCGGGTCTGATTGTATCACTGATCGATATTTTAAAAGGAACAGCTGCCGTATTGCTCGTTGCATTGCCAGTATTCGCAGACGTCGGCATTCATCCATTGGTTTTAGGTGCGGTTGCGGTCATTGGCCATATGTATCCTGTGTTTGCAGGATTTCGAGGTGGAAAAGCCGTTGCGACTTCTGCGGGTGTATTACTCGGCTATAACTGGTTGTTCTTCTTGATCTTACTTGGATTATTCTTCTTATTGTTAAAACTGACAAAGATGGTGTCTCTGACATCAATTTTACTTTCACTCATCGCCTTTTTGATGGCGGTCGGGTCACATTTCTTGATTCGACCGGACGTTCCACTTATTCTGTTAATAAGCGTCTTGTTGGTGTTCATCGTGTATCGTCATCGCGCGAACATCACACGAATTCGTCAAGGAACAGAACCAAAAATAACGTGGATCTAGGAAGTGATACAGATGAAAATCGAAATTTCACAACAAGCACTCGAGTGGTTCGTGCAGGAAATGGAAGCGCGCTCGGGAGAATGGATTCAATTTTACGCACGGTACGGCGGTAGCAGCATACTTCATGAAGGATTTACGCTTGGTATGACAAAAGCAGAGCCGGATGAAGCAGCTATCCAACAAGATGAAAATGGCATTCATTTTTATATCGAAGAACGCGACTTATGGTACTTCGATGGACATGGTTTGCATGTCCACTTAAATGAAGACCGAAAAGAAATTGAATTTGACTATAAAAAAGGATCGTAACCCTTAGAGGGTGCGATCCTTTTTCTCTAAAAATTTTGCATATTGATCCTCGATGCCTTCTAGCCGCAATACCTTCTCCTGCCATTCCCCAAATAAATCAAAGTGGGGATACGATTCTTTTCGATCGATCCATTGCTTTTTCAAGCCATATTGTTCTCCCCACTTAGCCAGTTGATCAATATCTTGGGCACCTACTTTTGTGACAGAGGTAGACCCTGGGAATCGTGGGTCCATCCAATAATGCGTTAAAAAAGCAATTTCTCCTTGCTGTATTTTTGACTTCCATTGTACGAGCTCGTCACGCGTGATTCCGAATGCCATTATGTATTCACACACGCATTCTCATATGCCTCATGCCATTCTTTATCTACCTTAGATAAAGGGACAGGGCGGAACGTCTCTTTCGCTACAAGGGTATGAATCGTTTTAGCCGTTGCTGCAACCGTCCCATCCTCTTTGACCACTTCATATCCATAAATCGTCTTCAAACGACTATACGAGTCTATCCAAGTTGAAACCGTCACTGTCTCGCCGTATCTGACACTTTGTTTATATTGAATGGATACATCGAGAACCGGCGATAGAAATCCTTTTTCCTCAAGTCCCGCATAATCGAATCCTAAATCCTTTATCAATTGTGTGCGGCCCATCTCTAACCAAACTAAATAATTGGCGTGATAGACGACACCCATTTGATCCGTTTCTGCGTAGCGCACTTCAATTAATTTTGTACTTTTCAAGTTGCTTCACCTCAAGTAACAGTATACATGATACAAGTTAGTTCTAGCGAAAAGATAGTACTATTCAAATATAATGTATTACTTTATTAAAATTATTTAAATATAACTTTATGTGAATTGCGTTATTATACTCACTTATATTGTGTTTTTGGCATAACAAAACCCCTCCCCACCGAAGTGGAGAGAGGTTGTTTAAAAACTTATGCTTCTAACATTTTGTTACGAAGTACCATTTGAAGGATACCACCATGACGGTAGTAATCTACTTCTACTTCAGAGTCGAAGCGAGCAAGTACTTGGAATGTCTTTTCAGAACCATCTTTTGCTTTTGCAGTAACAGTTAAGATATCACGTGGTTTAACGCCTTCTGCGATATTCACGCTGATCTCTTCAGTTCCAGTCAAACCAAGTGTCTCTGCGCTCTCACCCTTCATGAATTGAAGTGGAAGCACGCCCATCATGACAAGGTTTGAACGGTGAATACGCTCATAGCTTTCTGCGATAACTGTTTTGATGCCTAGAAGGTTTGTACCTTTCGCAGCCCAGTCACGAGAAGAACCCATACCGTAATCTTTACCAGCAAGAACAACAAGTCCTGTACCATCTTGTTGGTACTTCATTGCTGCATCATAGATTGCCATGATTTCACCAGTTGGCCAGTACGTCGTGTAACCGCCCTCTGTACCTGGTGCTACTTGGTTACGGATACGGATGTTTGCAAACGTACCACGCATCATGACTTCATGGTTCCCACGGCGTGAACCGTATGAGTTGAAGTCACGGATCTCTACGCCATTCTCACGAAGGTAGCGACCTGCTGGTGTGTCTTTACCAATCGCTCCGGCTGGAGAGATATGGTCTGTTGTAATTGAATCGCCAAATTTCGCAATAACGCGAAGTCCAGCAAGTGTTTGAATGTCTTGTGGCTCTTTCGATAGACCTTCGAAGAACGGTGGGTTCTGAATGTATGTTGAGTTCTCATCGAACGCATACAGGTCATCGTCTGGAGTTTCAATTGCATTCCACTCTTCGTTCTCTGTGAATACGCGTGCGTACTCTTTGCGGAACAATTCAGGTGTTACTGTAGAGTGAACAGCTTCTTTCACTTCTTCAGTTGTTGGCCAGATATCTTTGAAGAATACGTCGTTCCCGTCTTTGTCTTGACCGATTGGGTCGTTTTGAAGATCGATATCAACCGTACCTGCAAGTGCATACGCCACAACCAGTGGTGGTGAAGCCAAATAGTTTGCTTTTACTAATGGGTGAACACGGCCTTCAAAGTTACGGTTACCAGAAAGTACGGAAGTCACTAGTAAATCGTTATCGATGATGCCTTTCTCGATTTCAGGAAGAAGTGGTCCTGAGTTCCCGATACATGTTGTACAGCCGTATCCAACTAAGTTGAAGCCGATTTGCTCAAGTGGTGCGAGCAGTCCTGAATCTTGAAGATAGCCTGTTACAACTTTTGAACCTGGTGCTAATGAAGTCTTCACGTAAGCAGGAGGAGTTAATCCTTTTTCAACTGCTTTCTTTGCTACAAGACCAGCGCCAAGCATTACGTATGGGTTGGAAGTGTTCGTACAAGAAGTGATTGCAGCGATTGCAACAGCACCTGTAGGAATCGTTACTTCTTTGCCATCAAGCTCGATTTCTGCAGTTTTTGCGAACTCTTTCTTTGAAAGACCGAAACCTTGGTTTCCTTGTGGAGCGACTACAGCTTTGTTGAATTCTTCTTTCATTGCTGAAAGTGGAATCAAATCTTGTGGACGCTTAGGACCTGAAAGGTTTGGTTCGATTGCAGAAAGGTCTAATTCAATGATGTCTGTGTATGTTGGTTCAACTGAATCTGCTGTGAAGAACATGTCGTTTGCTTGTAAGTAAGCTTTCACGACTTCAATGTTCTCGTCTTCACGGCCAGTTAAGCGCATGTAGTCAAGTGCCTCTTCGTCAACTGGGAAGAAACCACATGTAGCACCGTACTCAGGAGCCATGTTGGCAATCGTTGCACGGTCAGCAAGTGGAAGTTGAACAACGCCAGGTCCGAAGAACTCAACGAATTTACCAACTACGCCAGCTTTACGTAAAACTTCTGTTACTTTAAGTGCCAAGTCAGTTGCAGTCGTTCCGTTTGGAAGGTCTCCAACTAAACGTACACCGATAACTTCTGGGATTGGGAAATAGGAAGGTTGACCAAGCATTCCAGCCTCAGCTTCGATACCACCAACACCCCATCCAAGTACACCGATACCGTTGATCATCGTTGTATGAGAATCTGTACCGACTAATGTATCTGGGAATGTTTCAAATGTACCGTCTTCATTTTCAACAGCATGGACAACATTCGCTAAGTACTCTAAGTTTACTTGGTGAACGATACCAGTTGCTGGTGGAACTGCACGGTAGTTGTCGTATGCTTTTTGTGCCCAGCTAAGGAACTGGTAACGCTCTGCATTACGCTCAAACTCAAGCTCCATGTTTATACGAAGCGCATCGTTTGTACCGTATTTATCAACCTGAACTGAGTGGTCAATTACAAGGTCCACTGGGATTTCAGGATTGATTTTTGATGGGTCTCCACCCATTTTAGCCATTGCTGAACGTAATGCAGCAAGGTCAACGACTACAGGAACTCCTGTGAAATCTTGAAGGATAACGCGTGAAGGTTTGAATGGTACCTCTGCTTCTGGGTCGTTTTCTTTGCCCCAGTTTGCTAGTTTGCCAACGTGATCTTCTTTGATCACATACCCGTCGTATTGACGAAGTACAGACTCAAGAAGAACTTTAATTGAATACGGCAGACGTGAAACGTTTGCGATTCCAGCTTCTTCTAAAGCTTTCAGACGGTAGTAGTTGTACGTTTTGCCATTGACTTCGAATGAAGCACGGCTTTGGTGTAAGTTACTTTTTGCCATCGTGTTTCCTCCTTTACAATCTTGAAAGAGACATATGTCGCTTTTCTCCACTATTAATCATACGCTACCTAGATTGATAAGTAAATTACATTAAAATTATAAATCTTGATAAGTATTGTTTATATCTTTAATTGTTTTCGGACTTCTTGTAGCTGCTTCACATGGCGGAGTTCGTGGTACCCAAGAAAATCAAACCATTGTTCCAAGGATAGATAGCCAAACACAGGATGTTTCATCGCGAGTTGCTTTTTCTGTTCACGTGAAAAGCTCTTGTACATCTCAAGCACATCCATCCGAGACTCGAACAATAGATTGAGTATCTCATTTTTTGACTTCTCGGCAGCCTGTGGGTCGACAGGTGCTGGTGCATGCACTTTGAGGCTACGAACTGTTGTGAAGCGAATCGGTTTTTTAACTGTTTTCTTTTCCTCGGTCTTTCCTTTTTTCATCAAGGATGCGATGTACCTATCCATCAACGCAATATGTTCGCTTACTTCTTTTGGACTCCAAGTAGTAGCGTCTGGTTTTCGATTGAAGTCTTGCTCAGAAACGGTATGAAGTTCTTGAATCAGTTTGTCACGTGTCGCGTTTAAGTGTTTTAAAGTATCCATAACTATCTCCTCACAGTAAAAAGAGTGGAAAGCTCTTCCACTCTTTTAGTAAAATTGAATAAAGTCAAAGGCGAGAGTAACAACGAACAGACTGTGAAGTGCAGCGAACCACATGCCGTGTTTTGTCCAACGCTTATGCATCTCCTGATCCATAGTTGTGTACCTCCTTTTGTTTTTAGTATACAATCTTTCAGAACATTTGAAAAATATTTTCCTTTGAAAGGGTGGTAAAAATGAAAGAAGCTTTACTCGTAGTTGATTATACAGTAGATTTTGTAGCAGATGATGGTGCTTTGACTTGTGGCAAACCAGGACAAGCGATCGAGGGTAAAATCGTAGCGTTATGTGAAGAATTTGCTAGCAGCAATAAAGTCATTGTGTTCCCCGTTGATTTACATTATAAAGATGATCCGCATCATCCGGAAACAAAACTTTTTCCTCCACACAATATAGAAGGAACTTCCGGGCGCGATTTGTATGGTGAACTTGCTTCATTTTATGAAACGAATAAGCAGAGCGTCTATTGGATGGACAAGCGTCGCTATAGTTCATTTGCTGGCACGAACCTTGATCAATACTTACGCGAGCGAAAAGTAGATACAGTTCATATAGTAGGGGTTTGTACAGACATCTGTGTTCTTCATACAGCCGTCGATGCTTACAATCTCGGATACTCGATCGTCATTCATCAAGATGCAGTCGCATCCTTTGATCCACAAGGCCACGAATGGGCTCTCCGGCACTTTGCATCGACATTAGGTGCGGTCGTAAAATAATTTTTTAAGAAAAAGGTTTATACTTTCTTGTCTTAGGTTATTTAAAGAGTGTACTCATACACTAACATTAGACAAGGAGTGAAGGAAAATGGGATTCATTTTATACTTAATCGTAGGCGGTATCATCGGGTGGTTAGCTGGACTTATTCTTGGTAAAGATATTCCTGGTGGTATTATCGGAAACATCATCGCAGGTATCGTAGGTGCTTGGGTAGGTGGACTACTCTTCCCTGATTTAGGTCCTGTAATAGCGGACATCGCGATTATTCCAGCATTGATTGGTGCTATTATCGTAGTGTTCATCGTATCATTCATTTTAAAATCTATGCGTAAAGCATAATGAAAAGCCTCCCGAATCTGGGAGGCTTTTACTTGGCTTGGGTGACTTGTTCAGGATAGTTTTCTTTGTACAAGGAGTAAAAATGAAGGACATCCGCTACATATTGATCACTGCGGTTGTATAAAAAGATGGCTGATTCCAAGTCTCCGTCTGCAGCACCGTTTGATCCTAAATAATTGGCAGCGCTATAGACCGCATCGGTGATATTGTACGGGTCAGCAATGCCATCCCCGTCTCCATCCACACCATATCCCCCGTAATACGCAATCACTTCAGGATCTGTCTTTTCCTCTTCAGGAATCTCCCCTTCCCCTAGTCCCCCGCACGTCGGATGCGTCCAGCCAACAAATGTACATGGCATAAACTGCATATGCCCTTCTGCACCAACTGGTGACAACAGTGGATCCATCGTTGAAAAACGCGTCTCAATCCGGTGATGGGCAGCAAGTAGTTGCCACGGCACGCCGTATTCAAGTTCTGCAGATTGATAGACCGCAACGTACTCCTCAGGAATTTCGGGATCGCGGAATTCGATGACTTTTGAGTCGACAAATTGGCCGATCTCATGAGTCCATGCGATATTCCGCAGCTCATGCCAGCCAATAACGCTTATAAAATAGGCTACAACCATGATAGGCAAAAACAAGAGAAGTGCCCACAAACGGAAGTAGATGCGTGATTTTAATTTGGATTTTTGTTGTTTTTTCATATCCGTTCACCTTTTCATTTCGCTTGTCCCATCATACTATAAACTTTCAAATAAAAAAACTGCCCGCTACGGGACAGTCTTAATTTGATAATGCATCCATATCTTCAACGATTTCTTCAACGGGTACTTCGCTCACACCGCTATAGTTCTTCACGACAATCCCTTCTTGATCAACAAGGTAGAAACTGCTTCCATGAATGACTTGGTCTGAATTCGGATCATTTTGTACAATGGCTTTAAACGAGTTCCGTGCAAGTTGTGAAATAAACGTCTGGTCGTAGCCCGTCAACAATTCCCATTTCGACTCATCCGCAACATCATACATCTCTAAGTAAGAAGTAAGCACTTCCGGTGTATCAACAGCTGGGTCCACACTGAACGCTACTATTTTATACTCTTCCACACCCGCTGCTTCAAGTTCTTCTTGAATATCTGTCAAGTTGTAGGTCATCGGTGGACAGATGGTATTGCAATTCGTGAAAATGAAGGTCGAGAGCCAGATGGTCCCCTTTAAATCTTCAAGAGAAACGTCCTCCCCACGGTGATTGGTCACCGAGAACGAATCTACTTCCCAGTCCGTCTGTGCTTCAAAGCCACCACAACCAGCCAGTAACAACATGACAAGACTCATTACTACTGCAATCTTCTTCAACTGAATCACTCCTCGTCTCTTTCTAATGATAGCCGAGGGATGAGGAGTGTTCAATCGTTTGATTCTTACACTTTTGTGACAGGGTTGATTGCCACTAGTACATCTCGAATGGCTTCAAGTCGTGATTCGATTCGATGTAGTAAGTAAAACGACACCACGACGGGAAAGCCGATCTCTTGCACAAGTGCGATCCATTGCTCCATATAGTCTCCTCCTTTTAAAAAACCCTCCCCCGAATCGGAGGAGGGAAGTTCGTTAAAATAACTGCTGGACGTTGCGGTCGACGATTTGAGCGGACACGGCTTCTGTCACTGGATTGGTGTCGATCAAGAACACTTGTGACGTGATGATTTGTTGCATCGCGGCTTCTACTTCTGGTACCGTCAAGTTGTCGCGTGGCTCTTCGACAGCTACTGTTACTTTCTTGCCCGCAGCGTTGCCGAATTCAAGTTGTAATGTTTTGGCCATTTAAAGGGCCTCCCTTCTTGGTTAGATAATTTCTTCCATTTCTTGCTTTTGTGCTGCGAGTAATTCTTTTGCTGAAAGTGAAGAGATTGTGACAGCTGCTTGGAACAGCTGATCTGCAGGTAGAGACGAATCAATCCCTGTATAACTCTTCGTGTGACGTTTCGGCTTGCCATCTCCTGTCATTCCGTCATCATAGACGAGGCGGAATGACGCACTTCTAAGTTGATACGATGCCATGTGTATCACCTCCTTCATACGCTATATAGAGCGCACGTGAAAAAAGGGATACCTCGAGGTGAATTTTCTTCAAGAACCTTGTATACTTAACTCGAGGTGAACAACTGTGTTAGAAGGCTGGTTTTTATGGTTTATCCTATTTTGGGTCGTCGTTTTGATCACGTTGATGGCAATCGGTGGCTATTTCATGTTCCGCAAGTTTTTAAAGGCACTCCCGAAAGAAGACGGTAAATCCGACCTGGATTGGGAATCTTATTATGTTGATAAGACGATTCATCTATGGTCTGAAGAACAAAAAGCATTATTGAACGAACTCGTGGCACCGGTTCCGGAAATTTTCCGCCCAGTTGCCAAACAAAAGATTGCAGGACGTATTGGACAATTGGCATTAGAAGAAAATGCCGACGCCATCACGCAAGAATTATTAATCCGTGGGTATATTCTAGCGACTCCCAAACGCGATCACAAATTCTTGCGTAAAAAGATGGATGAATTAGAAATCGATTTGACACCGTATGAAGTGTATTTTCATCAAGAAAAGACCGTACCACTCAAAAACTGAGTGATACGGTCTTTTTTTAAGTCAGAGCTTTGTATTTTTTGTACATCATCAATCGCCATGGCACAATCATTCCAAATGCCAGTAACCAGAACATGCCGCTTAGTTCACCGACATCGATTTCGCTGCTTAGTACAAGCTTGAGTACGATCCGCAGACCGAGAAGTCCAAATAAAATAAAAATGAACGCTTTCGAAGGTTTTAGGTAAACTTCGCCGTCACGTTTTTCAAAATTGGACGTTTTAACAAGTAAAAATGAAAACAATACGCCGACTGCCAGTGCCTCCAGTACGTTGATCCACGGGACACGGAAGAATGGAAACAAAAACATCAACGCTCCTGTAGACATGAATAGCGGTGGTAGCAAAATCTTTTTTGCACTCGCTGGCTTTTTCGCAGCGCGACTGCGGACGATTGTAAGAAGCGTCCCCATCACGATTGCACTGACAAGTGACAAGGTCACAAGCAGTTCTTCAGAAATAAAGTCAAACATCAGCAGATCCTCCGTCAAGCAACTTTAATCGAAATTGTAGTTCTTGCATCGGAACAAATCTCGCAAAACGCTGCACTTCTCTTCCGGACTCCCATAAAATCACGACGGGTGCTGTGAAAAGTGATAATTGACCGGCCACTTCTGGTACTTGGGCGATATTCACTTTAAAAAATGGAACTGTTGGATAGTCGTCTTCAATAGCCTCTACTTGCGGACGCAAGCCTTCACAGACGGAACAACCGTCTGTCTTCACAAACAGCAGTCCTTTTGGGTTCGACTCGAACGCCTCTTGCCACGCATCGAATGATTGAATGTCTTTCATAGTTCCACTTCCTTAAAATCCTGTAAAGTCACCGAAGATTGGTGTTAACACACGAATGATCCATGTCAGTCCGTCAAAGAATAACACTACACCAAGTGCAATCATGATGTACCCGCCGACCTTCATAAATTTTGCACTGTTTTTGCGCATCCAGTCCGTGCGTGTCACAAAGAAGGATAGCAAGAAGAATGGAATGGCAAAGCCGAGTACGTAGGCGACCATATACCACACACCAAGTTCAGGGTTTGATCCAGCCATTACAAGAACCGCTGCAAGGATCGGCCCTGTACATGGCTGCCATCCAGCTGCAAACGCTATCCCGATCAAACTACTGCCTAAATAACCAGAAGGTCGATTCTTAAATTGTAGTCGTTTTTCAGACATCAGCATTTCCGGCTTAAAGATTCCTACGACAAGTAATCCAAATACGATAATCAAAATAGCGCCGATTTGACGGATGAGGTCACCGTATTGAATAAAGAATGTACCAAGCCACGTTGTTGCAAAACCTAATGCTATAAATATAACGGAAAAACCAAGCAAGAAGAACAATGTATGGAACATCCCTCTTCGTTGCATTTTCTTTTTATCTGTTTTGATCTCTTCAATCGTCATCCCTGTTATATAGGACAAGAAAGCCGGGTAAAGAGGCAAGGTACACGGGGAGACAAAGCTCAAGAAACCTGCACCAAAAGCAAGCCAGATGGTCACATCGGTTGCCAAAAAAATCACCCTTTCAGCTAAACTACATCCATCGTATCAGACTTTTCCTCTTTACACCCTACTCTTGCTCATGACAGTTTTATGACATTTGTTCTTCGACAATTCCATTTTGAAGCTGATACATTTTGTGATAGAGCCCTTTTTGACGAATCAGTTCTTGGTGCGTGCCGCGTTCAACGATCTCTCCTTGGTGCAAAACAAGAATCAGTTCTGCGTCTTGAATCGTGCTGAGTCGGTGTGCGATAGCAATCGTCGTACGGCCTTTTCTCATCTTCTCAAGACTCGTTTGAATCGCCACTTCTGTCTCGGTATCGATGTTGGCTGTTGCTTCATCTAGAATCAATACTTTCGGGTCTGTTGCCATGGTGCGCGCAAACGCAACCAGTTGGCGCTGTCCACTTGAGAATGTTGATCCGCGCTCTGTCACTTTTTGCTGATACCCATCTGGCAGTGCGCGTATAAAGCTGTCCGCTTGCACAAACTCTGCAGCAGCACGCACTTGTGCGCTCGTCATCTCTGGTGCATGGAGGCGAATATTGCTTTCAATGTCGCCGTAGAATAAGAATGGATCCTGGAGCACAAGCCCCATCTTCTTTCGTAACTCACTCATCGGAAAGTCTTTTAAAGAATGTCCATCGATGAGGATTTCCCCGTTTTCGTATTCGTAGAACCGCATCAACAAATTGATGATCGAGCTCTTCCCACTTCCGGTGTGCCCAACTAAGGCGACCGTCTGTCCAGGCTCCGCAGTGAACGAAATGTTCTTCAGTACGTCTTGGCGTCCATCATACGAGAACGTCAAATTGCGGAATTCGATTTTTCCGTCGAGTATTTTGGCAGCAGGATTGTTCGCCTGTGCCGGTGCCATATCTTCTTCGTCCATCAGTTTAAATACGCGTGAAGCAGCAACGATAGCTTGCTGGAAAATCGAAAGTCGTTGCATCACTTGATTGATCGGCTCGAAGAAACGGTCGATGTAGGCAACAAATACATAGATCACCCCGACTTCAACCGGGTTCGAGAAAGACGTGATTCCGAAATAACTCAATACCAGGATAATAGCCAATGCGTACACCAAATCGATGGCTGGACGAAGAAGCAAACTGTCGAGCTTGATATTGCGGCCTCCTGCTTGGAAGTGCTTGTCATTGATTTCGCTGAATTCATCTCTCAAACGTTTTTCTTGGCGGAATGCTTGGATCATGCCCATTCCAGAAATGGATTCTGCAAGTTTTGCATTGAGTTGCGAAAGACGTTCGCGAAGGTCTTGGTAGACGACGGAACTGTGTTTACGGTACGTGTAGATGATAAATCCTAAAATCGGTAACAACAATGTCGCCATCAGTGCGAGTTGCGGATTAATCAAGAACATCGCAATGTAGACCCCGATGATCAAGAATCCGGCTTGGACGAATCCGACAAGTACACTGACAAACATATCCTTGATGGCTTCTGTATCGTTCGTGACACGTGATACGATGCTTCCGGCAGGCGTGCGGTCGAAATAGCGCATGCCAAGCCCCTGTACCTTCGTGAAGACATCGATTCGCATCGTCTGGATAATTTTCAATGCAAGTTTTTGGAATGTCATCAGTTGGAAATAGCTGATCACGACATTACTGATCTGAATGAAAAGATATCCTGCAGCAAGCCCAATAATGGCTGCTTGCGGGAACGAACCGACTGTTAAATAGTCATCGATGTAGATTTTAATTAAATAGGGCCCGACCAGATCTCCTACGACTGTCAAAGTAAGTAGAACGAGGGCAATCGCCAACATCTTTTTATGTGGGAGTAAATAGCGTAGTAAACGTTTTACGACTTGCCACTGCATTTTCCCGGTCAGTTTGGGCATTTTCTCATCCATGGATGTCGCCTCCTTGCTCTACGAGTGACTCGAGCTGCTGGAGCTGGTACATCTCGAAATACGTGCCTTGTTGAGCCATTAATTCGTCATGGGTCCCTTTTTCTTTAATGGTCCCGTCTTCCATCACGATGATTTGGTGTGCATGTTGAATGGCACTTAGTCTGTGTGATGTGATGATCGTTGTTTCATCTGTTCGCTCTGCTTTTAGTGATTCTAAAATGGCCTCTTCCGTCTTTGCGTCCACCGCTGACAAGGAGTCATCGAGTATCAACAATTCTGGTTGCATCATGAGCGCGCGGGCAATCGAAATACGCTGCTTTTGACCACCGGACAGAGAGACGCCTCGTTCACCGACAATGGTGTCGTACCCATCCGTGAACCGTGTGATGTCTTCGTGAATCGCTGCAAGCTTTGTCGCGCGTTCGATTTCTTGTTGGCTTGCTTTGACATTTGTGAATGCAACGTTCAACCCAACTGTCGTTGAGAATAAGAAATGGTCTTGTGGAACGTAGCCGATCGCTTCAAGCAGACTCTCTTTTTTGTAATCACGAATATCGTGTGTGCCATATGTGATACTTCCTTTATATCCTTCAAATTCACGCATCAACAGTTTTAGAATCGCCGTCTTTCCGGAGCCAGTTCGTCCGACGATACCTAATGTCTCCCCGCGGTCCAATGTGAAATGGACGTCACGAAGGGCCACACGCTCATCCCCTGGGAATGAGAACGCATCAATCGCAAATGTTACTTTACCTTGAGGTTTGACTTCCAGTGCGCCAACACGGTCATCAATGTCGACTGGTTCCGATAGCAGTTGCTGGATGCGCTCATACGAAGCACGGCCACGCTCTACGATGTTGAACAACCAACCAAACGCTAGCATCGGCCACACGAGTAAGCCAAGATACGTATTGAATGCTACAAGGTCTCCAATTGTCATCTCATCCGCTAAGATGAACTGGGTACCGAAGCTGATCGCTAAGAAGAAACATGCTCCAACGATGAGTGAAATCGTTGGGTCGAACAATGAGTCGACTTTTGCTACACGGATGTTCTTATCGACGACTTCTTGTGACAGACGTTTAAAGTCTTCCGTATCTTCTTGTTCTTGTCCGAACGTCTTAATGACCTTGATTCCACTAATACTTTCTTGGGATTTGTCGTTCAGGTCAGAGAACGCTTCTTGTGCAAAACGGAAGCGTTGGTGTAACAATCGTCCGTAATAACTAGTTGTCAGTACCATGATGGGCATTGGTAGTAAGGCAATCAATGTCAGCTTCCAGTTGATGGTGATGGCCATCGCAGCAATCACAAATCCACCAGTTGCTAGTGAATCAACGAGTGTCAGCACGCCTGCCCCTGCTGTTTGTTGCACAGCCGACAAATCATTCGTTGCATGTGCCATCAAATCTCCGACGCGTCGTTTTTGATAAAACGAAGGGGACATCCGGCTAAAATGGTGAAACAATGTCTGACGCATACGACGAGCAAGCAAAATTGCTGAGCCGAAGATCATCATTCGCCAGTAGTAGCGGAGAATATACATTAGTAGTGCAGCCCCTGCAAGTAAACCGAGCCACTGCATGAGTAGCTGTGATGTAAGCCGTTCTTCATTGATGGCATCGACGACTTCTCCGATGATGCGCGGAGGAATCAGTGTCAAGAATGCCACAAACAGCAGCATGACGACGCCGAGTCCGTAGTGCCATTTTCTCTCTTTAAAGAACCAGGCAAGGTCTAAAAATACCCTCATGTGTTCGTTCCCCTTTTCTCGTACAATTTAAAAACCTTATTTAGTTTAGCAAATCTTCAAACATTTCGGAAGACGAACAACTGAAATAATTTCGAAAATAGAAATATCATATCTTTTTATGACCGCCAAGAAGAGTTGCTCGGTAACGCGCTGTACCGTCCGCTGTATAGGATACGGCACGTAAAACAGCGGTCGAACCATATTTTCTACGAAGTGCATCGATTGTTTGGCCGAGCCGTTGCTCGCGGATCTGTTCAGTGTGGGTAAATAAATTTAATTGAAGGGAATCGTCCTCCTCGATGTTACTGACAGAGAGTGCGATTCTACGCACGGGACTGCCATCGTAAAAAGTGTCCATCAAGCGGTCAAATGCAGCGTAGATGACAGATGTTCGGTTGGTAGCTTCGTCAATCGATAGAGAGCGACTGAACCCGCCGAATTTGCTGTAGCCGATACTCATATGCATCGTGCGACCGACCTTCCCTGCTTCTCGCAGGCGGCGTGCCACGTCTTCTGTCATTTCGAGTACGACGGCCATCGTTTCTTTTTTGGAGTTGTAGTCGCGGAACAAGATCTGCCCCTTGCCGTAACTGATCTGTCCTTCCATGATGGGTGCACCGACTTCAGATAGATCAATCCCCCACGCGTGGTGATACAGTTGATTCCCCATCACACCGAATTTTGCTTCGAGTTGCTCGAGCGGGGTGTGAGCAAGGTCGCGAACTGTGAAAATGCCCATAGCGTTGAGTGTAGCTTCCGTTCGAGTGCCGATTCCCCATACTTCCCTCAGAGGAGAGACGGGCCAGAGTTTTTCTGGAACATCTTCGTAGGTCCACTCGGCAATGCCAGTTTTTTTCGCTTCTAGGTCAAGTGCGAGTTTGGAAAGCAACATATTTGGTCCAATGCCAATGCTGCAAGGGACTTGAAATTGACGCTTCAAATCATCTTGAATTTTGCGAGCGACATCCCACGGGTCACCCCATAGTTTTTCGGTGCCTTTTAAGTCAATGAAGCTTTCGTCGATACTGTACACATGAAGGGATTCCATCGGGACGAGTTGATTTAAGTAACGGGTAATTTCTGCTGAGACTTTCACATAGAGCTCCATTTGCGGCTGGATGATGCGTATTGCGGGGTGGTTTGGAATTTCAAACCGACGTGTACCGGTTTTGACGCCAAATTGTTTTTTCATTCTCGGAGAAGCGGCAAGGACGACACTTCCTTTTTGTTCGAGGTTGCCAACGATGGCGATGGCTTCTTGTTGGATATCGAGGCCATAGACGGCTGCAGAACAACTTGCAAAGAAGCTTTGCATGTCGATGCAAAGAATCTTGCGCGGTTCAAGTAGTTCATACATAACAATTCCGCCTTTCTATTCTAGTTTGATTTAGTATACACCGAACACACGTTCTTAATCTAGTGCGGAATGTTTTTTGATCGAGGAAAAATTTGTCGGGGTTAACTGCTCAAGAAAAAAAGAGACCGGGGTGAGGTGCCTGTTTTAGACTCAATTCTGGTAGGGCTGGAGACTCAGTTCGAGACGGAGTCGAAGAAGTGTGGCTCCTGAACTGCCGCGTTAGAATTGTTGCTGTGACAGGCTCCGTATGATTACGCACCGATAGAGCATTTGTCTGTCATCCGAGGTTCGATTCTGTCTAAAGAAATAAAAACCAACAGTGGCCGATTCGCTTATTGAGCGAATCGGCCACTGTTCTTCTTAGTTCTCAACAAAATCAACCTCTGACAACAGATCAAACGTCTATCAGCACTTCTTTTTACTGAGAAGTTGTATTCAATCACTAATTCGAGTCGGCTTTGCCTCTATCTTACCTATCTTGATACTCAAGCTTTCTCTCTATGATTTGTTTGGGGGCGGGCTGTGCTAACGCAAGGCCCGATTCATCGAGCTGATAGCCACAGTATAGGACAGCGAGTTGAGAGAAACAGACAAGTAACTTTTGAAAGAACATATTTTTTCTGGTCACTATCATTTAAAACTCCTCAAGAAAAGAAGACCCCGGGTGAGGTGCCTGTTTTAGACTCAATTCTGGTAGTTCTGGAGACTCAGTTCGAGACGGAGTCGAAGAAGTGTGGCTCCTGAACTGCTGCTCTAGAATTGTGGCTGTGACAGGCTCCGTATAAAAAGAAAAAGTCCCATGAACTTAAAAAGTTCATGGGATAGAGTTTAGACTAAATCGGCAATATCATTGAAATCTACAGTATGAGGTATTTCATCCGCATACATAAGATTTCTAACCATTGATAAAAGATTAACAATTTTCATATCTACAAATTCACGACCATCGGCATTCATTTCATAGGCAGGGACATTTTTTATAGTGTACTCTGTACCAGAGATTTTCCAAACTAAATCTTTTACTATCGGTATATCCGGTGCCAACCTTTTTTCCTCCTTAGCAGAAGAACTCTTCGATAAAGTAGTACGCATGATGTCTCACCCCTTACTTTGTTATTTTAAGTAATTATACTATATTTTATACCCACACAGTTAGATTTTAATCTGTAGAGAGTCGCTCCAAAAGCTCTTTTAATAATGGATTATCACTTAAATATTGATTAGAACGCGACTTACCTAAAGTGTTAGTATCACTAAATTCTGTCAAACTAACGGTTATTACCCTAATATTGCGAGCGATCCCATTATGAATGACAAAGCTAATACTAGAATTAAATTTTTCACTTTCATTTTTTGTTTGAAGTGTGTAAGAAAGTTGAGGGAACCCTTTGTATTGTGCTTTCAGAACTTTATTAGACTCGATAATTTTCTCAATAATATAAATATCCATATTCGCAACTTCCTGTTGAACTCGTTGGAAGCTACGCTCAAGAGCATGAAAAGTAAGATAAACCAATTTTTTATCGAATAGTTCTTGGGGGTCTTCTTTTCCAGAAATTACAATGTTCTTCTTTTCTTGAAGAATGGTTGCTTTTTGTTCTGACGTTAGGTCTTTTAAATTGAAGCCATTATCCATTTCATTCAGTTCAAATTTAGTATGTGCACTTGAAATCTGTTTAATTTGGGTTAGTTGTTTATCGTCAAATTCTATAACATCATTAATGAGCATTGCCTCTTTATCTTCAAAAAACACAATATTTTTCGGCACATGACTGTTTGAACTTTTCACATTATGAATTCACCTCACCATACACTTCATTCATCATATCCTCCATGATATAGGCTTTAAATTCAGGGTTCTCAAGGATTTTCATGAAGAAGTCTTGGTTGGTGTTCATACGATCAATGACAAAGTCCATAAAGGTGCGTTCAAATGCAAACTTAAAGTTTTCTTTTGTATTGTTTTTAGCTTTTTGACGTATGTCATCACTATTTAAAATATCTTCCTTTACTTGTTCACGTGATAGATAGTCAGTCTCTGAAAACTCTGTACCAAATCGGTCGTTTAATTTTTCGAGAATTGAAGACAAGCGAACTTTCTCGTCTTCTACTGCCCCGCTAGCACCATGTTTTTGTGGATCAAGTTCAGAGCCGCCAGTTTTTTCGAGTACGCAGTCAAAGCGACGTAATACGGCAAGTGGTAAAATCACTTTTCCGTAATCTTCTGGTTTGTATGGTCCGCGTAATACTTCAGCGATTGACCAGATAAAGCTTACTTTATCTTGAAAATTAATCATCTAGTATACCTCATTCTTGTTGTTAGTTTTGTATGTATTCCCTTTCATTTTACCTATTCGGTAAGCGCTTTACTAGGTGTAAAGTGAAATTAGGAGGTGTTTGGAAGTGCAGATAGACCATTGAGGCTCACAATTTGTTAGCACTATCTTAGATTAAGATATACGGAGCCTGTCACAGCCACAATTCTAGATCGGCAGCTGACGAGCCACACTTCTTCGACTCCGTCTCGAACTGAGTCTCATCATCTGCCAGAATTGAGTCTAAAACAGGCACCTCACCCCCCGTCTTTCTTTTTGGATGAATTTAAATGCAGAGGACTCTTAAGTGTGTAGAAATCTGAAAAGTAACTTGTCTGTTTGTCTAAACTTGCTGTCCTAGACTGTGATTATACGAACAATGAATCGGGCCTTGCGTTAGCACAGCCCGCCCCAAGATACTTACAGAGAGAATGCTTGAGTATCTAGATATAAAGGTAGAGGCAGAGCCGACTCGAATTTATGAGTGTTTGCCACTTCTCAGTAAAAAGAAGTACCGATATGTGTTTGGTCTGCTGTCTGAGGTTGATTATGTGGAGAACTAAGAAGAACAGTGGCCGATTCGCTCAAAAAGCGAATCGGCCACTGTTGGTTTTTATTTCTTTGACAGAATCAAACCTCGGGTTGTAGAAGAAATTTCTATCGGTGTGCTTTTTTCCTTTCATACGGAGCCTGTCACAGCCACAATTCTAGCTTGGCAGTTGAAGAGCCACACTTCTTCGACTTCGTCTCGAACTGAGTCTCATCATCTGCCAGAATTGAGTCTAAAACAGGCACCTCACCTCCCATCTTTCTTTCTGAAGGAGTTCAAAATATCAAAGACTAAAAGAATAGCGGGGACAAGCACCTCACCCTTCCCGTCTTCTTTCTGGAGGAGTTTTAAAAACTTAAAGTAACGCCTTTGCTTTCTGAATTTGAAGACCGACTTGCTCAAAGCCTGTTCCACCAAGTGAGTTACGGCGGCGGACGGCCTCGCGCGGTGCAAGTGCTGTAAAGATATCGTCTTCAATTAAAGACGAGTAGTCTTTATATGTTGCAAGTGGCACATCTTTTAAGAAAATGCCTTGCTGGATACAATAAAACACGAGACGCCCGGTCACGTCATGTGCTTCACGAAACGGCATACCTTTTGCTGCCAGATAATCTGCAAGCTCTGTCGCATTGGAGAAATCCGATTCGACAGCGGCTTCTAACGTTTCCGTGCGCACTGTCATCGACTGAATCATTCCAGCAAAAATCTTCAATGAACCTGTGACAGTTTGAACTGTATCGAACATTCCCTCTTTATCTTCTTGCATATCTTTGTTGTAGGCGAGCGGCAATCCTTTCAACACGGTCAGTAACCCAAAGAGATTCCCGTACACACGTCCCGTCTTCCCACGGATCAGTTCTGCCATATCCGGATTTTTCTTTTGCGGCATGATGCTCGACCCTGTTGAGAACGCATCCGATAATTCAATAAATGAAAACTCCTGGCTCGACCACAAAATGATTTCTTCGGCAAGACGAGAAAGATGCGTCATGAGAAGTGACGAAGCACTCAAAAATTCAACGATGAAATCACGATCACTGACAGCGTCTAAACTGTTTTCGTAGACACCGGAAAAACCTAATAATTCTGCTGTGCGTTCACGGTCAATCGGAAATGTCGTGCCAGCGAGTGCACCGGCACCAAGTGGCGACAAGTCCGTACGCTTCAAGCCATCTTGAAAACGCGCTTTGTCACGTTCAAGCATCCAAAAATATGTCATCAAGTGATGACCAAAAGAAATCGGTTGGGCTCGCTGCAGGTGCGTATATCCTGGTGCAATCGTTTCAATATGCTGCTCGGCTTGAGAAACCAATTGCTTTTGAAAGTCTTCGATAAGCACAATGATTTCTTCCGTACGTGTTTTTAAATAGAGATGCATGTCCGTAGCGACTTGATCATTTCGACTGCGTCCTGTGTGAAGCTTCCCGCCGACTGGACCAATCAAATCGATCAAATGTTTCTCTAGATTCAAATGGATATCTTCTTGAGCAACAGAAAAAGTAAGTTCTCCATTTTTTGCTTTCTCTTGAAGCGTTAGAAGTCCGTCCATGATTTTCTCCGCGTCACTGCGCGATAGAATGCTTTGCTCTGCCAGCATCTGAACATGTGCAAGGCTTCCAGTAATATCTTCTAAAACGAGCGCTTGGTCAAAGTGGATCGATGCACCAAAATCATCGACCCATTCCTCTGCCGTCTGTTGAAAGCGCCCTCCCCACAATTTCGTCATACTGTCACCTTCTGCTCCTGTTGTTTGTTCACGACTGCATGTACTTTTGTTGGAAGACCCCATAGTTCGATGAAACCGACTGCCGAAGCGTGATTGAATGCATCGTCTGTTGAGTACGTCGCAAGCTTTTCATCATACAATGAATTTGGAGATTTACGGCCTTCGACAATCGCATGCCCTTTGAACAATTTCACACGAACCGTTCCGTTCACGTACTGTTGCGTTTCTTTCAAAAATGCTTGTAATGCCGTGCGAAGTGGCGAGAACCAAAGTCCCTCATAGATGAGTTCTGTCAATTTTTTCTCCATCACCGGCTTAAAATGTGCAAGCTCTTTGACAAGTGTGATATCTTCTAACTCCTTATGCGCCACTAAAAGTGTGTGCGCTCCTGGAATCTCATACACTTCACGTGATTTAATACCAACTAAACGGTTTTCGACGTGATCGATACGTCCAACACCATGTTTACCAGCCACTTTGTTTAATTCTTGAATCAAATCGCTCAAGAGATACTCTTGCCCGTTCAACGCGACAGGGACTCCTTGTTTAAATTCAATCTCAATCACATCCGGTGTATCCGGTGTGTTTTCAAGTGCATTCGTTAAATCGTATGCGTCTTCAGGTGGTGCCGCCCACGGATCTTCTAGAATGCCACATTCGTTAGCACGTCCCCATAAGTTTTGATCGATGGAGAACGGGCTATCGAGATTAATAGGAATTGGAATGTTCTTTTCTTTTGCGTAGGCAATCTCTTCATCACGGCTCCATGACCACTCACGTACCGGAGCAATTACTTCTAGGTGTGGTGCAAGGGCCTGGAACGAAACTTCAAAACGTACTTGGTCGTTTCCTTTACCTGTACATCCGTGTGCAACGGCAGTTGCTCCGACCTGCTCTGCTACTTCGACTAATTTTTTTGCAATTAGAGGACGAGAAAGTGCAGAGACAAGTGGGTACTTTTGCTCGTACCATGTATGAGCCTGCATAGACGTAAGTGCATATTCCGTCGCAAACTCTTCTTTCGCATCAATCACGTAGCTCTCAGTGGCTCCGACAAGCAATGCTTTTTCTTTAATAAAATCGAGGTCCTTACCCTCCCCAACATCTAGGCAGACAGCCACTACTTCATATCCTTGCTCCTTCAACCATGTAATGGCAACCGATGTATCTAGACCACCGGAGTACGCTAAGACAACTTTTTTCATACTAAAAACCTCCATGTATTTTTATGCATAATGATTTATCAATATGCATATACTAGCATGGAGGTTATAAAAATACAACACTTTAATTATTTATTCACCAATAATTTGTGACAGCTCTTTGTCATGAATCGGTGGAAACTCGATTCCACGGCGAGACAATTCCGCTTCGATGGTATCAATTGCCTTCTTCAAAACTTGCAACCGTGCATGTTTTTTGTCATCAGCTGCCACAACAAACCATGGGGCGTGCTCTGAATCGGTTTTTTCCAACATGTCTTGTGCTGCTTCTACATACTGGTCCCATTTGTCCCGATTACGCCAATCTTCGTCTGTTAATTTCCACTGTTTGAAAGGATCGTTTTTTCGTTTGATGAAGCGGCTGAGTTGTTCATCATTTGAAATTTGAAGCCAGTATTTGACGAGAATATAATCCTCATCACTCAATAGCCGTTCAAACTCATTGATTTCATTATATGCACGCTTCCATTCTTGCTTCGTTGCAAATTTCTCGATGCGTTCCACTAATACTCTGCCGTACCAAGAGCGGTCGAAAATGCTGATTTGTCCATGCATCGGCAATTTTCGCCAAAAGCGGTGCATATAATGATACCGTTTTTCGTGTGGACGAGATGCAGAAATGGGATGCACGATAAATCCACGGGGATCAAGTCGCTCTGTCAATCGTTTGATGGCGCCGCCTTTTCCTGCAGCGTCCATTCCTTCGAATACAAAAATCAAACCGACTTGCTGTTTGCGGAGTGTGAGTTGCAAACTTAACAGATGATATTGTAGTTTTTTCAGTTCCACCTTATAGTCTTCTTTTGATAACGTATTTTCTTTTTTCGGGATGTTATTTAACTGCACTTTCATTCAGACACCTCCAGTTTCTCCCTATTATAAGTGATTTCTGAAAATTCGGTAGCTAATCTTTGAAAAAGTTCATAGAATGCGGAATAATAACAACATACCCGAGAAAGGTGATGAGATATGTCGAAATTATTTGAACCTGCAAAGCTTGGTAAACTCGAGCTTAAAAATAAAGTGATCATGGCACCAATGTGTCAGTATTCTGTTGAGGCAGAGGATGGTCACCCTGAGGACTGGCATCTTGTGCACTACACATCGCGTGCGGTCGGCGGCGTCGGGCTCGTTATCGTCGAAATGACAGATGTCGAACCAGACGGACGCATCACAAATCGTGATTTAGGATTATGGGACGATGCACATATTGAATCACATGCTCGCCTTGTTTCCTGTGTAAAGAAAAATGGAGCAAAAATTGCCGCCCAGATTGCACACGCTGGACGCAAAGCAACAGATGCTGTACAACCGGTCTCCTCTTCTACAGTTCCCGTAACAACGGATGCGGACTGGAAAACCCCTCGTTCCCTTTCGACGGAAGAAGTACACGAGATGGTAAACAAATTTAAAAAGGCAACTGAACGCGCGATAGCAGCTGGGTATGATGCGATTGAGCTGCACGGCGCACATGGGTATTTGATCCACCAGTTCCATTCTCCAGCTATCAACAAGCGACAGGATGAGTATGGAATTGACCTTGCCCGCTTTGGAGTCGAAGTGATTCAAGCAGTCAAATCGGTCATGCCAGCAGACATGCCGCTTATCTTCCGAATGTCAGCGATAGAGTATATGGATGGCGGCTATGATTTGGAGCACGCACTAGACATTGCACAACGTTATAAAGAAGCAGGCGTGGATGTATTTCATATTTCAAGTGGTGGTGAAGCACCTCCTGGACAGAAAAAGCCATCGAATGAACCTGGTTACCAAGTTGGGTTTGCACGTGCGTATAAAAAAGCTTTCGAACTTCCTGTGATTGCTGTAGGGCGTTTAGAAGATGCAATCTTAGCAGAAAAAGTAATTGCAGAAGGCGATGCAGAATTTGTTGCAATTGGTCGCGGATTACTCCGTGATCCATATTGGGCCCTTCATGCACAAGAACAATTAACAGGTTCTGTCGTACCGCCAAAAGCCTACGAACGCGGTTTTTAAGTTCTTTCCCTCACATGATGGTTGTGAGGGTTTTTTATTGCAATTTTTTAGTAATATCGGCCTATAGTACCAACCCTTGAATTCAAAGTAAGTAGAAGGTTCTGTTTTTGAACTATTCATTGTTTTCTGATTAATTATTCATTATACTGAATCATTATAGAAAAGGAGGCAGTTTATGGAACCTATCAAAGAAAGCGGTTACACCCGAGAGTATCCATATGAAGAGATTTCTGAACAGAATAACTTCAAATCTCTCAAGAAACGAAAAAACAAATTCATAGTAGGTATTTCGATTTTCTTTTTAACAGCGTATCTAGCATTGCCCATCCTGACTTCGTACACGACGATTTTAAACACCCCTGTAATTGGTGATATTTCACTTGTATGGATTTATTCATTCCTGTTGTTTATTATGACCTGGACACTTTGCATGATCTACGTTAAAAAAGCAAATGGCTTTGATAAAGAGGCCGAAAAGATCAAAGAAGATGCAGTTGGTGAGGTGACACGATGAGTGGAGTAGGAATCTTTTTCTTCGTTGCTATCGTCGGGTTGACCTTATACGTTACATATCTTGCTTCAAAGCGCACGAACTCTGCCAGTGAATTCTATACTGCAGGAGGTGGCCTGACAGGATGGCAAAATGGAATCGCCATCGCCGGAGATTACTTATCGGCCGCGTCTTTCTTAGGAATTGCAGGAGCTATTGCATTATTTGGCTTCGACGGATTCTTCTTCTCCATCGGCTATTTGGTTGCCTACCTTGTTGTTTTATACATCGTAGCGGAACCATTACGAAATCTTGGTCGCTACACACTTGCTGATATGATTGCTGCGCGCTTCAATCAGAAAAAAGTACGGGGCGCAGCAGCGGTCAGCACAATCACCATCGTACTTTTTTATATGATTGCACAGTTAGTAGGTGCCGGTGCACTTATTCAATTACTTCTTGGCATTGATTATTGGATTGCTGTTTTGATTGTCGGTACTATGATGACAATTTATGTATTGTTCGGTGGAATGGCTGCAACCAGCTGGGTCCAGATTATCAAAGCTGTTCTTTTGATGGTCGGAACAGTTGTGATCTCTTTCCTCGTTCTCTGGAAATTCAACTTCAACATCTTAGGGATGTTCTCGGAGATGAAAACAGCGACAGCACACGGGGAAGCATATTTACACCCAGGTGTTCGCTATACAAATGGAATTGATACAATCTCTATGATGATTGCCCTTGTACTAGGTACAGCAGGGCTACCGCACATCTTGATGCGTTTCTTTACAGTAAAAGATGCAAAAACCGCACGCAGTTCTGTCGTCTATGCAACGTGGATTGTAGGAATTTTCTACATCTTGACGATTTTCCTGGGCTTTGGCGCAGCGGCATTTGTAGGTTCTGAACAGATTGTAGCAGCAAATGCAGCTGGAAATATGGCAGCTCCTCTCCTTGCAGAAGCACTCGGTGGCGACTTGTTGCTATCCTTTGTATCGGCTGTCGCATTTGCAACCATCTTAGCTGTAGTAGCAGGGCTTGTGCTTTCCGGCGCCTCTGCATTTGCACATGACTTGTATGGACAAATCATTAAAAAAGGAAAAGTGACTGAAAAAGAGCAGATGATTGCAGCACGTAGTGCATCGATCGCAGTTTCTGTTATCTCGATTATTTTGGCACTTGGCGCTCAAAACATGAACGTTGCATTCCTTGTGTCTCTTGCTTTCTGTATTGCAGCATCCGCTAACCTGCCGGTGATTATTTACACCATCTACTGGAAGCGTTTCTCAACAACAGGTGCACTGGCTGCTATTGTTACAGGTCTTGTGACAGCACTTATCCTTGTAATTTTAAGCCCGAACTTATGGGCGGCAGATGGGTCGATGCTATTCACTGGTGAACCTCTCTTCCCTCTTACAAACCCTGCACTTGTTTCCGTGCCAGCTGGTTTCTTAGGAGGATGGATCGGAACACTCGTTGGGCAACGTGCTGATTTGAAAAAATATGCCGAAGTCGATGTTAAAGCAACCATTGGGTTGAAATAAAAAAAGTAGAGGGCCTCGGCTCTCTACTTTTTTGCGTATATGCGTTTACCGTACCGTTCAAATAGCAGCGGGGCAAGTTGCGCAAGCTTTGCACCCGCACCAAGATGACCAGGTACCAGTACTTCTCCTTTTGGAGAGTCAAGCTGCTGCATGACAATGTCTCCCACTTGTTCAATTGAGAGAATGTGTTTTCCTAGCGCTTTTTTATAACCACCTGATTGATCTGTTTTATCGATAAAGGGTGTATCGATTGGTCCTGGCTGCACGATACTAACGTCCACTCCTGAGTCCATCAGCTCCATGCGAAGACCTTGAACGTAACCAGTTAACGCGTGTTTTGAGGCAGCATACACACTTGCTTTAGGTGAGGCCATTCGACCTGCTAGTGAACCGATGAAAAGTAACAGCCCCTTGTTCTTTTGTTGCATGAACGGACTATGGTAGCGAGCAAGCAACATCGGTAGCTCTACATTGATCACTAGCATTTCACGAATTTCCTCAGGTGTTAGCGTGTCGTGTGTTTTAAAAAATCCCACCCCCGCATTGATGACCACAACATCATAATCTGTTTCAAGTAATTCAAGTGGCCAGTCTGTCTGTTCATGTTGCAGCGTCATATTCCATGCCACCGCACGAACTCCGACTGTTTGTAAATCAGCAAGTGCCTCTGCATTACGCCCTGTTACCGTCACTTTGTATCCTCTTTTTACTAGTTGATGCGTGACGTAGAGACCAAGACCACTAGTACCGCCTGTCACTAGTACTTTTTTAGGCATTACGATAATAAATCACCCCTTCACTCGTCACTTCTTCTACTAGTGAAAGATCCGAAAGATAGTCGACTTGCCCGATTGTCTCAGACAGGGTCAATCCAAGTTCTTTTTCGTAAACTTTTGGAAAGAGACGCTTCGTCAATTCAAAGATGGAGAGTGATTCATCTCCTAGCAAAGTTTGGACGTGCATCGCTCTCTGATGCTGTCTCTCGAGGCGGTATGTAATGAGCGGGTGCACATCTTTTACAACATCTCCATGCCCACTGTAGATTTGCTCTACCGGATAATCGAGCATACGTTTTAAAGAAGCATTATACTGCAACAATGCTTTCGGTCGTCCGGATGATTTTAAGAGGGGTGGTTCAATCAATGGATTCGAAGAAATATGTGCAATCACGTGGTCCCCACCGATCATCCAGTTTGTCTTTTCATTGTAAAAAGATAATTGACTTTGGGCGTGTCCAAGTGTTTCGAGCACCATGATGTCCGGATGTCCTGGTAACTTTTCACCGTCTTGAAGAATACCATCTAAAGGACGATTTCCCATCAATTGGATTGGCCGTCTCATCTTTTCAATCCAATGATGATAGTGTTCTGGAACGCCTTCCTCTTTTAATTGTTCAAGGTAGAAATCGTCGTGATAGGAAAAAAATGCTTGATCTCGTTTAAACCACACATCATTGTATGCATGACCCAGCAACGAGGCATTCTCAAAAAGCTCTGTCCAACCGGAATGGTCTGGATGATGATGCGTTAACACGACTTGTTCGATATCAGTTGGAGCCACGTTTAGATCTTTCAGCTGGGCCTCTAGTAGTTGCCTAGCTTGTTCCGTTTTTGGACCGACATCAAAAAGTGTCAAGGAGTCCCCTTTAAGCAAATAGCTGTGCACATCTCCAACAGCAAAAGGAGTCGGAAGTGTTAGTGTATGAATCATTTTGGGCCTCCTAAAATGAATGGTTATTCATAGTGTACTATGAATGCAATATGACGTCACTAGTAGCATTGACAAGTTAGACGGACAACTCTATAATTCGAATCATTATACTTGAGGAGGCGTTTTCCATGAAGATTGTGTTTTTTGGAGCTGGTGCAATGGCAGAAGCGATTATTAGCGGGTGGGTGAACTCTCCCAAACTTCCTCCTCTTTCGTTGTACGTGACCAATAAGAGTGATGATCAAGCGCTCACAGACCTACAAACAAAATACAAAATTGAGCTCGTGAAAGATCATCCAACATGCTTAGAGGATGCAGATTATGTAGTGCTTGCGATGAAGCCAAAAGATGCTCAGCAAGCCTTCCAGGCGATTCAGCCTCTGCTCCCAAAGCATGTAACTGTATTGTCGGTGATAGCTGGTATTGATTTAGAGCTCTTGACTCATGCCTTTCCTGGCCATCCAATTGTGCGTATTATGCCGAATACATCCGCTACAATTGGGAAAAGTGCTACGGTTATGAGCCACACGCCTACAGTTATAGAATCGAACTTACACTTTGTAGAAGCATTGTTTGAAGCAATTGGAACTGTCGAGGTAATGGAGGATGACCAGATGCATGCCGTGACTGCGTTATCAGGAAGCGGACCTGCTTACATCTACTTTGTCACCGAAGCATTGCAACGCGCTGCACAGGAAATCGGTTTACCACAAGAGCAAGCGAACGCGCTGATCTTACAAACATTAGATGGAGCTGTAGCAATGCTGAAAGAGACAAATGAAAAACCCGCCACACTAAGAAAGCGTGTGACGAGTCCTGGTGGGACGACAGAAGCTGGGTTGAAACAAATGAAAGACCTAGGTCTCGATACGGCGATTGTAAAAGGCATTGAAGCAGCCTGTACACAATCTGCTCATTTAGGGGAAGTTGTAAAAGATTCAATGTTGCCATCGCGCAGCAGTTTGTAATGCATAAAATCTGACGCAATAAAAGATGGACAGCCGCTCTCGTTTAGTTCCTTTAATAGAGACGGCTCGTTTTCATTTGTAAACCGTGCACTGATATGAGTTACGATTAAATGTTTCGCCTGCGCTTCGTTTGCCACTTGTGCCGCTTGTCGGAACGTCGAGTGCCCATAGTCTTGTGCCATTTTCTTCCCTGTATCGTCGAACGTTGCTTCATGCACGACGATGTCCGCCTCTTTAGCAAGTGCAATAGAGGATTCAGTGAAACGCGTGTCACCTAGAACAGTAACTGTAAATCCTGGTTTCGGTTGTGAAGTTACATCTCCACTTTTGACTACTCGCCCATCTTCTAGCACGATATCTTCCCCTGCTTTTAACCGTCCAAGTAGTGGACCTCTCGGCACGTGAAGTTCACGTACTTTTTCCATTAACAATGTCCCAGGCTGATCATTCTGTTCAATACGAAATCCATAACACGGAATGACATGATCTAATCGTTCTGTCAGGACTCGGAACTCCGTATCTTCAAACACCACACCCGGTTCGATTTCAATAATTTCAAGTGGATACGTCAAGTGAGTGCGAGAAAGTTTGAGTGACAACCGGATATACTCTTCGATTCCGCGTGGCCCATATACCGTGAGTTTTTCCGTACCACCAAGGAACGAGCGTGATCCAAGTAGGCCGGGTAAGCCGTAAATATGATCTCCATGCATGTGTGTGATGAATATCTTTTCGATGCGCCGAGGTTTTAGTGACGTATACAAAAGCTGATGCTGCGTTGCTTCTCCACAATCAATCAGCCAGTATGTGCCCCGTTCTTCCACGAGATTGACAACAATAGAGGTCGTATTGCGTTGTTTAGACGGCATACCTGCACCGGTCCCAAGAAAAAGTAGTTCCATTCAATCGTCCTTCTTTCGCCTATGATCGTTTAAAAAGTCTTTACTAAAACTTGATGTAGAGCCAGTTTTCTTCTTTAGTTTAATTCCTTTTTGAATGCTTGTTTTCCCGTATTTCTTCTGCAAATCTTCTATAAGATTTCGGACAGGCTCTTCTTTAGCAATTTGTTCATACGATTCAAATGTCAACTGCTCGGTGATTTCACCGGGTTCTTTTAAATCCTGTACAGTCACTCCAACAAGTCGAACAGGCTCTTCGTTCCAAAGTTCTGTAAACAGCTGCTTGGAAATTCTTGCGATATCAGCTTTTTTATAAATGGATTCTCGAAATGTGCGACTTTTCGACTTGTTCTGCCAGTCGTGGTAGCGCACTTGAACGTTCACCACATAGCCGACGTAGCCTTTTTCTTTTAAACGGTCTGCCACTTTTGTCGAGAGTTGGTCGATGTGTGCAAAAAGCGCTAGTTTGGATGTTTCATCAATGGACAACGTTTTTGAGTTCCCAACACTTTTCCGCTCATAGACTGAGTCAGGATCCACCAGCCGTCTGTCAATTCCATGTGCGCGTCTCCATAGTTTTTCGCCGTGTTGACCAAGCAATTCTTGTACCTGTTTTTCAGATAAACGGGCGAGATCTCCAATTGTTTGGATGCCTTTGTCATTTAGCTTTTTTTCTGTCTTGTCACCAACACCATGCATCTCACCTACTGCAAGTGGCCATAGTACTTGGGGAACATCGCGTTTGCGTAAAATCGTAATGCCCATTGGTTTTTTCATACCACTCGCCATCTTTGCTAGAAACTTATTTGGCGCAATACCAATACTGCATGGCAAGTCTAGCTCTCGCTTGATTCGATCTTGAATCGTATGCGCGAGTTTGATAGCTTGTGCCCCTTCTACGATATCTGTGACATCTACATACCCTTCATCAATTGAAACCGGTTCAACGAGGGAGGTATAGTCGCGCAAGATAGCAAACATGGCTTGTGAGGCGATTCTGTAGCGCTCAAATGTTGGTGTAACGAAAAGAAGCGAAGGGCATTTGCGCTTCGCTTCCCAAACGGACATTGTTGTATAAATCCCGTAAGCTCGTGCTTCATAGGAACACGTGATGATGATACCTTTACGCTCTTTTGGGTTGCCGGCCACTGCGACTGGCTTCCCTTTCAAAGTGGGATCATAGGCCTGTTCAACAGAAGCGAAAAAACTATTCATATCTAGATGAAACAAAATTCTCGCCTGTTCGGCCATATGCTTTCCTCCTTTAGCGTTTGATTAGATGTGTCACAACATCTGCAAGCTTTTCTAGCTGAGCGATTGGCATCGACTCGTTTGTCGTATGGATTTCTTCATAGCCAACAGATAAGATAGCTGTCGGGATCCCAAGTCCATTGAATACATTGGCATCACTTCCGCCTCCGCTCCGTTTGATGGATACTGGAATTTCAAGTGCTTCAAATGAGTGTTTCGCGTAGCTGACCACTTCATCTTGTTCACTGAAAGAGAATCCTGGATACATCAATTCTGTCTTCGTCTCTGCCGACGCACCAAGCGACGTTGCAGTCGTCTCGAATGTATCAACCATATGCTTTACCTGGGCATTTACTTTTTCTTCTGTCAGTGCACGGGCTTCTGATAAGATATGGACTTCCGGACAGACGATGTTCGTCGCCTTTCCACCTTCAAAACGACCGATGTTCGCTGTCGTCTCTTCGTCGATACGTCCTAGATTCATCGCACTGATGGATTTTGCTGCGACTGTAATTGCTGAAATCCCTTTTTCAGGTGCTACTCCAGCGTGTGCCGGTTTTCCGGTGATGGTCGTCCAAAGCTTTGCTTGGAAAGGTGCTGCAACGACAATACCGCCAACCTCTCCATCGCTATCGAGTGCATAACCAAAATCAGCATCGAGTAGAGATGGGTCCAGTGCTTTTGCCCCAACTAAGCCACTCTCTTCCCCAACGGTGATAACCACTTGCAACTGACCATGGTGTGCTTCCGATTCGTTTACGCGACGTAACGCTTCAAAAAGTGCTGCAATTCCCGCTTTGTCATCTGCACCAAGAATCGTCTCACCTTCAGACACGATGCGGTCACCCCCGCGTACTGCTTTGATGTCTACCCCTGGTGTCACGGTATCCATGTGAACGGAGAACAATAGTTTTGGTAATGCTGCGTCTCCTGGTTTTGTTGCAATCAAGTTTCCAGCACCGAAGCCTGTTTTTTCTTTTGCATCATCTTCTAGAACGGTAAATCCTAAGTCTTCAAGTTTTGTCTTTAAGACGGGTGCAATGATTTGTTCATTTCCAGTCTCTGATGGAATTTCAACAAGTTCAATAAATTCTTCGAGTAGTCGTGTCATGCGTCTCTCCTTACAACGGGATATTTCCGTGTTTTTTCTTTGGTCGTGTTTCTTTTTTGGTGCGCATCATCTCGAGTGCTTGAATAAGTTTGATACGTGTCTCACGTGGATCGATGACGTCATCTACCATACCCATAGATGCTGCTACGTAAGGATTCGCAAATTTCTCGCGGTATTCTTCGATTTTTTCAGCACGCGTTGCTTCTGGGTCTGGACTTCCTGCGATTTCACGCGCAAATATAATGTTCGCTGCACCATTTGGTCCCATTACGGCAATTTCTGCGTTTGGCCAAGCAAATACAACGTCGGCTCCGATAGATTTTGAATTTAAAGCTACGTATGCACCGCCATACGCTTTCCGTAAGATAACTGTAATTTTAGGAACGGTTGCTTCTGAGTATGCATATAGGATCTTCGCGCCGTGGCGAATAATCCCTCCGTGCTCTTGCTTGATGCCTGGGAAGAAACCCGTCACATCTTCAAATGTGATGAGTGGAATGTTAAATGAGTCACAGAAACGGATAAAGCGCGCTGCTTTATCGGATGAATCGATGTCAAGTCCTCCAGCCATCACTTTGGGTTGGTTACAGATCAGTCCGACCGTTTCGCCTTTAATCCGTGCGAACCCAACTACGATGTTCCGCGCAAATTCAGATTGCACTTCTAAGAACGAATCGGCATCGACCACTTGCTCAAGAACGCGGCGAATATCGTACGGACGAATTGCTTCAAACGGTACGATATCAGCAAGGTCTGGACGCTCATCCGATTCTGGTTGTGTTTCCATGATTGGCGTCTTTTCTTCATTGTTCTGTGGCAAGTATGTAAGCAATTTTCGTACTTCTGCCAGCACTTCTTCTTCTGTAGCACCACGGAAATGCGCATTCCCACTGATTGTGTTATGTACTTTTGAACCACCCAGGTCTTCTGAGGAAATCTTTTCGCCAGTAACTGTTTCGATTACTTTAGGTCCAGTGATAAACATTTGGCTTGTTTTATCTGTCATAAACACAAAGTCAGTGATTGCAGGCGAATAGACAGCCCCACCCGCACATGGGCCTAAGATGACAGAAATTTGAGGAATAACACCTGAATAGATCGCATTGCGATAGAAAATCTGACCATATCCATCAAGTGAAACTACGCCTTCTTGAATACGAGCCCCGCCAGAATCATTGAGTCCGATGAATGGCGCTCCATTTTTCGCTGCAAGATCCATTACGTTTGCAATTTTAAGTGCATGCATCTCTCCAAGCGCACCGCCAAATACGGTAAAGTCTTGTGAGAACAAATAGACTGGTTTGCCAGCGACTTTACCATACCCTGTGACAACTCCATCTCCAGGTCCTTCAAGCTTGTCCATGCCGAAGTCGGTTGTTCGGTGTTTGATGAAAGGATTTAACTCTACAAATGTACCTTCATCGACTAATAAATCGATTCGCTCGCGCGCAGTTAATTTGCCTTTTTCGTGTTGTTTTTCGATGCGCTCATCGCCACCGCCAAGTTCAATCGTGCGTTTTCGGTCATACAATTCATTGATTTTATCGTACATATCCATTAGTTTTTCGCCTCCGACTGTTTTTCGCAAAGTTCATAAAGTACACCGTGAGAAGATTTTGGATGGATAAATGCAACTAGTGCTCCACCTGCTCCCACTTTCGGTTGTTCTTGAATGAGACGTACCCCGTTGTCTTTCAAGTCATTCAGTCTAGCTTGAATAGATTCTACTCCAAACGCAATATGGTGCATGCCTGGACCTTTCTTTTCCAAAAAACCATGGATGGCACTGCTTTCAGATAATGGTTCGAGTAATTCCAATTTCAAGTTGCCCGCATCAAGGAAGGCCACTTTCACTTGCTCACTTTGAACTTCTTCGACTTTCAGCAGTGGAAGCCCTAATGTTTCTATATAGTATGGAAGCGCTTCATCAATTGAATGAACCGCAATTCCAATGTGATCGACTTTTTTCATCCTCGTCATCCCCTTTCACACTTATCTTCTATTGTAGCGATTTCAAAAAAGGTTGGCTACCTCTTTTGTGTCTGATAAAATAAGGGTAGTCAACTAGAGGAGCGATGTTTGGATGCGAAATGAAACCTTTCGAAAAGTTATTATTTACTTGATGATCATTACAATGTTATTATCGACGTTTGTTTTTGGGTTAAGTTTCTTACTTTAAGATGTGGAGAACGGCGATCTAGAAACTCCGAGGAAATCCGGCGTGCAGGTGAAGGCGTATTCCAGCCTTTGCGGGTGCGACGGATTTCGGAGCGTGTTTCTGGCGTTTGCAACTCGATTTCATCATTGGCAATAGCTATTGTTACTAAAAAATCAGTATCTCCTCTAAAAATTTAAAGAGGAGATACTTTTTTTGGTTATTGACGTTGATTCTTGGCATACACATTAGAAATTAGTTTCCATAACTTGACTTCGGTAGATTAAAATTGATTTCGGTAGAATAAATCGTGATTTGGGTAGAATAAATTTCACTTTCAGCCGATGAACGACCGCTCAGTTTCCTAAACTAGAAAAAGCGCTAAAGCCCCTCATAAATAGAGACTTCAACGCTTTTCAAATAGTCCTACTTAACTTAATACTCTTCGCAGTGTTCTTCAAATAAACCTTGCAAGTTTGCAATCACACTCATCGGGTCGTGGCCTTCAATTTCATGACGGCCTACTTCCGCTACCATCTGTCCGTCTTTTACAAGTACGAAAGATGGAGAAGATGGCAAATGCTCGTCGCCAAACTTATCACGTGCGTAGAATGTTGCTTCTTTGTCTTGTCCTGCGAATACTGTCACTAAGTGATCTGGACGACGATCATAGTGTACTGCATGTGTTGCTGCTGGACGTGCAATACCGCCCGCACATCCACATACTGAATTCACCATGAAAAGAGTCGTACCCGGGCGTTCTAAAGCGCGGTCCACATCCTCAGGTGTACGTAATTGCTCATAGCCTGCTGCATCCATCTCGTTACGTGCTGTTGTAACGATTTCATTCATATATAGGTTAAAATCCATACTCATCGTGTAAACACTCCTTTATAGCTGTATTGTATCAGACTTTTGGTCACTTTAAGAAGTAAAAAGTTTAGCGAGTGCTTGTTCAATGGTAAGTTTGGAGTCTGCCACTTGCTTCTCAAGCTCTTTCATCTTCTGCTTCTTTGTCCCATCTGAAAAGAAACGACGTACAAGTTCATCCGTCACGGAGTTTTGAAACCATTCCCGTTGTTGCGACGCACGCCGCGCTGCAAATCGTCCCGATTCATTCGTCATTTGTTGAAATTCTTGAATCATCGACCAGACATCCTCTAATCCCGTTCGCTTATACGAAGATACCGGTAGAGCTCTTGGTGTCCATCCTTCCGTCGCAGGTTGGATAAAATGCAAAATCTGTTTATACTCCGCAACGGTTTTTTTCGCAAATGCTTCGTTCGGTCCATCTGCTTTATGCACAACAATGGCGTCTGCAAGCTCCATAATCCCTTTTTTCATCCCTTGCAACTCATCTCCTGCGCCGGTTAACGTCAAAAGCAAGAAAAAATCGGTCATACCACGGACAGTCGTCTCGGATTGGCCGACCCCAACTGTTTCAATCAGCACAATATCAAACCCAGCAGCTTCGCATAGCAGCATGGTCTCTCGACTTTTCTTGTGAACACCGCCTAGCGTTCCTGAAGTAGGCGAAGGACGGACAAAAGCATTGGGCTCTTTGACGAGTTGCTCCATCCGCGTCTTATCACCTAAAATGCTTCCACCAGAACGGGAAGAAGTAGGATCAATGGCTAGAACTGCCACACGGTGGCCTTCATCACAAAGCATTTTGCCAAACGTTTCAATGAACGTGCTTTTCCCTGCACCTGGCACACCGGTAATCCCAATTCGTAGAGATTGTCCAGATTTCGGGAGAACGGTTTGTAAGAGCGTCTGGGCTAGCTCATGGTCTTGATTGCGCTGGCTTTCAAGCAATGTGATTCCTTTTGCAAGGGCGATGCGGGAACCTGCTAAAATATCATCCGCAAGTTGCGCCACATCAATTGGTTTCTCGATTTTTTTTACAAACTTTTTCATGAAGAAACTCCGGTTTCTTCGTAGCCAAGTTGACGGTAAATTTCTTCAATCACTTTCTGAGCAGCGACGGGGATAACTGTTCCCGGTCCAAAAATAGCGGATGCTCCGTTTTCGAGTAAGAATGCGTAATCTTGACTTGGAATAACGCCGCCGACGACGAGTAAAATGTCTTCACGGCCAAGCTTTTTCAATTCTTCTTTTAATTCCGGTACAAGCGTTAAGTGCCCTGCAGCGAGTGAACTAACACCGATCACGTGTACATCATTTTCAACTGCTTGTAGCGCTGTTTCTTCAGGTGTCTGGAACAGTGGCCCCATATCAACGTCGAACCCGAGATCTGCAAACGCTGTCGCGATTACTTTCGCGCCACGGTCATGTCCATCTTGTCCCATCTTAGCAATCATAATTCGCGGGCGTCGACCTTCATTTTCTAAGAAATCTTCTGCCATTTGTTTCACGTCATCTACTTCTTGTGCTTCTGAATAATTGGAGCTGTACACGCCACTGATGGAACGAATAATTGCTTTGTGACGACCGGACACTTCTTCAATTGCGTCGGAAATCTCTCCAAGAGTCGCCCGGTGACGCGCAGCTTCCACAGCATATGCTAACAGGTTGCCTTCTCCCGACTTCGCAACGTCTGTTAAAGCAACTAGTGCTTGCTGGACAGCTTTTTCATCGCGAGTCTGACGAACATGTGCAAGACGCTCAATTTGAGATTTTCGTACAGCTGTATTGTCAATTGCTAAAATATCGATTGGGTCTTCTTTATCTAATCTACGATAGTTGACACCGACAATTTTTTCCTGTTTCGAATCAATCTGAGCTTGGCGAATTGCAGCAGCTTCTTCAATCTTCATTTTAGGAAGACCTGTTTCAATTGCTTTAGCCATTCCACCTAGACCCTCAATCTCTTCGATATGCGCCCATGCTTTTTTGATTAATTCATCTGTAAGGGACTCTACATAGTAAGAACCGCCCCAAGGATCAATGATAGACGTCATCTTTGCTTCTTCTTGTAAGAACAGTTGCGTATTGCGTGCAATGCGCGCAGAGAAGTCTGTAGGGAGTGCAATCGCTTCATCCAGCGCATTCGTGTGAAGAGATTGCGTATGCCCCATTGCTGCGGCATTCGCTTCAAGAAGTGTGCGCGTCACGTTATTGAATGGATCTTGCTCTGTTAAACTCCAACCCGACGTTTGCGAGTGCGTGCGTAGTGCCAATGATTTTTCGTTTTTCGGGTTAAACTGTGCAAGTAACTCCGCCCAGATGTGACGAGCAGCGCGCATCTTGGCTACTTCCATGTAGTAGTTCATGCCAACTGCCCAGAAGAACGATAAGCGGGGTGCAAAGCGGTCAATGTCCATACCTGCCGCTAGACCTGTTCGCACATATTCCAGTCCATCTGCGAGTGTATAGGCAAGCTCGATGTCCGCAGTCGCCCCTGCTTCTTGCATGTGATAACCGGAAATTGAAATCGAATTGAATTTTGGCATGTGCTGAGATGTGAATGCGAAAATATCCGCAATGATTTTCATCGACATTTCAGGTGGATAGATGTACGTATTACGAACCATGTACTCTTTCAAAATGTCATTTTGAATCGTTCCTGTTAGCTGCTCAGGAGTAACGCCTTGTTCCTCCGCGGTCACAATGAAAAATGCAAGAATTGGAAGAACTGCTCCGTTCATCGTCATCGAAACAGACATTTGATCTAATGGAATTCCATCAAATAAGATTTTCATGTCTTCCACTGAGTCAATGGCAACCCCGGCTTTTCCTACGTCTCCTTTTACACGTGCATGATCCGAGTCATATCCGCGGTGCGTCGCAAGGTCAAATGCTACAGAAAGTCCTTTTTGCCCCATCGCCAAATTACGACGATAAAACGCATTACTTTCTTCAGCTGTTGAGAATCCTGCGTATTGACGAACCGTCCATGGTTTTGTAACGTACATCGTTGGATACGGTCCACGGGTAAATGGCACCATTCCAGGGAAATCATTCACATGCTTCACTGCTTGTAGGTCCGCTTCTGTGTAGACAGGCTTGATAGAGATTCCTTCGTTTGTTTTGATTGTCATTTGACTTCCCCCTGACCTTTGAAGACTGCAACAAGTTCTGACCCTTTTTCTAGAAGTGACTGTCCAGCATAAATCGCTCCTTGCACTCCGTATTCTCTCCATGCCGCAAGCTTTGGATGATTGCCTGCAACGTTCAGTGTTCCCTCAAAAGAGTGTCCACTCTCTACAAAGGCTTCACTATCTTCATCTGTTCCTGCAACTACTGCATATACGTATGCATCATGTACCTGATGGAACGTTTCTACATCGATGACTTGTGCATCCCAGCCATAGACGGAAAGCACACCTTTGATATAATCTACACGCGCTTTGGATGCTTTATACTCTCCGGCTTGAATGATAACAACTTTATCACTGTAGGAGTGTAACTCATTTCTTAGTTTCTCAAATGGTTCTGCAAGACGCTTATAGCCATGATCAGACACACTAGTACCTGCGACATCTACAGGGTTTGCGTACGATGTTGTTCCAATCAATGCTTGTTTGCGTTTCGCAAGACGCTCAAGCTGGAAAGTAAACGATGCTTGTGCACGATCTGCAAACCACTGTGCGCGTTCTTCAACAGAAAGCTCAACAGTTTGTAAAAATAGTGTCCAGGCTTCATTGGCCAATTGATCTGTCAAACTCTCAACTGCGTATGCTCCTGCTGAAGGGTCTTGGACAGCCGTTACAAAACTTTCATGACGAATGACTTCGACAACATTTTCTGCGAGGCGCTCGCTTGTAGCTGTAGCTCCTGTCAATTCGTCATATGGATAAACTGCGACCGCATTAGCGCCTCCGATGACTGCAGAAAATGCGCTGTTTGCACTACGAAGCAAATTAACAGGTGGGTCGAAAAGTGAATACGAGCGGAGTGATGTTTCCGCATATATATGTAAAGTAGTTGGTTCTACTTTTCGCGCCAGACAAAATGCATGCCAAACAAGACGTGCCGCTCGTAACTTAGCAATTTCCATAAAGAAATGTGTATCTACTGCGAATCCGACTTGTGACGGCAACTGATGATGCGTCTCTGTATAATCATGAGCAGCAGTTAAAAACGCCACTAATTCGGTAACAGCGTCAGCGCCTTCTCGGTGTACAGGACGTGTGTCAACTTCTATAGAATCTAGCGGTTTAGTAAAAGTCGCTACCTGACTATTCCAGATTGTATGCAAAGTAGAAGCTTGTTCTCTCAACTTGTCTGTCCGCTCAAAATAAAGAGGCTCTATAGAAATACCTTCTGCTGTTTGCGTTGTCAGTACCCGCCAGTCTTTCCCTTTTAATGAATCCGTCACTAGCTGCTTCCAGTCGTTAGCAGTTGGTTGTTCCCTGTTGTCTACCATTATCCGTTCCTCCCCGTGAATCCGTTTCCATTCCACTTTCTAGTGTACTAGATTTTTTCGAGATAAACAAAAAGTCGTCCAAAAAATTGGACGACTTCGACATCTTAATAAACAGATGTGTTTTCTTTAGTCATGTTTTCTAAAATCTCTTTTACTCGCGCTAAGAAGCGTCCGCAAACGAGACCGTCAAGCACACGGTGATCTAGTGACAGACATAAATTGACCATGTCACGCGCAGCAATCATACCGCCGTCCATAATCACTGGACGCTTTACGATGGATTCCACTTGAAGAATTGCAGCTTGTGGGTAGTTGATGATTCCCATAGACTGAACAGAACCAAATGAACCGGTATTGTTCACTGTAAATGTTCCACCTTGCATATCGTCTGATTTCAATTTACCTGCACGGACTTTGCCTGCAAGTTCATTGATTTCACGTGCGATGCCTTTGATTGTTTTTTCATCCGCATGTTTGATAACAGGAACGTAAAGAGCATCTTCCGTAGCGACTGCGATGGAGATATTGATGTCTTTTTTCTGGATGATTTTGTCCCCAGCCCACATCGAGTTCATCATTGGGAATTCTTTCAATGCTTGTGCAACAGCTTTTACGAAGAACGCAAAATACGTGACATTGAAGCCTTCTTTTTGTTTGAACTCAGTTTTGATCGAGTCACGGTACTGAACAAGGTTCGTCACGTCGACTTCAATCATCGTCCAAGCATGTGGCGCCTCATGTTTACTGCGTAACATGTTTGCTGCAATCGCTTTACGGATACCCGTAACTGGAATTTCAACATCACCAGGTAATGTTGGGATGTCTTGTTTCGGTGCAGCAGCCGTCGTTTGCGCAGCAGGAGTAGACTTTGGTGCTTCTTCTACTGGTGCAGCAACTGGCGCTTCTTTTGCTTGTGGTAGTTCACCTGAATCAATGATTTTTTGAAGGTCTTTACGCGTGATGCGGCCTTCTTTCCCAGATCCTTCGACCAAACTTAAGTCGATGCCATGTTCGCCTGCCATTTTTAACACAGCAGGTGAGAAGCGACCAGCACCCGCTGGACGTTCTGCTTTTGCAGGGGCTGCTTTAGATTGCTCTTGTTGTGGTGCAGATTTAGATTCCTCTTTCGGTTGTTCGCTTGTTTTTTCAGCTGGCGCTTCTTCGGTCCCGCCACCTTCTGTTTCAATCGTACATACGACTTCACCAACAGCCAAAGTATCTCCTTCAGCAGCAATTAATTCTTTGATAACACCCGTGAACGAAGATGGGATTTCAGCAGTTACTTTATCTGTATTCACTTCAGCTAGTGGATCGTACTTGTTTACGTGATCTCCAGGAGAGACGAGCCACTTTTCAATCGTACCTTCTGTAACACTCTCGCCAAGCTGAGGCATTTTAATTTGTTCAAGTGCCATGTAAAGACCTCCTTGTTAGAATTCTGCAAGCTCACGCATTGCTTTTTCAACTTTATCTGGATTGATCATGAAGAACTTCTCCATCGTTGGTGCATATGGCATTGCTGGAACATCTGGTCCTGCAAGGCGCTGAACAGGAGCATCAAGATCAAATAAGCAGTTTTCAGCGATGATTGCTGCGACCTCTGACATGATACTTCCTTCCTTGTTATCTTCTGTTACAAGTAGTACTTTACCCGTTTTCGATGCCGCTTCGATGATCCCCTCTTTATCCAGTGGATAGACTGTACGAAGGTCGACTACGTGTGCAGAGATGCCGTCTTTTTCTAGGCGCTCTGCTGCTTGTAGTGCAAAGTGAACCGCTAATCCGTAAGTGATGACCGTAATGTCTTCTCCTTCACGCTTCACATCCACTTTTCCGATTTCGATTGTATAGTCTTCTGTCGGAACTTCACCTTTGATCAAACGATACGCACGTTTGTGCTCAAAGAATAGCACTGGATCCTCGTCGCGAATCGCAGCTTTTAACAAGCCTTTTGCATCGTAAGGTGTAGAAGGAATGACAATTTTAAGTCCTGGTTGGTTTGCAAAGACCGCTTCAACAGATTGTGAATGATACAGTGCACCGTGAATGCCTCCACCAAAAGGAGCACGAATAACCATTGGACATGTCCAGTCATTGTTTGAACGGTAGCGAATACGCGCTGCTTCTGAGATAATTTGGTTCACAGCTGGCATGATGAAATCTGCAAACTGCATCTCTGCGATTGGACGTAGTCCGTACATCGCCGCACCAATTCCGACACCTGCGATTGCTGATTCAGCAAGTGGTGTATCAAGAACGCGGTATTCTCCGAATTGATCATATAAACCATTTGTAGCTTTGAATACGCCACCTTTACGGCCAACATCTTCTCCAAGAACGAATACGCGCTCATCGCGTTCCATTTCTTCTTTCATTGCAAGTGTGATGGCATCGATATAAGACATAATCGGCATTAGTTGTCGCCTCCTTGCTCAGCATATACATGTTTCAGTGCATCTTCTGGAGCCGCATACGCTGCGTTTTCAGCGTAATCTGTAGCTTCATTGACTTCCTTCATGATGCGGTCGTTTAATTCTTTTTCAGACTCATCTGTTAAGACGCCGTTTTCTTTTAAGTACGCTGCAAATGAAAGGATAGGATCAAGTTTTTTACCTTCTGCAATCTCTTCAGCAGATTTGTACTGGCGATCATCGTCATCGGATGAGTGCGCCGTTAAACGGAATGTCACAGCTTCGATTAGAGAAGGACCTTCCCCATTACGTGCACGTTCTACTGCTTCTTTTGTAACACGGTAGACTTCGATTGGGTCTTTCCCGTCTACTTCAAAACCAGGCATTCCATAAGCGATTGCACGATCCGCAATATTTTTACTAGCGACTTGGCGATCAAAAGGTACCGAAATCGCGTATTTATTGTTTTCTACCATTGTGATACATGGCAATTTATGAACGCCCGCAAAGTTCAATCCTTCGTGGAAATCGCCTTGGTTTGAAGAACCTTCTCCAAGTGTTACGAAAGAAACAAAATCTTTCTTTTCAATTTTTGCTGCAAGTGCGACACCTACTGCATGCGGTAACTGTGTCGTTACAGGAGAAGAACCTGTTAGGATTCGGTTTTTCTTCTGTCCAAAGTGACCCGGCATTTGGCGACCGCCAGAGTTTGGATCTTCCGCTTTCGCGAAAGCCGAAAGCATTAAATCACGTGCTGTCATACCAAAATGCAAGACAACACCCATATCGCGATAATACGGTGCAATGTAATCTTTATCAGTATCTAGTGCATAGGCTGCTCCTACTTGAGCGGCTTCTTGTCCTTGACATGAAATAACAAATGGAATTTTACCTGCACGGTTGAGTAACCACATACGCTCATCAATACGGCGTGCCAGTAGCATTGTTTCGTACATTTTCAACACATCGTCGTTTGTTAGACCGACTTCTTCATGACGTGTAGACATTTGATTTCCCCCTTTTAACTATGAATGGCTTTTCCATCGACTGCTAATGCTGCTTCACCCATGATTTCAGATAGTGTTGGGTGTGGGTGAATAGTTGAACCAATTTCCCATGGAGTCGCATCTAATACCATTGCTAGACCTGCTTCAGAGATTAAGTCTGTCGCGTGCGGTCCAATCATGTGTACGCCTAAAATATCATTTGTATCTTTATCGGCAATAATCTTTACAAAACCATCTGATTCACCGTAGACAAGCGCTTTTCCGATAGCTTTGAATGAGAATTTTCCAGTTTTGATGTTGTAGCCACGCTCTTTAGCTTGTGCTTCCGTCATCCCAACGCTTGACGCTTCAGGGTTTGAGTAAACACAACGAGCAACTTTTTCAGTTTCCATCGCGTGCACGTCTTCCCCTGCAATATGCTCGACAGCAGTGATTCCTTCGTGACTCGCCACGTGTGCAAGTTGAAGACCTCCGATAACATCTCCGATTGCGTAGATGTGCGACTCTTTTGTTTGATACGTGTCTGATACTTGAACAAATCCATTCTCAACTACAATATCTGTGTTTTCGATACCAATGTTTTCGACATTTGCTTGGCGACCAACGGACACTAGCATTTTTTCTGCTTGGAAGCTCTGCATTTCGCCTTTGATTTCAGCTTCGATAGTGACACCATTGTCGACTTTCAACGTCTCTGAGACCACTTTCGCTGACGTAACGATCGTGATACCTTTTTTCTCAAGAATTTTTTTCATTTCTTTAGAAATGGCATCATCTTCAGTAGGAATAATACGGTCCGCATACTCAATGACTGTGACTTCTACACCAAAATCATGTAACATTGATGCCCATTCAATTCCAATGACGCCACCGCCAACGATGATGATCGACTTTGGAAGTTCTGTCATTTCAAGGGCTTCATCCGACGTCATCACGAATTCTTTATCGATTGTAAGTCCAGGCAATGTACGTGGACGAGAACCCGTTGCCAATACGACATTTTTCGGGATCAGCATTTCATTTTCTTTTCCATTATTCATTTCAACAGAAATCGTTCCACCTGGAGATGGACTGAAAATAGAAGGTCCGAGCATACGACCTGTGCCCTCATATACATCGATTTTGCCTTTTTTCATCAATCCTTGTACACCTTGATGCAATTGATCGACAATCGATTGTTTGCGTTTTTGCACTACGCTGAAATCAAGTGTGACGTCACTCGTGATGACACCAAATTCATGCGCCCGATCCTTCGCTGTATGATACACCTCTGCAGAGCGTAAAAGGGCTTTACTCGGAATACAGCCTTTATGCAAGCATGTTCCTCCAAGCTTTCCTTTTTCAACAATGGCAGTTTTTAGTCCAAGTTGAGCTGCGCGAATAGCGGCTACGTAGCCACCCGTTCCACCGCCTAGTATGACGATATCATATTCTTGTGCCATGCAATCCCTCCTCTAGTTCGGATAATTCTTCGGTTGTTCTTCTCCACTCAATACGCGGTAGGCTCCTTCTGCAAGAGCCTGCAATTCATCTTCTCCTGGATAGGTCACGACATCTGCAATCCAGCTTATACGATCTGCAATTTCAGCGACAAATGCTTTGCCATATGCAAGTCCACCTGTTAATAAAATGGCATCGACTTTTCCAGACAATACAGCACTTTGCGCACCGATTTCTTTTGCGACTTGATACGCCATCGCGTCATAAATCAATTTTGCCTCTGTGTCGCCGGCCTCAATTCGTTTCTCAACGGTCACGGCGTCATTTGTACCTAGATAGCTTACGAGACCACCTTGACCTACAATCATTTTCATAATTTCATGTTGGTAGTATTGACCGGAATAACACATCTCGACTAGATCTCCAATTGGAACAGTGCCTGCACGTTCCGGACTAAATGGTCCATCTCCGTGTAGTCCATTGTTAACGTCGATTACTCGGCCGTTGTGGTGTGTTCCGACCGTTACTCCGCCGCCCATATGCACAACAATTAATGAGAGTGCGTCATATGGTTTGCCAATTTCTTTTGCATAGCGTCTTGCAACAGCTTTTTGGTTAAGCGCATGAAAAATTGAGCGACGTTCAAGTTTTGCAGTTCCTGAAATACGTGCTAAGTCCTGCAGTTCATCGACCACTACTGGGTCAACAATGAATGCCGGGATATTCAACCCCTTTGCAATCTCATTGGCAATGATACCTCCAAGATTCGAAGCATGTTGACCCGAATAGCCGGCACGTAAATCTTCTAACATTTGGTCGTTGACGGCATATGTACCGCCTTCAATTGGACGTAATAGTCCTCCCCGCCCACAGACTGCTGAGAGGCGGGAAATATTCATTTGTTCTTCATCCAATGCCTGTAAGATCATCTCTTTCCGAAAGGCATACTGATCGATGATGGATGGAAATTTTTCAATTTCATCTGTGTTGTGACGAATCGTTTTTTCAAAAAGTAACGTTTCATTCTCATAGATACCGATCTTCGTGGAGGTCGAACCTGGATTTAGAACTAGGATACGATAAGGTTCCATTGCAATAGCCTCCTCTTTTTTGCTTATCGGTTTGTTAATGAATGTTTACCATTTTGTAAGAATTGGCGACGTGATTTTGCCATACGTGCGATACGGTCTTCTGCCAGACGGTCAGCCGCAGCGTATGAAGCGATGCCTTCTGTTTTAGAGATTTCAAAAATACGAGCAATTGTGTCATAGATTCCTTCAACGCGTTTCATAGCACGCTCACGGTTGTAACCATTCAACTCGTCAGCTACGTTCATAACACCACCTGAGTTGATTACATAATCCGGTGCATACACGATACCCAGCTCGTTCAGCTTGTCACCGTGGCGTGGCTCTTTTAATTGGTTATTTGCAGCTCCTGCAACAACTTTTGCTTTTAATTGTGGAATTGTTTCATCGTTGATGATGGCACCAAGCGCACATGGAGCAAAAATGTCCACATCTTGTGAGTAGATCTCAGACACGTCTACTTGTGTTGCACCGAATTCATTAACAACACGGTCTACAGAAGCTTGATTGATATCTGCGACTGTTAAGATAGCACCTTCTTCGTGTAGGAATTCACATAATTTGTACGCTACGTTTCCGACACCTTGTACCGCTACTTTTTTACCTGCAAGAGAATCTGAACCAAATGCTTCCATAGCTGCTGCTTTCATCCCCATGTAAACGCCGTAAGCCGTTACTGGTGATGGATTTCCTGAAGAGCCGAATGCTGGTGAGATACCTGTTACATAATTTGTTTCTTCATGGATCAAGTCCATGTCTGCAACTGTTGTACCGACATCTTCTGCTGTGATGTAACGACCATTTAGACCTTGAATGAAACGACCGAACGCACGGAACATCTCTTCGTTCTTATCTTTCAACGGATCACCGATAATAACTGTTTTTCCTCCACCAAGGTTTAAACCAGCTGCTGCATTTTTGTATGTCATCCCTTTTGCTAGACGAAGTGCATCTTCAATTGCTTCTTCTTCCGTAGCATAGTTCCACATACGAGTTCCACCAAGAGCTGGCCCAAGTGTTGTGTCATGAATTGCGATAATCGCTTTTAGTCCTGAAGTTTTGTCCTGACAGAAAATCAATTGCTCGTAATCGTAAGTCTCCATATATTTGAAAATTTCCATTTGTAATTCCTCCAATTAAGTGTTTTATATACTTGCAAGTGCGATTGAGTACAATTTACTTTCTGCACTATCAGCACGGGAAGTTAGTATGATCGGCACTTTCGCACCTTCAATGACGGCCCCAACTTTGGCGCGACCGAAATACATAAATGATTTGTACAAGACGTTGCCTGCTTCAATGTTCGGAACGAGCAAGATGTCTGCTTGTCCCGCTGAATCAGACGTAATGCCCTTTGCTTTCGCAGACGCAACAGAAATCGCATTATCAAACGCGAGTGGACCATCCACAATACATCCTTTAATTTGCCCACGTTGATACATCATAGTGAGTAGCGCTGCGTCCGTGCTCGACGGCATCGCAGGATTCACAACTTCTACTGCACTGAGCGGGGCAACCACTGGTTCATGTAAGCCCATTCGATGTGCAACGGCCACTGCATTCACTAAGATATCTTTCTTTTGTTTCAAGTCCGGCGCAATATTCATAGCAGCGTCTGTGACAAACAACAAACGGTCAAACTCTGGAAACTCGAAGACAGCGACGTGTGAAATCGTTTTTCCTGTTTTCAGCCCGTTGTCATCGCGCAGCACTTCACGTAGCAAAGATGCTGTGTCGATATGGCCTTTCATCAGTGCATCCGCACGCCCATCACCTGCCGCTTTCACAGCTTCTCTGATAGCGACATGTGTAGATTTTACAGGATATACTTCACAGGCCTCTGACGTACTGACAAATTCAGGTAGTGCCGCACAATTCTCTTCAGTATCGACGAGTAAAAACCTGGCGAGCCCTAATTCAGTGGCTTGGCGAATCGCTTCTAACACTTCTGGATCGTTTGCACAGGCGACTGCGATTGTCTTCGTCGACTTCATTTGCACTAGTTCCTCAAATGATTTCATCCGAAATTCCTCCTTTACTCTTCGACACCTAGTTTTTCAATTTTGTAATACAATGTCCGAAGGGAAATATTTAATTTTTTTGCAGCTTCCGTCTTGTTCCCTTTAAAGGAAGCGAGCGTATCTTGAATTAGCTTTCGCTCGTATTCTTCAACAAGGTCTGAAAGCGATCCATCTGGCAGTTCAGGTTTCGACTTTCGAATCGTTGTCAGTGGAAGATGTCTTTCTTCTACTAAGCGGTCATTCGCATTCATGAAAATCAGTGTTCGACTGATGACATTTTCAAGTTCCCGGACATTCCCAGGCCAATCGTAGGATTCGAGTGCTTTTAAAGCCCGACTAGAGAACCCATCAACTTGTTTGCCGAATTCTTTATTCAGTCTCACTAACGCATGATCGAGGATGAGTGAAATGTCTTCAATCCTCTCACGTAACGGCGGGATATAAATAGGCATTTTGTTCACTTGGAAATAAAGCTCCTCCAGGAAGTGGCCATCTCGCATACTTTTTTCAAGCTGATCACTTGTGGAAGCAATTAAACGGAACTTGTCGTTTGAAAGTTCTTTCAGTAATTTTCTCTGATGTTCAATCGAGAGTTCTCCGATTTCATCTAAAAACAGGGTACCTCCTGAAGCTTGTGAGATGAAGGGTTCCTGTTTTGAACCATCAAACAATTGATCTGTTGCTTCTTGAGAACTGCAATTCACTCGTATGAACTTGTTATGCTTTCGTTCACTTTTTCGGTGGATAGCGTGTGCGAAAAGATCCTTCCCGACTCCCGTCTCTCCTCGCAACAATATGGTTACAGGAACTCCGGCAGCGAGTTTTGCTTGGTCTTTAGCGAACTGAATTTTGTCAGATTGTCCAATGATATCTTCAAATGAAAGATTGGATTCTAGTGACCGAATTAACAAGCGTGCACGGTCAAGCTCTTTCATCATCGTTCGCATTTCTGTGACGTCGTGTATGACGCCAACACTCCCCTTCAAGCGATTGTTGACGATGACAGGCGCAACGTTCACAATTACTTCTTTACGATCTTTTCCAACTTGCAATTGCTTCCCTCGCACTGGTTTGCGCGTTTCAAGCACTTGCCTGTGAATACTTTCGCCGTTCATAATATCGGCCTCAGCAGGCTTACCGATAATATCTTTCTCTTCAAGTCCAGTAATCCTTGTATATGCCGGGTTGATCAGAAGACCCACTCCATTTTCATCCACTACGGATATTGCATCATCTGATGACTGAATAATGGCCTCTAACATCATTTGAATTTCTCGCAAATTCGTCAAATCTTCCGCCATTTGTTGAATCTCAGAAATATCTTTAAAAACAGCAAATGCACCAATTCGTTGACCGTCTCCAGTCGTCAATGGGAAACGAGACGTAACAATTTTGGTACCGCTTTCAAGAGTTAATTGTTGATTGGACTCCGAGCGTCCCGTCTCGATAACTTGTAATAGGCGACTGTGCGGAATAACTTCATGTATAGGTTTGCCGAGTACTTTTTCTTTTTTTACGTTGGTCAGCTTTGCAGCTCGTTCGTTGAAGAATGTGATTTTCCCATCTTGATCGACACTTATGATTCCTTCATCCATTGAATCAAAAATAATTCGCTGGATTTGTCGTTGCGCATCCATCAATTGAAAAGAACGATTCTTCTCTTCAATCAACTGCACTAAGATAGAAGCAATTTCTCCAGGAATAACAACAGTAGAGCGGTCCCGCTTTTCTAATAGTCGGGTGAATAAATTCGAGTCCCCTGTTGCATCAATGATGATATCGAGGTCTGGACTTATGTAGGTTTCCCAATGAGTATCTGTTGGTATTCCTAACTCTTTTGCAACAGCCATAGCAGGTGCTAATGGATTTTCATCGATAACTGCAGTAAATGAAAAGTTGCCGAGATTATTAAGGAGTCGGAGGATAGCTGTTCCACCTCGCCCTGCTCCAAGTAAAAGTATATTTTGCAATATATTGCACACCTCCTTGGTGTTAGTGCAAGTTGTTGCATTTCCACTCTATAATACCGTAAGCTGACTCGATTGACAATCATTTTTACACATGCGATAGTAAATAACAGATAAGGAGTTGACTGGTTTGGCACGTTTAGCAGCACTGATTGTCCTTGTAATTCCTGGAATACTAGCGGCATACGGAATCAAGTTAATGCGTGATACATTTTTCGGAATTAGTAATCTAGGTACTGCTCCACTATGGTTTCAATTTGTTCTAGGACTAGCTTTAATGGTACTAGGTATAGGTTTCTTTGCAGGATTTTTACTTAGACGAGACCGTAAAAATGGACGGGTATCTGAACGATTCAAAGAAAAAAAGGCTAAATCCGATTGAGGATCTAGCCTTTTTTTATATGGGGTTAGGTATGTAGGGGAAGCGTTTCGCGGGCGCGGGCTGAGCCAAAATCGAGTTGTGAACGCCAGAAATACACTACGGAATTTCTCGAGCGGCGTTCTCCACATCTAAAACAAGGTCTCAGCTTCCGCTTTTAATCCCGCTGGAGTAACCCCTACCCACTAGTAATGTTGCGTTCTTAACCTATTACAAATAATCCATCATACCTTATTAAAGCCTTTTTGCTTTTGTTCAACTTTATCTGGAAAATCAGTGATCCATCCAATTACACAAGGTCTTGGAGATGTTAAATACTTTTCTTTTCCGGTCAGACCGTAAAACCTTATGGAATAGCGCTCGCATAACTCGTTTATCCAAGAGGCATTGTAATAGCGCTTGTTGATATGCAACGTCTTCAACCACGGATAACTTTTTAATTCTTCCCAGTCAGTAGACTTCTTAGCGATTAAACACCACTCGTAGTCTGGATAGTTGGCATGTCCAATGGCTAAAATCGAAAGATCGAACGATGAAAAGTGAACATCTGAAAACGGTTTAATAAGTTCTACGACTTCCCGAATCTTTTCTTGCTTCCCCATATAAGTCTCTTTCAGCTCAACATTTAACGCAACATCATAGACTCTTGCAAACTCTATAAATTGTTGAAGCGTTAAAATACGGTGTCCAAAAAAACGACGAAGGAAACGTTTTCCGACTTTCCATTGTAATACCTCTTCTGCAGCGACGTCGCGGATCTGTTTGTTTTGACCCGTTAAGCGAAACAAGTCTAAATCATGAATAACCATGTGCTGTCCATCTGCAGTTAGTTGTAAATCAATTTCAATCCCTTTTGCATTGCGGGAAATGGCCTCTTTAAATGCGGCAAGAGTATTTTCCATCTTATAACCGGATGCACCTCGATGCGCATAAATCGGAAGCATGTGTAAAACTCCTTTAACTTGCCATATTCTCTAGACGAATTTTGTCTGCAATCATGGCAATAAATTCTGAATTGGTTGGTTTGCTCTTTAAGTGGTGAACAGTGTATCCAAATGTTTGCGAGATCGTCTCGTAGTTTCCTCGATTCCATGCTACTTCGATTGCATGACGAATTGCGCGTTCTACACGGGACGGTGTCGTATCGAATTTGTCTGCAATTTCAGGATAGAGAACTTTTGTGACCGAACCGAGCAATTCAATATCATTGTAAACCATTTGAATGGCTTCTCGTAAGTAGGAGTATCCTTTAATATGAGCTGGAACACCGATTTCTTTAATGACGTTTGTGATTGTGAAATCGATGCCTTTCGTTTTTGGAGCTGTTCGAACAGTAGTAGCTGAGGTTTGATTGTGAGCCGTACCTGCTACCTGCAAAATTTGCTGCACAAGGCGATCGAATTCAAATGGCTTCAACATAAAATACGCAGTTCCGAGATCTACCGCTTGCTTCATGACTTCTTCTTGACCAAACGCAGTCAGCATAATCACTTTCATTGTCGGGTAGAGTTGCTCTTTGTGTAAATGGTCCATTACCGCAATACCATCCAAGTGCGGCATAATAATATCAAGTAATAGCACATCTGGAACTTGTTCTTCAAGTAAATCTAAACATTGTTTTCCGTTATATGCTGTATGGATAACTTCTATCGATGGATGCTCCTTAAAATAATCTGCAATCGTCGCTACTAAATCTCGGTTATCATCTACAATCATCACTTTAATCTTTTCCATGTCATTCATCCCCTGTCTTCATTCATCTACTTCCTCACTATAAAGAAAATAGGTCTTTTGTTAAAAAAATCTTTTGTAGGATAATTTCTTTCTATTCTGACATCTTGTGACAATTCGCTGTTCATTTTGTCGAATAATCTTCTCTATAGTATAACGTGTTTGTACAAAATTCTCTAGAGACAATAAAAAACCAGGTCACGCTCATACTCGAGCGTAGCCTGGCAGAATTAGTAGTGGTTTTGTCACTTTAAAACCAGGGTGTTTTGGTTTTGAAGGTACAATCTGGTCAACCGCTGCTAAACGAAGTAGTGTGTTCGAAAGGAAGTGATTCATGATTGGTATTATTTTTTTGTTTGTGCTTGTGCAAGTAATTCTGCAGCATGATGGAGTGTAATTTCAGATATTTCTTCTCCCGCCATCATTCGGCTTAATTCTTCTGTTCGCTCTTCTAGTGACAATTCTTGAATTTTTGTTTTTGTTCGGTCGGCTTCTACATGCTTTTCAATGCGCAAATGCGAATCGGCAAGAGCAGCAACAGCTGGCAAATGCGTAATAACAAGAACTTGAGAATCTTTAGCAATTTGCCCAATCTTCTCAGCAATCGCTTGCGCCACTCGTCCGGAAACGCCGGTATCCACTTCATCAAAAATAATAGAAGTGATTTCCTGATGTTTGGAAAAAATACTTTTTAGCGCAAGCATGACACGACTCAGTTCTCCACCCGATGCAACTTTCGTTAACGGTTTCAATGGTTCGCCTACATTGGTGGCAATGTAGAATACGACATGATTTTTTCCGTTCTCTGTAAAGTGCGAAAGTTCTTCCACACGAACATCCATAATTGCTCGGTCCATATAAAGTGCACTGAGCTGTTCCATGATACGTGTACTTAACTCTTCAGCAGTCTGCTTACGAATGGTCGATAGCTCATCTGCCTCAAGTTGCAAGTCTTGTTCGATCTGAGCAAGTTTTCTTTCTGATTCTTCAATCTCTTGGTCGCGGTTGGTCAGTTGATCAAGTTGACGTTTAATTTTTTCACCATATGCAATGACTTCATCCACCGTTTGACCATATTTCCTTTTTAGTGTTTGAAGCAATGCAAGACGATCTTCTACATATTGAACACGTTGTTCATCAAATTCCATCGAATCCAACTGATTTTGGATTTGTGACTGAACATCTTCAAGAATGAAATAAGCATTTGCAAATTCTTCGCTAATCTTGCCGTACGTAGTATTTACACTCTGAATATCTTGAAGCGCATGCAACACCACTCCAAGATAATCCATTGCGCCAGATTCTGCCGTAAGTGCTTGGGAAGAAGTTTGAAGCTTATCAACAATTTTTGAGTAGTTCTGCATCTCTGTCCGTTCTGCAGACAACGTCTCTTCTTCTCCACTGATTAATTCCGCTTCTTCAATTTCATTTAATTGAAAACGATAAAGATCCATACGATGTGTCATTTCCTGATCATCCATCTGTAGACCCTTCAAACGTTTTTTTGTTCGATTGTAGGCTTCGTAAACTTGAGAATACGCGTCTTTGGCATCTACAAATTGTTTAGAAGCAAACTGATCCAATAAATTAATATGGGATCGTTCATCCATAAGCTCTTGGCTTTCGTGTTGTCCGTGTATATCTACAAGTGTACTTCCCACTTCACGTAGAACAGCAATGGTCACCAATTTGCCATTGATTCGGCATGTACTTTTTCCATTTGCATTCAATTCACGGCGCAATATTATGCTCTCTTCGTCCGTAGGTATCCCGAGCTCTTCAAGTTTTTTATAACTTGAATGAGACGTTGAGTTTAGCGAAAACATGCCTTCTAGCTCTGCTTTTTTTGTACCATGCCGAATGAATTCAGAAGATCCACGTGCACCACATAATAATTGGACGGCATCGATAATAATCGATTTTCCGGCTCCTGTCTCACCCGTCAACACAGTAAGTCCTTCTGTAAAGCTAACAGTCAACTCATCAATAATGGCAAAATTCCGTATAGACAGTTCAGCTAACATATCAACCCTCCTTACAGCATCTCAAGCAATTTCGTTTTGACAAGATCCCGATCCTTTTCTTCTCGACAAAGAATCAGGCATGTATCATCCCCACAAATGGTACCTAGGATTTCCTCCCAGTCCAAATAATCAATTAAAGAGCCGATTGCGTGAGCATTTCCAGGTAAGGTTTTCATAACTAAAAAATGACTAGCCCCATCGATTGAAACAAATGCATCTGTCAATGCACGTTTTAATTTTTGCATTGGATTAAAGCGCTGATCTGCTGGCAAGCTGTATTTATAACGTCCATCTGGCAACGGAACTTTTACTAAATGCAATTCTTTAATATCGCGGGAGACAGTTGCTTGTGTAATTGCAAACCCTTCTGCTTTTAAGATATCGACTAAATCATCTTGTGTCTCGACTTCATTATTTGAAATGATGTCGCGAATGCGAATATGACGTTGTCCTTTATTCATTGGTATCCACTCCATTGATTGCATATTTATACCTTCGTACTTATACAGTATCATTCAGGGGGTGTCGCGACAAGTGCGACAAAAAAACTATGGACAGATAACGTCCATAGTTTAGGCATTTAATGTTGTATGTGCATCCGCAACAATTTTTTTGAAATCTAGCACTTGTGCAGGTTCATTTGATTTTTTTAGATAAAATAAAAATTCAATATTGCCCTCTCCACCTGTAATAGGGGAGTACGTGGCATCTATAACCTCAAAACCAGCTGTGTTGGCGAATTTCTCCACTTGATATAGAACATCACTGTGTACTTTGGCATCTCGGACAATCCCTTTTTTCCCAACGCGGTCTTTTCCTGCTTCAAACTGAGGTTTAACAAGGGCTACAACCTCTCCACCGTCCACAATTATAGAAGCAAGCGGAGGGAAAATTAAATTCAAAGAGATGAAAGACACATCAATAGTTGCAAGCGTTGGCAGCCCCTTTGTGAAATCTTCTGGCTTGCTGTAACGGAAATTTGTACGCTCCATTACCGTCACCCGCTCGTCACTCCGTATTTTCCAATCGAGTTGGTTATACCCAACGTCCAGTGCATAAGCGTGCGTAGCCCCATTTTGAAGTGCACAATCTGTAAATCCACCAGTAGAAGAGCCAATATCGAGTAATATCGCTCCTTCGATGTCTAGATCAAATGCTTCAATCGCCTTTTCAAGTTTCAAGCCACCGCGGCTGACATACTTTAGTCGTTGACCTTTTAAGACAAATTCACTTGTGACCTCTATTTTCTCTCCTGGCTTCGTGATTTGCATCTCATTGACATACACTTGACCCGCCATGATTGCTCGTTTTGCTTGTTCACGAGATGTAAACAGTTCTTTTTCAACGAGTAGAATATCCACTCGTTCTTTCGGTACTTGACTCATTACACAGTTGCCTGCTGCAATTGTGACTTGATTTGATTTTTCAAATCTTCAACAGAGATGTGAATTTCGTTTAGAAGTTCAGGTACATCACCGTGTTCGATAAACTCATCTGGAATACCGATTCGCGTAACAGGTACATCTAGCTTCTGTTCGTTGTAATGTTCAAGAACACTGCTACCAAAACCACCTTGTAACACGGCTTCCTCAAGTGTAATAAGCGGAATTTGGCGTGCTGCTAAAGAGGCCAGCATATTTGCATCCAGCGGTTTGATGAAGCGTGCATTTACAACTTCTACTGAAATACCTTCTGCTTTTAGTTCTTCAGCTGCTTGCATGGCCATTGGAATCGTTGTACCAAATGTCAATACCGCTACATCCGTACCTTGTTCTAAGACTTCCCAGCTACCGATTGGAATTGTCGTCAACTCCGAATCGAGTGGCACACCAAAGCCGTTCCCTCGAGGATAGCGAAGAGCGATTGGTCCATCATTGTACTCAATGGCCGTCTTCACCATGTGTTGACCTTCATTTTCATCTTTTGGCATCATGATCACCATGTTCGGCATATGACGCAAGAATGCGATATCATAGACACCTTGATGTGTTTCACCATCTGCCCCTACTAATCCAGCACGGTCGATACCTAAAAATACGTTTAAGTTTTGGCGACAGACATCGTGAAGCATTTGATCATATGCGCGTTGTAAGAAAGTTGAGTAAATCGCCACATACGGTTTCATTCCATCCATTGCCATACCTGCTGCCATCGTAATCGCATGTTGTTCCGCTATCCCGACATCAATCATACGGTCCGGGAATTCAGATGCAAAGCCTTCTAATTTGGAACCTACCGGCATTGCAGGTGTAATTGCGACAATGCGCTTGTCCTCTCGCGCGAGCGTTCGAACTGTTTCTGAAATCAAGCCACTCCAAGAAGGGCCTTTTGCAGCAGACTTAACAAAATCCCCTGTTTCCATTTTGTAAGGACCTGTACCGTGCCACGTACCGACTGTGTCGAGTTCAGCTGGTTTAAACCCTTTTCCTTTTTTCGTGAGAACGTGTAAAATGACTGGTCCCTCAGCATTTTTAGCAAACTTGATGTTTTCCTCTAAATCTTCAAAATCATGTCCGTTGATTGGCCCTAGATATGTGAAGCCCATCTCTTCAAAAAATGCACCTGATACCATCAAATATTTTAAGCTGTCTTTGACACGTTCAGCAGTTGAAGCAATTTTCCCACCAACGGCAGGAATCTTCTTCATCAAGTACTCAATATCATCTTTTGCTTTATTGTAAGAACCATGTGTGCGAAGTTTCCCTAAGATGTTATGAAGGGCTCCGACGTTTGGTGCAATTGACATTTCATTGTCGTTTAAGATGACAATCATCTTTGTTTTTTCATGTCCGATATGATTTAGTGCCTCAAGTGCCATACCACCTGTTAATGCACCATCACCGATGATCGGAATGACGTGATTTGATTTTCCTAATACATCACGAGCTTTCGCCATCCCCATTGCTGCAGATAGAGAAGTAGAACTATGTCCAGCTTCCCAAACATCATGTTCACTTTCCACGCGTTTTGGGAATCCACATAATCCTTTAAATTGACGAAGCGTATCAAACTGGTTTGCACGTCCCGTTAAAATCTTGTGTACGTAAGCTTGATGGCCTACATCCCAAATAAATTTGTCTTCCGGCGAATTGAACGCTTTATGAAGAGCGAGTGTCAGTTCTACAACACCTAAATTTGGTCCAATATGACCACCTGTTACAGATAATTTTTCAATAAGAAAATCTCGAACATCTTGACTGAGTGATTCGAGTTCTTCGTTTGACATCGTTTTCAAAAAGGATGGACTTGTTATAGTATTCAGATCCACTTCCATCACACACCTTATCTTGTTATTCCTCTAGTTATAGGTAATTTTAATAATAGCATTAAATGTCTGTTAAAATACAGCGAGAAGTTAGTTCTCCCGGTAGCTAATATAGTCTGCAAAACTTTTTAGTAACCCGTCTTGCTTTCCGATTGCTGTGAGAGCACCTGCTGCTTCTTTGTGATAACGATCCCGTTCAGCAATCGCACCTTCTAAAGTTAGTAGCGCTGGATAGGTACTTTTGTTTGCAGCTTCGTCTTTACCAGCCGTCTTCCCAAGACTAGCTGAGTCAGAAGTCACATCTAAAATATCGTCCTGGACTTGGAACAAAATACCGAGAGCGTGCGCATATGTCATTAATTCTTTTTTCTCTTCAAGTTGCACATTTGCAAGAAGCGCACCGGCTTCAATACTGAAGCGAAGAAGTGCACCGGTTTTTAGTGCATGGATTTTTTGCAAGTGCTCTAGTTCCACAAGCTTCCCCTCTGCCTCCATATCCATCAATTGCCCACCGACCATTCCGGCAGCTCCTGCTGCTTCTGAAAGAAGCGTGATCAACGCTACTTTTTGACTATCCGTATACTGGTTTGATGAGCTAATAAGACGGAAAGCTTCTGTTAGTAAAGCATCTCCTGCCAAAATCGCTGTTGCCTCACCGTATACGATATGATTGGTTGGCTTCCCTCGACGTAAGTCATCATTGTCCATTGCCGGCAAATCGTCATGAATAAGGGAATACGTATGTATATACTCCAAGGCACATGCTGCATCAAGCCCTTTTTCTAATGGAACACCAAACTCATCCAACACAGCCAAAAGAAGCATAGGGCGCACACGTTTGCCCCCTGCTTCTAAAGAATATAGCATGGACTCTTTTAGAGAGTCGGTTAAAGGTTGTGTACGAATCGCCTCGAGCAAATACTGGTCTACTTGCTCAAGGTGCTGCCCGATAAAGTCTTTCACATTTTTCACGTACTTATACCTCCTCTTCCGCTGAGATAAACTGAACAAGCTGCTTTTCAGCTTCTTGCAGTTTTGTTGAACATTGTGCGGATAGTTCCATCCCCTGTTTATAAAGGTCAATTGACTCCTCGAGTGGCACATCGCCTTGCTCGAGCTTACGTACGATTTCTTCTAATTGTTTCATCGCTTCTTCAAATGTTCGTTCCATTCGTTTCACCCTTTTCTATGGATTCAATACGTGCTATGGCAGTTCCATCCTGAAAATGAATCGTTAGTTCGTCATTTTTTTGAAGTTGATTTACAGAACGAATCACTGTGCCTTCTACTTCCGTATAGACAAACCCTTTTTTCATCGTCTGTAGTGGGCTCAATGCTTCTAATGTGCGCAACGTCTCAACAAACTGACGTTTTTTGGAGGTTGTGTTTTGTTTGACCACATATTGTAGACGATCCGTAAGTGTTTGGAGTGCTTTTTGCTCCATTTGTACACGTTTGTCTGGTGACAAATGGTCCAATCGATTTGTTAACTGCGAATAGTGATTTGAGTAACGATCCGTTGAAATTCGGAGGACCGATTCTAACCGTTCGTGTAGCCGAAGATGTTGCTCTACATACGGACGATATAATCGAGAGGCATCCATATAAACAACGGATTTTTGAACTCGCGTGAGTCGGTCTTTCGCATGAAATAGTTTATTCGAAGTTGCTGTGCGCAGGCGCGTTTGTTGATCAGAGAGTACTCGCACCAATTGCACGCGGTCTGGTACAGCAAGTTCAGCTGCAGCAGTTGGTGTTGGTGCACGTAAATCCGAAACGAAATCTGCAATCGTCGTGTCAGTCTCGTGACCAACAGCGCTAATTATAGGGACTTGACTGTTCGCAATTGCCCGAGCGACAGGTTCTTCATTAAATGCCCATAAGTCTTCAATCGAACCACCCCCGCGTCCGACAATTAAAACGTCTAGATCCTGTACCCGATTTGCTTTTTGGATGGATTCAACGATAGATGCTCCTGCACCTGAGCCTTGAACAAGTGTAGAGAACACGGTGACACGTGCAAGTGGGAAGCGACGTTCGAGCGTCGTTAGAATGTCACGAATCGCTGCGCCTGTTGGGGATGTGATGACTCCGATGTGAAGTGGAATTTTCGGAAGTGGTTTTTTCAATGAGGCTGAAAACAGTCCTTCTTGTTCGAGCTTACGTTTTAATTGCTCAAATGCCACAAACAATGCCCCGATGCCATCCGGCTCCATTGATTTTACATAAAATTGATAATTCCCCGCACTTTCAAACAGACTGATATCCCCTGTGACAAAAACATTCATGCCTTCTTCAGCTCGAAATGAAAGTGTTCTTGCTTGTCCCGCAAACATCGCACAGGAAATACGTGCCCCCGCATCTTTCAATGTAAAGTAGATATGTCCATTTGAATGGTATTTCACATTGGACAATTCACCTTTTACATACACTTTTCTTAGATACGGATCGGCATCGAATTTCTTCTTAATATACCGAGTAAGTGCTGTCACGGTTAAATACGCATGTTCCGTCATACCAACGCCCCTTTAGGTAAAAGAAGCTTGTACAAGACGTACAAGCTCGAGTGGTGTAGTTATTTTTTTTGTGCCATACGTTCAGCGCTTAAACATGTATTTTCCATTAACATTGCAATTGTCATTGGACCAACGCCTCCCGGAACGGGTGTAATCGCACCAGCGACAGACTTCACAGAATGAAAGTCGACGTCACCTGAAAGACGGCCATCGGAGTTGCGGTGAATGCCGACATCGATGACAGCGGCGCCAGGTTTAACATGCTCAGCAGTAATCATCAGCGGTTGTCCTGTTGCTACAATTAGAATATCTGCTTGCTTTGTGTATGAAGCAAGGTCTTCTGTGCGAGAATGCGTGTAGGTTACAGTTGCATGGCGGTTTAATAGAAGTTGGCCCATCGGTTTGCCGACGATATTACTTCGTCCGACAATGACAGCGTGTTTGCCTTCAATTGGAATGGCTGCATAGTCAAGTAATTGAATGACTCCAAATGGTGTACAAGGAATAAACCCGTGTTGATTCAACAATAGCTTGCCAACATTCAATGGATGAAAGCCATCAACATCTTTGTCTGGGTGAATCGCTTGTAACACTTTATTTTCATCAATATGACCTGGAAGTGGCAGTTGGATTAAGATCCCATGAACAGATTCGTCATTGTTCAAGTTCTCAATCAGTTCCAACAACTCTTGCCCAGTTACAGTGGACGGCCGTGTTAGTACAGTTGAATCCATGCCTAAACGTTTGCTTGTTTTTTCTTTACTTCCTACATAGGTCTGTGATGCTGGATCGTCTCCCACTAAAACGACCGTTAGCCCTGGGGTAATGCCAGACTGTTTTAAAGTTTCAACACGGTCTTTCACTTTTAAAATTACTTGTTCTGCAATTGCTTTTCCATCAATGATTATCGCTGTCATGTTGCACACTCCTACTTGTTGATGTATTTCGATAATACGCCATTTACAAATCGGCTAGACTGTTCGTCTCCATATGCTTTTGTTAATTCTATTGCTTCATTCACAATTACAGGTTTCGGTGTATCTTCTGTATGTTCAAGCTCAAAAACCGCCATACGTAAAATCGTCCGCTCGATTTTCGGGAGACGATTCAATGACCAATTTTCAAGTTTTTGTTCTAAGCTCTCATCAATTTCTTCTCGGTGCGCGAGTGTCCCTTTGACAAGCGTGTCATAGAACACGTCCTTTTCTTCGGTCACATGCAACATCGCTTCATTGACGTCCATCTCGGAATGATCGAGTTGGAACAACACACGCAGGGCATGCTCGCGGGCTTCTCTTCTTTTCATAGACTTGACTCCTTTTTCACTTCACTATGCTTTTCATCATAGCATAGAAATGGCGGTTACAAAACTTAATTCCCTATTCAGAAAGTTTTTGAGTAATCAAAAAAAGAAGTGCCTCACAGAGGTTCTGTGAAGCACTCTTACTTAATTGGATTCAGGTGTTTCGAATTGAATTCCTGTCACGTGAACATTGACTTCTTTGACTTCAAGTCCCGTCATATTTAAAATCGCTTGACGGACATTTTGCTGAACTTCTTGAGCAACAGTCGGTACAGCCTTACCGTAGCGAATGGTACAAAACACATCGATGAACAACCCTTTGGCCGAGATGTCTGTTTTGATTCCTTTGCCATGCACTTTTTTGCCTAAGAGTTCAACAACTCCAGCAGCAAAGTTTCCACGAGTTGCAGCCACTCCATCTACTTCATGTGCTGCGATTCCTGCAATAACTGTCAAGACTTCAGGAGCAATCTGAATTGATCCGAGATCACCTTTACCTGTAGACATCTGAAAAAATTCTTGGTCTTTTGTTTCAGCCATTGATTGTCTCCTCCTTCATGATTTCGTATGTTTCTAAAAACTTCGTGTCAAAGTCACCTGAGCGGAAGACTTCGTGATCCATTAAACGCAAGTGGAATGGAATCGTTGTTTCGACACCGTCGACGATGAACTCTTGTAATGCACGCTTCATCTTCAATACAGCTTCTTCACGCGTTGGGGCATGCACAATGAGTTTAGCGACCATTGAGTCGTAGAATGGTGGGATTGCATAACCTGGGTACACTGCGGAATCAACTCGAACACCGTAGCCACCTGGCGGGAGATACATGACGACCTTCCCTGGGGATGGCATAAAGTTTTTCGATGGGTTTTCAGCATTGATCCGGCACTCAATTGACCAGCCATTTAATTGAATGTCTTCCTGCTTGATTGTCAATACTTCTCCAGAGGCAACAAGAAGTTGTTGTTTGATCAAATCGACGCCTGTTACCATTTCGGTTACAGGATGTTCTACTTGGATACGTGTATTCATTTCCATGAAATAGAACGAATCGTTAATGTGGTCGTAAATAAATTCGACTGTACCTGCTGATTCATAATTCACAGCAAGCGCTGCTTTTACAGCTGCGTCTCCCATTTTTTGACGCGTGGCTTCTGAAAGTGCTGGAGACGGTGCTTCTTCCACTAGTTTTTGCATGCGACGTTGAATCGAACAATCACGCTCTCCTAAGTGAATTGCATTTCCGTGCCCATCTGCTAACACTTGAATTTCCACGTGGCGGAACTCTTCGATGAATTTTTCTAAGTATACACCAGGGTTACCGAATGCAGCTTGTGCTTCTTTTTGCGTGATTTTGATTCCTGTCACGAGTTCTTCCTCAGAACGGGCCACACGAATCCCTTTCCCGCCACCACCGGCAGTGGCTTTGATGATCACAGGGTACCCGATGTCTGATGCGATAGATTTCGCATCTTCAATTGTCTCTACAATACCTGTTGAACCAGGGACTACAGGAACGCCAGCTGCACGCATGGTTTCACGAGCGACATCTTTCGTCCCCATTTTTGAAATAGCCGAGCTAGATGGCCCGATGAACTTGATGTTGCAAGTCTCACATAGTTCTGCAAAGTCTGCATTTTCTGCGAGGAACCCATACCCTGGGTGAATCCCGTCGGCTCCAGTTAGTTTTGCAACGCTCATAATGTTTGAGAAATGTAAGTATGAATCTTTTGATGTGCGGGGTCCAATGCAATAGGCCTCGTCAGCTAGTTGCACATGCAGTGCTTCTTTATCAGCTTCAGAATAGACGGCGACTGTTTGGATATCCATCTCTTTACAAGCACGGATTATACGCACTGCGATTTCGCCACGATTGGCAATCAATACTTTTTTCATAGTCGTCACCTCTTCGATGAATTATTTAATAGAGAACAATGGCTGACCGTATTCTACTAATTGGCCGTCTTTTACGAGAATCTCGACGATCTCTCCTTCGATTTCAGCCTCTATTTCATTAAATAGTTTCATCGCCTCAACGATACACACGACTGAACTTGCAGTAACTTTGTCCCCTACTTTTACGTATGCATCTGCGTCTGGAGAAGAAGCTTCATAGAACGTTCCAACCATTGGAGAAGTAATTGTTTTATAGGCAGATGTATCAGCAGCTGGAGCTGATTGTTCAGAGGCTGCTTTTGATTCCTCTTGAGCCGGAGCTGCTTGTTCAGCGACTGGAGCAGCAACTTGTGGTGCAGATGGTTTAGCAACAGGTGCTTCTACTACTGTCGTCGTGATGCCATGTTTTTTTAATTTTAGTTTTGTGCCTTCTGATTCAAATACAAATTCATCTAATGATGATTGATCCATTAATTTGATAATTTCTCGGATTTCTTGAATTTTCATTGCTATCAAACTCCCCTATTTAAGTAATGACATTCTTTCCACAGTCTATTCTACCGTTTTTCAACAAAACGCGCACTCTTTTTTAGTACCTGCTCTTATATTTCCCACTTTTCAAACAATAAAAATACTCGCACAAGGCGAGTCTTTAATACGCTGAATAGTCGACTTGGACTTTAGCAGCTTCGGGATATTCTTTTTTCACTGCGTAGATAATGTCATTCGCTTCTTCTGGACTGACCATCTCTGCCGATACATTCACTAACACGTGATCTTCTTGAATTCTCACCAAAGCTTCCGGATAGCCGAGTGATGAATGAGAAATTATTGAGCGCGTGAGACGTATGCGCCTTCTGAAGTATTGATGATCAAACGATCTCCAACATTGATGAATAAAGGAACAGTAACCATTACACCGGTTTCAAGTTTCGCAGTTTTTGAACCGCCACCAGACGTATCTCCTTTGATTCCTGGCTCTGTCTCGATTACTTCAAGCTCGACAGTGTTTGGTAGCTCGACACCAAGCGTTTCGCCTTTATATTGGATAATGCTTAGTTCCATGTTTTCTTTCAAGAACTTCAACTCATATTCGATAGACGTTTCAGGAAGCTCTACTTGATCGTAACTTTCTGTATCCATGAATACGTGCATGTCACCATTTGCATAAAGATACTGCATTTTGCGCGTATCGATCTGTGCTTTCTCTACTTTTTCACCTGCACGGAATGTACGCTCATTCACTGAACCACTGCGAAGGTTGCGAAGTTTCGAGCGAACGAATGCAGCGCCTTTACCTGGTTTTACGTGTTGGAACTCGATAACGCGGTATAAGTTGCCATCAAACTCGATTGTAAGGCCTGTTTTAAAATCGTTTACTGAAATCATGTGATTTCCCCCTATAAAATAACTAATTCTTTTGATGTATGCGTCAGTTTTTCAACGCCTGTTTCTGTGACTAAGGCGTCATCTTCAATGCGCACACCACCGATTCCCGGAAGATAAATTCCTGGTTCAATTGTGATAACCATTCCTGGCTCTAATACAACATCTGAACGAGATGACAATCCAGGTCCTTCATGTACTTCTAAACCAATTCCGTGACCAAGTGAATGACCAAATGCCTGGCCATATCCTTTTGATGCGATGTAGTCGCGAGAAATAGCATCTGCCTCTTTCCCTGTCATACCCGGTTTGATTTTTTCAAGTGCAAGCAATTGAGACTCCAGTACGACTTGATGAATTTCTTTCAGCTGATCAGTGGGTTCACCTACTGCAAGAGTACGTGTTACATCCGAGACATACCCATTGTAATAAGCACCGAAATCCAGTGTAACAAAATCGCCTGACTCAATCACTTTATGTGTTGCGACACCGTGAGGAAGTGCTGAACGGACACCGGAGGCTACAATGATATCGAATGAAGAAGAAGTTGCACCTTGCTTTCGCATGAAGAACTCTAATTCGTTTGAGACATCAAGTTCTGTCATCCCTGGTTTGATGAACGTCAAGATATGTTCATATGCATCATCTGCAATTTTACATGCGTGCTTAATAATAGTAAGCTCGTCTTCGCTCTTAATCAAGCGGATTTTTTCAACAATTCCAGAAGTCGGAACAAGTTCTGTTTCGAGTGCTTTTTGGTAACGATCATACTCGGCATAAGACATCGCTTCTTGCTCGAAACCGACTTTCGTTAGCTGATGTTCTTTCACAACTTCAGCAACTGCTTCGATTAACGTGTTTTTTTGCTCAATGATTGTATAGCCTTCGATTTGTGCATTTGCTTGCTCTGTGTAACGAAAATCTGTAATGAAGAAAGCATCTGACTCCGTAATCAGTGCAACTCCTGCAGTCCCTGTGAAACCTGTTAAGTAACGACGACTGTATGGGTTCGTGACGAGTAGTGCGGATAGTGAAGAATCGGTTAATGACTTGCGTACTTTTTGCAATTTCATGTAGTTGGCCTCCTATTTAAACACTAGTCTTAGTGTAGCATAGCCGAAAACGATTCCGCTATCCTTCAATGATACATAAAAAGCATTTTCCCTTAGAGTACCAGAGAAAATGCTTTTTAACGTATTAGTTATGAATTAAAGTCCACACTTCAACTGCGCTCCACAGTTTGTACAAGTGTTACAGCCACCAAGTTCCTCAACCGTCCCTTTACGACACACTGGACACGTGTTGCCAACTTCTGAACCGATTGTCACATTTGTGCTGCGAAGATCTTGAATTGTATCGATTAAAACGATTGGTCGTTTTTGTTCTACTACTTCATCTTGCACTTCTGTCATATCATTTTCTTCTGCTTTTAGTGTCAATACTTGCGAGTCACGGCTACCGTCGACATAAACTGTTCCACCTTTTGCACCGCCATGGTAAAGACGCTCGTATACGCCTTCTACTTGTTCAACCGTATACCCTTTTGGCGCGTTTACAGTTTTCGAGATAGATGAATCAATCCAGCGCTGAATGATACACTGCACATCTGCATGTGCTTCTGGTTTTAATTCCATTGCCGTCACAAACCACTCTGGAAGTGTTTCAGAAGATGCATCCTGATTACGCTCTAAGTACTCACTAACAATATCCGCTTTTACTTCAATGAATTTACCAAGTCGGCCGCTACGATAGTAAGTGAACGAGAAGTATGGCTCAAGTCCAGTCGATACTCCAACCATCGTTCCAGTAGAACCTGTTGGTGCCACTGTCAATAGATGCGAGTTACGAATTCCTGATTCCAGAATAGACGCGCGAATCGCCTCAGGCATTCCTTGCATGAACCCTGTCTCTGTGAATGCTTTGCGAAGGCGCTCTGTCTCTTGTTCTGTATCACCGACTAAAAACGGGAAGCTTCCGCGTTCTTTCGCAAGTTCAACAGATGTCTCATAAGCTGTTTCAGCAATTGTTTTGAAGATTTCATCAACGAGTATATTTCCTTCATCTGAGCCATATGGTTTCTCACAGTAAATCAGTAGATCCGCAAGTCCCATTACGCCAAGCCCTACACGACGCTCTCCAAGAGCTTGTACTTTATTCTCTTCTAAGAAGTATGGTGTCGCATCAATTACATTATCTTGCATGCGAACACCGACACGTACTGTTTCTTTCAGCCCTTCAAAATCTACTGTTTTCGTATCTTTTTGTGCGAATTGAGCGAGGTTGACCGCTGCAAGATTACACACACTGTATGGTGCAAGTGGTTGTTCTCCACATGGGTTTGTAGCCACTACTTTTTGACCGTATGCTTTTGCATTCGTCTTGTCATTGGCATTGTCGATAAAGAAAATACCAGGCTCTGCAGAGTACGTAGCACAAATATTGATGAGGTTCCAAAGCTCGCGTGCTTTGATCGTGCGGTATGTGCGCACTTCATAGCCCATTTGCTCCCATTCGCGAACATCTCCAACTTTATGCCATTCTCTGTTGTATACTTCCATATCTTCTTTCGAGTAGTTCTCAACAGCTGGGAAGCGAAGATCAAACTCTGCATCGTCTTCAACAGCTTGCATGAACTCTTTCGTCAGTGTGACAGAAATATTCGCACCCGTTAAGAACTCTGAATTATGAACACTGTAGTGTCCACCATCACGTAGTTTAGATTCCGCATCACGAATGATTGCTTCACTAAAGCCGCCCAACCCTGGAATTGCTTTGTAATTGACAATCCCTTGGTACATCTGTTCTTCCTGCATGGAAAGTGGCTTGAATTTTAATTTATCTTTTGCGAGTTGTGTAATCCATTCATCATGCGTATTTTCGATCAAATACCGCAAAATTCGCGGATTTTGCATCTTAGAGATGATGAACTCCGCAATATCTGGATGCCAGTCTGCAAGCATAATCATTTGCGCTCCACGACGAGATCCACCTTGTTCAACAAGATGTGTTAATTTCGCAATATCATCTAGCCACGAAACAGATCCTGAAGACTTCCCGTTCACTCCACGTGCAAGTGTGTTCCGAGGACGAAGTGTAGAACCATTTGTTCCAACTCCCCCTCCACGACTCATGATTTCCATAACTTGTTTGCGGTGATCACTAATTCCTTCGCGTGAATCTGGAACAAATGGCATCACGTAACAGTTAAAGTACGTTACGTCTGTTTCAGCGCCTGCTCCGTAAATGACGCGTCCAGCTGGGATGAAATTGAGTGAAACAAGTTGTTGGTAAAATTTCTCGAACCATTCTTTGCGTTTTTCTTCTGTCGTTTCAACACTTGCAAGTCCTGTTGCATTGCGAAGAGCAATTTGCTCATAAAAAAGCTCAAGTGGTTTTTCAATCACAGATAGCGGTCGTGTGATTTCACCAGTCTTCGCTTTTTCAGGGTCGTCGATTGCACTGCGATATTCTTCATCAATGCGAACGACAGCTGTTTTCTTGTCCCAATCTATTGAGACGATTTGCCCAAGTCCACGCGCAGGGAATTTTGGGTCTTCTTTTACTGTTAGTACAACAAAATCATCTGCTTGGAGTGTTTTTTTCTCCGTATCTTTGAAGGAATAACGGTCGATCATCACCAGTCGTGAGACGCCCTTGTGTGTTAACTTCATATCTGGTGTGATGGGGTGAACTTGAGGAAATTTCTTGATTGCTTCGTTCAATTGTTGGATAGCTTGTTGATGTGTTTGTAGAGTAGATGGTGAGACCATGTAAATTCCTCCCGAAATAGATTATTCACTTCTTGACACAATATATAGTGTATATAGAAATCATAAAGCACAATATATTGAATGTCTAGTTTGAACTTACCTCTTTCGAAATATGAAACTTTGAACCTATTTCGGAGGAATTCCATAGCCCAGAAGTGGCGATTATTTTCTAAAATTCCATTCTGGTGAGCGATACCTTGATGCAGCTAGATTCTTCACATATGCTTGCTGTTGTTCATCAAGAGAAAAAGAAGTGAGGTGAATATTTAGAGCCGATTCAAAGCCATCACGGAAAGCGGGAATGCAGTGATCAACCGTTACCGGATTTGATACTATTTTGTTGATTGAGATAGCTTTTTGCCCTAAGCTCTTTTTCACTTTTTCTTTGTGGTCTTCAGAACTATAAGAAAAACAGTTAATATATTTTTCTTCGTCTAAATCTACAAGAATTGCTCCATGCTGTAAAATCACGCCACGTTGACGTGTTTGTGCAGATCCCGCAACTTTCTTGCCCTCCACAACCAATTCATAATAAGACGGCGCATCGAAACAGACAGCTGATTTTGGCTGGTTTAAGGACTCACGATCGCTTTCCGTTTTAGGAATAGAAAATTGTGCCCGCATTCCGAGATTGCGAAACCCCTGTAAAATACCTTCACTAATCACGCGGTACGCTTCTGTTACCGTCTTAGGCATGTCCGGGTAGTCTTCTGAGACGATGACGCTGTACGTCAGTTCATCTTCATGTAATACTGCGCGTCCTCCTGTGGGTCTTCTTACAAAATCAAGTCCCATGTCTTTTACAGCCTGCAAATTGATGTCGCGTTCCACCCGTTGGAAATAGCCAATTGATAATGCAGCAGGTTGCCATTGATAAAAGCGAATGATAGGTGGGATGAGTCCTTCCGAATGCCATTCAAGCAGCGCTTCGTCTAAAGCCATGTTGTATGCGGCGTCTTGTTTACCGGAATCAAGGAAATACCAAGTGTTTGTCATTGAATTGCCTCCGTTTATCATTGAATCTCTCTACACTACTACATTATAATAGAAATAGAGAAGGGAGTAATGAAGTTGTTAGAAATCGTCTTAGGTATTTTAGGTGCCATCATTGTGTTTGGGATTTACACATTCTTTACTGGAATGAAAATGAAGAAATCTGTGACGACGCTCTCTCAGGATGAGTTTATCCAGGGATATCGCAAAGCGCAGTTAATCGATGTACGTGAACCAAAGGAATTTGACGGTGGTCACATTCTAGGTGCCCGTAATATTCCTGCAAGTCAAATGCGTACGCGTATGAAAGAGATTCGCAAAGACAAGCCCGTTTACTTGTACTGTCAAAGCGGTGCTCGCAGCGCCCGTACAGCACTGACACTTAAAAAGAACGGATATGACCAGCTCTATCAGTTAGAGGGCGGCTTCCGTAAGTGGACAGGTAAGATCAAATCCAAATAAATCGTTAATGAAATCAGTATCTACTCTTCCTTTCAGAGTGGATGCTGTTTTTTATTGATTAATGATTTAAATGGTAAGGTCTTGAGTGATTTTAGAAAGATGCGCGAAATAGTTTCCATAATACCAGGAAGTGGTGAACGTCAGGAAATAACCGTCGAATCTTTCGACTTAGCCACTGAATCTTTCCATTTATCCATCGAATCTTAAGACACAATTGCCAAACGCACAAAATAAAACGCCACTCGCAAAATCACGAGTGGCGTTCTCCACATCTAGCAGTTACTTCGTATAACGCAACACAGGCTTACGCGCTGCTTTCGTTTCATCTAGACGCCCGATCACCGTCGTATGTGGCGCATTTTGCACCATTTCTGGATTCTCTTCTGTCTCTTTTGCGATTTGAATCAATGCATCACAGAATGCATCTAACGTTTCTTTCGACTCTGTTTCCGTCGGCTCAATCATCATTCCCTCTTCTACATTTAACGGGAAGTAAATTGTTGGCGGATGATAGCCAAAGTCAAGCAGGCGTTTCGCCATATCCAGTGTACGTACGCCCAGTTTCTTCTGACGACGACCACTTAGTACAAACTCATGCTTACAGTGGCGGTTGTATGGAAGGTCGAAGAACGGCTCTAAACGACGCATCATATAGTTTGCGTTTAATACGGCATATTCTGTTACCGCTTTTAGTCCGTCTGGCCCCATTGAACGAATATACGTGTATGCACGTACGTTGATTCCAAAGTTTCCGTAGAACGGTTTTACGCGTCCGATTGCTTGTGGACGGTCGTAATCAAATGTGTAGCGGTCATCTTTTTTCACAAGGACTGGTGCTGGCAAGAACGGAATCAAATCTTTCTTCACGCCAACTGGACCAGAACCTGGACCACCACCACCGTGAGGACCTGTGAATGTTTTATGCAAGTTCAAGTGAACACAATCGAAGCCCATGTCGCCGGGGCGTGCTTTTGACATAACCGCATTTAAGTTTGCTCCGTCATAGTAAAGCTTTCCGCCGACACCGTGAATGATGCTCGCCATTTCTAAAATATGCTCTTCAAATAATCCTAGTGTGTTCGGGTTTGTCAGCATAAGCGCAGCTGTGTCATCGCCTGCCACGCGGCGTAGATCTTCTAAATCCACTAGACCGAACTCATCTGATTTAACAGTTACTGTTTCAAAGCCCGCAACTGTTGCTGATGCTGGGTTTGTTCCGTGCGCTGAATCTGGAACAATTACTTTTGTACGATGGTGATCACCGTTTGACTCGTGGAACGCACGAATCATCATAAGGGCAGTCCACTCTCCGTGAGCTCCTGCTGCTGGTTGAAGTGTTACATCATCCATACCCGTAATTTCAATCAAATGCTCTTGAAGGTCGTACATCAATTCCATTGCACCTTGAACAGATGATTCATCTTGTAATGGGTGAACGTTAGCAAATCCAGGGAAACGCGCAACGCTCTCATTGATTTTCGGGTTGTATTTCATCGTACATGAACCAAGTGGGTAGAAACCTGAGTCTACACCGTGGTTTCGATTTGAAAGTGCCGTGTAATGACGCATAATATCTAACTCTGATACTTCTGGAAGCTCTGCTTCTTCCGCGCGCAACATACCTTCAGGCAGAAGAGAAGAAAGATCAACTTCTGGTACATCTAAATCTGGCAAGCTATAGCCGATTCGGCCTTCAGTGGATAGTTCAAAAATCAAGGGTTGGTTATCTTTATGCATAATAAGCCCCCATTTCCTGCACAAGTGCATCGATTTCTTCTTTCGTGCGTTGCTCAGTTACCGCAACTAATACGTGATCTTGAAGATCTTTATAATATGTGCCTAGGTGTAGTCCACCGATAATTTCTTTTTCTAGTAGATGAACATTCAAACCTTCTACACTGCCTGGTAGTTTCACAACGATTTCGTTGAAGTGTGCGCCATCAAATACTACTTTGAATCCAGCTGCTTCAAAAGCTTGCTTCGCGTATGCTGTCTTCGCGATGTTTTGAATCGCCATATGTTTTGTGCCTTGCTTTCCAAGAGCGGTCATCGCAACACTTGCAGCTAAAGCATTCAATGCCTGGTTTGAACAGATGTTTGATGTCGCTTTATCCCGACGGATATGCTGTTCGCGCGCTTGAAGTGTCAATACATAGCCACGTTGCCCTTGATCGTCAGTCGTTTCACCAACTAAGCGACCTGGCACTTTACGCATCAATTTCCCCGAAACCGCAAAGTATCCACAGTGTGGTCCTCCGAATGCTTCAGAAATCCCAAACACTTGCGCATCTCCAACTGTAATGTCCGCACCGAATTTACCTGGTGGTGTTAACACGCTTAATGCGAGTGGGTTGGAAGAGCTTACAAATAGGGCACCGTGTTCGTGCGTCATGTCTGAAATAGCTTGCATGTCTTCAAGTTGGCCAAAGAAGTTTGGATATTGAACCATTACGGCTGCAATCTCATTTGATAATTGCTCTTTTAATGCTGCAAGGTCTGTCTTCCCGTCTTTCTGTGCAACAACTTCAACAGCAATATTTTGACCGTGCGCATACATCTTTACAACATCACGGTACTCCGGATGTACAGCTTCAGAAATCAAAATCTTTTTGCGACGTGTGTGGCCTGCCGCTAAATTTCCAGCCTCTGCAAGTGCAGTTCCGCCGTCATACATAGAAGAGTTCGCAAGTTCCATCCCTGTCAATTCACAAATCATCGTTTGGAATTCAAAGATTGCTTGCAATTCACCTTGTGAAATTTCTGGCTGATACGGTGTGTACGCCGTATAGAACTCAGAGCGAGAAATCACATGGTCGACAATCGTTGGTTTGAAGTGATCGTAGACGCCTGCTCCGATAAACGATGCGTAACGTCGGCTGTCTGCATTTTTTGCAGCCATTTTTGTTAACTCTTTTAGTAACGCTGTTTCCGATTTTGCAGGTTTGATATTGTACTCCCCTTTGAATCGAACTTTTTCAGGGATATCAGAAAATAACTCATCAATAGAAGATACTCCAATTGTTTCGAGCATTTCTTTTTGATCCTGCTCAGTCATTGGTAAGTAACGGTGTTTGATCATAACTGGATCGCTCCTTTTATTTTTGTCGCTTGTAAAATGGCGTTGCTACAGTCACTGCTTTTAGACGCTTATTACGAATTTCAACTTCAACCTCTTGACCGAGTTCCGTATAGTCAGCCTTTAGGAGGGCAAGACCAATGTTTTTCTTTAAAGTTGGTGATTGTGTACCTGTTGTCACTTCGCCTACCTCTACGTCTCCAACGAATACTTTGTATCCGTGACGAGGAATTCCTTTATCGATCATTTCGATACCGACAAGTTTACGTGGTTTGCCTTTTGCGACAATTGCATCTTTTCCAATGAAATCTTCTTTCGCTGTTTTAACCGCAAAGCCAATTCCAGCTTCAAGTGGTGAGATATCTTTTGATAATTCTTGACCATAAAGAGGTAAACATGCTTCAAAACGCAGCGTATCACGTGCTCCCAAACCTGCTGGTACGACTTCACCTGAAGATAAAAGAGTTGTAAATAAATCAGGAAGTACTTCGTTTTTTGCATATAGCTCGAAACCGTCTTCTCCCGTATACCCTGTGCGTGAAATGATTACGTCTTTACCATCGACTTGTCCCTCAACAAACGTAAAGAATTTTAAGTCTGCTAGAGGTGTTTCTGTATAATTTTGAAGGAATTCTTGAGCTGCTTGACCTTGGAGCGCAAGTAACCCCCAGTCATCCGATTGATTGTCAATATGAACGTCGCCTGAGACATGCTCGTTCATCCAAGCTACGTCTTTGTCGATATTGGATGCATTTACGACTAACAAATACTTTTCATCATCAAATTTATACACTAACAAGTCATCAACTGTTCCGCCGTCTTCGTAACACATCGCCGCATACATCGCTTTACCAGGTACGAGCTTCGAGATATCGTTCGTGACAAGCTTTTGAATGAATGCTTCACTATCTGCCCCAGTGATCCAGACTTCTCCCATATGGGATACATCGAACAAGCCTGCTTTTGTACGGACAGCTTCATGCTCCTCTTTAATGCTAGAAAACTGCACAGGAAGGTCCCATCCACCAAAATCAATCGTTTTTGCTCCGTAATCAGCATACAAATCATACAAAGGTGTACGTTTCAAATCTATTCCTCCTTAGTTGAATTCATAGTATTGTGAATTTTTCGCATAAAAAAAGACAGAAACCCAATTTCGTGGGTCTCTGTCCTGTTACCTGAAAGTTTTGCCATAGGCTTATCTTCTTTGGTGGCTAGTGTTTAGCTCTCTCCAGAGGTGCGTCCAGTCCGAGTCTTTTTGCCTGAGAGATTCATGTACTAGACATTTGCTCCTTCGGCGACGCAAAATGCGTTCTCTCCCCGTACCTTCATCCGCAATTTATGCTGTTTTCAATACCTACATCCTAACATTCACGTATTGAAAACGCAATCTTTTTCTGTTTTTGAGTTTATACACGAACTATATAATGAAAATAAGTAGTTAATGTTCGCTTTTTAAACGATTTACTTGAAATGCACAGTATTCTGTTATCTGTCGCAACGTTTTTCCTTCTGTTCGAATGACAATATGGGCTGCTTTTTTGTAAAATGGAAGCCTTTCATTGTACAATTTTTCAATTTGTTCACGAGTACTGCGCTGGACAATCGGACGATTTTTGTCGCGGTGAATTCGCATCCAAATATCTGGAAACACTGCATTTAAAAACAATACAAGTCCTGTCTCTCGCATAAGCTTCCTGTTCTCTTCTGCTATAGCCGCACCTCCACCGGTAGAGATTATACAATACTCATCTCTAAATCCTGCCAAAAATTCGGTCTCGAGCTTTCGAAAATGGGCTTCACCATATCGTTCAAAAATTTCTGGAATGGACATGCCTTGTTGTTTGACGATTTCTTTGTCCATGTCATAGAAGGGTATTCGAAGTGCGAAGCTCAGTCGCTTTCCGATTGCCGTTTTTCCACAGCCCATAAAGCCGATTAAGTAGACTTTTTTCACTACACTCACTCATTTACTTCGATTTGTTTTTTTCAGTATACACTATCCACCGCTGCTCTGCCTTCTCCCTATAGATTTTTTCCAGAGAATCATAAAAGTTGAGTTGAGCGAGGTAATGCGCCGATCCAAACAACATGGCTACGAGAAGTAGTTGAACAATTAATAAGGTGAGTGGCAAGATATACCCTCTAGAATACAACATCTCGATAAGTCTCCCTTTTAAACGTTTCACCAGACAGCAACTCCACAGAGAGTACAACTTTATTTTCATCTACTTTTATTGTGCAGGACGAGACATTCAACAGCATCGGTTCATTTCCTGCCCCGTTCTTAGATTTACGAATCCGTGTCCCTACTTTTTCATAGCGATGCACTGTTGTTTGTTGCACGATGTTTAAGGAACACGAAGAAAAGTGCGGACTAACGTGGCTGCTGGAATGAATCAAATGCGTAAATTCCAACCAGAATTGATCGAATTCCTGATGCTCCGCACTCTCAGTATTTTTTACATAGTCTGCTAGTACCGCAGAAAAAACTAACAAAAGTGTAGTGGTGAGACCTAGCACCAGAATTTGCAAGAGCTGATCTGCTAGTGTAAATCCCTTCTCACTTTTTATTCTCGGCAAGAGAGTTCCTCTCCATTTTTGGCAATGCACCACATCTCTCCCTTCCAATAACTTGTATAGATTTCATTATCTAAGACAAGTCTCCCTTCTGATTTACCAACCAATTCATATTCCGCTAAAGTAGTGAAATAATCGAATTTTGAGGCAGTAAGATTTTCAGTCATCGCAGTCACTAATGGAACGGTCGTGAAAATCAACACTAACAAACAGCTAAATGCAGCAAGCGCCTCTACTGTACTCCATCCGCGTTCATTCAAGCTGCACCCTCCCTTTCCCAATATGAACCGTAATGGTCTTATCTCCTTTTGAAGTTATAAAGATTGCGGTCCCAAAGGAAGTGATTGATCCATCCGCAGTAAATTGGATGATTGATAAATAAGAGGTATCTTTAAACCTAACACTGTCAGGAAACTTGACTCGTTTAAGCTCATTAATTCCCGAATGTATTGTATAAACGTTTTGTGCGGAAGAAAAATTTACGGCATAAGGACGTTTTTGCTCGATGGAGGAGACTTGCGCAGACAAAATATCCTGTTTCAGGAGTAAGAAGAATTGCGTTTCCTCTATTTTTATAGAAGTTCGATAGCTGTATAGAATTGAAAAACTAAGTACTAGAGTAGCAATGAGTAATACAACGAGTGCTTCCGGAAATGTAAAACCTGACTCATTCTTCATACGCTTCACTTATTGTTAACTACACCTGCAGCTATCGTTAATTCGGTACCGTCTGGGCAGACCAATGGACCCTCTTTTACAAATCCCTCTGACTGTAAGTCAGCAAGGTCTGGTTTTTTCTTAAACTCGAGTTTATAAGACTCGATTTGACTAGAAAGCATCGTGCGATAGGCCTCGCATCCCTTTTCATCAATCGTCGCGGTTTGTCGTGCGATATTAGGAATTGTCACAAGCAATAATACAGAAATAATTAATAAAACGATCATCATTTCTACTAAAGTAAAACCTTTTTGATTTTTAAGCCATCTCATATTGAATTCCTCCTAAAGTGATAGTAGATTGTACATCGGTAACATTAACGATAAATAGGCACTCACCACTAAAGCGCCCAATACTAAAAATAAGACTGGTTGCATTATTGCAATCGCTTTTGTGACTTTTCGCTCAAGAGTATCCATTGTAAACTCTTGAAACAATTCAAGTTCCTTCGCAATATAACCATGGATTTCACCATATTCCACATATCGAATCAATGCTTTTGTGAACCACCCAGATAAATGCATAGCTTTTGAAAATGAATGACCACTATTCAGATGAAAGAGAGTAGCAGTTGCCGATGACTTTAAAAGTTCTGAACGGTTGGACTCCATGTAGCGAAGTGATTCTGCAATGGTAAAACCACTTTCAAGTAACATACTCAAGTCTTTTGATAGCATATATCCAGTCAGCTCGTTTTGGTACTTTCGGATAATACGGAATTGTCGAAAACGGTGGGTATTGGGTTTTCTTCTCATACTACCTATTACACACGCCATCATGACGAACAAAATAGCGGCTCCAGTTATAAAATAAAATGGCAAAGAAAAGACTATCTCTACATAGGTCACAGCTTCTGGATTTGCACGTTCAATAATGGGACGAAAAATCGGAAGGAAATATAATTTGAAGACAACAAATAACAGAGACATGAAGAACAATAGTCCGACTGGGTAGCTAAGGGTCCGGATTGCCTTTTGTTTTAAGTTGTATCGGACACGTAAATTATGCGCCGTCACTTTAAAAATGCGACTTATTTGGCCGTGAACTTCTGCTAATTTGATGGATTCTACAATAGCAGAGGAATAACCAAGATAGTGAAAACCCATCGATAACTCACCCCCTTCTTCAAACAATCGTTTTAATTCATCGACTTTATCAGAAGATAAGTAAAATGGTGTAAGTATAAACAGGGCATCTGTACTCGAGATTCCTTCCTCTATCGTAACAGCCAGCTTATCCAAAAGTTCCGCCTGTGCCTGTGGATGCATCACTTACTCTCGAACCGCATGTTCAATTTGATAGGCAAGTGATAAGTCGTGAGGAATTGTTGGTCGCTGTCCATTTTGAATTGAAACAACCAAGGATTGGATGTCGTCCGTCTCTAAAATTTCGTATACCGCACCTAGTGCATGCTTCACCTGTTTACGCAGTAACAGACGCTGAGAAATATATGCGCGCGAAACTTGGTTGATTTCTTCAAGCGTTACGTCTAAATCAAGTAAACGGTAAATCGCACCGATTGCGTCTTTCGCATGAATTGTTGAAATTACTAGGTGGCCAGTTAGAGCTGCCTCCACTGCAATTTTAGCTGTCTCTTTGTCACGTATCTCACCTATTAAGATGACATCTGGAGAATGCCGTAGTATCGCTCGGAGTCCTGCAGAATAGGTCAGACCTGCGCCTTCGTTGACTTGAACTTGTAATAAATAGTCTTGGCTAACTTCAACAGGATCTTCCAAAGAGATCACGTGGCGTGCCAGCTCATTGGAGCAATACTTCGTTAGAGCATACATCGTCGTAGATTTCCCAGAGCCAGTAGGACCTATTAGCAAAACCAAGCCTTGTCGTGACGCGACAATTTTACGTAATTGGACTGCTTGTGAGGCACTTAAACTAATTTCATCAATAGGAACACTTACATTGGGTTTGGCAATGCGAATTACCATACTCTCTCTTTTGGAAACAGATGATAGGGTAGAAACACGGAAATTGTAAAATAAAGAGTCGAAGGGCATTTCAAATGCACCACTTTGAGGATTTCGCTTATTGGTAATATCAAGTGAGGATAAAAATTTGAAGTACGTAACAATTCGATCACCGAATGCATGGGGGATTTTACCGGCATCGAACATTTGTTGATTTCTTCTGAACAACAGCTGATAACTTTTTTCTATAGGTATAAAATGAAGATCTGACGCTTCAAATAAAATCGCTTTTTCAAGCAATTCTTTGCTCTTCTTTTCAATTGGATTTAGTTCAGACAAAGCTAGCTCCTTTTCTCCAGTACATCCTGCATCGCCACCAGAATGTAGTTTAAGTATACCTAAACAAAATTGTCTGTCTAGCATTATTTCTGAATTATCAGAACTTTATTAAATGAGGGCAAGATGTGACAACATCTTGTCATTGTCATTTCGAGGTGAGATTCTGTTTACATTCGTTTGTCCAATACATTATAATAAGAGTGTGATTCGTCTGCCGTTAAAAGGAGGGACTCTAATTATGATGGGCAATATGTATAAAGTAATGGCTTTTTGGACAGGTATTTTCTCTGTCATGTTCTACCTTGGCGATATGGTTCCAGCTTCATTGATCATGTTAGCAAACACCGGATTATTTCTTCTTCTTGGTTTCTTGAACTTATCTGAACGTATGTATATGTATATCTTCGGTGCGTACCTCATGTTTTTCTTTGCAGGATTTACGTACTATGCATCATTCATTCACGTACCAGGAGCAAGTCACTAATCCAAAAAAAACCAGATTCTCTTATCGAGACTCTGGTCTTTTTTATTTAAAAACCGTTTAGGAACGGATTCGTATCTAATTCCTGTTGAATCGTTGTCTCTTCACCATGACCGGAATACACAACCGTATCTTCTGGTAATTCAACAAGCTTACGTGTAATTGATTGCATTAAGAGTTTTAAATCGCCGCCGATAAGGTCCGTACGACCGATACTCCCTCTGAATAATACATCCCCACTCACAACAAACCCATGCTCTTTAAATGAATAGCTGACACTTCCTGGAGAGTGGCCTGGTGTCTCAAGTACGTCAATTTCAAATCCTTCGAGTGTTAACTTCCCTTCGCTAACAGGTGTGATTTCGACTGCTACTTCTACATTTGGAAGCTCAGCATATTTTCCTGACCCATTTTTCATTGGGTCAGACAGCCATTTTTCTTCTGCTTTATGCAAATACACAGGAATCGAATACTTATCAACCATCGCCTGAAGAGCTCCAATGTGATCAAAATGGGCATGCGTTAAAAGAATAGCGATAGGGCGTACATTAGATTGTTCAAGTGCTTGCGTAATTTTTGCAGGTTCGTCGCTTGGATCAATAATGAGTGCGGCATTTCCTTTTCGTACGATATAACAATTTGTTTGAATGGGTCCGAGTGGTAATCTTCGAATCGTTGTCATAATTTCACCTCCTACTTAGTGTAACCGAACGTTCAAACAAATGTCATGAATCCTACTCGACAAATGCGCAGGAACAACGTAAAATAAAAGAGGAATATTTGTTTACGGCATTCATTTTCTGATGTCGAAAGGAGTGTCATCCATGAACTTATTAATCGTTATTTTTGGTTTAACAACGATCTTAGCTATCGTTGGAACGTACCAAGCGTTTAAAGAAAGAAATTTCTTAGGCGTATTCTTTAATGCCGCAACTGTTTTAGTATTTGGTTTCTTTTCGGTTGCGACGGTTATCTTCCAAGGATATCCACCAGGATTACACTAATTTCATGCATGCATGAGCAACTTAGCCTCCCGATTAGGGGAGGCTTTTTTGTTTATTTAGATGTGAAGTCGACTCAATCTCTGGCGCTATGGCAGTGAGTTCAAGGGGGAGCATACCGGAGCCACCTCTTGGCATACGAGAAGCTTGCACTTCTCGCCTCCACTGTAATTAGATGTGGAGCCGACTGTTCAGAAATTGTGCAAGATGACAGCGGAGCCCGTGAAGCGCTCTTTACTTCATGGGATGCGATGGCTTCTTGCGGGATTTCTAGGAGGTGCAACTCGATTCCATTTAGATTAATAGAACGTCACCCCGGGAACTCACTACCTCCACTTGTCGATTGCGAAAGTCATAAGATTTTAGTAGTAAGACCCTTAAGAAATCAGGTCTGAGTTTTGGATTAGTTTCCATAATAGTACTTCGGTAGAATAAATCACGGTTAGTGTAGAAGAAAAATCAGTTTCAGTAGAAGAAATCCTGATTAGTGCAGAATAAATTACTTATTCATCCGATAAACGTTCGTTCAGTTTGATGCCGACAATTTTTTATAGGTGACAGGCCCCTTATAGGAAATCCCGGAGGTCAGGACGTTATTTCCCGGGCCATTTGGGTTTTCACGAGACCCGGCAACGAAGATGAAAGTGCTCTTCTTTCATCTTACGTGGGGAGGCTCGGGGAAACCCACCCAGGAAATGGCGTTCTGGGTGGAGGGATTTCCAAAATAAAAAACCAGCACCTTATCTTGAATTTAATCAAGTAAGGTACTGGTCCACTTCTTTTATTCTACTACAGGTTCTTCTACTGGCTCTTCTACTGAACCCTCTTCAATCAATAACTGGCCTGTCTCACGATTATAGAATCGTAATAAGTCTCCATTGATCAATTGATCCGAGTAATTTAATTCTTGGTTAGCAGCTGCTGCTTGTTCTTCACAATTTACAGCTTCAATTTCAAGGCCTGTTTTCGCATCATAACATGTGTTTTTCGTGAAAACGAAATTTTCTGTAGTAAAACCTCCATCACGGAAAACTACTTTCTGTTCACGATCTTCTGCAAACAAGTTAGTACCTAACTGAATATCCTTAGACGAATCAATTCCAGCCATGTGTAAAATTGTTGGACGTAAATCGATTTGACCTGCGATATCTGTTTTCTCTCCACCCATTCCACTGTCTGGGATATGGATGAATAAAGGTACCTCTTGAAGGCCTGAAGAAACGTAAGGAGTAACTTCTTCCCCTAGATATTGAGACATTGCACGGTTATGGTTTTCAGAAATCCCATAATGGTCTCCGTACATTACAATGATTGAATCTTCATACAAACCTGCTGCTTTTAACTCATCAAACAATACACGAAGTGACTCATCCATGTAGCGCACTGTTTGGAAATAACGATTTAGTGTTCCTGAGTTAGAGTCATACTCTGGAATAAATTTATCTTCTTCATCCAATGTAAATGGATAGTGATTTGTTAATGTAATCATACGTGTGTAGAACGGTTGCGGAATGTCTTTCATCAATTCCACAGACTGTTCAAAGAATGGAATATCTTTCATTCCCCAGTTGACCGCTTGACCTTCTTCAATCGTGTAGCTATCAATATCAAAGAATTTTTCAATGCCAAGAGATTGATACATCATGTCACGGTTCCAAAAACTCTTGTTGTTGGCATGCATAACTGACGTATGGTACCCATTTTCACCTAAACGCTCAGAAAGTGAATTATACGTGTTTCCACCGTGCGTGAAGAATACCGCTCCCCCACCAAGTGGATAAAGTGAATTTTCAACGATAAATTCTGAATCAGATGTCTTTCCAAGTCCTGTCTGATGATAGAAATTTGAGTAATACATCGTATCCGGATCTTGCGTCAATTCATTTAGAAATGGTGTAATAACTTCTCCATTCATTTCTTCATTAATTACAAAGTTTTGAATCGACTCCATTGAAACCACGATGATATTTTTATCTTTTGCAATTCCTTCAAGAGGTGAAGGGCTATCCACATGATTTGCTCGGACGTAGTTATTCACTTCTACAAGTTCACTACCATCAGCAAATGCACGCTGCGCTTGGGATTTTGATTGCACATACGCATCATAGATATGGTAGTTGTATGTGCCGATATTTTTAACAAGCATTTCACGATCAAAGCTGCGCGTCAATAACTGTGGACGTTCAATCTCTGCAAGCCCTAAATTTAGAAAGAAAATTGCAGCAGCAAACACAAAGTATGCCTTCCGGTGAATTTGCTTTTGCACAATTTCTGTATTTTGTTTCGTGAGTTTACGAGCAATTACGAACAACAAGATGACATCTACGAAGTAAAAGATATCCGTGAAATAAATACTACTTTTTGCAGAACTTCCGAGATCTCCGAAGTTACTAGTTTGGAACAAAACGGGTAGTGTAATAAAGTCAGTAAAGAATCGGTAGAACACTACATTTGCGTAAAGAACAATAGATAAAATTGTTGCTCCAGCCAAGATAAATCGACGACGGCTACTTTCTTTAGAGAAAAACAAAGAAAGACCAAAGAACACTAAAATAAAACTTAATGGATTTAAAAATAAAATAAACTGCTGCATGATGTTTTCTAATTTCAAGTCAAAACTTGTATGATAAACAGTAAATGTTTTTAACCAAGTCAATACTATTGCAGCAAATAGTAAAGAATGTGTAGACCATTTTTTCATGGCCACTCCTCCTTCAATATATTTGGATACTCTTCAAATATTCCATAAAATCTTTACATAACGTAAATATAATACCCTCTATTAGACGGATTTAGTCCTAATTAGTTTCAAAATTTATAAATTTTACACCAAAAGTCATAGTCAATTGTAAATCGTTCATGTATTTATATCCCTTTTGATACGCGATTTCGAATAATTAGCTTAGCTTTAATATAGTCATCAGTCGATAACAAACCCGACCTGTGCAATTCATACAGCTCAAATTCCATAAGATCTACATCTGCCTGTATATCCTTTGTGTAAACAAAAATACCAAATTTCTTTAATAACTGCTGGACGTCATAAAATGATTCCACTTTGTTCACCTACTTGTATCAAAAATACCATCTTGTAAAACGAGATGCTTCACGGGGATATCATGGCTTTCATACGGCACGGCATCTCGGAGCTGGGTTTCAAATGCCAAAGAAAGCGTTTCTCCCTTGTACTCTTCTAAAAAACGATCATAAAAACCTCCACCAAAACCGATACGATATCCATCTTTCGAAAAGACCACTCCTGGAACTATAACTAAATCAAATGTTGTAGATTCAGGACTGCTCTCAATTGGCTCTAAGATCCCTTTAAAGCCAGGTTTAACATCATTCCATGAGGTGATCTTTATAAACTTCATCTGTCGTGTAGAAAAGTCACTTTTCGGAACGTACACATCTTTTTCTGCTTCCCACATCCATTCAATCAAACGTTTTGTATCAACTTCAGGGTATGAGGAAATGGTTACGGCAACAGACTGTACAGACTTATCTTTTATATACTGCCAAACATGTTGATGAAGTAATGTACTTTTTTCAGCATGGTTTTCTTTTGATAAGTTTTGCAATTGATTCAATACATCTATTCGCAGCTGTCGTTTCATTTCCTGCAACTCCCTTCAAGAAGAACACTCATCTGATCAAGACCAGATGAGTGAATGATGTGGTACTATTTTTTTAAAAAAACCAAAATCCGAGCGGGGATTTTGGTTGATCAGTTATTATTTCGTTTCACGGTGAAGAGTCATTTTCTTTTCACGAGAGCAATATTTCTTAAGCTCCAAACGCTCTGGATTGTTACGTTTGTTCTTTTTAGAAATGTAGTTACGCTCTCCACAATCTGTGCATGCAAGAGTAATATTAACGCGCATTGTAGTCCCTCCCACTCTATAAAGGATGTATTAAAATCATTTTGAGCTGATTTATACGACTTACCTATTATATCACAATGAAATATAAAATCTAGTCATTTTCACTAAATTATTTTGATGAACTCTTGTTTTACTCTAAAGGAAAACCAGTGCATTCTCTATTGGTTCCATAGAGTCTGCACTGGATTGAAATAATTTTAGTTTAAATCAATGTGCTTTCCTTTGCGAAGGTACAGCAATTGCTCTGCCATGTTCGTTGCATGATCTGCTGAACGCTCTAAGTAGCGACAGATAAAGGCAAGTTGTGTGATTTGTGGAAGCTGGTCTGGACTTGATACACCAGACCCTAACAAGTCACGAATCAGTTCACCGTACATTTTATCAATTTCGTCATCGAGCTTCGCAATAGTTTGCGCTTGTTCAACATCTTCTGCGATAAATGCATCTAATGTCAGACGTAAGATAGACACGGTTTTGTCTTTCATCTCTTGAATTTTAGGCAATTGAGTTAAATGCTCTTGTGAACCGATGCGTTCCGTCTCTTTCGCAATGTTGACTGCATAGTCCCCGACTCGCTCCATATCTCCAGCAATCTTCACTAAGACCATTAATCGTCGCAAATCTGTAGCAACAGGTTGCTGTCTAGCTATCGTTAAAATGACCGCATCATTAATTTCTTCCTCGAGTTTATTAATCTCCGCATCTGCTTCTTTAATTTTACTCGCCAGCGCGACATCATGATTTGCAAGTGCATCTACAGATTCACTAAGACGTTCAATTGAAAGTTGACTCATATGAATGAGCTTTTGGTGTAAATTCTTTAATTCGTTATCAAACATTTCTCTTACTACCATGTGAATAGCCCCCTTAGCCGAATCGACCTGAAATATAATCTTCTGTACGTTGATCAGATGGATTTGAGAAAATCACATTTGTCTCATCGTATTCAACAACTTCCCCGTTTAAGAAAAATGCTGTCTTGTCTGAAATTCGTCCTGCTTGTTGCATGTTATGCGTGACGATGATGATTGAGTAATCTTTCTTTAATTCCTGCACCAATTCTTCTACTTTTAAAGTACTGATCGGATCTAGGGCAGAAGTAGGCTCGTCCATCAAGATGACATCTGGTTCGATTGCTAGTGCACGTGCAATACAGATTCGTTGTTGTTGACCACCCGACAAGCTGTAAGCATTTGTAGATAGACGATCTTTTACTTCATCCCAGATCGCTGCGCCACGTAAACTTTTCTCGACAATTTCATCTAAGATTTTCTTGTTTTTAATACCGTGGATACGTGGACCATAGGCAATGTTGTCATAGATTGACTTCGGGAATGGGTTTGGTTTTTGGAATACCATTCCAACCTTCGTACGTAGTTCTTCAACTGTGTAATCCTTATCAAAAATGTTGCGACCGCGGTAGTGAATTTCGCCAGATGTTTTTACACCTTGTGTTAATTCCACCATACGATTTAGCGTTTTTATATACGTCGATTTCCCACATCCAGATGGACCGATAATCGCTGTCACTTCATTTTCGTAAATTGGCAAATCAATATTTTTCAAAGCGTGATTCGTGCCGTACCAAAGATTCAAACCTTTTGTATCATAGACAATTTGAGTTGTTTCAGGCTTTTTATCAATTTGTTGTACCATGTGTAGTCTCCCCTTTTCCGATGCGTCTAGTAACGCTTCTGGAATTTATTACGTATTAATATAGCCACAGAGTTCATTAACAATAGAACAGACATCAAAACAATGATCCCGGCAGAAGCAACGTTTTGGAAGTCCGCTTGTGGACGCTTCGCCCAGTCATAGATCTGCATAGGAAGTGCGGTAAATGTATCGAACACACCACTCGGCAAGAACTGAATAATGACGGGAACTCCAATGACGACTAGTGGAGCTGTTTCTCCAATTGCTCGAGATAATGCAAGAATAGAACCTGTTAAAATCCCTGGTATTGCACTTGGCAATACGACGCGTGTAATCGTCTGCCACTTTGTAGCTCCCATTCCATAAGAAGCTGCTCGCACTTCACTAGGAACAGCACGGATAGCTTCTTGAGATGCCACAATAATCACCGGTAGTATTAAAAGACTCATTGTAAATCCAGCTGCTAATACACTATTTCCAAGCGCAAGCGCACGAACGAAAATCGTTAAACCAAGTAAACCGAATACAACAGAAGGTACGCCGGCTAAATTTGAAATATTGACTCGAATAAAATCATTGATTTTGTTTTTCTTGGCATACTCTTCTAGATAGATTGCACTACCGATACCTAAGAACATCGAAACAGGTGCGACAACAGCCATCAACCAAATCGATCCAATTAAAGCCGCTTTAATACCAGCTTTTTCTGGGAAGCGTGAGGCAAAGTTGTTGAAGAAATCCCAAGAGAGATAGCCGATTCCTTGAGATAAAATTCGATAAAATAGCACAGCAAGCGTCATAAGAGCGAGTATTGTCGCAAATAAGAAGATGCCTTTGAAGATAAGATTGACGATTTTACGTGAATTCATCTTTTTCATCACGGCTTCATTGTTCATATAGCGCATATCAATACTCCTCTCTGAAACGTTTTGAAATTCGTTGTGCTAACAAGTTCATCACTAGTGTGAACAAGAACAATGTAAACCCAACTGCGTAAATGGAATAATAGATTGTTGTGCCATACCCAGCATCACCTGTTGCTACTTGCACAATGTAAGCTGTCATGGTTTGAATACTGTCTGTGAATTGACCATCAAATCGAGGCGTTGACCCTGCTGCTAGAGATACAATCATTGTCTCTCCAATTGCGCGTGACATCGCTAATACAATCGATGCTAAAATTCCAGACAGGGCAGCTGGAAGAACAATCTTCAGTGCCACTTCAAGACGAGTTGATCCCATTCCAAGTGCACCTTCACGAATGCTGTTCGGTACTGCGCTCATCGCATCTTCAGATAAAGAAGCAATCATTGGAATAATCATGATACCCACTACGATACCAGGGCTGATTGCATTGAAGATCTTCAGTTCAGGAATAAACTGCTGAAGCACTGGAGTAACAAATGTTAATGCAAAGTAGCCATATACGATTGTTGGTACACCCGCAAGTACTTCTAGAATTGGCTTAATAATTCTTCTAGCAGTATCACTTGCATATTCACTTAAGTAGATAGCTGCCGATAGACCAAGTGGCACTGCTACAATTACTGCTATGAATGTTACTTTTAAAGTACCAACAATGAGGGGCAATATCCCAAATCGCGCTTCTGTATTGGAGAATGGTAACCACTCTGTACCAAATAAGAAAGAGAAGAAAGGTACTTCTGTAAAGAAGATAAATGTTTCAACTATTAGTGTAAATACAATACCTAATGTAGTTAGTACAGAGATTGCTGCAATGATGAAAAGGACAACCGGTATTGCTTTTTCAAGTGTTTTCCGGTTTCGCTTTGCTCCTGCGTTTGCAATCATCTCTTGAACAGATGGACGTTGCTCAGCCATCGTGATCCCCCTTTTCCAACTAGACGGAAGAAAAGAGTAGCAAGACGCTACTCTTGTTCTTCACGTATAAACAGTGATTATTTTAAAGCTTCAAGTGCTTCCATATCTGCGTCATACTCTTCTTGTGGTGCACTTACATACCCAACAGCCTCAGCCATTGCTCCTGCATTTTCAATCACATATTTCATAAAGTCATATACTGCTGGATTTTCAGCAATAGCTGCGTTGCTCGCATATGTGTAGAGTGGGCGTGATAGTGGTGAATATTCACCAGATTCAATTGTTTCGTTGTTTGGCTCAACGCCTTCAATGCTCACTGCAGAAATTGTATCTTGGTTCGCTAGGTAGTGCGCATACCCGAAGAATCCAATTGCATTGACGTCACCTTGTACACCTTGTACAAGTATGTTATCGTCTTCAGAAAGAGTTGCAGCTGAAACCATGTCAGCATCTTCTAAGATAACTTCATTGAAGTAATCGTAAGTACCTGAGTCTGAACCAGGTGAATAGAACACGATTTCTTCTTCAGGCCATTCAGGGTTGATATCTGACCACATTTTTGTTGTGCCATCTTCTACCCAAATCTTCTTCAAGTCTTCTACAGTTAAATCAGATGCCCAGTCATTTTCACTGTTTACTACTACCGTTAATCCGTCATAAGCAAGTAGGAATTCTGTAAAGTCAATTCCTGCTGCTTCTAATTTTGCTGCTTCTTCTTCTTTGATTGGACGAGATGCGTTTGAGAAGTCTGTAGTTCCTGCGATAAATTTCTCAAATCCTCCACCTGTTCCTGATACACCAACTGTTACTTGTACTTCACTTTGTGCAGAATATTCTTCAACTAGTGCTTCTAGGATTGGCGCTACTGTTGATGAACCATCTCCTACTACTGAACCTTCAACGACTGCTTCTTCACTACCAGTATCTGTTGTATCTGTACCTTCTGCTGATTCCGCAGCTTCGTCTCCACACGCTCCTAAAATAAGTGCAGATCCAAGCATTGCTGTTCCCATAAAGTATTTCCAGTTCTTCATCAGGTGTGTCCCCCTACGTTTTCTTGTTTTTTTCTTACACTAGTAACTTTATCAAGACTTTGTTGAGTAGAAATGAACGTCTTGTAAAGAAATTGTAAATGACCTTTTAGATGTGGAGCCGACTGTTCAGAAATTGTGCAAGATGACAGCGTGGCCCGTGAAGCGCACTTTGCTTCATGGGCCGCGATGGCTTCTTGCGGGATTTCTAGGAGGCGCAACTCGATTGCGTTCGAAGTCGAATACTTGTTGAAAGAGCCAGATTCAACTTCAGATGATTACTTAAGATCTTGCTAGTAAGGACTTAAGAATTCGGCATTTAACGCCCGTAATGTGCCAATTAAGGACCGAGAGAGCTCATTTAGCGACCGAGATCTCGTCATTAACGCCCCAAATGATTTTATGGAAACTAATCATCCGGCTCAATTTAATTTAAACAATAAAAAAGCACACTCTTTTGAAGTTCATCAAAAGAATGTGCTTAAAATATAGTACTTCTATTTTACGATTCATCTTCCTCGTCAAACGCATCTTCAGAAATGGATGGAATGATTTGTGGATACAAAGAATCGACTTTCTCTTCTCCTGCTCGGCGCTCCATAATTTCAAAATACGCATCGACTAATTCTCGTGTTAGTGGTGTGGATGTATTTGTTTCATAGACATCACGAGTCGAAGCCCATGGAATCATTGTAGAATATGCAACCACAGGATTATCATAAGGAGCAAAGCCTACATGAGAAAGTGTAACTGTTGGAAATTGTGTTCTTTGAACTGGATCGTATGCAAATGTTTCAGCAGTTCCGGTTTTTCCTGCTCCGTCATATTTGAAATCTGCAAATGATCCACGTGCCGTTCCTGCAGACCCGCTGTAAACACGTCGCATCGCAGAACGCATCCGCTCAATTTCGGATGGGGTATTTTCTAAGATATTCAACACAGTGGGTTGAATTTCTCTTTCTAATACACCCATTTCCACTCCATTCTCAGAAGCCTGGCGAATTTCTTTTAAAACTCTTGGTTGTATTCGTTTTCCACCATTAGCTAATGTTGCAATATATTGCGTTAATTGAAGTGGTGTATACGTATCATACTGCCCAATACTTAAATCGAGCAATTTCCCTGCCTCGTCATTATCAGAATTACTGAAACCTGAGACTTCACCAGGAAGATCAATACCCGTCGGAACTCCTAAACCTAGTTGAGCATAACCATTTCGCATTTTCGTGAAGGCGTCAAAATTAAAGTTAATGGATTGGCGTGGTCGGTACACTTCATCTGCTAATGTAAAAGCAGTTTTAAACATATATACATTGGAGGAACGCTCAATAGCTGTTATATCATTCATAGAGATTCGACCCGTTCGATTAAATACAGAAGTTTTCGGTCTATCTTGAGCAATCAGAATCGGTTCGTCCACTTTTACATCACCAGGTCGAATCGCACCTTCACGGTAACCGGTTAGCAGTGTTCCTGCTTTAATAGTAGAACCAGCTTCATATGCAGTAGTAAACGTACCGAATGCATAGTCATCTACAATATAACCACCCGTTTGTGGGTCGCGTGCAAACTCTGAAGTTACGGGATCGCGTCGTAATATTTTACCTACCATTGCAATAACTTCACCCGTATTCGGATCCATCATTGTAAAGAACATACGATCTAAATGACGTGTCCCTGAATTTCGCTTCATTTCAAGAAGCCGCTGCGTCACAATCTCTTCGAGTTTAGCTTGCACTTCCGTATCAATTGAAAGTACAAGATCTTTCCCTGGGTCCCCTTCATATACAGTTTGCGTATCAATTACTCGGCCTTTACCGTCTGTGATATTCTTTACTACAGATTTTTGACCTTGTAATATTTCTTCATATTGTTGCTCAACATAACTGCGCCCTACTCGATCATTACGAGAATAATCGCGTGCAAGGTAGTGATTTAAATCCGAGCGAGGAATCCCCTCTTTTGGTAGTGTAGTTGTTCCTAAAATGGCAAGGTTTGAGTTTCGTACACGGCGCCAGTCTGTTGTTGTGTTAACGCCTGTCAATTCGTTCAAGCGCTCAGAAACACGTGCAAACTCTTCTACCGTCACATTTTCTCCTTTAATAATTTGAGGTGATAATGCATACCCAGAAACCATATCACGGTAAATCGCGATGTTCTCAAGCTCTTGCTCTGTAAAGGATTCAAGTTCTGCCTCTGGAATACTATCTCGAATCAAGCGATTCATCTGACGCGATTTTTCAGGATTCGTCAACGTCTCATCTTGTTCGATTGCATCTTGCTCATCCTTATCTACATTGCGATACATGTCGTCTTTATTTTTTCGTAACCAATAATCTTGTAAGTCACTTTTCGTAATTTGGGACGTTTCTTTTTCAATTAACTGGGCAAGCTGCTCAGCAATTCCCCACATCTCGTCACCTGTTGTTGTTTGCATCTTCGTGTATGTAATCGCGCGTTCTGCTTGATTGTCGACCAGAATACGCCCTTGACTATCAAAGATGCGACCACGCGGGACGCTCGTATTAACAGGAACTTCTTCCGTTCGTGCGAGTATTCGCGAGTAATCTTCTCCTTTTACTATCTGTAAATAGCCTAACCTGAAGATCAATGCTGTGAACAGAAGAAAAATTGTGAAAAACAAAATATTCATCCGGAAGATTAAATGGGCTCTTTGTTTTGATTTGGAACTTCTAGTTTGTTGTTTAGCTTTTTTCATTACGTGCACCTCGCTTACAAGTATAACACGTCTAACTAGATGAAAATGTTTCAACAAACCGAAAAAAAACCACAAACCGAAGTTTGTGGTCGTACTGTATTATTTTGCTGCTTCGTAACGTTTTGACACTTCATCCCAGTTAACAACATTCCAGAAAGAAGAAATGTAGTCAGGACGACGATTTTGGTAGTTCAAGTAGTAAGCGTGCTCCCATACATCCAAACCTAGTAGTGGAGTTTTGCCTTCCATGATTGGTGAGTCTTGGTTTGGAGTTGAAGAAACTTCAATTTCCCCGTTTGCTACTGATAACCAAGCCCATCCTGAACCAAAACGAGTAGTTGCTGCTTTTGTGAACTCTTCTTTAAACGCATCAAAGCTACCGAATTTGCTGTCGATTGCTTCAGCAAGTGCACCTGTTGGCTGGCCGCCACCATTTGGAGAAAGGATTTCCCAGAACAATGAGTGGTTTGCGTGACCTCCACCGTTGTTACGAACTGCTGTGCGAATGTCTTCAGGAACAGCATCCAAGTTTGCGATAAGTTCTTCAACAGACTTTGAAGAAAGATCCGAATGTCCTTCAAGAGCGTTGTTCACGTTCGTGATATACGTGTTGTGGTGTTTCGTGTGGTGAATGTTCATAGTCTCTTTGTCGATATGAGGCTCTAATGCGTCATATTCGTACGGTAATTTCGGTAATTCAAAAGCCATTGTCAATTCCTCCTAAGGTACTAGTGATACTTCCACTATTTACATTAGCAAAGAAGACAATGGCAATCAAATAAAAACTATTTATTGTTTCATTTTTCAGGCTTTTGACTGAACTTATACAAAGAAGATAAAAATCAAAATCATAATTGTGAAGAGTATCGCTTTCACCAAACTCGATGTCACAAGTCCAACAAACGAGCCTACCCCTGCACGGAATGCATCTTTCACATTCTTTTTCGAGAAAATCAATTCAGCAAGGAAAGCACCTAAAAATGGACCAACTATGATACCTACTACTGGAATCACAAAAGGACCGAAGATCAATCCGATTGTGCTTCCGTATAGGCCAGGCTTCGTGCCTCCAAAGCGTTTAACACTCGCGAGGTTGGCGAGTGTATCTGCGCTAAAGATTAGGACGACGAAGAACACTTGTATAATCCAGAACCATACTGTCAGTTCTGAGAATGAGAAGAACAATCCGTATAGAATATAACCAATCAGCAAGAATACAACTGATGGGATGATGGGATATACGAGCCCAACATAAGCAATGGCAAAACTTGCGATGATTAAAATCCATCCGATGATCTCCATTTATACACGCTTCCCAAGTACTGCTTCTGCGATATTTACAGAATGATCACCGATACGCTCTAAGTTGCTTAGAATATCAACGAACATAACGCCTGCTTGACCTGTACACTTGCCCTCGTTTAGACGAGCGATATGGTTTTTACGGAATTTACGTTCCATTTTGTCGATTGTGTTCTCTTGCTCTGCTACTTCACGTGCAAGCTCAGCAGAGTTTTCATCCAATGCTTTCATCGCTTTTGAAACTGTATCAATCGTTAACTCGAACATTTCAGACACGTCTTCAATCGCATCTTCTGTCAATTGAAGCTTGTGTGCATCTTGGTATTGAATCAACTCGATGATGTTTTCGAAGTGATCTCCGATACGCTCGATATCGCGTACTGTGTTCATCAACATGTTATGACGTGTTGAATCTTGTGGTGAAAGCGACTGAGATGAGATTTTCACTAAATAATCCGTAATCTTATGGTCAAGATTGTTTAATGCCTCTTCAATCTGAACCGTAAGCTCAGCATCACGCTTTGTTCTATTTTTTAAATAACTATATGTTAATTCTAATCCTTGAACACTCATGCCACCCATGCGAAGAATTTCTTCTTTCGCTTGACCGATTGCAATCGATGGCGATTGTTCAATAAAGTTTTCATCTAAATGTTTTGGTTTGTATTCAATTGATACCTCTTCACCTGGAATCACTTTCGTTACAATATACGCCCATAAACCAATTAATGGGAATTGAATAATTGTGTTGGCAACGTTAAATGAACCGTGGGCAAATGCTATTTGCATTCTTTCTTCCAAACCTAGAAGGCCTGATAACCACAGAACATAACTTTCGAACAATGGAAGAATTAATAGGAATATAACTGTACCAACCAAGTTAAACAGTACGTGTACAGCAGCAGCACGACGAGCTACGATAGATGCACCAAAAGCAGCAAGGACCGCAGTGATTGTTGTTCCGATGTTATCACCGAACAAAATTGGTAAAGCAGCATCCAGTGTTACTAAATTTTCAGCATAAAGTTGTTGTAGAATCCCTATAGTGGCACTTGAGCTTTGAACAAGCACTGTGAACAATGTACCCGCAACAACTCCAAGAATAGGATTGACACTCATTTCAACTGTTAAATCTGTAAACGCTTGTACTTCGCGTAAAGGTTTCATCCCTTCACCCATAAGTTCTAAACCGAGGAACAGTCCACCAAATCCAAAAATAACTTCTCCGATGTTGTGGATACGTGCGTTTTTAAAGAAGAAAATTGCGAACGCACCCGCAGCCATGATTGGTAGTGCATAAGCACCGACATCAAATCCGATGATGAATGCTGTAACAGTTGTACCAATGTTGGCACCCATGATGACACCAATCGCTTGGCGCAAATTCATGAACCCAGCACTTACTAGTCCGACGACTAGCACGGTAGTGCCTGAAGACGATTGAATTAAAATCGTAACGACAATCCCGACTAGTACTCCCATAAACGGGTTTGTTGTAAAGCGATCTAAAATATCACGTAGCTTATCTCCTGCAGATTTTTGCAGGCCGTCTCCCATGAATTTTATAGAGAATAAGAAAATACCTAACCCACCAAAGAATGTGAACAGCATTTCCTGCCAGTTTAATTCCACGTAAAGGTCAACTCCCATACAATTTTTTGACACGCCACTTATTATGCTTAAAGTATAAACCTATTGTAAAGAGAAATCACACCAAATTTACATACTCTTAATAATTGAAGTTTTAAATTTTGACATGGTACAATACGGTTCGAAAGGACGCGTGACTGATGACTCTATGGAAACTTTTCACGGCAAGTCTTAGTTCCCCTAAGAAACTAGCAGCTTTTCGACTAGCTCCGATGGGTAAGACGATGCAGTATATTTTTCTTTTTATCACTTTATTTACCTTACTTGGTTTTTTTCAATTCACCACGCAAATCGGCCCGAGCACGACTGAATTGGATGGAGTTTTAGAGTACTTTAATGAAATCAATTGGTTGTTATATCCGTTTGCATTCTTGCTTTTATTTATTATTCAAACGTTACTGATATTTGCACGAATCAGCCTATTATCAGGAATTGTCTGGCTACTAGCTCCTTTAGTTAAAAAACGCGGTGACTATCGATTCTTGTGGAGAACAACATTATTTGCAAACACATGGTCCTTCATACTTTTACTAGTAAGCTACATGTTTATTGGTGAAATAGTAAGTATTCAGTGGTTGAGTTATGCCCTCACTCTAATTCTCGCTTTATGGGCACTCAAGTATTATCCGAAGCTACCAAAAAAATCATAGAAATCTTCCTCCTCTCATACACTTTGTAGACAGGAGGTTTTTTATGCGGTACATACTTGTTTCTTTGCTCATTTGTTTTATTTGCTATGCAATACGTGTGGATTTAGAACAGGATTCCCTCGTTTCACATCCATCTACTTCGAACTATTCGGTTGTTCACTCCCAAAACACTTCATTAGAAGAAAGTTATGCGGCTTCATCTTCTTCACTCTCCTTTGTAGATTGGCACGAACTGGTCCGACAATTAAATCCGGCTGTCCGGAACTTTAATGAAGAAGCATACGTTTATCCTAAATGGACGGATTAAGCTTCCTTCTTGTCTTTCTGTCTGGTACATTGGTAGAATGAAGTGAAGCGCAACAACAAAAGGAGCGAAAACAATGCCAGAAATGATCCATCGTTCAAACACACGCCCAGTACGTGTTGGAGATATCACCATTGGTGGAAGTAATGAATTATTTATTCAAAGTATGACAACTACAAAAACACATGATGTGGACGCAACAGTAGCTGAGATTCTTCGTCTTGAAGAAGCCGGCTGTCAGGTTGTTCGTGTTGCATGCCCAGATGAGCGTGCAGCTTATTCAATCGGTGCTATTAAAGCACGAATCAACATCCCACTTGTTGTTGATATCCACTTTGATTACAAGCTTGCTCTGATTGCGATTGAGCAAGGTGCGGATAAAATTCGTATCAATCCAGGAAACATTGGACGTCGTGAAAAAGTAGAAGCTGTTGTAAATGCAGCGAAAGCGAAAAATATTCCAATTCGTATTGGTGTAAACGCGGGGTCACTTGAGCGTAAAATTTTAGAAAAGTACGGCTACCCAACTGCAGAAGGTATGGTAGAAAGTGCTTTACATCATATAAAAATTCTTGAAGACCTTGATTTCCATGACATCATTGTTTCGATGAAAGCTTCGGACGTCAACTTGGCTATTGAAGCTTATCGTCTAGCTTCACAAGCATTTGATTATCCCCTTCATTTAGGGATTACAGAATCCGGTACATTATTCGCAGGTTCAATCAAGAGTGCAGCCGGTTTAGGAACTCTTCTAAGCATGGGTATCGGAAATACATTACGTGTTTCTCTCTCAGCAGACCCAGTCGAAGAAGTTAAAGTGGCTCGCGAACTATTAAAAGTATTTGGATTATCCTCTAATGCTGCAACATTAATTTCATGCCCTACTTGCGGACGTATTGAAATCGATTTGATTTCTATCGCAAACGAAGTAGAAGAATATATCTCAACAATTAAAGCACCAATCAAAGTAGCTGTACTCGGTTGTGCGGTAAACGGTCCTGGTGAGGCACGTGAAGCAGATATCGGGATTGCTGGTGCACGTGGAGAAGGACTTCTCTTCCGTAAAGGGAAGACGGTACGAAAAGTGCCAGAAGAAACAATGGTGGAAGAACTAAAAATAGAAATTGATAAAATTGCAGCTGAATATTTTGCGCAACAAGAACTTGAAAAGCAAAATGCGCAAAGTCAGGAAGTCTAAAATGGCTCGTTTTGGAATCGATATTGATGGAACGGTTACGTGTCCAACGTCCCTTCTTCCCCATATCAATGAAGCCTTTGAGACAAATCTTGTTTTAGATGATATCAAAGAATACGATTTGACGGCAGCTTTCCCTAACGATCAAATGACATTTTACAAATGGTTTAAAGAGGCCGAACCTAAAATCTACGCTACTTCTCCTATTCAAGAGCATGCAAAACGTGTGTTAGACGAGTGGAAGAAGCATTACGAGTTATATTTCATCTCTGCACGAGGTGAAAACGTATCGGACGTGACGCTAGACTGGTTCAAGCAACAAGAGCTCCATTATGATCATATTGAATTGATCGGTTCTCATAATAAAGTAGAAACTGCTCGTATTCATCAAGTCGATGCATTTTTTGAAGACAAGCACGACAATGCTGTAGAAATTGGTGAGGAACTCGATATCCCGGTTTTACTATTTGACACACCGTATAATCGACAACCTGTACCAAAGCAAGTCGTACGCGTACAAAACTGGAAAGAAGCAGATGCCTGGATTAAGCATCACTTTCCAATTAAATAAAAAAATCCAGCGGTTCTCTCATCTTGAGAAATCGCTGGATTTTTATTTTAGAAATAGAAAATTAATACTAGATGTCTATTGAGCAAATAAAGTTGAGTGCAGTGGAACTCAACGTCATAGCAGGCACATCTTGTTTACTCGAAGTTTTTGAAGCCGCGGTCTGCACATTTTATAGTTGACATTCTGGACATTTCCCATAAACCTCTAATTTATGGTTTTCAATGGCATATCCAGGAATTTCTTGCTTGATAGAGTCTATTGGACAAATTGCAATTTGTTTCGTGTCCCCGCACTCCATACATATAAAATGATGGTGATGATGATCCACGTCACAATGCATTCGGAAATGTTTCTCTCCAGAAAGCTCTGTCTCTTCTAAGATTCCTAACTCTACAAATGTATGCAAGTTGCGATAAATCGTATCAAAGCTCATAGATGGATAATCTTCACGCAGTTCTGTGGCTACATTTTTAGCCGTCACATATTTATCTGTTTTCGTTAAAAGTTCCACAAGGCGCTCTCGTTTATCTGTCCGTTTAAAACCATTTTCTTTCAATATTCCCCATGCTTTTCTTTCATTCATACTACTCTCCCCTTCCGATTCGAAACAATTGCAATGACAATAAGTAAAATCAAAATAGATGTCAACACAATCGTTGCGCCTGGAGCTAGGTCCAAATAAAAGGCAGTCACAAGACCAATTAATACTGCCGACTGGCCAAACAATAACGACCAAAGTATGGCACTTTTAAAACTTTTCGCAATCCGCATTGCAGCTGCTACCGGTAAAGTTATTAGTGAAGACACTAAGAGAATTCCTACAATCCGCATTGAAGCAGCAATAACTAAAGCTGTAACAATCATGAACATAAAGTGAATCCATTTTGCGGGAAGACCTACAGCAGATGCATACTCGTCATCAAATGATAATACAAATAGTTCTTTAAAGAATGCAAGCAAGAATAGTACAACAATTGCTGTAACGGCGATAACAATCATCATATCTTGATAGCTCACCGCAGATACCGAACCAAATAAATACGAAAAAAGATCAGTTCGGAAGCCATCCGCAAGTGAAATAAATAAAGCAGCTAAGCCAAGTCCTGCAGACATGATAATGGGTATAGCGAGTTCTTGGTAGTGTTTATAAAGAGAACGTAATTTCTCAATCAATGTTGACCCTGCCACAGCTGACGCCATTCCGAGATACAACGGATTAAGCAACGCAAGGGCTGGCACAGTTTGACTCAAAAATAAGCTACCCGCGATTCCTGCAAGGGTCACATGGCTCAGTGCGTCTGCAATGAGTGAAAGACGACGTACCACTATGAACACACCTAGTAGAGGCGCCATAATTCCAATTAATATTCCTGAGATAAATGCCTGTCGTAAAAAATCATACGTAAGGATTGCTTCAATCATGCGTATGGCCTCCCCCGTGTGTCACACGTCGGACGGGATGGCCGTACCATTTCTCAAGCTGTTCATCAGAAAGCATTGCCATATCTTTTTGATAGCCATGAAAATGAATCGTACGGTTTAAACAAGCCACGTGTGAAATACTTTTAGAGACGGCATCGACATCATGCGTTATTAAAATGATTGTAATTCCATGATGCGTATTCAAATGCGTTAACATGCGATAGAACGATTGCATGTTTTGTTGATCAATTCCTACAGTTGGTTCATCAAGCAATAATATCTTAGGCTTGCTAATTAACGCCCTAGCAATAAACACACGCTGCTGCTGTCCCCCAGATAAAGCACTTATTGGGCGATCACTATACGCTTGCATACCGACGGAAATCAATGCTTCTTTCACTTGGTCTGCTACATTTTTTGGATACCTGTGAAATAGGCCTGATTTTTTTGCAAGACCACTTCGGACTACCTCAAAAACTGTAGCAGGAAATCCACTATTGAAGCTATTGGATTTTTGAGAGACGTAACCGATGCAAGCACGATCTTTAAAATCTTGCACAGGCTTGCCAAATAAGTGGACTTCCCCTTTCATAGGACGAAGGAGGCCTAGAATTATTTTCATTAACGTCGATTTCCCTGAACCATTTGGGCCAATAATCGCTAAAAAGTCTCCTTCATTGATTGTGAGCGAGACATCTTGTAGAGCTTCCGTTTTATCATAGTAGAAACTCACATTATTCATTTCTATATATGGAGTCATAGACGACACTTCTTCCTAACTAATAATCATTCCGATTTACACTTGATTCAGTATACTGGAAGTAAAATTGAATGTAAATAAGAAAATCCGGCCAAAAACCCTGGCCGGACCTTTTTGAACTATTTCACATCTGATATTTGATAGTGGGCTCCGGATATACCTTTGTACGATTC
>NZ_JAFBFG010000002.1 GCF_016909155.1 Chryseomicrobium aureum
CGTCTTTTCCTTTCTTCAGGTTTGTTAAGGACATTATATCCGTCAATTCCTGGACAAACAATACCGTCAACAAATTGACGTTTTTAATCAGCATTTACAGTTGGTACATAGAAATGTACGAAGGTAATGATATTTACTTGAATTCGAATAGAATTGCAGTGATTGACTATGACAATAGCTTAATTGCATTAATCGAATTTGACGACAATGAAGTGAATTTCATTGAAAGTGGCTATGCCCTTCGACCAAAAATTCGATTTGCCGATAAAACTATCGTATTTCCTGATATGCCGGAAGAAGACTGAGGACGACTACTAAACAAAGAATCCTATAAAGTATTGAAGCGATAGCATTCTGCTTGAAATGCCAAAACCCGATCTGTCTTACGCCAGAACGGGTTCTTTTTCTAGATTAGATGCGTGCATTCGAACTTATTATGCGGAGGGGCAAGGTGGGCGATAGCCCACCGCAGCCCCGTTCCTCATTCCGGGGACAGACAGCGACACCATTCTGGATTTGGGGCAGACACCATTGGAGGCGAAGCCGAACAATTGTGACTGTATCAAAGCCGCGATAGAATTGTGGCGATGCCTGTCCCCACTAACAATGACTCTTAATAAATCCAAGCTATTGGAGGATTCACTATGAAAAATACCACGCTGAGAGCCATCTGGATTCTCCCAAATATCTTTCTATACCTACTGTTCATTGGAGTGACCACTTTTGTCGTCGTTAATGCGGATGGCTTACGAGAAATCAATCGCATGGGTATCTGGGTTGTGTATCTGATGCTATTACTAGCAGTAGCAATTTTCGGTAGTTTTCCCATTAGGTCTTGGATCAAGGAAGGGAAGATATAAAAGAACTGTATGTTTATTTATATATTTTCTTCGGCAATTTTCTTCAACCCTTCAGCACGACTCACTATAAATTCCCGCATATATCTTTCTAAAAATAACTTATCAGCTACAATGCCTACTACTCCCAAAGGCGATTTGTAAGAAAAAGTATCTTTCATTATGGTACCAGTGCCGCTTTCTACAAATTCATGTATATGAGTAAATGAGTGGAATGCGCCTTTGACCATAGCATCTACGAATCGATAAGGCCTATCCATCTCAGTGATTTTAGCCGTCAACTGTTGTCGTACTCCGAGATGTGTAGCTTCCCAAGTAACTGTCTGTCCTTTTTCAATGAGGCCGCTTGTAACTCCAGCTACTGCTCGTTCATTGGTTTTGCCAGTAGTTTGTATATGTACATCGATGTTTCGAGCAAGGTCAAAACAAACTGTAATTGGTGCATGAATAAAAATTTCGTGATGAATTATAGGCATCTTAACTCACTCTTTCTAGTCAATTCTTTTAATAGCCTAGGATTTCATAGGTCTCAAATCTCTCCTCCAAATAAATACGTTAAAAAAGCAAGAAATAGCCCGCCAAGGACCAATGGTGATAAAGCGACGTATTTCATGAATCCCGGCTCTTTTTTGACGAACGCATAGACAGCCAAACTCATCCCGATGAGATAGATGAAAAACCCAATTGGGATCCAAAGCATCGAATGTGGTCCTAAATAGTCGATGTTAAATGGCGGAAAAATCATATAGGCAATGAAGAGACCGAGGATGCTGATAATGAAAGATGAGATGCTTAGTTTCATTGATTTTCCTCCTCAGAAGATAGTGGATAAGATGCTAACTCCAAATGGCCAGTGATATCTCCAGAGCAGTCTTTCAACAGAAATGAAATACTCTCCTCAAAACCTTGTTGTTCAGCAGACAGACAAGTGAATTTTTCAATCGTTCGCCAGCCTACATATGTACCCACATGAATTTCAGATCCATTGAATCGCAATTTCGTGACGATTTCTTCGCCTTCTTCCCCATAACGTACATAGTCTACCTGGTCAGAGATACCAGCTTCTATATTTTTAATGAATGCCCCAAAATACTCGTCATTTTCAAAGTTACCACCTTGGTGCTCGATTACATCCGGAATATTCTCAAACTGGCAGCCTGCTAAAAGTATCAACAGAAACATTCCAAACAAACTTAATTTTTTCATGCAGCACTTCCTTAAACTAGTTTGTGATAAAGTTATTCATAATGCTATATTCGTTAACAACTATGGGAAATCCTTCAATGTTATTCAGATGAATGAAAATGAGGTGAGGTGAGTGGGAGCAGAGATTTTCGGAACAATTATTCTATGGATTTTAGGACTTTTAGTTTTACATTTTGTGATTTATACAGCTGTGAGAGATGGTATAAATAAATCAGTTGTAGGCCAGTACATTAATGAGACGAAAAGGTACCTGTCCCAAAAACAATTCGGACAATCAAGACTATTCATCGGATATGCAAAAAGAACCCGCATTCCTGCGTTGGAAAGCGGATAAACATAAATAATGTTGAAGTTGTGTGGGGTCCAGGTACCTTTTGGGAGTCGTTTCCATCTCTAGTTTCTGCACGTACCAGGCATCTTTAATCTGTCTTACACAAGAACAGGTTCTTTTTCTAGATTAGAGGAGTGCAGTCGTATTAATGATGCGGAGGGGCAAGGTGGGCGATAGCCCGCCGCAGCCCCGTTCCTCATTCCGGGGACAGACAGCGACACCATTCTGGATTTGGGACAGACACCATTGGAGGCAAAGCCGAACAATTGTGGCTGTATCAAAGCCGCGATAGAATTGTGGCGATGCCTGTCCCCTGCAAACGATTCACTTCAAAACACTTAAGTTCAAAATCACAACACATCCCTAAGAAAGTACAGCAGTAAACAGTCAAAGTACAGCAACAAACTATATCTTCCAGTAGTAAATCCTATTAAGGTGATTAAACAAGATCTCGCTTTTCAAAGATCTCTTTCACAAACGTCTCTTTAAACTCTGTATATTCTTGAATCCCGGAAGAAGCTGTCTCTAAATAATCTAGCTTTATAGCCAAATACTGTTGTCGAGCTTCTTCATTAGTATTTAAATAATCACGGAAGAAAAGCAAATTTCGCCAGATTTCACCGTCGAAGTCGACAAGATGAATATAATGCGTCTTCACGGCATACGTGTCATCCGCAAACTTCGCGAGCACAATCTCATTCGGACGTTCCACACGCAAGCGCAGGAAACCTGCAGACTGCAGCGCCTTGAAAAACTCACGATCAACCGATTCAATAGAGTCTACCCCGACCACCATATCTAAAATGGGTTTAGCTGCCATTCTATTTATTGCTGTGCTTCCAACATGTTCAATCTGGTGAGGGAGAAGAGATGTGGCTTGCAGAAGTTGTTCTTTCACACGTGCGAATTCCTCTTGCCACTCTGTTGTATACTCTACCAATCGTACTTCATTATTCTCCAAGCCTAATTTCATTCAGTTCACTCCTAAACGATTTACTCAATTGTTGTTTGGTTGTGCTTTATTTCTTTTACATAGTTGCGGACATCTCTAATCAACGCAACTACTAGAATTAGAACTACAACACTTACAATCGCTAGCTGGGCAGGAAAGTTCGTCTGCATATAGCTAAATTGTGTAGCTATAAAGTAACCGAGAACTCCAAGTAATCCAAGCGTAGTCAAAACAGAAATCAAATTTTGTTTTGACTTGAAGAAAAATGAACTAACCAGTTTTAGAAAAAGCACTGCGGCTATAGACCAGAGAAATGTAACGGCTGCATTTGCGAAATCCATAGTTATCATCCTTTGCGAATTTTTACCATCTTATTACTACTATACGTTATTTTGGGTGGTGGATTTCGGCAAATATGAGTAGAATTCTAATAATACTCAAAAAAAGACTCGAACTGCTACTGCAGTTCGAGTTTGAAGTAAAATTCATTCATGCGTCAAATAATGATACAAATTAAACTCCACAGGCTGCTCAAACTTCATAGTCATCGTCACAACCGGAGTTGGTTGACCGTTCTTATCTGTCATATATTCTTGCTCTAGCGTATCTAGCAGAATATCTACTTTGCCAAGATAATAAAAGTCTTTTCCTTCATCATTATCCTTTTTGATAAAGAAATGAAGTTCATCGCCCTGTTTATAACCTGTGAGTAACTTTTGAATTTCATTGGATGTCAGTTTACGATTGCTCCGTGAAAACCACTTAAAATGTGCAACATCAATAAATTCATCACCATATGCAATCGTTGAGTCAATTTCATCAGATTTGTGATACGTGACGAAGATAGGACAAGTATTGTGTTTATGCTTATACCCATACATCGTAGAAGATTCATCTTGCTGCCAGTTCAATAAACGCGCTGCATCTTTTCGCGTGTATTTTTTATAAAGCGTCAATGTGCGTGAAGTATCATACCTCTCCGCTTTACGAAGACCTGTTTTGATCAAATCAAAATAGCGATGTCTGAATAAAGGCTGTTTCAAAGCTTTTCTAAGAGCATAGCTAGTGGTAATCGTTTGATTCTCTAATTCGATTAAAGGCGAGTGCCCATATCGTTTTTTGCTAGCAGATGTGAAAAATGAAAGAGTCAGCACATCCATTACAGACTGAATAGTAGTAGATGAATGCAACAAATCATCGTTTGCGAGATTATCCGCTAATTGTTTCAATTCAATCGATCCCTGTTCCGCTAAATGTTGAAGTACATATAACTCATGCTTTCTTTTTCCATTGAGTAACTCTTGTGAGATAAACGAAAGTAGTGCTTGTTCTTGCTCGCTTAATAAAGAGGGGGTTCCAGTTACTTTTGCTAAAAAAGCATCATAATGAGAGAAATGTTCAAGAATCGTTTCAGGATCTAAAGAGTTTTGTTCTAGGAAATCAAATAAATCTGGAGTTCTTCCTAGGCGATTTTCTAGATTTAAATAATACTCTTTAAGATTTTTAAAATGATCAATCCGAGCAGTATTAATTGACCTGTAAATTTGTTCTTTTGCAATCTGTTCAAATAGAACTGTTGATGCACCTTTAATATAACTAGTGTCGGCAACAGAGCGACGAATCGTATCTTTATTTAAAGAAGAATCACCTGATAACGCCATCGGAATGAGATAGTTATTTTTATAATTTCCAATGAAATCAATGATAGTTACATAGTCTTTCGAAGGATGCTTGCGAAGCCCACGTCCTAATTGTTGAATGAAAATAATGCTCGATTGTGTCTGGCGCAGCATCACGACTTGGTTAATGCTCGGAATGTCGATTCCTTCATTGAAAATATCGACAGTAATAATATAATCTAGTTGCCCAGTCTCGAGTTCATCAACTGTTGCCAATCGCTGTTCCATGGAGTCCGAGCCAGCTAAAGCTTTTGTCCGGTAACCACGGAGATTTAATTGCTTAGACAGTTCTTTTGCTTCCTCAATTCGACTGCAGAACATGAGCCCCCGAACAGAATCACCTGCATACCCGTAATAACTGATCTTCTCGATCAGGTGATCAATCCTTGCATTGGAAATTAGTGCATTGAATGAAACATCTTCATCGAGTAGCTGTCCATCTAATTCAATGTCTGTTACGCCGAAATAATGGAAGGTACTTAATAAATCTTCTTCTAATGCTTCTTGAAGTCGAATTTCATAGGCTACATTGTACTGGAAGAGTTCGAAAATATTCCACGCATCTGTTCGCTCTGGGGTAGCTGTCATTCCAAGTAAGAAATCTGGCGTGAAATAATCGATCACACGTTGATATGATTCGGCACCTGCACGGTGAACTTCGTCGATGATTATGTAGTCAAAGTGGTTCTTGTCTATTTGATTAAATACGTTTGGTTTGGATAGAGTTTGAACCGTGGCAAAGACGTATTTTGCATCTGTATTTTTCTCAGAACCGGTTAAAAATCCAAATTGCTCATCATGTGCACCAAGCACACGCATGAAATCAGCTTTTGCTTGTTTTAAGATTTGTTCTCGATGCACGATAAATAACATGCGTTTGGGAGCAGCAGCCCGCACGTCAAATGCAGAAAGATATGTCTTTCCTGTACCAGTTGCAGATACTACTAATGCACGATTTTCTTGTTGTCTCATACTAGCAAGGCTTTCAAGAGCGCGAGTTTGCATTTTGTTTGGTTCGATTTGTGCAGCTACTTCTAATGGGTTCGTTTTATAAATTCTTTCATCAGGTTCAATGGCGGTAAGTAATTTTTGACGTTCAACTGTTTCAATATACCTTTCGGTGTATCTTTGAATCCATTCTGTAGAGAGCGGTGCTGCTGTATCCCATACGTCTTTAAATTGATGTATGAAATGACGAATTAAGTCTCCGTTTTCATTAGAAGTTAGCCGGATGTTCCATTCATAATTTACTTTTAATGCATTGGCCGTTAAATTTGAACTTCCAACAATCATAGAATATGTATATTCATGTTCAAAAATATAGCCTTTCGCATGAAACCCTTTTAAAGATGTTAGGCGAACTTCTACATTTGGAATGTTCAAAAGCTCCTGGAACACTTTGGGTTTATTAAATTCTAAGAAAGTAGACGTGAGGATCTTCCCTGAGATTCCTTTTAAATGTAAATCATGAAGGGCAGCTTTTAATGTGGCCAACCCGGATTCTGTAATGAAAGCTACTGAAAAGAAGAATGATTTACAAATTTGTAGATCTTCTAAAAGTGTTGTTAAGACTGCCTCTCCACCACTTGTTTGGTTTAAAAGTAACTGTGGTTTTAGAGTGTCATGGGCTGCAATTTGATGATTAATAAATCCTTTTTCTAATGACTGCTTAAGTTGCTCATTTGAATAACTCATACTTGAACACCTTTAGAATTAAACTGCTTCTGGATTTTTTGAACTGCAGGAATATCTGCGGGTGCCCATTCTAGATTAGAAAGCTCATCAGCAGAGAGCCACTTATAGTCAGCATGTTCTGTTAAAACTGGTATGCCAGAGTGAATCGTAGAGTAAAAGGTGGTAAGTTGAATTGTAAACGAATCATACTCATAATAAGTACTCTCAACTTCTTCTCCAACAGTTACCTCGATTTTTAGTTCTTCCATTAACTCACGCTTTAGTGTCTCTTTGGGAGATTCTCCAGGTTCAATCTTCCCTCCTGGAAACTCCCATAAGTTTGGAAGGCTCATTTGTGGAGAACGAAGTGCACAGAAGATTTGATTCGTTTCATTCACTAGTACAGCTCCAACAACATTCACGTGTTTTTTCATGATTCCACCTCATTAGCTACTTTTTCTTAAGTCTAGCAGCCAAACGAAGTAGGGGCCATAGTTTTTGTAAAATCGTGACAATTTCATTTTGGTTGAGGATGATAAGTTTCGATATAATGCTTTCTACCCTCTAAAACTTGAATGTATATTTCTGGAGAGCGACTTTCTCCAATTGCCTCCGTGTGACTCTTAATCCCAAATTTCTCACTATAATAAAGTTCCTGCCGCAATTTTCTCCGCGTATTCCTCGCAATTCCTAGTCTGTCATTCACAACTAAACCAGTGACCATTTGTGTCGAGTGTCTGCGCATGACGCGTGTTTTCTTATTGTTAATTAGAAGTCGTTGAGGAGCCAAAATATTGTGTAGTTTGGCTAATAAGCGTTTAATGGAAAAATCACCAGAAAACACAAGATCATCTGCATAGCGAGTATAGCGAATTTTCTTCTCCGAACAATATCGAGCGATCCGCTCATCAATTTTCCGCATGAGAATGTTCGACAAAGTGGGGCTTGTCGGAGCACCTTGAGGCAACCCACCCCTATAAGTTACTAACTTCGTTAAGATGACTGTAACAGTTTCCGAGTACCCTTGTTGACGAAAGAAACGGAAGACAGAAGCTTCTTTTAAACTTCCAAAAAAGTCAGTGAGGTCTATGCGAACCACCATTTGTTGATTTACATGAAAACGGGCCATTTCTTTTAAAGTGGCTCCTTTTTTATAAGCTTTTGCAAAGCGACTGACGGGATGAGGTGCTAAAAAGTTTTCTAAGATTTGATGCTGAATTTTCTTTAGTAATGGAGTTGGTGCTTCTATTGTTCGAAAGCCTCCTGTGCGTTTGGGAATCGAAAATGTTCGGTAATAGTGCTTTGGACGGTTCGTGAATTTATATAGGTTTTTTTCTGAGAGTTGAAAAAGAGTAAGTAAATCCTGAACAGTTAAGGTTGCTGGATTATGATTTAATTTCATACTAGCCCTCCTTTTATCCAACCGGTCCCCTTCCATCACTTAATTCGCGCACGTTGATCGTTAATGAACAACAAGGTTGATCGTTTATGATCAACAAGGACGAAGGTCACAGTCATGATCAAAGAAGTCGCAAATTCCTATTTCGACTTCTGATGATGACTGGTGAATACAGTATTGCTTACGTTCGACGTGTAGTGGCGACTCGCCATACATTTCTCATTTGATAATCTGACGGAAGGGAAAAGATCCCAATTGGATAGTGATACTATAGCGATCAACTATAGCGATCGACAAGTGTTTTTTGAAAAAAGGGATCATTTTCCTATATTCCCTTGCCATTCCTCCCAAACATTCATAAAATTAAGGAAACTCAACAGATGAACGGAGAGAACTTATGAAATTAAATGTCGAACAACGGAGAATTGTCGAGCTAGAGCCAACGGGACAAATGTTAGTCAAGGGCGTTGCAGGGTCTGGAAAGACGACGGTAGCTATTCGCCGTATCAACTTTCTAAAAACAAATTATTGTCATGAAGCAGATGACCAGATTTTGTTGGTCACGTATAACAAAACACTACTAAATTATATCAAGTTTCAATATGAACGACTTGCGGATGCTGAAGAAGAGGACTTCCAACAATTCTTCGCATCAAATGCAAACGTGGAAATTTCAACAATTGATGCGCTAATGTTTAAAGCATTTGTAGATTACAATCGCCGAACGCGAAAGAGACTGCAAATTGCAGACAAGCAGATGGAGCGTCAACTACTCATTGATGCTATTCATGAAGTGAAGAAATCGTATCCGAATGTAAAAGTGCTGTCGCCTAAAAACAGTGCGTTTCTTCTGGATGAAGTGTTGTGGATGGAGTCGTGTCTCATTGAAGATATCGAAGCGTATCAAAATGTAGACCGAATTGGACGCGCTTCCGGTGATAGTTCTACACCCCAAAAACTACTTAAAAATTCAGAGTTGCGAGAAGCTATTTTTGAACTCTGGCGCGTGTTCACGGACAAAATGGAGAAAAAAGGATTTGTTACGTTCAAACGTATGAATGTACTTGCGCTTCGCCAAGTCCACGAAGTGAATTCTAAACGCTATACACATGTCATTATTGACGAAAGCCAAGATTTGACACGCGTACAACTTGAGTTTTTAAAAGCGCTCTATAAAGAGAAACCTTATTCCTCACTACTCTTTGTCGCAGATAACACCCAAAGTATTTATGCCCATTCATGGCTTGGAAAAGGTAGACCGTATACAACAATCGGCTACGATATGAGTGGAAAGGCACGAGCGTTAAGTAAGAATTACCGGACGACGACAGAAATTTCTACTGCTGCATTTGATTTGATTGAAGCGGACGAGACGATTCGTTCGAATGTGGATTTTGTGAAGCCAGCATTGATTGATCGCCATGGACATCCACCGATTTATCGATTTTTCACGACACCGCAAAAGCAACTCGCATTCTTAGTAGAGGAAATTCAAACGTTACAAAATGATTATGACCTGCGCGAAATTTGTTTGGTTGCGCGGAGCAACCGCTTACTAGAAAGTCTAGCAACTGGGCTAGAAGCAGCAGGTATACCAACAGAAGTTCTCCAAAACAGCGAGCCGAACTTTGAATCGGATAGGGTCAAACTTGTCACGATGCATTCCATCAAAGGGTTGGAGTTCAAAGTCATTTTTCTCGTCGACTTGAATCAAGGTGTCATTCCAAATGATCGGTATACAGATGTGGAAGATCAAAAAACGGTCGATTCCGACGAGCGAAAGCTTCTTTATGTTGGTATGACGCGAGCAAATGAGCTTTTATATATGTCATCTGTTAAGAAGCCATCGAAGTTTATTAAAGAAATTGAGCGAAAGCATTTACGTATGAAGAAAGACTGTGCACTGCGACCATTTGAATCTATTAGTATGAGCCATTATCAGTTTACAGATCAATTGAGTGATCTCCATTCACGAGAAGAAGTCGTGCGTCAGTGGATGTTGCGCGAGCTTCATGAAACATACGGATATCCGTATGAACTGTTGGAGCTGGAATACCCCGTTCAGAAGTTTTCACAACGTGGCTATTGTGATATCGCAGTGACGATATACTCCGGGGAAGAAGCAATGCCGTTGCTCTTTATCGAAGTGAAACAGTTCGGGGCTGGAATTGAAGAAGGTCTAAAGCAATTGAAAAGCTATTTAGAAGCAAATACTACTGTACGTTACGGATTGGTGACGGACGGATTAGAGATTAAAATCATCGATCGAAACGGGGAAGAAGTACAAGACATTCCAAGGTGTCGTCCGCAGTTCTTGCCTGAGACGAAGAATACTAAACGCTACTTAAACTTAAAGAATGGCCGTACGTATTCGTATGCAACTGCTCTTGATGATGAGGAGCAAATCGAGATACGAGAAGAACATTCGGAAGTTTATTTGCAAGTGCATGAAAAAGCGACTGTTCCGATGATTGGCAATGTGGCAGCGGGCATTCCCACACTCGCAATTGAAGAGTATGATGCACGCGTTGTTGTTCCGAAAGACTGGGTGTTTTCAGTGAAGGAATCATTTGCTTTGACCGTTACAGGCGATAGTATGATAGGTGCAGAAATTCATAAAGGTGATACCGTCATCGTCCATCAGCAGACATCTGCGCAGCCGAACGACATTATCATTGCAGTGATTGATGATGAGGCCACGATGAAAAAATATATGCCAATGGGCAACGATGTGTTACTGATGGCTGAAAACCCAAACTATGAGCCAATTCTCATGCGTAGTGAGGATGTCCGCATCAATGGAAAAGTGATTGGTGTGTTGAAGAAATAGAGAAACCTTCCTCTCTCTCCCAACGTTATTGTGAATATACAAAAAAAGGGGATTGAGCAGATGGGATTTGAAGAAGAGGATTTTGTCTATTCAACACGCGTCATTCCAAAACATCATGTAAACAATGAGTATTACCAACCACAATTTATCGTCCTGTTTAAAGATGAACCTACGATTGAATACCGGTACGGTGTGAAAAAGTGGGGAAAGGATGTCGTGCAGTTTTGTGAAAAAGGTGTATTGGAAGAGCCGAACGTATATGTAGACGAAACGACTGAAAAGACACTGCACAGTGAAGACGAGTGTGACACAATGAATTGAGAAGAGTCAGGTCGTCTGAAACTTTTTGCAAAGAACATCGTAGAATTAGATAGCAAAGGAGTGACTGGCAATGAAATCAAAACTATCCCATATCCTCGCACCTGCAGTCGTTGCGATCGTCGTATCAATTGCGCTCTATAATCTAGGTAATGCACTCGAAATCTCATGGCTGCGTTTTTATTATGAGCAGACCGTTTCAACGGCTGGTGGCTTTGAAGTAGAAACCGGTGGCTCGATGATTCCACTTTTGATCGGAATCGCATCTGGTTTTGTGGTAGAGCGTCTACTTCAGAAACGAGCGATGAATTGATGCCGAAATGTACGAATTGCGGACAGAAGTGGACAGTACGTGAGATTTGGAAACTTGGCTGGTCGAAAGAAGGGAAACGCTGTAGCAACTGTGGAGAGAAACAATACCTTTCTGAAGAGACACAGGGCCTATTGACGCTCGGGTATATCAGTTTGGCACTTTTGATTATCGTACCGTTTAAAATTAAACTTAGTAAAAAACCTTATTTAAAACTCTAAAACGCAAAGTGACCATGGAATCCCATGGTCCTTTTTTATAAACCAAACAAAGTAGAGACAGTGTCGGCGCTATCTGGTGTGAACATATAAAGTGAGATTCCAATTAAAATCGTGCCAGCCATCAAGACTGAAATTTTGCGGAACGGTGTTTTTTTAGAGGATTGCATGATTCCGTATAGTAATAAACCAATTCCGATGAGTAGGCCAAGCATGTACCAAAAGCCCATGGTCATCAACTCCTTCATTAGACAAAACGTTGTCGGTCAGAAGAAGGTTCCACTACTTAATCAAAAATGATACGAATCAGTTGTGCGATTGCACGAGGTAGTGCGAGAACGATGTCGACGAGATTGACCCAAAGAGATTTCGATTGATCTTTGCGAATCGGTGGTTGTGACATACTGACGCCTCCCATTTTCTTTCATTTTACCATATACTGTAGAAAAAACATCAAACAAGGAGATGACTATATGCCAGCATGTACATGGCCCGGGACGAGTGAATTGATGCAAGAGTATCACGACGGGGAGTGGGGTAAGCCCTCTAAAGGCGACGACCGCTACTTGTTTGAAATGCTCTCTTTAGAAGGGGCGCAAGCAGGTCTGTCTTGGATCACAATCTTGAAAAAGCGTGAAGCGTATAAAGAAGCTTTCCATGATTTTGATATTGCGGCTTGTGCGAATCTCTCAGATGAAGATTTGGAAAGTATTCGAACAGGTTATGAAATCGTACGCAACAAACTGAAAATCAAATCCGTTCGCACAAATGCACAGGCCGTCCAACGGATACAAGACGAGTTTGGCTCGTTCTCTGAGTTTCTCTGGAGTTATGTGGACCACACACCAGTTATCCATACACCTGAGAAAGACTCGGATGTTCTGACAGATGACGCGCTTTCGAAGCGACTCAGCAAAGACCTAAAGAAACGTGGCTTTACATTTGTAGGGCCCGTAATTATCTATACATATATGCAAGCGGTCGGGATGATTGATGATCATTTAGTTGGGTGTCCGGCGAAGACGGTGGAATAAGGAGGATGAAATGAAAAAAAGATACTGGATAGTTTTATTATTACTGGCAGTCACCGCTGCTGCGGTAACAATTGGTATAGATCTTGTGACGAAAGAGGAACCGGTAGAACCTGTCGAATATGATACAGCAAATGTTGCGACTAGCGTAGATGAGGTCCTACTAGAAATGGCAAACAACTCTCTTGGAGAAGGTATAGATGTAAATGAAGAAGGTACGGGACTGGTAATTGACGAAGAACTAGTAGAGACCAGTGATGCTAAGAATTTATTAAGTGTCGAGAAAGCGAAGTTTCGACTGAAACTGGAAAATAAGCTGTTTAGCCATGAACTAGAGGAATCAGAAATCGAGCAAATGGCAGAGGAATCTGTGAGGAACTCTGTTGAAGCTTTAGAAAAAGCATCTTCTCTTTATGATGTAGAAGTCTACCAAGATGAAGTCACAGATTATATTAATGAAAATGTAGCTTCCGTAGAAATTGAAGATAAACAGATCTATGCAGAGGCTTTAGGAATATCCGTCGATGCGTTAGATTATTATTTCGACCGAGACTTTTATGTAATGGATGTTTTATGGGAGAAGTTGATTTCAGCATTGATGGAACAGTATCCGCAAGGGGCAGATGAGACAACGAATGACTACATGCAACGGATCAAAGATGAGTTTTATGACGCTAGTGAGTAAGCATTAATTCCAGTACTAACAACTTGAGTTAGGAGTAGATAGTATGAAAAAGAAGTACGTCCTCTATCTTGTATCTCTATTAGTAATCTTACTCACAGCCTGTCAACAAACCACAGATGAATCACAGTTCTATACTGAAGTAGGAAGAATCGTTGCTATTGAAGATAGCAGGTTTCTCTTGGTGAAAGATGCGACTGAACAAGACATAGAGACTCTCGAACCAGTAGAAATAATTGAAAAATATGAGGATGGCATTTGGGCTACGTATGAAAAACTAGATGAACTGAAGGTGAACGCGGTAGTCAGAGCGTCTTATGATGTCATGCAGGACTCACTTCCGGCGTACGGCAATGCGGTTAAGGTTGAAGTGCTAGAGGACTCCGAATAAGAAAGCAGGAAAACCATGAAAGAACGTGTAGAAGAATTTTGCAAACAGTATCAGCTATTTGAAGAGAATGCTATTCAAAAGGTTCAATTAGAACACCGCTTCAATCTAGCACAAGCATTTGAATTAAAAGAAGGCATGCGCGTTTTAGAAATCGGTTGCGGTCAAGGCGATATGACGGTGGTGCTCGCGGATCAAGTAGGAGCAAGCGGACATGTCACAGCGATTGATGTGGCGAGCGGCGAGTACGGTGCTCCACTGACGCTGAGCCAGGCACACGAAAAGATTCAACGGACGAAACTTGGTGAGCGCATCAGTTTTCATCTCGAGACAGATTTTCTTACATTTCCAGTAGAAGAACAGTACGACTGCGTAGTATTTGCACATTCCAGTTGGTACTTTCACTCACCGGAGATTTTGAACAGCTACTTTAAAAAGATTCGAAAGATTAGTTCTAAACTCTTGTTTGCGGAGTGGGATGTTCACTATACACAAACATCGCAACGTGGCCATTTCTGCGCGGTGACAGTACTTGCGTTGCATTCAGCACTCACAGAAAATGACGGCAATATCCAGCATGTGTTTAGTCGACAAGAAATTAGAAGCTTACTTGAAGCAGCAGGATTTTCGATTCAAAAAGAAGGCGTGATTTCTTCTTCCTATTTACAAGATGGTCAGTGGGAAATTGACTATGCATCAGAAGTTTATCGTGATTTTTCTAGGGATTCGACACAGTTCCACACACTAGCCACATCACTCTATCACATGATGAACGAGTCGGAAAAAGATTCCCTGGATACGTTTGTTAGTATAGCGATATAAGCAAATTAATAGGAGGCAAAACCATGTCCAAAGGAATACTGCACCATGTAGAGCTTTACGTATCGGATTTAAAACGATCAACAGAGTTTTGGGGTTGGTTGCTAGAGGAGCTAGGATATGAGCTGTTCCAACTATCCTTCACGACTTTTAAATTCGCCACAATCAAAAAGCTGACAATCACTAGTAACAACCAAGAACTGATTTTTCCTATGTGGACCAATTCCCACCCGTTCGATTGATTCGGATAATGCCAAGCGCCGAGCAAAGTTGCGATGTTTTCACCTATCCATATCAACAGACCAATCAAGAAAAAGTACGCGATAATCGGAATCTGGATGAGAGATTGCCGTATACGAAAGGAAAGCTTGGCTCTGAAAAAAACGACTGCCACGGCACCAAACAGTATCCAACGGAAATCCCAGATATAATGATGCGTGAAAAAGTTTAAATAAATCATGGCAGCAAGTGGAACTGCAATTTTCAATGAAGGCCACTGAATCAGCCTGACATCGAAAATCCGCCAAAACTGACAGAGATAACTTGCCACACTTGCATACATAAAGCCACTAAACAAAGGCACATTGAACACTTTGAAAATCCCTTCCTCTGGATAACTCTAAGAGCCCATGTTCACTTTGAAAATTTCCATCACGAGACCAATGAAATGGAAGACCGTGATCACTTTTAACTCATCCACACTTTCTAGGTTCGTCTTGACCATAAAGAACTGCATTGCGACGCAAAACAGTAGGAGCCAATCGTATCTAGCGAGAATAGGTAAATCGATAACTAAAGTGATTCCAAGAATGAAAAAGATAAACAGCGGGAAAATAGCTGCGCGCACTTGCTGGATGACAAAAAACAGCAACGAATTGGTAGTTTTCGTTTGTGTGAGTGAAATATCCATACGAAACACCTCTAATTATTTATTGAATATCGATAAATATATATCAAATATAAATAATTAAATATTCTAAGTCAATAAATATGGGATAGACCTTTTAGAGAGGAGAGGCAACAATGACAAAGCAACTTAAAGGAAAATACGGAGAAGCCAAAGTCTTCACCTCAAACATAGATGACATGACAATTGCGCAAATTGAAGGCTTCTTGAATGAACAAGTCACAAAAAACGCCAATGTTCGGATCATGCCTGACTGTCATGCAGGCAAGGGCGCGGTTATCGGTACGACGATGAAAGTGACAGACCGTGTCATTCCGAACCTTGTCGGCGTTGATATAGGGTGCGGCATGCTTTGTGTAGAAGTAAAAAGTGACGCCGTCGATTTCAGTAAGCTCGATCAGGCTATTCGATCAACTGTGCCATCCGGAATAGATCTTCGCACAAATGCCCATGATTTTACGCAACATATTGCTTTTGACCAGGTACAAGCAGGATTCAGTTTAAATAAAGCGATGCTGTCTATGGGAACACTTGGTGGTGGCAACCATTTTATCGAACTCAACCAAGCAGAAGACGGCCGGCTGTTTTTAGTGGTGCATTCCGGAAGTCGTCACTTAGGTGTGAAAGTAGCGAACTATCATCAGAAAAAAGCGATTGAAAATTTGAGCACAGACAAAGACCGCTTGGATGAACTGATTGCCACTTTAAAAGCGCAAGGAAGACAATCTGAGATCCAGCAAGCCATCAAAACATTCAAGAGTGAAGAACCGGCAGTACCGAAAGACTTGTCCTACCTTACAGGTACAAGCATGGAGGATTACTTCCATGATTTGAAGATTGCGCAAGAGTTTGCGAAATGGAACCGGGCAGCGATGGTTGATGAAATCATGAAGGCGATGGGCTTTACAGAAATCGGACGAATCGATACCGTGCACAACTATATTGATCTGGAGCACATGATTCTCCGAAAAGGCGCAATCTCTGCGCGCAAAGACGAGCTTGTGTTGATCCCAATCAATATGCGAGACGGCTCTTTACTTGCGAAAGGAAAAGGAAATGAGGATTGGAACCAATCGGGCCCGCATGGTGCAGGTCGCATCCTCTCTCGTACAAAAGCAAAGCAACAGCTCCAGTTAGAGGATTTCAAGTCGACGATGAAAGACGTGTATACGACGAGTGTAAACGCAGATACGATTGATGAGTCCCCGTTTGCGTACAAGCCGATGCACGAAATCATCCAGAACACGCAAGACACCATCGAAGTACAAGATATTTTGAAACCGCTGTATAACTTTAAGGCCGCAGAGTTTGTAGGATGGAAGAAGAAATAAGAAAACGGATTGAACCGCAGCGAAAGGGTCAATCCGTTTTTTAGTAATTAATCTTATAGGCCTATTTCAATAGCCGCTAAAATACATATCGGCATAATACTCAATTTCTTCGTCTTTTCGAATGATGGCCACCATGGTCTTTATAGCCTCAGTAGAGAGCGTTCCAGCTTCATTGAAATGATAAGCTAAATTCGCAGCAACTTGTCTCAAATCAAGCGAAGGACTTTGGAGGAGTTGAATAAGCTTTTGTTCAAGGAACTGTTCGTTTCCTTTAGTGTGCTGATGAATATACTCTAACCCAAGCTGTACTTCATATTCGTTGTTAGAAGCAATGGCCTCCTCAATTTCCTCAAGAGTCCATTCTTTCATTTCATCATCAAAATCAGTATAAGTATCTTCACTTTCTCGATCTTCTACGTAGAGCCCGTCGAGGAAGGCATCAAAGTCAGGTGCTAACTCTATGACTTTTTCAGCATCCGGGTCGACATAGATGATTGGCGGATTTTCTTCTGTGTTTCGGTAGTCAAACGCAACCCAAGCATGGCCATCTCCTGAAAATAAAACAATATCGTTCGGCAATCCCCACTCTTTAATCAAATACTCGCTTTGCAGGATTCCTTGCCCTTCATCGATGCCGAGCAGATGGTCGACTTGAACGTGATCCTCTGCCCAAGAGGTCGGTGCAGTAGTAGGATACGCATTAAAGAGGATATAGCCTCCATTTTGTTGTTTGAGAAGTTGGATATATGTCTCGGGCAACTTTACCTTTAGCTTTTTTTCTGCCTGCTTGATCATTTTGTCGGTTAAAGGTGGCAACTCCTCAAATTCATTATTTTCTTGCCATATATTTTTCATAGTGGAAACTCCTCTGGAATGTAGTACGTCTACTATACCATAGCAGTATTCTAAAAATTTACATAATTGGTTATAGGTGTTGTAAAATGGAGGAAAAGGGGTTGGGAGAATGAAGAGGATCTTACTGGTGATTCTTACAGCACTACTACTAGGTGGGTGTATGGGGTTGGAAGAAAGAATTCTACGCGCAGAGAGTTCTAATTGGAAGGCAGAGTATGTTTTGAATATCCAAAATCAAAGGGATATGCAGATGTCTGGCTACATAGCGTGGATTGGTGAAGGGGAACCTCCTGAGATCATCTATTACAAACTTCAGCATGGATTGACTTCTACTAGTGAAGGGGATGGCTATGTGTATGAGAATAGAGTAAACCTCGGTAATTCTTCCTGTCAAAATTGCGCTATTCCAGACAAAAATCAAAATGCTGTATTAACAATTATGTGGGATGGGCAAGAAGAGGAATTGGTATTAGAGAAAGAGTGAGTTTTTATAGAGTAACAAATGAAGAATGGAGGGGTTCATTGTGAGTACAAAACGTTTTGTAATTCTGGCTACAAGCCTCACAGCTCTAGTAGTTTCCACTTTCATCGCCTGGTATGAAGGGGCACAAATCTATGACAATCCGTGGGAATGGGGCAATACGGCACTTGTCTCAAACTATTTAAATGGCTATCCAATCACTACAGAAGGTCAAATTGTAATGCTCGATCACTTTATTTATGCAGCTAAGTTCCAGCCGTTATTCCCGCTACTAATGGTTGTGTCATTCTTGGCTTTCATTTTAGTAAGCGTGTATCCACTAGTAAAAAGAAATCGAAATGCGCTACTAGCAACAACAGTTGTTTTAGCATCCATTTCATTCATTGTATTCTTTTTACTAGGTAATTCCCCGACACCTGGATTCAAATTGTTTACTGCGCTATTTGGTTTTATTGGACTGTTGTCGATGGGTATTTTACTCAGTGTGGTAATCAAAGTGAAGCGGAACGCCTTAGTAAGTGAGTAAGCTTTAAGTCTAAACGAAAAGGATTTAGAAAGTACCTGTCCCAAAAACAATTCAGACATTCATGACTATTCACTGAGTATGCAATCTGAACCCGCATTCTTACGTCAGAAAGTGGATGAAAATAAATTGTGTTGAAGTTGTTTGGGTACCAGGTACCTTTTGGGAGCGGCTTCCATTCTTTAAGAGTATCATTAATTTGAGGGAGTGAAAGACCTGTTTGATTTAGATAAATACATGCAGAAGACGTTTCCAGGGTTGCAATTGCGACCGAGCCTTTATTTTCAATGGGAAACAAGACTTCATTTTGAACTTGGGGAAGACATCTATCAGTTTGATCAAAACGGAAGATTGAATAGGCTTCGTTTTGAGACAGTTTACACGCAAGCAAATACCATTTTTAATGAAATTTTCTCGAGAGAAGATGACATGGTGCTGGTCACGAATGTCTATAAACTTAAAGATTCGAAGGATAAGAATAGGCCGTTTAAAGTTTACAAAAGAGGGTTGAAAAACAAAGAATTACTCTATCATCTTACTGTGAAGAACCTTCCATATTTACTTGATGAGGAAGAGGAAGATGAAATGTACATCGCTCAGTATCATCTGAAATGTAGAACGCGAGATTTGAATTCTGATTATCTCATTCAAGCTGCATGCAACGAAGATTTTCCACTAAAGCCGAATTTTCGTTCAAGCAAGAGACGGAATTATCCAGATGTGTTTTTCGTTAACCTTACGAGAAATGCACTCTTCTTCATTTATGACGACCGAGGTTGCGAAGTGATTGCAGCAAATCGTGAAACACTGCGACCGCTGTATGAAAAGCATCAGGAGTGGATGGATGAACATAGCCTTGAAGATGCACGGAAGTTATTTATCTAAAGTTGGTTCGCTGCTTCAAAATAAAATGCACGATGATTTTGACAGGCGTAGTGAAATAACTAAGTTGATTACAGATAAAAAAACGTGAAGAAACATCCGCACAAACTATTTCTTCACGTGTTGTCTTTCTCAATAAGTCGAAAGCTCATATCTTTACTATCGTTAAAATTAGGTTTTCGAACAGATGCTATGTACTTTTCGCATGAAGCCCCAAACTTTAAGAAGTTTTGTTGCGCTTCGTATAAAGATTCCTCATTTGCACCACCTGTATAAAATGGATCTTCTCGCTGAAGAGTATCATCTTCCCAATAACAGATTGGGCAAATCTCAAAATTTCCTGGCGGCTCTTCCAAAGTCTTATAGCCGCAGCAAGGACAAGTATGGAGTAGTGTGATCATATGTATGCTCCTTTAAAAGTAGCTAAACTACATAAAATTTGAATATGTGCACCACTTTTCAACTTATTTTATCATAAGAAATTTCAAGACTAAGATTTAAAATAATTGCAAGTATAAGATGCATATGGAAGATTTGGATACAGGAGGAGAGTGGTTTATTTGAAAAAACTAGTATTGATCATAGGGATTTTAGTAGTCGGGGCATGGGGGTTTGGAAGTGTACTTTATGAATCAAACATACTTACTAGTCACGAAGCTATCAAGTATGCAGAGAAATATCTGTAATCTCCTCCGCCAGAATGGGAGAACTCCTTTTCATTTGTAGGGTTTGATGAAGACTTTGGTGGAGATATAAAACTCGCTCTAATTGAAAGCAACGGCGGCTTGAACAAAAGCCGGAATAAAAAAGAATGGGAAATTACGGTGATAGATAACGCTATGGAAATCACTGTGGTAATGGATGCACATTCTGGAAAATTGCTCGATATATATGGACCTCTTCAGTAACTTCAAAAGTACCTGTCCCAAAAACAATTCAGACATTCATGACTATTCACAGAATATGCAATCTGAACCCGCATTCTTACGTTAGAAAGTGGATAAATATAAATTGTGTTGGAATTGTTTGGGTACCAGGTACCTCTTGGGGGTTGTTTCCATTTCATGTGTCTAGCAATTAGTTTGAGAATAAATAGCAGTATAGAGAACGAAAAAATCGCTTGGAGATGACTCAATGGATCAAAATCAAGGATATACTACTTTCAAACCTACTGGTATAAAAATTAAGTATACACATGTTGATTTAGGCAAGAATCAAGTCACTGCAAAGATTTTGTTAGATGGTGAAGTTCAAATGACAGTAGTGACAGATTTGGATATATATCAGGTCAATAAAGAAGGATCTCTTCGAAAGGTACTTGATGTATTACCCGATGTTGATGAAGAGTCCTATATTGAACAGATTGTTACTTGGTCCAAAATCTTTATTGAGAAGAAAATCACAGATCCTGAACAGTATTTTGAATCACTCAATTAATTGAAAACAGCATTCAATTTTATTCTATTCCAGAAATTAAATAACTTTGGAGAGGGAGTATGAATCATGTTTTCTAAGCACCATCGTATTGAAAAAATCGGAGAATCTCTAGGAGTTAACATTCCTTCAAATGTATTAAAAGAACTTCAATGGACAGAAGGGACAACAGTACGAATTATTCAAGAAAATGATCAGGTGATTATAAGTAAAGTCTCTAATCATGAGAACCAACAAAACGTTAATTCTGCTGATTTCAATATACTTCTTGAAGAAGAGTTAAAAGCACACCACAAAGCACTAAAAGGCTTAGTGGACAGATAAAAAAAGCACCCAATCCATCCATCTGGATCTGGGTGCTTTGCTGTCTTATTCGAAAGCTGGAATCGCCGTCTCGTCATAGTTTTCTTCTAAGAATTCACGAACGGCATCGCTTGTCATGACTTCCGCAAGCTTTTGGATTGCTTCGTCTTCTTTGTTGTCTTCACGTGCAACCAATGTGATAGCAAAATCGTTATCTGTACCTTCTGTTAGAAGCGCATCAGATTTCGGTGTCAAGCCCAGTGGTGCTGCATAAGCTGGCGTCATCACAACAGCATCTGCATCATCATAAGTGCGCGCAAGCATCAAGAGATCGACTTCCTCGAACACTAAATTCTTTGGGTTTTCAGTGATATCTGCTTGTGTATAGTAGTTATCTTGCTTCTCACCAAGCGTGATTACACCATGTTGTGCAAGAAGTGACAATGAACGGTCGATATTTGAGATATCATTGGCAATTGTTACAGTTGCACCTTTTGGTAATTCTTCAATAGAGGCAAACTCTTTTGAATAGACACCGTAGTTTGCGAAATAGATCGGTGTGATCGGTACAAGGTTTGCATCATTCGAACGGTTGAACTCTTCCATGTACGGCACGTGTTGGAAGAAGTTAGCGTCTACTTCCTCAGCTGCAAGCGCTGCATTTGGTTGTACGTTGTCCCCAAGGACAACAACTTCTAACTCAATGCCTTCTTCAGCAAGTGTTGGTTTCACAAGTTCTAAGATTTCTGTCATTGGCGGGATTAGAGAAGCTACTTTTAAAGTAGTAGTCTCGTTCGTTTCTGTAGCGTCTTCTGCTGGAGCTGCTTCATCATTGTTTCCACAAGCTGCTAGAAACAGTACAAGGATTGCTACTAAAGCGAGTAATTTCTTCATGTGTGTTTCCTCCTAAGGTGATTTAGCGTTTATCAAGCCATCTCGCAAGCGTCATACCACTGAACTGGATGAGCTGGACGAGAATGACCATAATGATGATCATATACGTCATAAGGTCTGTCTTGAATTGTTGGTAGCCGTAGCGGATTGCAAAGTCTCCGATACCGCCACCACCGACGACGCCCATGATGGTCGAATACGAGATAAAACTGATGATGGATGTCGTGAGCCCCATCACAAGGCTAGACCGTGCTTCCACATACAGGAATTTCGTGATGATTTCCCGAACAGATGCGCCCATTGAAACCGCCGCTTCTAATACGCCGCGCGGAACATCGAGCAACGATTGCTCTACTAACCGCGAGTAATGCGCGATCGCAATGATAGCGAGAGGGACCGTTGCCGCCGTTGTACCAATAGCTGTGCCGATGATGAGTCGCGTGAACGGAATCAAAAAGACGACGAGTAATAAGAACGGGAAGGAACGCGTACTATTCACGAGCAAGTTCAGCGTCGAGAACACCGCTTGGTTTTCAAGCAACTGGCCTTTGCGACATAAAAATAAGAATGTCCCGACTGGAAGTCCGATCAAAACAGCGAAAAGAATCGAAACACCGACCATATAAAACGTCTCGCCAATTGACTGGATAATTTCTCCTTGGTACTGCACAAGAACATCAGGCATCGCGAGGAACTCCTTTCAACTGCTCTACAAAATATGCAGACGAGCTTCCAGGCGTCTTGATACCATGTGGTTCATGTGTAAACGACTCATAAATATGCCCGTTCTCAAGTACTGTCACAGCTGTACAAATACTTTTGATGACGTCCATCTCATGGCTGACAATCACAATCGTGATCCCCAGGCGCTCGTTGATATCCTTTAAGACGGCCAACACTTCTGCTGTCGTTTGAGGGTCAAGTGAAGAGGTCGGTTCGTCACAAAGTAGGACAGATGGGTTTGTTGCAAGAGCTCGTGCAATCGCCACACGCTGCTTCTGTCCACCACTCAGTTCAGCAGGGTACTTATCTGCCATCTCCTGAAGACCTACAAATTGTAGGCATTCCTGAACACGAGCGAGTTGATCCCGTTTTGGATAACGCGCAAGTTCGAGCGCGACACGAACATTGTCGCGGACCGTCTTATTCGCCACAAGATGAAAGTGTTGAAAAATCATCCCAATGGATTTCCGTACTTCCCGAAGACCTTTGCTAGAAAGTGCAGTGAGATTCTGACCTCCCACGTTCACACGACCACTATCAGGCTTCTCCAAAAGATTCATCATCCGTAATAGTGTCGACTTCCCGGCACCACTCGCTCCGATGATTCCGTAAATGGCTCCTTTTGGAATCGTGAGCGTCACGTCGTCTATCGCTATAAATGCGCCATAACGCTTTGTGATGTGCTGTACATCAATCATGTTCCATGCTCCTATCAAATGTATGTATACTTCTACACAACGCCTCTAATTATAGACCACGCCTTATTCCGTGTAAAATAGTAGGATTATTGTCAGAGTAGTGCGATAAATATGCAGAAAATACCTCTGTGACGGTAAGTTCGTCAAAGACTCGTCACAACTTCTCAGACGCCAATGCGTTAGTCCTTTCTCAGAATGGGTACACTATAGGAAACACGTAAGTCGCATTTGGAGCGGTGTTGCGACTATACTAGAAGTGACTGGACGAGAGAGGAGCGGCGCACATGACAGATGTGATCAAAACAGACGTACTGATTATCGGAGCAGGGCCAGCAGGGCTGATGGCAGCGAATGAGTTCCAGAAACGAAACGTGGACTTTATCTGCTTAGAAAAACGCTCCGGTCCGACCCAATTATCCAAAGCACTCGGCATCCAAGCACGGTCTGTCGAGCTATTAGAATTTTTAGGGATCCACGAACTCTTTTTACGAAGAGGCTACCCGGGACCAGGAATGAAAATGCACTTGGCAGGGAGAAATCCCTCTTACGTCGAGCTAAACCATATTAAGAGTCGCTATCCGTATCTTTTTATTTTGCCGCAAAATGAAATTGAAGAACTGTTTGTGGCGAATCTTGCGGCGCAAGATGCAGAAATTTATATGGAGCATGAAGTCGTCGACATCAAACAGAACGATGACGGTGTCTTTGTGACCGCCATTCACCATGGTGTTGAAAAACGTTATTTTGCGAAATATGCGTTAGCTTGTGATGGCGTCCGAAGCCAAGTACGTCACTACTTGGATTTTCCCTTTATTGGAGCGGATGAAGGATACACATTCTTCACTTCTGACGTCGAGATTCCAGGGCTGAATGAAATTTTCATCAATATGCATTTGAATGATCGAGGTGCTGTGGCCTTATTCCCATACAAAGACGGTACGTATCGCGTTGTAGGGATGGACCGGGCTCGCCAAGGGAAGAATGCGCCAAAAGAAATGCCACTCGAAGCCTTGCAAGAAAGTCTCGATCGCATTCTCGATGTTCCCTATCGTGTCGAAGTCCCACAGTGGATCCGTACATTTGAGACAGCTCACCGTCAAGTACCCGATTACCGTGTTGGCAACGTGTTTTTCCTAGGCGATGCTGCGCATGTCAACAATCCACTTGGTGGTCAAGGGATGAATCTAGGGCTTGAAGACGCTTCAAATATTTGTTGGAAGATGGATCTCGTATTGAAGGGGTATGCAAAAGATTCCTTCTTAGCGAGTTACAATGAAGAACGTTATCCGATTGCAAAAGAAGTTATTCGGGATACAACACTTGAATTGAAAGCCATTGAACAGACTGGGGTCATCGGAAAGCTTCGGAACTGGGCAGGAAAAGCCGTACTCAGTCAAAATTGGGTACAGCCACTCGTGGCAAACTACTACTCGCATATTCATCATGAATACCATAAAGTGAAGCGTAACAAAGAGTTTAGAGATAAACGATTGTCACGCAAGGCCATACAAGCTGGACAGCGTGTGCCTGACCAAAAATTGTTCTTTGAAGGCAAATCAACGGCGCGATTGTATCCGTTCGTACAAAAACATGAATTTGTTTGCCTGATTTACATTGACTGCTATGAACGCGAGCTGATTGACTATGCGCAAACATTCAAGAAACTGGTAGAGTCTGTGTATCCAGGAATGATGAAAGTGTTTGTCGTCGCTCGTGGCGGTACGCTCCATTTAGAAGAAGAGGCTTTGCCAATCATTTATGATGTCCACCGCCATCTAGATCTTGGTATTGGTATGGAAAAAGGAAGTACACTCATCTTACGCCCAGATGGACATGTCTTGTTCCATGACCTTTCAATGGATGCACAAGTGATGATTGATAAATTAGGTGCTTATTTTCAATAGTGAGACAACCCCAGGGGTTGTCTCACTTTTTAAGTTATCTTTGGTTTTGAGATAACCCAGGGATTGTCTCAAAACAAATTTTGTCAGTTCTTGTTGTACAATCTTTGTCAAATCTGTGATAATACATAGTATAAAGTTTTTTACGAAGGAGGAATGACCTATCCAACCATTGATCCATCACGCACGAGGGGCATTCCTTTTTGGTCTTTTGCTTGTAGCTGTAGTTATAGGTAAAACACTACTGGGCATTCCAGATTCGAATACAGAGGCACCCATATATTTGGTTGTCTATATCATTTTGACAGTCACAAGCTCCTTTATTGCTTTAATGATAGCTGTACAGGCATGGTTGTATACGCGTATTGGTGATTCCTACAACAATATAATTTTAGCTGGAATTTTCTTGGCAATCGGCCTCTTCGATCTGTTTCATCTACTGACGTTCCCTGGAATGCCAGCATCCTTTTTTACAACTCCTGAGATGTCCAGAGATTTTTGGTTTATTGCTCGAGTCACCGAGCTAGGTATGCTGTTGCTCTTGATTCTGCAACGACGACAACCGATTCAACTGCAAAACTTTAAAGGAGCAAGTATTCTTGTCACGATTTTCTATATTGTGTCAGTTGTTAGTCTCATTTTCGTACTTCAAGCTGTCTTGCCTGAACAGGTGGAGACACGTTACTACATCCGCATTGGACTGTTTCTTTTAGCTGTCGGTCATATTGGTGTAGTACTATGGTTGAAGTTTGGACGAAAAGAACTCAAATTGACGACATTTGAGAATTCGTTCATCTTACCGATTGCCATCTACTATATGTTTTTCTATCTTGTACTCTTATCGGGAGCGCCCGGTCACATTACCTATATCGGGGCACATCTTATGAAAATGGGAGCGCTTGTCTATCTATTTATCTTGCTGTATATCCAGTTTGGTGAAAAACCGTACCGCGAGATTGAACAATTATCTGAGACTTACGAGCGCTTTTTGAATACCGTTGGTGAAGGGATTTTCGGAGTCGACTTGCAAGGGAGACTGACATTCATCAATGACGCAGCTTCGAAAATGCTTGGATTCCGAAGAGATGAATTGGTTGGTCGATTGATTCATCCTATTATCCATCACACCAAAAAGAATGGTAGACCTCATTATATGGAAGACAGTCCTATCTATCTCTCTCTAGAAACTGCAGAATACTCCTTTGTGGCGGAAGATCAGTTTTGGCGCAAAGATGGTAAATCGTTTCCCATTGAATACTTTGTTCAACCTGTCGTCGAACGCGGCGCAACGCAAGGGGTGCTCGTCACATTCAAAGACATTACAGAACCTCTGAAACTCCGAGCGCTTGAACGCGAACACCAAGCCGTTCAAGTTGAGATTGGTCTTGCCGCAAAAGTGCAACAAGATTTATTCGACGCCATGGAGCGCACTGCATTGCCACTCGACATGGGTGTTGTAAGTAAAGCATTTAAGGAATTGAACGGGGATTTTTACACAGTCATTCCGCACGGTGAAGAAATAGTGTTTGGGGTTGCAGATGTCTCAGGAAAAGGGATTCCAGCTGCCATTCAGATGACGATGATGCAATTTGCGATGGAACTACGTGAGTCACCAGCAGCTGTGTTGTCTAAAATTAATTCATTTTCGCATACGTACATGGAGGCGAGTCGGTTTATCACCATGTTCAAAGGTTCCTACAATCAGCAGACCCGTGTTTTATGCTACGGATCTGCGGGTCACGAACCTGGAATTCTCTACAACTATAAAACAAAGACTTATCGAGAATTAATGCCTACCGGTCCACTACTCGGTATTTTAGAAGATGCTACCTTTCAAGAAAAGCGATTGGAGCTTGAAGAAGGCGATATCCTCGTATTATTCACAGATGGCTTAACAGAACGAAAGAAAAATAAATCAGATGATGGGGAACATTTACGGCGAGCACTTGAAGAGGCAGACTTTTCACAGTCGGCAGCGGAACTTGCGAAAGTCATATTGAATCGAGTCAATGCTCTCGAACCACTGCCCGTGGAAGATGACCAAACCCTCTTCATCTTGAAAGTATAGGAGGGTGTCATGGAAGTCCTTTTTGCAGATGTCTTATTAAACTTTTTATTGATTCTTACACCCCTTTACTTTTTCCAGTTCATTATCTCGAACTATAATTCCATTGGTGCGCGTGTATTTTTAGGTGTCCTTCTTGGACTCGCCGCTATTCTCTGTATGCTCTTTCCGATGGTTTCAGGAGATGGGTTCTTATGGGACCTGAGGTGGGTGGCGCTCCTGATTTCGATTGTATACGGAGGAATTTTAAGTGGAGGCATCACAGCTACGCTGATCATTCTCTTCCGCTTCTCACTCGGAGGATTTCAAGGTGCATTGATTGTCGTAGGGGTAGCCGCAGCGTTAATCCTTGTATTTTTATTCGTACGTCGTGGATTTTTACGGCTCTCTTTCCAGCTCCGTATTTTGGCGAGTGGAGGACTAGGCATCATTGCTTGGGGGATGGCGATCGGTGGCATCGTCACACACTTTACACTGAACGGACAAGTTGCCGAGCTGCGAGAAATTGCGTTTCCGGTGTTTAGCAGCATGTTCATCCTTTATATTGTCTCGAGTGTATCGTTTATTTATTTCTCCGAAAATATGCGTCACTATACTACACTGAAAAATGAGGCATTGACGACAGAGAAGGTGAACTACATTACTGAGGTGGGCGAGTTGCTTGGTAATCAATTAACGGGTCACATTGAGCAGGCGGAAAAACACTTGAGAGAGCTAAAAGGAAAATTCAGTTCCGCAGACAATGCGAAATTAGAAGCAATTGAAGTGGAGCTAGAACAATTGAATCAAGCACTGAATCACTACACCTCGGGACAAGATGCTTTGATGGGGACGGATAAAAAATCACTAAGCATACTTACTGAGGAAGTGGTAGACAGTCTGAGACCTTACGCGGAACAAAAAGGTGTGCGGATGACAGTGGATATCGATCTATTAGAAGAAGTAGAGGTTCAATATGTACAAGTGAAACAAGTACTGATCAATCTCGTCAAAAACGCACTAGATGCCACTCCTAAAGGAGGACAAGTGACGCTCTCAGCGATGATCAAGCGTAACTGGCTGTACATCTATGTGGATGACAGTGGAATTGGGATTGCTCAAGATCAGCTTGTCGGACTGATGGATCTTACTTATGGATCGGGCAGTTCAATTGCAGGGCAGGGGCTTCGTGTGACGCAACAACTTGTCCGAGAGCTAGAAGGGACGTTCTCCATAACTAGTGAAGTTCAAAAAGGAACGACCATTACATTAAAATTTCCATTATAAAAAGCACGTGACCTCCGAAATGGAAGTCACGTGCTTCTTTTCATTCATTTAGTTTTTTAAGTCGAAACGGTCAGCATCCATCACTTTTACCCAAGCTTTTGCAAAGTCGTTAACAAATTTCTGTTTGTTGTCGTCTTGTGCATACACTTCTGCAAGTGCGCGAAGGATTGAGTTTGAACCGAATACTAGGTCGAAGCGCGTAGCTGTGTGTTTTACTTCGCCAGACTTACGGTTGCGGCCTTCGTATTGGTTGAAGCCTGCTGGTTTCCATTCGATGTTCATATCTAGTAAGTTTACGAAGAAGTCGTTCGTCAACTTGCCAGTTTGTTCACCGAATACGCCGTGTTTCGTATCTCCATGGTTTGCACCAAGAGCACGTAGTCCACCTACAAGAACTGTCATTTCAGGAGCTGTTAGACCAAGTAGATGCGCTTTGTCGACTAGCATTTCTTCAGGGCTTGTTGGGTACTCTGCTTTCTGATAGTTACGGAAACCATCAGAGATTGGCTCGAGTACTTCGAAGCTTTCTGCGTCTGTTTGTTCTTCCGTTGCATCACCGCGGCCTGGTGAGAATGGAACGACAATATCAAAGCCAGCATCACGTGCTGCTTTTTCAACTGCTGCTGTTCCACCAAGAACGATTAGGTCAGCCAAGCTCACATGTTTTTCAAGTCCAGCTTGTAGGTCTTCGTAGATCTTCAAAGCCTTCTCAAGAAGTTGTGGCTCGTTTGCTTCCCAGCTGCGTTGTGGAGCAAAACGGATACGCGCACCGTTCGCGCCTCCGCGCATATCTGTGTGGCGGAATGTGCTTGCAGAAGCCCAAGCTACTTTTACAAGTTCGCTTACTGTTAGGTCTGTAGCCAAGATTTTTTCTTTTAAATCCGCAATTTCTTCGTTAGACAATGTATAGTCTACTGTTGGAACTGGATCTTGCCAAATCAATTCCTCTTTTGGTACTTCAGGTCCCCAGTAACGATCTTTAGGTCCCATGTCGCGGTGAAGAAGTTTGAACCAAGCGCGTGCAAATGCATCTTCGAATGCTGCATGGTCTTCGTAGAAGCGGCGAGAGATTTTCTCGTAATCTGGATCGATTTTTAGAGCCATATCAGCAGTTGACATCATCGTCGGTACTTTTTTGCTAGAATCTTCTGCATCTGGAGCTTTGTCTTCGTCTTTTAAGTCTTTCGCAATCCACTGGTATGCACCGGCTGGGCTTTTTGTTAATTCCCAATCGTATTCAAAGAGTTGTACCCAGAACCCGTTGTCCCATTGTGTAGGGTTTGCTGTCCAAGCGCCTTCAAGACCTGAAGAAATCGTGTCGCGTCCCTTACCAGACTTATGGCTACTCAACCAACCTAAACCTAGGTTTTCGATATCTGCTGCTTCAGGGTCATCTCCAACTTGAGATGGATCACCAGCACCGTGCGTTTTACCGAATGTGTGACCACCTGCAATAAGTGCAACTGTTTCTTCATCGTTCATTCCCATACGCGCGAATGTATCACGGATGTCTTTAGCAGATGCGAGTGGATCTGGTTTTCCGTTTGGTCCTTCTGGGTTTACGTAGATCAGACCCATTTGAACCGCAGCTAGTGGATTTTCAAGTTCACGGTCACCGGAGTAACGGTTGTCTGCCAACCACTCTTTTTCGTTCCCCCAGTACACATCTTCTTCTGGATGCCAAATATCTTCGCGTCCTGCTGCGAAACCGAATGTTTTGAAGCCCATAGACTCAAGTGCCACGTTTCCAGTAAGTACTAGAAGGTCAGCCCAAGAGATCTTGTTTCCGTACTTTTGTTTGATAGGCCAAAGTAGACGACGTGCTTTGTCTAAGTTGACGTTATCTGGCCAGCTGTTTAGTGGAGCGAAACGTTGGTTTCCTGTGTTCCCACCGCCACGGCCGTCGAAAGTGCGGTATGTACCCGCTGCGTGCCATGACATACGAATGAATAGACCGCCGTAATGACCATAATCTGCTGGCCACCAGTCTTGGCTATCTGTCATGAGTTTGCGAAGATCCTCTTTTAACGCATCATAATCGAGCTTAGAGAACTCCTCTTTATAATCGAAGTCAGTCCCGAACGGATTTGCTTTCGTATCGTGCTGGCGCAAAATGTTCAGGTTGAGCATATTTGGCCACCAGTCTTTGTTGTTTGTGCCACCAGGTTTCTTAGATGTCGTGATTGCGCTGTCTTTATGGCCTGCACCCATACCTGTAACCGGGCATTGTCCGTCACCAGCAGCTGTGTGTCCTGGGTTTTGATTGTTGTTTTCCATTCTCAATTCTCCTCCTTTAATTCAGATCGTGAAAAATGGTTTGCATTCGAATGACCCTAAGAGAATCATTCTCACTTTATAATTATACTAAATAAGACTTCAGAAATGAAGCGAGAAGGTCGGAAATCGAGATTTATTTTTCTTCTCAACTAGTTTTCTCGAAATGGTATAATTAAACAACAAAGGCACCGATGAGCAGAAAGGCAGATGGCGATGACACTTACAATCCGGCATATGAGAGAAGACGATGTGGAAAGTGTTCAAGATGTGGCGAGAACCTCTTGGAACAGCACATATGAAGATATTATTCCCCTTGACGTTCAGGCAAACTTTTTGAAGATGGCGTATAACTCTGAGCAATTACAGCGTCGCCTAGAGCATTCGTTATTTTTAGTGGCGGAAGAAGGGGAGCGCATTGTCGGTTTTGCAAACTATTCGACCGTGAAAGAAGACGGGTCCGCCGAACTCGCAGCGATCTATCTACACCCTCAGTATCAAGGGAAAGGAATAGGCTCGTCTCTACTAAAGCGTGGAATCGAAGAACTTTCGGGCGTGCGGTCCGTATGGATCAATGTAGAGAAAGAGAATTGGTCTGGACTTTCATTCTATGCAGCTAAAGGTTTTGAGGTAGTCCGCGAATTTGAAGAGGATTTTGATGGTCATGTATTGAAGACTGTACGTATGGAATTAATCGTCGCTAAATAAGGAGCATAAAAAGGCCCGAACCACAACTGGTTCGGGTCTTTGTACTTATTCCTTCACGCGTAACAGACGCATGGAGTTCAGTACGACTAGTACAGTTGAACCCACGTCTGCCAACACGGCCATCCAGAGTGTTAACCAGCCTGGGATGATCAACAACAAGGCGAGCACTTTGATAGCAAGGGCAAATCCGATATTTTGTTTGATAACTGCAAGAGTTTTGCGACTGAGTCCCATCGTATAAGGGAGCTTCGTCAAATCATCTGCAAGTAGAGCGATGTCTGCGGTTTCAAGGGCTGTGTCTGTTCCAGCGCCCCCCATGGCAATTCCAACGGTCGCACTGGCAAGAGCGGGTGCATCATTCACGCCATCACCGACCATTGCGACAGAACCATGTTTCGCTTGAAGCTCGCGAATTTTTTCAAGCTTTTGCTCGGGTAGTAAGCTTGCTTCAACAGCATCAAGTCCTAGTTTTTGATTGATTGCATTAGCAGTGATCGCATTGTCTCCAGTCAACATGACAAGCTTTTCAATACCAATTTCTTTCAAGCGTTCAATGACTGATGGGCTGACACTCCGGAGTGGGTCGGCTACAGCTACTAGACCAAGTAGTTGTGAATCGTCTCCGAGAACCATCACCGTTTTTCCGTTTTGTTGTAAGTTTCCTATAGTCCATTCGAGTTCAGGTGTAAACTCTTTGTGGTCTATAAATAATTCTGGACTTCCGATTTGAACGAGTTGCCCTTCAATCATACCTTGGGCACCTTTTCCTGTTAGAGAACGAAATTCGGATACCTGAACTGCAGGAATTCCTTGAGATTCCCCGTACCGTACAATCGCAGAAGCTAGTGGATGCTGCGAAAACTGTTCGATTCCAGCCGCAAGTGCAATGACTTGCTCAGATGTATACGAGTGAAAAGGAATAATGTCTGTCACGGCAGGGCGCCCTTCCGATAAAGTGCCTGTCTTATCAAATGCGATAGCACGAATACGCCCGAGCTCTTCTAAATAGACGCCACCTTTAATCAATACACCGTTCTTTGCAGCATTGCCAATAGCTGTGACGATTGCAACGGGAGTAGAAACGACAAGTGCACAAGGACATCCTACGACTAAAACTGTTAGCCCTCGATAAATCCATTCCGACCAATCTCCTGAAAATGCAAGAGGAGGGAGGACGGCAACAAAGAGCGCGATCAGTACTATTGCGGGTGTATAATATGCAGCGAAGCGATCGACAAACTGTTGGGAAGGTGCTTTTGCAGCTTGTGCTTCTTCTACGAGATGAATAATCTTAGCAATTGTTGTATCTTCGACGCGTTTTGTTACGGTTACTTCTAAGAATCCTTCTTCATTTAAAGAGCCTGCAAAGACTTCATCGCCAACTTGTTTGAACTTCGGCATAGATTCCCCAGTAATGGCCGCTTCATTGATAGCAGATTCACCAGACGCTACAATTCCGTCCATCGCAATTTTCTGACCAGGCTTCACAAGCAGAGTATCCCCAATTTGAATGTCGTTTACATCTAAAGTGAGCAGTTGATCCTTGCGTCGTATGATTGCTTCGCTTGGTGCAATGTCCATCAGACTGCGTATGGACTGACGAGCTCTATCCATCGAATATCCTTCTAGTGCTTCACTAAAAGCAAAAAGTAATACGACAACGGCACCTTCTTGCCATTCACCAATGAGGGCTGCCCCAATGATGGCAATCGTCATCAATGTCTTCATATCAAACTCAAAGCGTACGAGATTTGAAAAGCCTATACGGAACAAAGATAGCCCGCCAACCACAATTGCAGTGATGTAGAGTCCGATTGCTGTCCAGTCCGGTGCTGGCGTTCCGTAGTCTACAAAAAGAGCAGCTAGTAAAAAGAACAATGAAAAAACTGTGGCTCGGTTTTCAGATGAAGCCCAAAAAGAACGTTTCTCACGTTGTACAGGTCGTTTAGAGTCCTCATACACTCGGATTCCGTCAAAAGCACCTGCTTTTTCAAGCTGCTCAATCGTGACATCTCCAGTGATTGTGAGTTTGGAAGCACCAAAATTTAATTGGAGGTCTTTAACAGTCTCGATTTCTTTGATATTTTTTTCGAATTTAGCCGCGCAGTTTGTACACGACAAGCCTTCTAATCGGTAGATATGAGGTTGTGTAGGCATGTCATTCACTTCCTTTACATTCAAATGAACGTTTGATTGATTTTAGTATATGCTCGTTACTAGGATGTGTCAATGATATTCAAATAAACATTTGAATGAAAAAATCTCTAGTTCATTGCGAACTAGAGATGAAATTATTCATTATGATGTTCGATTGCGATTTTTACTAAATCGGTGATGTGGTGGTCTTTTACCGAATAATAGACAAGCTTGCCTTGTTTACGGTTTTTTGCAATCCCCATTGTACGTAGCAAGCGCAGGTGATGCGAAGCTGTTGCGGTTGACGTACCAATAATGGCTGCTACATCACAAACACATAGTTCATCTTCTTGTGTCAAAGCATAGATGATCTTCATCCGTGTGGCATCTGACAAAGCTTTAAATATAGTTTCGACACCCTCTACTTGGTGGATGAGTGGTGTGACACGTTCGACTACTTCAGGGTGCGTACATTCCACTTCGCAGCTATCAGACGTTTGTTTCTTTACGTGTTGCGTCATTTTAAATCGCTTCCTTTAAACTAGGGTGCTTTTAGTATAGCAAACCTATTTATTCCAAACATCTTCATAGCTTGGCATTTTTCATACAATTAGTGTAGCACGTTTACGATGCCTTATACAAAAAGAGGCAGGGACATAACTCAGTTAATTCCACAAATGAAGTTAAAGATAACAAAATGAAAAGTGTGTAGGAGTGACTCCAGCGGGATTATAAGCGGAAGCTGAGACCGAGGCTCAGCCCGCGCCCGCGGAACGCTTCCCCTACACCCAATAGAACATACAAAAAGGGAGTTTCTCATGACGAAAAACTCCCTTTGCTGGGTTTTGTCACAGCCTCTTTTATTCTTCTTCAGATAAAGAGTTAGATGTCTCCGGCAAATCCGGGAGCGTTAATAAAACGCGCTCTACATGATTTTGCTCGAATTCAATAACGCGTAATTGGAAGTTGTGTTCTGAAAACGAATCGCCTTGTTGGACATCGAGTGAACGTGCATGGATCCAACCGGCAATCGTCTCGATATCTTCAGATTCTTCGAAGTGAATAGAGAAACGTTCCGTCAAGTCGGACAATAGAACACGCCCGTCGACTTCATATTGACGTGGGCCGATCTCATGGATATCATCGACTTCATCCGTATCAAACTCATCACGAATTTCTCCGACAATCTCTTCAAGGACGTCTTCAAGTGTCAACATCCCGGCAGTACCACCGTATTCATCGACAACCAATACCATGTGCGCATGGTTGGCTTTCATTGTTGCAAAGGTTTTATCAAGCTGTGTCGTTTCAGAGACAACAGGAAGAGGCTTCACATAAGACGCAAAATCTTGAAGGGTTTCTGCAGCGATCTCAAGTAAGATTTCTTTCGCATTGATGTACCCAATAATTTTGTCTTTGTCGTAGTCTTCTGTAATCGCATATCGTGTAAATTGATGCTCTTCAAATTCTTGAAGCATTTCTTCATGGGTTGTTGTGATATCAATGGTTTCCATTTTTGTGCGGGGCACCATCAAATCACGTGCGACATGCTCATCAAATGCAAAGATATTATGCATAAAAGCAATCTCGGTTTGGTTCAATTCTCCACTTTTAAAACTCCGTGCCATGAGAATCTTTAACTCTTCTTCAGAGTGTGCTGTATCATGTCCTGCTGGCTTTACACCAAACAGACTCAATAAAAGACGACCAGATCCATTCAAGAACCAGATGAAGGGGAACATGATTTTTCCGAACCAATAGAGCGGGCGCGATAGCAATAAAGTCATGCGTTCTGCAAATTGGATAGCCAACGTTTTCGGTGCTAGTTCACCTACTACAACGTGTAAAAATGTCACAAGTGAGAACGCTAGCAGAAATGATAGTACCGAGATCACAGAAGCTGGCAAATCATACTGTTGAAACACTGGGTAAAGAAGTAATTCTACAGTCGGTTTTCCTAAAAATCCAAGGCCAAGAGCGGTAACTGTTATACCTAACTGGCAGGCAGATAGATAGTAATCTAAGTCAGACGTCACTTTTTTTGCAAGTACAGCACTTTGATTTCCTTCTGCAATCAACTGGTCGAGTCGAGATGAACGTACTTTAACTACAGCGAATTCAGAGCCTACAAAAAAGGCGGTTGCTGCAATTAAAAACACAATCATAAATAAATTAAATGCTATTTCTATGTCCAAATGGTCCCCTAAAAGGGTGACACCTCCATTAAATTGAGTAAATTAAAGTTCTTCTGATAGCTCAGGTAATTTTGGAATGATTTGCAATCGAGCAGACTCCATATGGTGTTGCTCTACTTCAACAGCTTCTACTGAAAATGTTTCAGTCGCTACAGTATCACCTGTCTCGAGTTCAAGTTTTTGTGTCTGCATCCACCCAGAGAGGGTATCGATGTTTTCAGAGTCCTCGAACTGAAGATTGAATTTTTCTTGCAACTCATCTAACAACACGCGGCCCTGCACGATATAAGTGTTGTCGCCAATTTCCTGAATATCATCTACTTCATCTTCATCAAATTCATCTCGTATCTCTCCCACGATTTCTTCAAGTAAATCTTCAAGTGTCACGATACCGGCAGTACCACCGAATTCATCGACAACTAGGGCGATATGAGATTGTCTTGTCTTCATCAATTCAAAGATTTCAACTAATGGTGTCGTTTCCACGATGACAGGGATTTCTTTAATAAAATGTTGAAGCCCATGCTCTTTTTTTGTTGCAAGAGCTGTGAGCATTTCTTTTACATTGATATACCCAATGATATGGTCTTTGTCGAGATTTTCTGTTACAGGGTAACGAGTAAATTGGTGTTCACTGAAAAAATCGATTAATTCTTGGCGTGTGGATTCAAGTGAGACCGTTTCAATCTTTGTACGTGGAATCATTAAATCTTTTGCAACGCGTGAATCGAACGAAAACACATTTTGCATGAACGCAAGCTCCGTTTGATTGATCTCCCCACTTTGATAACTGTGGGTCATAATAATCTTTAACTCTTCTTGAGAGTGGGCCAGTTCTTGTGCAGAAGGTTTTACGCCGAATAGACGAAGTAAAAGACGAGCTGATCCGTTTAACGTCCAAATGAACGGGAACATGATTTTTCCGAACCAATACAGCGGTTTTGCAAGAAGTAAGGTCATCGGTTCTGCGAATTGAATAGCGAGTGTCTTCGGTGCTAGTTCTCCTATAACAACGTATAAAAATGTTACTGAGCTAAAAGCGATACCGAATGAAAGTACAGAAACGAATGGATCGCCGATACCGAGACTTTCAAATGTAGGGTGCAACAATTTTTCAACAGTTGGTTCCCCGAGCCATCCTAAACCGAGTGCCGTGACGGTGATACCCAGCCGACATGCAGACAAATAATAATCCAAGTCTGTTGTAATCCGCTTTGCGAGTGCAGCTGTTTGATTGCCTTCTGAAATTAATTGATCCAATCGTGACATACGCACTTTAACGACTGCGAACTCAGATCCTACGAAAAAAGCTGTGAGTGCAATCAATAAAGCTACCAATCCTAAGTTAAGCCATAATATACTACTGTCCAATAGGTCCCCTAAAAGGGTGACACCTCCGTAAATGTATGTTGTAATGTGGCTCTTTCAACTATGTAATCCAGCGCCTAGCGTTGCGTGCGTAAACAGCAGGTGTCTGTTGAAAGGGGGCCGTGTGTTTGTGAGTGGTAAAGAGACAAATTCGTTAATTTCGCCATTTTACCAGAACGGAAAATATCCTTCCCAAGTAGAGCACCTCCCATTTTTTCAAATTAAGACTACTTTACCATATTCAAAATTGTCCGTACAGTAGAACGTAGCTTATATATAAGAAGGAAAAGAAAGTATGAAACCTTTTCAATTGGACATACGTCCAAAGTATTATAAGAAAAGCAGAAACAAATAGCGTTCTACACATCTAGAATGAAATCGAGTTGCACCTCCTAGAAATCCCGCAAGAAGCCATCGCGGTCTATGAAGCAAAGAGCGCTTCACAGCCCACGCTGTCATCTCGCACAATTTCTGAACAGTCGGCTCTGCATCTGAAAGGAGTGAAAACAATGGTGACCTTAGTCCATGTGGCTAGTTTGGTTTCGATCGTGGCAGTTTCATTGTTAAAAGATACTTCGGACCGAGAAGTTCGAAGAAATATAAATGCTCTGCGCAACAAAATTTGGTTTCAAATGTATTGGAATGATGAACAGTCGCGAGAGTTAATTGAATCCGACGAACAACTGAAAAAGTTGATTGGCTGTATGAATCGTGAGAAGTTGAGTAAGCAGCGTTACGAAGCATGGCAAAGAAAGAAGTTTGTTACGATGATTGAAAAGAAAATGGCAGAAGCGTAAGGATAGTAGAGCAGTCTCTCCAGGGGCTGCTTTTTTATTCGAAAAAGTTGCTATCAATTTGTTTTCTGCTTTTGTATAATCAAAAGAAATGGTTGTGAAAGGTAGGGATTTGGATGTGGAATGATTTTAAAGCGTTTGCGTTTAAAGGCAACGTGTTAGAACTTGCGATTGCAGTTGTAATTGGAGCGGCATTTGGGAAAATCGTGTCTTCACTTGTTGAGAACATCATTACCCCAATCATCGGATTGATTATGGGCGGTGTAGACTTCTCAGGTCTTGCAATCTCTGTGGGTGACGCAAATGTTAAATATGGTGTGTTTATTCAATCGATTATCGATTTCGTAATCGTTGCATTTGCCATCTTTATGTTTGTTCGTCTGCTTGGTCGCTTTAAGCGAAAAGAAGAAGTGAAGCCGGAAGAAGGCCCGACGATTGATTCAAAAGAAGAGTTACTCATTGAGATTCGGGATTTACTTAAACAACAAAATACACCACGTTAAAGAGACGCCGCCTGGGAATTGTTAATTTCCTGGCGGTTTTTGCTATCTTTTTAACTGTTATAACGTTTTAGTTACTAAGAGGTGAAAAGATGAAAAAGAGATGGATAGTAATGAGTGTACTTGTTGCCGGTATAGTATTTTCCATCGTGTTTCGTGGTGGGGTGATTTTGCAGACGTTAGGGATTACATGGGAGAATCCGTTTGCACCAACTGTCGAAGTGGAGGACCGGACAGTTTGGAGTGACCGGAACGGCAATGGTATCGCAGACCAGTTAGACATCGTGGCAGCAGCTCGAGTTGAAGTGGAGAATCGGACTACGTATAAAAGTGCCTATTATGGCGGTGGCTATCCCCCAGAAGATGAAGGAGTCTGTACGGACGTTATTTGGCGCGGTTTACTGGGTGCAGATATCAGCTTAAAAGATGAAATGGATACGGATATTGCAGCAAATGTAGAGGCGTATCCTAGAACAGAAGGTAAGCCTGACCCTAATATCGACTTTCGACGTGTGCCGAATCAATATGCATTTTTAGAACGTCACGCAGAATCTTTGACGACAGAATTGATACCGGGTGATCTAGATAATCTAGCGGAGTGGCAACCTGGAGATATTGTGATCTTCTTGGATGGAACAGATCACGCAGGCATTATTTCAGATCGTCGTGCAAAGGACGGAACGCCGTATATGATTCACAATACGCCGCCGTTTGCCGCAGAAATCAAATTGTCTTCGTATAAACAACCGATTGCCGGTCACTATCGTTGGAAGTTTACTGAAGAGGGTACAGCTACTCCCGAATGATGATATGCAATCCTTCTATTTGAAGTTGGGGGCGATCCACTAAAAATAAGCGGTTGTAATAGGCAAGACGTGAGTTGATATGGCGCTGTTCATGCTCTGACCAATAGGCAAGAGATTGCCCAGACTCTAAACAAAATGGCGTGTCTTCCACGTAGAGACGGCCATCAGACCCACGCACGACCTCTCCTGCGTAGAGGACAGGATCTGTTCCTTGGCGAATCAATAAAGCAAGTTCTTTTGTTTTTTCACTGACTGTCCATTGGAAAGTGGAGGATGAGAAATGGGATTCTTCATAGGCATAACTTTCAAATAGGTTGGCGAGTTGGCGAAGCTCTTGAGCAATGGGTTTCAATGCAGGGTTGTGTACACGCTCGGTTGAGTACAACAAAGTCATCACTCCTCCATAAGAACATTTGTTCTATCTTAGCATATGAAATTTAAAACAACAAGCTTTTTTCAAATACAAAAAAGAGCGCTCCTACTCGGAACGCTCTTTTCTAGTGGTTGAAAGTAAGCCACTGAACACGGCTCCTGCTGTAAGAACAACAGCCGTTACAGTATATAGTGTCGACAGGTTCGAACTGATAAATGCGAGTCCAGACGAACCCAATACGACACCTAATGAGAAAAAGGCATAAAAATAACCATACGCCCGACCACGATTTCCTTCACTTGTACCTTTATATAGGAATACATTAATAGAAGGAAATGTAAAAGCAAATCCAATCCCGTAAACGAAAAGAATTCCATAGAAGACCGCAAGAGATTCCGCCATGCCAAGAGCAAACTGTGCGGCACCGATTAACACCAATCCAATTCGGAAATTTGTAAGTGCGGGCCATTGATCGAATAGGCGACGCGCAGGTGAAATAAAAATCAAAACAGCGGTCAATCCGAATACACTTAATAATGTTCCGCTAACACTGGAGCTGAATCCAAGTTCTTCTACACGAAGTGGAAGTAGATAGGCAAGTGCGCCTTGCGAAAACATCATCAAAAATGCACCACCGAACGCTCCAACTAGAGCAGGATGAAAGGGAAGTCTGGCGGGTCGAGTGGTACTTCGATTAAACAATTGCCCTCGCAAAACCACAAAAGCGGCAAGTAAGAGAAACCCACCAAATAAACCGACCGTTCGCAACACAAAAGGAGCGGACGTCTGAGCCGCCATGATCCCACTAAACGCCGGGCCGATAATAGCTGCAGCTCCTACAAACGCACCGGTAATAGCATTCTCACTGCCGGCCCGCCCCTCTTTACTTTGATTTGCTACAAATGTGAATGCTGCTGGAACGATGAACCCTCCGATAAATCCGTGGAAGAAACGGACAATCAACAAGGCTTCTGGCGTGTCAACAAATGAATATGTACCAAGTAGTATCGATGTACCTGTAAGACCAATCACAAGAAGTCTATAAGGTCCAAAGCGATCTGTTAAAAGACCTGCCAGTAAATTGCCACCCGTATTAGAAAATGAGTACATCCCTACAGCGATTCCAGCAACGAAGGTAGAGGCGCCTAAGCTTGTGGCAAACGTGCTCATAATAGGGAGTTGAGCAAACAAATCCATGAATGAAAAGAAGATGATGGCATACACGAGCCAAAGTACCGGGAACGCGCGTGTCTTAAATGCAGCTTCTCGCTTTTTCACAGCCCGGTCAAGTACAAAATTAGCAAATGGAATAAAAGCTGCTCCGATACCCAGCAAGCTCCAGTAGATCTTCCATCCGACAGTCACTTGTACAATGACGATGCTCATAACATATGCAATGAAAATGGCACCATGAATCGAGCCCACATAGGTCACTGCGAGCGGCAGGTCGGCAAGATATTTTAATGGCACCGCAATGCCCAATAGGATAAGTAAGGATACTCCATCAACCAATCCGAAAAAACGGAATAGACGAATCGGGAGATACTGTTTATTTTGGAACACCTAAAACCCTTCTTTCTTTATCTGCTTTCAGTATTTCATAGAAGAATTTCCTAAGCAAGTTACGAAATTCAAACGATTTTCCTATGATATGTCTTTATGACATTTGAAACACTGCAATTCTTTTATCAAAAAAATTATGCTATGATAACACGAGTGAATTCAAAGGTCTGACCTATTCGCAAATGGATATATAGAGGAGTAATGCCCAGTGGTTTGGGATGTATTAAATGTTATTGGCACTTTAGCCTTTTGTATAAGTGGAGCACTTGTCGCAATGGAAGTAAAATATGACATCATGGGCATCTACATTTTAGGGTTGATTACAGCGTTTGGCGGGGGAGCTGTGCGCAATCTGATGATTGGACTTCCAGTAGCAGATGTATGGCAACAGACGCCCCTCTTCATTATCGCACTCGTGGCAATGACCCTGTTCATTTTATTGCCGAAGAGTTTCATCTTCCACATGAAAGAATGGTCGATATTTGACGCAATAGGCTTGTCGGCTTTTGCTGTACAAGGTGCTATGGCTGCTCAATCAATGGATATGCCCTTGCTTGCTGTGATGTTTGCCGCATCCATTACTGGTGCTGGTGGAGGAATTATTCGGGACGTCCTTGCGCAGAAGCGGCCTAGCGTGTTTACGAAAGAAGTCTATTTACTATGGGCGATTGTGGCAGGCTTTATTATCGGAATGGACTGGATTACTTCAGACATAGGGCTCTATTTAGTGTTTGCCGGCATATTAGCTCTACGTTTACTCTCCCAACGTTGTAACTGGAATTTGCCAGTGCGCGAATTGGGTGGCCCTGAGAGTAATTAATGGTTGACACCTCCTTTTTATGGTAAAATAAAATCGTAACTTGTCGAAAGTCGCTGTAGAAGGAGTGATTCGATGCAAGCCCGTTTAGTAAAGTGTGAACGTAGCTACATGGTGGGAATTTCCGTATCGATTCCTCGCTCAACTAATCAGACTATTAAACTTAATAAAACTGTCATGAAGCGACTCGTTTCTTTGCAAAGATATTTGACGATACAAGGGACTGAGGAAATTATTGCATTGTGTCCTGTGTCACCCCTGACTTCTCTAAATCAAGAGTGGATTATTGGGTACCATGTGCCTCACCGTTTTCCTGTAAACAAGGAGTTCAGCCTTCACGAAATGCCAGGTGGAACTTATTTTGTAGGGACTCGGGGAACAAAACTTGAAACCATCTATGATACAATGCAAAATCATTGGATCATGACGGAGATGTACGACCAGCTTCCGACCTTATTTGAACGCTATACAATTGCTGGGGACAACAAACGAATCGAAGTATATAGTCGCGTTCGACCAAAAATCTCAGAACAACAACATTACGCATAAATTAGACATTTCTCGCATTTGTGAGGAATGTTTTTTTGATTGACAAAGAATACTTGGAGGAGTACGTTATTCCTATTCAAAGAGCGAGGGTGAATTGGTATGAAGGATAGAGATTTAACATTTGCTGTGTTTGGACTTGGCAGTTTTGGTGGCAGTCTCGTGAAAGAACTTGCAGAAATGAAGCAAGAGATACTCGCTGTCGATTTAAATCCGGAGAGAGTCGATTACTACTCGCAATACGCTACGCAAGCTGTGGTGGCTAGTGGGTACGATGAAAAAACATTGCGGGCATTTGGTGTACGAAATATTGATCATGCATTTGTGTCGTTCGGGGAAGATATCCAAGCGAGCGTGCTCACGACGATGGTATTAAAAGAACTTGGCGTACCCAAAGTATGGGCAAAGGCACATGATGAAAATCATGGCAAAATTCTTGAGAAAATCGGTGCAGATCGTGTCATTCACCCAGAGCGTGATATGGCCAAACGAATTACGCATAACTTGCATTCGTCAAAAATTATCGATTTTATCGAACTTTCCAATTCGTTTAGTATTGCCGAAATTAAAGTAACCGAGCGTTCTATCGGCAAAAAGTTATCGGAGCTTGACTTGCAAAAACGATTTAATGTAAATTTGGTGGCCATCCAACGCGGACAACAAACAATTCTTAGTTTTACAGAAGACGAGGAAGTGCAACGAGGCGATTTAATTGTGGTCATCGGGAACAACGATGATATTGAGAACTTTGATGAGGGCGGTTCATAACCTATAGAAGAAGGCGAATCTCATGAAAAAATGGCACTATATCAACCCTGAAAATTATTCACCTGCGGCTATTATAGCGTTGAGTTTTTTAGTTACTATTTTTACAGGCACTGCTTTGTTAAATTTGCCGATTGCACATATAGGGGAGTTAAGCGTTATAGACGCATTTTTCTTTGCTACGTCTGCCACGACAGTAACAGGGCTCGGCGTAGCAGATACTGCTACAACATTCACCACGTTTGGTGAGGTCGTGTTAATGTTTTTGATGCAATTTGGTGGAATAGGTTTGATGACGTTCTCAGTAGCTATTCTAATTTTATTGAAGAAAAAGATTAGCTTGAAGCAACGCCTTTATTTACGAGATTCCTATAATCAAGCATCGGTTGGTGGATTAGTAAAACTCACAAAAGCTATTTTATTATTTGTAGTGAGTGTTCAATCGTTAGCGTTTGTTTTATTGACGCTGCATTGGAATCAACGCTTTGAGTTAGGAGATGCCGCGTACTTCGCTGCATTTCACGTTATTTCTGCTTTTAACAATGCAGGGTTCTCTCTGTTTTCCGACAATCTGATAGGTTTCCAGCAGGACCCTTTCACACTTTTCTTGATTAGCAACTTGTTTATCATTGGTGGAATAGGGTTTATTGTCGTGTTAGAAGTTGTTCAGAAGAAACGATTCCGGGAGTGGAGTCTCCATACAAAACTAATGATCAGTGGGACATTAGTTGTCAATGCTCTTGCGATGGTTCTCTTTTTTCTATTGGAGTTTCATAATCCGCAGACGCTCGCCAACTTGGCACCCGTACACCAATGGACGAATGCTTACTTTGCAGCTGTCACTCCAAGAACAGCAGGCTTCAATACCTTGGATTACTCAGTAATGACAGACTCGTCTCTGTTATTGACTGTGATTCTTATGTTTATTGGAGGAGGAACAGCCTCAACGGCATCAGGAATTAAGTTGACAACTTTTATTGTTCTCATTCTCGCCACTTTAGCGTTTTTTCGAAATGATGAAGAGCCCTTTATTTTTGGGAGAACCATCAAAAAAGAAGTGGTCATGCGTTCATTTGCCATTACTGTAATCAGCTCACTGCTCATAGGGTTTCTCTTGTTTTTCATGACAGTGATTGAAAAAAGTGAATTAGTACCACTCATTTTTGAAGTAGTTTCAGCATTTGGTACAGTGGGCTTGTCTATGGGAATTACAGCAGATCTATCAGATACAGGTAAAGTATTGCTATGTGCTGCAATGTTTATAGGAAGAATTGGGCCTCTGACATTATTTTATTTACTAGCCCGACCTAAAAATAGGCATTATCGTTTTGCATATGATCAAGTTTATACAGGGTAGATAGTTCTAAAGTATTAATGAAATTTATTTAATGTAGATAGAAATACTTCGTTTAGGTATTTTAAACGATGACTATTGCGAAAATACTTTCAGTGAGGTGGGAATTGGTCTTTTGACGTGAATTTTCTCATCACTACTCAACTCATATAGTTCTAGATGTCAGAATAGTAAGAAAAGTAAAATTTGTGGACTGACAAAGCTCGACAAATTTCATACTATAAAATTGACCAAGACTACTTGAAGGGGCGTGAGGGTATGAAATGGCAGCTATCAAAACTACAACTCTATTTATTGATTGCTTTGGGTGCCCTCTTGTTCACAAGTGTCTGGAGCTATACGGCTTTTTTAAATATCGAACAGCAAAACGAGAAAGTGGCAAATGAAGCCATTCCGCTTTCAAATACAGCGAGCCAAATCTATCCATTGATGCTCGATCAAGAGCTCTCCATACGCTATTATGTTTATTTGCAGGATGAATCTTCCTTGCAACAATATGAACTTGCCAACATAAGGATGCATGACGTTGTAAGCGAAATTGAAGAGTTGGATCATTCGCATCCCATTATGAATCAAATCATCGAAGAAGAAGCCCTTCCTTTAATAGCTGAGATGGAACAGTTTCATCGCCAGCAGATTGGACGTATCCAATCGGGGCGTGTAGACGAAGCGAATGAACTACGGAATAGTCAGCGCTCCAATTTAAATATTCTACGATTTGTTAACGATAAAATCCAAGAAGACAATCAAGCTATCATTTTAGAGGCTTTTGAGCAAAGTGAAGCAGCTGCGAATTCAGCAAGATGGGTCATTTTGATTGTATCGGCATTAACATTCTTGATTTTCTTTGCGCTCGTTCACAGTTTCCGTGTCGAGCGAAGTCAAAAGGCGCTTATTTATAAGTCGTTACATGATGCGCTAACAGGTATTCCAAACCGTCGTGCATTCGATGAACGACTCGAAGAAGCGTGGAGAGAAGCGAGACAGTTGAACAAGCCACTTTCTCTTATTTTGGTAGATATTGATGCGTTCAAAGCGTTTAACGATACGTATGGTCATTTGCATGGAGATGCCTGTCTGCGAAATGTAGCCCAAGTGCTGCGACGACTAGTTAAAGAACCAGCCCTTCCTGCGCGCTATGGGGGAGAAGAATTCGCGGTGGTCATGCCGGTCGAGTCAGCAGCTGAAGCACGCGAGCTCGCTGAAGAAATTCGTAAAGAAGTTTTAGCATTAGGGATTGACCATTCCGGCTACAATCCTCTTTGTAAGCTAACAGTGAGTGTGGGGGTATCCACGATGGTCCCAGGTCTCTATGAAAATGAATCAGAATTGATTGAACGTGCAGACCAAGCACTCTATCAGTCGAAAGAAGAGGGGCGGAACCGTGTTACTGTGAAGAATATTAGGTGACTCTAGATGTGTAGAACGCCGCTCTAGAAACTCCGAGGAAATCAGACGTGCCCATGAAGGCGTACTTCAGCCTTTGTGGGTGCAACTCGATTCCATTTAGATGTGGAGCCGACTGTTCAGAAACTCCGGCACTTACAAAAGAGATTTCTCTTTTGTGGGTGCCGGTTTTTTTAGTTGTACGCGGGGAGCGGTCGTTCTGGAACAAGTGATTCGATTTATAGACCAAGAAACTCACTTTCTACGACAAGTAAATCTATTTGTAGAGCTGAAGTCGTTTTATGGAAACTAATCAAACATGCTAACTTCTTTATTACTCAAGATCTTGCTAGTAAGTTCTTAGATGATTTCTAGATTGACAAATGATGTACATCGAACTATAGTGTATGATATACAGTATAAACAAAAGGAGGGAATTCGATGACAGACAGAGTCAGCCCACTTCTCACCGAATTGCGCCGGGGAACACTGACATTAGCCGTTCTCAGCCAGCTCAAAGTCCCGCAATACGGTTATTCACTCGTGCAAGCACTCGAGCAATCGTCCGTCTCCATTGATCAAAGTACACTTTATCCGCTCCTACGCCGACTTGAAAAACAACAACTTGTCACTAGTACATGGGATACAACAGAAAGCCGACCACGCAAATATTATGTCCTCACCGCATTAGGAGAAGAAGTACTTGAACAGCTTTATCAAGAATGGAAACAGATGTCGGAGAACTTACAGAACTTACTCGAAGGAGGAGAAGGGGTATGATATACCGAGACGCCTATATTGCAGAAGTCACAAAAAGGCTGCCACAGACCATGCGTGAAGATGTTGCCCTTGAACTAGAATCAACGATTGCTGATATGACCTCGGATAACCCGTCCCAAGAAGAACTGTTCGATGCCTTGCGTCAACTCGGAGATCCGGTTATTTTAGCCTCACGTTATTTAGAGCGTCCGCTTCACTTGATTGGACCAGCGCTCTATCCAACATTTTTGTCCATATTGAAAATTGTTGTTCCGATTGCACTACTAGTCAGCGGAATCACAGCACTCCTTGGAGTACTAGTGAGTTTCTCGGAAGAATTTTCTTGGGGACAAGCCGTCATTCAGGGAATTCTACAAGTAGTCGGTTCCATGCTGGCAGCTGGCATTCAATCCGTATTTTGGGTAGGGTTAGTCTTCGCCTTGATTGAACGCTACAGTTCATCTCGAGATTCTCTTCCGCTATCTAAGTGGGATCCGACGCAACTTAAGCCGCTCACCACGCCAAAGCGTCAAATTTCTCGTGCTTCAGTTGTTGGAGGGTTTGTTTGGACAGCCATCTGGGTCGGTATCTATTTGAATGCCTCCAATTTATTGAGACTCTATTGGGAAGATCAGTCCATGCCGTTATTGAACGAGGAAGCATTACGGTTTTTCCTACCCGCTGTCATTGCGCTCGCTGCCATTGAAGTCGGTTTTGGGATTTATAAATGGGTGAAGAGTTATTGGGCGGTTCCGATGGCGCTTTGGAACCTCGTCTTTAATTTGTTTTGGGTGATTGGAACGATTTTGTTCTTAACCCATCCAGACCTGTTTTCTCAAGAAGCGCTTTTGCAGTTTGGGCAGGTACTGGGTCAGACAGAAGCAGAGACAGAGTCCATGAAAAATTGGGCAGTGTGGACATTGCTGATCACCTTCATTGTTATTGCTACACTGGATACGGTAGAAGGGTTCTTGAAAACTCGAACAAGCCCGCGCAAGAAAAAATAACCATTGCATAAAATAGAACGTTTGTTCTATACTGATTGTGAATGCTGGAGGAGGTGACGAGGATGGAAAGACCCGACCCTTCCCGAATTCGCGATCGGGGAAAGATCAAATGGACGGCGATGATGTTACCAGAGCATGTAGCGATGATTCGTGAGTACATCGCAAACGATGGCAAGGTGGAAAGACCTGTACTCGATGAATGGGACCTGCGCCAACTAGAAGAGTCGATAGGCCTTGCACTTGCACAAAATGCAGACATCAAACTCAAGTGTTGGCGGGATGGGGAATTTCACATTCGAGGCGGAAAGATCAAGCGTGTCGATGCGACGCGACGTCTTTTGTATGTGGAAGATCCATTCGATACAACCGCTTATTCGCTTGAAGATATCATCGATGTCACTTTGCTGGACTGACTATGTCGTCAAAAAACCACTTCCTGTACATGAGGAAGTGGTTTTGTTTAGTCTTCTTTTGAAGTCTTTTCAAGAAATGGTTTGAGTGCATCTTCTGCAGATGCATCCGCTAACTTCACCTTCGAACGGTAAGCTGCACGCGTGATAATATGACCGGCTACAGGTGCCGTGATGAAGACAAAGATAATACCAAGAAGTAACCGTATACTAATAAACCCTTCATCTACCCAAAAAAAGATAAATGCACCGAGTAGAGACAAAAGAACTGCGAGAGTTGAGCTTTTTGTAGCGGCATGTGAGCGCGTATAGACATCGGGTAAACGAAGAATCCCGAAGGCGCTGATTACAGCCATAATGCTCCCAATAAAAATTAAAATGACACTAATCCATTCGATCATCGTGCTCATGCTCAACAATCTCTCCTCTCTCTACAAATCGTGCAAGACCTACCGTACTGATGAAGGCTAGAATTCCTACAATCAGAATAACTTCAAGGTACGCATGCGTGTGAAGCACGATGGAAAATACCGCGACTAGTGACACGAGGTTAACACCAATCATATCAAGAGCTACAACACGGTCCGGCATAGATGGCCCGACGATAATGCGATAGAGTGCAATGAAGATGGCGCACGTGAAAAGAATGAGTGAAATGCTCAACAGAATCATCATGCGCGCGTCACCTCCATAATCGCCTTTTCAAAAGTTTGAATGGATTTTAGGACAGCGTCTCGTGAGACTTCCATATCCATTGCATGAATGAAAAACGTTTTCCCATCTGGTGAAACTTCCATCACAACAGAGCCGGGAGTTAGCGTTAACAATAGGGCTAACGCTGTCAGTTCATAATCTCCTTGCATATTGTGGTCGTAAGTGAAAATTCCAGGCTTGATCTTTAGTGTTGGACTCAAAATTTGTTTCAATACAATGATGCTGGATTGGAACAATTCAGAAATGAAGATGAAAATAAGTTTGATAAGTGCATACACTCGCAACAAATAGAACTTACTTCCAAAGAAACGGTGCATAAAGAATACAATGATAGCCCCGAATATATAGCCAGTCAAAAAGGTTGGGAAGTAGAACGCATCTTCATCCATTAAAAAGGTCCACAAGACGGCAATTAGTAAGTTTGATATAAATTGAGCGGGCAACTGACGTCACACCTTTCTAAAATCATTCGTTTCCTCCTAATACAGCCTCTATATAGATAGAAGGGTCTAGCAGGGTAGCGGCCGTTTGCACATAAGGTGCAAGGACTTCAACACCGAGACCAAGGGCCAGTGTAATACCAGCTAACACAAGGATAGGCAGTAAACGCATAGCCGGTAGTGGGCGTTGTTCATCAGAACCGATGATGGTTTCTCCCCAGAAACATTGTGTGAAAATGCGTAACAGAGAATACAAAACAGCTAAACTTGAAGCAACAGCTAAGAATAGAAGAATGTAGGACCCATTCTCGAGAGCCCCTTCCATCACGAGAATTTTCCCCATAAATCCACTGAAAGGGGGAATTCCAGCAAGTGATAAAATAACAATGAAAAATGACCAGCCAAGGACAGGGTAGTTTTTCAATAATCCACTCATCTCGTGGATATGTACTTTATTGGTCAAGAAGATCATCGTTCCAATGAGCAAGAACAACAGAGCTTTCGCAAACATATCATGAATGATGTAATAAATGGTTCCTTCAATAGCGAGTGTGTTACCGATAGCAAGTCCAGCAAGCATAAATCCGACAGCGATGACCACGTTGTACGCAGCAATCTTTCGAATATCTGTATAAGCGACTGCTCCAAGGCTTCCTCCAATTAATGTGAGCCCTGCCATGACAGCAATAAACGTTGGCACGACATCCCCTTCGTGGAAGATGAGAGTAAAGACGCGAAACAATGCATAGACGCCTACTTTTGTTAAAAGTGCACCGAATAGAGCAGAAGTTACAGTCGGTGTAGAACTATACGAGCCTGGTAGCCAAACGTACAGAAGTAAACCGGCTTTTAAGCTGAATACTGTTAAAAAGACAATGCTGATCACTGTTAACAGCGGATCGACTCCTGTCTCGGCAACACGCTCTGCGATTTGTGCAAAGTTCAAGGTCCCGACAGAACCATATAAAAACGCAATTCCAACTAGGAAGAACCACGAAGACACAATGTTGATTGTGACATACTTCATGGCTTCTCTTAATTGAATGCGATTTCCTCCAAGTGTGATTAGTACGTAAGAAGAGAGAAGCATGACTTCAAAGCAAACAAATAAATTGAAAATGTCACCTGTCATGTATGAGCCAATGATTCCTGCATTCAAAAATAAGACGAGTGGGTAGAAGTAATAATTAATCATTCGGTCACGCGGAGATAGCGCTACATAAAGTAGACAAATAATTGTTACCAAAAGAGTTGTCAAACTAAGTAACAGTGAGAAAGTGTCCGCGACAAATAGAATTCCAAAAGGGGGTTCCCAGCCACCAAAATCAAGACGAAGAATTCCAATGTTCGTGACGTAGTGCAAAATGTATATACCTAAACCAAACAATCCAGTCAATACACCGATACTAAACCAACTTTGTAGTTTTGGGCTTTCACGGAAGAAAATCAAGATGATTCCGACGATGATAGGAATCACCATAAAGAGCACTAAGCTATTGCTCATCATTGGACCCCCTTAACTCATCCATTCGATCTGTCCCGTATTCTTGGTAAACCCGGTAAGCGAGCACTAGGACAAATGCTGTAACAGCAAAACTAATAACAATAGCCGTCAAAATTAGTGCTTGTGGCAACGCATCGATATAGCGTTCAGCATTTTCTCCGAGAAGTGGAACGGTACCTGATTTAAGACCGCCCATTGTAAGAATCAATAAGTGGACAGCGTGAGAAAGGATGGCCGTTCCTAGGATGATACGAATAAGATTTTTACTTAGTAATAGATAAATAGCGACAGAGGTCAAAATGCCGACAAGTACAATAATTATGCTTTCCATTTATTCGACCCCTCACTAATACTTAAGATAATGTTTACAACTACACCAACCACAGTCAGTGCAATTCCAGCTTCAAAGATGGTAACTGTAGCAAGTTCCGTCTTTCCAAAGATGGGTAAATCAAAGTAGCCAAAACTTTGGCTCAAGAAAGGCTGTCCAAGAAAAATCGGAAATGTAGCACTACTGACAGAAATCAATACTCCGACAGCCGACATCTTTTTAAATGAAATCGGAATCCCTTCACTGACTGTCTCGACGTCATACGTCAAAAACAGAAGAACGAATGCAGAGGCCATGACGAGTCCGCCGATGAAGCCACCACCAGGCGTGTGGTGACCAGAAAGGAACAAGTAGATACTGAGCGTCAAGATGATCAATACGACGCCTTTGACGACCGTTTTCAAAATCACATCATTGATTTTCACGTGGTTCCGCTCCTTTCTTTTGACGCATACGAATCAGCGTAAAGACGCCAATCCCCGCAATGAATAGAACGAGCCCTTCCAGCATCGTATCGAATGCTCGGAAATCGCCAAGAATCGCATTGACGATATTGCGTCCTCCAGCAAGTTCATACGAACCTTCATAATAGCTGGAGATGCTTTCAAATTTTGAATAATTGTTTACGGCTAAACCAACAATGGTCACCGTGAGGCCTCCCAAAATTGCAATGAGACCGTTGCGCACTTTTTTCGTGACCGAAAGCTTTTCCACTTTCCACTCAGGCAAGTAATTGAAACAGACGAGAAACAACACAGTCGTGACGGCTTCAATGACCAGCTGAGTAAGCGCTAAGTCTGGCGCTCGGAAGAACACGAAGAAAATAGCGATTGAAAACCCAAGAACACCATTTAATAAAATAGCAGTCAATCGAGATTGAGCGAAAAGAATCGCAACAGCAGCAGCTGCCATAACCACAGCTAACAACCCTTCATAAACAGTGATAGAAGAGGGGCTATCAAATGTGACGGCGATTGGATCGACCACAAACCACGTTACTCCTACAGCGATGATAAAGAAGCTGAAAATATATAGGAAGTACGATGGCAAGTTGCCATTCATATAGCGTGTTGTAACGCGTTCTCCTAATCGTTCATACCCTGAAAGTGTTTTACGGAACAAGTTGTTGAATGACCATTCTGATGGGATGTACTGATAATACGGTCGCCATTTCTTCAGTAAGAAATATGCAAGACTTCCAAGAGCGATAATAGCAACTGTTAAGTAAAGTTCAGTATTAAACCCGTGCCAGGCGTAAATGTCAGGTGCGAGTGCAGAGCCACCGTCGACTAACACATCGATGGCAGGCTTTAGCAAGTAGTCACTGAGAATTGTTGGGAAAAAGAATAAGCCGATCACCAGCGTAGCTAAAATGCTTGGTGGAATTAGCATTCCAACAGAGGCCTCTTGTGGGATCTTGTATTCTTCGTCGATGATTGGTCGGCCAGTAAACGTACGGAAGACCAAAATCATACTATAGACAAATGTGAACAAGCTGGCTGCCCAAGCAACCAATACGATGAACCAACCTAGCTGTGCACCACCTGGGATCGGCAGTTCACTGACAGACAACACAGCCGTTAAGAACATCTCTTTGCTCAAGAACCCGTTGAACAGAGGCAAGCCTGCCATCGAAAAACTTCCAATGATCGCAAGTCCAAATGTGATAGGTAAGAAGCGCATCAAGCCACCGAGGCGACGTAAATCTCGCGTACCGACCTGGTGATCGACGATTCCGACGACCATAAACAATGCACCTTTGAATGTCGAGTGATTCACTAAATGGAAAAGAGCAGTGAAAAGTGCAAAGGTGTAGAGCGCTTTCGCCTCGCCTGTCACGTTTGCAGCAGCAGAGCCAATGCCTAATAAAGTCATGATGAGACCAAGCTGGCTGATGGTCGAGAAGGCGAGTAATGCTTTTAAATCATTTTGACGAACGGCATTGAATGAACCCCAGAAGAGCGTGACAAGTCCGACTGCAGTGATTACCCAGAACCAATACATGTCGCCACCAAATCCAGGAGTAAAACGTGCAATCAAATAGATTCCTGCTTTGACCATTGTTGCAGAGTGCAAATATGCACTAACAGGAGTCGGTGCTTCCATCGCATCCGGAAGCCAGATGTGGAAGGGGAATTGCGCAGATTTCGTAAAGGCTCCAAGTAAAACGAGTGCCATTGCCGGGTAGAACAGAGCGTGTTCTGTCAGTTGTGGGAGCTCAGTGAGGATTGTTCGAACACTAAATGACCCCGTCATCACATGCAACATCAAGAAACCGGCAAGCATAGCAAATCCGCCAGTCATTGTAATTAATAAAGATTTGATTGCCCCGTTTCGTGAATTTTTGCGGTGGAACCAGAAAGCGATCAATAAGAAGGAGGAAATACTTGTGAGTTCCCAAAATACATACAGAACGATGATGCTGTCAGACAATACGACACCAAGCATTGCGGTCATGAAGAGCAACAAGTATGTATAGAAATGAGTGAACGAATCTGTAGGAGACAGATAAAAGATGGAATATAAAATGACGAGGGCGCCAACACCTGTGATGAGTAGTACAAAGATGAGACTTAAACCGTCTAAGATAAACGTGAGGTCGATGCCGTAAGTAGGAATCCAAGAAAATGTCGTCTGAATTGATTCCGACGAAGCAATCGATGGAATATGACGCGCAAATAGAGCGAATAAAATCACCGGGACACTAAATGCGACCCAGCCGATTAAGTCCCTCCTAATTTTTGATGAAATGAGTGTAATCCCAACTGCCACAAAGAGAGGGAGCACTATGTAAAAAAAGAGCATGGGCAAAAATCCTCCTAAAAAAACACGGAATTCTTCATCTATAATACTACCTGCTAGCAGATAACTTGTAAAATGATAAGGAATGTTGCACAGTAGAGGAAAGTGTTATATACTTTTGAGGTTTAAATTGGAAGTACAAGAATTATTGGAGGTTTGCAGAAATGGGAGCAATCCGAGGGAAAATGGATGAACGTATTTTGGTATGTGTGTTTTATGGTCCGAACGGGGAGCGTTTAATTCGTCGCGGTCATCAACTGTCAAGTATGTTGGGATGCCCCTTATATATTTTGACTGTAGATCCTCTGCCTTTTGATGAGTTTGATGCCGACAAAACGGCTTATATAGATAGATGGAAAGAGCTGACGAAAGAAGTCGGTGCTGAAGAGTTTGTAATTCGTGATGATGAGAAGCGTCCTGCAGCGAAAGTGATTGCCGAAGTGGCGAATCATTTTGATGTGACGCAAATCATTATCGGCCAAACCGCCAAAAGTCGTTGGGAAGAGATCACTAAAGGGTCTTTCATCAATTCTTTATTGCGCGAACTACCTTTTGTAGATTTGCATGTCGTGTCTGTTGCACGAACAATCCGTGCTTCTGAAGATGAGTTGTTTGAGCGAGGCGTTCGTTGCTACTTGATCAAAGAAGGCGACTCGTATGTGCTGAGTTTCACACAACGCAAAGAGTGTCAGCTTGAAGGAATCTTCTTTAAAGAAGTAGGTACGGATTTTAACAATGGTATTTTCAAGTTCATGGATGGCAATGAATTGCATCAGGTGTCTGTCCATGATGGCAAAATCGATCATCCCGAAAAAATTAAATCATGTATTGAAGCGTAATGCTCCCCCGTCGAACTTATGACGGGGGTTTTTTTGAGTAGCGTTCTGCACATCATGTAATTAGTTTCCATAATATGACCGAGGGCATAAACGGAAGTTTTCAGGGCACAAAACCACCTGCTCGAGGCACAAAAGAAGCTCAGCAGGTCACAAAGTCATGCGCTCAGGGCACAAAACCTCGGCGACCCAAGAACTTACTAGTAAGACCTGAAGTGATAAAGGTCTTCGTGCGTTACGAATTTTCCGGATTTAAAGCATTTGTTTCCCCATATATGCAAACTCAGCATGAGAAATTGTGCGTAGCGAGAGTTCTTTAAACCCGAGACGTTCATACAGCTTGCGAGCACGAACATTCGTCAAATCTACATTGAGCGTCACAGCCTCAACCTCTCTTCGCTTGGCTTCGTCAAACGCCACTTGTAAGAGATTTGTACCGATTCCTTGTCCGCCATAATCAGAACGAACCGAAACTGTGTCGATATACAGCACATTTCCTTCTGTCTCTACATCAAATGAATCCGATTTTCTTTGTTGACGCAGTGCTTGTTGTAAGGGGTGGTCCAGTTCTTCAGCCTGCTCACCCACATAGAGTAAAATCAAGCCGATGGGTAAACTGTCACGTTCTTCGACCCAAATGTTTTGATAGCTTAGTCGATTTGCAGGTTGGGCGATCCAATAGTCAAGAAGCGGAAGGGCCTCTGCAGTTGAAGATGCACCCGTTAGAGTATAGGCGATTTCATGAATGGCATCGTATAAAAGAGGAGCTAGATGGGGTGCGTATTGAGGAGTTGCTTTTCGAATCATAGATATCGTTCCTTTCAAGTTGTATAGAAAAAACCCCTTTCCATGAAAGGAAAGGGGTGGGACTAGCCTATGCTAGTCTCTCATCTGAGGCGGGCCAGACCACGCTCCACAACGTGTTCCCGAAGGAGTGTCTGTCCGACTTACACAGAGCAGCTCATCGCATGACTTATCATACGCTATGTAGCGGGGAAAGTCAAAAGCAGGAACTTGCCGGTTACATGGCGAAATAGGCACGGAGAGAATGTGAAAGATGGGAGGAACTACTATGAATAAATTGTATGCCCGCACCTACCAAGCTGCGTACCGAGGCGTTTCAAAACTAGTGCCATGGCGCACGCCTTTACTTGTTGCAGGAGAAGGAAGTGTTGTGACAAGTGTAGACGAGTTAAAGCACCGCAACATCACGCGCTTCCTATTAGTGACAGATCAAGCGATGTCGAATTTGGGTTTGTATATGCCATTTATAGAAAAAGCGGCAGAGCTTCACATAGAAGCCATCCTATATGATCAAACTGTTCCCAACCCAACTATCACCAATATCGAGCAAGCCTTTGCTCTCTTCCAAGACCAAAACTGTCAAGCAATCGTGGCATTTGGTGGTGGATCTGTGATTGACTGTGCAAAAGGTGTAGCGGCACGTGTTGCTCAGCCAAATAAATTGATTCCAGATATGAGGGGACAGTTGAAAGTGCGTAAGAAGACTCCATTTTTAATGGCCATCCCTACAACTGCTGGTACAGGAAGTGAAGGGACAGTCGCTGCAGTTATTTCCAATCCTGAATCAAAAGAGAAATATGCGGTAAATGATACGATATTGATTCCGGACGTCGCCGTACTAGATCCAGAGCTGACTGTGGGATTACCAGCTGCTTTGACTGCAACGACTGGCATGGATGCGTTGACCCACGCAGTAGAAGCATATATAGGCCAAAGCAATACACCGGAAACAGAAGCCTATAGCAAGGAAGCGGTGGAGTTGATTTTCAAGTGGTTGCCTATTGCGTATGCAGACGGTCATAATATGGAAGCTCGTCGTGCTATGCAAAAGGCTTCCTATCTCGCGGGTCTTGCTTTTACGCGAGCATATGTTGGAAATGTTCATGCAGTGGCGCATACGCTAGGTGGTTATTACAACGTTCCGCATGGTTTGGCGAACGCGGTGTTATTGCCGATTCTGTTGAAGTTTTATGGTGCGGCAGCTGAAGAGCGACTAGCTGATTTGGCGGACTTTGCAGGAGTAGCGCAGCCGGGGCAGTCTGTTCATGAGAAGGCTGTAATGTTTGTCAATGCAATTGAAAAGATGAATGAGCAGATGGATATCCCACAAAAAATTGACGGGATTGAGGAAAAGGATATAAAAGCGATGGCAAAAAAAGCGTACAAAGAGGCAAATCCTCTCTATCCAGTTCCCGTTATTATGAGTCGGAAAGACTTCGAATCCATTTATCATACGGTTCAAAAGTAAAACTATAGATTCCCTCATATTCCCTATTGTGGAAATGGTCGTTTCTGGTATATACTAGGAAATAACCAATTATGAGGAGGTGGAGTCATGACACGTGTGATTTATCATCAACTTTCTGTTCCAGCACCGCTTGAGCGTGTTTGGGAGCTCTGGACGGTTGCGTCAGAAGTAGAAAAGTGGTTCGCACCGATTGCACGTATCGAACCCAAAATAGGTGGGCAATATGAATTATTCTTTGTGCCTAGTAACCTCCAAAATAAGAACACGGAAGGGTGTCATATTGTTCACATGACACCTCAAAAAGATCTTACCTTTACTTGGAAGGGGCCAAGTCAATTTGCAGAGCTGATGAATGCTCCGGTCCCCCAAACAACAGTGAATCTGCGCTTTAAGCAAAATTTAGATGGTACGACGTGTGTGAAATTGTTCCACAGAGGCTTCGGAGACGATGAGTCCTGGGATTACGCGTATGATTGGCATCAACTAGTTTGGGCGGGTGTACTGAACCAACTGTACACAAAAACGAAGAAGTCCGATTTGTTGCTTGGGTTCTCTCCAGAAGAGAGTCAAATAAAAACCGTTTCCTGTGTAGGGTAATTCCTACAAGGAAACGGTTTTTTTAATTGCCTGCTGCGCGTTTGAATAGGCTTTGGATTCCGTAAATCAAAAAGATAAGGGCAGGTATCCCAATCACAAAATAGAGAACTGACCAGACAGGGCCCTCTCGCGGCATGACTTGTGCATAAATGTATAGAAATAATGTTCCAGCAAGAAACATTGCAAGGTATTGAAAGAATTTCAAAGTAGACGCCCCTTTCCTGTTTTAGTGTAGCAGAATTTCGGTCATAAGTCTGAAAATCTCGAATTCGAAGTGTTTGTGCTTTCTGACGACTCTTGAACTGCGTATACTGAGAAGCAGGAAACCGGAAGAGAGGAAGAAGAATTTATGGAACAGTATCGAATTCAACGAGACAACGGCCTTGAGTTTGGCCTTTATACACTAGGTGACCACATGCCAAATCCGCACACAGGAGACCGAATCTCCGCAAAACAGCGCATCGACGAAATCATCCGACTGGCGCAATTGGCCGAACAAGCGGGAATGGATTTTTTCAGTGTCGGGGAAAGTCATCAGGAATACTTTGCAACACAAGCACATGCAGTTGTGCTCGCAGCAATCGCCCAAGCGACAAACACGATGAAGATTGGTAGCTCGTCAACGATTGTCAGCACGTCTGATCCCGTCCGCGTCTATGAAAATTTTGCAACGATTGATTTGATTTCAGGAGGACGCGCCGAAATCGTGGCAGGTCGTGCCTCACGTATTGGCTTATTTGAGTTGCTCGGGTATGATATTCGCTATTACGAAGAATTGTATGAAGAGAAGTTTGATCTGCTTTTGCAAATCAATGACAAAGAGCGGATCACGTGGGACGGCGATTTTCGTGCGCCACTCCGTGATGCGGAAGTGTTACCACGACCTGTTGATGGTAAGTTACCAATCTGGCGTGCTGTCGGAGGACCTCCTGCCAGTGCAGTGAAAGCAGGCGCTGCTGGAGTACCGATGATGCTTGCGATGCTAGGGGGACAAGCTGTAAACTTCCAATATTCTGTTGAAGCGTACAGACAGTCTGCTCGCCAAGCTGGCCACAATCCAGACGAATTACCAATTGCAACAGCAGGCATGTTCTTTACTGCTCCTACGTCTCAAGAAGCGATAGATACGTATCATACGTATGTAGATAAAGGTATGATGAAGAGCAATGGACGCGGGTATCCGAAATTTGCATTTGAACAGAGTGCACAGGATCCAAAAGACGTGTTGAATGTCGGAAGCCCGCAACAGGTGATAGAGAAGATTTTGTATCAGCACGAGTTGTTTGGACACCAGCGCTATATTGCACAGATGGACTTCGGGGGTGTGCCGTTTGAAGATCTCGAGCGCAACATCGAGTTGATTGGAAGCGAGATTTTGCCAGCTGTGAAGAAGTACACGAAGAAAGCCTGAAAAACTATAAAACCCGCGACTAAGCATCGCGGGTTTTTGTGTACTCTTCGATTATTCTTGACCTTCCCAAGCAGGTAACATCTGTGAAAGTGTCTTATCTTCCCGATAGCCGAGTACATAGTCTGCTTGCATCAACGTGTGGATTTCGCGTGTACCTTCATAAATTACAGGTGCCTTTGAATTCCGCAAGAAGCGCTCTACTGGGTATTCATCCGAGTAGCCGTTTGCACCGAAAATTTGTACAGCATCATCTGCTGCTTTATTCGCAAAATCACAGGCTTGCCACTTTGCAAGAGATGTTTCACGTGTATTGCGCTTACCTTCGTTTTTCAATTGACCCGCACGGTATACAAGTAAACGACTCATTTGATAACCTGCTTCCATGTTCGCAAGCATCTGCTGGACGAGCTGGTGACGACCGATTGGTTTACCGAACGTCTCACGTGTGTGGCAATAGTCAACACTGGCTTCTAAGCAGGCTTGGATCAGTCCGACTGCTCCAGCAGCCACTGTAAAGCGGCCGTTGTCGAGTGCAGCCATTGCGATTTTAAACCCTTCGCCTTCTTTGCCGAGCAAGTTCTCTTTCGGTACTTTCACATCTTCAAAGAACAACTCTCCAGTATTTCCTGCGCGAATGCCAAGCTTTCCTTTCACCGCTTGCGACGAGAAACCTTCCCACGTGCGTTCTACGATAAATGCTGAAATGGCTTTATGTTTGTCTTCTTTATTTCCTGTGTAGGCGAAAATGAGGAAGTGGTCTGCGATATCGCAGAGCGAGATCCACGCTTTTTGTCCATTTAAAATATAATGATCCCCGTCAAGTTTTGCTGTTGTTTCAAGTGCCGCTACGTCAGAACCTGCAGCAGGCTCTGTCAAACCGAATGCTCCGATTTTTTCACCTTTTGCTTGTGGTACAAGATATTTTTGCTTTTGCTCTTCCGTTCCCCATTGAAGAATTGTCATACTGTTGAGGCCAGTGTGCACAGAGACAGCCGTACGGAACGCTGTGTCGCCGCGCTCCAACTCCTCACACACGATTGCAAGTGAGTTGTAATCCATTCCACTTCCGCCGTATTGTTCAGGAATACAAACCCCCATCAAGCCCAGGTCAGAAAGGCGCTGAATGATGGCAGGATCGAATTTCCCTTGGCGGTCCCAATCACGAATATGGGGAATGATTTCTTTGTCTACAAAATCCCGTACAGTTTTGCGAAGCATTTTTTGTTCTTCTGAAAAATGAAAGTTCATCCGTTTTCTCTCCTTTGAATCCATTTAGTTTGGTGGTCGCCTGGTTCGGGTGGAGCAAGGCGGTAGGTGACAGGGGTGCGCGACAATTTGAGTGGACTACCAATTTGCTGGATTGTTCCAGCTTGTTTGTGATGTTGAGTGATCCACATGTCCCGTGCGTGAAGTTGTGGATCGTTCGTCAGTTGTTCGAATGTCTGAACGGGGCCGCAGGGAATGCCTACTTCTCGCAGTGCATCGACCCATGCAGCCGTCGTTCGCTCTTTCATGTACAAAGAAAGAACGGCAGTGAGAGTATCTCGATTTTCTACCCGTCCGGCATTTGTTTCAAATTCTTCAGGGGGCGACCAGTTTACAAGTGAACAAAGAGCTGTGAATTGTGCGTTTGTGCCCACTGCAACGATGACTGAGCCATCCTTTGTGTCGAACATTTGATAAGGCGCAATTTGGGCATGCGTATTGCCTCGTCGTTTTGGCTCAACTCCTGTCATCAAATAACTGCTGCCGATATTGACGAGACTACTGACAGCACAATCATAGAGTGACAGATCAAGCCGTTGCCCACGGCCGGAAGTCGAGCGTTCGAGGAGTGCTGCTTGAATCCCGATGCACGCATAAAGTCCAGTGAGTATATCGACAATCGCGACACCCATCTTTTGCGGTCCAGATTCTTCCGTACCAGTGATCTGCATCAAGCCACTCATCCCTTGCAAGATAAAATCATAGCCAGGTAGGTCTTTTAGAGGCCCTGTCTCACCAAATCCAGTGATACTGCAGTATACAAGTCTTGGGTTGAGCGTCGTCAGTGTATCGTAGTCGAGGCCGAACTTTTCCATCGTACCCGTTTTAAAGTTATGCACGACGACGTCACTTGTTGCGACAAGTTTTTTGAACTGTTCCTGGTCTTCGGTCGTTCGAAGGTCGAGTGTGATACTTTCCTTGTTGCGATTGGCACTCAAGTAATAGGCACTGACCCCGTTCTGAAACGGAGGACCCCAGTGCCGCGTCTCATCAGATCCACCTGGTGCTTCCACTTTGATGACTTCCGCACCTAGATCGCCGAAAATCATGGTGCAGTATGGACCCGCGAGAACACGACTTAAATCAAGGATGCGAAGACCTGCTAAAGCTCCTTGCATAGACACTCCTTTCTTGCCATAAAAAAAGCCAGTCCAAAAAACCTCGTACAGGTTCTCTAGACTGGCGGATGATCTGAGGAAACATTCGGGAATGAATGGTGTCAGATTCGGCAGATTGTAATTGGTTTGTGTTCCGTAGAGCGTGAATGGTCACTGGCGAGTGACTCGGCGCTCATTACTTTCACTTTACCGGACGCGTACCGGATTGTAAATGAAAAAACGAACTACTCTGACAATTTTGTTTGATACTGTTCAGAATGCTTGTAAAGATCTTTCAAAGCAGACTGCAGGGCGCTTCCAGCTTTCCCGAGATACTGCGTCTGGATAGCGCGAAGAGGCTCGTCAATACCGTCTCGCAAACTGTGACCCCGTAGCAAATGATGAACGAAATCTTGCCCGTGTTGCGTGGCGAGGGTACAGGAAGCTGCTACGATTACGCTATATTTCGAATCGATTTCTGCAGTAATCGTTAATGTTTCGTATAGGTTTTGCGCAGCCATCCCAGCAGGTAGTCGCGCGTGACCGGCAATAAATAGAGTCTTCATCCAAGCACTCCTTCAAGAGTTTTCTTCAGTATAGCAAATCCTCGTTTCCGGTGAGCGAATATCTTGAACTCGAACTACACGCATGGTAGGATGGCTTTTGTGATTATTTTTTGTAACCTAGGAGGAACTTGTATGACAAACGTATTACTTGTAAAAGCTAACAATCGCCCAGACGGGATTTCAACTAAAATGTATAACACGTTCATGGAGTCGATTAAAGATACTAACGAGATGAACGTCCGTGTATTCGATGTATTTGAAGAGGATATGCCGTACTTCGGTCAGGACCTGTTCAACGCATTTGGAAAGATGCAAAATGAAGAAGAGCTGTCAGATGTTGAGCGTCGTATTTTAGCTGCAAAGCAAAAAGCAATGGATGCTGTGTCAGAAGCAGACGTATTAGTATTTGCTTTCCCACTATGGAACTTAACGATTCCAGCAGCACTTCAAACATTTATTGATTATGTCTACTCTGCAGGATTTACATTCAAATATGATGCAACCGGCAATCTTGTTCAATTGATGCCAGAGAAGAAAGTCATTCTATTGAACGCACGCGGTGGTCTATATTCTGCACCTGAGATGGCACCGATGGAAATGTCGTATAACTATATGCAAAACGTCTTTAACGGCGTCTTCGGTATGGAAATCATCGAGAACGTGATCATCGAAGGACACAATGCAAACCCGCAACAAGCAGAAGCAATTATTGCAGAAGGTCTAACACGCGTACAAGCAGTCGCACAACGTTTGATTGCACAACACGCTTAATTAGGAGGGAGGACTGGTTCCTCTCTTTTTTTGCGCCAAAAGCCCTGTGAATCCTTCGTTTGCTTGTCAAATAACAGGGGTAAAGGTATAGTTGTAACCGAAGTTTATTTTTTACGCGAAGGGATGAGGAAACGTGTCGTTAACTCCCGAGCAGCGCATTGAGCTGCATGAATTTAACAACTTAACAAAGTCACTCAGTTTTAATATGTACGATATCTGTTATACGGGCACAAAAGAAGAACGTGAACGCTACATCCAGTATATCGATGAACAATACAACGCAGACCGTTTAACAGCGATCTTGACAAAAGTTACAGAAATCATTGGAGCGCACGTGTTGAACGTCGCAAAACAAGATTACATTCCGCAAGGTGCTAGTGTGACGATGCTCGTTTCAGAAGGACCGGTTGAATCGGCGCCTAAAGAGCAGTTCGAAGAGTCGCCAGGACCGATTCCAGAAACAGTAGTTATGCACTTGGATAAGTCTCACGTGACTGTGCATACGTATCCGGAATACCACCCGAATGAAGGGATTAGTACGTTCCGCGCAGACATTGATGTGTCGACATGTGGGGAAATTTCGCCATTAAAAGCGCTGAACTATATGATTCATTCATTTGATACAGATATTATGACGATCGACTACCGTGTCCGTGGATTTACGCGTGACAAAACGGGGCACAAATTGTTCATCGATCACGAAATCAATTCGATTCAGAATTATATTCCGGAAGATATACAGGAGCAGTTCAACATGATTGATGTGAACATCTTCCAAGAAAACATCTTCCATACAAAAGCGAAACTAAAAGACTTTGACTTGAACAATTACTTGTTCGGGAAGAAGAAAGAAGATCTGACTGCAGAAGAGCAGCAGAAAATCGAAGCCCAGCTGAAGATGGAAATGGATGAAATCTTCTATGGTAAGAATATCGTAAAGAAATAAGAAGGATCGGATTTCTCTTAGGAGAAGTCCGTTTTTTTGTTTGATTGTCTCTATTTCGAGAAGTTTGGTATGCTAAATAGTAGAATTTAGCAGAAAGGGTGAGGAGAGATGAAGGTATTTGCAACAAGAAAGCTTCCTGAAGAGATAGTGAAGAAGTTGGAACAACACGTGGAGTACAACGAGTGGCATTCAGCAGAACAGCCGATGACGAAAGAGCAAATAGTCGATGCTGTAAAGGATGTAGATGGCATCATCAGTGTATTGTCCGATCCATTAGATAAAGAGGTGCTTGAATCGGCACCAAACGTAAAGGTGATCAGCCAGCTTGCAGTCGGCTTTAACAATATCGATGTGGAGGAAGCGACAAAGCGCAGTATCCGTGTCACGAACACACCTGACGTATTAACAAACGCGACGGCGGATTTGACGTTTGCGTTATTACTTGCAGCTGCACGAAAGTTAAGTGCAGCGAGTAAAGAGGTCCGTGAAGGAGAGTGGAAGTCTTGGTCGCTTTTACAGCTTGCAGGAAAAGAGCTCAGCGGTTCGACGATCGGTATTTTAGGATTCGGACGAATTGGACAAGCCGTGGCACGTCGAGCAAAAGGGTTTGACATGGACGTCATTTACTGGAACCGGTCTAAGAAGCCAGAAGCGGAACAAGCCATTGGGGCAACCTATCATGAACTCAAAGACGTACTGAAGCAAGCCGATTTTCTGGTCATCATGCTGCCATTTGCACCGGAATTAAAGTATTTAATTGGTGCAGAAGAACTTGCTTTGATGAAAGAAGATGCCATTGTTGTGAATACGGCACGTGGGGGCTTAGTGGATGAAGCTGCATTATATGAAGCCTTGAAGAACGGAAAGCTTGGTGCAGCAGCGCTTGATGTATTTGAGCAAGAGCCTGTGCCAACCGATCATCCTCTTCTCACACTTCCAAATGTAGAAGTGGCTCCGCATATAGGGAGCTCTACGATTGCAACCCGTATGGAAATGGCCGACTTAACTGTACGGAATTTGTTGGCAGTCTTACAAAATAAAGAGCCTGAGACCCCAGTGAATTAATTGGGCATTGCGATTTATTTCGAATTCCGTTATAGTAGCGGCAGGAAATGATAGAAAAAGGAGTATCAGACAATGAAAGAACAATTGCAACGTCATCTAGAAGAAATCCAACAAGATCTATGGAGCATGAGCGACCACTTGTACCACAACCCAGAACTTGGTGATCAAGAATTTGAATCAATGACACTACTAACTGATTTTTTAGCGCGCCATGATTTCCAAGTTGAAAAAGGAATCGTCAACCGTCCGACCGCCTTTAAAGCGACCTACGACAGTGGCCTTCCAGGACCGACGATTGCATTTTTGGCAGAGTACGACGCTCTTCCGGGAATTGGTCACGGGTGCGGGCACAATATGATTGGAACAATGGGTGTCGGCGCTGGAGTTTTGCTCTCCAAAGTAGTAGCTGATACGGGTGGGAAGATCTATGTTCTCGGGACTCCAGCAGAAGAAACAAACGGTGCTAAAGTCGATATGGCGGAACAAGGGGTCTTTGAAGATATTGATGCAGCAATGATGCTTCACCCTGCTGATGAATCTTATGAAAGTGGCGACTCTCTTGCAATGGATGCGATTCAGTTCGATTACACAGGCCGTCCAAGTCACGCTGCAGCATCCCCGGAAAAAGGGATTAACGCATTAGACGCAGTCCTTCAATTGTTTAATGGAATCAACGCACTCCGTCAACATGTACAATCAGATGTACGCATTCATGGGATTATCACAGAAGGTGGAAAAGCGGCAAACGTTGTACCGGAATTTGCATCTGCTCAGTTTTATGTTCGCGCATCTGAACGAGCGTATTTAAATGAAGTCGTAGAAAAGGTAAAAGCAATTGCACACGGTGCTGCACAAATGACGGGCGCTACACTCGAAATGCATAATTATGAATTGAGCTATGATGATATGCAAACAAATCATACTTTATCGAAACGATTTACACAGAATTTACTAGCAGTGGGAACTGAAACAGTTCATCCGGCGAAAGATTCATACGGCTCACTCGATATGGGGAATGTCAGTCATGTCTGCCCGTCTATTCATCCGTATATCGGTCTTGATTCTCCTGGACTTGTATTCCACACACAGGAACTAGCTGACTTAACAATCACCGATAACTCTCATCACGTCTTGAGTCGCGGAGCACTATCCATGGCGTTGACAGGGTTTGACTTATTGTCAGATGCTGAATTGATGCGCCAAGTGAAAGCGGAGTTCGCACAAAAATAAAAATCTCTACTGTCTGATACATTGTGTATCAGGCTATTTTTTATGACGAATAGTCTGAATAATAAAACTTCAACAGGACTGTATACAAATGCAAAATACCGTGTTATTATACATTTTATCGAATAACTATACATTATAAATTAGGAGATGAAGATTATGAAAAAGATACTTACAGGTATAGCACTTCTTTTAGTCCTGTTTTTAGCAGCATGTGGTTCAACAGAAGAGGGGGCTACAAGTTCAGAAGGCTCTTCAGAAGAAACAACAAAATTAGTAATGGGAACATCAGCAGACTTTCCACCATTTGAATCCGTAGATGCTTCAGGTGAAATCATTGGATTTGATATTGATCTAGCAAATGCAATCGCAGAAGAACTTGGTGTTGAACTTGAAGTACGCGATATGAAGTTTGACGGATTAATCGGTGCTCTTCAATCAGACCGTATCGACTTTGTTATGTCAGGGATGTCCGCTACAGACGAGCGTAAAGAAAACGTTGATTTCTCAACAGAATATCATCGCTCGGGTGAAATGTTCTTATCTTTGAAAGACGCTGGGATTGAAAGCATCGAAGATTTAGAAGGAAAAACGTTAGGGGTTCAACTTGGAACGATCCAAGAACAAGGTGCTCGTAAAATCCAAGAAGAGTATGGATTTGAAATCAAGCCAATTGATAGCTCATCCATCATGATTCAAGAACTTCTTTCAAACCGTGTGGATGCGATCTATATCGACAAGGCAGTAGGGGTTGGCTATCAGAAAGAGCAGGACCTTGCCGGATTTGATGATCCAACATCTGCATCACCAGGAATGGCTGCAGCTTTCCCAAAAGGAAGCGAGCTTGTTGAAGAGGTAAATGCAGCACTTGCTACTCTTGAAGAGAACGGCACATTACAAGAATTAAAAGACAAGTGGTTGTCAGAAGAATAGAAAGGCGGGGTAAGGCATGAATTTGGACTTTAGCCAAATCGTGCCTTATATTCCTTTTATGCTACAAGGAATATGGGTCACGTTGCAACTCGTTATTGTTGCACTTATTTTTGGATTTATTTTAGGGACATTGATTGCCCTCGTAAAAATTATGAACAATCGCTTCTTGCGCTTTTTGGCAGATGCGTATACATCGGTGTTCCGTGGAACGCCTTTAATCCTTCAATTAATGATTATTTATTTCGCTGTCCCGCAGTTGACGGGCTATGATATTCCGACATTTCTAGCGGCAGTTCTTGCATTTGGTTTAAACTCAGCTGCCTACATTTCTGAAATCATTCGTGCAGGTATTCAAGCCGTCGATAAAGGACAGATGGAAGCAGCAATGGCTTTAGGAATTCCGTACAAGCCGGCGATGAAAGACTTGATTCTTCCGCAAGCGATGAAAAATATTCTCCCGGCTCTTATGAATGAATTCATCACGTTGACGAAGGAGTCAGCGCTTGTTTCGACAATCAGTTATATGGACTTGATGCGTCGTGCACAAGTTGTTGGGTCGGATATTTACCGTAACTTTGAGCCCTTATTATTTGTTGGACTCATTTACTACATGCTCGTAATGGGCCTTACACTAATCGGCAAGAAGCTAGAAAAGAGGTTGAGACAAGGTGATTAATATACAATCCGTTTCGAAAAAATTTGGGTCGAATCAAGTATTGACCAACATCTCGACAATGATTCAGCCCGGAGAAGTGGTGGCAGTAATTGGACCTTCAGGATCAGGGAAGTCGACGCTTCTTCGTTGTATCAACTTGTTAGAAAAGCCTTCGGAAGGAGATATCACATACAAAGGAGAATCTCTTGCCAAGACGAAGAATCTTTCCGCTGTTCGTGCGAAAATCGGTATGGTATTTCAGCACTTTCACTTGTTCCCGCATATGACAGTACTAGAGAATCTGACGTATGCACCGATGCAAGTGAAGAAGCTTTCAAAAGCCGCGGCGGAAGAAAAGGGACGCGCATTACTGAAACAAGTCGGTCTTAGTGAAAAAGAAAAGGCCTATCCGTCTCAGTTATCAGGTGGTCAGAAGCAACGTGTAGCGATTGCACGTGCCTTGGCTATGGAACCAGAGGTCATGCTGTTTGATGAACCTACCTCTGCACTAGATCCAGAGATGGTAAAAGAGGTATTGATGGTAATGAAGGATCTTGCACATACGGGAATGACGATGGTCATAGTGACGCATGAGATGGGATTCGCTCGAGAAGTAGCGGATCGCATCGTATTCCTAGATCATGGGCAACTAGTAGAAGAAGCAGCACCAGCAGAATTCTTCTCGGCACCAAAATCTGCCCGTGCACGTGATTTCTTAGAGAAAGTACTATAACGAGTTTTTGACCCCTGGGGTTGTCTCGCTAACCAAGTGAACTTGGCATTGAGGCAGCCCCAGGGGTCAAATTCTTACAAGTCTTCGATTTCTTCGAGTCGAGGCATAGCGGTCAAAGCACCTTGCTTCGTTGCGCATAAAGCCCCAAGTTTATTTCCAAACATTGCGCATTCTAACACATCCGCGTGCGTTTCTGGAAACCCATAGTGGAAAACATGATATAGGACTCCTGCAATAAACGCATCCCCAGCGCCTGTTGTATCAACAGGGACTACTGGTGTTACCGGTGCATGGATCTGTTGCCCATCCACTAAACAAATCGTTCCATTCTCACCATCTGTTAAAAATACGAGTGGAATCGAATACTTTTGAAGACGCTCGATCCCTTCTTCAAAGTCCTCTGTCTCCATCAAGAAGTACATCTCTTCACGTGTCATCTTCACCATATGAGAACGATTCATAAACTCAATGATTGTCTCGCGGCAACGCTCTTCAGACTCCCAGCGAAGTGGACGTACATTGACGTCAAAGGACAATAAAACGCCTTTATCACGTGCCAGTTCAACCGCACGGCGAGTCGTTTCCAGAGCTACTGGATGAAACATTGTGCCTGAACAAAAGTGGAATGTGACGGCCTGTTCAAACGCTTCTTCCTGCAAATGCTCGGGTTTTACTTGTATATCTGGAGTTGGATCAATATAGTTTGCAAAAATCCGATCCGACTCTTCTGTTAAATGAACATAGACCGAAGTGGCACGTTTCTCAGGAGCAAATACTGCATGTTGAAGGTCAACACCTTCTTCATCCATCTGAGCACGTACAAAATCCGACACCTCGTCGTCTCCTGTAATCGTAATAAAACGTGAAGGAAGTCCGAGGCGACTAGCACCTGCTGCAACATTCACTGTTGCCCCTCCAAGGTACAAATCGAATTCTTTATTTTCATGGCTTCTGGCGATGTAGTCGATAAATGCATCTCCGTAGCTTAGAACATAGCGAGTCTGTGACAAACCTAAACGCTCCTTGTAAAATCATTTTCCGTCTAGTATAGCAGAAAATAGCTGTTATTTAAGAGATTTGGTTTCTTCAGACTGTTCCGACAAACAGTAGTTACACCATTTAAATCAAAGTAGTACTAAGTAAATAGTTATAAAGGGTCTAAAGGACCATGAAGAGAAGATTAAAAAATGATAGAATTCAAATTGTTCAAAAAAATAGAAGGAGGAGTAGAATGATAACATTTTTTGTCGCTATTCTTTTATTAATTGTCGGCTATTTTACATATGGTAAATACGTCGAGAAAGTTTTTGGAGAGAAAGAAGAGCGGCCAACACCCGCATATGTCAATGCAGATGGGGTAGATTACGTTCCCATGTCAACTCCAAGAAACTCTTTAATCCAACTTTTAAATATTGCTGGAGTAGGCCCAGTATTTGGACCGATTGCAGGAGCCCTCTATGGACCTGTGGCATTTATTTGGATTGTCATCGGCTGCATTTTTGCTGGTGCTGTTCATGATTATTTGACGGGTATGATCAGTATTCGAAATCGGGGGGCACACTTGCCAGAACTCGCAAGTCGTTTTTTAGGAAAACATATGCGCCATATTGTAAACGTTTTCGCACTTTTATTATTAGTCTTAGTAGGTACCGTATTTGTTACATCACCTGCTATGCTTCTCTATAACTTGATGGATGCTCGGTTCAGTATCGTCATTATTACATTCGTGATCTTTGCCTATTATATACTCGCAACACTGTTGCCGGTTGATAAAATCATTGGTCGCTTCTATCCATTTTTCGGAGCTCTTCTGGTCATATCAGCGCTAGGAGTAGGAATTGGAATGGTCGTTACGGGTGCACCGATACCGGAACTGACGCTTCAAAACATGCACCCGAATAACTTACCAATCTTCCCGTTATTGTTCTTTACAATAACGTGTGGGGCATTATCTGGATTTCATGCAACGCAGTCACCAATCATCTCTCGTACGACACAAAATGAAAAGCAAGGTCGTAAAATTTTCTACGGTATGATGATTGCTGAAGGAATCATTGCTATGATCTGGGCGGCAGCGGCAATGGCTCTGTTCAATGGTTATGGTGGCCTATCTGCAATGCTTGCAGCAGGTGGACCAGCAGCAGTAGTAAGTGAAGTTTCTCTTCTGATGATGGGAACAATCGGGGGGACACTTGCAATTTTAGGTGTCATCATCTTACCGATCACGTCGGGCGATACAGCTTTCCGTGCAGCTCGAATGATCATCGCTGATTATTTCAAAATTGGTCAGGCGAAAATTTTAAAGCGTTTATGGATTGCCATCCCACTATTTGTGATTTCGTATGCGTTGACACAAATTGATTTCAACTTGTTGTGGCGCTATTTCTCTTGGGCAAACCAAGTGACGGCAGTCATCGCATTATGGATAGGAGCAATGTATCTGTTCTTGCAGTACAAGAATCACTGGATTGCAACAGTACCTGCTATTTTCATGACTGCTATGGTATTCGTTTATATTGTATACGAGCCAACCATGGGCTTTGGCCAGTCTTTGGCTGTTTCGTATAGTGCAGGAGCGATTGCTGCTATTTTAATCACAGTCGCGTTCTTCTTTTACGCTAATAAGAAACGGGGAACTGAATTCATCTTAGAAGATGATGTATCAGGTTTTAAAGGCACAGCCTATCAAAATTAGATGAAAAGCCACACTGTGACGATGGTCGCACAGTGTGGCTTTTTTAGTGGAGCTGAAATACATGGATAGCAGTTGTTGTCAATTCACCAACGCTATAGGTTCGCTCTTCAAAATGGACGTTACCGTCGTGCGCTACGAGGATTACCGTCGTACAACGTGTGCCGTAATTTGGCATATGAATGAAAGCGGGAGACAACTTGCGTTCAAGGTCAAGGCCGACTCCAGTGTCCGGAAGTTTATGGTCAGGTGCCTGTTCAGACGTTCGCATCAACTCAAAAAGCACAGAAGGGTCTAGGAGAGTTGTAGATGACACATATTCGTTTAGGTGTGTACGAGCTTTGTCCACTTTCGGCCAAGGTGTGTTTAAGAACTTGTTGCTAAGAGCATGTGTGCCTTCTTCAATAGGGTGTCCTGAAGGAAGCATGTTGCTATAGTAGTGCAGTTCGTCTATGGTTCCTGCGAGCAAGTTGAACCCATTGTAACACGTTTTTTGTGCCTCTAGTTTATCAATAAACGTTGAAGCGTGTTCCGTAGACGTTAAAAAATCTTTCACTATCTCACCACGTGAAATTAAATCCTGTTGCACACTTAATGGGTCTCTATAATTTGTCAGTGCTGCAAGTCGTCCTGTTTTTGTAACGCCAAGCCAGGTCCCTCCGGCATGGAGATCTTTTCCGGCTAGAAGTTCAGGATGCTCTTCCCAAAAGCGAGCAGGCTTAGTTGGACGGTCATAAAATTCATCTCGGTTTGCAGCTAAAATCAGTGAATAGGTTGGATGTTGCTGAAGATGGAAGGCGATCAGGCACATCCGATGTTCCCCCTGTCGAAGTGATTTTTTCTTACTATACCATGAAGGTTTCCGGAGTGGCATTAATTCGCATGACCCTCTAGACTAATAGAAACGACTTAGGAAAGAAGGGAAATTTATGGAGCGAGAAGCAGCCATTGAATTTACAGGTGTATCCATGAAACGAGGAGAACAAGAAGTTTTAAAAGGCGTTACCGGCTATTTCCCAAAAGGAAAAATCACAACACTTGTAGGTCCGTCCGGTGCTGGAAAATCAACTTTATTGAAGTTGTGCAATGGTTTACTTAGTCCGAATACTGGCGAAATTCTTGTTCTTGGAAAGAACGTCGAAGAATGGGAACCAGTCGAATTGCGCACGCGTGCCAGCATGGCTCTTCAAAGTGCGCCGATGATCAGTGGAACTGTCGAGGAGAATTTGACACTTCCTTATGCATTGCAAGGAGCAGAAGTTGATGTTGAAAAGATGCGTAAAGTGATTCAAGAGGTGGGTCTTGATCCAGATTATTTGCAGCGCGATAGCCGCGACCTTTCCGGTGGTCAGCGTCAGAAAGTTTCCATTGCACGGACACTTCTGATGGAACCGGAAATCTTGTTGTTAGATGAAATCACATCAGCTCTCGACCGCGTATCTCGTCAGGAAGTGGAAGAGTTGATCGCGCATATTCATAAAACGTTTGGTACAACGATTATTTGGATTACGCACAACTTAGAGCAAGCAGAACGAATCGGTCACTATACATGGGTAATGATTGACGGTCAGCTCATCGAACAAGGCGAGAGTTCATTGTTAAACGAATCCACAGATCCAGCTGTACAGCAATTTGTAAGGGGCATTAATTTATGACATATGGAACACTCGCGCTCACTTTAATTTTTGTTTTGATCCCGTTAGTATTATCCAAAACCTTACGTTTGGATTTAGAACGAGATACGTTGATTGCTACTGTCCGTTCTATTGTTCAACTAATCGCGATTGGGTATATTTTAAAGTTCGTATTCGACTCCGAAAGCTTTATTTATATACTCCTTATGGTTGCGCTCATGATTGTGGCAGCGACGCTAAATGTTCGGAAAAAAGGAAAGTCGATTCCGGGCATCACGTGGAAAGTAGCAGTGACGCTTATTTTCGTAGAGGTACTAACGCAGGGAATCTTAATCGGCTTTTCCATCACACCAGCCACTCCTCAGTACGTCATTCCTATCAGTGGAATGGTCATCGGAAACTCGATGGTGCTGGCTATTCTGTTTTTGAACCGATTCACTTCAGAGATTGAAAGTCACGAAGATCAAATTGAACTCATTTTATCTTTAGGAGGAACACCGAAACAAGCGATACACACACGTTTGATTCAAGCAATCAAGACAAGTATGATACCGACGATTGAAAGTCAAAAAACGATGGGTCTCGTGCAACTTCCTGGAATGATGAGTGGGCAGATCATTGCAGGGGCAGACTCGATTCAAGCTGTGCAATTCCAGTTGTTAATCGTGTTCTTAATTTTAACGACTGCTGCAGTGACCAGCATTGCACAAGGTTTCCTTTCCTATCCAACACTCTTTAATGAACGTTACCAATTACTTCAGGAAGGAAGAACTAGATGATTTCAAAAAAACAACGAGCGTTAACGCAACTACAGAGTTTAGACTTTGTGCTTCGATGCCCGCATTGTCAGAAGGCAGCTCAGGCTACCGATACCGGTATGACATGTGAGAATCATCATACGTTTGATGTGGCCAAACAAGGCTACCTTCACTTGGCGGGGACTGTGGCGAAGAGTCGTTACACAAAAGAATTGTTTAGAGCTAGACAGGCACTACTTTCAGAAACGAGATTTTTCAATCCGGTGATTTCTGAGATTGCAACGTGGATAGAAGGTGAGTCCTCTTTGTCATCACCTCTACTCGTAGACATGGGCTGCGGGGAAGGGACACATCTGGCAGGTATTCTAGAACAAGTAAAAAGTGGTCGGGGTATTGGAATAGATCTTGCGAAAGAAGGAATTCAATTAGCAACGAATCACGACGTCGATGCACTCTGGCTCGTTGCGGATTTGGCTAAATCTCCTGTTCAAGAGCACTCCGTGGATGTCGTATTGAATATTCTTTCTCCAGCAAACCATCAAGAGTTTAGACGTATACTGAAAGCTGGTGGGTACGTGGTGAAGGTGATTCCAAATGCACAGTACTTAGAGGAACTCAGGAAGTTCTTTTATGCGGGAACTGACAAAGAAACGTATGAAAACGAAGGCGCAAAAGAGCAGTTTGAGAAGACGTTGGAGACTGTTCATGTCAGTCGACAGAACTATAGTGTCGAGTTGACCGATGAGCAGTGGCGCGACCTCATTGCGATGACGCCTCTTACTTGGAATGCACCACCTGAGCAAGTGAACGAGTTTATCGAACTGGCGTTACCATCAGTTACTGTGGATTTGACGGTTTTGGTCGGGAAGTTGAAGAAAAGCTAATTGGACAGGGTCCGCTCCGAGGAGCGAACCCTGTTTTTTTGCTGTATAGTGCGTGATTAGTTTCCATAATACGACTTCGGTAGAATAAATTGCGGTTTGGGTAGAACAAATCGTGATTTGGGTAGAATAAATCTTAGTTACGTCCGATGAACGCCCGCTCACCCACCCAAACTCTTTACGAACCCCACTCCGTTCGCTTCAATATCCACGATGTTAACAAGAAAATCGCCCCAACACCGATAGAAGACGCTGGTGGAAAGGGTGCATACGGTCCGAAATAAGGTAAGAAATAATTCGAGAGACCAATTGCTGCCATGGCAAGAGCGCCTAGAACACCTGGGCAGACATATTCTTTCCAACGAGATTTCAAGCTTGCCTCTTCAAATGCGGTTTTGTGCAATTGACGGAACACTAAGCGAATCAAGAGCCACACAATGAACACCATCAACCCAACTTGAATCAACGATGGAATCAAGTATATACGATCATCTGGCATTTCATCGAAGTAGGCAATCGCAGCCATAATAACCCCGCGCGCGATAAAGTAGTATGCAAGCAACTGGAACGCCATGCGTCCCCAAAACTTCACCATGTCGCGTTTCTCTTCTTGCGGAATTTGTTCGATGACGTCATCAGCGTAAGCCTTTGGATCCTCTCCAAATACATCTTTTGCAGATTTTCCGTCTTCTTGTGCTTCAAGCAAGTGATCAAGCATATCCATCAAGACTTCTTCACTCTTTTGCTCGGACAATAGAAGCTTCGTTCGGATATAAACCATCAATTGCTCGTAATACACTTTATTTGGAACATGTAATAACTCGCGTTTTTCATTGTTCAGTTTGATTAACTCATGTGCTTTCATTCGCTTTCCTCCTTTAATAATGCATGTAGTGGGACAGACAGCAATTGCCACTCGTTGCGAATGGTTGCCAATGTGGCTTGTCCACTTTGTGTGATGGAATAGTATTTGCGATTTGGTCCAGACTCAGATGGACGCATTTCACTGACGATCAAGCCCTGTTTTTGCAACCGTAACAAGACCGGATAAATGGTGCCTTCTGGGACATCGGGAAGACCGGAATCCTGTAACTTCCTGGATAATTCATATCCATACACAGTCTGTTTATCGATAACTGCAAGAACACATCCGTCAAGAAAACCTTTCAGTAGTTGACTGCGAACTGTCATAGCGCTCCTCCTTGCTAGTTTGTAATGCAAGATAGCGGGGTGAAAAAATAGCTACTTGGTAATGCAAAGTAGTTAATTACAGTCTACTGTGTGAGAAATGGGAAGTCAACTAAAACCTTGAAATTCTATTGACACATCTTCCTTCAATGCGTTAAAGTGGTAAAAAGCTTTGAAGACCGAACTAAATACGCAATTTCTTATCGCGAGAGGTAGAGGGACTGGCCCTACGACACCTCAGCAACCAGCTGCAAAGCAGTATGGTGCTAATTCCAGCAGAACCATTGTGTTCTGATAGATAAGAGGGATAGAATTGATTACACGCCTTCTTATTTTTAATAAGAGGGCGTTTTTCTATGCCCTCCACTACTTAGGAGGAGTAAATATGACACATCAACTAGAAACCAAACTCGCACAAGCCGGGAACCGAAGTGACTCAGCAACCGGAGCAGTGAGCCTTCCTATTCATCTCTCAACAGCCTACATCCACCCAGGAATCGGGCAATCAACGGGGTATGATTACTCGCGAACTGCTAATCCTACGCGAACTGCCCTCGAGCTAACACTGGCGGACCTTGAAAGAGGTGATCATGGTTTTGCCTTCAGTTCAGGAATGGCGGCTGTTCACGCCGTACTTCAGTTATTTAAGTTGGGTGATGAGCTAGTGGTATCCGAAGACTTATACGGAGGGAGCTACCGGTTATTCCATCAGTTAGAAGAACGGACGGGTTTACACTTCCGTTATGTAGACACTTCAAAGCTTCAGTCAATCGAGGCTGCCATCACTGAGCGCACAAAAGCAGTGTTCATCGAATCTCCAACGAATCCATTGATGAAAGAAACAGATATTCAAGCTGTTGCCGAACTGGCAAAAGGACACGAAATCCTGCTGATCGTCGATAACACTTTCTATACACCAATTCTGCAGCAACCGATCACGCTAGGAGCAGACATTGTCATTCATAGTGCGACGAAGTATTTGGGTGGCCACAATGATGTGTTAGCAGGTGCTGTTATTACAAAAGGACAGGCACTTGGTGAGCAACTCACAATCATTCAAAATTCAATCGGGGCCGTACCTAGTCCGTTAGACTGTTGGCTATTAGTGAGAAGTCTTAAAACGTTGGGTCTCCGAGTCGAGCGCCAACAACAAAATGCACAGAAACTTGCAGAGTTCTTAACACAACACGTAGCAATCGATTCCGTCTTGTATCCAGGGAAAGGCGGAATGTTATCGTTTCGGTTACAGAAAGAAGAGTGGGTACCACAATTCCTCGAGCGTCTTACACTCATTGCATTTGCAGAAAGTCTTGGTGGAGTTGAAAGCTTCATCACCTACCCGACAACACAAACCCATGCCGATATTCCGGTAGCGGAGCGTGAACGAGTCGGAATCTGCGGAAGACTTCTTCGTTTTTCTGTAGGCATTGAACATGTGGACGATTTGAAAGCAGAACTGCAACATATTTTAGATGGGTTAGTAGGTGAAGCCGAATGAAACGACCGTTTTTGGAACAACTGCAAGACCGTGTTTTAGTGGCGGACGGGGCAATGGGCACACTGCTTTACTCGTACGGCGTCGATCACTGCAATGAAGAGCTAAACCTTTCTCACCCGGAAGACGTTCTGCGTGTACATGAACAGTATATTGCAGCAGGAGCGGAAGTGATTCAGACAAACACCTACGCAGCGAATTACGTGAAACTCGCACGTTATGGTTTGCAAGAACAAGTGAAAGCCATCAATACAGCGGCAGTAAAACTTGCCAAACAAGCTGCGGGGGACGAGGTATACGTCCTTGGAACATTTGGAGGATTGCGTGGAATCAAACAAGACATTCCACTCGATGAAATCAAACGCAGTTTTAGAGAACAGCTCTATATATTTTTAATGGAAGGCGTCGACGCACTGTTACTCGAAACGTACTACGATTTTGAAGAACTAAAAGCCGTTGTGCAAATCGCAAAGGCAGAGTGTGAGTTACCGATTATCGCAGAAGTGTCGATGCATGAAGTGGGTGTATTGCAAAACGGCTATTCACTTGCACAAGCATTTGAAGAGTTGGAAGCTGCAGGAGCCGATGTTATTGGTGTCAATTGTCGAATGGGTCCATTCCACATGCTGAGTGCTCTCAAGCAAGTTCCGATTCCCAACAAGGCGCTGCTCTCTGTCTATCCGAATGCGAGTCTTCCTCAAGTGGAAGAAGGTCGCTATTCGTACGCAGAAGAGTTTCACTATTTTGCAGAAATTGCGGAGGAGCTGAGACAGCAAGGTGTCCACTTGATCGGAGGCTGTTGTGGAACGACGCCTGGCCATATCCAAGCGATCGCAGAAACTCTAGGCGACCGCACGCCAATTTCGACCAAACAAATCACGGCAAAAAAATCTGACCCACAAATCGAGCAAGTTTCAGCCGAGTCCCCACTACTTCAAAAAGTGCGGAAGGAAACGACAATTCTCGTGGAACTTGACCCACCAAAGCATTTAAATACCGACCGATTCTACGAAGGAATTCAAGCTCTCCATGAAGCTGGTGCCGATGCACTAACACTCGCTGACAATCCTCTAGCTTCTCCGAGAGTCGGGAATGATGCAGTGGCAGCCATCATCAAAGAACGATACGATGCCACGCCACTTGTTCATTTAACATGCCGTGATCGAAATTTGATTGGTCTCCAATCGCACTTAATGGGTCTCCATGAGCTTGGTGTACAAGACCTGCTCGCCATCACAGGAGATCCTGCCAAAATTGGGGACTTTCCGGGAGCAGCATCTGTCTACGACTTATCAAGTTTAGAACTAATCGAGCTTATCAAGCAGAACAATCGTGGATTATCATTTTCGGGGAAATCACTGGAGAGACCGACACGGTTTTCGGTGGGGGCAGCATTTAATCCGAATTACCGCCATATGGATGCCTCGATCAAGCGGCTTGAAAAGAAAGTCGCAGCAGGAGCGGATTATTTTATTACGCAACCGGTTTTTGGAATCGATCAGCTACATGCACTTGCAGAAGCAGCAAAACAAGTCGATAAACCGTTTTTCGTCGGCATCATGCCTTTATTATCGTCGCGCAACGCAGAGTTTCTGCATCACGAAGTTCCAGGGATTCGTCTTCCAGAAGTGACAAGACAGCGTATGCGAGAAGCGGGAGAAGACCCTGCAACAGCACTTGAAGTCGGCATGACGATTACAAAAGAACTGCTAGAAGAAGCGGTCAAGTTATTTAACGGAATCTATCTGATTACACCATTTCTCCGTTATGAGCTCTCACTTGAATTGATTGACTTTATCAAGACACGCAACAAGGAGGAATCGTATGACCAGCTCCACATTTGAACAGCAACTCCAGAAGAAAATTCTCGTCTTAGACGGGGCGATGGGAACCATGATCCAACAAGCAGACCTATCGGCTGAAGACTTTGGTGGGGAAGAATACGAAGGGTGTAACGAGTACTTAGTTCGTACACGACCCGATGTCGTCGAATCAATTCATGCTGCTTACTTTGAAGCTGGGGCTGACATTGTAGAGACCAACACATTTGGAGCTACACCAGTCGTGTTGGACGAGTATGACCTTGGCCACTTAGCGTATGAATTGAACAAAGAAGCAGCAGAAATTGCAAAGCGTGTCGCCTCGGAATTCGCAACAGATGAAAGACCTCGTTTTGTAGCAGGGGCAATGGGACCGACCACAAAAACGTTATCGGTTACAGGGGGAATCTCGTTTGATGCACTCGTTCAGGATTATCAAGTACAGGCAGAAGGATTACTAGATGGTGACGTAGACGTACTGCTTGTTGAAACAAGCCAAGATGCGCTAAATGTGAAAGCGGCGAACTTAGGTATTCAAAACGCATTCAAAAGCCGCGGTCGTGAACTGCCGATTCTCGTTTCCGGAACAATTGAACCAATGGGAACCACACTTGCTGGTCAGTCTATCGAGGCGTTTTACATTTCGCTAGAGCATATGAATCCGCTTGTTGTGGGCCTGAACTGCGCGACGGGTCCTGAATTTATGCGCGACCATTTGCGTTCTCTATCGACGTTAGCGTCTAGCTACGTCAGTTGTTATCCGAACGCTGGGCTTCCAGACGAAGAAGGAAATTACAACGAGACACCCGAGTCCCTCGCTACCAAAATGGAGGGATTCTTAGAAAAAGGATGGCTGAACTTACTAGGAGGGTGTTGCGGGACGACACCAGACCATATTCGTGCCCTTGCAGCAGTTGCTGAAAAGTATCAACCGCGCACGGCGACAACACATGATGAGCACAAAGTTTCCGGTATCGAGCCGTTCGTTTACGACGACCCGTCTACTCGTCCGATCTTAGTCGGGGAACGCACGAACGTCATTGGGTCTCGAAAATTTAAGCGTCTCATTCAAGAGGGCAAATTAGAAGAGGCATCTGAAATTGCGCGTGCACAAGTTAAAAATGGGGCGCAAATCATCGATATTTGCCTCGCTGACCCGGACCGTGAAGAAGTAGAAGATATGGATCAATTCATCCAACAAGTTGTGAAAAAAGTGAAGGTCCCATTAATGATTGATTCAACAGATGAAAAGGTATTAGAAGTGGCCCTGCGTTATTCACAAGGAAAAGTCATCATTAACTCCATCAATTTAGAAGACGGGGAGGAACGTTTTGAAGCCATAGCGCCGCTTGTGCACCAGTTCGGAGCAGCCGTAGTTGTCGGAACCATCGACGAAAAGGGAATGGGTGTCTCTGCAGAACGAAAAATCGCCATTGCAGAACGCTCCTATCACTTGTTGACTGAAAAATACGGCATAGCGCCATCAGACATTATTTTTGATGCACTGGTCTTTCCTGTCGGCACGGGAGATGAACAGTATATCGGTTCGGCGAAAGCCACTGTTGAGGGGATTCGCGCTATCAAAGAACGCTTCCCGCACTGTCCGCAGATCCTTGGTGTGAGTAATGTCTCATTTGGACTTCCGCCTGTTGGTCGCGAAGTGCTAAATGCTGTGTTCTTGTATCACTGCGTGCAAGCAGGTCTTGATTACGCCATCGTCAACACGGAAAAACTTGAGCGTTTTGCTTCGATTCCGGAAGAGGAGGTAAAACTCGCCGAAGAACTATTGTTTGATACGACAGATGAGACCCTCGCGAAGTTCACGGAATTCTACAGAGGAATGAAAAAAGAAGAGAAAGTGATCGCACTACCGGAAACGGTAGAAGAACGCTTGGCCTACTATATTGTCGAAGGGACGAAAGAAGGGTTACTGCCAGATTTAGACGCTGCTCTTGCAAGCTATGACGCACCGCTAGATGTGATCAATGGACCCCTGATGGCAGGTATGGCAGAAGTAGGACGCTTGTTCAATGACAATCAATTGATTGTTGCAGAGGTTTTGCAAAGTGCAGAGGTCATGAAAGCAGCGGTCGCTTACTTAGAGCCGCATATGGAGCAATCAGATGTGTCATCGACAAAAGGGAAGGTCATTTTGGCTACGGTAAAAGGGGACGTACATGATATCGGGAAAAACTTAGTGGATATTATCCTGAGTAACAACGGCTATGACGTGACAGATCTTGGAATTAAAGTAACGCCTCAAGAACTCATTGAACAAGTACGGACGCATAAACCAGATATCATCGGTTTATCAGGACTGCTTGTGAAATCCGCTCAGCAGATGGTCGTAACCGCACAAGATTTGAAAGCAGCAGGCATTGAAACGCCAGTTGTCGTTGGTGGAGCCGCCTTGACGCGAAAATTTACGGCAAATAAAATCGCAAAAGAATACGATGGTTTAGTGCTATACGCGAAAGATGCAATGGACGGACTTCAAATCTTTAATGACTTGCAAAATCCTGAAAATCGTTTAGAGATTCAGACCTTATACGACGAGGATCAGAAAAAGCGCTTAGAGGCACCCGAAAAAGAGATTCCTCGAAAGCCGGCAACAGTGGGAACTTCTACAGTAAGTCGAGATGTTAAGGTCTATACTCCTGCCGATTTGGATGTGCATATTTTGCGAGACTTCTCTCTACGTCAAGTCTATCCCTATATCAATCAGCAGATGTTGCTTGGCCATCATTTGGGCATTAAAGGGAAAATCTCTCGCTTGCTAGCTGAACAAGACGAGCGAACGATAAAATTAAAAGAAATAACGGATCAGTTGTTCGAACAGGCAGTAAACGAAGGGATTCTACAAGCATCGGCCATTTATCAGTTCTTCCCGGCGCAATCGGACGGTGACGATGTGATTATCTATGACCCGAAAAATCACACGCGAGAAATTGAGCGTTTCCATTTTCCACGTCAGATAAAACCGGATCATCTTTGTCTAGCCGATTATTTAAAACCAGTCGGTGGGGAGATGGATTATGTAGGATTCTTTACGGTAACAGCAGGAAAAGGTATCCGAACATGGGCGCAGCAACTGAAAGAACAAGGGAAGTTTTTAGAAAGTCATGCGCTGCAGGCTTTGGCGCTTGAGACAGCAGAAGGCTTAGCGGAACGCATGCATGAAATGATGCGCTCGAGATGGGGCTTCCCAGATCCAGTCGAACTATCCATCCAAGATTTGTTCCGAACGAAATACCAAGGCCAACGCTTCTCATTCGGGTACCCAGCGTGCCCGGAGCTCGAGGATCAGAAGAAGCTATGGAAATTGCTTCAGCCTGAACGGATTGGGGTGGAGTTGACGGACGGTTGCATGATGGAGCCTGAGGCATCGGTTTCTGCGATGGTGTTTGCGCATCCGGAGGCTCGGTATTTTAATGTGTATTAGTAGTTAGATGTGGAGAACGCCGCTCTTAAATAAAGAGTGGCGTTTTTATATGAGCGTTCGGCAATTGTGTCGAAAGATTCGATGGATAAATGGAGAGATTCACTGGCTAAGTCGAAAGATTCGACGGTTATTTATTGAGTTTCACCACTTCCTCATGTTATGGAAACTAAACACCCGGCTATACCCAAAAAAATCAGCTCCTTCTCTTGAGCTGACTCCAGAGAAGGTGCTGATTCTATTTTATACTTGTGGTTCTATCTTACGTTCAAAATTAATATAGCGTGTACCTTGGAACGTTAGTAAACCTAAATCACCTTCCGCAAGCTGCCCGAACTCATGCCCGCGAACTGGTAGTTCCATACGGTCACCACTTTGTACTTCAAATGTTACATAATACCAAGTGTTAGCTGCGCTCTCTCCACTGCCACCTGACGTTTCTGTGCGTTTAGTTTTCACAGAAGCGGGTACACTGAGTTGAGGTGAATTGTTATTTTTTGACCACGTTTTAATGGAGCCCCCAATTCCAATAATAATAACAGAAATAATTACAACAAACACCACAGCTATGAACACTGTTCCGAACGAATCCATAAAGCCGAATGCAGGATCTGAATAACCCAATCAAACTCCCCCTTTTTGTATTCTTTACGAATAAAAGGTGGAGAAGTTTCATGTGGAGAGAAACGTGCATCGCTTGACCCTTACATAAAATTAAGGTAGGGTAGGGAATTGTGTAAACTATAAGAAAGAAGGGGAGAATGTGAAGAAAGTTACAAATGTATTTTGGATTACGCTTGCGCTCGTTATTGTGACCGTCCTTTTCGGTGCAATTGTGCCAGAAGGTTTTGAGTCAGTAACAGCCAATATGCAAGCCTTTATTACAACCACTTTTGGTTGGTATTACTTGATTATTGTAGGCCTAATGGTTGTTTTTACGCTATTTTTAATTTTTAGCCCGTACGGAAAGATTCGATTAGGAAAAGATACAGATCGTCCTGCATACTCGCGTCCAACGTGGTTTGCGATGTTATTTTCAGCAGGGATGGGGATCGGACTTGTATTTTGGGGAGCGGCTGAGCCGTTATCACATTATGCTGTTTCTTCGCCAACAGGTGAGACAGGCACAGACCAGGCCTTCCGCGATTCGATGCGTTATACATTTTTCCACTGGGGACTACATGCTTGGGCCATTTATGCGATTGTAGCTTTAGCACTCGCTTACTTCCAGTTCCGCAAAGGCGAACCTGGATTAATTTCTGCAACACTTAAGCCAATCTTTGGGGACAAAATGTCTGGACCATGGGGTGTTATCGTCGACGTATTTGCGGTTTTTGCAACTGTTGTCGGTGTTGCAACTACTCTTGGCTTCGGTGCTGTTCAAATTAGTGGGGGACTAGCATATCTCTTAGGAATTGAAGTTTCTTATACTCTGCAGGTTATTATTATTGCGGTCGTAACCGTTCTCTTTCTTGCTTCGGCATGGTCAGGTCTAAGTAAAGGGATTAAATATTTATCGAATACGAACATGGTATTAGCGATTGCATTATTAATTGGTGTTGTCGTTCTTGGACCGACATTATTGATTTTCAACATGTTTACAGACAGCCTAGGGGCGTATTTGCAGAACATCGTTCGAATGACGTTCCGCGCTGCACCACTCGACGGAGAAAGTCGCGACTGGATCAATGGTTGGACGATCTTTTACTGGGCTTGGTGGATTTCATGGGCACCATTTGTTGGGATCTTCATTGCTCGTGTTTCCAAAGGACGTACGATTCGTGAATTCTTAACAGGTGTATTGTTACTGCCATCCTTAGTGAGCTTCTTCTGGTTCTCAGCGTTTGGTTCTACGGCAATCAACGTACAGAAGTCTGGAATCGACTTGTCAGGGCTTGCGACAGAGGAAGTTTTGTTTGCAACATTTAACGAACTTCCATTCGCAACCATCCTGTCAATCATTGCGATCGTTCTCATCAGCACGTTCTTTATCACAAGTGCCGACTCGGCGACGTTTGTTCTAGGAATGCAGACGACGGGTGGATCTATGAATCCAGATAACTCTGTCAAGATCATCTGGGGAGTAGCACAGTCATTGATTGCGGTTATTCTACTGGCAGCTAACGGGCTAACAGCTTTGCAAAATGCCTTGATCATAGCCGCGCTTCCGTTCTCGTTCATCATGGTATTGATGATGATTTCCACAATTAAAGCACTACAGTTAGAGCGTAAACGACTATAGTGCTAGAACTAAAAAAGACTCTTTTCGCGAGATGCGAGAAGAGTCTTTTGTCTGTTTAGAAGGTGATTCTGTGAGTTGTATCAGGTGAATGATGAACAGGGACGAAACCATTTTGACGATAGAAGGCATCCGCTTTCGCAGAATCTGTGCGACACGTGACACTCTTGAATGTTTCTTTTGCTTTTTCAAGACAAGCATCTAGCAACATTGTCCCAACACCGTTTCGACGTTCGTCAGCTGTCACATAAAATCTGCGAAGTCGTCCAGTAGCAGGGTCATCTGCATAGGAGTTTTGTAAAATGCCTCCGATTCCTACAAGATGTCCGTCTCTCCATACCCCATATAAAGCTTCTCCTGGCTTTTTAAATAGTTCCGATCCATCTGCATATTGTTTAACCAGTCTTGTCAAAAATCGATACCCTTCATTTTCGCTTTCTTCAACAAGGTGTTGTACTGAAACTTCATTTAAATCGGTAATTTGTTTCACTTCGTATGACATGGTGTGGCCTCCCCTTTTCTTTTCTATTCGACATATCCGTTTTCAATCCCTCTATAACCTTAGGATTATTTAAAATAATTCGAAACCAAGACTTTTATCCTTTTTATTTTACAACCAAAAGTCATTTATTGTTTGATTATTCAGAAAATAATGAGTATAATAGTACTAATTAATCTGAATAAATGGAGGTGAAAAAGTTGAATCACTACCTTGCAAGGCAACCTATAGTGGATCGAAACGGACATGTCATTGCTTATGAATTATTGTATAGGAATAGTGAAGAAAACGTCTACACTGCGCAAGACCCAAATAACGCTACACGACAAGTACTCGAAACTGCCTATCATGTTATGGGATTAGATGTAGTTAGTCAAAATCTCCCCGTCTTTGTAAACTTTACTCGTGATTTGCTTATTCAACATCAACAATGGAACATCGCACCAGGTCAGTTGATTATTGAAGTGGTAGAGACGATTGAGTTTGATCAAGAACTGTTAAAAGCGTTGAAACACTTGAAAAAGGCGGGTTATCAAATTGGATTGGATGATTTTAATTGCAATCTTTCTGTTGCAGGTATTCCTGAAATCATTCGCGTGGCAGATTTCATTAAAATTGACTTTCAAGCACCATTTGATCGACAAAAATGTACAGAACAATTAGCAAAACGATCTGGAAAGCGGCTGATTGCTGAAAAAATTGAAACACTTGAGGAGTATAAGCGAGCTTTAGACTCAGGGTACGCTTATTTTCAAGGGTATTTTTTTGGAAAGCCAGAAGTATTATCCGCTAGTTCCACCCCTATGCTAATTGACGATCAAATCCTCGTGCATGTTCCTCGATCTTAAAGCATAGTCACTGCATTCTTCTTTATGAGAGTTTTCCGGTGAGAAAAGGGGATACTTGTATCATTTTAATCAGATTCGCCAAGCACTGGATTTAAAAGGGCGCTGGACATAAGAAAAGAGTAGGCAATCGCCTACTCTTTTAATGTGTCGATAAATGCATGGGCAACAGCTTCCGTTGACTGTGGATTTTGTCCAGTAACTAAGAAACCGTCACGTACTACCTTTTCGCTCCAGTTATCTGCAGCTTCGTGGTGTGCGCCCAATTCTTCAAGCTTTGAAGCTAGTAAGAATGGCATGTCATCTTGAAGGCCTGTATCTTTCTCTTCAGCATCTGTGAACGCACTTACTTTTTTTCCTTTGACGAGTGGATCGCCGTTTGAAAGTGTGACACCGACTAAACCAGCTGGACCATGACATACAGCAGCGACAGGTTTATCAGCTTCATAGATAGAGCGAATCAGCTCTTGTAGTTTTGTATTATCCGGAAGGTCAAACATCGTGCCATGACCTCCTGGTAAAAAGATGCCGTCGAACTGGCTAGCATCTTGATGATCTAGGTGTTCGGTGTTTTCAATAAATTGTTTAGTAGCGAGCATTTCATCGGATACTTCGCCTTCCAAACTCGTAGGGTCAATCGGAATCTCGCCGCCTTTCGGACTCGCGACTGTTACATCATATCCTTCTTTTTGAAAGGCGAGGTAAGCTTCTCCAAATTCAGATAGCCAGACACCAGTTTTTTTTCCGTTCGGTAGTTCGGAGTGATTGGTTAATACCATTAGAATACGTTTTGACATACTTTTGGTCTCCTTTCAATATGAACATACCTCTTTTATATACCCGCTTTTTCTTTATTCAATCAGTCCCATTGATAAGTAGCGTTCACCTGTATCCGGAGCAATGCAAAGAACCTTTTTTCCAGGACCTAAGCGTTTTGCAATTTCAATGGCTGCATAAACAGCGGCCCCGGCAGAAGGCCCAACAAATATACCTTCCTCACGCGCAAGGCGACGGAAGAGGTCAATGGCTTGGTCATCTTCAATTTGGAAAATTTCATCGTAAATTGATGTATTCAAAATTGGCGGAATAAATCCAGGGCTCGTTCCGACAAGCTTGTGGCGACCAGGCTTTCCTCCAGATAATACAGGTGAGCCTTTTGGTTCTACAACGCCGATATACAGATTTGGAAGGTGAGCTTTTAGGGTCTCGCCAGTTCCTGTGATCGTACCACCCGTTCCAGCAGTCGCTACAAACGCATCCAACTCACCATCCATTTGTTCTAGGATTTCAAGAGCCGTAGTGCCACGATGTGCATCAGCATTTGCGGAGTTTTCAAATTGCTGTGGAATGAATGCATTGGGAATCGATTCTTTCAATTCCAGTGCTTTTCCGATCGCCCCCGGCATTTTTTCGTCTTGCGGTGTGAGAACCACTTCAGCACCAAAGGCTTTCAAGAGATTGATTCGTTCCTGTGTACTATTATCAGGAAGAACTAATAGTGCACGGTACCCACGTGCTGCTGCAACCATGGCAAGACCTATACCTGTATTCCCACTTGTTGGTTCAATAATTGTGTCACCTGGACGAATCAGACCCTGTTCTTCCGCTGCTTTGATCATATTATTCGCTGCGCGGTCTTTCACGCTTTTTGAAGGATTGTGCATTTCAAGTTTCACATAAACATCCGCTGCACCTTCTGGGACAACGCGGTTTAATTTGACGGCAGGAGTATCGCCTATCAATTCAGTTATACTTTGGTAAATCGTCATTTTTTTCCCTACTTTCATGTTGTTTCTTGTTCAAACAGTATACCAAGTCAGGTATTTAAATTCCAATTCAAAGTGCTTTGATAGGATTTAATTTCGAGATTCCAGTTGCTTCCTGATTGCTTTTGCGAAATACTAGAATGAGAGAAGTAAAAAGGAGAGATCGCGATGAACGGAGCTGGATTAATTTTAGAAGGCGGAGGCATGCGAGGCGTTTTTACTGGAGGTATTTTAGAATCATTTATGGAGCAGGACTATTATTTTCCATATGTCATAGGAGTTTCGGCAGGGGCATGTCACGGGTCTTCCTATGCAGCTAGACAACGAGATAGAAATCGAAAAGTATCCATTGACTATGTGACGCATCCGGATTATATTTCTTTAAAAAATTTAGTGACAAAACGAGAATTGTTTGGGATGGACTTGCTCTTTGATAAGTTGCCGAATGAACTCGTCCCATTCGATTACGAAACGTTTTCTGCATCTCCCGAACGTTTTGTCATTGGAACGACTGATTGCTATAGTGGAAAACCAATCTATTTTGAAAAGGGAGCACCTCGGGATGAGATTTTGAAGGTGGTTCGGGCCTCTAGTTCTTTACCTTTCATGGCTGCACCCGTTGAGTATAAGGGGCTAAAGTTAATGGACGGTGGCATTGCTGATCCAATTCCATTAAAGAAAGCACTTGAGGATGGAGTAGAGCGCCCCGTTGTCGTTTTGACACGTCCAAAGGGGTATCGCAAAGCAGCTTCCCGGTTTTCAGGCGTCAGTAAGTTTATGTATAAACAATACCCCGGTTTGGTCGAACAGATGGAAACACGATGGAAGCATTACAATGAAACGCTGGATTGGCTGGATGAATTAGAAACGCAAGGCGATGCATTTGTTATTCGTCCACAAGAAACGTTTAAAATCAGTCGAGCAGAACGCAATCCACAGCGGTTGTCTGCGTTATATGAATTCGGCTTAAAAAGTGGGCGAGATGGGTTTGGCGAATTAATGGACTGGCTAGGGGAACCATATTCCATCATGCCAAAAGCCTGAGGAAGTCTCCTCAGGCTTTGTTTGTACGTAGTGGTTTCAATGCCCCGCCCCATGCGAGTACTTGGTCAAACATGTCGTTGACGTTTTTGTCGTGAAGGTCACGAGGTGTAAATGTTTGTCCTTTTTCAAAATCTAAGAATAAGGATAAGACAGGATGTACACGTACATCTGCAATCATAAGCTCAGCGCATACTTGTCGAACATGCTCAGCTGCACGTGTACCGCCTGCAGATCCGTAACTGACAATTCCAGCTGCTTTGTTGTGCCATGACTCTTTCGCACTATCAAATGCATTTTTTAAAGCTCCCGTCATGCTGTGATTGTATTCTGCGACAACAAATACAAAGGCATCGAGGGAGTCGAGCTTTTCATTCCATCGTTTTACACCTTCTGATTCAGCTGTCCCAAGTAGTGGAAGGTCAAAATCCTTGATATCTACCAGTTCATAATTGGCGTCTTCACGACCTTTTGCTTTTTCGACGAGCCATTCTCCAACTTGTGGACTGACCCGACCATCACGCGTACTCCCTAAAATAATACCTACCTTTAATTTTTCGCTCATCACCATTCCTCCTCATTCATAATAGGTATCTTCAACGGATCCATCTTGTTTATACACTTTTAAAATGCCATCTTTATCATTGACATATGTTTTTGCTTCTTGAAGAAGCGATTCTTTTGTAGTAGCTGTCTTAATGGCCCTTTCTCCGTCCTGTTTCATAAGTATCCAGTCGTCTTCATGTGCTTTCACTACATAATGAGGGCGTGAAGAATTGTCACTCCCGCTAACATAGTCACGTGCTTTCGCCGTTGCAATAGAAATGGCGCGGCCTTCTTCCATACCGTCATCCACCATCGCATTTGCCATCTCAATCGCTTTATTCCGTACACTAGCGTCTAAATTTTTCATGGAATCGGGATAGTCCGTTTTTGTCCATGGCATTTCAAATCGCCTCCTTGAATTCCTATTTCCCTGCTCGAGTCGTTTTAAACAGGTGCTTGGAGGGAATACTTTACTAATTCAGAATAAGTGGAGGGATGCACAATGTTTGAAAAGGACAAAGATAAAGAGAAAGTAAATAGTGGGAAGATTCCAATGCCAAGCGATGAAAAATCATTGACTGAAGAAGAAAAAATCGATAGTGATCCGTTCTTCTATCGGGAAGACCCTGCGGATAAAGATGGCGAGAACGAACTGTATAACCATAAAAATGCTGATGAAGATGATATCCGATCGAAATGAGGCTGGGAAATTCCCCCTCTTTCTGCTATACTTGACTTAACTGAACATGAACTCTTTTCTTATCAAGAGAGACGGAGGGAATTGGCCCTACGAAGTCTCAGCAACCTGCCCGCGCGGTAAGGTGCTCCATCCAACAGGGGATACCTGAACGATGAGGAGAAATTGTGCACTTGCAACTCTTCTCTCTCGTGGGGAAGAGTTTTTTGTTTGGCACAATTTTAGGAGGCGATTCACATGGGAAAAGAAGCACTTGAAAAGCAGTTGTATGAATTAAAGACGAAAGAAGTCAAAAGCTATGCGGGGGCTATGCAGCGTCATCAACAGGTCAAAGCACTAGAAGCGCAGTTGCACTACTTGGAGCTTGGGGAAGAGATATCTCGCCAGCGAGTCGATGAGGCGATCGAAGAAATTACAGCACTTGAGCAGGAGATTGCGCGACTATCACGAAGTATAGAAGAAAAGAAACAGGATTTACATTTCTACTTATTCGGTCCATCCGTCAAACGACTATTTTAGGGGGAACAGCCATGAAATTCATCATCAGCTCAGATGCTTGGAAAACAACGTTAACATCTAAACAAGCAACCCGTGCTATTGCACAAGGCTTGCAGTCTGTCGATCCGACGCTTGAAATTGTAGAGTTCCCGATTGCAGATGGAGGGGAAGGAACTTTGGATGCGCTTATGAATGCAACGAGAGGCACATACAAAACGGCCACTGTTCATGACCCGCTTGGTCGTCCGGTTGAGGCGAAGTATGGTGTCACAGGGCTTTCGCGTCATACATGTGTGATTGAGATGGCGCAAGCTTCCGGTTTCTCCTATGTCAAAAAGCATGAACAGAACCCACGACTCGCGTCTACGTTTGGCACCGGTGAACTGATTCGTGCAGCACTTGATGAAGGGCATCGCAATTTTATTTTGGCAATTGGGAGCAGTGCAACAAATGACGGAGGAGCAGGTATGTTGCGGGCTCTTGGATTGAAGTTTTTAGACACAGAGGGTCAGGAAATGTCAGGAGATTTGGTACAACTTAAAAATCTTGATCGGTTAGATGATGCAGAGTTTGATAAACGTCTTCAAGAATGTACATTCGCAGTAGTGAGTGATGTACAGATTCCATATATAGGGCCTCAAGGTGCAACGCGTCTATATGGGGAGACGAAAGGCCTGCAAGCAGAAGAGTCGGAAGAAGTGGAAGCGGCACTCCAACAGCTAGCAGACGTCATCGAGGCACATACCGGGGTTCGTCTACATGACCGAGCAGGAGCGGGTTCTGGAGGAGGCTTAGGCGGAGCCGTCCAAGCATTTTTCCCGACCAAGTGGTATCACGGGATCGATTTTGTGCTGAAGCGATCAGGATGGGAAAATGCATTGTCTGGTGTTACACACGTAATTACTGGAGAAGGACGCCTTGATGCGCATACGTTCTTAGAAGGAAAAGGACCGCATGGCGTGGCGAAATTTGCAGGGGACAAAGGCTTGCCGGTGACATTGTTTGCTGGAAGTGGCGATATCGATGTGGCTGAAGAAGCTAACGAGGTTTTCAATGAAGTCGTGGTGCTTGCTACTTCAGAGAAAGAAGTAGAGCAAGCGCTAGAAAAGCCTGAAGAGGTGTTACGACAAGCGGTAGCGCGCTGGTACGCAGCGAAACGCGGAGAATAAACGAAAGCCTAGCGGGTGAGAGTACCTGCTAGGCTTTTTGTAAGCGTTTATGAAATGGGGTGAGGAACATGAACATCATCATCAGTCCAGATTCGTTTAAAGGAACTCTTAGCGCGAAAGAAGCAGGAATGGCTATTCGAGAAGGGATTCAATCTGTTCGTCCAGACATCAACTGTACGGTTGTTCCGATTGCCGACGGAGGAGAAGGCACACTTGAAGCTTTAGTGGATGCCACAGCTGGTCGGCTGATTGATGTGTCTGTCTTAGATCCTTTAAGTCGAGAAATCGTAGCTCACTATGGCATTCTTGGAGACGGCGTAACAGCTGTCATTGAAATGGCGGAAGCCTCTGGAATTACGCACATAACCCCAACTGACCGCAATCCGCTTCGGGCATCGACATTCGGTACGGGTCAACTCATTCGGCATGCACTGGATGAGGGATGCCGCAAGTTCATCGTGGCAATTGGGGGAAGTGCGACAAACGATGGTGGGATTGGGGCACTCCGAGCACTGGGGATACGTTTTTATGATACTTCTGGTATGGAACTCAGAACGCACTTGCCGGACTATCTACAGTTAGGAGAAATTGACCTTTCAGATTTTGATTCACGTATCGCCTCTTGTGATTTTTCAATCGCTTGCGATGTGGACAATCCACTACTAGGCGAACGTGGAGCGACGGCTGTTTTCGGGCCACAAAAGGGTGTCACCCCTGAACTTGCGTCTATTCTTGAAAATGTGCTCCAGAGGTATGCAGACGTTGTGTACAAATTGACAGGACAAGCGCATCACTTGAGAGCAGGGGCAGGAGCAGCAGGTGGTTTAGGGATGGCCTTGCTTGCTTTTTTTCCAGCGCATCTCGAACGAGGAATTGATTCAGTTTTAGATGCTATCGAGTATGACCAGTATTTGCGAGAAGCGGACCTGGTAATTACGGGAGAAGGGAAGTCGGATGTTCAGACTCTATCCGGTAAAGCACCTCTTGGGGTGGCAGAACGTGCGCGACGAGTTGGGGTAAAGGTCGCGTTGTTGTCTGGTATGATTCCGTCTCAGGAGAAGAGTTTGCTCGTTCCTCATTTTTCGTATGTAGAAGCCATTGTGTCAAGGGAATGTACGGTGGAACAAGCATTGTCCAAGCCGTATGAGGCGCTTGCTCAAGCAGCGGCGCGATTGGGGAGAAAACTTTAATCTCTAAAGAAAAAGGTAGAGATTCGCGTTTATGCGAATCTCCACCTTTTTTGATCGTTATACTGCAACTTCAGGCCGCTTTTTATGTCGCGAATAGAACCAAAACATGGCGAAGAACACAAGACTGCTTGAAAGTCGTAAGAACGCATTGATGTGCATAGCTTCAACAATGCCAAACAGTTCAAGAAACAAAATCCCGATCTGCGGTGCAATAAATGCCATGAGAGAAAGTAAGACGTTATATGTCGTGATACAATACGTACGTTTATCCGCTGGACTATGTTCGAGTAGCATATTGAAGAGGACTAAGATAACCCCGGACAGGAAGAAACCAGAAGTCGTTTGAACTAAGAACAGTAAAAAGAAGTTTGTCGTCAATACGGTAAAGAATGGCGCGGAAGCCATCCCGATTGCTAAGACAATAAACACGAGCGTGTTGGAATACTTCTCGGACCACTTTTTCCACAGGGGATAGGTAAAGAACTGCATCAACATGTTTCCTGCAGAGAACATACTAAACCAAAAAATTGTCGCTTCGGCAATTCGCACGTGATAGATGTTAAAAAGTCCCCAAGCCATTTGCCACGTAAAATTGAAGAAGAGGGCGGCCACTAAGAACCATCTATAGCCCTGGTCTTTGAAGATGGACCAGTCCATTAATTTTGGTTTCGTATCTGTCACGACGGGATCGTTTTCCTTATGGCGAAATACTAGAAACCCTTCAAGTAAACCAAAACAAAGTGCGACTGCGAATAAAATCTGATACGACATCACACTCTCCGTCGCGTCTCGCAATACGATTCCAACGAATAGAGTCGTGAATAAACCGACGACTGTTAACATTCGGTTCCGGTCACTGAAAAACTGTGCACGACGATGTTCATCCACTAACCCACTGATAAGCGTCTGCCAGCCGATTGTTGCCAGAGCAGTTGGGACATGCATCATTCCGATGATGACAAGAAATGCCCAGGCCTGCCACTCCAACGGGAGATAGACGACAAAGACGATGGCAAGAAAAAACAGCCTCGCTGTGATAATGGCTGTACCGACGATTCGTTTATGCGTACTACTTTTGTTCAACAAGATAGCTGCTGGAATGGTCATGAGTAAAGCAATCAAAGGAGGGAGCGAGCTCAATAGTCCTACTTGGTAGTTGCTCGCACCTAAAATCGTAATCATAAAGAGCGGGAAAAAGGTGTTGGTAATATTAACGGCCATAGTAGAGGCCATTCCGTTATAAATACTAATGCGTTCATTATAGGGGCGATCCATTTTTAGCATAGTTGTTCTCCATCCATCATTCGTTACCTGAATTATACTCCGGAAACCGAAATTTACAAGAGACTTCCGGAATATTTTTCGATTGACGAAGAAAAGACATCCGATTCAGGATGTCTTTTGTCGTTCTAGATAGATAATAGGGAGCGTACACAATGCGCCGAGGGCAATGACAGCGGCTGCTCCTACAAGAGCCAGTGAATACGAACCGGTCTGTTCCGCAAGAGCTGAAGCCAAAATAGGACCCATCATCTGACCAAGTGCATAGGTAACTGTTAAAACAGACAAAATCCGTGCGCTCGCGTGTGGGAACTTTTCCCGTGCATACGAAGCGACGAGGACCGTCACGCCCATAAACGTAGCGCCAAACAAAATTGCACTTAAATAAAAACTGACGGGACTCTGCGATATAGCTGGCAATACAACGCCTGTTGCTTGAATAGTCAGGAGTGCAGCGAACGATTTCATCCAGCCGAATCGATTTCCGACGAATGCCCAAATCATCGTGGAAGGCACTGCTGCCAGACCGACAATCGCCCAGACATTCGTCCCGCTCCCGGCAAATACACTGGACTGCTCGGCAATCGCTACGATGAATGTGCCAGTGATGATGTAGCCAAGCCCTTCCAACCCGTATGCAACTAACAACCAAATCAGCCAAGGTTCAAATCGGCGTTTGGATGAGGGGGGTGCTTGAGAGGGAGGTGAACTCTCGGGTTCTTTCACGACAGCCACTACATACATAGCTAGAAGAAGTGCAATAAAACCAAGACCGATCCAAGCGCCGTCACTAGAATAGCGTTCGACAAGTGGAGCAACTACTAGACCCGACACGAAAATGCCAAGACCTACCCCAGCATACATCACACCGGATAAGCCAATCCTTCCAATAGCTGCGAGGCGGTCCAAAATAATACTTGATGTCAACACGAAAACAAATGCACTCGTCACTCCGGACACAAAACGGAACAAAATCCATACGGTAGGTGATTCTACAAGTCCCATCGCGAATGTCAACGAGATACTACTGGCTAAACTTAGGAGCAACAGTTTCCGACGATAAGTTTGAATGGGTAATATACTTCCGGCTATCGCTCCGGCCAAGTACCCTGCATAATTGGCGGATGCAAGGGTGCCTGCAAAAACAGTTGAAAATCCCTTTTCTAGCTGCATAAATGGTAAGATAGGAGTATACGCAAAACGTCCGATACTCATTGCGATAAACAGTGCAAATACGCCACCCATCACTAGGTAGAGTGGATGCTTCATAGTTTTCACCTCAGTTAATTCAATTCACTTCATTCAGTATACGTGAAAAATTCGCTTTGCGAAATAGTTAGAGAAGGGACTGGGAAACGATGGTGTATGAACAAAAAACAAAGCCGACAGATGCTAGTGTCAATGAATTTATCGAACAAATCGAGAAACCTTCCAAAAAACAGGACGCGTATCGTTTACTGGACATATTCTATGAAGAAACAGGGTATGAGCCTGTACTCTGGGGCCCGAGCATTATTGGATACGGCGCGTATCATTATAAATACGCAACAGGTCACGAGGGGGACGCAACGATTACAGGTTTCTCGCCTCGTAAGACCGCTCACGCTCTTTACTTAGATCCAGGAGACGATCGCAGAGAAGAATTGCTTTCAAAACTTGGGAAACACAAATCTGGAAAGAGTTGTGTATACATCAATAAAATCGCTGATATCGATGAAGCCGTTTTACGTGAAATGATTCGTCGGACCGTCACAGCAGTTAAAGAGAGGTATCCAGAATGAAGTGGGATCAACGAATTGAGATAGAAGCCCCGATTGAAACAGTATGGGCGCTTTTTGATGAAGCAAATCCGCAGCGTATTATGCCGAAAGTAGAGAGCAATGAATGGATTGTGCAAAACGACCCGTTACCAGGCTCATCGTACAAACAAACCTACCGAGAAGGCACGCGTACAGAGAGTTATCATGTTACGATTACAGAGTTTGTGGATGAACCAGCGTTTAAGAAGAAAGCTATACAATTTATTTTAGCTAAGTTATTTGAGACGACTTTAACATTCGAACTACACAAACTTGCAGAAGACCGAACAGAATTCCGATATATCGGTTCAAATATAGGCATCAATTTTGTAGCTAAGACGATGCTGAAGTTAGGCAAGAAGCAGGAGAATGGTGGTCCAGTCGTCGAAGAATTCGTTAAGCGTGTGAAGCGTGAAGCAGAACAAGATGCAAACCTATCCGAGAACTAGTTCTATAGAAAAGAAAGGAGACGAATGAGATGAAGTATTTACAAGCACAAATGAGTCAATTAGTGAAATCAGACCGTGAGTTGCAGAAAAAGTTAAAAGGTCTGATGAAAGAACATGATTTAGGGAAGGCGCATGCTTTAAAGGCGCTGTATCATTCTGAAGTCGCGGATAGCGGCAAATATATGAATGCCTACAAGGAACTGGACGGGCATCACTCGAATTAATCCTTGTCTTAGGGGGTCTTGATGATGAATGTATCGATTCGTTGGCTTTATAAAACACCTAGAAATCAAGAAGCACGCTTTGAATCGGGGGAAATGCCACTCGAAAGAGCCCTATTGTTTATTGAGGATATGGAGCGTACAGGACGTGTGAAACAAGTCGATTTGATCGACAGCCGTGGTACGTTATGGACAGTCAAAGAAGCAAAGCGCTATATGAAAGAAGTGGAAGTGGAACCACACACTATCCGTGTCTATTTTGATGGCGGCTATAAACGTGAGACTGCGGAAGCAGGCCTTGGTTGCGTCATTTATTATGAACAAAATGGAAAGTCCTACAGACTGCGTCAAAATGCATTTGTCGAAGGCTTTACATCAAATAATGAAGCGGAATTCGCAGCACTTCATTTGGCTCTTCAGGAGCTAGAGTTTTTGGGAGCGAAAGGTGTGCCGGTTGAGATTCGCGGAGATTCCCAAGTGGTGTTGCAGCATATGATTGAAGACTGGGAGATTATGGACCCGACCCTTGCTTCTTGGGGGCGGCGTGTTGATCAAAAGCTTGATAAGATGAAGTTACAGCCAGAGTATCATCAGATACCACGTCATAAAAATAACGAAGCCAATCGTTTGGCAACTCAGGCCTTAAAAGGAATTCCTGTAGCTGCGGAGATTGAACTTGTATCAAAATAAAATCAGCACCTTCTCTTAGATGAAAGCTAGAGAAGGTGCTGATTTTTTATTTACGTGAAGTAGATGGGACTGTGAAGAACGTAATGACAGCAAACAAGAAGAACGCAATCAATAAAATCGTCCCGCCGACAATAAAGAACACCAGGATAAATGTCTCGTTCAAGTTAAACGGATTTAAATTGTACATCCACATACCTGCAGTCAATCCGATAGCGCCAATAATTGCTGTGATGCCATGGATTGTGACCAATTTTTTATACTTGATTTCGAACAGCTGATAAAAAATTCCCCATGCAAATACGGATAACCAACCAACTAACAAGATGTGTGCGTGTACAGGGCTCAGTGCGTAATCCATAGCACCTGCCATATGTGAGCCTAAATACGTGCCGATAAAGCCAAAAATTGCTGAGATTTGTATTAAACGAATACTCCATTTCTTTTCCATAAGAACCTCCTAGTTTCCTGTGCAGAAGTGGTCTGTCATCTTCCACTGCGAATATACCAATTCCGAGAGCTGTAGTAAAGGGAAGTGGTAACATTTTGAATGATACAACCTGTATATAAACGCTTTATAAACTGATATGGTACGATTAGGAAAAGATAGGAGTGGGCGAGATGAAAAAGTGGGGATTTGGCGTTGTGGCGATGAGCGGTCTGTTACTCGTCGGCTGTACGGATGAAGTGACGCCACAAGAACGGTTAGAAGCGTATATAGCCGCGTGGGACGAAGGAGATTATGAAACACTTTATACAGAATTTTTATCCGATGAAACGAAACAGCAGTTTGATGAAGCAGCATTTATTGAACGTCAAGTGGCTTTAGACGAAGCGCTGGAGATTACAGAAAGAGACATCACATTTACAGCTCCATCGGAAGATACAGAGTGGGAGTCGACTGAACCAGCAACTTTCCGGGTGCAAATTCAAGTCGAGACGAGTGCAGGTCCGATTGAGTGGGAACAAGAGATGACGTGGCAGCCTGTTGAAGAAGAGGAACTGACATGGATGGCGGAATGGGATACGGGATTTATTTTGCCAGGGCTAGAGCCAGAGGACCAAGTACGTGTGACGACGCAGAATTTTGCACGTGGAGAAATTTATGACCGGAACGGAAATGCATTAGCCATCAATGGGACCGGTTTTGAAGTAGGACTTGTACCTGGTAAGTTTACAGATGACACCTTACAGCCCCGTCTTGCAGAACTACTTGGAATTTCTGTCGATTACATCGATCAACAACTAGGACAGAGCTGGGTAACAGATGATGTCTTTGTCCCACTTGATAAAATTTCACAAGTGGATGATAGCCGTGCAGCTCTACTTGAAATTCCAGGTGTGTTGCTCCAAGAGACGGGAATGCGCGAGTATCCATACGGAGCCGCGACTTCTCATCTAGTGGGTTATATTGGACCTATCACAGCGGAACAATTGGCAGAGCGTGAAGAAGACGGTTACACAGAGTTTGATCAGATTGGGCGTCAAGGACTTGAGCGTTTCTTAGAAGAGCGGTTGCGTGGGGAAAGTGGCAAACGTATTTTTATCGATAAAGCAGCGGAGGGTGCGGAAGATGTGACACTCGCGGAAATTGCGCCAGTGGACGGGGAGCGTATCGATTTGACCCTCGACGCAGAATTACAACGCGTAACGTACGACGCAATGGACGGGGAGCCTGGAACAGCAGCAACAGTAGACCCGAAAACAGGAGAAGTGTTAACACTTCTTAGTTCTCCAGGATTTGAGCCATCTGAGTTCATGCTCGGTATGACGCAGAGTCGTTATCAAGAGTTGAGCGAAGACCCGCTCCAACCTCTGTTTAACCGGTTTGCTGCATCCTACGCTCCAGGTTCAACATTGAAGCCGATTACAGCGGCGATTGGTATGGAAGCAGGCACTTTAAATCCAAACGAAGGCATTGTGATTGAGGGGGCGACTTGGCAAAAAGATGCGTCGTGGGGAGACTATCGTGTGACGCGCCTTCACCCGGAAGCGCCGAACCCAATCGACCTAGAAAAGTCACTGGTCTACTCAGACAATATCTACTACGCGCAGCAAGCACTTGCAATGGGGCGCGAGACGTTCATCACAGGACTTGAGGCATTCGGATTTGGTGAAGACATTCCATTCTTTTTAAATTTGCAATCGTCTCAAGTATCAAATGACGGTACGATTTCATCTGAAGGGCAACTGGCGGATACATCGTTTGGACAAGGACAAATGCTCGCAAATATTTTACACCTCGCAACAACGTACCAACCGTTTTTGACGGGCGGTACGATGTGGCAACCGACCCTTCTTTTAGAAGAGGAAGATCAAGTGGTATGGAAAGAAGGACTCGCATCTCCTGAAACGATTACGGAGTTACAAGCGGGTATGCGCAGTATGGTCGTCGATGGATTCGCGCAAGCTGTCAACCTTCCAGGGATACCGGTAGCTGGCAAGACGGGGACAGCTGAACTGAAGGTAAGTCTAGATGCTGAAGGACAAGAAAACGGCTTCTTTGTCAGCTATCCTGTAGAGACAGAAGCATTTATCATAGCCATGATGATTGAAGATGTTGAAGATAATGGAGGGAGTGGGTATGTCGCGGAGAAAGTGGCGACTGTCTACAAACTTTTGTATGAATAATGCTATAATAAAGTGCTATGTAGTTTAGGAATAAAGGAGATTTTCATCATGACAGCACTTGATTCGACTGCGCCGATTTCGCGCGGTAAATTGATGTGGCAGATGACGCGTCCGCATACATTGACGGCAACGTTTGTACCGGTCATTTTAGGGACCGTGATGGCGCTTTTTGAAACATCGATTCACTGGGGACTGTTCCTTGCGATGATGGCAGCGGGACTTTGTTTACAGATTGCTACAAATTTATTTAATGAATACTATGATTTTAAAAAAGGTCTTGATACGGCAGAGTCTGTTGGGATCGGTGGCGGAATTGTTCGTCACGGCTTAAAGCCAAGCATGGTTCTTTCGGTCGCTCTGATTTTATACGTAATCGCTGGGTTTATTGGGATTTATATCGCGGCGTCAACAAGCTTCTGGTTGATTGTGATTGGCGTTGTGGGAATGGCTGTGGGCTATTTCTATACAGGAGGACCTCTTCCGATTGCCTACACACCATTTGGTGAATTATTCGCTGGCGTGTTCATGGGGATTGGATTTATCTTGATTGCGTATTACCTTCAAACGCTCGAAGTGACGATGTGGGCATTTTTGTTGTCCTTCCCATTTGGGATCTTAGTTGGGGCAATCAATATGTCGAACAACATTCGGGATATCCAAGAAGATACGATTGGTGGGCGTAAGACATTGCCGATTTTACTAGGACGCGAACGAGCAATTACTGGTCTTGCTATCGCATTTATCGTGTCGTATGTGTGGATTGTTGCGCTAGTCGTTTTACAGATTGTTACGCCATGGGCACTACTAGTTTTACTCGCAGTGCCAAAATCCATCACAGCGATTAAGAGCTTCCGTTTGGGAAAAACGAAGCCGATGATGATGGGACCCGCGATGAAATCAACGGCTCTTACGAATACGTTTGTTGGAATTTTACTGACGATCGGTCTGTTTATTGAGTGGCTTTTATAAAGAGTTTTCTCGGCATTTCGAATCCAGAGATGCCGAGTCTTTTTTGTTGTAAAAAGAACAAGTGTTCGTTTATAATGAGAACAAAGGAGGTCGGAAAAGATGCGTGAGCAGTTTGTAAAAGCGATGAAATACAATCAGTTGATGGATGTAGTGTACATGGACAAAGCTGGGAAATTAACGAAAAGACGAATCAGAGTGTTGAAGTTGAACGGTGAAAAAATGTGGATTTGGGATACTGCGAAACAAGCGAAACGAACTTTTTTAGTCCATCATGTGCTCGCATGTCAGCCCGTCCTCCATAAAGAGCGTGCTATTTTATAAAATGCATTTTCTGACAGCTTGTCTATGGTACACTAGGAAAAACTTTCTTTAGTGGATAGATGTCAGGGGATGTTGAAATGAAATTAGTATTACTATTTGGACCTCAAGCTGTTGGGAAGATGACTGTCGGGCAAGAACTTGCCAAAATCACGGAATTAAAATTGTTTCACAATCATATGACCATTGATTTGGTCTCGCATTTTTTTGATTATAGTACGAAAAAAGGGCAAGATCTTGTAAATTCATTCAGAAACCAAATCTTTGAAGAAGTCGCAAAGAGTGATTTAGAGGGCCTCATTTTCACATTCGTATGGCGATTTGATAAACAACTCGATTGGGACTATGTACAAAATGTAGTGGATACTTTCGAAGCGGAGAATGCTGAAATTTATTATGTTGAATTAGAAGCAGATCTTGAAGAGCGCCTTGCACGCAATAGCACACCGAACCGTTTAGAACACAAACCATTTAAGCGGAATCTAGAATGGTCTCGAAACGATGTCATCACAACGGCTGAGAGGTTCCGGCTGAATTCTCTACCTGATGAGATTTCGTTCTCGAATTATCTTCGACTAGATACGATGACAAAAACTGCTGAAGAGACAGCACGAGAAATAAAAAAGCATTTTCAATTTTAGCGCGACGGGCATACTGCAGTATGCTCGTTTTTTGTTTGGGAAGCGGTTCAAATCAAATAGGAAAAGGGAATAGTAGGACAGGAGGTGAAAACTATGGGCTTTGTTGCGAGTGTACTTTGTATGATTGGTTTTGTACTTATCCATTTATTCGCGCGTCATTTAAAGTTTTTACGAAAACGACCACGCAGTCATTTTTTATCGATAGCAGGAGGAATCTCTGTTGCTTACGTATTTCTTCATTTACTTCCTGAATTAGCAGACTTCCAAGAGAGCTTGAAGGGTGAGGGGATCTTAGGGTTTATTGAACATCATATTTATTTACTTGCTCTACTGGGGCTCGTGCTTTTTTATGGCTTAGAGAAATATGTAAAGTCTTCGCATAAAGGACGGCGTGAGGGTTCTTCCCTTACACACAATCCAGGTGTATTCTGGGTACATATTGGAATTTTCACTTTGTATAACTTCAGTATTGGTTATTTACTTGTTCGCGAAGAATTTACGGAATCTCTTGGGCCGCTCGCATTTTTTATCGCGCTTGGCGTTCACTTTGTCACAAATGATATCAGTTTAGATGAACAACATGACCGTGATTATGCGCGCTACGGAAGATGGCTTCTTGCTACTGCAATTGCCGTAGGATGGGCAGCCGCCACATTTACAGATTTGCATCCATTTATTCTATCTTATTTAGTCGCTTTATTGGCAGGTGGAATTATTTTGAATGTTATGAAGGAAGAATTGCCAGAAGAAAGTGAAAGTAGTTTTCGTGCATTCTTTTTAGGGGCAGTAGTGTACAGTTTGATTCTTATTTTTATATAAAAAAAGAGCCCCTAGACATACGGTCTACTAGGACTCTTTCATGTGAAAGCCGTGTTCCGACAGCTTCCACGTGGGTTTGGCACCCAATGATCCCGACTGGGTTCGAACCAGCGACCTCCACCCTGTCAAGGTGGCGCTCTCCCGGCTGAGCTACAGGATCTATTTTTTACTGACAAAGATTATTATACCTCTTTCAAACAAGAGTGCAAGAACTATTTTGTATGCATATAAAAACTTGTTTTGTCCCCCTTGGATACCTGGTAAACTAAAACCAGAATCTTAAAGGAAAAGAGGAGACTCGATGACACTTAAAGAATATGAAAAACAACTAGAAGAACTCTTCATTGACTGTGAGAGAAACTGTGAAAACAATGGAAAGGTTGCTTCTTATATACCTGCCCTCGAACGCGTAGACCCTGATATCTTTGCCGTCAGCATTATGGACACACAAGGACGTTCCATTTCGAGTGGAGACATCGACTTCAAATTTACGATGCAGAGTATTTCAAAAGTCGTGATTTTCTTATATGCCTTAGAAAATTACGGAGAGGAAGCCGTCTTTGAACGAATAACTCTAGATCCGACAGGGGACCCCTTCAACACCATCATGGGGATTCAAAGTACATCAGAGGGGAACGTGCACAACCCGATGATTAATTCTGGTGCCATCGTGCTGAGTTCGATGATTGCAGAAAAAGAAGGTCCGGAAGCTTTGCGAAATATGCTGGAGTTCACTCGGACACTTACAGGAGATGATGGCATCTACGTCGATGTCGAAGTCTTTGACTCTGAAAAGTCCACAGCCCTTCGGAATAAAGCGATTGCTTACTTCTTGCAGGCATCGGGATCTATCCATGATACAGAAGACTCGCTCGACTTATACTTCCAAATGTGTTCCATCGCTGTAACTGTCGAAGACATTGCCCGAATGGGTGCGCTTCTTGCCAATAAAGGAATTGATCCTTTTTCAAACGAACGAATTCTGCAAGATGCCAATGTGAAAACAGCAAATGCCTACATGCTGCTTAGTGGAATGTATGATGCGTCTTCACGCTTCACCATCAAAGTTGGATTTCCTGCAAAAAGTGGTGTTTCCGGAAGTATTTTAGCTGTTGTCAGTGACCGGATGGGGATTGGTATTTTATCTCCACCACTTGATTCTAGAGGGAATAGCGTGAAGGGAATCCAATTGTTAAAAAAGCTCTCAGAACAATGGGACCTCTCTGTATTTTGATACTACTAAGGCCTCTCGCAAAATGCGACAGGCCTTTTTTCTTACGTTAAGAAAGAGAAGTTCCAAATATCCCACAATAATTAGTGTATTTCAAATATTGAAATAATTATTGCCTTATATTATGATGAGGTAGTAATCACTACTGGAAAATGGGAGGGGATTTGGAAATGAATGCGATTGCACTTGCCTCGATAGGGTTGTTTGTTTTTATTTTAGGTTACCGGTTTTATTCAAAGTTTTTAGCAGAGAAAATCTTCAAGCTTGACCCGAATTACGTGACACCTGCTCATCGTTTTGAAGATGGGGTAGACTTCGTGCCGACAAACAAATGGGTACTATGGGGGCATCACTTTACATCTGTAGCAGGAGCTGCACCAATCTTAGGTCCTGCAATTGCTGTTTACTGGGGATGGCTACCAGCCTTCTTATGGGTTGTTTTAGGTACAGTTTTTGCAGCAGGGTTCCATGATTTCGGAACACTTGTATTGTCCGTGCGAAATAAAGGACAATCTGTCGGTACGCTTGCTCACCGTCTAATTGGCCAGCGCGGAAAGATTTTGTTCTTATTCATTATTTTAATTTTAGTATTAATGGTAAACGCAGTGTTTGCTTGGGTAATCGCGAATCTCTTTATTTCCTTCCCGGCGGCTGTTTTACCAGTCATGATTCAAATTCCGCTCGCGATTTGGATCGGATATTCGGTGTATAAAAAGCAAGGCAAGATGTTGATTCCAAGTTTGATCGCTTTAGTTGTAATGTATGCGACAGCTGTCATCGCAAGTAGTGTTGACTGGTTGCAGATTGACCTTGTCCGTTACATGGGCGGCGAAGAAGGCGCTGGATTGTTTGGATTAGGCGCTATTTCTACAGCGTTCTTTATTTGGATTGTATTTTTGATGGTGTATGTCTACATAGCTTCCACATTACCGGTGTGGCAACTTTTACAGCCACGTGACTTTATCAACTCGCATCAATTAGTTGTTGGTTTGTTTATTCTTTATGCAGGGTTGTTATTCTCAAACCCGCAGATTACAGCACCAATGACGAATGAAACAAACGATGTTTCTTGGTTGCCATTACTCTTCATCACAATCGCATGTGGCGCGATTTCTGGATTCCACGGACTGGTTTCTTCCGGGACATCGTCTAAGCAACTTTATAAAGAGACAGATGCGCGCTTTGTAGGGTATGCCGGAGCGGTTGGAGAAGGTGTGCTAGCACTTGTATCCATCATTGCCGTCATTACATTCTTCCCGACTGCAGATGCGTTCCGCGAGAGTTATTCAAGCTTTGCCGCTGCAAGTGGTGGTGGATTAGGAAACTTCGTACAAGGGGCTGCCCAACTCGCAGAAGGTCTTTTCATTCCAGCAAACATTGCGACGACCATTGTGTCCATCATTGTTATTAGTTTCGCAGCGACAACACTTGACACATCTGTTCGTTTGATGCGCTATATCATCGCGGAACTTGGTCAAGAATACAACCTACCTGTTCTGACGAAGACGCATGTTGCAACAAGTATTGCGGTTGCTTCTTCTGCGGCACTAGTCTTGATTCCAGAAGGACCAAACGGTTTTGGTTCTGGTGGTTACTTATTATGGCCGCTGTTTGGAACATCGAACCAGTTACTTGCAGGAATTTCGTTATTGCTTCTGACAATCTGGTTGAAATGGCTCGGCCGTAATTATTGGGTTGCACTCATCCCGATGATCTTCCTGATTTTCATGACGATGTATGCGATGGCGCAACAAGTCTTCTTCCAATGGGCGATATGGGGAAGTAACCCGAATACCCTATTGTTCGTATTCGGAGCTATCATTTTCGGATTCACACTGTGGATCTTGTTGACAGCTGCATCTGCTCTCCGTAAAGGAATCGATCCGAATTACAATTTCGACGAGTAAAACTAGGGCCGCTGCAAGGCGGTTCTTTTCTATGAAGGAGGAAGAGACATGTCACTCTTTGAGAAGATGAAGGCATTGGTGGCATTTTATGAAGAGGTCTTATCGATGCCACACCGATCTGAAATCGTACGGGAACTCAGAGACCAAGACGATATGTTTTTATTCATGTTGTACTCCGAGATGCTTGGAATTCCAAATCCGGCCTACTATTACACATTGGAATTATATCCATATATGATGGAACAATTTCATGACTGGCATCTCCGGATGGGGATGGATAAATCACCAATGACGGGATTCCGTTGTTGTTAGGGGGATACACCATGACGACACAGCAGATTGTATTTGTAGGAGGAAAAGGCGGGGTTGGAAAGTCGACATCAGCGGCTGCGATTGCGTGGAAGTTTGCAGCTGATGGGTTGAAAACGTTACTTGTCTCTACAGACCCCGCGCACAATGTAGGAGATATCTTTGACACCCAGATCGGCGGGGAAGGGAAAGAGGTCTCGCCGAACTTGTTTGCGCTAGAAATTGACCCGGAGACCGAAACGACCAAATATATTGACCAAGTGAAGGTGAATGTAAAAGGAACCGTCAATCCGACCATGATGCAAGAAGTATACAGACAGCTTGATACAGCTAAAGCTTCTCCAGGAGCAGATGAAGCCGCGCTGTTCGATAAGATTGTATCGATTGTGTTGGATGAGCGCGCGACCTATGACAAGATTGTCTTTGATACGGCTCCGACAGGTCATACGATCCGCTTGCTGACGTTACCGGAGCTAATGGGTGTATGGATTGAAGGGTTGTTACAGAAGCGCGAAAAGACGAATGAGAATTATGCACAACTTTTAAATGACGGAAAACCGAGAGAAGACCCGATTTATGATGTGTTGCGAGAACGGCAACGTCGATTTAAAGCGGTACGGGAGGTTTTATTAGATGAGACGATGACAGGATACATCTTTGTTTTGAATCCTGAGCGATTGCCCATTTTAGAGACTCAGAAAGCCGTCGATCTTCTTCACAATTATGGCATCCATGTTCGCACATTGATTGTAAATAAAGTGTTACCTGATGAAGTGGAGGGTGCGTTTATGATTGAGCGTAAAGAAGCAGAAGCACCATATCTCGCGACGATTGACAAGCGCTTTCCGAAGCAGAGGAAAATCAGAATTCCATTTTTTGCTCGAGATATTTCAACGAAAGAGCAATTTGAAAAATACGCAGCGCATTTGGAGTAGTAAAAAAAAGCACTTTCTTTAGGTATGAATCTAAAGAAGGTGCTTTTTGATTAAGGAGTTTGTCTACGCTCGATTTCTAAAAACTCGAGAATAAAGTCCAAATACAAGAGCCGCTGCTCGACATTTGGTGCATGTCCAGACTCATTGAATTCGGCAAACGTTGCATGTGGGATGAGTCGAGCGGTCTCTCGTCCTTCTTCTGCCGGATTTAATTGGTCATGGTCCCCACTGATGACGAGAGTTTTTGCTGAAATTCTCTGTAGTTCATCTTTGAAATCAAATCCAAGAAGTGCATCGTTTGCAGCTTGAATCTGGTCAGCTGTCATGGAATCTGACTTTTTCGCTGCTTCTTTGCTCCATTGTCCAACAGCCTGCAAATCATGGTACATGTATTTGGACGCTTTTAAGATTTTCGCGTTGTGGGTTAACCCCTCAAGTTCCTCACTGTGAGACTCAAATAGAGCTTGCATGGAAGAGGTTTTTCCAGAAGATTTTGTTGCAACCAATACAAGTTTCTCTACTCTTTCACCTAATCGAATAGCAAGAGCTTGTGCGATATAACTGCCCATTGAAACGCCGATGATAGAGAGGCGAGATAAACCGAGTTCCTCGATCAGTGCCACGCAATCCTCTATCATTGAATCAAGAGTATAAGTCGCGGGGCGTGTTGAATCGCCGTGTCCACGAAGGTCAGGTGCGATGACACGTACATATTTTTGTAAGACTTTTACTTCCTCATCAAACATATGTCGATTTCCTGTTAGTCCGTGAAGTAGCAACACAGCGGGTCCGGAACCTTTTTCTGTGAAAGTGAGTTGAATATCATTTACTGTAGTTGTCAACATTCTGGTGCCTCCTTCTCGTTACTTGTTTTATGCCCAATTACTAGAAAACTAAACGTTTTAAATGCCGATGCTAGGGAAAACAAGTAAAAGAGCAAACATGGAGGAGGAATTCGATGAATATTCATGAACGTCAACAAGATGGTCAACCACCTCAGACGCAAAGTACACAACCAGGGGTAGAGTCAAAAATGGATCCGGCACCTGTCCATCCGACGGACTATATCGGGGCTGGAAAACTCAAAGGCAAAGTCGCGCTTATTACAGGGGGCGACAGTGGGATTGGAAAAGCCGTCGCCATAGCTTTCGCGGCAGAGGGTGCGCATATTATTATCAATTATTTAGATGAGGATGAAGATGCAGAAGAGACAAAAGCACTTGTAGAAGAACGGGGAGGAAAAGCGCTCCTTATGAAAGGTGACGTTTCAAGCGAAGACTTCTGTAAGACGCTCGTTCAGAAAGCTGTCGATGAGTTTGGACAGCTCGATATTCTTGTGAATAACGCGGCAAAACAATTCCCGCAGAAGTCGCTAGAAGATATAACAGCTGAGCAATGGGATCTTACGTATAAGACAAATATCTATCCGATTTTTTATCTATCGAAATTCGCACTCCCTCATTTGAAACAGGGCAGCTCAATTATAAACACAACATCTGTGACAACGTATATGGGGAACGAAGAGTTGATTGATTATGCTTCAACAAAAGGGGCAATCGTCGGCTTTACGCGTAGCCTGGCTCAAAATGTGGCACCAAAAGGCATACGGGTGAACATGGTAGCTCCTGGGCCGATTTGGACACCACTGATTCCTGCAACATTTGATAAAGAGCATGTGGAGGAGTTTGGAGTAGGGACACCTTTAGGCCGACCTGGACAACCGCGTGATTTGGTCGGCGCATATGTGTTATTGGCTTCTGAAGACGGCGCGTATATGACAGGTCAATGTATCCATGTTAACGGTGGAATGTTGATGAGTTCGTAAAGAGTAGCGAAGGCTGCTCTTTTTTCTTTGGCCTAAAGCATGTACAATAGAACATGGAAATTTACTAGAGAGAGGGCAGTACACCTAATGGTTTTACATACAACACCGCATCAAACACCCACTCAAGACGATTGGGAAGCCTATTTTGATATCAGCCGCCACGGGAAACTTACACTATCAAGTATTGAACTGACTACAACCTACTTATGCAACATGCGTTGCGAACATTGTGCGGTGGGTGACATTCTTGCACTTAAAGACCCAAATCCGATTGCGATGGATAAACTCTTCGCTAAGTTGGATGAGATTCCTCACTTGCGAACACTCAGTTTAACAGGTGGAGAACCTTTGTTCTCGAAGAAGTCTCTCGAACAAGTGATTCTACCCCTTTTAAAATATGCCAAAGCACGAGACGTTCGCACCCAAATCAACTCCAACCTTACGATGCCGTTTGAACGCTATGAGGCAATTGCCCCCTACTTAGATGTTCTTCACATCTCTCACAATTGGGGAACGCCGGAAGACTTTATCGAAGGTGGATTTGCGAACATGCCAACACCGCCCCCTGTTTCTGTTCGTCGTAAACAGTACGATGTAATGATTGAAAACAGCCGTCGACTTTCCGAAATGGGCGTGTTTGTATCGGCAGAAACAATGCTGAATAAACGTACGTTTTCTTATATAGAAGAAATTCATCGACAAGTTGTAGAAGAAATGAAGTGTAGCCGTCATGAAGTTCATCCAATGTATCCGGTTAGTTTTGCTTCCAACTTGGATGTTCTATCATTAGAAGAAACCCGACAAGCGATTTCACGATTACTTGATGTGCGAGACCCATCTGTTTGGATGTTGTTTGGAACACTTCCGTTTTATGCTTGCAGTTCCGTACAAGAAGATATTGATCTGCTAAAAGAACTTCGCAAACAACCGAACGTCACCATGCGAAATGACCCGGATGGACGATCACGGCTCAATATCAATATCTTTACGGGAGAAGTAGCGGTTACAGACTTTGGTGAAGCGGCGAAAGTTGGAAACCTACTAGAATCCTCCTTACCTGCAATTTATAATTCTTGGTTAGAAACACAAACAGCGCAATCTATGAATTGCCATTGTCCAGCGGTTTCTTGCCTCGGGCCAAATCTTCTGGTCAAAGATGCTTATTACCCAACAGTTAATTTTCAAAATCGTAAAGCAAGAGTTTGATGAAGACCTTATACAAGACGATGCAAATCAACTTGTATAAGGTTTTTCTTTTTTTGTATAGCAATTGTCAAACATTTAGTTAAAAAATGATGTAATTATGATTTAAATAGTAGATTATATTTATTTTCACTTGTTGGAGACATTTTGGTAGCCTTTTAACTTGTACAATCTTTGTATATGCGGTATAACTAAGTTGTACAAAAGGTGTACAAACATTAAACAAGCAGAGGAGAGAAGAAGATGAAAAAAATCTTGGTAACACTTGCAGTCGTCTTGTCCATGGTATTTTCACTAGGAGCAACTGCTTTCGCTGATAGCCATGAAGGCGCGAAAGTACGAGTTGTCCACGCATCCCCAGATGCTCCAAATGTTGATGTTTATGTAAACGGTGAATTGACACTTGAAGATGTACCATTCAAAGCAGACTCTGGCTATTTAGATGTACCTGCTGGGACACACAATGTGGAAGTATTTGCTGCTGGTAGTGAATACATGGAAGGTGACGCAGTATTACAAGCTGACCTAACAGTTGAAGCTGGTAAAGCTTACACTGTAGCTGCTGCTAACCTAGTTGAATCTCTTGAATTCGTTGTAGCTGAAGATTCTATGGAAGTATCTGAAGGTATGACAAAAATCCGCGTAGGACACTTATCACCAGATGCACCAACTGTTGATGTCGGTCTAATCGGTGGAGACGCAGTATTTGCTGGCGCTACTTTCCCTGGAATCACAGATTACATGGAATTAGAAGCGGGTACGTATGATCTTGAAATCCGCACTCCAGATGGCACTCAAGTTCTTCCTTTAGAAGGAACTGAATTAGCTGCTAACACAGTATATAGTGTGTTTGCAATCAACACTGCAGACTCTTTAGAAGTACTTGCTTTAGTAGACTACCAAGGTGCTGGATCTCCTGAAGAAATGCCAGCTACAGGTCTTGGAACTCCTGAGCAAAACACAATGATGTACTTATTACTTGCTGGTGGATTAGTGCTAGTAATGGGTGGAGCATTTGCATTCCGCAGTCGTTTTCAAAACTAGTGTTTTTCTTCTCTCACTGCTCCTCTTTGCAGGCTGCGCGCCTGTAGATGAGGTGGCAGTGAAAACAGAGACTATTGGATTTGAAGCAGAAGCTCCAAGTGAGCGTGTGGCACCAGCTGTTAAATCAGCAGTGCAACCTACTGAAAATCCTATAAATGCTGCTTTATCTAAAGGTATATCGCCACAAACTATACGCATCCCTTCTATTGGAGTGGAAGCGCCTGTTCAACACTTAGGTGTGAATGATAAGGGTGAAATGGCAGTACCGGATGAAATCAATGAAGTGAGCTGGTTTGAACCTGGATATAATCCAGGGCAAAATGGACGTGCTGTCATCGCGGGTCACGTAGATGGATTAGAAGGTCCGGCCATCTTTTGGGATCTTGCAGATGTACAAGCAGGTGACGTCATTGAAGTCGCAGGGGAAGATGAGACACTGACATTTGAGATTTATAAGCTAGAGTCAATACCCCTTGCCCTAGCAGATGTTTCTGAAGTGTTCGGGTACACCTCTTCACCTGAACTCGTGTTGATTACTTGTTCCGGTACCTACAACCGAGAATGGGGGACGCGCGAGGAACGACTAGTCGTCTATGCCAAACTTATCAATTAGTCTAGAAAAGGCAATGTCTCAAAAGGCATTGCCTTTTTGCATTGTGCAAGTTCGATGAGTTCCGCTATACTAGAACAATGCGAGTTGTAAAAAAAGGAGCGGTACGTTTCATGGAATGGAAAAATATTTTACGTGGTTTTGCAATAGGGATTGCTGATTTAATTCCGGGTGTCAGTGGTGGGACGATTGCTGTTATTTTAGGCATTTATGATCGCCTCATTGCAGCGATTAGTGGATTTTTTAGTAAGGAATGGAAGCGTCATGCACTATTCTTGATTCCGCTTGGTCTTGGTATGGTCATCACCATCTTATCGTTAAGTCGAGTGATTGACTTTTTGTTAGAAAATTACTTTGCACCTACACAATTTTTCTTTTTAGGACTAATCATTGGGATAATTCCGATGTTATTTAAAGAATTAGATTCTAGAGAAAGCTTCAAGTCTTCGTACTGGATTGCCATTGTTATTGGAACAATTTTGGTGGCAAGTATGGCGTTTATTCGCCCGGCTGAAGCAGATATCATCACAAATTTATCGCCAGCGACAATGGCCTTACTGTTCTTTTCAGGTTGGTTAGCGAGTATGGCGATGTTGTTACCTGGAATCAGTGGTTCATTCATCTTATTGTTAATCGGCGTTTATCCGACTGCAATTCGTGCACTATCCGAGTTGAACATTCCGCTTATTCTCATCATTGGAGCCGGAGTGGGAGTAGGATTTATTGTAAGTAGTAAAATTATTCGTTATTTGCTCACGCATAAACCGGGAATTACGTTTGCTGTGATCATCGGTTTGGTTTTAGGCTCTCTTGCTGTGGTATTTCCTGGGTTACCGGAAAGCGGCTTGCAATGGATGCTAAGTTTAGTGACGTTTGCGGCGGGCTGGATCATTGTCCATCTGCTAAATCGTGTCTCTGTATAAAAAAGAAGAAAAGCATGCGTGCCCGAGGGCATGCATGCTTTTTGGTATATAATCAAGTTTACATTCGTGCCTCTATAGAGTCTTGAAAGAATTCAAGAGCTGTATGGAGGGCTAATAGATCTTCCACTTTTGTCAGGGAACGACCCGTAATGTCTTCAATCCGCTTCAACCGATAAATCAAAGTGTTGGCGTGTATATGAAGTATTTCTGACGTAGCTTTCATTTGTTGGTTGGAGTGGAAATACACGCCAAGGGTTGCGATTAATTCTCCGTTTTTTTCACGATCATAGCGGATGAGCGGCCCTAATGTTTCTTCGATATAGCCTTCAATTTCAGCCTTTGGTGCTTGTAGCAATAACCTGTGTAGACCTAAATCATCGAAACGGATAGAGGTGTCTCGGAGGTCTCGTTTTTCTAGATACCTTAACGATTGATAAGCTTCTTGTGATGAATAGTATGCGCGTCTTAGATGAGCATGTGTTTTCCCAATTCCAACAACAACAGAACGATTTGTCAATGTCTTCAGCTCTCGTAACCACTTGCTCCAAATTAATTGTATCTCCTGAGAATCTTGTTCGCTTGTTAAATGAATAAGAACTTTCAACTCTCTACTATCCAGTGAGGTAAAGTGCGTAAAGCCTTGTAAGTATTTTGTTGCCTGTTGAATAACTTTTGGGTACATGATCACCCTCTCGATTGGCGCATCAAAACGAGCAATCGTAACAACAAATTCCCCCTCTACGGGTAGATGGAGTCTTTTGGCAAGTAAAGGTAGATCCTCTTTTAAAACACCAGAGAACAACTGTTCAGCAAATTCCCCACGCATCTGGAGTTGCGCATCTTCTATAGCTCTGCGTTTGATCAGTTCCATCGCAAGAATACTACTCGCGTGCTCAAGTGTGTTACTGTCGATTGCATCAAACGGTTCATTTTTTGCACAAATTAACCAACCAACAGATTCCAGTCGCGAACCTAAACGAAATGATGCAAGATGGTAATTTGTTTCCGCCACTTGAATTTGTTGGCGTAGATCCTGAGAGTATGCTTTTAAAATCGGCTCAAATTCAAGGGTGGATGGTGTAACAGAATACTCACCCTCTTCATTCACCACTGCACATACGATTCTTAACTTGTCCTCAATATAGTAGGTGATTTCTTCTAGTGACTTCCCGTTCAACACGAGCTCTGTTAACTCTCTATGAATAGTTGAAGCTCGTTGTAATGCATGATTTACGCGTTTTACATCTTTCATAGCTTGCTCTTGTTTTTGGTAGAGACGAGCATTCTCAAGAGTCAATGCGGCCTGTTGCGAAATAGCTTTTACTAGCTTTAAATCTTCGTCCGTGATTTCAACAGGTTGAAATGCATCTAATGTGATAACACCCAAACACTGACCTTTCACAAGTAGTGGAGCACAAATTGTGGAGTACGGCATTGTCGGCACGGATAGATGAAGATACTCTTTATTTTCAGGTGTCAATGTATTGGTCAGAGAAGTCACAGAGTCACGTCCCTGGTAGAGAACGATTTCTTTCCGAATGAAACATTGACCAGTCATAGATTCACCCGGTTTTAATGCTACTTTATCGATGATGGTTTTATCTAGAACGGTGGTCTTTTTAGCAATCAGCCGTTGTCGCTCTTCGTCAAATAAAAACAAGACGCCCCCATCAATCGCTTCCACTTGCGATACACATACTTGCAACAGAGACTCAATAATCGTATCGATATCTAGTGAACTGTTCATCACATTCGAAGCATAGAGAAGGGATTCGAGTTGGCGCTTTGATAAAGACTCGTTCATGATATTAACCTTCCAAGTAATCAAACGTCACTTGAATCAGAACATTTGCAGCGTCAACCATTGCACGCTCGTCAAAGTCAAATTTTGGATGGTGATGTGGGTAGGTTGCGCCTACATCAGGGTTTCCTGCTCCTGTGAAGAAGAATGCGCCTGGACGTTCTAATAAAAAGTAAGAGAAATCTTCTCCTCCCATGATAGGTTGCATCTGGACGACGTGCTCTGCTCCGACAACCTTAGTCGCTGCGTTGGCAACTAGATGTGCTTCCTTCTCATGGTTTACAACAGCTGGATACCCTTTAAAGAAATCAAATGAATAAGTGGCACCGCTTCCTTCACAGACACCTTTTATCACACGGTCCATCTCTTCGATGATCTGATCTTGAACTGCCGTATCGAATGTGCGAACTGTTCCACCAATCTCTGCGCTATCTGGAATGACGTTAAATGCGGACCCAGAATTGAACGTTGCTACAGTCAATACAGCTGGTTGCAACGGGTCGAGGCGGCGACTAACGATTGACTGGAACTGGCTAACGACTTGAGTAGCCAAATAGAGACTATCGATTGTTTCGTGAGGGGAAGCGCCGTGACCGCCGCGTCCATTGATTTTGATTGCAAATCGGTCCGCTGCAGCCATAGACGGACCAGGAGCCCATCCGATGTTACCGTGAGGAACCATTGACCAAAGGTGCATGCCGAATACTGCGTCAACCCCGTCGAGACATCCGGCATCTATCATTGGTTTCGCCCCACCCGGTGCCAATTCTTCAGCGAATTGATGAATAAGTACAACATTTCCTGTCAAAAGTTCACGATTTGTTTGTAACACTTTTGCTACTGCCAATAAAGTTGCCGTGTGCCCGTCGTGTCCACAAGCATGCATCTTTCCGGCGACCTTTGAGCGGTAAGGAACATCTTTCTCATCTTGAATAGCTAACGCATCGAAATCTGCCCGCAGTGCGACAGTCTTGCCGGGCTTTCCGCCATAAATTCTTCCAATGACACCACGCCCGCCAACACCGGTTTCCACTTCAACTCCCAGTTCAGTTAAATAGTTTGCAATGAATTTTGGGGTCTCTACTTCTTCAAAAGATAGTTCAGGGTTTTCATGAAGATGACGACGTATGGCCACCATCTCATCATATAAACCTTCGATTTGTGCAAATAGTTCGGATGTTGTAGACATTTTCTAACCTCCATGAATTTTACTACTTTTCATTATACACTGACAAATTCCAATATCTATGGATAGTTACACAAAGTAAGTAAAGTTTAGTTGTTCATTTACATAATGAATAGAATCTCATTTTGGATAAACACACATAGCTTTATCTGGATAAAGCGTTATAATGAAAACTATTAATTTTCTGAAAAGTTGGAGGAGAGTCTTATGGAAGTTACGAAGAAGCGCGGATTGTTATCGAGATTTTTAGATATCGTTGAAAAGGTTGGAAACAAACTGCCGGATCCAGTCACCCTGTTTATCTTATTTGCTTTAGCTATTTTAGTAGTCTCTCATTTTGCAGCGATGGCCGGCTTGTCTGTGGTAAACCCAGGGACAAACGAGGAAGTAAAAGCAATCAGCCTATTAACGAAAACCGGCTTTCAAGAGATTATGACGAAAATGGTATCAAACTTTGCGAGTTTCCCACCACTGGGTCTTGTGCTCGTAACCATGATTGGGGTCGGACTTGCCGAAGGTGTGGGTCTAATTTCTGCTCTTCTTCGTAAGGTCGTTCAAGCGGCACCTAAGAAGATGATTACGTTTGCCATTGTATTTGCAGGTGTACTTGCTAACATGGCGGGAGATGCTGGTTTTATCGTCTTACCGCCAATTGCAGCACTAGTATTCATGAGTGTGGGGCGACACCCGATTGCTGGGATGGCTGCTGCCTATGCAGCGGTTGCAGGTGGTTTCAGTGCCAATTTGATTGTCAATATGTTGGATGCCTTACTTGCAGGGTTTACACAAACAGCTGCTGAGATTGTGAATCCGGATATTGTCGTCAATCCGGCAATGAACTTTTACTTCTTGTTCGGATCTTGTTTCATCATCGTGCCACTCGCGATCTGGGTGACAGAAAAAATCGTCGAGCCACGTCTTCCGGAATACACAGGTCCGAAGCTTTCAATGGAGCCTTTGCAAGCTGTTGAAGTAAAAGGGCTAAAGCTTGCAGGTGTTGCAACACTTGTATTCCTTTCGTTAATTGCACTTACAATCGTTCCGGAAAATGGCTGGTTACGTGGAGAAGACGGAGGCATTGTCATTTCTCCGTTTATGAGTTCTTTAGTGCCTGTCATTATGGGGCTCTTCCTATTCCCGGCACTTGCTTACGGTTTCACTACAAAAGCTTTACGTAACGATAAAGATGTAGCGAACGAGATGGGGAAGGCGATGAGTTCGATGGGACTTTATATCATCATCGCGTTCTTTGCAGCACAGTTCATTGCTTATTTTAATTGGAGTAATCTCGGCATCATCATGGCAGTGAACGGAGCAGAACTTTTACAAGGGATTGGCTTTAAGGGGTTGCCGTTATTGATCGGTTTCATCTTGTTCTCCGCCTTCTTGAATCTTTTCATTGCATCGGCTTCAGCTAAATGGGCGATTGTGGGACCTGTCTTTGTCCCGATGTTTATGCTACTCGGCTATAGCCCGGCATTCACTCAACTTGCATATCGTATTGGTGATTCGATCACAAATCCGATTACGCCGATGTTTGCTTACTTTGCTATCTTGCTCGCACTCGCTAAACGCTATGATAAAAACTTGGGACTTGGGTCACTCATTTCCATCATGCTCCCGTACTCGATTGTCTTTGGGGTTGCGTGGATCGTATTCTTTGCGATTTGGTACTTCTTAGGACTACCATTAGGACCAGGAGCAGTTATTGAGTATCCGTTAGGAGGAGAATGATGTTTACATACGAACGTTTAGTGCAAAACTTGCAAGATGTTCCGACTTTCCCTGGGATTGATGCGCAAGAAATCGCTGACAAATTAAATGAACTTATGCAAATTGGTAGGACATCTGAAGGCGGGATGCACCGCTTTCCCTATACTGATACCGAAACACGAGCAAAAGCCGTATTTGTGCGTTGGATGCAAGAAGTAAAGTTACAAGTGCGGGAAGATGCAATCGGCAATCTTTATGGTCTGTATAAAGGGCAAGATTCAACGCTGCCTGTTGTCATGACGGGATCGCATTTAGACAGCGTACCTAACGGAGGAGCATTTGATGGTCCTCTTGGTTGTATCAGCAGTCTGCTTGCAATCAAAGCGATGCAGGAGCGAGGGATTCAGCCGAAGCGTGGAATTGAAGTCGTTGTCTTTGTGGATGAGGAAGGCGCGCGTTTCCGTAACGGAATTTTCGGGAGCCGTGTGTTGATGGGAGAAGTGACGTACCAAGACTTGCTACGTTTTTCCGATGATGAGGGAGTTGCGCTTGTCGATGCAATGCAAGAAAGTGGTTTTACTGCCGAAGATGTACAAAAGCATAAACGTCACCCTGAAGAAATCCATGCCTTTCTTGAACTCCATATCGAGCAGGGCGTGAAACTCGAAGCAACAGGTACAGATATAGGGGTCGTTGAAGGAATTGCTGGTCCTGCCTGGCTGACAGCAACATACAAAGGCAATACCGACCATGCTGGTAACACACCCATGGATGCAAGGAAAGATACGGTGCCTGCTGCAGCAGAACTTATTTTAGCTGTTGAAAAGTTCCCCCGTGAAATCAACGAAACAGCTGTAGCAACTGTGGGGAAACTGCATGTTCATCCGAACGGGTCGAACGTGATTGCAGGCGAGACGCAAGTAACGGTAGATGTGCGTGATATTTATGAGGATACACGTGCGGAGCTACTTTCTCGCATCCAACAAGCTGCATATGAAATTGCAGAACGACGTGGTTTAGAAGTTGTAGTGGAACAAGATGTGCAAATTCCTCCTGTGTTAGTGCCAGATCAAATCCAACAAGTGATTCGAGAAGCCGCCGAAAAGTGCGGCCTTTCTACCATGCCGCTTGTCAGTGGTGCCGGTCATGATGCCATGATTATGGGGAAGTATGTTCCGTCTGGCATGGTATTTGTGCCGAGTCACAATGGGAAAAGTCATTCACCAGATGAGTGGACGGAGTTATCGGATTGCGTGAAAGGTGTCGCCGTCATGACGGAGGCTCTGCTTGCTCTAGCTGAGAACTAAAACAAACCTGCTTTTCTCAAACAATGAGAAAGGCAGGTATTGTTGTTTCGTCTTGTTCAAACGATCATTCCGGATGTTCATGGAAATGTCTAAATAAAGTAACCATTTGTTCATATAAAATAATGAATTTGTCATGATACTACCGTCATACTAGTCATTACCCTATGGTAAGTTTAAAATCTTAAGTAAGGTGAAGAAGGAGTTATGTTTCATTTCCTTTAATAATTCCAGTGAAACTAGAAAGGAGAATAAGATGATTGAACGAAGTTATAAAATTACAAGTGTAGAAGGCCTTCATGCACGACCCGCTGCCACCTTGGTAGCAGCAGTGACACCATTTACCTCTGAAGTAAAGCTTGAATATCAAGAAAGACAAGTAAATATGAAATCGATTATGGGTCTTATGTCGTTAGGCATTTCAAAAGATAGCACGATCAAAATTATTGCCGACGGTTCTGACGAAGAAGATTTAATGGCTGTTGTAGATGCGTTAATGAAAACTGAAGGATTGGCTACAGGATGAAGTCTATTGCGGGCTTAGCAGCATCAAATGGAATTGCTATTGCCAAAGCACTTCGTATAGAAGACACTGCTTTACCTATCGAAAAAAAAGCTGTTACCAATACGGATAAAGAAATTAAGCGTTTCGAATCGGCTATTTTTGCTGCTGAAGACGAATTGAAAGAAATAAAAAAGCAGACACAACTTAAATTGGGGTCAGATACATCAGCAATTTTTACTGCGCATCTTTTAGTCTTGAAAGACCCTGAATTCATAGGTCCGATTAAAGAAAAAATTGGTAGGGGCTTAAATGCAGAATTTGCACTTCAAGAAACGACAAATAGGTTCATTGCCATGTTCGATGCTTTGGACAATGAGTACATAAGAGCAAGAACGGCAGATATTCGCGATGTCGCAAAACGAGTACTAACTCATCTAGTAGGTCTAACACTTCCTGATCTATCGCTCATTTCTGAAGAAGTGATTGTTATAGCGAACGATTTGTCTCCTTCTGAAACAGCCCTACTAAATCTTGATTTCGTTAAAGGTTTTGTTACCAATAGAGGCAGTCGGACTTCACATACTGCAATACTTGCTCGCACCCTTGAAATTCCAGCAGTAATTGGAACGAACACAGCAACTTCGACTATAGAGAACGGCCAAGTGGTTATTGTGGATGGAATAGAAGGAAGAGTTTATGTTAACCCCAGTGAAGAAATTATTTCTGCATATCGAGCTAAAAGTGCCGATCTAGAAGCCAATAAAGTAGAGATGACAAAGTATTTAAACAAACCTACTGTTACATTGGATGGACATCGAGTAGAGCTCGCTGCCAATATTGGAACCCCCGAAGATGTTAAAGGAGCAATTGAAAACGGTAGTGAAGGCATCGGTTTATACCGAACGGAATTTTTGTACATGGGACGAGATTCTTTTCCCAGTGAAGAAGAGCAATACGAAGCATATAAATCTGTGCTGGATTGTATGAAAAACAGACCTACAGTCATCCGTACTTTAGATTGTGGTGGAGATAAAGAACTTCCCTATTTTAAGCTTCCTGATGAAATGAATCCGTATTTAGGTCTTCGAGCAATACGACTTTCTTTAGAAATGCAAGATATGTTCCGAACACAACTCCGAGCACTTCTGCGGGCAAGTGTGCACGGTAATTTGAAAATAATGTTCCCCATGATTGCCACTCTTGACGAGTTTAGGAAGGCTAAAGCAATACTCATTCAAGAAAAAGAACAGCTTATTTCAAAAGGAATCGCGGTAAGTGAATCGATAGAAATAGGTATGATGGTGGAAGTGCCTTCAGCGGCTGTAATTGCAGATCATTTCGCTAAAGAGGCGGATTTCTTATCTATCGGTACAAATGATTTGATCCAGTATACACTTGCAGCGGATCGCATGAACGAAAGAGTCTCTTATTTATACCAACCTTATCATCCGGCAATTCTACGCTTAGTGAAAAATGTAATTGATGCTGCTCATCAGCAAGGTAAATGGGTAGGCATGTGTGGTCAAATGGCAGAAGATGACATAGCTATACCCATACTTCTAGCTCTCGGGCTCGATGAATTCTCAATGAGTGCTTCCTCAATTTTAAAAGCTCGTTCCCGGATTTCACAACTCTCAAAATCTAAGTGGGAAGGTCATTTGAGTCATATCATGTCTCTATCTACAGCTGAAGAAGTAGAACATTTTATGAAAGAGATTATAGGTAAGAGGAATTAAAAACTCAGTTCCAAGAGAAAGGAACTGAGTTTACTATAGTGCTAGTCACTATATATCTTTTTATATTTTTTAAGCCAAGGAGAAATTAACGAAGGGCAATTATGGCATCGTGAATTTCTTTTTCTAATTCCTCTTGGTATGTTTTATAGGTTGCTTCATCCCAGCCTAACAGATTTTTCATAAGCTCTAGAATGGATGCTTTGTGAAGTTGGACCCAATTGATATCGAAAAACAATCTTCCCGTGCGGCGAATAAAGAAATCTACAGGTTTCACGATCATTTCATTTTGCACGGCATAGACGACTTCGGAATAAACAGCGAGTGTCAAAGAACCGTCCATTTTCATCCCAGTTGCAGCATGTGCTATTTTGAAAATTTGATCTGCATTCGAGCCATAAAATGAGGCGAAATGACGGCCTTCATCCGGAGTTAACCCGAACTTAACTGCTTCAAGAGCCTTCTTTTCAACGAAGGAATGATAATTTTGAGAGCCCCCAAAATCCGCTCCAGAGATAGGTAAATGAATTGTTTTAGATTTTTTAAAGGTTTGTTTCGTTTCTGATTTTAAACGCTTAGAGACAAGGTCAACTACGTGCTCTGACATTTTTCTGTATCCTGTTAACTTGCCCCCAGCTATTGTGATTAGTCCACTTTCTTGCTCCCAAATTTCATCTTTACGCGATATTTCAGAGGGGTCTTTGCCTTCTTCAAATATAAGTGGACGAACGCCAGCCCAGCTCGATTCAACGTCATCAACCGTTACGTGAACTGTTGGGAACATATAATGAATGGCATCTAAAATATACTGACGGTCTTCAACAGTCATCTTAGGATTCGCAATATCATTATCTTTATCAAAAAGTGTATCTGTGGTGCCTACATAGGCTTTGCCGTCACGCGGTATGGCAAACATCATTCTACCATCTTGCGTATCAAAATAAATAGCTTGCTTTAAAGGGAAGACGGATTGGTCTACTACCAAGTGAACACCTTTAGTTAATCTCAATTGTTTTGAGTTTTTGGAGTAATCCAGGCTTCGGACTTCATCGACCCATGGGCCCGCTGCATTTACAACTCTTTTTCCTGAGAGGATATAGGGTGTACCAGATAATTGGTCCATCACTTCAATTCCAGTAATCTTTTTTTGATCATAGATAAAGCGTTGTGCTTTCACGTAATTGACTATGTCTGCTCCGTATTCCACAGCTTTTTTTATGACTTCAAGGGTCAATCGTGCATCATCGGTACGATATTCTACATAATACCCAGCTCCGCGTAATCCATCTTTTTTTACTAAAGGTTCATGAGCTAGCGTTTCCTGAGCAGAAAGCATCTTGCGTCGCTCCTTCTTTTTGACGCCAGCTAAATAGTCATAAACACGCAAACCAAAGGATGTGCTTACCTTTCCGAATGTTCCACCTTTATGGATAGGTAAAAGCATCCATTCTGGTGTCGTAACATGAGGTCCGTTTTCGTAGACGATTTCCCGCTCTTTCCCGACCTCAGCCACCATTTTCACTTCGAATTGTTTTAAATAACGCAGTCCACCATGGACAAGTTTGGTAGATCGACTAGATGTTCCACCTGCAAAATCTTGCATCTCAACAACAGCAACTTTCATTCCTCTTGTTACAGCGTCAAGAGCAATACCGGCCCCAGTAATCCCTCCGCCAATGACAATTAAATCGTATTCCTGTTGGCTCATCTTGTTTACTTGCGCGTCTCTATTTAGACTCGAAAAATTTTGTATCACTTTACTTCCGCCTTTCAGTTTTAGTGTATGTGGTTCTCTAAATAAACGAATTTTTTAGATAAAAAAAAGAGAGGCTGAATCACATTATGATGCATGCATCATAATGAATTCAGGCCTCTCTCATTCTGTACCCATTTATTAACTTAAGTAAATTCTATCATAAATTCGTATTATTTAAAAGCCATAGCTGCTGTCACAGCTTTTTTCCAACCCGAGTAGAGGTCTGTGCGAAGCTCTTCAGACATTTTGGCCTCGAAATTGTTATCCACTTTCCACATGTCTGCAATTTCATCACGGCTCTTCCAAAAACCAACAGCAAGTCCTGCTAAATAGGCTGCGCCTAAAGCAGTAGTTTCCCCAATTACTGGACGCTCAACAGTTACGTCTAGGAGATCACTTTGGAATTGCATGAGAAAATCATTGTGAATAGCTCCACCATCGACGCGTAACTTTTTAAGCTGGATACCTGAATCTTTCTCCATTGCATTCAGTACATCTTTTGTTTGATAGGCTATGGATTCAAGTGTCGCCCGAATAAAATGTTCTTTTGTTGTACCTCTTGTTAATCCAAACACTGCACCTCGGACTTCACTATCCCAATACGGTGTTCCAAGACCTACAAAAGCAGGTACAACGTAAACTCCGTCAGTTGAATCAACACGTTTTGCATAGTCTTCAGTAGATTGAGCATCTTTGATCATTCTCATTCCATCTCGAAGCCATTGAACGGCACTTCCCGCAATGAAAATACTGCCTTCTAATGCATATTCTACTTTTCCATCAATGCCCCATGCGAGAGTAGTTAACAAGCCATGAGATGAAGAAACGGCTTTTTCACCAGTGTTCATTAACATAAAGCATCCTGTACCGTAGGTGTTTTTACCCATACCTTCTGAATAACAAGCCTGTCCAAATAATGAAGCTTGCTGATCACCCGCAGCACCTGCAATTGGAATTTCATGTCCAAAGAAGTGATAATCTACTGTTTTCGCATAAATTTCAGATGAGGATTTCACTTCAGGTAACATCGAATTTGGTACTCCTAAAATATCAAGCAGCTCTTGATCCCATTCTAAATCATGAATATTGTACATCAGTGTTCGGGACGCATTCGAGTAATCTGTAATATGCGCTTTTCCTCCTGAGAGCTTCCAAATCAACCAAGAATCAATGGTACCAAAAAGTAATTTACCTTCGTCTGCTTTTTCTCTTGCCCCTTCAACGTTATCTAGAATCCATTTTACTTTTGTACCTGAAAAGTAAGCGTCAATTAGCAAACCTGTTTTGCGACGAAACAAATCATTATGACCTTGTGCTTTTAACTCTTCACAAATATCAGCAGTTTGTCGAGATTGCCATACGATAGCATTATAGACGGGTAAGCCAGTTTCTTTATCCCATACTACGGTTGTCTCTCGTTGATTTGTAATACCTATTCCTGCGATTTGGTCCGGTTTCACTCCAGATTCAGATAAAACAGTGGCAATTACAGCCAAAATAGATCCCCAAATTTCGCTTGCATTATGCTCGACCCAACCTGGCTTGGGGAAAATCTGTGTAAATTCTCTTTGGCTGATTTTTACGATTTCACCTTTTATATTAAATAAGACTGCTCTTGAACTCGTCGTTCCTTGATCTAGTGATAAGATATATTTTTCCATTTTATAATCTCCTCTAAGCAACTGCTTTTTTGGTATTTTCATTTTGAGATTCTCGCTTGCCTAGTAGTAATAGAGCTAGTAAGCAAAGGACTGTTGTACCTAAAACAATCCAGAACCAAATTGTGACGTCATTTGTAAAGAACGCCTTGTAAAATACTCCTGCCAATGACCCTCCGAGGACTGGACCTAGTACAGGAACCCAAGCGTATCCCCAATTTGATTTTCCTTTGCCTGCAATCGGTAAGAGAAAGTGAGCAATTCTTGGTCCAAGGTCACGAGCTGGATTGATGGCATACCCAGTCGTTCCACCTAAAGAAAGTCCTAATGCTACTATGAGCATCCCCACAATAAATGGATTCAAGCCTTCTGTAAATTCATTTGCCCCAATTGCTAAAATGCTAAGAACTAACACAAAAGTACCAATGAGTTCACTTAATACATTGGAGAAATAGTGAGGGATGGCAGGGCTAGTTGAGAATACTCCCAACTTGGTTGCCGGATCTTCTGTCGCTTTCCAATGCGGTAAAAAGTGTAGCCATACAATTGTTGCACCTATGAAAGCGCCAATCATTTGAGCCGAGATATATAATGGGATTTTCGCCCAAGCGAAATCTCCGTTAAAGGCTAATCCAAGTGTTACTGCAGGATTTAAATGAGCTCCACTAAATTGTCCGACTGCATAAATTGCCATAGCGACTCCAAGACCCCATCCAAACGAGATGACGATCCATCCACTATTCCGTGCAAACGATTTGTTTAAATTTACATTTGCACAAACCCCTGCTCCAAAGATAATCAAAATAGCTGTACCGATTAATTCTGCCAAAAATTCACTCATATACATTGCTCCCTCTCTTGGTAAATGTTGGTTTTTATAAAATAAAAAGACCCATAGATAGGTTCCACAATTCATGTATTGTGGAAGCACCTGTGGGTCTCTTGATTCTCTACACTGAATATTAACTTGTGACTAACATATCAAACAATGAAAGCGGTGTCAACGGGTAGCCATACTATTCTGTTTTCAAGAGAAGGCCGTCCATAAAGCAATAGAAGAGGTCGTGATCGCAATGGCGCCAGCTCGGAGTGCTTCTTCAACTTCTTGCTCTGTTTCGATTAAGCCACCTGCGATTATAGGTTTACCAGTTGTAATCCCTACACGTTCAATTACTTTAGGAACAACACCTGGTAAAAGTTCAATATAATCAGGATCTGATTTATTAATCAATTGAACGCTTCGATCTAAAGCATTTGAGTCAATAACAAAGGTACGATGGATAGCCTTGACATTCAGTTGCCTAGCTTTTTTGATAACACTACTTTTTGTTGAGATAATTCCGTATGGTTTGATCACTTGACACACATACTCAGTCGCAAATTCATCGTTTGACAAGCCCTGAATCAAATCCATATGAAGAAACATTTTTTTGTTTTTAGACCTTGCATAATCGAAAGCGCTTTTTAACATCCCTACATGTAAATTCAAAAACACACCGTAACGAAAAGAATAGGTCAGCATTTTGTCAAAGTCTTTCATAGATTGGATAGCAGGTAAAATTTTTTGTCCTTCAAACGGCATATCGCGACACCAGCCCTTTCGTATGAGAAAACTACTATCTTTGGATTGATTATACACCGAATCAATGAATCTACGGTTGAATGAAACGATTAAGAGGATGCAGTTGGTAGGGAAGCCTTGCGCTTCCAACTAATCGATAACATCAACGTTGCAAGCAACACGACCAAACCGAGCATGAAGGGATACTTCATGTCAATATCATACACAGCGCCTGCAAGTAGCGGTCCTAAAATATTCCCGATACTCATATACGAGTTGTTCAGACCCATCGCAAGGCCTTGCTCTTTTCCAGCCATCTTAGAAATCATCGTCGTCAAGACTGGACGAAGTAGAGACGTTGCTAGGAATACAAGTAACGTAATTCCGAAGAACATCGCAAAACTCGTCGCGATAAGGGATAGGAAGAAACCAAGAGCCGCGATTGCTAAGAAGACGATCAATAGCACAGGCTCTCCGAAACGTCGTACCAAATAGTCGACAACAAATAATTGAATGACAACACTGACAGCTCCTGTGGCTGTAATCATCCAAGCAATTTGTTGGGCAGTCGCACCAAACGCCGCATCGACATACAAACCTAAGACCGTTTCATACGCAATCAGACCGAAGCTCATCACCATAATAATAATCAGTGGAATGAAGTACGGCTTTTTAGGAGATTGCAGCACGTCATCCAGTAAAGAAGACTGTGGACGCGTCATCACGTCGCCTTCTGGTTGACTTTCTTGCAAAGTGAAGTAGGAAATTACAACCGCCAGTAGTCCGACGATTGCAGAAACTAATAGCGGTGTCTTTGTTCCATATTCCGCTAAAAATCCACCAATACCAGGACCTACAACGATACCTAAAGACATCGAGGCAGAGATAAAGCTGTTGCCTTTTGCACGTTGATCCATCGTTGTGATATCCGCTACGTACGCGAAAATTGCAGGGATACAGAACGCGGCTCCTACCCCACCAATGAAGCGGGATATGTACACAAATAGAATACTTGGTGCGAGGTAGAACAATAACATAGAGAATCCTAAACCAAAGAGGCCGAGAATAATCATTTTGCGACGACCATATTGGTCCGTCCAACGTCCGCCGATTGGCGAGAAAATCAATTGAGCACCTGCAAACAAGGCGATAATCATCCCGGCTGCAGTGCCTCCTTCACCTAGTTCACGAAGGTATTCAGGTAAAATCGGAAGGATCAATCCAAAGCTTCCGACGGCAATGAACATGTTGAGCATCAAAATTGCTAATTTTTTCTTTTGATCTTTTGTCATCTTTTTTTCTCACTTTCTTTTCAGTACTCACCTATTATACGGACTCAAAAATAAAATAGCGAACTGAAACGCTTCGTTTTACGAAAAAAGAATGTTGGCAGAATTCAAAAAGAGGTCTAGTATGAAAGCAGAGGGGGGGAGCGAGTTATGGCGTATTTTACATTGCTATTCTTTCAAATCATCGTCCCAATCCTTATCTTGCTTGGATTAGGTGCACTCTTACAAGTGAAATTTAAATTCCGTTTAAAAGCTTTGTCGCATCTTGTGACCTATTGTTTTATGCCGGCAGCTGTATTCATTAATTTATATGAAACAGTGATTTCACTTTCTGTTTTGTCGCAAGTTATCGTTTTTATCGTACTTTTTATTTTGTCTCAAATGGCTCTTGGGTCGCTTGGGGCCAAATTGCTGGAATTGCCACGGGAAGAAAGTGCAGTATTTAAAAATAGTATTGTACTGATTAACTCTGGAAATTACGGATTACCGGTTGCGCAACTTTTGTTTGTGGCCAATCCTGTAGGTGTAGCTATTCAAGTTATTATGGTTATTTTGCAAAATATCACTACTTATACATATGGACTCTATAATTTGATTTCTACTACAAAATCCGGTGCTGCCATTGTAAAAGAAGTGCTAAAGATGCCGATTGTGTTAGCACTTGTTTTAGGTGCACTTTTAAATATTTTCGCACTCCCCATACCTACACCCATTCGAATTCCAATTGATTATGTAGCAGATGGGTTTGTTGCGGTTGCTTTGATTACACTCGGTGCTCAATTATCGACCATCGAAGTGAAGTCGATCATCAATAAGACAGTCTTTCTCAGCAGCTTTTTCCGGTTATTCATGGGACCAGTCATTGCCTTCTGTTTGATTCTTGCTCTAGGGCTAGACGGTGTAATTGCGCAGTCGTTACTGATTGCAAGTGCGTTTCCGACATCTCGTAATAGCGCTAGCCTGGCATTAGAATATGATGTGGATGCGGATACAGCAGCACAGACGGTATTATTTTCAACAATTGTGAGCGCGTTGACGGTCACGGTTGTCATTTATGTATCTACTATTTTATTTGGTTAGGACGTGTACGAGTTGGCACAAGAATCTTCACCTAAGATTATTTTTCCTCTGTTTATTTCAATCGTGGCGATTTCATTCGCTGCCATTTTCGTAAAATGGTCGGATGCACCTGCAACGATTTTGAGTATGTACCGAATGTTGCTTGCGACTTTGTTTTTGCTTCCGGTTGTTTGGGTGCGACGTGCTGAATTCAAACACGTAACAGCTAGAGAATGGCGACTTCTCGCGTTTTCTGGCGTGTTTCTCGCCCTTCATTTTGCGTTATGGTTCGGTTCGTTGAAACTGACTACCGTGGCAAGTTCGACTATCATTCTTGCTCTACAACCGATTGTGTCATTGATTGGTGGATTTATTGTGTTCCGTGAACGGACGACGCGAGCAGCCTTGGTCACGATGGGAGTTGCAGTCGTGGGAGCCGTAATGATTGGATGGGGAGATTTCGGACTCAGTTCTGCTGCGATTTTAGGAGATATTCTTTCCTTCTTAAGTGTCATCGCAGTCGTTGGATATTTGCTGATTGGGCAGAGTGCAGTAAAAAAAGTCTCACACTGGATTTATAGTTTTTCCGTTTTTGGGTTTGCAGGGATTGCACTGGTTTTGTATAACTTGATTGCCGGTGTACAGTTTACGGGATATTCTGGTCAAGAGTGGGGAATTTTTGTTCTGCTGGCGGTTGTACCGACAATTTCGCATATGATCAACAACTGGTTATTGAACTATGTCAACGCTACAACGATTTCGATGAGTATCCTCGGAGAACCGGTTGGGGCTACATTACTTGCTGTTTGGCTTCTAGGAGAACGTTTAACAGGTTGGCAACTGGTTGGTGGGGTCCTTGTTCTCGCTGGAGTATTTTTGTTCTTATTGCAGCAGATGCGGCGAAAACCGAAAGTTATAAAGCAATGAGTTTCAGGCATACTTATGTATGCTCTTTTTATTATCTGAAAATTCTTGACAATGAAAGCGTGAATAGATTATGATGGCGGTAATTTGATGGGGGAGAAAAACATGGTTTCTTCAAAAGATGTGGCGAAGTTTGCTGGTGTTTCTCAAACGACCGTTTCACGTGTTTTAAATACACCGGAATCAGTGAAAGAAAAGACTCGTAAAAAAGTAATTGAGGCAATTGAAGCACTGAATTATCATCCGAATTCAATCGCACGATCCCTTGTCAGCAATTCTACAAAATCTATTGCTCTTGTATCTGGCCCTCTACATAATCCATTTTTCGCGGATTCTGTCACAGCCATTATCCGATTTGCGAGACAGCGTGGGTATCAAGTAGCTGTTCAATTTGAAGACTTTGGAAGCAATGAAAGAGTATTTGAGAGTCTCGCCCAATCCAAAGTGGATGGCATGATCTTATCGTCTATTTATTTGGATGATCCGATACATTCGAGATTATCTCGATTCAATGTACCATTTGTCTATTTTAATCGGAAACCGCATGAAGAGAGTCATTATATTGAAATTGACAATGAACAGGCGGGTAGGCTTGGCGCCGAACATTTGCTAGCACTCGGACATACAAACATTGCCTGGATAGGGGGACCGCTCACAATGAGCACGTTTGCCGGCCGATTTAAAGGGTTCCAACAAATGATGATAGAGAATGGATACGTCCCCAACGAAAAATGGATAGTGGAGACGGATACGAGCGCGGAAGCAATTCGTGAACGGGTTTTGCAACTGCTTGAGCAATCGGAGAGACCGAGTGCACTATTTGCTGCGACAGATTCCATTGCGATTTATGCGTTGGATGTGTTGCAAGAGCTTGGCTACCGAATTCCAGAAGATATTAGCGTGATGGGTATCGACAATGTGACATGGAGCCGACATGCATCTTTCAATTTAACGACAGTCTCTGCGCAGTCCACCAGCAATCTAGGAGAGCTTGGCATTGAAGCGTTGTTTCAATTAATGGAAAAAACACAAACAAGGTGGATTCAAAAAACATTGCCCGTTCAATTGATTGAGCGTGGGACGACAACAACTTTCACAAAAAGCGATAACATAAAATGAAATCGCTTTCAGTAAAATGAATACGTAACCATTTTAAGGGGGTGGGGCTATCGAGCACTATCAATTAGAACCGTTTGTTGCTTCTTTCACGGGATAAAAAGGAGGAAATCAGAGTGGCACATATTATTCAACCGCAAAAAAAGTTATATGTAATGGACAATGGCCGGATGCGCATGGACAAGAACTGGATGATTGCGATGCACAACCCGGCAACGATTACGAATCCTACTGCACCCACTGAGTTTGTTGAATTCCCTGTCTACACCGTACTGATTGATCACCCCGAAGGAAAAATACTATTTGATACCGCTTGTAACCCAAACTCGATGGGACCTGAAGGACGCTGGGGTCAAGCGACGCAACAAATGTTTCCGATTGATATGCCGGAAGCCTGTTACTTACACAACCGCTTAGGAGAACTTGGTGTGCACCCAAAAGATATCAAATACGTAGTCGCATCACATTTGCACCTGGATCATGCAGGATGCTTAGAATTGTTCACAAACGCACAGATTATCGTCCATGAAGATGAGTTCAACGGCACACTTCAAACATACGCGCGCAATCAAAAAGAAGGTGCTTATGTGTGGGGGGATATTGATGCGTGGATTAAAAACAATCTTCAATGGAACACAATTAAACGCTCCGAAGACCGTTTACAACTACTTCCGGGAGTAGAGGTCCTAAACTTCGGAAGCGGCCATGCTTGGGGCATGTTAGGTCTCCGCATTGATATGCCTGAGACAGGGGGCATCATTTTGGCGTCAGATGCCATTTACACCGCAGAGAGCTTTGGCCCACCTGTCAAACCACCGGGTATACTCTATGATTCGGTTGGCTACAATGCGACTGTTGAACGGATTCGCAAGTTAGCAAAAGAAACCAATTCACAAGTGTGGTTCGGCCATGATGCCAATCAATTTGCTAATTTTAGAAAATCCACAGAAGGTTACTACGAGTAAGGAGAGATTGGATGAGTTATTCGCAGTTGGTATTTGCACCACTTAGTTTCACAGGTTGGGGATCACTTGAAGAACTTGTTCCACAGGTCGAGAAATTCAATCCAAAACGAATTTTGGTCATCACAGACCCTATGCTCGAAAAACTCGGATTGACAGCACGTGCAACAGAACCACTTCGTGAAAAAGGGTGGGAAGTCGAAGTTTCTACTGATGTTGAACCTGAACCACCTCTTGCTCTTGGAGAACGACTCGTGAAGTTCACTCGAGAAGGAAACTTCGACCTAGTCGTAGGTTTTGGTGGAGGCAGTGCACTGGACTTAGCGAAGCTCGCTGCAGTCCTTGCGAAGAATGAAGGTGACGTTGCAGATTACTTAAATCTGACAGCGACTCGTTCCATCACCGAAAAAGGACTACCGAAAATTTTAATTCCAACAACGGCTGGCACAGGTTCAGAGGTCACTAATATTTCAGTATTGTCTCTTGATTCTTCAAAAGACGTAATTGCACATGAAGCGTTGATTGCCGACGTCGCCATAGTCGATCCAGCACTAACTGTCACGGTACCGCCTCGCGTCACTGCGGCTACAGGTGTCGATGCTTTAACGCACGCTATTGAAGCCTATGTATCTGTCAACGCTTCTCCTACGTCCGATGCACTAGCTCTACACGCGATCCGGTTGATGAGCCGCTCAATTCGTAAAGCGGTGCATGATGGAGAAAACAAAGAGGCGCGCACCGCAATGAGTCATGGCAGTTACATTGCAGGGCTTGCATTCTTCAATGCAGGGGTCGCGGGTGTCCACGCACTTGCGTATCCACTTGGTGGTCAATTCCACATTCCACACGGAGAATCGAATGCGGTCTTGCTTCCATACGTTATGAACTATATCCGGAAGTCGTCAGAGAAGCGGATGCGTGATATTTTCGAAGCGTTAGGCGGCAATGCCGCGCTAATGAGTGATGAAGAAGCCTCGTATGCTTGTGTGGACGAACTCGTACGACTCGTAAAAGACGTTGGTATTCCGCATACATTACAAGAGTTTGATATTCCAGAATCCGCCATTGAGTCTTTGACGAAAGATGGGGTCAAACAAAAACGGATTCTCGCGAGAAGTCCACTTCCACTTCTTGAAGAGGATATCCGTAACGTTTACCGAGCTGCTTACAGTGGTAAACTTACAGAACCAACATAAAAAAGGAGTGGAACGATGAACTACTCACTAATTATAGATGGAAAAGAGACAGGCCAAGACTTAGAACAACAAGAGGTTACCAACCCAGCAACAGGTGAGGTCGTCGGAACAGTCCCTAAAGGTGGAAAGACGGAAGCACGTCAAGCAACAGACGCGGCTTTTGAAGCGTTTAAAACGTGGTCGAAGCTATCCGCCTACGAACGTACTGAAAAGTTAGCAGAATGGGCACGTCTGATGGATGAACATACAGACGAACTTGGCGAACTGATGACACGTGAGCAAGGGAAGCCTTTAGAAGAAGCAAAAGGTGAAGTGAAATACGCTAATGGATTCTTTAAATGGTATGCAGAGGAAGGAAAGCGTATTTACGGTGAAACCATCCCTGCCACAACTGCGAACAAACGTATCTTTGTACACAAACAACCAGTAGGTGTCGTAGCGGTGATCACACCTTGGAACTTCCCTGCAGCCATGATCACACGTAAAGTAGGTCCAGCCATTGCAAGTGGTTGTACAGTCGTTATCAAACCAGCCAACTTAACACCGCTCACTGCAATCCGCATGGTACAACTGGCAAAAGAAGCGGGGATTCCAGATGGCGTCGTTAACGTAGTGACTGGAGACTCGAAAGCCATCGGAGAAGAGTGGATGCAAGATATGCGCGTGCGTAAATTGACGTTCACGGGTTCTACTGAAGTGGGGAAAGAGCTCATGAAAGGTGCTGCAGAGACGGTCAAAAAAATATCACTTGAACTAGGTGGCCATGCACCGTCAATCGTCATGGATGATGCAAACTTTGATAAAGCCGTTGAACATGTTATGGCAGCAAAGTATCGCAATGCGGGGCAAACATGTGTCTGTATCAACCGTGTATATGTGCATGAGAAAATCGCCGATAAATTTGCACAAGCTTTAGCAGAAAAGTCCAAGCAATTGAAAGTCGGAAATGGTTTAGAAGAAGGCGTCAAAGTGGGTCCACTCATCAATGAAGACGCTATTGAAAAAGTGGAGAAGCATGTTCAAGATGCGAAAGACAAAGGTGCAAAAGTATTAACGGGTGGAGAAATTAAAGAAGGTTTGTTCTTTGAACCTACAGTACTTATGAATGCAACAGACGATATGCTATGTATGAACGAAGAGACATTTGGACCTCTCCTTCCGATTACTACATTTAAAGATGTGGACGAAGCAATTGAGCGTGCGAACGATACGGATTTCGGTTTAGCTGCCTATGTCTATACATCATCAATCAACACAGGCATCTATATCGCTGAAAACTTGGAATATGGCATCGTTGGCTTAAATGATGGCATTCCATCTTCTCCACAAGCTCCATTTGGCGGATTCAAGCAAAGTGGAATTGGCCGTGAAGGTGGTCATTATGGAATGGATGAGTTCTTGGAAATCAAATATATTTCTCTTGATCTTGCCGAATAACTTTGACAGCACACTGGCTCCCGTGATACGTTCAGACTACATGAATGGAAGGGGATGACAGGATGTCAGAGCAACCGAAAAAAATGTCTTTGAAAGAAGCTGTCGCAGCACAACTTGAAGCGAAGAAGAATAAGCAACAACAAGGCCAAGCAAACCACGCTGGAGATGCTGGCGGTAAGAAAATGCAATCGCAACAAGCGGGTAAAAAAGTGAGTACGACGCGTCGCAAAATGGGTAGCTAATTGTCTGGAACCACAACCTGTGTGCAGGTTGTGGTTTTTTGTTTTGTGAGAAATGAGTGTAATGGTTTTACTAGAAAGTGCTTTTTGATACTTAAGGTCTTGCTAGTAAGGGCTTAACCACTCTAACGTTCGTTTTTGTTTTCATGCATCTTTTTTTAGGGTAGTGACTACTAAAGAAAAGAGAAAAGGAGCGAAATGCGATGCCCTTTGATTATGACTTAGATTTTGAAGTAATTGATTTTCGCAAACAGCCGGAACTCTACCGGGTTGGAAGAGGTGAACAAGGCGTCTTACTAGTGGAGCCATACAAATCCGAGATACTGCCACACTGGCGCTTTAAAACACCAGATATCGCCAGAAAGTCTGCTGAAGAAATTATGGAGCTATTTGAAGACTATAGAAAAAAAGATGACTTTGTTGGAATGGACATGGCGCGCAAGTTTATCCAGATGGGCTACACACGAGCGAGGCGCTATGCGAACTATAAAGGTGGAAGGAAATACAATGAAGACGGGTCTATCAAAGAGCGTCAAATCAACGATGAAAAAGCAGAATCTGCTGCAATTTTTAAAGAGTATTGGGACAAATTGCGGGAAGATGAGGATTATTTGAAGCGGAAGAAGAAGCATCAAAAAGAGTTTGGATGATTTTTTAGATGTGGAGCCGACTGGTCAGAAATTGTGCGAAATGCCAGCGTGGACTGTGAAGCGCTCTTTGCTTCATAGACCGCGATGGCATTTTGCGGGATTTCTAGGAGGCGCAACTCGATTCCATGTAGATGTGGAGAACGCTGCTCTAGAAAAGTTGAGTTCCGCTCCTGGGCTGCTTTCCGAGGGCGCTGCGTGAGCTTCCTCGTCGCATGCTCCTGCGGGATCTCACGGCAGACTGGAATCCCACTGGAGTCAGCCCCTCCACTACACTAAACTTTAGTTTCGATAAGTGCGATGATGCGTCTTCAAAATCTAGATGTCCAGCAGCAAATCACAAAAGTGCATCAGCAATATCTAAAAGTTGCACACAAAAAATAGAAAGTTGCTCATAAAAAACAAATGCCAGCAGCAAATTACAAAAGTACATCAGCACTATCTAAAAGTTGCACACAAAAAGTAGAAAGTTGCTCATAAAAAACAAATGCCAGCAGCAAATCACAAAAATTGCACATGGTCAGGAACTTACTACCTCCTCTTGTCGATTGTAAGAGTCATAAGATCTTACTAGTAAGGTCCTTAGGAAATCAGGTCTGAGTTTTGTATTAGTTTCCACAATATGACTTCGGTAGAAGAAATCACGTTTAGTGTAGAAGAAAAATCAGTTTCAGTAGAAGAAATCCTGATTAGTGCAGAATAAATTACGTATTCATCCGATGAATGTTCGTTCAGGTTGAAGCCGACAGCTTTTTAAGGGTGACAGGCACCAAATGGAAGTGGTTTCCAAATAGTGACAGGCACCAATCAACTAGAATACTGAAGCTCCTTATTTCGCTCCTTGAACACATCATTGTGTGAAGAAACCATCGCAACTTTCTCCGCAGTGGGTTCAATGTAGAGCTTCGCGCGATTTACTGCATTTGCCGCATCGTGGAAGCACCCTGCAATTAAATTCACTTTACTGCTATGGATCAAGATATCACCGGCTGCAAAAATTCCCGGAACCGATGTTTCGCTTGAATCAGAACCAATGACCCGTGAATACTCGTCTAGTTCGAAATCAAATGTGCTGTTCTTCAAAAGTTCTGCATCAATCTCATAGCCGTGATTGATAATCACTTCATCGACCGGAAGCGTAGAGATTTCGCCGGTCACTTCATCTTTCACTTCCACGCACTCAATAGCATGACCTTCCTGATCCGCTACTAGCTTACAAATCGTTGTATTAAACAAACAGTTCGCACCGCTTCTCATCAATTGATCAATCTGTGCTTCATGTGCACCTGTGAATGCTTCTTTCCGGTAGACAACGGTCACAGAAGCAGCAAGAGGAGCCAGTTCGTTTGCCCAATCGATGGCTGCATTCCCGCCCCCCGAAATGACGACATGCCGGTCTTTGAATTGACCAAGAGACTTCACGACGTAATGGAGGTTCGCCACTTCGAACCGGTCTGCGCCTTCGATTGCTAACTTTTGAGGCTTTAAAATACCACTTCCAAGAGCGAGTACAACGGTTTTCGAGTAATGTTTCTCTCCAGTAGCAGTATGTACAACAAAGCTCTCATCCTCTAAGCGCTCCAAGTGCGTTACTTTGGTACCCAAGGAAATTGTCGGATCGAAGGTTTTTGCTTGCGTCACTAACTGCTCAATTAATTTCGCAGCAGGGAGTGGAGGCTGACCCCCAACATCCCACACCATCTTCTCCATATATACGTTCAACTTTCCGCCAAGAACGTCCTGTGCATCTATCAGTTTTGTTTTCATACCGCGCAAACCACTATAAAAAGTAGAATACAAGCCGGCTGGACCTGCTCCAATAATCGTTATATCAAATAGCTCTCTCATGTCATCCGCCCCATTCTTATTGAGAAAAGTTATCATTTATTAGTTGACATCTCGATTGTAGCGTATTAAAGTAGGTTTGTAAATGAAATTGAGAATCTTTATCAGCGGGAGTGTGGCCAGTGGTGCGATTGCATGCACAAGACTTACAAATTAAATATGGGGACCGAACCATTGTCGAAAAACTCTCTGTAGAGATTCCAGATGAGAAAGTTACCGTTATCATTGGCTCAAATGGCTGCGGGAAGTCTACAGTACTGAAAGCGATGACTCGTATCATTCCGCATCAGCAAGGAGCAGTCGTTCTTGATGGCGAGCTGATTGCAAAAGAAGACACAAAGTCTCTTGCTAGAAAGATTGCGGTGCTTCCTCAAACGCCGGACAGTGCGGGGGCATTAACCGTCAAAGAACTCGTCTCCTATGGCCGTTTCCCACACCAATCACGCTTTGGGAAACTGACGAAACGAGATTTTGAAATTATTGATTGGGCACTTGAAGTGACAGGGACCAAATTCTTTGAAACGCATCCCGTCGATTCTTTGTCAGGTGGACAGCGACAGCGTGTATGGATTGCGATGGCGCTCGCACAAGAGACGGACATGATTTTTCTTGATGAGCCGACGACCTATCTCGACATGGCTCACCAATTAGAAATTCTTGAACTGCTGCAAAAGCTAAATCAAGAAGAAAAGCGCACAATTGTTATGGTTCTCCATGACCTCAATCACGCAGCTCGTTTTGCAGACTACATCATCGGAATGAAATTTGGCCAGATCAAGACGGCTGGAACTTCTGAAGAGGTCATTCGCAAAGACGTGTTACGGGAGTTATTCAATATCGATGCGGAAATCGGTACAGATCCACGCACACAAAAACCCATTTGTATCACCTACAACTTAATCAGAGGAGAAAATTAATATGAAAAAAATCTATGCATTTTTACTTATACTAGCATCTGTTCTCGTTCTTGCTGCATGTGGCGATCCCACTACTGAATCAGGGGCAGGAGAAGAAACAGAAGAATCGGGCACCATCACATATGAATCTGAAAACGGACCAGTTGAAGTACCAGCAAATCCACAACGCGTTATCTCTCTAGCATCCTTTGCAGGGAACGTGATGGCACTGGATGTCCCACTTGTTGGTGTTGACTCATGGGCGAAAGACAACCCGAACTTCCAAGAAGAGCTTGCAGATGTGGAAGTTGTAACAGATGAGGACTTAGAAAAAATTATTGAGCTTGACCCAGATTTAATCATTGGTCTATCGGATATGAAAAATGTAGATAAGTTGAGTGAAATTGCACCAGTCGTCACGTATACATACGGCCAGGTGGACTACTTAACACAACACGTTGAAATTGGTAAATTGTTAAACAAAGAAGAAGAAGCACAAGCATGGGTAGATGACTTCAATGCACGCGCAAAAGAAATTGGAGAACAGATCAAAACTGAAATCGGAGAAGATACAACCGTTTCAGTTATCGAAAGCTTTGATAAACAGTTGTACGTATTCGGCGATAACTGGGGCCGTGGAACAGAAATCTTATATCAAGCAATGGGGCTTGGTATGACAGAAAAAGTGCAAGAAATGGCCCTTAGCGATGGCTACTATGCGTTATCAACAGAAGTACTCCCAGAATACGCAGCAGACTACATTGTTTGGAGTCGCAGTGCAGAAGCGGACAACTCGTTTGCAGAAACAGAAACATTTAAAAACATTCCAGCTGTGAAAGAGGGACGTGTAATCGAAGTAGACTCAAAAGCATTCTACTTCAATGACCCGATTACATTAGATTTCCAATTGGATACATTTGAAGACGGATTTTTAGGAGAATAATATGTGGAAGTGGAAGCTACAAAACTACCCGTTTCGTTATAAACTGTCAATCAGTATTGTCGTTCTGATTGCTGCATTTGTACTCGCCATCGTGGTAGGTGCAGCGAACACTTCATTCAAAGACGTCTTAGCGGCTTTTGGTATCGGTGAATTGACCAGTGCTGCTGTGATCCTTCAAGAAATTCGTATTCCACGTGAAGTAGCCGCTGCCCTCGTTGGCGCGGCTCTTGGCGTTTCCGGGGCAATTATTCAAGGGATGACACGTAATCCGCTCGCTGATCCAGGCCTATTAGGTCTCACAGCGGGAGCTAATGCGGCACTTGCTGTAGGACTAGCGCTGTTTCCATCATTGCCTTATATCGGAGTAATGATTGCTTGTTTCATAGGAGCCGCTGTTGGAGCTGCTCTCGTCTTTGGATTGAGTTCGTTTCACCCAGAAGGATTTTCGACAATTCGCATTGTACTTGCAGGTGCTGCGATTTCCGCTTTCCTTTATGCGATTGCTGAAGGGGTCGGAATCTATTTCAAACTTTCACAACAGGTTTCGATGTGGACAGCAGGAGGCATGATTGGTACAACATGGACACAAGTAGGCATCATGGTGCCGTTCGTCGTAGTAGGAGGGCTTGTGGCTATCCTGTACTCACGTCATTTGACAATTCTAAGTCTAAGTGAGGAAGTGGCAGTAGGTCTTGGGCAAAAGACGCTGCGTGTGAAAATCATCATGTTTTTACTTGTTGTGATGTTAACAGGTTCAGCTGTAGCGCTTGTGGGGAATTTAGCGTTCTTTGGTTTGATGGTGCCACACTTAGTACGCCCAATTGTAGGTACAGATTATCGGTTTGTGTTGCCGATGTCATTGGTCGTCGGAGCTCTCTTCATGCTTTTTGCAGACACGGTTGCCCGAACCATCAATGCACCCTATGAAACACCTGTTGCATCGGTCGTAGCTATTTTAGGCTTGCCTTTCTTCCTGTTCTTAGTTCGTAAAGGAGGAGGTGCTTTCCGATGATTGATGCAAAGGCTAGAAAACGACAAAAGTATTACCTTGGTGGATTTGCCTTAGCTATTCTCACGACAATCTTTGTAAGTTTAGGTCTTGGGGATGCGGCAGTATCGTATGACCGAATCGGTGCCATCTTGTCAGGGAATGGTTCCTTTAAAGAAGAGTTTGTGTTCTTTGATATTCGCTTGCCACGTATTTTAGTCACACTCCTTGCGGGAATGGCATTGGCATTATCAGGTGCATTATTGCAGGGAATCACGCGAAATGACTTGGCGGACCCAGGAATTATCGGGATCAACTCTGGAGCTGGGGTTGCCGTAGCTATATACTTCTTATTTTTCCCGCTTGAAGTGGGCGTATTTGTTTACGCATTGCCCGTCATCGCATTTTTAGGAGCCTTTTTAACAGCTGCTGCGATTTACTTCTTTTCATACGACCGTATACTCGGCGTTCAACCCGTGCGTCTCGTGTTAGTAGGTGTTGGATTCTCGATGGCGCTGTCGGGTTTAATGGTGTTATTGATATCTTCAGCAGACCGGGAAAAAGTTGATTTTATTGCCCGCTGGTTGGCAGGAGATATATGGGGAACAGATTGGCCATTCGTTGTATCGCTTCTTCCATGGATGATTGTGCTCATACCGATTGCTCTTATAAAAGCCTACAGGTTAAATATTTTAGGTTTAGGTGAACAAGTGGCGATAGGGCTTGGACTGCCAATTGAACGTGAACGTATGACCTTGAGTGTCATTGCCGTTGCTCTTGCTGCGTCAGCGGTCTCGGTGACTGGTGGAATCTCATTCGTAGGACTGATGGCTCCTCATATTGCTCGTCAACTTGTAGGTCCACGGCATCAATTATTTTTGCCGATTAGTCTATTAATCGGAGGTCTATTTTTATTAGTCGCTGATACTATTGGACGCACAGTACTCGATAGCGGGAATATTCCAGCAGGTGTAATCGTTGCACTCATTGGTGCACCGTACTTTGTGTACTTATTAATGGCAAAAAGATAGGGAACATGTGAAAATAAGACAATAGATAGAATTCGGCGAGTGAGAGAGCTTTTCATTTACTTTTCGTGAAAAGTTTGATAAGATGCCGATAGTTGTCTGTCGTCAGACATCTTCAAGGGGTGACTCATGTAAGAAAGCGTTTTCCTTTCTTACACACTAAACGAAAAGAAGGTGCACATGTTGAATATTCTCTGGGGTCTTGCAGGTATTGTTGTCGTCCTTGGAATTGCATTTTTACTGTCTTCAGCAAAGAAATCCATTAAACCACGTACAATTTTAGGTGGTTTAGCGATTCAAATTCTCTTTGCATTCATCGTATTAGAATGGGAATTTGGTCGTAAAGCGTTATTAGGTTTAACGAATGCTGTTCAAAATATGATTAGCTACGCAAATGAAGGGATTGCCTTTGTATTTGGTCCTCTTGGAGATCCAGTAGACGGCGTAGGTTTCGTCTTTGCTTTCCAAGTTCTTGTGATCATTATTTTCTTCTCTTCTTTAATCTCTGTTCTTTACTACCTTGGCGTCATGCAAATCATCATTAAATTTATTGGTGGCGCATTATCTAAACTATTAGGTACTAGTAAAGCGGAATCGGTTTCTGCAGCAGCGAACATTTTCGTTGGGCAGACAGAAGCACCGCTTGTCGTTCGACCATTCTTATCGAAAATGACGAAATCTGAGTTGTTTGCGGTAATGACTGGAGGACTTGCATCCGTTGCAGGTTCTGTACTTGTCGGGTATGCATTACTTGGTGTTCCTTTAGAATACCTTCTAGCAGCGAGTTTCATGGCTGCACCAGCAGGTCTGATCATGGCCAAAATGATGATTCCTGAAACAGAAGAAGTTGACGATACAAACTTTGAAATGGAAAAAGACACAAATTCAGTTAACGTCATTGACGCTGCGGCAAACGGAGCAAGTGATGGACTTCGTTTAGCTCTTAATGTTGGGGCAATGTTGATTGCGTTCATCGCATTGATTGCATTGATCAATGGTTTGTTAGGTGGCGCAACAGGCGGTATGAACTGGCTATTAAACTTTGTGAATTTGGATTTCCAACTTCCAGTTCTTACACTTGAAAAAATCTTAGGTTGGATTTTTGCTCCACTTGCGTTTGTTATCGGTGTTCCGTGGGCTGAGGCTGTACAAGCGGGTTCATTCATTGGGCAAAAGCTAGTTCTAAATGAATTCGTAGCCTATTCTGCATTCGCACCAGAAATTCCAAACTTGTCTCCTAAGACAGTTCTTGTAGTCAGCTTTGCACTTTGTGGATTTGCAAACTTGAGCTCGATGGCAATCTTACTCGGTGGTCTTGGAGAACTTGCACCAAACCGTCGTCCGGATATTGCTCGTCTAGGAATTCGCGCAGTAGCAGCAGGTACGCTTGCTTCACTACTAAGCGCTTCTGTGGCAGGAATGTTCTTCTAACGTTTAGATGTGGAGAACGCAACTCGGTTCTATTCGAAGTCGAAACAAAATAAGAACGCCGCTTGGGGTTTGTGCCCTGAGCGGCTATTTTTGTACCCTGCGGGAGTAGGTTTGTTCCCCGAGCGAGCATTTCTGTGCCATCGAAACTCATTTCTGTGCCCTCAGTCATGTTATGGAAACTAATTTTAAATCTGAAGCGGCAACTCGATTCCATTCGAAGTCGAAACTTCATACAATAGAAAAAGGCAGTAGGGACGCATATCCCTACTGCCTTTTCTTTATCAAACTTATTCTTCTATTAAACCTTTTTCAATCAAGAAGTCACGTGCTACATCTTCTGCGCGATCGCCATCAATATCTACGCGAGCATTCATAGCAATCATTTCCTCTTCAGAAATGCTACCTGCTAACGCATTCATCAACTCTTCAAGATCAGGGAATTGTTCAAGTGTTTCCATACGAACAAGTGGAGCTGCATCGTATTTCGGGAAGAAGCCCATATCATCTTCCGTCATTTGAAGGTTAAAACGCTCGATACGGCCATCTGTTGTGAAGGCAGGAATGACATCCACGTCGCCATTACGCAATGCTTCATACATAATGTTGGCATCTAAACTTTCAGTGCCTGAGAATTCAAAACCATATGTCGACGTTAAATCATCATAGCCGTCACCTTGACGCTCATAGAACGAGTGCGGTGCTCCAAATACTAAATCTTGTGATTTGGACAATTCAGCTAAATCGCTATACGTCATCGCCGAAATGCCGCTGTCCTCTGTGTAAGCCAGTGTATATGTGTTTTCGAAGCCGAGTGGTTCTAACCATGTTACATTGAACTCTTCTTCATAGCCTTCTTTTACACGATTGAAAACATCTTCTGCGCTTTCTCCAACCTCAGAATCAAGTCCTAATACATCCTTTAAACCTGTTCCTGTATACTCGACATAAATATCGATATCTCCATTATCAATTGCTGGTGTTAGGATCGATACTTCCCCAAGTCCTTCTTGATATTTAATATCATAATCAGAATTGGCTTCTAAGTATTGACCAATAATTTGAGGTAAGATGAACTGCTCTGTCCAAGGTTTGCCTCCGACAACGATTTCATTATCGCCGTCTCCACCTGATGAATCGCCACCACATCCCGCTAATACTAGTGCAGCCGTGCTGGTTACTGCAACCATTCCTTTTTTCCATGTCTTCATTTTTATTTCCTCCTCGTTATCGTTTCATCCCTTTTGGTGTACTGCGTTTTTCTACCCACTTCAATGTGAAGTCAAAAAATAATGCTATAAATGCAACAGGAAGAGCTCCTGCAAGTACCAATGAATTGTTATACGATTGAAGTCCTCGGTAGATTACATCTCCAAGTCCACCGGCTCCAACAAACGTACCTAGTGTCGCAATCCCGACCGTTAACACTGTGGCTGTCCGAATTCCCGCCATAATGAAAGGAAGGGCAAGTGGTAATTGAATCCGCCAAAGGATGTCTCCTTTTGTCATTCCCATCCCGGTTCCGGCTTCAATGATTGAAGAATCAATGCCGGTAATACCAGTGTAAGTGTTCCGAACGATTGGTAAGAGGGCGTAAATCGTTAAAGCGATTAAAGCCGTGTTGGAACCAATGCCGATTAGAGGTACTAAAAATCCGAAAAGCGCTAGACTCGGAATCGTCTGGAAAACTGCCGTTACGCCAATGATAGGTTCAGCCAAACGTTGATAGCGGGCAACTAAAATCCCGAGCGGTAAAGCAATCAGTAATCCTATAAACAAAGCAACAAATGATAAATACATGTGTTGTACAAATGAATCCCATATTAAATCACTTCGCGAATCGATGGTCTGCCAAAACTCTGTGAGTGTATTCATGCGCCCACCTCCTGATTTGTAGCAGACTGTAGAAGTGCAAAGTGGTCGATAAATCCAACAAGTTCATTTCCGTTGGCTACCATAAGATGACTCACCTGATGTTTTTCAAATTGAGAAATAGCTTCTCGAACTGTCGCCTTATTGCTAATACGGAAAGAACGAATCGATGGATCAAGTTCTTTCTGATAAGTTAACTCTAAAGCATGGAGTGGTACGTCCAACCAAGAACGATTTTTTTGCAAACGTTCTAGACCAATGAACTGCGTTACGAATTCATTCGCAGGGGCTTGAATAATTTCATCCGGTGATCCCATTTGCTCGATTTTCCCATTTCGCATCAAGATGATATGGTCGGCCACTTTCAACGCTTCATCCATATCATGGGTCACAAACACGATGGTTTTTTGGATTTTCTTCTGAAGAGAAATCAACTCATCTTGCAGCTGTTCGCGACTGATCGGGTCAAGTGCACTAAAAGGTTCATCCATTAAAAGAATAGAAGGGTCAGCCGCCAATGCGCGTACAAAACCAATTCGTTGTTGTTGTCCACCTGAAAGCTCAAGCGGATAGCGTTTTAAATATGTATCTGGGTTCAAGCCAACAAGATTCATTAGCTCTCGAACACGTTCCTGTGCTTTCTCTTTTGGCCATTTTTTTAGTTGAGGGACTAAACTCGCATTTTTCTCAATCGTCATGTGGGGGAAGAGGCCAATCCGCTGAATGACATATCCGATATCGCGTCTAAGTTCAACCTCAGGTATACTAGAGATAGGTTTATTATGTATAGATATGGTTCCTGATGAGGGTTTTTCCAATTGATTAATGCATTTCATCAGCGTAGTTTTCCCGCATCCACTTGGCCCGATAATGACAGTTAAGCTACCTTCGGGGATTGTCACAGTAATCGTGTCTAATGCCTTTGTCCCATCCGGGAACGTTTTTGTGACATCTTTTAATTCAATCATAGTGTTGTCTCCTTTCATTTTTTGAACAGGAAATAGTACTTTTATACCCTACTAACTTTTATTCTAAACGGGAAAACAGGAGGATTTTATGAAAAATTATAGTGCTCGACATGTCTTTATGGCGATTGCCATTAGTATGCTACTTTTTTCTCCTATTATTTGGTTGATTGCGCCAGTGGTCGTTACAGAAACTGCTTATTATGTGCGTAATGGATTGTTTACCTATGTGTATCCATCAAGTTATCTACTATATGGAGTTGCCGTTGGATTACTAGTAGCCGCGCCACTACTCTTGTGGATTTTAGATGTGAAGAAGTGGACGGTGCTGACGTCAATTCTACTACTCAGCGCATCACTTTATTGTTTTTATGGAGCTGCATTAGGGTATTTTCAAGTCACAGAGGAAGAAATTGTGTACCGGGCCCCTTTCCAACAAGAGCTTCAAGTATATGGGTGGCAGGATGTTGAAGAAGTCATCTACCATGTTCGTCCGCCCGAATCAGAAGATCCATCTTGGTACACATTCCGCTTCAACGATGGAGCATCAACAGAGGTCAATGAAACGCGTTTTGTGACGCAAGCACAAGGGAAACTAAATTCTCTCATTCGTAGCCAAGATATTCCGCTCACGTATGATGAGTTATAAAAGACAACTTGGAGGCGATTCGATTCATGAAAGTGATTGCAAAGACGGAAGGGAACATTTATTCGTTTTCTAAAAATCATACTCCGATTTATACGGCACAAGATGGAGAGAGCTTGACGATTGAAACATTTGATTGCTTTACAGATCAAATCAAATCGGAGAAACAGCCTCTTGCAGAACTGGACTGGAATCAAATCAATCCCGCAACAGGTCCCATTTATGTAGAAGGTGCTCAGCCTGGAGATGCTTTAAAGGTTACTATCTTGGCCATTGAAACAGATGTGAAGGGTGTCATGATGGTAGGGCCTGGTCTAGGTGCGCTTGGTGAACAGGTGGAAGAAATGAAAGTAAAAGTGATGCATGTGCGGTATGGACGTGTATTGTTCAATCAGTTGAGCTTGCCGGTGCGAAAAATGATTGGTGTCATTGGGGTCGCACCAGCAGGGGAAGATGTAAACTGTGGGACACCTGGAGCACATGGTGGGAACATGGATAACAAGATGGTCACTGAGGGAGCAACACTCTATTTTCCAGTCCATACACCGGGTGCTTTATTTGCTTTAGGAGATTTGCATGCAGCTATGGGGGACGGTGAAGTTTCTGTATCGGGTGTGGAAGTCGCTGGATCTGTAACAGTAAAGTTAGAAGTTATAAAAGGCATGACAATCGAACAACCGATTTTAGAAAATGGGCGCTATTTCACGCAAATCGCTTCAGCTGAGACACTGGATGAAGCGGCAAAGCTGGCGACTGACTTATTGGTGAATCGTTTGGTTGCGTATTCAAACTTGTCATTTGAGGATGCGTTGATGTTGATGAGTGCGGTTGGGAATGTGGAAGTGTGCCAAATGGTCGATCCGTTGATGACGGTCCGTGCTGTGTTCCCAAAATCGATTTTAGATCAACTTGAGACAAAACTTTTATAAGTGTGGTCACTAAAAAACAGAAGCAGCATGCCTCTCAAGTAGAAGAAGCATGCTGCTTTTTAGTAGTGCTATTTAACAATTCAATTCTACTTCCAACGATTGCTTTCAAGACCAAATTAAAAATGAAAAGGACAGGGGCCGCTCAATTCGAGCGGCCCCTGCGCGATTCTTCTTAGTTTGTTCTTACGCAATCATTTCCAGCAGAATTTGAATGATTAAAGTGCTTCTCCTTAGGCTCACGCCGCGCCCTCGGAAAGCAGCCCCGCAACGGAACTCAACATAATAAGTGATGAAAACGTTCTCCTCATCTATGACTATTTGATTACGATCGAGTACCATCCGCCTTCTTTCACAATCGGCTTCAAGCTCGTGACTTTGCGACCAATAGCAGCAGCTAAAACTTCTACATCTTCAGCAGTTGGCAGACGATGCAGATTTTTATGGACGGATAAGAAATTATTAAACGCTGCCGAAAACTCCTGGCCATGATCGGATAAATAAAGTGGAGTAATCAAAGAGATGCCGCCATCTTTGTCTAGAAGACCTTCAATATTTTTCATCAATTCCATACGCTCTACTGGAGAGAAATAGTGAAGGAGATTGTGCATCATGATGCAACTAAACGTTTTGCCTTCATTGTCCCATTCACGAAGGTCTTGCTGTTCGATACGTACGTTTGTCAGGCTTTGTGTGTTCTTTTTAGCATCTTCTACAACTGCTTTATTTAAATCGATGCCTACAAACTCTTTATGTGGAAATTCTTCTGCGAGACGTCGGATGTATCCTGCATTTCCACAGCCGATATCTAAAATGGTTTCGCAACCAATTTCAGAAACAACTTTTTTTACAGCACGGTAACTGATTTGTTCAATGAAGGAAGATGTGGTTGCCACAGCTGTGCCGTGCTCATCTCCATCAAACGTGCGGCGAGGTGTCTCTCCTTTTAGCACAGGTGCATAATCCATTAACGAAGGAATATGTAACTCCATCATTTCAACGAGTAAGTCACCGATTGCTACATCACTTGATTTTGTGAAATAATTCTTCATTTGCGTGCTTGGATAGATCTTGTCGCCTTTTTTCTTCAAGTGACCAAGAATCAAGCCCGTTTGCACCCAGTTTTCTAGAAGTTCACGGTCTTTGACTTGTGCACCGACAGCACCATTCTGCTGGAGTTCATCAAAGAAATTTAGACGGTACCCCAAATAAGCATGCCAAGTTGGCAAAAATCCTTCATTTTGTTTCATCCATTTACGTGCTTCCCAAACGCGTTTCCATTGTCTAACCATACCGTCCACTCCTCACTTTATTAGAAAACGACCTAGAGCCTAGGTCGTTTCAGAAAGACAGAAGCAGACAGCAGTTTAGCTCTGTGCTTCTATCTCATTTGTTAGATTTTCAAGTTCATCAATCAATTCACCAATATACGCTATTGTGTCGCGAAGAGGTTGCTCTGTTGTGATGTCCACACCAGCCATTTTCGCAAGTTCAGCAGGTTTTTTCGTACCGCCCGCTTGAAGAACTTTCAACCATTCTTCAACAGCTGGTTGGCCTTCATCTAAGATGCGTTTGGAAACTTGAGTCGAGATTGTGAGACCTGCACTATATGTGTATGGATAAAGTCCCATGTAATAGTGTGGCTGGCGCATCCAAGTCAGTTCTGCGCCTTCTGTCACTTCGACAGCATCACCCCAGAATTGCTCAAGTGTTTCACGTTTCAGTTTATTTAATGTGCCTGCATTTACATTGTTCCCTGAATCGACTAGTTCATAAACCTTTCTCTGGTAATCTGCTTCTAATAAATGTGTGACAAAATTGTGATAGTATGTGCGCGCTACAATCGACGAGATCACCCAGCGCTTGAATTTCGGGTCATTCGAAGTGCTCAGTAGGTGATTCGCCATTAACATCTCATTCATAGTCGATGGAGCTTCGATGAAGTAAAGAGACGGACGTGAGTTGAATACGTTCTGATGCTTGTGCGCGTTGTAGAAATGACCTGCGTGTCCTAATTCATGTGCTAAAACGAATACTTCATTCATTTTGCTAGACCATGAGATCAAGATGTATGGGTGGAAACCATAAGGGCTTGAGCAGAATGCGCCAGTTGATTTTCCTTTATTGTTAGCAAAGTCTGTCCAGCGCTCATCGAATGAACGGTTGACCATATCGATATAATCTTCGCCCATAATTCCAAGTGCGTCTTGCATGTACTTGCGCGATTCTTCAATCGTCACCTCTGGCTCGTAGCTAGGATCTAATGAGATTTTCAAGTCTGCAAAAGTCATTTTATCTAAACCATGCGCATGCTGAAGTAATTTGGCGTACTTGCGCATATGCGGAGCTAATTCATTCATGATCAAATCAATTTGACGGTCGTACAATGTGCGATCTACTTCTTGGTTGAACAGCAAGTAATCAAATACACTGTCATAGCCGCGAAGGTCTGCAATCGTTTTTTCACGTTGGATGTGCATGTCATACGTCTTTGCAGTCGTGTGCTGGTATTGACGCAGCTTTTCCGAGAAAGCAGCAAATGCTGTACGACGAACCTCTGAATCGTTTTCTGTTTCTAACTCATTTTCAAATGCAACATAGCTCAAGCCATGTGTTTTACCGCTTGCTTCAAAATCTGGGAAGTTCATGTCGACCATTTTAGTTGTGTTGTACAACTCATAAGGCGCATCGAATGCTGTAGAAAGAGCAGCTAATGTCTTCTCTACTTCTGGATGCAATTGATACGGCTTTGCACGAAGGAGTTCTTCTAAATAATTGCTGTATTCTGCAGATTGATTTTTCGCTTCCGTTAATACGTCTTCAGATAGCGCTAAAAGCTCGCTTTCTAAGAATGCCATTTGGCTTCCTAATTGTGCAGATACAGAACCAAATTTACTCGCGCGCATCTGTGCTTCTTCATTTGTTTGGTCTACACTCATTGCTAAACTTGCATATGTACCGATTGGAATCAATTGCTTGTAGATGGCTTCATAAGCAGCTACAGCTTTCAGCACATCCTCAGCAGTTGAAATGTTGCCATGGTAGGTTGTTTCAAAAGATGTGACACTTTCTTTTAATTCTTTAATAGCAGCTTCATAGTCAGTTTCTGATGCAAACAGGTGGGTTAAATCCCATGTTTCTTGTGTTGGTACTTCTGTACGGTTTGGTAAACTCATAATTTCTCTCCTAACTATTACGGTTTTCGAATCAATTACAAGTATACCGACTAATCAGAAAAATAGAAAGTGTCAGGCAGGGAAATTGCGTTCTTCTTCTACTTTTTTTACTGTAGAACTAAAAGGGGGCGGGGTTATGAAAAAGGTGATAGTCGTTGGGTCAGGGATTGGAGGATTGACTGCCGGTGCATTACTGGCAAAAGACGGTGCGCAGGTCACTGTTTTGGAAGCGATGACAGAGCTGTCTGGGTGTGCCGGGAAATATAGACGTCACCCCTATACATTCGCTGCTGGTGCAACACTTGGTATGGCATTAGAACCTGGCGGCATTCACGAACGGATTTTTCGGTATTTGAACGTGGAAGTGGAAGCACAACAGCTAGACCACGTTATGGATCTTCATCATCCGCACCGAACAATTTCTTTTTCAAAGGACCGGCAAAAGCATGTAAAGGAGATGCAACGCGCCTTTCCTGGAAATGAGGAGAAAATTGAAGGTTTCTACCAAGAAGTTTTCGATTTAGCGAACCGGATTCGAACATTGATGAAGCCTCTGCCTGTGATGCCACCTGACCAACTTCAAGATGTGACGGCAGTAGCAAAAGTTCTTCGCCCCACCCATTTGAAGCTAGTACCTATTTTACTCCAGCCACTTGAGTCTATCCTAAGAAAGCACGGGCTACACGACCTTGAGGAGTTTCGGCATATACTAGATGGGATTCTAATCGATAGTATGCAGACGACTTCTCGGCATGCCTCTGCACTGTTTTCATGTATTGCACTCGATATTTATCATGAAGGCGCCTATTATGTGAATGGAGGCCTGTATCGCTTTGGGGAAGTGCTAGCGGAAGTGATTATGTCTCATGGTGGCCGAGTGAAAAAGCCACGTACTGTTACAAAACTCACACGAGACGGATCGGGATGGACAGTAGAGGACCATCGAGGAACCATCTACGAAGCGGATGCAGTTGTATTCAATGGAGATCCACGTTCTTTGGAAGGATTGCTCGAGCCGCATCAATGGGAACAACTACCGAAAAAAATAAAACTGATGCCTCAAAAGTCGACGTGGGGTACATACTCCCTTTATATTGCGATTGACTCTTCCAAACTAGAGAAGTCTTTTGCACCTTTCCAGCAAATCTCACATGGACCAAATGGAGAGATGGACGAAGGGTGGCACTTCTTTGTCTCTGTTTCAAAACCAGAAGACCGATTACGTGCGCCGGAAGGGTATCAGACGGTTACCATCTCTACCCATACAAACTTGGAATACTGGAAAACAAAAGAATCTTATGACGCATATAGAGAAATGATAAAGAAGCGGATTTTAGATGCTGTCGAACAGTATTACCCGGGATTTCAACTAGCCATTGATTTTATCGAAGATGGTGCTCCGCGTGGCTGGGAGAACTATACACTACGTACAAATGGATACGTTGGAGGATTTGCACAAACGCCTTGGCATGCGTTATTTGGTGCAGCGTCCCATCGCTCAGGTTTGCCTGGGCTCTATTTATGCGGAGATCATATCTTCCCAGGAGGGGGTACAATTGGCGTTACAACGAGTGGATTGCATGCGGCCCGTTCTATTGCCAAGAAACCATTTATTTAAAATGGTGTGATAAAGTGACTAACTTGATAGAGTGTGCAGGGGTGACTCCAGCGGGATAAAAAGCGGAAGCTGAGACCGAGGCTCAGCCCGCGCCCGCGGAAAGCTTCCCCTGCACACTATACAAACTCTCTTTATTTTGACGGTTTTTAAGGGCGCATATTCATCCAACTGCCAACGTGATGCACAGAAATTCCTGCAAATGAAGAATAACCCCTAAATGCAGTGTTGACATCTACTAATGCCCGTTCCATCGCTTGTTCGCCTTCTTCATGAAAACTAATGAAAGGATAGTCCTTAGACTCCATCGTTTCGACACCTACACGAACTTTCTTTCCATACGTATTCCCCCAAGCCATCTCTTTTGAAGAAATATCAATAATCGCTTGTGCTGTATCGCGATAAGACATTAAGGCAACACCATCTGTATTTTTGATTGTCCACTCTGCTAAGTTCCCTTTTCCGTAAGCTGGATTTTTATAAGTGATCTCATCAAACCAGAATGGAATGTCTGCTTCAAACTGTAATTTGTGTGTCTTTGAAAAGGTAGCAAGCTCTGTGATTACATTTTGAAAGCCTCGAACAGTTGCGGCACGTTTCGTTTCCCATTCAGGAAGTCCGTAAGGCTCGATATCTACGTGGATGCCATCAAACTTTGCTGTAGCTGGAGCAGTTGTTTGATAATTGGCTACCCAGTTTTTGAATTTGTTTTTTGCTTTAGCGCCAGTAGTGTTGCCCCAGTTTGGAGCCCCGTCTAAAGCAAACACTTTGATATTCGCTTTATGAGCACCTGTCAAGAATGCATGATAGTTTGTGCGTGGGATGTCTGAATCGATTTGCACAAAGACAGTTGAAACTTTCTTTTGTTGTAAGAACGCTAATGTGGACTCTGGCGAATCATAGAACATCCATGGGTTCCATAGCCAAGTTGCACGGTCTGGTGTTTGCGCCATTGCAGGACTACCTCCGATGAATAGCAAGAGAGTAAAGAATAGAACAACGATTTTTTTCATGATGATTCCCTCCTAGGATGATGTTTGACCAAGCATCCTAGTAGGATGTTGGCAACCTGACGACCTTACATACACTGTATGCTTAGGCTCATGGCTTTGCGTCCTTGCCTTTCGGACAAGTTTGCCGTTTACAACAACTTTTAGTGTCAGTATAAATCGAAAAAATAAAAAAGAAAGAGTGCGAATTTCTTATTTTTATAGTATGAAAAATTTGAAATCAAAGAACAGTAGGGACTTAGGGCACTTCATAGAAAAACCCTCTATCTAGTTAGATAGAGGGTAGGGATTTGGACCATGAATTACTCTGAATCTTCTTCATCCGTGTCATCCATATTATCTTCTGCGTCATTTACATCTTCTTCAATTTCTTGCTCTGTACCATCATCGATGTTGTCTTGATCGACGCCATCTCCACAAGCTGTTAGTAAACCTAAAGATAAGAATGCTGCTGCTCCAACTTTAAACCATTTTTGACCGGCTACTAATTTTTCCATTTGAATTCCTCCTAAATGTCGGTTTGTTTTACTTTCCTTACAGGTATTTCGTGCACTTGACTAATAAATACCCAGACACCTGTTTGAACAAACCTCTACTACTTAAAATAGGGCAAAACACATAGGAAATTAAGATAGAGGTCTGACATCATACAATGAAATGGTGTATACTAAATAAGGTTTGATACATTTACAATGATAGAAAGTAGGATATATATGACAAAACCAACGAAACAGCAGGGACTAGTGCTGTTTATACTCGGAATTATCTTTTTGTCACTGACTCTCCGTTCTCCTCTAACAGCAGTTGGACCGGTAACGGAATTTATTCAAAACGGCCTCATGATGTCAACGACATTAATAGGACTACTTACAACGATTCCATTATTGGCATTTGCAGTAGTTTCACCGTTTGCACCTAAAGTGGCCAAGCAAATTGGAACAGAAGCTACTTTATTATGGTCCATAGTGTTACTTGTTGGGGGAATTGCGCTCCGTTCGGGTGGCTCAATTACACTATTGATTTTCGGAACAGCTATTATTGGTGTTGCGATTGCGTTTGGTAACGTGTTATTACCATCCATTATTAAAGATCGTTTCCCACTGCATGTAGGTTTATTGACAGCCGTATTCTCTGTCGTCATGAACTTATCAGCAGCACTTGGAGCAGGAATTGCATATCCAGTTGCAGCAGAAACATCATTCGGATGGCAAGGTTCATTAGGAGTCTGGGCAATTCTTGGAGTGCTGGCAATTGTTATTTGGTTACCTCAATTGAAACATCGTAAGACGGAACCGATTGATGCCACTTCAGAAATAGTAGATAATCCATCTATTTTGAAATCTCCTGTCACATGGAGCGTGACACTGATGATGGCGTTACAGTCTTTGATTTTCTATACGACAGCCGCTTGGTTACCGGCGATGTTGATTGAAAAGGGCATGAGCCCAGATTCTGCAGGGTATATGCTATCCTTTATGCAGTTTGCCCAGTTACCGATGACCTTCATCGCTCCGATTTTGGCAGCGAAAATGGTAAATCAACGTCCACTTGTCTGGTTCTTCAGTGTTCTTTACATCATTGGATTCACTGGCTTACTGCTTGATCCAAATGGAGCAATGACAATCCTTTGGATGATTTTAATTGGATTCGCTGGAGGTACATCTTTTGCTCTGACGATGATGATGTTCACGCTACGCACGAAGACAGCTATGGATGCAGCAGAATTATCGGGAATTGCTCAATCTATTGGATATCTTCTTGCAGCAGCAGGACCTGTATTGTTCGCATTCGTGAATGAAACAACAGGTAGCTGGTATGTCCCGACAATTCTATTCATTGTGACATGTGTATTGTTGCTAGTTGCAGCACTTCACGCAGCAGGAAATCGATACGTACGCAATTAACTAGATGCAAAGAAGCCTCGACAGTTCAGTCGGAGGCTTCTTTTTTATACATATCGCTCAACGTTTTTTGTAAAAGCTTCGTAAGAATACAATCCCGAAAATGGCAGATAGGGTAGAGAGCCAAACATGTTGAAAGAATATGCCTGTGAAAAAGGCAATTAATGAAATAGCTCCCATCAACGCATGGACAGCCCGATCTAAAAAGATATGTTGCACACGTACTTTTTCGATTGTTGTAGCTTCAACTAATTTGCGTAAGCGGGCAGGTTCATCCAAAAGTGAATACACCTTTTGTAAAGGAACAGCCCCTTTTTGAAGCCAGGATAAGACACGGTCTTGTTGATTCACATCTTCGTTTCCAAGTGCTTTATCTCGTGTCCAACTCAAGATGCGTGGTTTCCCAAGAGCCAATAAGTCCACACTCGGATCGAGTGCATGGAGAACACCAACAAACGTTGTAAGTGCTCGACCAAAGAATGCAAATTCTGCAGGTAATTGAACAGGCTGCGTGCGAACAATATGACGAATATCGGTCAGCAGTCTTTCGATAATATAACTGTCCATTTTAGCTAGCTCATTCGTTTCGTATGCATGAATCATGCGTCGAATCGTATCTGCCAAAAGTGGCCGATCTGCATTGGGTAACAAGAAATTCAACTCTTCAAGTGCATCCAATATCTCATCGTCATTTTCAAGCAAGATACCTTGAATAGCTTTCATAATGGAGCGCGTTTGATCAGGAGTAATCGCTCCGACCATTCCAAAATCTAAAAGAACAATCGTGCCATCTTGTTGAATCATCATGTTGCCAGCGTGTGGATCTGCATGAAATTCACCACTGCGCAGAATCTGTTCTAAGAACAAATTAAATAACCGTTTCGTCACTTCTGTAGGATCAATACCGTGTTTTTCCATATAAGAGACATTCGTGATTCGCGTTCCTTCAATCCATTCCATCACCAATACTCTACGTGTGGAATACTCTTCAAAATAGATGGGAAAACAGATGCCATCTAAATCACGAAACCGTTGTTGGAACGACCGACCATGACGCAACTCTTGCAGGAAATCTAATTCAGGAAGCAACGTACTTTCCATTTCTCTATAAAGTAGGTCAAAATCGATTTGCTTAGTGAATGTAGTAAATCGCTTGGCAAGCCAAATAACGACACGCATCGCCTGAAAGTCATACCGAATAATACGTTCGATGCCTGGGCGTTGAATCTTTACGGCAACATCACGGCCATCGAGAAGCGTAGCTTTATAAACTTCTCCGATGGAAGCAGATGCAATCGATTCTTTTGAGATGGATGTGACATATTGAGAGGTGGGCCCGTTCCATTCTTCTTCTAAAACTTTCATAGCAAGCTCGCGTTCCACAGGAGGGACACGGTCTGTCATCCCCTCTAATTCTTCAATAAAGGCTTGAGGCAAAACGTCTGCACGTGCAGATAGAAATTGTCCCACTTTTATCATGAGTCCGCCTAAATACAGGGCTGTTTCTTTGTATTCTATCGCTTGTTTTACAATGAGTCGTTCCCACTTCACTTGAACGGAAGGAGTAAATCGACCGCGATATTTTCTTTGGAAGAAGTAGACTTGCAGGAAAAATTTAATCGACATCCAAACTATTCGATACATCCGGTACCAGGCTACATTTTTCACTCGACATCGCTCCTTGTAGCTCTCATTATAGTGCGCCTGAAACCAAGAGTCCAAGAACTCACATAAAAAATCGGACAGGCCGCTGTGCGAACCTGCCCGAGGGGAAATAAAGTTATTCTTTACGGTCTTCGTCAGTACGGTGATCTTCCGGTGAATCGTGGTATGGGTGAAGATCATTTGTTTCAGGAAGATTAAATCCTGTATCTTGAGGGACGTCTTGTGCTAGTGTCTCGTCTCCATGAGCAGAAGTTCCGTGCATAAAGCGCTCTTCTTCTTGAGCAGCCTTTACATCGTCTTTCGCGTTTTGTTTCATTTCTTCTTTTTTCTGCTCGTAATTCTCTTTATCAACTTCTGCTTCATCAATTGATTTCTCCATACGATCTAGGTAACGAGATGCATGTTCGCGTCCACCCAGTCCGAAGGCTAAACCAAAAGCAAGTGCTACTCCACCCAAGATTAAGATGAAGGCAGATTGAATGATACCAGGTGCGAATCCTAATTGGCTAAGTGCCATGAAGAATGCAAATCCTAAGATAGCATATTTAGCTACTAGGCGTAAGAAGTGAGGAGATCCTGATGCATCTTTCATCAAACTTCCTACTAATTTTTCAGCTAAGTTTGCTAACCAGAAACCTACAGCTAAGATAACTAATGCAGCAATTACCATTGGAAGGTAAGCGAAGACTGCACTTCCAAGTGAAACCATGAACTCTAAGTTAACGAGTTGCAGTGCTTCCATAACGAATAACAAGACGATTACTACTTGGACAATAGTTCCGATAATAGACGCTATATCAAAGTTCTTTGCATTTGTAGAGTTTAAACCCATCTTTGTAGCTAAGTTGTTGATACCAAACCCATTCAATAAGTTGATTACAAAATCTTTCACAAATTTTGCTACATAGATACCAACAATGACTAAGATGATAGCTACGATAATTTGTGGAATCATCGACATAATGTCATTGAGCATGGCAATCGCAGGACCAGAAATTCCTTCTAAATCAAGAATTTCCAGAGCGGTAATTGTGATTGGAATCAAAATTAAAATGAAAGCCACTAAACCAGCAATTTTTGAAAGGCTCGTATTAGAGGTAGAGGTATCATTTTTTAAATTCAGTTTATCTGTAAAACGATCGATTCCAACCGAGTGTAGGAATTTCTCTACCAAATTACGAACAAGTTTTGCAAGGAAGAATCCAATTGCAAAAACAATTGCAGCAGATACTAATTTAGGGATGAAGTTGATGAAGCTTGAAAGCATATCTTCGAATGGACCACTTAATCCATCAATTCCAAGTGCATTCAGTACGGCTGGTAAGAATAATAGGAAGATCAAGTAATAAGCGATATTTGCTACTGTATCTGTCCATTTTGTTGTCTGCTCACCAGTAGTCGTCATCCCTGCTTTTTCACCAAAGCGGTTGAAGTCTACTTTGTTGCCAAGCATTTGAATGCCTTTCTTTACAAGAGTGGCAAGTACCCAGGCGACTAGTAAAATCAAACCAGCTTTTAGAATGTTTAAGAATGCGCTTGTTAAAGTATCGTACATACTAGCAAACGGAGCAGCAAAAGTATGTAGGTTCATGATGTTAAAGAATAGAACGAAAGCTAACAATAATAGAATAAAGAAAACTACTTTACTAATCACTTTCTCCACAGACCATTTTGATTTTGTGTTACCTAATCGTTCATTAAGGTTCAACTTACGCAAACCTTTATAAACGAGCTTCTCCATGAACTTTGCAATGAAAAATCCAATTAATAAAACAAAAAGTGCTAATAAAAGATCAGGTAAAAATGAAAGCATGTCACGTACATAAAACTCATTAAACAATAAAATCTCCTCCTCTTTAGTAAATAAGTTGAAACTGTGCCAATCTAGTAAACTATACCCATTAACATTGGATATAAACCCCCTAGACCAATCGAATCAAATTTTTGGAAAAATGTTTAGAAGAGTGTTTGGTTGGAAAAACTGAGGATGTACCTGAAAGCATAGAACGAATATTACAAAAGGGAGTTGGACACTAATGGACAACATTCAAAACAAAGTACAAAACGAAATGGAAAACGTATCACCTGAAAAAAAGGAGCAGATCTTACAAGACTTTGATAGATTCAAATCTTATTTAGGAGATAAAGTAGCTCTTGGAGAAAAAATGGGTCTAGGAGAAGAACAATTAGCGAAGACAGCAGAAGTAGTCGCGGGATATCTGGCTAAAAAAGAAGAGCCACGTAATGCAGAAGAAAATTTACTACAAAAATTATGGCGCTCTGGAGATAAAGAGCAACAGCATGCACTTGCTCATATGCTTGTAAACATGGTACGTAAATAAGGAGGAGTTTTTTATGAAACACGATCCTAAAAAAGACCAAACACAAGAGAAACAAGATATAAAAGGGCGTATCATGGATAATCCGGAGGTAATGAAAACGGATCAAGAAAGTATTTATGATATGCATGATGATATGAAGACTGTGGATACAATTCCAGTCGAAGAATTGAATCAAAAGGTAAAAGATGAGGACAAACATCGTCACACGAAAGATTCGTCTTCGAGTGAAGAACGTTATCCTGATTAATACAGAAAAGACTGCCGGCGATAGAATGCCGGCAGTCTTTCTTTATTATCGTGTTTTTTCGATTGCTGCTAGTGCTTGAAGTACAGAACCATACGTGTGGAAATCAGAGAAGTCGATATTCCCTTGTACGATGGCCATTGTAATATTCGGACGCATGCCTGTGAAATATAAATGTATTCCGAGTAGCTGTAATACATTGTGCAGAGTAAAAATGTGTTGTGCAATTTCAGAATCAATGGTCAAAATCCCTGAAAAATCGATAATCAAGTGATCAACTTCCATCTTTGGGATCTTTGGAACGACATGATTCAACACATAAGTAATACGGTCGTAATCAATCATTCCAATTAGAGGGAGTATAGCGACACCATCTTGAACCGGGACAACAGGTGCAGAAAGTTCATTAATTTGATTTTGGCGCTCCCGTAACTTGGCTGCTTGATGTTTTTCAAACGATTGAATAGATTGGACCATCGCAACATCTAATAGATAATTGAAACGGTTCATGATTCGAACAATCTGAGCAGGACCTACTTCTAAATCTAGTGCTACTTGTGCAATATGTTTAGAGTATACTAATCGGTTTTGAGCAAAGGGTTCTATGGATTGAGAAAATTCGTCCATGTTTTGTGAATTTGTTTCACCTTGTTTCTCCGCCCAGTCAAGTAATTCAGCAGCAGCTTCTTCATCTGTTGCTGGGAAAGAACGAGCCATCATCCGAAGAAATTCGATATTTTGCTGCCGTGCAATCTGCAACTGCTCTTCCGACAATTCAAGCGTAATATGTTTCAATGCATCTTCTACAATCTTATCAATTAATAGGTCAGCATTTTCTTGCAAATACTGACTTACGCGGACAATTTGATCCATGGGAGGGCCTCCTGTTAAATTAAGAAATCAATGGCAGAAGCCATCGTTTCTTCTGTGATGTCGTAATGAGACTGATCCCATTTTGCTAAGCGATGCATAACTAAAATAGCTTGTGGTGATTGATGTGTAACATTTAAATCGTCTGCAATCTCTAAAGAAATCGGACGATTTTCAATCACTTTTACAAAATAGATAGGAAGGTCTGTTTGAAAATTGGTGACTTGGCGGTGTGCAAATGCAGAAATTGGACAAGTCGTACTGTGCTTAAATAAGAAAAAAGGTTGTGTTTCGGATAATTCTAGTAGTTCTTTCCACTGCTCGCGAGATGTAATTTCAAGTAGATTGGTCAACGTCTTCATCCTTTCTGTCAAGTGTCTTTTTTCAGTTTAACACAAATCGTTTAGGGGAAAGATAATTTTAAATGGATTTATGAAAGGAAGAGTGGAAATGAAAAAAACGGCGAAATGGACAGGTGTATCATTACTTCTAACGACAGGAATTTTAGCTGGGTGTAATGAAACACAAGATAATACTGTAGAATCTCAACCTGCAGAATCTTCTCCTGTAGAAAATAGTGATCTTGTTACGACGGATGGATATGGTTTCTCAAGTTTTGATCTTTCCATCGACACGGCGGATGAAAACGATGCCATTGATGTTGACTTTGAATCAGGTAGGTCAGGTGCAGAACTTGAATATGTGAATAAGTTAGAAGATATTAATTTGGGTGGAGATGAAGCGGTAACGGCTCTTGATCCTATATTCTCTACTTTTGAATTATCTGCTGATCTGGCAAAAGAAGATGTGATTGCCCAGGTAACGGAAGCATTTGGTGTAACCGATTATCAGGAGTTTGAATTGGAAGTGGAATTTGAAGATGGTACTGAAGTGAAGTGGGAAGATCGCAAATAAAAAAAGCCCTCAGGGCTTTTTTTATTTGCCGAACAATCCGTCTAACACACCTTTTCCAGGTTGGAATCGTGTTTCAAACGCCAGAAACACACTCCGGAATCCATCGCACCCGCAAAGGCTGAAGTACGCCTTCACGGGCACGCTGGATTTCCTTGGAGTTTCTAGAGTGGCGTTTTACACATCTAAAGTCCTTGATGTCTCATAGACTCAGGCGTTTCTTGACCTGTAGTGTTCGCATCATTTTTCTGTCCACGCATTGGAGTGTTCGTAAACGTTTCAAATTGTTTCGCTAACTTATCACGTGATTCCTTGTTTCGCATAAGATAAGCAGCTCCGAGACCAAGTGCAGCAAGTAGCGCTTTATTATTTTTCCCTGCCATTTCTATCACTCCTTCATAACTAGTTGTAGTTCTAGTATGTATTATCCCCTTCTTTCGCCAGACTAAACATCACAAGTTGATGACAAAAATGACATTTCGAGTCAACAGGTTTAGGTGTTCTAAAAGTAAGGAATAGCTAGTTAACAACAAAAAAATTACCAATTTGAAGGAGGATCTTATTAAATGGAAAACAAACGACATGTAGAAGTAGCTTGGACACAGGAAGAAATGAACCAGAAAATCGAATCATTGCGAGCGCAAGGATACAATGAGTCAGATATTCACGTTGTAGCGAAAGACCCTGACCGCTTTCATCTGCATGCAACGGATACACAAATCGATACACATGAAGCAGGATCTTTTTGGGATCGATTTAAATCTTTCTTCACTGGTGAGGACGCAACTTCTGAAAGTCTGCATCGCTTGAATTTAGAAGATCATGAACGAGAGAGCTACGCTAATGATTTATCAAATGGTGGAGCGATTCTTTATGTTGAAGGTGAGGTACGGTCAGATGACTACGCAACATTTGGTGAGACAGGGAATTCGTATGAATCTTATCACGGAGAAACAAATGCTGCAGGTACGGTAGGAACGGAGTTTGTGAACAAACGCTTTACTGATAATGAACCCACTCTAGGCGAACATACGCCTGAAGAAAATCGCGAGTTATTTAAAGGTGAATCTACAGGATACGACGAAGACCATGTTGTGCAGGATGATGCATTTGAAATAAAACCTCAAATGACAAATGCGGAGACGGTGGAATCTGAACACCACGATACTACTCGTTTTGAATCATCTACGTCAGAACCTGTAGCTTACGATGAATCAAAAGCTTATGGTGCAGAATCACCTGGAACTGACCCGAACTTTGGGCCTGCTGCTTTTGGTGAACTAAACCCAGCTTTAGAAGATGAGGGACGTGAGCCTTCAGCAATCGAAGATAGTTTATCGAACCACGAGCATGAAGAGCGTGTAGAGGAAATTGAAAACCGTCGTTCTGAGAATAACATGCAGGATCGTAGTAATTATTAATTTAAGATGTGGAGCCGACTGTTCAGAAATTGTGCGAGAAGACAGCGTGGACTGTGAAGCTCTCTTTGCTTCATAGGCCGCGATGGCTTCTTGCGGGATTTCTAGGAGGCGCAACTCGATTCTATTTAGATGTGGAGAACGCCACTCTAGAAACTCCGAGGAAATCAGCCGTGCCCATGAAGGCGTACTTCAGCCTTTGTGGGTGCGGCTGATTCCGGAGCGTGTTTCTGGCGTTCGGAACTCGATTCCATTTAGATGTGAAGCCAACTGTTCAGAAATGAAATTCAAAAACTCGCCTAAGTGGCGAGTTTTTTTAATAGACATCCCCATACCTTATAGGGTATTTTTAGTATGAGGTGAATGAATTGAAAAAGTTAGCAATTTTAATTGGTGTGGTATCACTACTTTTAGCTGCCTGTTCTAGTGAAGGAGCAGTATACGAAACTATAGATATCAGTGAAGTCACAGAGTACCAAGAGCAAGGAGCACTCGTTATTGACGTGCGCGAAACGAACGAATATGATGCTGGCCACATTCCAGGAGCTATGAACAAACCGCTCTCTGAAATAAGCGCTGGAAATCTTGAGGGATTAGATCCGAATCAAGAGTACGTGGTCGTTTGTCAATCTGGTAATCGTTCCCAACAAGCAAGTGACCTGCTAGCAGAAGATGGTTACGAAGTAATAAACGTAAAGCAAGGCATGTCAAGTTGGACGGGCACAGTTGAAAACTGATTCTTGCATGCCTCTTGTTTAAAAATCGAATGTAATTTTACCGTCCACAAGTTTTAAATGTGCAGCAAAGGATTTGCCTTGTTTTGAGGTGAATCCTTTTAATTTACCTGTTCGACCTTTCGTGCATAGAGTTTCGATAACAGAAGGTGATAACTTCTTACTGGCTACTCGAAGGGGGAATGTTTGTGTGCACCCCTCTTTATAGCGCGAACATCCATAAAAGCTCTTCTTCAAGACAATAGTACCTTGCTTGCAAAGCGGGCAAGTAATTGCCTGACTTGCACTTTCTTCTTCCGGCAGTGCAGCGAACTGCTTTGTCTCTAAATGACTAGGCACAGTTTCGAGCGTTTGTTGAATAAAAGCTGTAATTTGCGTAAGGAACTGACTCTCTGTCCCTTCTCCTCGACCAATTTTTTGTAAATAGCTCTCCCATTTAGCGGTCATTGTAGGGCTTGCTAACAAAGTACCTTCAACAGATTGACAAAGGATGCGTCCTTTTTCTGTGATCTGTACTTCATTTTTCACAACATCAATATAGGCTTGCTTTTTTAAAGTCTCAATAATACCGCTTCGTGTAGCTTCCGTACCAAGTCCTTCTACTTCTTTTAACAATGCGGCGTCTTCCGCGTCCTCCACTAGCTTTCCGCATGTCTTCATGACCTGAATCAATTGTCCCTCCGTATAGAGCTTTGGAGGTTTTGTGATGCCTTCCGCAATATGAACGGTTCCTTCGACAGATTGCCCTTTTTCTACACTTGGAAGAAATTCTTCTTTTTCTTTTTGTGGGAATAACTGCTTCCACCCCAACTCTAGAGGAACAGTGCCTTTTGTATAAAACGGTAATTCTGAAACGTCTGTCGTGATCGTCGTTTCACGAAAGACGAATGCTGAATGGAACATTCCTAAAGTAGTACGAGTGATTTCATCATACAAGTTTTTTTCAAGGCCACTCAAAGTCCCGACCTTGGGAACTTTTCGTGTTGGAATGATGGCATAGTGTTCTTGTACCTTACTAGCATCAACAAATCGTTTGGATGGAGCAGTTTGCAAAGGGAACGAACATCCAATGTACGATTGCAAGTCAGCCGCGATGTTTTTTATATAGTGAAATTCAGATGGTGTGATATGACGTGTATCGGTTCGTGGATACGTAATGATTTTCTTTTCGTACAAGTTTTGTGCTGCCTTTAAAACGGCAGACGGACTCGCCTTCCACTTCTTATTCGCGGCGAGCTGTAAGCTTGAGAGCGAATGAAGTTGGGGAGGTGGTATCTGTTTTTGTTTCTCTACGACATCCAAAACTGTCGCCTGTATAGATTGTCCTTCTGCTAGTTTGTGCTCTTCTAAAATGTTTTCAACAATCTTTCGCTCTTTCTCTTTTATCTTAGCTTTTCCTTTATAACTGCCATTCTCTGTTGAAAATTTACCTTCCAGCTCAAAAAATGGCTCTGGTTGAAAGTCCTCAATTTCACGAGTGCGCTGATAAATTAGATATAAAGTAGGGGATTGCACACGGCCAATCGAAAATACAGTCGCCACACCTTTTTTCTTTAACAAAATTGTATAGATGCGAGAAGCGTTCATGCCTACCAACCAGTCACTTTTTTGACGCGTACGCGCTTCTTCATATAGACGTAGATCTCGGTCGTTTGGGAGAAGGTTGGCGAAGCCTTTGCGCACTTCCGACGTTTCGAGGGAGTTAATCCACAACCGTTTCACTTGTTTTGAACGAATGCCTGTGAGTGTCAAAATCGAGTAAAAAATATTCGAACCTTCCCGGTCGATGTCGCACGCATTGATTAAGAAACTTGCTTCTTTCATAAGTTTTCGAACAATACTGTACTGTTCATATTTGCCTCGAGCAACTTTGTATTCAAAGGCATCAGGAAGGATAGGAAGTGACTTCAGTGACCATCTTGTCCATTTAGCATCATATTCTTTTGGTTCTCGTAGCTCAACCAAGTGTCCGATTGCCCAGGTTACTAGTGCACCATCTGGAAAAATCTCATCTGGAAAAATTTCGTAATATCCTTTTTGCTTTTTTGTCTTGAATGCATCGGCATAAGCTTTTGCTTGGCTAGGTTTTTCAGCTACAATAAGTGGTTTCATAAGAGGATTCCTTTCGAAGAGAGAGTGGAGGGGAACGTATGTTCATAAGTATACGTGTTTTTGCACTAGAAGGCAAAATAAAACTGCCTACAGATGTAGGCAGCTCAGATGGTGGGCAATTGCCCCTCTATTTATTTACGATGAGAACCAACTTACCTTGATCAAGCTCTTCCTCAGCGGTTTCGGCTTCTGCCTCTGTCAATCCGGCAGCATGCATATCGCTTCGAAGTTGGTCTCCTCGTTTACTAAACGCATTTTTCATTGATTCAAAAAATCCTTTTTCACTCATGCCGACTTTTTCAGTATCTAATATGTCTGCAATATGACCTTCACGATCTTTTGAGTGAGCGAACAAATAAATATCGTCTCGTGAATATCCTTGAGCCTCTAGTTCTTCAACCTTTTGCTTTGCTTGTACTGAATTTTCTACTGTGTACTTCATAGCCATTAGTGAATCCCTCCAAGTTTTTATCTGTCGTCTACTCTAAAATTACCCAGTTCACAAAAAGCTAAACCAAATTACTTTGAAAAGCTAAGTTTTCAGATTACACTGAAAATAGAATGAGGTTTGAGAGGAGCATACGATGACATTTTCAATTGTAGGATTTGATCCAGAAACTAAAGAGCTCGGGATTGCAGTTGCTTCAAAATTTTTAGGGGTAGGAGCCGTTGTACCGTTTGCAAAAGCTGGTGTTGGTGCTATCGCAACACAATCTCTTGCTAATCTTTCTTATGGAGTTGGAGGACTAGAATTATTAGAAAAAGGACATTCCCCGCTTGAAGTAGTAGAGACACTTACGAAAAAAGATGAAAATGCAGCATGGCGGCAAGTGGGTATAGTGGATGCTACAGGCCAAAGCGCTACATACACAGGAGATGATTGTTACGACTGGGCTGGTGGAAAAGCAGCTAAGAATTATGCGATTCAAGGAAATATCCTAGTGAGCCAGCAAGTGGTGGAACAGATGGAAGCGACATTTGAGCAAACGGAAGGTTCTTTGGCTGAGCGCTTGCTAGCAGCTTTACTTGCTGGAGATGCAGCTGGTGGAGATAGTCGAGGGCGGCAATCAGCAGCTTTACTTGTTGTGAAAGAGAATGGGAGCTACGGCGGGTATACGGATCGCTATATTGATCTGCGAATAGATGATCACGAAGATCCTGTGCAAGAACTGGGACGGTTATTGAAACTTCGTCATCTGTATTTTGAGAAGACTGGAGAAGACGATGTATTATCTATCACAGAAGAACTAGAAGCCCAACTTGCAACATCACTTCATCAACTCGGTTATTTAAAACTGGAAGAAGTTTCAACAGACGAAGTTCTTGAGGCACTAGATACGTATCATCATACGGAGAACTTCGAAGAGCGCCAACAATCTAGAGGTCAAGTTGATCGCCGTGTACTCGAGTATTTGGAAGAACAGGCGAGAGGTTTCACAGCAAAGAAATAGTGGGTATAGAGAGTCATTGTACTTGAAAGGATGAATGACATGAAACCACTTATAGGGATATCTGCAGAAATGTCACAAAATCAAGATCATTTCTGGTTACCTTTTGTATATGTAGAAACTGTATTAAAATACGGGGGCTTACCTCTTATGATTCCAGTAATGGGGGATGAAAATCTAGATGAGCTTTCGCTTCGTCTGGATGGACTATTTATTACCGGTGGAGAAGATATTGACCCTTCTTATTATAATGAAAATCCGCATTTGAAACTTGGCAAGATCGCACCTGAAATCGACCAAATGGAATCGGAACTTGTAAAGCTCATGCTAGAACTCGATAAACCATATATCGGTGTCTGTCGCGGACTGCATATGTTGAATATTGTGCAAGGTGGGACGATGTTCCAAGACATTCATGCGCAACGAGAAGAAAAATCGTATCTGCACCTACAAAAAGGTCCTCGTACCTACCGCTCTCATGAAGTAGAGTTAGACTTGGACTCTAAAATCGGTAAAATTCTTGGGGAGGAAAAGTTCCGTGTGAATTCATTCCACCACCAAGCATGTGATCAAGTTGGGCGTGATTTGAAAGTCGTTGCACGTGCAACAGATGGAATCATTGAGGCGATGGAAAGTAAAACACATGAATTTGCATTCGGCTTCCAGTGGCATCCGGAAGAATTTGCAATGGCTGGTGACGAAACTTCAGGTAAGATTTTTGAAGCGTTCATGAAGCAAGCAATCAAGCGCAGAAAAGAAATTGATGATTCAAAAAAGCGAGATCGACAATAAATTTAGTTGAAAAATTCATGGGTATATAGTATCGAAAGAACTGAATATCGAGAGTGGGTAGGGGTGACTCCAGCGGGATTAAAAGCGGAAGCTGAGACCTTGTTTTAGATGTGGAGAACGCCGCTCTAGAAATTCCGAGGAAATCAGACGTGCCCATGAAGGCGAAGTACAGCCTTTGTGGGTTCGGCTGATTCCGGAGTGTATTTCTGGCGTTTGTAACTCGATTTTGGCTCAGCTCGCGGAATACTGCCCCTACACACCCAACACCAAACAGAATGGAGTTACTCAATTACGAGAACTCCATATTTTGTTTTATGTAGCTCTTTTGCTAACTAAAAATCAGTCTTTTGAATGAGAGTATATGGAAAGCATTTCACTCCTCAATCTAGTATGATAAAAGAGAACAAACACTAGAAAGAAGGAAGTGATCCGTATGGACGCTGTTACACAATTTAAGCAAGCGCTAGGGAATTATCCGACAGGCGTTACTGTCGTCACTGCACAAGATGCAGACGGAAATCCGATTGGAATGACCGTAAATTCATTCGCATCGGTTTCGATAGATCCTCTCTTAATTTTATGGTCCATCGATAAAAACGCGTTTTATTACGATGCTTTCACAAATGCAACTACTTTCAATGTTAACATTTTAGCTGCTGACCAAGGCGATTTGTGTATGCTATTTGCAAGTCGTGTAGATGATCGCTTCGGCAAGTGTGAATGGCACCCAGGTCAAAATGGAGTCGCTGTATTAAAAGACACGGCTTCACAGCTAGAGTGCACGGTCTACAATACAGTAGATGCTGGAGATCATATGATTCTAATCGGCGAAGTGACTTCTATTCATAATGAAGACAAAGAGCCGCTTCTTTATCACAAGCGTCTATTCGGAAAAATTCCAGATGCATTTTATCAACAGTCGTAATTCCACAAAAACCCGTCACAGGTGTGGCGGGTTTTCTTCTGTCTTCACTTTTGGTTTTTTCCATTTCCGTTTTCTCCACATGAGAACTAAATAAATAAGAAGAGCCGCGAACGCTATACCAAAGAGTGAAAATTGCTCCGTTGTCGCTTCTAATAAACCTTCTGACACTAATGCTAAAAGGAAGAAAAAGATAAAGTTTCCTATAGCGGTAGCTAGGATAAATGGCATGAATTTCACGTGACTAAGACCTGCAGCTAAGTTTACGAGGCTAGTAGGAATGAATGGAATGATACGGGCTTGAAATACATACAGGAAGCTGTTTGCTTCTATTGAGCGTGTAATTGATTTCGGGATTTTTCTGACGACCAAGTCATCTACTAAATACCGAACAGCGTAGAAAACGATGGCGGATGCCAGAAGGCTTGCAAACCAACTCCATAAAAACCCTGGTAGTAGTCCATAAATCAAAACATTCATAGAGATGACGAGTAATAAAGGGAATATAGTAAATGTATGTTGAATCAACATGATTAAGAAGGTTAGTAATAGTGTAGACGCCCAGTTTCTAGTCAAATAAGCTTGTGCTCTGTCAATATCTCTTTCATACAAGTAGCGGAAGAGGTCAAAATGAATGACTAATAAACAGGAAATCAGTAGGGCAATGGGGAGAACTATCATCCATTTTTTCATGTCATCGTCACCTCTCTAGTCGTTCTATCATAGCATTATTCCCACGCGTTGCCCATTTTAGTACGCCTAGCTTTTCAATATAAAATACAAATAAATGGAATAAAAGGATATACGAGTATCAACCAATCTACTATACTGAAGAAAATCAATTCTAGGGGATAGTGGAATGAAGAAGTTTTGGATTGTAGTAGTCGTTCTGTTAGGGTTTCGCTGGTTGTCCGTCGGTGTCTACGAGGCGAAAACAGTAGATGAGCCAGTAGTGGTAGCGAGCCAAATGAATATGGAATTGAATTCAGTTTTTGTCTCGTATATTACGAAAACTCTTGAACCTGCTGACGTGGAAAAAGTCGAGATCAATGGATACAACTTTGCACCGGGCAACGGAGACATTTTCTTTTTTGAAGAGACTCCTCAAATCAATGCGCAACTTGAAGTGGAGTATCCGTATCACGCAATCTATTCTGTAACCATTCAATTGCCACACGATGGCTATTATGAGTTTATAGAGAATGCTGAAACACTGACTATTCATTTCGGAGATGAATCAAGTCAGTCGTTTCCTCTTCAAGTGCTACAAAAGCTTCCGCTAAACAACGTACTTGTTTCTCAATCTTGGGTTGGTAGTAATGAAACTCAGACAGAGTCTTATAGAGCACAAGATGATTTCATTTTAATGGATATCATTCCAGATGAGCGTATTGAAATCTTGAGTGTTCGCTTAAACGATAAAGAGTTGAAAGTTCCATTGGACGAGCCGCTTTCAATTAGTAAAGGAGATTCATTTGTGGTTGTGCAATCCGATTCACCCGCACTATTTCTCGGGGAGTGGGGAACTGTGCAATTAACTATCAAAGAGGAATTTCGAGAGCCAAGTGAACTATTCTTAGTGTCAGCGTTTAACAGCAGACCTTCCGAAGAATGGATCCAAGCACAAGTACAGGAGGCGAAGAACAAATGAACTTTCACAAGCGTGTTTTACTAGGAAGCCTATTAGTCGTCTTCGATTTTAACGTCAATGCAATCGATGTGTTACCAGACTTTCTAGGCTTTTTTTTAATCGCGACAGCGTTTGATTCGGTCAAAACCAAAGAAGCCCAAGTAGGACAAACCATTTCACTGGTCCTCGCTGTAATTTCATTCATTCTGTTGTTTGTCCGGCTTGAACCAACAGGTTATCTAGTCCTTTACAGTTTTTATCCTTTTGTGATTGAGAGTGTAATTGGAGCATTGATTATTCTTCAGCTAGCATATGTTTTTATCGTGTCTACGCAGCGGCTTCCGGAGCTTGGTACAGGAATTCCTAAAGTATTTTTAGGCGCCCAACTTTTTATTTACGCTGCAACTGGTCTCACTCCTCATTTTACAGCGAGTGAAGCCGGTACTTGGGTAATAGGCTTAGTTGTCGGATCTGTCGTCTGTTACATGTACTATTTCGGATTTTTATGGAAGAGAAAATCGTTCGAAAGAGAAACGAGAGAGCTTCCTGTGAAGACTCTCGTACAATTCCCTCAATGAAAATTTGAAAAAAATAGAAGGAACTTCTTTGAGTCTGTAGAATACTATCTGTAAGCGCTTTCAAATTAAGGGCTTTTTCGTACTGACAACTAGAAAAGAGGGATCGAATGAAGTTAACACATTTTATCAACGGAGAATGGCTCGAATCTGGGCACACAAAAGAAGTACTAAATCCAGCTACAGGAGAAGTTCTAGCACATGTTCCAATGGCAGATGCGGACCTCGTGGCAAAGGCAGTCGAAGGGGCAAAAACTGCTCAGAAGAAATGGGCAAAAGTTCCCGCTCCAAAGCGTGCACAGTATTTATATGCAATTGGTCGCTTGATGGAAGAGCGAAAAGAACATTTGTCTCAAGTGCTCACAAAAGAAATGGGAAAAGTAATTGAAGAAGGTCGTGGAGAAGTCCAAGAAGGAATCGATATGGCTTACTATATGGCGGGTGAAGGAAGACGTTTGTTTGGAGAAACAACACCTTCAGAACTCGCTGATAAATTTGCGATGAGTGTGCGTGCACCAATTGGTGTTGTTGGACTCATCACACCATGGAACTTTCCGGTAGCCATCGCAACTTGGAAATCGTTCCCGGCTATAGTTGCAGGAAATACATTCCTTTGGAAGCCGGCTACAGAGACACCAATGATGGCCTATGAAATGGCGAAAATCTTTGAAGAAGTAGGTCTTCCAGAAGGTGTTGCCAATATCGTATTTGGTTCAGGGTCTGAAGTAGGTACGGCAATGATTGAACATCCAGACGTTAAAGTGATTTCCTTCACAGGTTCGACGGAGACAGGTAGCAAAGTAGCTGAACTTGGTGGACGTCACTTAAAGAAAGTGTCTCTTGAGATGGGCGGAAAGAATGCAGTCATCGTAATGGATGATGCGAATCTTGACTTAGCAGTAGACGGTATTTTATGGAGTGCATTTGGTACTGCAGGTCAACGTTGTACGGCATGTAGTCGTGTCATTGCGCATAAAGATGTCAAGAAAGAACTCGAGACGCGTTTACTTGAGAAGATGAAACATCTCACAATTGGGGACGGGACGGACGAATCCGTGAAAATCGGACCGGTCATCAATACAGCAGCACTTGAAAAGATCCATGGCTATGTGGAGATCGGAAAACAAGATGGTGCGACGCTGTTAGCGGGTGGTGAAATCTTAAAGGATGGAGACTTGGCGAAAGGAAACTACTACGCTCCCACACTGTTCACAGATGTACCGTGGGATTCTCGTATTGCGCAGGAAGAAATCTTTGGTCCTGTTGTATCCATCATTGAGGTTTCTTCGTTAGATGAAGCGATTGAAGTGAATAATAGTGTGAAATACGGACTTTCAAGTTCAATTTTCTCACAAGACGTCAATACGATCTTCACCGCACAGCGTGATCTGGATACGGGGATTGTTTACGTCAACGCTGGAACGACGGGTGCTGAGATTCACTTACCGTTCGGCGGGACAAAGGGAACAGGAAACGGACACCGAGATTCTGGTGTAGCGGCACTTGACGTCTATACAGAGTGGAAGAGCGTGTACGTAGATTTTAGTGGGAAGCTGCAACGGGCTCAGATTGATACTAACTAGATGTGGAGCCGACTGTTCAGAACGCCGCACTAGAAAGTTGAGTTACACTACGGGGTTGCTTTCCGAGGGCGCTGCGTGAGCTTCCTCGTCGCAGGCTCCTGCGGGATCTCACGACAGACTGGAATCCCACTGGAGTCAACCCCTCCATTTCACTCAACATTAGTATTAGATGTGGAGAACTCCATTCTACAAAGTAGTTACAAAGGGGTAAGAGAAACGTAAACAAAGGGGGATTCACAAATGATCGTAGGTGTATTAGGTGCTGGTTTGATGGGGAAAGAAGCAGCAACCGATTTAGTTAAAGGTCAAAACGTTGAAAAAGTCATCATTGGAGATCTGGATGTTGGCCAAACAGAGATGTTTGCTCAAAAATTACAAAACCCTAAACTTGAAGTGCGCCATTTGGACGCAACTGACGATGAGTCGATGAAGTCTTTAATACGCGACTGTGATGTCATAGTCAACGCACTTTACTACTCGTTCAACCAACGCGTCGCAGAACTTGCAATTGAGCTTGGTGTTCACGCGGTGGACCTAGGTGGGCACATTGGGGGCGCTACAGACTACATTTTAAATCTTGATGAAAAAGCTAAGGCTGCTGGTGTTACGATGATTCCGGATCTAGGGGTGGCTCCAGGAATGATCAATATCTTGGCAGGGCACGGCGCCAAAAAACTTGATAAAGTATCGAGTATCAAGTTATATGTCGGTGGAATTCCAGTCGAACCAGAAGGGATTTTCAAATACAATTTGGTCTTCTCCTTAGATGGCGTTTTTGATCACTATACAGATAAGTCGCATGTCATTCGAAACGGAGAAATGCAAGAAGTGGACTCGCTATCCGAAATCGAACCTATTCAGTTTGATGGATTTGATGAGCTTGAAGCATTCCACACTGCAGGCGGTACGTCCACATTGGGACATACGTTCTCAGGAATCGACACATTAGAGTACAAGACAATTCGCTACAAGGGGCATGCTGAGAAATTTAAACTGCTCGTCGATCTTGGTCTAACAAATAAAGAGACGATGGTTAACGCAGGTGGACATGTTGTATCTGCACGGGACGTGTTACGTGAAGTGTTAACTCCAAAACTTCGACTTGGAGACAAGAAAGATGCGGTTTTACTTCGCGTCATTGTAGAAGGGTTCGAAGGAGAAACAGAGAAGAGTTACATGTACGAACTCGTAACGACAAAAGATGAGCTTTCTGGTACAACAGCAATGGCACGAGCGACAGCAAACACGATTTCTGTCGTAGCCCAAATGATTGGCAATGGAACCATTACATCAACAGGTGTATTCCCACCTGAGACAATCGTACCAGGCGATTTGTATATGCGAGAAATGGCGGCACGTGGCGTCGAAATCAAAGAATTTGTAAAATCTGAACAACTATAAACCAGAGACCTGCAATCGACACGGATTGCAGGTCTTGTTTATTTCCCAGGAAATACGTCGAAAAATAACTTTTCCGTGGGTGTAACCTTCTTCCATTTTATAAGTCTAATGGAGTAGAAAAATGAGATGAAAAGAGGGGACGACAATGAAGAAATGGACAATGCCGCTGTTGGCAACCGTTTTTGTAGGTGTCTTGATTTTAAGTGCATATTTTATATTTACGAGGGAAGGCGATCTAGTGACGGGGGAAACAGTTCGTGGATATGATGAAATGACGACGGTCACAGCAGAAAATCAATTGCGTGAGTATTTTGAACGTGTCCGTAAACTTCATGATTCGATGCAGTCTCAAGCAATGGAGGGAGCCAGTGGCACTGAAGCGGAAGAAGCCATGTCTTCTGGTGTAGAAGAGTCCACAGATGCTTCATCTGATAGTAAAAGTGCGGATGTTTCTTCCACGAATAATCAAGTAGAGGGCGTTGATGAAGCAGACAGCGTCAAATTGAACGAAGACTTTATTTATATGATTTCTGAGCAAAATGTAATGATCGTTGATATTCGCAACCCGGATGCTTTAGTCAATGCAGGGAGCATCGGATTTGGTGGGAATCGCTATCCCTCAAATTTATTTTTAACAGACGACTATTTAATTGTGATGAATCAAAACCATATGTACGAAGGAGTTCCAATTCAACCAGCCGCCGAAGGGAAGGTTTGGATGCCATATGATGGGATGACATTAGCTAGCATCTATTCCTTAGAAGACCCGACCAATCCAAAACTAGTTCGTGAAGTAGGGGCAGAAGGGTATATGGGACACGCACGTTTGACGAACAATACAATTTACTTCACTTCAAGTCTTTACAACCGCGTCTGGGCACTAGAGGAAAATGAAGATATCGAGTTGCGTCCGTTTCAGTTCGATTCTGAAAAAAGTGACGAACCAACCGTTCTTCCATATGAAGAAATTACAATCCTTCCTGAAACGTTAGAAGGTGGATATACATTGATCTCTGCAATTTCATTAGATGACCTTTCTGAAGCGCAATTGACAACAGAAGGCTATCTTGGAAGCAGTGAGCAATTCTACATGTCTCAAGAATCTCTTTATTTAACGACTACTGTCTACAATGCAGAGGCTAACGATTCAGAGGATGGGGACAGTTTAATGGATCTCCGTATTTGGAATCCAGGTGTCCGTGACACTGACATTTTCAAGTTTGATTTTGAAGGTACCGATGTTTCTTATATAGGGACGCATCGGGTAGAAGGTCATTTATTGAATCAATTCTCGATGGACGAATACGACAATCATTTCCGCGTTGTGACAACAGAAGGTGACGCTTGGACCGAAGAGCAACCTTCAGAGAATCATTTGTTCATCTTGGATGATCAGATGAATCGTGTTGGCGAATTGACAGGTCTTGCAAAGACTGAACGCATTTACTCCGCACGTTTCATGGGTGATAAAGCATATATGGTTACATTTAAAGAAACAGACCCTTTATTCGTGTTCGACTTGTCTGACCCAAAAGATCCGCGTGTTCTAGGGGAATTAAAAATTCCTGGATTCAGTAACTATCTGCATCCGGTGGGTGAAAACCATCTTCTAGGGATTGGATACGAAACTGAGATGGTTACATTCCCTGGGGCCAAAGAGCCGAGTCTTGTGACAGCAGGTATGAAGCTCTCGTTATTTGATGTGACGGACCTTTCGAATCCGATAGAGCAAGATGTTGAAATCATTGGCGGTCCAGGTACTTACTCACCTGTCCAGTATGACCATAAAGCACTGATGATTCATAAAGAGCGCGGCTACTACGGCTTCCCAGTCACGATTTATGAGGGGGCAGCTGGTGGGAATGTGAAGTTTAAAGGAGACGGCGCCCATATTTATTCTGTAACACCAGAGCAAGGTATTCAGTTGAAAGCCGCGCTAATGAACGACTTAGTGCCAGGGCAAGAGTATGAGGAGTGGAATCAGATGATTCATCGTCTAGCTTATGTGGAGGATACGCTGTATACGCTGGCGAATCGTCGAGTCGAGAGTTATGATTTTAATTCCTTTGCGAAGAAGGGGACACTGGAGTTTTAGATTTAGATGTGGAGCCGACTGTTCAGAGTCGAACCTCCACTTTAGATGTTGTAGAGTTTTCACTACAATTCTATAAAAATGAGGGAGCAACCTTGGACTACCAGGGTTGCTTCTTCGTTTATTAGCTCTAGATTAAAAAAAATAAATTCTTTAAGAGTGCGAAAATTATTTAGTCATTGTATTCCCGCCCGATTATTCGTTAGACTAAGGACAGAACCGAAAGGGGGCATGACATGTCAAATTACGAAATAACCGTTGAGTGCTGCTTACTCGCTGGCCGACTGATGATTGAAGGAGGCGCTGAGACCTACCGAGCAGAAGATACGATGGAACGCATGGCCAGGTCGCAACACCTAATCGGCTCCCAAAGCTTTGTCATGCCGACGGGAATCATGTTTAGTGGAAACAACAATGCACCAACTCGACTCATGCGTGTCAATACGCGCGTGACAGACCTTGAAAAAGTAGCGATGGTCAATTCGATTTCTCGTCGACTGGTGAATCAGGAGCTGACGATTGAAGAAGCGTATGATGAGCTACGGAAAATCGAAACAGAACATAAAACGTTCCCATTCTGGTTACAAATCATTGCAGCTGGTATTACGTCTGGCGCATTTTTATTGTTGCTGGGGTTTGATATCTTGAACTTGCCAGCGGCTATGGTAATTGGGGCGCTAGGATATGTGATAGCGACTTTATTAGAAGTAAAGACACGCGTGAAGTTCTTTGCAGAGTTCTTTGCCGCGCTGATTATAGGGATTGCCGCATATTCTGCAGTCTATCTTGGATTTGGTTCGAATCTCGATGGCTTGATCATCGGCTCGGTCATTCCATTAGTGCCAGGTTTATTGATCACCAACGCAGTACGTGACCTAATGGCTGGGCATTTCGTGTCTGGATTATCAAAAGGAGCAGAAGCCTTCCTGACTGCCTTTGCAATTGGGGCTGGGGTTGCGCTAGTGCTGTCATTTTAAGGAGGAGCTATGGACTATTTAGTAGAAGCCGTTTTAAGCTTTCTAGCAGCTGTGGCGTTCGGAGTATTGTTTAATGCGCCACGTCGAATGCTGATTCACTGCGGCGTCGTCGGAACGGTCGGTTGGCTCGTTTTCTCCATATCACGCAGCCAGACAGATGACCAAGTGGTCGCAACATTTTTAGGTGCGTTCACGATTGCACTCTTGTCGCATATTTTTGCGAGACGTCGGAAGATGCCTATGATTTTATTTAGTGTTACAGGAATCATCGTCCTTGTTCCAGGGAGCTCTGCCTACAATGCTATGCGCCACGTTGTAGAACAGGATTATTTGACGGCAATTGAGCTCGGTACACGGGCGCTCTTAATATCAGGTGCCATTGCGATGGGGTTAGTATTTGCGGAAATTATTATGCAAATCTACTCTAAAGTGTATGGTCGGCTTACAAAAAAGAAAAAGACGGATGCCCTCGTGAATATCGAAGACACCCGTCAGTTATAAAGAAAAACCAAGCGTCTCGTAGGCGCTTGGTTTTCTGTATACATAGTTTCAAAAATGAATGCTCTAAAGTTTTCTTATGTCACTAGTTTAAATGCTTAAAAGTTGAGTGTAGTGCAGGGGCTGACTCCAGTGGGAGCAAAGTCGGAACGTGAGACCCCGCAGGAGCCTGCGACGAGGAGGCTCACGCCGCGCCCTCGAAAAGCAGCCCCGGAATGGAACTCAACTTTTCTAGAGCGGCGTTCTCCTCATCTAGAGTAATCGAGTTGCGCCTCCTAGAAATCCCGCAAGAAGCCATCGCGGCCCATGAAGCAAAGAGCGCTTCACGATCCACGCTGTCATCTCGCACAATTTCTGAACAGTCGGCTCCACATCTAAAACGAAATCGAGTTGCGAACGCCAGAAACACGCTCCGGAATCAGCCGCACCCGCAAAGGCTGAAGAGCGCCTTCACGGGCACGTCTGATTTCCTCGGAGTTTCTTGAGCGGCGTTCTCCACATCTAAAAGTCACTCAAAATACTCACTAAGCTCGCTGACTTTGAGCGGCTTCGAAATATGGAAGCCTTGCAAACCATCGCAACCCATTGCCTGAAGCTGCTTCATCTGTTGCTCAGATTCAATACCTTCCGCCAATACCCGAATTTGAAGGGAATGCGCTAGAGATACCATCCCTTTAATTAAGCGAAGTACTTTATCATTTTTTGTCATCGACTGAATGAAAACCCGATCAATCTTCAAGCTCTCGATTGGAAGAAGCTGCAGGTAGCGAAGAGAAGCATAGCCAGAACCAAAATCATCAAGAACAAATCGAACGCCTTCACGGTTCAATGCGTGCATCTGTTCAATGATTGTTTTTTCTGCTTCCGCTTCTAAAGCGAACTTCTCTGTAATTTCAATTTGCAAACGGTTGGCAGGACATCCGGTTTGCTGCAAAATCTGCATAATGGTGCGTGCCATATTTTTATCATGGAATTCTCGCACAGACAGATTGACGTTGACCTTGATGTCGTAGCCTTGTTGCTGCCATTCTGCTGCTTGTTGACAACTCTTTTCCAGTACAAAAGTACCTATGTCGTTGATTAACCCTGTTTGTTCAGCAATAGGTATCAATTCTTCTGGAGAAACTGCACCAAGTGTCTCACTTTCCCACCGAACGAGTGCTTCAAAACTTGAGACTTTTTTTGTGACGGTATCGATGATTGGTAAATAGACGACCTCGAGATGCTGTTGATCAAGTGCGACCATAAGCTCTTTTTCGATTTCTACTCGTCGGGATAATTTCGAGTGCGCATCTTTTGGGAGCGTTGTAATCAAGTTCCCGCCTTGCTGTTTCACGCGTTGCAGCGAGTTATGCGCCGCTTCGACAATGTGGTGAAGCGTCTTTTGGTCATCGGGATACCGGGTCATGCTACCACTTACAGTGATGGCAACAGATTTTGAATCTAGATAAACTGGATACGATTTTAGAAAGTCACTAAAGCCTTGGATATACCAGTCACTTAGAGGTGTGATCAAGGCAAACTCATTTCGACCCATTCGTCCGATTTCTGAGTCTGGAAAATACTTTTTCAAAAGGTTTGTGAATTCATGTAAAAGAGCTTCCTCGTGCTGTTCATTCATTAATTCTTTCAATGTATAGAATTTATCGATTGAAAGTAGGACGTAGGTGAACTCCACCTTTTTGGAAAGCTGTTCCTTCATGATCTCTTCCATTTTGTAACGACTCAGTAAACCAGTCTCAAGATCCGTGTAAGCAGCTTCCTCGAGTTTTGTTTGCATCGTCTTTTTATCCGTGATTTCTTCTTCAATGATATAGCTGTGCTGCAGAATGTCTTCTTCATCGAATATGGGAATAGCAAGTGCCTGAACCCAATAGGACTGCCCTGATTTTGTCGCTTTTTCTATCGGGCCTTGCCAAATGGACCCACGTTCAAGCTGTTGCAAGATTTGATGTCCTTTATGTCGAGAAGACTCTTCGTCGGGTAAGAGTTGCCAAATTGATTTCCCAATGACACGTTTAGGGGTCCATTCACTTCGTTCCAGAAATTTTGAATTGGTGGAGAGGATAATTCCTGTAGCATCAAGGACATAGAACATAAAGCCTTCTTTTAAACCAGCTTTTACCTGTTCCCACTCACTTGAAATGGATTTCATTTCGAATGAATGCTGCAAATTATCGAGTGTATAGTTAGTTTGAGCCATTATCAGAACTCCTTTACAATTCGTTTTTATCAGTATAATTCATTTTTACCAAACAGTCATTACAAATAATGGTTGTCTGTATCAAAAGTTCTACGCTAGCCGAAATACATACTACGAAAATGGACAGGGGGATATAAATTTGAAATCACAACGTTGGAAAGGCATCTTATTAATTTTGACCGGGGCTATGCTCTGGGGGGCGAGTGGGCCGATGATGGAATGGCTACTTGAACATTTCCCTCTCTCTGTACCATTCTTCCTGACAGTTCGTTTAATTGTAGCAGGTACTCTTGTCCTGTTATTTTTGCGAATGAAGAAGCAACCTGTCTTTAAAATTTGGAAAGATACTGCATGGCGTTGGAGACTCTTGCTATTCGGGATATTCGGGATGCTTGCTGTGCAGTACACGTTTGTCGCAGCGATCGATGCGAGTAATGCAACTGTTGCCACACTCTTACAGTTTATCGGTCCGGTCTATATCATTCTGTTCATTTCATGGAAATTAAAACAGTTTCCCCCGATGTATCAAGTGATAGGCATGATCGGGACACTCGGCGGGCTAGTATTGTTGCTGACCAATGGAAACTTTGCACAGCTGGCGATTTCTGGTGAAGCGTTGTTTTGGGGTATTGCTGTCGGTATCGCCTTTGCGTTTTATACAGTGTACCCAGCCCGATTGATGCAAGAGTGGGGCGTTCTCCTCGTGGTTGGTTGGGGGATGGTGATTGGTGGAGTCGTTCTTGGAGTGGGAAGTAGGGTATGGACAACTGGTCAGTGGAGCCAGCTTGTGAATCCTACAGTCGCAGGGATGACGCTTGCCATCATCATTGTTGGAACGCTCGCCTTTATACTCTTCCTATCTAGTATGAAGTTTATTACAGCGGTTGAAACAAGTATTTTATCAAGTATGGAACCATTGACGGCTATGGTGATTTCGTTTTTCTGGTTCAGCCAAGTATTTGGTTCACTTCAATACGTAGGGATGATCATTATGCTGTTGTTTATAACGTGGCTAACGCTTGCTGGGGAAAAACAATCAGAACATTGAGACTTGTTTTTCGACTTCGGTGTGTCATAATAAAAGAAGTGATTAATTCGTATTCCGAAGAATTTTGAGGTGCAACATGAGAACAGTCTTTTCGTATTTAACACCGTATCGGGGACTCATCGTCCTCGCCTTATTTTTAATGTTTCTAGAGCTTGCTGTCGAGCTCGTCCAACCGTTATTGATTGCAAAAATAATCGATGACGGAATTTTAGCGAACGACCCCCAAGTCATTATTAATTTAGGGATTTGGATGGTCGCAATTTCGTTTATTGCGTTCTTTGGAGCGATTACAAACACTGTAATCGCTTCTCATATCGTACAGAGTTATGGATACGATATCCGCATGGCACTGTTCCGTAAAGTGCAAGACTTTACGATGACGGCATTTTTACGTTTTCCAAATGCTAGTCTGATCACGCGTCTGACTACAGATGTGACGATGACACAAAACGTAATTTTCATGGGACTGCGTATCATGCTCCGTGCACCATTGCTAGTCATCGGTAGTATTATCATGGCGTTCATCGTCAATCCATCGCTTGCGATTTACTTGGTAATTGGGTTCCCGTTCCTCCTCGTGTTCATGTACTGGATGAGCCGCAAAGGGATGCATATGTTTACGCGTGTACAAAAGGCGCTTGACCGTCTGAACCGCCAAATCCAGGAAAACTTGCAGGCTGTCCGTTTAATAAAAGCTTATTTACGAGGCAAATATGAGGCAGAGCGGTTTAACGGCGTCGCAGACGAACTTCGCACAGTGAACGTTACAGCCTTCCGCATCATGGAGTTTATTCTCCCGGTCTTACTTCTTGTCATGAATATTAGTTTACTTGCCGTGTTATGGTTTGGGGCTGACCTAGTCAATACAGGAGAAGCGCCACTAGGTGACCTCGTCGCCATCGTCAACTACGTGATGCGTATGACAGGGGCCTTCTCGATGTTTGCATTCATCATCATCTTCTTCTCTCGTGCGAAAGCGTCAAGTGAGCGTATGGAAGAAGTGTTGCTAGTAGACGAGGAGCTGGAGCAAGGTCTTGAAAGTGGAAAGTCCCCACGACGTGCGTTCGGAGAAATCGAGTTCGATAATGTCTCGTTCCGTTATCCGAATACAAAAGAATGGGTACTTGAAAACATTTCCTTCAAACTCCAATCTGGTCAGAAACTTGCTGTAATGGGCGCGACAGGTGCAGGGAAATCGACCCTGTTTAACCTGATTCCACGCTTCTTTGAAGTGACCCGTGGAACGATTCGGATTGATGGTATCGCTGCAGAACAGTGGCCTCTTCGCGAGTTACGCGAGACGATTGGGTATGTACCACAGCAATCCATTTTATTTACAGGGAGTATTGAAGAAAATCTCGGTTGGGGTGACACAGAAGCAGAGCAAGAGTGGCTTGTAAATGCTGCGCGCAAAGCTCAAATCCACTCATCAATCGAAGAGTTCCCGAATCAGTACCAGACACGCGTCGGCCAAAAAGGTGTCAATCTCTCTGGTGGACAGAAGCAGCGCTTATAGATAGCACGTGCCATCGTACGCCGCCCGGAAATCTTGCTCCTTGACGATAGTACAAGTGCGCTCGACGTCAACACAGAAAATGCATTGTGGGAAGCACTGGATGAAGAGTCGGCAACCATGCTTGTCATCACACAGAAAATCCGTACAGCACAATGCGCGGACGCCATCCCATTATTAAACGAAGGAAAAGTGGCTGGTTTCGGTACGCATGAAGAGTTGATGGAAACATCTGAACTGTACAGAGCGATTGCCGAGTCTCAACAGGAAGGAGGCGACGAACATGAGCTTCTTTCGTAAACCGTTTGGCTATGAACCAATTTTAACTAAAGAAGATATTAACGGGACGTCTGAGAAAAAAGTCGACAAAGCGTCGGATTGGAAGTCTGTCTTGTACCGTGTTTGGCAATTTGTCGATGAACAACGTTTCTTATTGATTGTAGTACTTGCGCTCGTATTGGTATCATCGGTGCTCGCGCTTGCCGGGCCGTATCTCGTCGGGCGGATTATTGATGACTATATTACAAATCGAGACCTCTCTGGACTCTCTGTGATCATCATCTGGCTTGCCGTGATTTATGTCGGGTGGTCCGTGTCGCTTTACCTCCAAAACTTTTGGATGATCGGCATTGCCCAGCAGACAATCTACCGCTTGCGCACAACATTGATTGGCCATTTGCAACGTCTTCCGGTCTCGTTTTTTGACCGTAGACAGCACGGGGAATTGATGTCACGCGTGACAAACGACATTGAAAACGTCAGTCAGACACTCAATACATCGTTTATCCAAGTGTTCTCTAGTATTTTAACGCTTGTGGGAACGACGGTAGTCATGCTGTTACTTAGTCCTTTAATGACGGTGATCACATTGACGATTGTACCCGTCATGTTCGTTGCAATTAGATGGATCACAAAACGTACATCAAAGCTGTTTAAAGAACAACAAAAAGCAGTCGGTGAGCTGAACGGGATGATTGAAGAAACTATTTCCGGCCAGCGTATCGTCAAAGCATTCTCACAAGAAGAGCGAATGATGCACGAATTTTCAGCGAAAAGCTCACGGCTTCGCAATACAGGATTCTGGGCACTGACATATTCCGGCTTTATTCCAAAAGTAATGAACTTACTGAATAACTTGAGTTTTACGATGGTCGCAGCCATCGGAGGGATCCTCGCGTTTTACGACCAAATCTCAATTGGTGAAATCGTCATCTTTACGGAGTACGCACGCCAGTTCACGCGTCCCTTGAATGACCTTTCGAACCAATTCAACACGGTCCTATCTGCCATCGCAGGTGCTGAGCGTGTGTTTAAAATCATTGATGAGGAACCGGAAGAGGACACGGGGAAACAACAAAATGCTGTCACTCTTCGTGGACATGTGGAGTTTAAGGATGTCGTGTTCCGCTACAATAAAGAGGAAGAACAAGCCGTCATCAACAATGTGTCCCTTGAAGTACGACCAGGTCAGACCGCGGCTCTTGTTGGGGCGTCCGGTGCAGGGAAGACGACGGTGATGCAACTACTCGCTCGTTTCTACGAAACCGATGCGGGTGAGATTTTAATTGATGGGATTCGGATACAAGATATTCCTCGTCAAACACTTCGCAGTCAAATGGCATTTGTCTTACAAGATCCATTCTTATTTGAGATGACCGTAATGGAGAATATCCGGTACGGGAAGTTGAATGCGACGGACGAAGAAGTCATGGAAGCGGCGAAACAGGCAAATGCCCACGACTTCATCATGAAGCTCTCAGACGGCTATCACACAGTTTTAAATGCAGATGGCGGTGAAATTTCGCAAGGGCAAAAGCAGTTAATTTCAATTGCCCGTGCACTTGTGGCAGACCCAGCAATACTCCTGCTTGATGAAGCGACGTCGAGTATTGATACGGTCACTGAAATGAAAATTCAAGATGCACTTGAGCGGTTGATGGAAGGGCGCACAAGTTTTGTTATTGCCCATAGATTGAATACTGTGCGTCAAGCTGATATGATTTTTGTAATGGAGCATGGACGTCTCGTTGAGGGAGGTCCGCAAAAGCAGCTACTTGCACAGAAGGGGCGCTATTACCAAATGCTCATGTCTGGAAAGGAAGAAAACGAATGACAGAAGATTTAGTAGTCGTGTCGACACCTGTTGACCAGGAAACATGGCAAGAAATCAGCGAACTCGTTGCCGCTGCCTCTTCTCAGGACAGCATCAGCTATGCACCAATCTTTGGTGTGGAAAACTTGAAAGATCCGCATTATTATGGATTTTGCTTATTGGCCTATCGCCAAGACACAGATGAATTACTGGGCTTTGCTTCTGCAATGGACCCAATTCATACACGAGATTACGAGTGGAGCATCATGGTGCATCCCGAGCGTCGCAGTAAAGAACTAGGCGTCCGTATCTATGAACGCTTACTCGAAGAGTTCGAGAAGCGCGATTTCAATTCTGAGACAGCCATGAACCCGTCGAACAGTCCGCATTCCGCGGCATTCTTAAAAAAGCTCGGCTACACGTACGCGTATTCCGAGCGGACGATGAAGGCTCTTGCCAAACCAGTAGAACTGGATTCCGGATTAGATGTTCGTGCATATAATGAGGAAACAGATCGTGAGGCTTTAAAAGCTATTATTGAAAATGCATTTGGAGACTCTTCGGAAGAAGTGGACGCCTTGATTGAATTTACGACGCATGCACCAAACCGCCAGTTCTTCCTCGTTCACTCAGGAACGGATGCAATTGGCGCCATGACAATTGTGCGCGAAAGCAACCGCATTTGGGTGACGGCACTTGCTGTTCATTCGATGGCACGCGGCCAAGGTGTAGCAAGTAATCTTCTACGCTACGCGCAACAGTATGCGCACAACGAAGGTATGAAGACGGTCTATTTGGATGTCGAAACGGACAATGAGACTGCGCTTTCGATTTATGAGCGGGTCGGGTTTCAGACGGTGAATCATACGAAGTATTGGAAAAACTAGATGTGGAGCCGAGTTTGATTTGAATACGCTGAGCTCCATTGCGCGGCTGCTTTCCGAGGGCGCGGCGTGAGCCTCCCTCGGCGTACGAGCACGCCTGTGGGGTCTCACGTTCCGCTTTTGATCCCTCCGGAGTCAGCCCCGCAACGTAGCTCAGCTATGTACCAAAAGATTTCCTGCATTCCGCTCAACTTGAATGTAGAAGTAAGATGCATTCTTTTACTTAACTAACTATAAACCTCCCGAGAGTCCAATTCTCTCGGGTTTTTTTGACTAGAGAAGAGGTGGCGAGACAATGAAAATTTTTGCGCATCGTGGGTGCTCGGGTGTTTATCCGGAAAATACTTTAGCAGCTTTTGAAGCAGCCAGTAAACTGCCAATAGAAGGCATAGAATTAGACGTTCATCTTTCAAAGGACGGGGAGCTTGTAGTGATTCATGACGAACTTGTCGACCGGACAACAAACGGCAAAGGGTTCGTAAAAGACATGACAAGTGAAGAATTGCGCCAATTGGATGCGGGGAGTTGGAAAGCCGCAGATTTTAACGGGGAACGTATTCCGTTTCTGCACGAAGTGTTGACGATTTTTGTGGAAACCGACCATGTGTTGAATATTGAACTCAAATCCGACATCTTCCCGTACCCTGGGATGGCCGACCGAGTCATGGAGTTGGTTCAGAAGCTAGGATTTGAGGAGCGCGTCATTCTATCTTCGTTTGATCACGAAGTGCTACGCTATGTGTCAGAGACTTATCCACAGATACATACCGCGTGTCTTACAATGGAAGTCATGGTCGACTTTCCGGCCTATTTAAAAACAATTCCGGCACCAGACGCGCATGTCCTGTTTCCAACGGCACTGCGTCAAATGGGACAAGAACTACGGGCCGCGGGAATTCCGATCCGTGCATTCACAGTGAACGATAAAGTGTACGCTGATATGCTCGAAAAAGCAGGAGTCGAGGCTATCTTTACAGACTTCCCGGAGAAGTTTCTATAGGTAGAAAACCCATTTGGAGAATAGGGACACTTATAAAGAGCGGCTATTGTGTAAAAATCGATGGCCGCTCTTTATTATAAGTGAAAATAGTTTCCATAAAACGACTCAGGGCACAAAAAATAGTTTTGAGGGCACAAACGAGCTCGCTCGCGTCACAAAACAGTCTCTTGAGGGCACAAAAACAGCCACTCAGGGCACAAACCCAAGCGACCAAAGCTTTGCTATACAAAATTGGTGTATTCACCTTCTTTTAGGTACCTGTGCACCGAACTATTCACTACAATTTGTATAAATGAGGGAGCAACCTCGCTACTACAACATTGCTCATTCATAAATATGAAATTGTAGTAAATAATTTGAATTGTTTGGTGCACAGGTACTCTAGAACAGGTACTCTAGAGGGTAATTATTCCAAATAGAAAAGGCATACCATAAGAGAGTATGTTTCTCTTAGTGGTATGCCTATTTTAAAGTTAAAAGTTGAGTGGAGTGGAGGGGCTTGACTCCGGAGGGATCAAAAGCGGAACGTGAGACCCCACAGGCGTGCTCTTATGCCGAGGAGGCTCACGACGCGCCCTCGGAAAGCAGCCCCGCAACGGAACTCAACTTTTCAATTACCATCTAGCACTATGCTCTTCCACACACCCCAACATATGCGAAATCACTAACTTACCGTAGCCCTCTAGATAAATTGTGCCTTTAAAATAGCCAAACAGTTGATGGACCTCTGAATACACAAGCTTTGCATCCGTTCTAGCCACTCGCTCATGAAAGGGAATAAACGTTAGATTTACATCCGAAGAAAATTTCGTTCTCAGCGTCCAAGGCTTCTTGAAATCCTCGCGATCATATCCGAACAACACATCTTCACTGATTTTGTAAAGCTTGCCATCAACAATGACAGCATTTTCCGTCATGCCTGTGCCATCTGTCCATTTGCCACCAAAATTTAACCCGACGCGACGCGAACCGATACGCTGTGAGGCGAATCCCCAGTTCCAAGTCGCTTCGCGTGGCCACATACCCCGCCCGTAATCGAGCACAGCAAAATTCTCTTGTGCATCAAAGGAATACTCGTATCCACCATGGTGCACAGAACCTTCTACCGGTAGCGTATGATGCTTCGCAGTGAATTGGAAATGGTTTCGGTCCCAAGGGATGACGACGTTTAATGACTCCTGATTTTCGGGGTGCGTTATTTTTAAGCTGGCATGCAGAGGCTCACCGTCGAAGTCTGGAATATGAACATTCAACAATGTGTAACCTTCCTGATGGCCTACAAAACGCAATGTCATTTCTTTCGACTCCGCGCTCACTGTATCCAGAACGCCGGGTGCCATTTTTACACCACGTCCAAGTGGGAGTGTAACTGTTTTTTCAATGAGCTGCTGGGAATCGTAGTGAAACATATAGACAAAGCAAACAGCAGCGTAGTCCATATGACTGATGGTGGCGGAAAATAAAATTTCCTCACCAAATACACACCAATAATTCCACTTTTTCTTGCGCAAATAGTTTCCGCTCAAGTTGCTTTCGATGAGCGGGCTTTTTGCATACCCAATCGCTAGCGGATTTAATTGGCCCTTTGCATCACAAAGTTGTACAGGCTGCTCTAAAAGTCTTTCACTATGTTGATTTCCCATGGCAGTCACCTCGAGTATAGTCTACGCTAACTGTAAAATAGTTCCATCTACTCTAGCTGTGTCAAAGGTGTTAATTGTTGTACCAAAGTGTAGCCAGTGTACCTTGCCCAGCGTGAACAGCTAAGACCGTACTGATATCCCCAACAATGATTTCGCTAGTGGGGGCGACCTCTTTTAAGGAAGCCTCGAATTCTCGCGCTTCTGCTTCAGAGTTCCCGTGCATCAAGTAAATGCGTTTAATTGGTTGTTTTGCATATGCTGCTCCTACTTTATCAAGAAGCGACTGCTTTGCCTTTTTCATCGAACGAACTTTTTCTCCTTCGTTCAACTTTCCATTCGGCGCGATATGGATGATTGGTTTGATTTTCAGAAGGCTTCCGAGATAGAACTGCGCACTGCTCAAGCGACCACCGCGATACAGTTGATCCAAGCTTCCGATCAAGATATAGTTTTCAAAATCTTTTACGCGTGTGCGAAGGGCATCTGCAATCTCCTCTGCTGAATGGCCTTGCTCTTGTAAATCAAGCCCGTGCTCAAGAAGTTCTGTAATACCTGCAGAAAGAGAGTGAGAATCCACAAGGTGGATATCGACTTCTGCAATTTCAGCGCCACTTCTCGAAGATGCGATTGTTCCGCTTAATTCGTTCGCCAAGTGTACAGAAATGATGGCATCATACTTTTCATTCAAGGCTTCATACAATTTTGCGAATTCACCTGCAGGAGGCTGAGACGTCTTTGCTTTTTCTTTATCACTCGCTAAACGACTGTAGACTTCCGATTTAGTGATTGTCACTTCATCAAGATACGTTTCGTTATCAAAATGAATGGCCAGAGGAACGATATGAACGTCTGGGTGATTCTTTACTCTTTCAGAAGGAAAAACACTGCTATCTGTAACCCATGCAATTTTGGTCATCGTATGTGGACACTTCCTTTAATAGTATTCTTTGAATAATAAGTATAGCATGATATGAAGGTGAATAAATCAAAAGTTGAATTTATTTAGAGTGCCACCAAGCGTCGTCCCAGGACTCTTTTGTATCAAATCTATGACGCCATAAGATAATGACAATGAGTAGAAAAAATAGTGCGCTGGATATAACATTTTCAAAAGCTAGAGCAATTGCGTAGGCTGGAAATGCGAGATTCATAGACAGGGTTGCACTGCGGGTAATGACTAGTCCGATGAGCATGACGCCAATAACCGCTAGGAAACTGATTGGATGAAAAGCAAGCGCCACTCCAATGAACGTAGCAATCCCTTTGCCACCACGTCCTTTTAACCAGAGAGGAAAGAGGTGGCCGAGTGTCACCGCGACCGCACCTATAGCAATCGAAGTTGTAGGCAGATTCAGTAGATGACCGATCCACACGATGAGTGCACCTTTTCCGGCATCGCCTAAAAATGTCACAATAAACGCGTCTTTTCCAAGAACTGTTCCCGCATTTCGTGCACCCAGATTGCCACTTTTGTGTTCTCTGAGGTCGACGCCTTTCCATTTGCCTACAAACCAAGCGGTCAACACGGTACCGACGAAGTAACTTGCTATCCAGTAAATCATTTCAATCATAGGAAATCTCCTCTTGAAGTTGGTGAGTTAAGTGTACCATGTGATATAGCGGAAGCGCTTTGGTATTTGGTACAATAAGAGCGATAAGGAGAGATGAATGATGAATGTACGTGAGGCAATTGAAACAAGACGATCCATCAAGAAGTTTAATGGGAAACCAGTTACCAAAGAGGCTCTTGCAAAGATTGTAGAGGCAGGAACTTGGGCACCGAATCATGGAACACGTGAACCTTGGCGGTTAGTTGGTGCAGTGGGTGAATCGATGGAGCGTATGGTGGATGCGATAAAAGAAGTCGCAGTTCCAAAGTGGCGCGATATGAGTGAAGAAGAACTTCAGACGGCTTTAGCTAAGTTTATGCTTCCTGGTGCGGTTTTATTTATCGTGGTACCGGAAGATGCGCGTCAAAAAGAACGCTTAGAGGATTTTGGAGCTGCAAGTGCAATGATTCAAAACATGCAACTTGCTGCGTGGGAGATGGAAATCGGGTCTTGCTGGAAGACGCCACCGTTTATTGACCATCCTAAATTCCGATCGAGCCTAGGGATTCAGCCGGGCGAGCGTATCATCAGTATGTTGCAATTCGGCTATTTTGATGAAGCGCCAAAAGCAAAGCCACGTAAAGATGTAGACGAGATTTTATCTTATTTTGAATAAAAAATTGAAAAGCTGAACGCGTCACAAATGGACGTGTTCAGCTTTTTTGAGAGCCCAAAATCCAGAACGCCATTTCCTGGGGGACTTTCACCGAGCCTCCTCACATCGACTTACGTCTCGTTGTGGGGTCTCGGCAAAACTCCGATAGCCCGGGAAATGACGTACTGGCTTCCGGGCACTGTGTTGGTGCATTTCGAAAGTTTCTAACTATCTTAAGTATCAAAAAAGAGTCTCTCATTTTCGAGAAACTCTTTTCTTGAATTGCTACACAATTATTTCTTTAATTGCTCAGGAGTAAAGTTCGCAAGCTGCTCGTAGTAATTCCCTATCACTCGGAGGCCCTTGTCAAAGTTCTCCAGGTGGAAGTGCTCATTCGGTGCATGGAAATTCTCCGTAGATAATCCAAAGCCCATCAATACGACTGGAAGCCCAAGAATCTCATCGAACGAAGCAACGATTGGAATCGAACCGCCTCCGCGCACGTAAGCAGTCGGTACGTTATAGACAGCTTCATAACTTGCGCCAGCTGCTTGAATTGCTGGGTGATCGTAAGGGGTGATAAATGGTTTCCCTTTATCGAATTCTGAAACGGTTACTTCGACACCTTGTGGCTTATGTGATTCCACGTGTGCTTTCAACTTCGCGACAATTTCATCTGGATCCTGATCTGGAACGAGGCGGCACGTGATTTTAGCACCTGCTTCATTTGGCAGAACCGTTTTAATTCCTTCACCCGAGAACCCGCCGAACACACCGTTGACTTCTAATGTCGGACGTGCCCACACGCGTTCTAAATGCGTGAACCCTGGCTCCCCAAACAAGGACGGGACTTCAAGCTCTTGCTTCAAAGCTTCTTCGTCAAAACCAAGTGCTTTGTAAGCTTCACGCTCGTCATCTAAAAGTGGACGAACATTTTCATAGAAACCATCCACTTGAATCGTGCCTTCTTTATCGCGGAACGAAGCTAATAGTTCGACGATGGCATGCAGCGCGTTTTGTACACCGCCTCCGTAAAGACCCGAGTGAAGGTCTCCTTTTGCGCCTTTTACGTCGATTTGAATGCCTGCAAGACCACGAAGTCCATAACATACTGCTGGCTGACCAGGTCCTTGCATCCCCGTATCTGAAATCACAATGATATCCGCTGCTAGAGCCTCTTTATTTTCTTCCACGTAAGCATCTAGGCTCGGGCTTCCGATTTCTTCTTCGCCTTCAATCAAAAACTTGATATTGACGGGAAGCTCGCCAGAATTCTTTAGTAAAGCTTCTACAGCTTTGACATGCATAAATACTTGCCCTTTGTCGTCGCTTGCGCCACGTGCAAAGAGCTTTTCGTCTCGAATCGTTGGCTCAAACGGTTCTGTTTCCCATAAGTGAAGAGGATCCACAGGCTGTACGTCATAGTGCCCATACATCAACACAGTTGGTTTTCCTGGTGCGTGCAGCCAATCTGCATACACAACAGGGTGTCCAGCGGTCGCATCGATTTTGACGTTTTCAAGACCGGCTTGTTTCATATTTTCCGCTAGCCATTCTGCACCTTTTTGCATATCTTCTTTGTGTTCAGATAATGATGAAATACTTGCTATTTTCAAGAATTCTTTTAGTTCGGAAAGATGTGTTTCTCGCATATCTGAAAAATACTGATCTAGCTTTGGTGAGTGCATCGAATCCCTCTTTCTTGTTATGTAGAATCTAGTATCAAGTATAGCAAACTTTCAGAATTATGGAGCTTTCAATGCATCAATCCGTCGAAATATGATATGATAGCTCTAATCTAAATTTTGAGCGTTACTCTATAGGGGGAACAAGAAACCAATGGAATTTGTCTATTTAGGCATCTGTTTAGCGCTGTCATTTTTCTTTTCCGGCAGTGAAACTGCGTTAACCGCAGTCAATAGGATGAAGGTCCAGCTTCGGGCTGAGCAAGGGGATCGTGCGTCACAAAAACTTCTCGTGCTGTTGTCTAAGCCGGACCGCATGATCACAACAATTTTAATTGGGAACAACATTGTGAACATTGCAATGCCAACCTTGTTAACGATTATTGCATTAAATTATAATTGGGACGTAGCTCTTGCTACAGCTGCACTGACCGTTACAATTATTATTTTTGGTGAAGTATTGCCGAAAACGATTTCAGTAACTTTTTCGGATCGTGTAGCGTATATTGTAGCTCCGGTAATCGGGGCGCTTGTACAAATAATGCGACCTATCACTTTCTTACTTGGACAATTAACAAATATCTTTATTCGTGTTCTTTCTAAGGGTGCTGTAAAAGAAGCGACTCTTACCAAAGAAGAGTTACGCTCTATGGTAGATATCGCCTCAACTGAAGGAACGTTCGAAGAAGAAGAGTCTGACCGTTTGAAAGGTGTACTTGATTTCCCTCATAAAGATGTTGAGGATGTCCTCGAGACGCACCGTACAGAGATTGTCGGAATTCCAACGACTGCTACGTTTGAAGAAGTACGTTCCATCTTACTTGAAAATAAATACACACGTTTTCCAGTTTATGAAGAGAGCATGGATGAGATCATTGGAATGTTTTATACGAAACGTTTCATTGAGTGGTCGATGAATCCAGAACGTGCACTAGAAGAATTTGTGGATCGTGAACCACTCTTCGTTGTGAAATCGTTAAGTGTTGAGAAAGTCTACAAGCAAATGCTAGCGAAGAAAAAGCACATGGCTATTGTTTTAGATGAGTTTGGTGGAACACTTGGAATTGTTACGCACGAAGACATTATTGAAGAGATGATTGGTCAAGAGATTGAAGATGAGACAGACGATGATGAGCAACCGCTGGTATATGAACACACGGCCGACCGCTTAGTGTGTGCCGCTCGTTTTGAAATCGAAGACTTTAATAATTTGATGGAAATGAACATTGAAACAGAAAACGAAACAATTGGTGGCTTCATCATGGAATTGCTTGGGCATGTGCCAGATGAAGGGGAGAAGGTCATCTTCGAAAACTTGCACTTTGAAGTGAACGAAATGGACCGCAACCGAATTGTGAAGATGACTGTGACGAAATTAGAAGATGAAACCGAACAATCTGAAGAAGACCTGGCTCGCGCTTAGCGCGGAGCCAGGTTTTTTTGTAATCTGAATACCCCCTGCAATGCAGGGGGTTCCTGAGAGCTTTCAGCTATGGACAAAAAAATCCCCTCATCATACGATATTTTCAGGT
>NZ_JAFBFG010000003.1 GCF_016909155.1 Chryseomicrobium aureum
AAGTTGTCCTTATTTTTGTACACAAAAAGCGCGCACCGCAGAATTTTCTGCGGTGCGCGCTTTTTCAATTAGAGTCTAGGTTTTGTCCCAGCCTCCCTTCTCTATCTTCAGATAACTTCTGCACTTTCCATTACAGTGCGAATCACTTGCTCCACAAACACTGGCGTTTCCACAAAAGCACTTTGAATATGAAGTCGCTCCGTACGTTTATGGGCGTCTTTTCCAAATGGTCCCACATTCAATACTGGTGCCTGCAACTGCTCCATTTCTTTAAATGGAATAGAGTAGGTGACATCCCATACCGGCGTGTTCGCTTCATAGATCTCCCAGCCCGTTGAATCCCCTTCGTAATTGACATAACTCAAGTCAGATATTCCGTTGAAATAATGTACTTGATGAACAGTTAAATCAAATTGATTTTTTGCTAAAGTTTGAATCCTGGATATACACGCTTTAACCAACTCATCCTCTGAAGAATTCACTGCTGGGTAGTAAGGTGGTGTGAACAGCAGCACGATCGCTGGAGCAAGCTCTGGAAAACGCGTGAGTAATTCTTTCGTGAGTTGGAGTGCAATCTCTCGGTCATCATGACCATCTAAGGACATACACTTTTTCTTGATTGCATTGAGTACATCTTTTCCCAAACGCTCTACTGCATACTTTTCTAGTGCTTCGTAGCGCAAGACTTGAACTTTACCTAAAGGACTTCCGCCTTGTCTTTCACATACTTTTGTATACCATTCATCAATTTCATTCGTAGCAAGTTTTGCCACTTCTTCAAACTCATTGAACACATCTGCTGCGCTTTGCTTCATCGTAAATACGTTATAAAGCGCGGACGATAAGAACGGAGTCTGGGTGGAATAACTTTCCCGTAAGTCTTTTTGATGTAGCGTTACAGGAAGCGGTGTCACTTCTCCGTGGACAACTTCTTCAAACAGCGGATTCATTTCCATTCTGCGCGTCATCATGGAAGCTAACAAACTTGATGTCATTCCGCTCAGCGGTTCTCCCACGTGCGTTTCTTTTCCGTAAAATAAAGCAGAGGGCATGATTTTCCCTATGGAACCTGAATAAACTTTGTACTCCGTGTCGGTCGGATTCATAGAAAATACGGGTTCCCCATTTAAAAACAAAGCGTAGTCGAGCTTCTTCTCTTCTTTCCACTCAGCCAATAGCTTTACGGCTGCTCTCATACCTGCAGAGTTCACTTCTTCGTCAGGAACGGTGAGCAATACTAAATTGATCGGCCACTCCTCTAGTAATGCTTTTTCAACGGTCGCCATATGAATCGCAAGGCCTGCTTTCATGTCCATCGTCCCGCGGCCCCACAAATAGTCGCCTGATTCTAGGTCTTCTCTAGCTACTTCTGACAAAGATTCTTTATGCGCATGAAATGCTTCTGCAAGTTCGCTTGGAGAGTACGCATATGGTGCAAGTTCACCATATTCTTCAATGCCCACTGTATCGAAGTGACTAATTAATACAATCGTTTTTTTCGCTTTCGGATGTGTTGTAAGAGCAGCAACGAATTGACGTCCATCCCCAGCATCTCCTAAAACAAGATTCTCGGAATTTGTATGGAAGTAAGATAGTTTTTTTAGTTGTGTCGCAAGCTTTTTAGAAAATTGTTGTTCCCCAGCAGTCGTGCTGCGGCTATCCCAACCGACAAGTTCTACGAGGAGATCTTGTAGGTGGTATGGTGTCTGCCATAATGCCATGAGTTGTTCTTCCTTTCACGTTCAAGTTCTTTTTCAAGCTTACCTTCTAGAGGTGGAGAACGCTAGTCTTAAAACTGAGCGGTCGTTCTTCTACCGAAATTCTGGAGATGGTGACAGGCACCAAATGGGAGTGACTTCCAAATGGTGACAGGCACCCCCAACAAAAAAAGCCTATCCGAAGATAGACTCTTGAAAAATCAGTTCCCAAAAATCGAATTAACCCACTGTGGATTGTCGATGAATGGATTGCGGTTACCTTGACGCTCGAAAATACGTTGATTGCGTCGCTGCTCGACAGCATCTACAGGGTCTTGTGCATGCCATTGCAGCAACACAGATAACTTTCCGTGGTACGGCGCAGTTCCGTTATTCACTTGATTATTCAGCTCTAAGTCTAGCTGGTCCCCCACTTCGTAACGAGTCGCCATATAGAACAACATACGTGCAACGTCACCTTTCACACGGTTTGGCGGCTCAAATGAATCACCATCTTTTTTACAATCAAAACAATTGATAACACTCGTCCCACCGATATCAAAATCAAGATTGCCACGCGCGCCATTCACTTGAACATCTGTCGCACGAAGGTGATGAAGATCTGTTCCCGCACCTGTCGTTGTACCAAAATCACCATGGGACTTTGCCCAGACGTGCTCACGATTCCAATTTCCTAAATTGCCACCGTTTAGTGACTTCGAACGTGAGATTCCCGTATAGAACATTGTCACATTTGCCGTGTTGTTCGGGTCTTCATCCGTGTACTTTAGCGCTTCCCAAACCGCATCATAGGAAAGCTTTGTATGGTCATCGATAATATCGTTAAGACGGGATTTCAATGCAATTCCTGTTAGCCCAGAAACATTCGTGTAATAGCCACCTGGATTGTTGATTGTTCCGGATGGAGGCGGCGTGACAGTCCCACCACTTCCTTGATGGGAGCCAAGATATGTAAATGTATCCACTGGATAAGCCGTCCATTGTGCAGATGGATCAAACGAATTGGTTGCATTCGTATCACCGATTGTGACTGTAGATTTTCTAACAAGCGTTTTATCGACTGATGAAACTCCATTGACTGTCCAAGCCGTACCGGGATCAAAACCAATTTGACCGAACGAATCAATGATTGTGCCATTCTTTTTTAAGACAATCGTATCGTCTCCATTATGTTGAATGACAGTTGACGCGATATCTCCTTTAGAGACAATGCCACTTGCAGAAGACGGATTGTATACAACCACCACATCACCGGCAGCAACTGTTCCAGAAAGATTTACAGTTCCCGATACCGTTGTGGAACCATTTTGATGATAGGCTACTTGATAACCGGATAAGTTGATAGATTGTCCGGTACCATTATATAGTTCGATGGCTTTGTTGTTTCCAGACCCTTCAATGTACTCGGAAATTAATAGATCCGATGATTGTGCGGAAACGGGCTGAGACGTCGGTGCGATAGGTACAAGAAGAGCTGCGGCAGCGACTGTTAGGACGCTGCGCTTGATCCATTTTGAGAAACCATTCATTTCTTTTCTGCCTCCCCTGGCAAGTGAAATTGGCCTTGCTAAAATCGCGATTTGATTTCAGTATAACTACCTTTTGTAAAGAGTCTATAAAGCTTAAAAAAAATGCGGAAGATGGCATGGGAAAGTGAGAAATTGCTGATAATCAAGGACTACCTTGCAAAAATATGGTCATTTATTTATGTCGCTACAGGCATAGTTTTCTCGGTTATTTGGAAAATAATCCATAAAAAAAGAAGGCCTCTGCCTTCTCAAAATTTGATACAGTCTCCTATATTTAAAACACGTGCCTTTTTATAGACACCTTTGGCAACAGCCAAGTCAAAATGAGCGGCACCAACAGATTTGAAGATTGTAATGGCATTTTTATTTCTTTCGTATCCATTCGCAATCAACTCCGCTAAAGTCCCGGTCACTTGATCAAAACTCCATTTCCCGAAAGCTTCTGCTGCCAGTAATTCGCCTGCTTCTGCTCGAACCCCTTCTAAATCATCCACGAAAACCGCGTCTGCTTGTGGAATCAATTCGACTGGAATCTCGCGCATTTCGGGAAGGTAACTCCCTACCCCCATAATGTGCGTGCCTGGTTTGACCATATCTGCAGAAAAAACATCTTCTTTAGAGCGAGTAGCACAACAAACAACATCGGCTTGTTCTACGGCTCTTCTAACATCAGACTCCACAACAATTTTCGCGCTCACACCGAACTGCATCAAGCGCTCTGCAAATCGAATAGCTTTTTCTGTAGTTCGATTCACAAGAATTATATCTTCTATTGGAAGGACTTCTACAATCCCTAAGATTTGTTCAAATGCCATAGCACCTGTTCCAATCACGGTTAGAATTCTACTCTCAGGCCGTGCAAGATGTCTTGCAGATAAGGCGCTAAGTGCACCTGTTCGAAGGCGTGTCAGATAAGAACCCGAAATCATCCCGACATGTTTCCCTGTCTCTAACTCCGTCAACAGGATGGCTCCTTGTGTCGTTGCCAAAGCTTTCGACGGATTTTCAGGAAAAATTGATACTACCTTCACAGCGGCAATCTCGTCTCCATCCGAACTTGGCATATAAAGTACCGAACCATTTTTCTCCGGAACATCGATGACCGTGCGGTGTGGGTTGATGGATTCTCCTTTATGAATCGAAACTAGCATAGTTTCAACATCTCGTAAGGCATCACTCATATGATAGAATGTCTGGATAGTTTCGTCGTTGATGATACGCATGGTTCACCTCCTAATCGGTGCCTGTCACTAATTGGAAACCACTCCCAAAACGTGACAGGCACCGCTAATTGTAGAGATTTCTTTTCAAAATTATTGAATTGCCGGTTGTTGAATACGGCCTTTGACTGCCCAAATCGCAATTAATGAAATAGCCGCTGTGAACATGATATATAGCGCGACTGGCACATATGAATTTTCAAATGTCGCTAATAGAGCTGTTGCTACTAATGGCGCCGTTCCTCCAGCCACTGCTGCCCCGACTTGGTACCCGAGAGTAACACCTGTATAACGCACTTTCGCATCGAAAATTTCAGAGAACATTGTACCAAGCACTGCTGTAATCGGAGCCCAAATGATTCCAAGCCCAATTACTGTCGCAATGACCAATAAAGCTACGCTTCCTTGGTGAATCATCCAGAAATACGGGAAGGCAAATGCCATCATCGCAACAGTTCCGGCTATGTACATTTTCTTTCGGCCGACACGGTCAGATAAGCTTCCCATGATTGGAATCAAAATCGTCGTCACAACTGTTGCAATCATCACTGCTCCAAGTGTTGCAGAGCGTGAGAATCCTAAGTTTGTAGTTGCATACGACACAATGAATGTACTGAAAATATAGAATGGTGCAGTTTCCACGACTTTCGCACCGATTGTAATCAAAACTTCTCTCCAGTAAAAACGCAAGGTTTCAACGATTGGCAATTTCGGTACTTCTCCACTAGCTTGAACAGCTTTAAATTCAGGTGTCTCATCGATACCTTTACGTATCCAAAGACCAAACACGACAAGTAAAGCACTAAAAACAAACGGCACTCGCCAGCCCCAAGACATGAATGCTGCTTCAGGTAACAAACTCATGATCCAAAGAGCGAGTGTCCCCATCACCATACCAATCGTGACACCCATTTGAGGAATTGAACCAAAAAGTCCTCGGTGTTCTGGAGGTGCATATTCTGTAGCGAGTAATAGTGCTCCTCCCCATTCTCCACCAATTCCAAGCCCTTGAATCAGACGAAGAGTGATTAAGATAATGGGTGCTGCCACGCCGATAGCTTGATACGTCGGCAAAATACCCATTGCAAATGTAGCGGCTCCCATTAGACTCAACGTTAGAACTAATGTTTTCTTTCTTCCGATCCGGTCACCAATATGGCTAAAGATCACACCACCGAATGGTCGAATAAAGAATGATAGAGCGAATGAAGCGTATGCAAGTAATAGACCTACTGTAGGATCCTCACTCACAAAGAAAAGTTGATTGAATACGAGCGCCGCCATAGTGCCGTACAAGAAGTAGTCGAACCATTCAATTGAGCTACCTACTAGACTGGCAATTAATACGCGTCGGTTTGTTTTATTAATCATAGTGTTACCCCTTCCATCCCCAAAATTGAAGTGATACTTCAATAAGAGTTTAGACAAGAGATAATATTCTGTCAATATGTTTTTTATTGACAGCGCTTCCTCTTGACCAGGACAATGGGTAAAAGGGGGGATTTCATTGATCGGCTCGCGTTTAAAAGAAATTCGCAAACAACAAAAGATGACATTGAAAGAACTTGCGGAAGGAGCCAATGTGTCCATCAGCTTTCTTTCACAAGTAGAGCGCGGAAAGTCTAGCGTAACGCTAGAATCTCTCCGTAAAATTTCAGAAGTTCTCGGCGTAAACCCAAGTGTGTTTTTTGCTGGACAGGAAAATCGCCGCGATGAAGCAGCGTTTTATTATAAAGATTTGGCAGAAGGATTTCAAAATCCGGAGTTCCACCCGATCCTTGTGACGCTCCAGCCTCAAGAAAGCGATGGTCAGCCATTTACACATACTGGGCACGAATTTGTCTATGTAGTAGAGGGATCATTGACTTTAAAGGTTGGTGACGAAGAACTAGTTCTCGGGCCAAACGAGTCGCATTTTTATTCAGCTGACCGACACCATTATTGGTACAACTATACGGATCAACCGATTCGTTTTTTAGCTGTTTCTTCGAGATGATTCTATTTAGATGTGGAGAACGCCGCTCAAGAAACTCCGAGGAAATCAGACGTGCCCATGAAGGCGTACTTCAGCCTTTGTGGGTGCGGCTGATTCCGGAGCGTGTTTCTGGCGTTCGGAACTCGATTACATTCGAAGTCAAAACCACAATAAAACGTTGAGTTCCGCTACGGGGCTGCTTTCCGAGGGCGCTGCGTGAGCTTCCTCGTCGCAGGCTCCTGCGGGATCTCACGGCAGACTGGAATCCCACTGGAGTCAACCCCTCCACTGCACTCAACTTTAGTTTTGACAAGTGCGATGATGCGTCTTCAAAATCTGGTTATCTAGCAGCAAATTACAAAAGTACATCAGCAATATCTAAAAGTGGCACACAAAAAATAGAAAGTTGCTCATAAAAAACAAATGCTAGCAGCAAATCACAAAAGTGCATCAGCAATATCTAAAAGTTGCTCATAAAAAGTAGAAAGTTGCTCATAAAAAACAAATGCCAGCAGCAAACTACAAAAGTACATCAGCACTATCTAAAAGTTGCTCATAAAAAGTAGAAAGTTGCACACAAAAAGTAGAAAGTTGCTCATAAAAAACAATTGCCAGCAGCAAATCAAAAAAATTGCAAATGGTCAGGAACTCACTACCTCCACTTGTCGATTGAATCAGCTCTATTATCCAAAAATAATTTGGTGGCTGGCACCGACTCGCATTAGTACAATGCCTAAAATAACTATTTTACAGCGCATGTGGTTACCAATATGTTCTGGGAGCTATTGGTAAATGGTGACAGGCACCTAAAAAGGCACCTAAAAAAGACTGAGAAATCTCAGTCTTAGTAAACCTCTACAGCCTCTTCATAGGCAGATTTTGCTTTCTCGAGACCTTGTTCAATTTGCCCTCGTTGGAGTTGCAGATTGCCAAGAACCCGCGCAAGCTTTGATTTTGTATTTTCAACTTTGCTCAATGAATCATCGATACGGTTGTGTATCGACCATTCCGAGAAAATATCGTCGAAAAAATAATCTGCAAACGTCACAAATGAACCACGCTCTACAATCAACTCATCGATTGCACCGTTCTGTACGTCTGATAATTCTGCTTCAAATCGCTCTAAATTTAATTGCGCTTCGTGCAGAGCACTCTCAGATTTATCAAGATCATCATGCTTCATCATAGTTACAATAAGACCTCCACCAAGGAAGGTATCCCATGTTGACATACCGTGGGCTTCTTTGAGTTTTTTTAGAGCTTTTTCGAGAGAACGATCGGCTGCGCGACCAGCGTACAAAGCTTCATCAATCTCTTTTAAAAGAGATTGGAACTCGGAAACACGTTGCAGTTTTTCGTCAAATTGTTTAGAAGCTTCTCGATCTGCTTGCTTGACCCAAGCTTCCTTCTGTTGCAAGAAGTCCTGCCAATTTGTTTCTGCATCACGCAGCTCCCTCAATTTAGATTGCAATTCTTTACTATCTTTCCGCAAATCATGGACCATCGCTTCATGTTCGTTCAATTTCAATTCTGCTAATGCAGCCTCTTCAAATTCTTTTTCTCGCAATTCCTCATGAGTACCTCGCCACTTGCGCACGACATTCACGAGAGAAAATCGATCCTTTCGGTGCAAGTCTAGCTGTTCTTTTGACAATGTCTGTTCCAGGTCAGCTTGGCGCTTTTCATGCTCTGCGAGTTTTTTCTCCAAAACATGTAGTGTTCGTTCCAAACGTGACTTTTCATCTAGTTGTGCACGTAACTCTAATTGACGTGCCGCCAGTTTTTGTTCCATTGGTTCATCTCCCTGCTTCACTTTCTATTTTATACGGAAGAAGTTATAAAAAGTTCCAATAGAAAAAACCGAGAGACGCTTTGTCTCTCGGCTCATTTTACTTTCCACAACACTTTTTATATTTCTTTCCGCTTCCGCATGGGCATGGTTCATTTCGCCCTACTACTTTCACAGTAGATGGTGCAGCTTCTACTGGCGTAGTAGAGATGTCGTTTGGCGCATGTCCTTTTAACAGCCAACGAGGAATACTATTCACAAGTTTTGTTACATAACTCGTAAATTCTGCAGCCTGCGCTTTGGAAGAGAACTCAAAGTTTTGCACGATTCCTTGCATCACTTCATGGAAACTTAGTTCATTACGAATATCTGGAATCATTTGAGCAATTAACTCTTCACTCGTCTCACGATCCACTCGGAATGTCTTATTCAAATACTTCTCAAATTTTTCAAACTCACGGTTTTTTGGAAGCTCTCCCAATCTGCCAAGCTCGATCATTTCTTCGCGCTTAACAGGAACTGGTTCGATTTCAGTACGACGCTCAATCGCTTGTAGCATATCTTCTGGATGATCGAGTAAGAGGTCCGCTACCCACTCTTTTGTCATTTCGAAATAATATTCATAATCATTGTATTCTTGTAAAAGAAGCACGATCTCATCAAACTCTAAACGCTTAGTGGTCAATCGCAAGCTTTCGAGTTTTGTAAATAGATCTGTCCAACGCAACACACCAAAGGTTTCAATTAAACCACGCGTCGCAAAAATTACATCTTCGTTCTCAATCACAACCTGTTTGAACAGCTGGTCACGCTCAGTATCAAGTAGAAGCGGCTTAAACTCTTCTGGCATCACTACCACAAACTTTTTATTGATGGATCCAGGAATCAATAGTCCTGTCTTTTTAAACCAATTCAAACTAAACGCATCTGTTGGTATGAACTCTTGTGGTCCTTGTAGTGCTGCTTGTTTTAAAAAGTCAAAACGCTCTTTATCTAAATAGGCCAGTGCCTTCTCGAAAATCAAAGTATGATTTTCAACCAATACTTCAATTAACTGAGGCTTTGCTAGTTTACTAACACCTTTTAATTTTATAAAGCGACGAATGGTGTCTAATTCTACTTTCGTTAAGCGAGCCAGTGCATCTGCAAATGATACCTTAGATGAAATTGGTGCCCACTGTTTTTCTTTTAAATATGCTTTGTGTTTCTCATGAAAATTATGCTTTGTCATTTCAATCATCCTATTCTTTACTGATTCCGCTGTTTCTCCACCCTTTAGTATACTTGATTTTGAGAGGTCTGACATTTCGATTATATGACAATAAAAAAGGAGCCCATTAGACTCCTTGTAATAAACTTATTTATAAAACTCTTTGATAGCCTCACAAACTTTAGCGATTTCTTCTTCTGTGAGATATGGATGCATAGGCAATGATAAAACAGTATCACTCAATTTATTTGTAACTTCAAAGTCTGATTCATCAAACTTCAGATGAGAGAATGCAGTTTGCTTATGCATTGGTTTGATATAATACACCATAGTCGGGATACCTAAATCTTTTAAATGACTTTGTAGATTATTTCTTTCTTCAAGAGAATCTGTTTTGATAGTATATTGAGCAAAGCTAGAATAATAGCCTTCTGGAATAACTGGAGTAGGTACCACGTCTTTTAAATGATTTGTGTAAGACGTGTAGACACGGTTCACTTCGTCCAACTCATAATTTTTAAATGCTTTCAATTTCACTTGTAAAATAGCTGCTTGAATCGTGTCTAAACGCGAATTTACTCCGATACGAACGTTATCATATTTATCGGTTCCTTTTCCATGAACTTTTAAAGATTCAAGTAAGGCAGCTAGTTCATCGTTATTCGTAAAAATAGCTCCCCCATCACCGTAACACCCTAGTGGTTTAGCTGGGAAGAAAGATGTTGTTGCTGCATCACCAAAACTTCCCGCACGCTTCCCATTAATTGCACCTCCAAAGCCTTGCGCACTATCTTCAAGAATTAGGAGGTTGAATTCAGATGCAATCTCTTGGATCTGCGGGTAGTCTGCTGGTAAACCAAATAAATCCACAGGCATGATAACCTTAGGTGTTAATAACCCTTCTGCCACTACTTTTTCTATTGCCACTTTTAATTTTGTTGGATCCATATTAAACGTAGATGGGTCAACATCCACGAAAATTGGTGTTGCGCCATTAAAGGACACTACTTCTCCACTAGCGAAGAAAGTAAAATCTGGTACGAATACAGCATCGCCTTCTTTTACATCCCAAGCCATCAAAACTAGCGATAATGCTTCAGTACCATTAGCGCATGAAATACAATGCTTAACGCCAACAAATTCAGACAACTGCTCTTCTAGCTTTTTGACTTGAGGTCCTCCGATATAATAGGCAGACTCCATCGCTTCTAATACAGCTATATCAATTTCTTCTTTTAATGTTGCATATTGAGTCTTTAAATCTCTAAATTCCATTTTGTATTCTCCCTTACATAACTAATAGTATTTGCAAATTTCGATTTTCTTAGAGGAAAGTTGCTACTTACAACCTTAGTTTACAACTTCCTGATTTCGTGAATCAAGTTACTTGTTAACTAAACTTGACCAAACTGCGCATAATTTAAACAAATTTGATCTTACATATACACTTTAACACTTTTCTCTACTAGAGTGACAAAGTTAGACAAAAGCCCTATATTATTTTTATAGTTGGTTGTCCGAATTTGCCCTCGTCAAACACACTTGTTACCCACGTATCGGAAATTGATTTTCCTAAAGGGGAAAGGAGCGGCTTATGAATTCACATGAGTTGAAGGAATGGATGGACACGCCCAACATTGTTAACCGCACGATTACTGGATTTTGGAATTATTTGTACTCGTATCAAAATGATGATCCTATCAATTTTGCATTGAAGTATCCTTGTATTGAAATTGCAGAACTAGAGCCGTTGCTCAGTACAGTCTCCTACACTTTGAACTTTCAATATGGAGATACACTTGAAATGGTCACTTGCAGCTTGAGCATCCATCAAAATGAAATAAAAATTGGTGTCTACGAATCGTTATACAATAGTTCTGGTGAAGATTTAGATGATTTTTTGACTCTCTCACCATCTAAAAAAGTGTCTGCTTAAAAAAATCGTCGCATGTTCTGAGGGTATAAGTTTCAGTGCATGCGACTTCTTATTTATGATAGTTTACGCGATTTCTCGATTAGATTAGGTTCATTACATGACGCGAATTCCATCAGGGATACTGACATTTTTTTCTATCACAAGTTAAATTAATTTAATTTACAACCACTCTAGTATATTTTACTATTGTTCTATAATAACATTTATTAATAGACAACGCTGATTAACATAAAAAATCAGCATTCTCTCAGCTTTAATGAACCGCATAAGTGACAATCCTCATAGCATTTGCATATAGAGCTGCTTGTGTACGATCGGGTAAATCGAGTTTAGATAATATCTGATTAACATGCTTTTTAACCGTATACTCTGAAATATACAAGTTTTCTGCGATTACTTTATTGTTATTTCCTTTTCCAAATTCAATCAATACTTCTAATTCCTTAGCGGTTAGTTGATTCACAAAATGAGTATCATTAACCCCATGATTATTTAGCTCTATAACATCGGGATCATAATATTTTCTTCCCCGTTTAATAATTTGGAGTGCATGTAAGAACTCTTCAGGTAGAACATTTTTTAATATGTAGCCATCGACTTCTAATCTCTGCGCTTCTGAAAATTCTTGGTACTTTAAAGAGGCTGTAAATACGATGAATTTGCATTCGGTGTTTATTTTTCTCGCCTGTCTAATAAATTCAAATCCACTTTTTTCTCCTAACGTTACATCTACAATAACGATATCAATCATTTCCTTCACAATTAATTCTGATCCCATAGAAAAATTAGTAGCTTCAACTATCCACTCACAACTCGGTTGTTCTTCTAACAAAGATACAACACCTCGCTGTATGAATGGATGATCATTCATAATCAACACTCGCATTCGTCTACCACCTCGACATAGTTTAGGTAAATAGAGATGCTCACCTCTAGATGAAAAAAACCACTGATTCCATTACTGGTTCACTAGATTGGCTGCACCACTTTCTCCACATTTTTCAGGTGCCCAAATAAGAGAGATGATTCATCACTTCCACTATTTATAGTACCTTTATTCTAAGGTAATTATTGGTGATTAACAACCATTTTATTCCTCCAAAACATTACATTTGTATGATATAAATAAACAAGATTAGTTATTTTCCCACAAAAAAAGAAGCACCACCAGGTACTTCAATGATTTTAGTCTTCTAACAAGTAAGGTTTTGCTTTTCGAATTTTATATGTATTTAACTCTCTAAAGAGCTTTTGAAATTGTTGCTTGTCCTCGCTAAAGAGGATTCCATATTGAAAATAATCAGGATATACGACCTTACGGATAACTGATCCGGGAACCGAAAAGGGATTTGAATTAATTTTAAAGTCAAGAAAAACCTTGGATTTCGATGAAATGTCAAAATCTGTCTCAACCAATGCACCTTGCGAACTTATATCAAGTATCTTCACTGTGACTCCCCCTTCGCCAAGAAGAGTCATTGTACCCCATACAGTTTCCTTAAATACAACTCTAAACAGCTCACGTCTTTCTTCTTTCCTTTGCACAATTATCCTCTCCTATCAACAAGAATACCTTTCAATTCACCAATCATGTTTAACACATCTAATTGATGGGTCTCGTCTGACAGGATTTTTTGATAGAGTTCAGCTAATTTTAGATCTACAATGCGCACTGTTTGCTGCATCACTCCTGTTCGTGTACTAGTCTTTTCTGACACTTGATATGTTTGTCGAGATAATTCATCAAGTAGTTCACGGACAGCTTTCTTATAGCGATAAAATGTCTCCATCGTTTTCCGCTCAGTTAGTTGGCTACCACAATTGTCCATCTCTGCAAACAAACTGTCAAGGATGTTTTCATTTGTTTTCGTTTGTTTTGTTGTCAGAATACGGCTAAAAGTGCTAATAGAAGGGGACGGTTGATTTTTTTTTTCAATTAATGTTGTAGGATTAGAAGGGAGCGAAGTAATCTTCATTCATTTCTTTCCTCTCTTGATAAAAATGTAAGTAATTGAACTTCATGCACTGGTTTCGCTAACTTTTCTGCAATGGCGTTCTCAGAGACTCCCTGTTGACGTAACGCGGAAATTTGCTTTAGCTGATTATCTACCGACTTCTCCTTAGGAATGATTGTCCCACTACTAGTTTGACCATTAGTTCTAGAGATACGCTCATCCACAATATCAAGGAGCTCTTGATTTTTGATGTCCAGTTCCTCTATATACTTTACTATTTGTTCTTCGAGAGCTTGCTTGTCTTTTTTTATAACACGGACTTGTTGCATGACATAGAGTTGGAAAACAATTAAACAAATAAGCAGAACATAAATAAGTAGGTTCAATTTATCAGTACTCCTCTATAAACTGTCTATAAGTGCACGGCGGATTTTTGACATTGCTTTAGAATGTAGTTGGGAGATGCGTGAGACGCTAACCTCTAGAATCTCTGCTATTTCAGTGAATTTTAATTCATCTTGATAAGCGAGTGAAACTACAAGCTTTTCTCTCTCAGGTAACAGATGTATTGCTTCTTCAATTTGAGAGAGTAACACTGCTCGTTCTACTTGAAATTCTGGATTTATAGGTGATTGTAATAAACCCTCACTATCTATAGTCGCCTCGTGAAAGGATTCTTGATGAATGCTGCTCACTACTGCTAATGATGAATGGCGTACAATTCGCTTGACTTCTGCTACGTGCATATCTAAATGCTCTGCAACTTCTTCATCAGTAGCTTCCCTTTGAAGTTGTTGTTGTAATAAAAGGACTGCTTGATCAATCTTTTTTACTTGTTCACGAATTCCCCTGGGCAACCAATCTAATTTCCTTAATCCGTCTAATATAGACCCTTTAATTCGCCAAATTGCATACGTTTCAAATTTTGTAGCATGTGTCGTCTCAAATTTACTAAAAGCATCTAGAAGGCCTTCGAATGCAAGACTCTTTATTTCATCCTTATCTGCTGTTTTTGGTAACTGTAAAATCATGCGGTGTGTTACATAGTCTACTAAAGGTAAATAGCGTTCTACAAGTTCATTTCCTACGTCTGGATCTTGAGTCGTTTGCCAATCAATCAGTAGTTGAGTTTCCTGTTGTATCGCCATCATCACACCTCCTTAACGAAAAGTCATCCATCGACTAATAAAGCCCACTACCCCTTTTTTGTCTCTCGGTTCAAACCCTCTCAATTTAAAAGCTAATCGCTCTATTGAGCGTGCTGCACTACCTTTTGGAGCGTATAAAAAATAAGGTATTTGTTTTTTTACAGCTACTGAAATATCGGCATCCTTCATGATAAACCCTGCAATTTCTACCTCACTATTTAGAAATTCCGCACAAACTTGTTCAAATTGCTTAGCTGACTGAGTTCCTTCTACTAATGAACTGCACTGATTGACTATCAATTGAAATGAGAAATCAGGGGATGTTGCGGACATTAATTTTACTAATGAGTAAGCGTCAGTCATAGCTGGTGGTTCAGGTGTTGTGACAACAAATGTCTGGTCTACCGCTAGTAAAATTGTCCGTTGCATATCAGTAAGACCTGCACCCGTGTCAAATAAGATGACGTCATACGATACATCCATGCGTGCTACTTCTGTTAAAAATCTGTTCACTTCTTCCTTGTGCCACTCTGTAATCGTAGATAACCCGCTTCCGCCTGCAAGTATATGAATACCATAAGGGCCTTCTAAAAAGGCTTCTTTTAATGACACGACTCCTTCTTTTACATCATTCATTGAATACTTTGCATTTGCTCCAAGTAATGTTTCAAGATTGCCAAATCCTATATCTAAATCGAATATAGCCACCCTGCTTCCAGCTTTAGCCAACGCGACTCCTAAGTTGAGTGTTAGTGTAGATTTACCTACTCCTCCCTTACCACTTGCAACAGCGATTAAAGTAGGTTTAGGAGAATACGAATCCGGTTCTTTCATAAGTTTACGAAGTTGAGAGGCTTGATCCATCTACTAATGCCTCCCCTAAAAGAATGTGTCTCATTACTTCAGGACCAAAAAACACCATATCTTGAGGAACATGTTGGCCTGTAGTGACTGCAGAAATTGGACACGGCGCATCATAATAGAGGTTTAGAACATGACCTGGTTGTGATGTTTCGTCTAATTTTGTTAGGACTACACCACTAATTCCAATAGGTTTAAATTTAGCAAGGAGCATCTGACAATCTGCATAGCTCGCTGTGAGCGACAACACAAGTTGTATATCACACTGATTTTGCCCGCTCACTTGCTTGATTTCTTCGATATAAGCTTCTTGTTGATAATTTCGTCCTGCAGTATCAATCAAGATGCGGTCACAGTCTTTTAATTTTTCAAGTGCTATGTGAATCTCTTTCGGATTTGTCACGATTTCAAAGGGAGCTTTTAGAATGGTTGCATAGGTACGTAATTGTTCAATTGCACCAATTCTAAATGTATCGGTTGTTATCAGTCCTACTTTTCGCTTATTATGAACAATTTCCTGAGTAGCCCACTTAGCAATCGTTGTTGTTTTCCCAACACCAGTCGGACCTGCAAAACATAAAATTTTAGTAGTAGGTGGAGTTGTAAAGTCAAGAGCTTCTACTGCCTTTGATACACTAGCAATTAATGCACTAGCTGTAACTCGTTTCTCCCCATGTTGGAGTTGTACCTCGGATAAAAAGCTGTGCCTTGCTTCTGCATGTACCCCTCGTTGTTTTAAATCCGAATCTAATTCTCCTAATAACTTAGGTAATTTAGGAGCCTTTGCATTCTCGTAAAGCATTTGTTTAAGTTCACGCATCTCCATCAAAACTTTATCATAGCGCAAATCACGGACTGGTTGTTCTACAACAGTTTCGGTTACTTGATATTGCTCGTTCTCTGCTACCTGGGTTGCTTGCTGTACTGATGGTTCTAGCGCTGCTACTACCTCGTGTTGTGGCCTTTTAAACCAGCTTAACCACTGTGTTGATCGAACTTTTCGAGTTTGAACAATTACTGCTTCAGATCCCAATTCATTTCTAACTTGCTCTAGTGCTTCATCTAAGGTTGGCGCAGTATACGTCTTTAGTTTCACTTAAACATTCACTCCATTCCACTGAACAACCCCTATACTTTGAACTTCAAGTTGAGGTTCAAGTTCGTTGTATGATATGACAGGTATGTCTGCTGAAAATCGTTCTAAGAATTGACGCATATATGGGCGAATTCCAGGCGTTGTAAGAAGCACCGGTTGAATGCCTTGTCCTTGAACTACACGCACTTGATCTAAAAGTGCTTCATAAATTTGTTGCGTTGACTCAGCGTCTAAAGATAGAAAACTTCCGTGCTCTGATCGTTGAATTGAATTGGCGAACTTCTTTTCAACAGAAGCACCTACAGTCAAAACCTTTAAAGCTTCCCCTTGAGGAGAGAATTGTTGTGTGATCTGCCGTGACAACGATTGTCGCACATACTCCGTTAGAATTTCGGGATCTTTCGTCGAAGGAGCAAAATCAGAAAGAGTCTCAAGAATTGTCACTAAATTCCGAATCGAAATTTTTTCTTTTAAAAGCTTTGCTAATACTTTTTGCACCTCTCCAAGAGTTAGTTGTTGAGGGATTAATTCTTCTACCACTGCAGGTGAAGATTCACGCATATGATCAACAAGTGCTTTCACTTCTTCACGGCCAATTAACTCATGTGCATGGCGCTTGATCACTTCAGTCAAATGAGTCGAGACCACGGATGGTGGATCAATAATGACATACCCATAAAGTTCAGCTTCTTCTCTTGTTAATTCATCTATCCATAATGCCGGCATACCAAAAGCAGGTTCCACTGTTTCAATTCCTGTGATTAATACATCATCATCCGACTTCAAAGCCAAGTAATGATCTAGCATCAATTGACCTCGTGCTACTTCGTTACCTTTGATTTTTATAGCATAATCATTCGGTCCAAGCTGCACATTATCACGGATTCGTATGACAGGAACTACCACTCCTAGCTCCAGTGCACATTGTCTTCGAATCATAATGACACGATCAAGCAAGTCTCCTCCTTGCTTTTTGTCTGCAAGAGGAATAAGCCCGTACCCAAACTCGAACTCTATTGCATCGACATGAAGTAAATCCAGCACACTCTCGGGGCTTTTCATAGATTCAACTTCTTGTTGCTCTTGTGATTCGGGAACTAGTTGTGCCTCTTCTTTATCAAGGTTGCGTTGTAACACGAAGCCAAGTACTGCTAGACCAAAAGCCACAGGTAAGATGAGCCACTTGCTGATTGGTGTAAATACGCCAATCATAAATAGGGTTCCAGCAACCACGTACATCATTTTAGGATAAGCAAACAATTGCTTTGTAATGTCGGATCCTAAATTTCCATCTGAAGCAGCACGTGTCACAATAATACCCATTGCAGTAGAAATCAATAATGCTGGAATTTGCGAGACTAAACCATCTCCGATGGACAACAAGGTAAATGTAGTGGCAGAATCTGAAACACTCATACCGTGTACGAGCATCCCGATAATGAATCCACCAATAATATTGATCAATGTAATGACAATTCCGGCGATTGCATCCCCTTTGACGAACTTACTCGCCCCATCCATCGCCCCGTAAAAATCTGCTTCTCGACTAATTTTTTCGCGGCGCGTTCGTGCTTCATGCTCGCTGATCATCCCGGCGCCTAAGTCAGCATCGATACTCATCTGCTTACCAGGCATAGAATCTAAAGTAAATCGTGCAGCCACTTCAGCAACACGCTCTGACCCTTTTGTGATGACTAAAAACTGAATGATGACTAAAATCAAGAACACTAAAATACCAATAACAGCGCTTCCACCCACGACAAAATTCCCGAACGTTTCAATGACTTGACCACCAGTCCGTTCCGATAATATCGAACGTGTCGTCGAGACATTGAGTGCTAGACGAAAAAGTGTGGTGAGCAGGAGAAGTGTTGGAAAGATTGAGAACTGCAAAGGCTCTTTCGTATTCATCGCGACAAGCAAAATAGTAATGGCTAAACTCAAGTTAACCATGATTAACAAATCCAGAAGTAGTGGCGGGAGTGGAATGACCATCATGACAACAATCATGATAACGGATACTAAAATAGCAAAGTCACGTATTTTCATTTGGTCAATTCCCTCCTTTTAATCGTCCGTTGATGCGGTATACGTACGCTAAGATTTCTGCAACCGCTCCAAATAACTCTTCTGGAACCGGGTCACCGATATCTGTCTGATCATACAGTGCACGCGCAAGCGGTTTGTTCTCAACAATGGTGACACGAAACTCTTTAGCCTTCTCACGAAGTTTTAACGCTTGAAAATCCATTCCCATAGCAATAACAGTTGGGGCTTCCATCGTCTTATCATCATAAGCAAGCGCTACAGCGAAATGAGTCGGGTTTGTAATCAAGACGTCTGCTCGTGGAAGGTCTTGAATCATACGGTTCAAACTCATTTGTCGCTGTTTTTCTTTAACCTTTGATTTAATCAACGGATCCCCTTCTGTCTTTTTAAACTCATCTTTTAAATCTTGTTTTGACATACGAATCTGCTTTTCAAATTCATATTTCTGATACATATAGTCAGCAACTGCAAGAACGACTAATATGATAGCCACCGTCACGAACAACTGAAAAGTCAGTTGCCCAATTGCCGCTGTCGATTGCCGAATCGGAAGATGAGACAGTCCCATCAATGTATCCCGATTGGTCCATAAGATAATCCCTGCTGCTGTGGCGATAACGACTACCTTCAAAATCGACTTCACTAGCTCGACCAGAGCACGTAATGAAAAAATACGTTTGGCACCACTAATTGGATTGATACGACTTAGTTTTGCAAACACAGCCTCTGGAGCAAATAGAAATCCAATTTGAACAAATGTGCCGCCAATGCCAAAAATAATGGCAATAACAAATAGTGGTGTTGCTAAGATGACCATTTCAATTAGCAGTTGATTCACAAGCTCAGGTAAGTTTTGAATAGTTATTGTCGTGAGCAATAGGTCTTGATAAACAAACTGAAATAACGCTAAAATCCTCTCTAAGTACCAGCCACCCAGTAAGTAAAGTGCGAGGGCACTCCCAAACAAGATAAAGGCTGAAGGAACTTCTTGTGACTTTGCAACTTCCCCTTTCTTTCGGGATTCAAGTCGCTTTTGTGGTGTCGCTTTTTCTGTCTTTTCACCTGCAAAATATTGAAGGTCTAAGCGTAGATGTGTCATTGAGTTACCCTCCCAAAATACGCATCAAATCATTCATCAACACGCCTATCCGTTCAACAATTCTTTGGAGTAGAAAGAAAAAAGAAGGCATCAGAATAAGTAATAAGATAAAACCGACACCTATTTTCAAAGGAAAACCAACTGCAAAGATATTCATTTGTGGCACCGTTTTAGCAAGCAATCCAAGTGCAGCATCCACCAAAAATAAGGATCCGACAATCGGTAACGCAAGCTGGAATGCAATGACAAACATCGCGGCAAAAACCGTAACAAAGAATTCTGAAAGATCTGCTGCAGAAAACAACCAATTTCGTGTGCCCACAGGGACAAGAGCTACACTGTGTAACATTCCATTTATCAATAAATGATGGCCATTGATAGCTAGCAGAAATAAAATTGCTAATATGTATTTAAACTGGCCGATTATAGGGACTTGAGATCCCGTTTGAGGATCTATTACATTTGCGAGTGCAAAGCCCATCTGAAAATCAATAAATGCCCCTGCAACTTGCACCATATATAAAATCATGGCAGCTAAAAAACCTAGACTCAGCCCAATGACCAATTCCTTGAAGATTAATACCGTGTAATAGCCATCCAGTTTAAACGGCTCTGTAGTAGGTACAACTGTAGTCGTAAGTAACGCTAGGAAAACCGCAAGACCAATCTTAAGTTGAGTCGGTATGTTTCGTTGCGAAAAAATCGGTGCAATTAAAAAAAATGCACTCATCCGAATCAACACGAGTAGGAAATAGGGAAAACTAGCAATTGCTTCGTCCCACGTCATCCGATCAACATCGGCAGTTCTCGGAATAGATTGCGTGTAAAGTCAACAATCGTCGTCAACATCCACGGTCCGAACAACACAAGAGATAAAAACACTGCGAGAATTTTTGGAATAAATGAGAGTGTCTGCTCTTGGATTTGCGTCATAGCTTGAAAAATACTAACTAGCAAACCAACTCCAAGTGCCACGAGCAAGAGAGGAGCAGAGAGCATGATGACTGTATAGACCGACTGTTCGGCAAGTTTGATTACTGCATCTGGCGTCATAAAACCTCTCCTCTCTAGAAACTCATGAGTAGCGACTCGACAATTAAGTTCCAGCCATCTACCAAGATGAATAATAAGATTTTGAATGGCAATGAAATCATAACTGGAGGAAGCATCATCATCCCCATCGCCATTAATGTACTTGCTACGACCATATCAATAATTAGAAATGGAATGAAAATAATAAATCCAATTTGAAAGGCTGTCTTCAGCTCACTAATTGCAAATGCAGGAATGAGCGAGGTCAATGGAATCTCATCAACCGAGTTTGGTTTATCAAGCCCTTGGTAACTATAAAATAAAGCAAGGTCTTTCTCACGTGTATGTTTCGCCATGAACTCCTTCATTGGGCTTGCTGCACGATCTAAGGCTTCTTGTTGTGTAATTTCTTCCTCAAGATAGGGCTGCAGTGCCGTGTCATTGATTTCTGTCAGTACAGGGCTCATTACAAAGAATGTTAAGAACAAAGCGAGACCAACTAACACTTGATTTGGTGGCATGCTCTGCGTTCCTAGACCCGTTCGCACAAAGGACAATACAATGATGATTCGTGTAAAGCTTGTAAGCATAATTAAAATCGCAGGTGCTAAAGACAAGATGGTGAGCAGCAACAACAGCTGTAAAGTCGTTGAAACGTCTCCTGTTGCTTCTGTTCCCACTGAGATTCCAGGTATGGAGATAGACAAAAGTGATATCACGTCTTGTCACCTCGTGTCATCCATTCTTCTTTTTTCTCAAGAAGTCGTTTACGCTGATTTTCTAAGCTTGTTTGAAACACTTGTTGAAAGGGTGTTCTATGTATGTTTTCTTTGTTCGAAAGCACTAATTTTTGCTTTTGTTGTTCATCCGTGATTTCCGTCAATAGCGTAACGTTTTCCCCGACACCAACGATTAAAACTTGATCTCCCACCTGAACAACTTGGACTGATTTCTGTTGTCCGACAGAACTTGCCCCTAGGACTCGAATCACTTGACTAGCAGGTAGAGCATTTTGTCGAGCAGCTAAAAACTTAATCAACCCATAAATCAATCCAACAATCAATAGTGTGTAAAGAACCAATGAGCCAAGTACTGAAAATAAGCTTCGCTCTTCGATTTCAGTAGTCACTGTTGACTGTTCTTCGGAAGATGGATTTTTTTGTATGGATTCAAATACAGAAGGATCGGATGCTGCTTCTACTGAATAACCAGTTAGCCCAAAGAAAACTAAGGTCAACATAATCATGATGCGTATGTTCAACTTCAGTACCCCATTCCTAGCGAAGCTTGGCAAGGCGATCTGCTTGGCTACTGATGTCCGTCACACGAATTCCAAATTGTTCATCGATGACCACCACTTCTCCAACAGCAATCAATTTTTGGTTGACCAAAATATCAACTGGTTCTCCAGCTAATTTATCTAGTTCGATAATTGACCCTTGCGAAATTTCCAATATTTCTTTTACTGTTTTACGCGTTCTTCCAAGTTCAACAGTGACATTCAGTGGGATATCCAGAAGCATATCCAAATTCGTTTTATTCTCACCAGTCGGTTTAACTTGCTCAAAGGAAGAGAATTGCGCTCGTTGAATGCTGGGTTCATTGTTTTGAGGAGGTTGCTCTGACATATGCGATTCTCCTTTCGATTGATTATTTGGTGAAGAAGTAGCTAGGTACGGCCACATTATTCTAAATACTACATAATTTGAGTTATATTCAGCTTCAAACTTTGCTTCAATCCATTTAGAAGTATCTCCTATCAAATGCCACTCAACCGTAGAATGATCCTGAAGAGTATCTTGGCTAATCACTGTGAATTGCCCAAAAGGTTTGGAGAAGAGTTCAGAAAATCTACTTGTTTCGAGAGGGAACTTTTCATCTATTGGAATCACTAGTAGTAATGGTGAAGCATTTTCATTTTCAAGGCGGATTAATTGATTCCTTGCCGGAACTACAAGATGTGGCTTATCGATGATACCTAGTTCAATCAGTTGTAGGGTTATCTCATATCCTTCACTATGGAAGGCTTCTTCACATAAAGGAATATTTACTTTCAATGTATTTTCAAACTTCTCCATTGATTCATCTACCGGAACCAGAGCCAACAGTTGATTCAATTCTTCAGGTGTCAGTTCTTCAAAATTTGTCATCTGATATCCTCCTGTTCCACTATTTGAATAGCTCGTTTTCCTCGATGTAGTCCAACCTGTCCTCTATAAACAACTTTTTGATCGATGTATACAGGGATGAAATCGTCAATAGCTGTAGATAATCTTAGGGTATCACCAGTTTGCAATGACAAAAGGTCTTTTACATCCAACGTACATTCACCTAAAACAGCCTGTAAGGTTAAATCTGTGTCATAGACGCCACTTTGTAGTAGCTCTCGAGATGCAAGTGTTGATTCATCATTTTGAGAGACAGGAGATTCAGAAAGAGACAGATAAGGTACCAATTCTTCAAGTGCCGTCACTGGGATAACCAATTCCACTGATTCCTCAAGTGCACCAATCTGAATTAAAGACTCTACAATCATGACACGCTCGCGCAAATGAATTGGAAAATTAAAGTCTTGAGCCAACTCAATACGTTCAAGCTTTGCTGAAATTGGGGTTAAAAATGAAAAAGATTCTGCATAGAGTTGCAACCATTCTTCTGCTAATGGTCCAATTAATACTCGGTCAATTTCTGTCAATGGTTTCTCTTCTATGGGCACCTCATGTCCACCGAGCAAAAATTCTGTACAGGCATGGATTAATCGATTAGAGACAATTAGTTGAAATTCTCCCTTTAGTGGTGGAAAGGTGGCCGTTATAACAATTGCCAAAGGGCTTAAATTTTGCGTGAAATCCTCATAGCTTTCTTGGCGAATTGAACCAGGAAAACCTGTAGTAAACTTATCTAGTCGAAGGCTCAATTGATTTCCGAGCTGTCGTGATACCTTCTCACTAACTCGCAGGAAGGAACGGACATGTCCTGGTGAGAGCTTACTAGCCCTTCTGAAATCATAGCTGATAGGCTCTTGACGTTGTTTCATCACGACAACTCCTTTCCATTAATTTGAAGACTTATGTTGTGCAGAAAATAATCCTATTTGTTGATAAAATGCCGTTACGCGATTCACAACATCTTGTTTTGACTCCAGTACATGAAGAGTTTTACCCGTAGTAAATGTGATGTATGTGTCAGGAGTCTCTTCAATCCGCTCAATTAACAACGCATTGATTGTCAACGGTGTACGATTTAATTTTGTGACCTCAATCATAATTTCACCCTATCGCTTTAAGTTTACGAGTTCTTGCAGGATTTCATCTGACGTAGTAATCATCTTCGAGTTCGCTTGGAATCCGCGCTGTGCAATAATCATTTCAGTAAATTCTTCTGTTAACTCGACGTTTGACATCTCAAGCATTCCCGATTGGATTTTAGAAACGTTTTCTTCTTCAACTCCAAAATTGATAGTTCCATTTGGACCTGCAGCAGTTGTCATCTCATAAAGTGACCCACCAACTTTTCGAAGACCTGCTGGATTCGCCGGAGCAAAAATTGCGATTTGTTGTCCAGCTAAGGCTTCTTCATTCCCTGTGTTTTTGTTCATTCCATATACTTGCCCATCGTCTTTAATTGCAAACGAGCTATACTCTTCAGGATTAATTCGAATTTTCTCTTGGTTTTTATTTAGTAAATAATGTCCTTGAGAAGTTCTAAGCGACCCGAACTCATCCACTACAAAGTTTCCTGTGCGAGTTAAATAATAACTTTGATTAACAGTAGGATTGTCAAATGCATCTGTTAGCGGATCTCCAACAATAAAGAATCCTTCTCCCATAATGGCAAGGTCTGTTCCCACTCCTGTCATCATTCCCGAACCTGGGTTATGATTTTGTTGAATACTTGCTGCTGATGACCCTAGTCCAACCTGTGCTGGGTTTACGCCAACGCTTGATACTGTTTGGCTTAGCATATCTTGAAACACGACAGAACTTTTCTTAAATCCTACTGTATTGACATTGGCGATATTGTTCCCGATTACATCTAGCTTAGTTTGAAAACCTTTCATTCCTGAAACTCCTGAATACATTGAACGAATCATACGTCATTTCCCCTTTTATGTAGTAGTGTCCGTGATAGGAGCGGCTTGAAGTAATGTAACAGTGGATAAATCAATGCGTGCATCGCCTTCTAACAATGTTGCATAGAACTTCCCTTCATCTTTGACAATAGACTGAACGACGCCACTTTCAACTTGAGAAGTGTCGGCATTTTTCCATGAAATCTGTTTGCCAATCATCTCTGCATAGTCCGCCATAGTCCCACCAGACATTTTTTCTGTATAAGATGTCATGGTTTTATTTAACGCAGTTAGCTGCTCTAAGCTTGTGAATTGTGCCATCTGGGCAATAAATTCAGCGTCTTTCATTGGCTCGAGAGGATTCTGATTACGTAACTGGGCAATCAAAATTTTCATAAATGCATCTTGCCCTAACCCTTGAGTACCACTAGTTTTTGTGTCTGTTGCTTGGTAAGTCGTTGTCCCGTTTACAGTCGTAATATTCATCTCGTCACCCCCTTACACGCTATAATCAATTCCGGATGATTCTTCATGTTGTGATGTTTTCGTGTTGTCTACTTCTTCACGATGTACTAGTGATTGTTCCTGACCCGTTGATGATTCCCTCTGGTGAGAATTTTGTTTGGTAGACTCTTTTTCTGAACGCCATTCAATATCGATACTTTCGACTAAAACTCCTTGATCGAAAAGTGCTTGTCTTAGTTGAGGTAACTGGTGTTCAATTGCTTCCTTTGCATGTAGTGATGAGGCAGCTAACTGCACGCGCACTGCCCCCTCTTCAACGGACACCAATAAATCAATATGTCCAAGGTGTTCAGGGAAGACTTGAACTCTAAGAGAACTCACCGAAGTAATTGAATCTCGAATTGGTGACATTAGGAATCTTGTTAGCTCTGTTCGCAGCGGTTCAAACTCTTTCGACTGAACAGACGACTTTCCGCTAAGTCTTTCAACCAGTTTTGTAGATTCAGGAGACAATACTAGTGAAATATCTTTCTTACTTTCTACCAAATGCTCCGAATTACTATCACCAAGTGAAGTTGGCTCTTCAAAAATTTCTGAGCTTTCACTGATTGCATGCTTACTCACAAGTTCTTGCTGTGAGCTTATTTTAAAATCATCAGGTGCTACAGTCTTCTTAGGAGGAAATGGAATGCCAGCTACTTCTTTTAAAATGCCTGAAAGCGGTTGACCATTTACTCGTTCAAGTGTTGACTGCATTTCACTGCCTGGGTCTTCGATTTTAAATAAACCCTCACTATCCACCAATGAATCCGCTCTACTTTTTGGTAACATTATAGGAATTGACTTAAAGTCATCTTCAACTGCACCTAATGCTTTTGGAATTGGATTTTTCGGCAATGTTATGAGCCCTTTGGGTAGCCAAGGCATAGTTTGAATGGGCATTGATATCGCTTGTTGACGACTTTCATATAAGGGAGTTTCGAGTAAAGGTCGCTCCTCTATAGTGGGTAAATCTTCTAACAGTTCGGCAACTTCTGTATGAACTTCCCTACTCACTTTCACTGAAAGAGTAGATTTGATTTCATCATCTAAAATTTCATTCTTCAATTCCTCAAGAACCCCCTCATTTTGTTGAAGAGCTTCGAATAATTGATGAAATGGACTAGATGGTGTGCAAGAAGTTTTCAAACTCACTATTTTGGGTTCAGATGCAGAAAACATGAATTCCGTTTGCAGAACTTTCATTTCATTCCTCCTACTTAGTTCCAGATAGTTGAAAACGAGTTGTTGTAAGTTCATCTAACGCTTTCTGTTCAAGTTGTTTTTGATGTTCACTATGAGTGGCGTATGCATTTTCTTTAAGACGGTCCCACTTTTTTGTTTCCTGAGAAACGGTGAGAAGCCTTTCTTCTTTTAAAACTAATTGATTTTTTAACTGGTCAGAGCTATTTTGAGTAACCTTTAGTTTATTAGAAATGTAAAGCTGATAAGCTTCATAATTTTGAAGCTCTTGTACACGAATGCCCATTAATTGTTTTTGCTCTTTTTCGTTGTAAAGCGTATGCAAGTCATCAATAATTTCTTGTTTACTCAATTCAACTGCTGAAAGTTGTGTACGTGATTCATGTACTTCAAGTTCAACTGCCTTTTGTTGAACTTCTCTTATATCTACAATTCTTTGATACTTATAGGAAAAAGTCACAATCAATTCCCTCCAAATTGTAAAATTAAGTTATCCACCGTTTCATTGAAAGCAGATGGTTGATGCCGATCTTGTAATTGAAATTCTTTAATTGATGGATAAAGAGCTATAGCATCATCTAATTCAGGCTGTCCACCAGGCTTATATGCACCAATGGCTAGCAAATCTTCCGCCTCTTGATAAATAGATAAAAACCTCTTTAATTTTTGAGCAGCCAATTGGTGCGATTTGTCGGTGATTTCATCCATTAAACGACTCACACTCGCTGTCACATCTATTGCAGGAAATAATCCTTTTTGAGCAATTTTTCTACTTAAGATGATATGTCCATCTAAAATTCCACGCACAGCATCTGCGATCGGTTCATTGAAATCATCCCCATCAACCAAAACTGTATAAATTGCTGTGATTGTTCCGTTCTCTGCCGTTCCTGACCTCTCAAGTAATTGAGGCAGTTTTGTAAAAACACTTGGTGTATATCCTTTTGTTGTGGGTGGCTCTCCAATTGCCAATCCAAGCTCCCTCTGTGCCATAGCAAATCGCGTAACGCTATCCATTAACAATAATACTTGGTGGCCTTGATCCCGAAAATATTCTGCAATGGCTGTTGCAGTTTGGGCACCTTTTATCCTATGAAGTGGAGATTGATCGGACGTTACTGCAACCACAACTGATTTTTCTCGCATCTCTTTACTTAAATCACGTTCAATAAATTCACGAACTTCTCGTCCTCGCTCACCGATTAGGCCAATAATAATAATTTCAGCTTCTGTTTGCCGAGCTATCATACCTAGCAGTGTGCTTTTGCCTACTCCACTTCCTGCAAAAAGACCAATGCGTTGACCTTTACCAACTGTTAATAATCCATCTATCGCCTTTACACCTAACTCTAAAGGTTTATCTATTCTAGGTCGTGTGAGTGGAGAAGGAGGCATTCTGTCAGTCTGTGTATAAACCAAACCTGCCATTGGACGAGAGCTTTCTAAAGGTCTTCCAAAACCATCAATTACAGCACCTAAAAGTCCTCGTCCCACTGGTATTTCAAGTGTTCGGTGTGTCGACACTACAAGGGAACCTGGACCAATTTGGGATAGGTCACCGTATGGCATGAGCATCAATCGATTTTCTCTAAAGCCTACAACTTCTGCTTCTACAGGTGTTGCAAATTCGCTCGGATATATGAGACAAACCTCACCTATCGTGGCATGTGGACCTAATGACTCTACAGTCAAACCTATTACCTGAACGACTTTCCCTTGCTTTGTTGTGGGTTGAATGGACTGTAATGCATCAAGATAGAGTGTTGGATTCCATGTACTCATAGGCATTCTCCTCACTTAGTTTCACTAAATGATTTTTAATCTCCGCTAACTGGCTATCGATTCGTGCATCATAACGGCTCGCTTGCGTATGAATAATGACGTCTCCACTCGATAATTCCTTCACTGGTAGAATTACTAGTGGCGTGAACGGCGGAAGAATACTCTCTAATTCCTCTCTTTGTAATTGGATAGCATTAAAATCTTCCAATGAAACATGTATGGTAATCTCTTGCGTATCTTCAACTCTTTGTAGATGTTGTTTCACTACGTGTACAACATTAGAAGAAGATGCACTCAGATAATTCGCAACGAGTTTATTTGAAACCGATAGAGCAAGTTCAATAAGTTGCCGCTCAGCACTAACAATGTAGCGTTTTCTTTCACTTAAAATCGTTCTTTGAAGCTCAGCTAAGTTATTCGCTTGTTCTTTTAGAAGTGTGTCTGCATTTTGCTTAGCTTGATTCATCCCGGAGGCAAACCCTTCTTCCCAAGCACTTTTTTTAATCTGTTCACATTGCTCTTCCGCTTCACGCAACGCTTCAGCGAGTATCCTTTTTTTTTCTTCCTCTAATGATTCAAGAAACTCTTGTCTTTCTTTATCCACGCTAATTGTTTGATCAAGTGGAGAAGTAGCGCTTTGGTTCTGCCATGGAACAGGGATTGGACGAGAAAGTTCTGGGGTAGAAGGTAGTCGAATGAAGTTAGCCAATGACTTCATCTCCTTCAGGTCTTGTAATCGTGATTTCTCCACTCTGCTCCAATTGTCGTACAATCGCTACAATGGCTCCTTGAGCTTCTTCTACTTCTTTTAACTTTATTGGTCCAGTCATTTCTAATTCCTCGAGAACAGTTTCTGCCCGTCGAGTTGAAATAGATTTTAGTAATACTTCACGAATCTCTTCTTCAGTAACTTTTAATGCTTTAATAAGATCTTCATCTTGAACATTTTGCATAACACGTTGAAGAGACCTGGCATCTAAGAGTGGTAAATTTTCAAATATGAACATCTTCTGACGTATTTTTGTGACTAAGAGTGGATCTTGTACTTCAAGGCTTTCAAGAATTGATCGCTCAGTTGCGCGATCCACTTGATTTAGCATTGTCACAATTGAATCCACACCATCATAATCTCTCATCTTGCCTAGGCTAGTTGTGGATAATTTCGCTTCAATTACACGTTCAATTTCTTCAATAATTTCATATGCTGGGGGTGTCAGTGTTGCAACACGCTTTGCAACCTCAGAACGCTTTGGATTATCTAGTAGTGATAAAATCGCTGACGCCTTTAAAGTTTCTAGTTGAGATAGCACCACTGCAATTGTCTGGGGATGCTCGTCCCGAAGTGCTATGAAAAGACTATGTGTATCAACCGTTCGCGCAAATTGGAAAGGTTTTGGTCGCGATTTAGTCGTAATTCGTGTAATAACTTCTTTTGCCTTCTCACTACCAAGTGCTTTCTCTAAAACTTCGTGAGCGTAGTCTATTCCGCCCTCGTCCATATAGTCTTGAGCTATCATAATTTCATAGAATTCATCAATCACATGTCGTGTTTGACTACTTCTCAAATGTCGAACTTTAGCAATTTCAATGGATAGTAAATCAATCTCTGCTTCAGAAAGATGTTTAAATATTTCAGCAGATGAGTCTGGCCCTAATCCGACCATTAAGATAGCAGCCTTCTGAATTCCTTTTAATTGTTTGGTCGTTGGCGATGGTGTGGTCATAAAATCACTCCCTACTTATCTGTCATCCATGCTCTTAATAATTTCGCAAAGTCTTCTGGTTGTGTAGTTGCCAGTTTTTCAATCATGTCACGCTTCGGATTCACACGTGTTTCCACTGCCAACTCTTCAGCAACTTTTGTTTCAAGCTGTACTAAAGCCTCTTGTTCCATCTCATCAAAGAACTCTTCCTCTTTACGTTTGCGTATACGAGCTATAACAATGAACGCCACAACAACTAATGCAAATAATAAAACGCCACCTACGATAAATACATACGGATTTTGTAGAAGTCTAGATAGAGTGAGTGGGTTTTCCTCCACTGCAACCTCTTGTTTTCCTAAGAACTCAGTTGCAAAAACTGTCACACGCTCGTCTACATTAAGTTCTTCTGGTGGTATTTCGTTTAGGCTTAGAGAGGCTGCTACCACATTAGAAACAATCCCTCGAACTTCACCTACAAGTTCCGGTGAAAGACTTGTAGGGTCATTGGCAATCGGTGGTTCTATGCCCACATTGATTGTTAAATCGTCGATGATATATGGATTTTTTTCAATTTGTCTTTGAATGCGATTAATTTCACGATTGATTCGTTCTTCTGTTCTTTCAGAATCACTTGTTTCCGCACCGTCAACTCCTGGAAAATTAGGAATTTCCCCTTCCCCAGTACCTGTTGCATCCTCATCGAGTCCTGATTCGCCTGTGTAAGACTCCACAATGCGTTCAACACTTATATCTAAACCTTCATTTGTTTCTTCAATAGGAGCTTGTACTAAATTTTCTTCTCTTCTCTCCGTTGTAAAATCTACACTTGCAGTTACAGAGACAATCACTTTGTCTTGTCCCATTAGCATACTTAGCATTTGTTGAATTTCACGTTGGATATCTGTTTCAATACCTTTTCGTACTTCCCTTTGCTGCTGATAAATAGATAAGGTTGTATTCGCTTGCCCCTCATTTTGAACTTCATAGACTTGTCCATTTTGATCCATAATCACAATTTCTTCAGCAGGAAGGTTTGGAACACTTTTGCTAATTAAGTGGTAGAGACCATTCACTTGGCTCTGCTCTAAATAAAAACCAGGGCTACTACGTAATACTACAGATGCACTAGCGGTCTTCGTCTCTTCAGTAATCCAAATTGACTCTTTTGGAAGCGTAATCATTACATTTGCATCTTGTACACCATCAATTTGTCTTATAAGTGTAGAGATTTCTGTTTGCATGGCATCTCGCTCAACTACATCAAAATGGCGATCTGTCATTCCCATGCCCATATTTTCACTGAAGATACTGTAATTCACACTACCATTTCTAGGAATTCCTTCAGCAGCAAGAGCTAATTTCAATTCATTCACTTGTTCACGTGGGACGCTCAATGAAGTTCCATCAGCTGCTACCTCTACTTGAATCCCTCTTTGTTCGATTGCAGCTTTCACTTCTCCAGCCTCAGCAGGAGTCAAATTATTATAAAGTACTGTCATGGATGTTCTTGTTAGAAAAAATAACACGACCGATAAAAGTAATAAGGAGATTAAAAATGTGATGATTCCTAACTTTTTCGTTCTCGGAGGAATCGCATTCCAACTTTCTCGTGCCTTTAGTTGAATTTGTGCAAATTGTTCTTTCATATGTATGTCACGACCTACCTTTGTCTAGACTTGCATTCTCATCACTTCTTGATAGGCCTCTACCATTTTGTTTCGGACTTGCATTGTAAGGTCCAATGAAAGACTGGCTTTTTGAGCAGCTATCATTACTTCATGAACATTCTCAACTCGGCCACTAATTAGGCCTGCTGTCATCTGATCCGAAACTTTTTGTGCCTGATCTACCTGTTGAATGGATTGTTGCAAGAAAGCTTGAAAACCAGCACCAGCGATTTTCGCTTCTGCTGGTTTAAAAAAAGTTGGATTTAAAAATGTGGTTTCAGTGGTCCCTGTTAGTGGATTCATTTATGTATCTCCTCATTTGCCAATTTCTAAGGCTTTCATAAACATACTTTTAGAAGCATTAAACGCTGTAACGTTTGCCTCATATGAGCGAGTGGCAGACATTAAATCTACCATTTCTTTTAATGGATCAACATTTGGTAAAAGTACATATCCCGCTTCATTTGCCTCTGGATGTTCTGGATCAAAGATTTGTTGGAATGGACTCTCATCATTTTTTATTCGATCGACAGTCACACCTGTTGTAACCGACCTCCCATTGAGGGCAGTTGAAAACTGCTGATGAAAACTTTGTAATTCAACAATTTTTCTTCTATACGGTACCCATTCTCCATCTACAATACTGCCTCTAGTCGTTTCCGCATTTGCAATATTCGAGGATACAACATCCATTCGCAAGCGATTTACTGTTAATCCCGATGCACTTGCATTCATACCACTAAATAAGCTCAACTAATTCACTTCCCATCATTTATCACAGATCGCAGACTTGAAAACTTCCCATTAATCCGTTCTGTCAGCGCGTTATACCACAATTGATTTTTCGCAATTTCAGCCATTTCAACATCGATATCGACATTATTTCCGTTAGGTTGTCGCTGTGTACTTTGATTTATCTCTACTTTCAAACCATTCGCTAGTTCATTTGAGAAAGAGAGGTGTTGAGAGTTTGTTCGAATTGCTGTTAATTGATTTGATTGAAGGTGTTGATCTAGATTAGTCTTAAATGACACTTTTTGTGCTTTGTAATTAGGTGTATCGACATTGGCAATATTAGAGGCATGGGTTTTTTGTTTTAATGCAGCAGTATGTATTCCGTTCTCCAATTGACTGACTATAGGTGAAAAAAGGTTCATTCAAATCGATCCTTTCTACGCTTTTTTAGAAAAAGTCCTATTTTTGTAATTCTATGTTGTCGATTTTTAATTTATTTGTAACATTGCAAGATGAATAGTAACATAAATAATTTAAAATTAGTTTAGGACTATTATCACAAAAATTAGGTTTGTGTGAAAAAAAGCCTATTTTTGCAGATTATTTGTGCTATTATTTGGTCTATAGAGTTCGAAAATTGTAAATGTATAGGATTATGGAGGGGATTGAGTATGTTTCGAGGTTTGTATGCCGCTACTTCAGGTATGATGGCCTATAATCGACAACAACAAATATTGACAAATAATTTGTCGAATGCTGTTACCCCAGGATTCAAGAGTGATATCACGACCTTTCGAACCTTCCCGCAACAGTTGATTGAAAAAATGGGCGGTCCAAATTCAAATGCGAATTATGCTGGAACGTTGAGTGTTGGCACTTATGCCCAAGAGGCTATCCCACAATTTACGCAAGGTATTTTAAAACAAACTGCAAATACTACTGATTTTGCATTACAAAGTTCTTTTCTTCCTCAGGATTCCCAGACAAATCAAAGGAGAACTCTTGTATTTCAAGTGCAAACTGCAAATAATGAAATTCGCTATACCCAAAATGGTCAGTTCGTCGTTGATCAAACTGGGGTTTTAAGAACAGCAGCTGGTGATCGAGTTTTAAATCGAGCTGGAGAGCAGATTCAATTATCGTCATTAGATTTTAAAGTGGACGATCAAGGTTTGTTAGAAATCGATGGAGTTATTTCTGACTCTCTTTGGATTGGATACGCTTCAGATCCTCTTTCTTTTGTTAAAGAAGGATCTGGTCTACTGCGTTATGAAGGGGCTGCTGAAAATGCACCAGTACTGGCTAGCACTTCAGCAATCGCTGGTACAGGAAGTCCGTTAGTGTCACAAGGATTTCTTGAACAATCCAACGTGGACATGACACGAATTATGACGGATATGCTGAAAACATATCGAGGATTCGAATCGAATCAAAAAGTAATACAAGCATATGATCAAAGCATGCAAAAAGCAGTGACGGAAATCGGACGTGTATAAGGGAGCTAGCAGACAATGATTCAATTACATACTGCAACGTCATCGTTAAAACAACTTACTCAAAAAATGGATACGATTGCACATAATATGTCGAACCTAGATACAACAGCATACAAACGACAAGATGTACTCTTCTCTGATGCGCTAACAAGTGCCATGACTATGCAAGCAGGTCGGTATGAGACTGGGCGTGCTACTCCAAATGGTCTTCGTTTAGGTAATGGCGTTGTACATATGGGAACAACTACATTAAGTGAACAGGGTAGTATTAAGACTACAAATCGTCAATATGACATCGCTTTAATGCAGAAGAATACATTTTTCAGTGTAGGCGCTGGAGATACTTCTTATTATTCTCGAAGCGGAAATCTAGATGTCGCTTTCAATCCACAAGATGGATTTAACTACTTAGTAACAGGCTCAGGTGATCGTTTACTTGATATATCATGGCAACCTTTGCGGTTTGATGAAGATTTAGATTCTCTACAAATCACAGATCAAGGGCAAGTAATAGCAAGGTTTAAGAATCAGGCAAAGCCAGCTGTTACCTATACTCTTGAGCTAACGCAAATTGACCGTCCTTCTACTATCGTTGAGAATGGCGTGAATCGTTACTCATTTATAGGAAATTTACAGCAGATGACGGCTGATGGTAGTTTTACTCGTCTAAATGGGAATGCCCGTGCAGGACTAGTAACACAAGGCGCTCTAGAACAATCCAATGTTGACATGACTTCGGAAACTACGGAAATGATTGCAACGCAACGATTGATACAATCTACTAGTCGCGCAATCTCATTTGCAGATGATATGCGGGGTCTTATCAATACAATAAATAAATAAAATAAGCCGAATTGCAAGTAAGCAATTCGGCCTTTTTATTTGATGTTATTTTAAATAATCCACTAGTGATGCCGAGTACAAACGACTTGTTGCTGCTAATCCTGCTTGGTAAGTAGCTTCTTCACTCTTCAGACGTGTTAGCACTTCCGCCATATCGACACCTTCAATGGATGAAAGTTTTTTCGTTTGTTCAAGTTTCGTGTCTTCTAAACGATTTTGAATAGATTCCAGACGATTTTTCCTGGCGCCTGCCACTGCTAAAACGTCTGTGATTTGGTCAGTTGCAGCTTTCAATGCATCAAGATCAATATACTGATTAGAAGATAAATTACTTTTCATATCAGCAAGCGTAGTAAATAAATCTCCAATTGCATTATCTACTGGTAAAGTCACCTCTAATGATGTTCCCTTCGCCACTTGAATGACCTTTGGCTGATCTTTTGTAAATAAAGCTTCGCCGTTAACTTCAAAGTTTACAATAGACTGTAGTTCAGTTGTGAGCTCAGTCAATTCATTGTTTATAATATCTCGCTCACCTTTAAACAAAGCATCATTGTTTGCTTGAATACCTAGTTCGTTGATACGTTGCATAATGCCCGACATGGATTGAAGTTTATTATCGACTTCATCTAGAAAGAGTTCCGCTTGGCCTTGATTTTTTTTATACTGCTCTAAATCAGCAAGCTGATGCTTCAATTTCATCGATTGGACAGTTTCACCAGGTGCATCTGAGGGACGCTGACTCTTTTTCCCACTTGAAGCTTGTGCAAAGGTTTCCGTCATTCTCACCATATTCTGTTGAATACGCTGTGTTGATTGGTTATGTAACATTTGATGACTTATTCTCATGCTAAATACTCCTCACTATACGCCCATTCGATTAATAATTGTATCAAGAAGCTGATCGGTTGTTGAGACTAATCGAGCCGCTGCATTATAGGCATGCTGATACTTTATCAAGTTAGACATTTCTTCATCTAGAGAAACACCCATAACCGATTGACGATCTTGTTCTGTTCCATTTTTTGCAAGAATCGCAGTATCTCGTGCACGATTTAAGCTATTTGTTCTTGTTCCAAGTTCGCCAATCATTCCTTGCCATAGTTGATGGTGCTTCTCTTTTTGCTCTTCTACCCTAGTTGAACTTTGACTAGAAAGTGGATTTGATGCTGCTGTAAAGCTAACATTTAATTCTTGTAAATTGTTTTTAAATGCAGCGATAGTTTCTTTTACTTTACTAATTCCTGCTAGAGCTCCAGAATCAACTTGGGTAGTAGATGTAAATGAATTGAGGATTTCTTTGCCAGCAATCAATCCAATCCCATTTTGCAGTTGGAGTGAAATCATTCCTTTTTCACCAGGAGTTACTCGAAGTCCAACTAATCCAGATAATTGATCAATCAATCGATCTCGTTGATCCATCGCATCGTTATCTTTTCCTCCTGAACGATAAATCACATCATTTAACCCAGAAATTGAGATGAGTAAAGAATTTGCTTGCTCCCGTGTAACAACTTCCTGTTCATTTAATCTTGATTCAATTGCATTTATTTCATTTTCTAGATGTGAAGCAGTTTCTACAAAACTTTTAAATCGCTCATTCAGTACTGCCTTAGAACCTGAGTCATTGGGATTTGTAATGACAGTCTCCCAGGCATCCCAAACATCTTGCATGGCTTTTTGCATGTTTCCATCATTTGAGCCTTGCATTAGCTTTTCAAGCTCACCTAATGCGGATGCTTGCATTGATAAGTCCCCTGCTTGTGCAGATTGCCCCCAGAACTTACTATCAAGAAATTGATCACGTAATCTAGTGATGGAATCCGTTAATACACCAGTGCCTAATTGGCCATTAGGTGATTGAGTAGTGAAAACTTGGGTAGGCGTCGAAGAAGTAGCACCTACACTTTGTCTAGAATAGCCAGGAGTAGCAGCGTTCGTCATATTGTGACCCGTTGTATTTAATTGTGTTTGGGCAGTCGTAATGCCACGCTTTCCAACTTCAAGTCCGTGAAACGTAGACATCTTTTGTCCTCCTACTAGGCTTTAAAATCAAATGCAACTGAACGTCCTGGAGTTGCTTGATTGCCTGGTTGATACGATTGGGATTCATTCTGTTCTGTAATTTGTCCAAGTAAATACCGGGTAAATTGCAGCGCATCTTCTAATAATTGCTGATTAGTTTTTAACTGCTCTCGAAGCTGTTTCTGAAAACGTTGCATTTCTACTATAACTTCATCTGGCTGAGGAAGAATTTGCTGTTTTTCTAGTGTAGAAAGTTCTTTAAGAATAGTAAGTTCTTGTTTATTTAAGGTTTCTAACCTCTCTAATTCTCTTGTGGTTATCGCCTGTTCTTTTTCAATGGCTAATTCTACTAATTGTTTCACAAGAGCAAGTAATTGATTTCCTACATCACTCATTTTGATTCTCCTTGTTTTCCAAACCAAAAATCACTTATATCTGTAGCAATCTTCTTTGTGTCGATTTTGTAGGTTCCCTCTTCAATTTGTTGTTTAATCATAGTAACCTTCTCTTGTCGAACAGCTGCCTGCGAAACTTTATGAAACATCTCCTGTGCTTGGCTAGAAATCTGAACGTGATCTTCACCAGTTGTCGCCAAGGTCGGTTTTACCTGCTGAACTTTTTGCGCCTTATTATATGATTGAACTTGGGGAAAATTCCCGGTTTTCTCTACATTCATTTCCTTCACCACCTTACTTAAAGTATCGGCTGATTCACCAGTTTGTTTAGCTTTTATTGTACTTTAAATTCTGTCACCATGACACGAACAACTTTTTCGCTTGGTATAATCTCTTGCACGGCTTCTTTCATCCGGCTCTCAAGTGTTTCAAGCCCTTGCTCTCCCTGCAGTTCTTGTCTCTCGAGACTTGTCATAGTAGAGATAACTGCGGCTCGCACTTCAGGAGCATAGTTATCCAATACTTCCCTACCTTCAACTTTGTCTAATTCAATTGCGAACTGAACTACCGCAAACTCATTAGAAGCAAGGTTTGTTGTAATTGTGTCAGTCAAAAAACGCTTTAGCGCGATTTCTTCAATCTCTTTTGCTGCTTTCGCTTCAACTTGCTTCTCTTGATAGTAGCCATATCCAAAGTATCCACCAATAGGCAGGGCTAATGCGATAAGAACTACTAGTATTATTTTTTTCATTATTCTACTCCCCTGCAGTTTGCTCTACAAATCGAGAAATTACAATTTCTACTCTGCGATTTTCATTTCGTCCAGCTTCTGTATCATTTGAAGCAATTGGTCGGTATTCTCCATACCCTGTAGCGCTAAAGAGTCTTGGATCTAAGTCTTTATTTTCCAAAACAATTTTCATGAAATTAATGGCACGAGCTGAACTTAATTCCCAGTTCGTTGCATATTGCCTTTTGTCTGTTGGAATATTATCAGTGTGCCCCTCAATGTAGACAGTACGCGAAACTTCCGACTCAAACATTTGCGATAGCTCTCTAGCAATTGTCGCAGCAGGGGAACTTAAATCAGCACTACCCGATTCGAATAATATTCCTTCTCCAATCTTCACAATCAATCCTCTATCATCGATTTCAGTTGTAAGCGGTGGGTTTAAGTCTGCTTCATCCGCAAAATTAAGCAGAGCTTGTTCCATCTCTTCAAGTTCTTGCTGATCTTGTACAGCCGAGAACAAATCTTCTCCTTCTAGCTCCGTATCAGAAGTTCCACCTGCACCGGGCTCAGTTTCTGTATCATCTTCTATAGCTTCCTCATCAACGATTGAAGGAATCTCAGAGGACGTTCCATCATCTTCTGAATCAGTTGGTGAATTCGAATCTAAAATTCCAGTTCCTCCACTAAGTTCACTAGCAAATGACTCTGCAACTGCTTCAAACTTCTTCGCATCGATTTGACTTGAAGCAAAGAGAACAATAAATAGGGCAAGTAGGAGAGTCAAAATATCCGCGTAAGGAATGAGCCAAGATTCATCTATATGTTCATCATGTTTCTTTTTACGCTTCAACTTCTTCACCTACTTTGGCTTTTCCTTCCACTTTCAAATCGCGCTCTTTAGAAGGCAAGTAAGTCTTTAGCTTTTCTTCGACAACGCGAGCAGGTAGCCCCTCTTGAACCGCAAGTATACCTTCTATCATGATTTGCTTAATCTGAGCTTCCTTTGCTGTCTTCTGTTTTAGTTTATTAGCAAATGGATGCCACATGACATAACCAGAGAAAATACCGAACAGTGTTGCAATAAAGGCTGCTGAAATAGACTTTCCTAATAACGCTACATCTTCTAGGTGACTCAGCGCTGCAACAAGTCCGATAACAGCTCCTAGTACACCGAGTGTTGGCGCATATGTACCAGCTTGAGTAAAGATTTTAGCCCCAACTGCATGACGTTCTTCCATCGCCGCGATGTCTTCTTCAAGTAAATCTCGTATCATATCCTGTGACTCTCCATCGACTACCATACGAAGCCCTCGCTTCAAGAACTCATCGTCAGTCTCCTCACTTGCATTCTCAAGCGCTAAAAGACCTTCACGACGGGCTATAACAGTCCATTGAGAAAATAGTGGAATTAATTCTCTTACAGAGTATGTAGAGGATTCTTTAAAAATAATTCCGAACAATTTCGGGATTTTTTTGAATTCATCCATGGGAAATGCAATTAAAATACAAGCAAGTGTCCCAGCAAATATGATGACAAGCGCTGCTCCATTCAATAAAACTGCAGGACTTGAACCTTTCAATATCAATCCACCGACTAAGACAACAAAGGCAAATATAAAACCAAACCATGATGTGCGATCCATTGCTGACACCTCTTTCTTAAACGGTAACTGTTCCAGTCATCATTGTTTTCCATGTATCTCGTAATTCGCGTACTAAGTCTTCTGCGAGCGCTAGAGTCTCTTGATTATTCGTCGTATTCGCTTCTATCAATTTTTCGTTTATAAACATATACAATGCATCTAAATCTTTAGAGATTGGAATATCCATATCCAATGTGATTCGAAACTGTGTGATAATAGCCTGTGCCTTTACTAGGTGAATATGTTTTTGCTCAATATTCTTTTCTTCAAGTGCACGTGAGGCTAATTTTATAAATTTCAAACATCCGTTATAAAGCATCAACGATAATTCTTGTGGTGAGGCTGTTTGAACAGCGTTGGTTTGATAAATCTGAGAAGCATTATACACGCTGGCTTCCTCCTTTTAATTTCTACTATCTATATAAGACCCATGGTGATCAGGTGCAGGACGATATGCTTGAGATACTCGCTTTTTTGAACGAATCATCTGGACATTCGTTTGTATCATTCCAAAAATAGACGTCATTTTTCCTTGAACTACTTTATCAAGTTCAACTAACTCCGGTTGTTTTAGAATTGCTCTTTCCTCCGGATGAAGTTGAGAGAGTTCGTTTAAAATTAATTGACGCTGTTCCAATAATTGATCGATTCTTTCTATCCCACTTTCGCCAACAACATCTGAAGGCGTCGTCTCAAGCATAGAATCACAGAGCGTGTTAAGCTCCCACGTGAGGGTGACAAGTCGCTCTATTTGATGCATCATCTTAGAAACCACCCATCATATTTTGTTGTATCCAACTACTTTGTTGATTCATCTGATTCATTGCGCGTTCCATTGCTGAGAACTGCTTCCAATAGCGCTCTTCTATACCTACAAGGCGATCTTGCCAGACACGAATTTGAGTGTCCATCGTTTTTAAACGCTGAGTGAGAATACTGTTATCTGTAGTTGAAGTTGGAGAGCCTGCCCGAGAACTCAATTTTCGAATTGAATCATTTACTTCTTTATACACACGCTCAGCTACACCTGTAGCGCCTGTTTTTGTAGTGAACAATTGCATCACTTCTTCAGGTTTTTCAGCTAGTGCTGCTCTTAGCTTTGTTTCATCTATATTGAGTTTTCCACCTTCTCGGAAATTACCTGTAGTGATTCCGATAGAAGATAAAGTAGTTAGACTACCCGTCGGAAGTCCTGTCACAGGATCTGCAAATGCGCGGCGTAGTTTGGTGAGTGTATCCCTCAAAATGGGATCTGCTCGTAACAGCCCACTTTTAGCTTTTTCATCCCAAAGTTTTGCTTCTGTCTCTGTCAGGTCTTTTCTCTGTTCATCCGTTAAAGGTGGGAAGTCACGATACTTTGTTTCCGCCACTTGTTTTTCAAACTTCTCAATCATTTCATTGTAGGCAGTAATGGCTTTTTTAATTGCTTGGAAAGGAGCTTCTGTATCAGTAGAAACAGTAATCGTTGAGTTGCCTATAGCTTTTAGTTCGATTGTCACTCCATTTATAGTAGCTGTGTTTGTCGAGAGATTTGTGACTGGAATACCATCATACGTGAAACTACCATTTGTAGCCTTTCCAACATTTGAGGATGAGCTTGTTGCTGTATTGATAGATGAAATTGATTCTCCTGTAATCCGTTCTCCTAATTCCGTACTACTAAATTCTAGGGAAAAGTTCTGTGCCTCGCCCATCCCTTTCGTTGAAATAAAGAAACGTGAAGTAGTCGTATCAAATCCTGCACGAAGTTCTGTAGTCTTTCCTGAAGTAGTAGATTGAAGTCTTGAAGCGACATCTGCCATTGTCATCGTTTCGGTTACTTCAATTGGATCCCCTACTGCATTACCAGCTGCATCTTTAATAACGATGGTTCCTGCTGTCCCAATTTGAGAAGTAGAGAGCGTCTTTGTTCCATCGGCTTGTTTTAAGTCTGTGGCACTATGTAGTTTTGCCCCTTGAGCTAAAGATTGAACAGTGACTTGATAGCTTCCTGCAACTGCACCACTCGATGCTTTTGCGGTTGCAGAAGTCCCAGTTGTGGTAGCACTAAATGCATTAAACGCACTACTAAAGCGAAGTCCTTCAAAAGCAGACCTGAAACTTGCTAGTGCTAAGTTCGTTTCACGATAGGCATCTTTTTGCCACTCGGTCCAAATTTTTGTTTGTTTTAATTTATCGAGCGGCAATTTTTCAGCCGTCATCATTTCTTTCACCATATAATCAATATCCATGCCGGACCCTAAACCAGTTATACGCATGTAACTACCTCCTTGCTCATAATCGTTTGTCGACCATTAACCCTAGTCGTTGAAGAATGGCGGCTTGATAATCGAGAATTTTTTTACTTGGAATTTCGCGGATCACTTCATCAGACTCTGCATTTACGACCTGTACATAATAATCATTCAAGTCTTCATGGTAGTGAAAGCGGACTTGAGTTGTGTGAGGCTCTAACCATTTAGCAAATTGATTTACTTTTTCTCTCACTTCATCTCTTGTTAGCTCTGCCTTATCAGTGTTTGAAAACTGTATCTGCTTTTCTGTTTTCGCTTCTTTTTGAATTACTGTCTTTTCAGGAAAACTAACTGCTTGGATATCCATGAGTCCATCCGCTCCTTTGTAGCTCATTACTAGTTCTATCGGCTAAATTTGAAAAAAGTTTAGATAAAAAAAGAAGGATGAATGAATCATCCCTCTTGTTAAATAAAATTTGCCATTTTTTTTGTAACGCCAGTTACCCAATAGTTGTTTAAACCAGTTGGATCATTGCTTGCTCCAACCGGTGCATACTTCGCACCGATTTGAGAAATTGTTGTAAGCCCTTGATTTAAATAGTTTCGACGTAGATTACTTGCCATCGCTTCAATACTTTCTTGAAGTGTTGAATAGGTGCGTAACCCGTTCGGTCCCATCATTCCAGCAACATTATTTTTTTCATGAATTGCTCGCGATGTCCCATTTCCGGTTTCATGTTGAGCAATTGAAGCTAAAAACTTTGGGTTTAAATCATACTTCTTTCCTGCTGCAATAAAGTCTTTAGCAGTGCCAGACAATTTCCCGCTTAGTTTACTCTCCATATCTAGCAAACTAATAGCTTGAAAAGATAATGGAGTGCTTCCATTTGATGGTGAAGTGACTTGTTCAGTTGGTGAAAGTGTTGGAACTTCTGGTCCAAGAGTACTCCAGTAAACGGGAGAATCTTTTTGAACTTGATTGGAAGCAAGAGATACCCAGTTCGCTGTCGGATCTGAAGACATGACGGAGTTAAGCATTGTCGAGAACAAAGCTGTCTGGGTTTGTCCATTTTTCTGTGAAGAAACTATTTGACGTGGTTGTGATAAAGTTTGCATGGTCTTTAAATAGAACCAGTTGGAATCAATGAGCGACGTCATAGGAGACTCCTTTCTCGTAGTGTTTCTTTTATCATACGGAATCTAGCTCATGGTTGCGAGGATTTTTTGACTTTCCCAATAAAAAAAGCCTCCCGAAGGAGACTTGTTTTAGAAATTAACGAAGTAATTGAAGTACTGCTTGTGGCTGTTGGTTAGCTTGTGCAAGCATCGCTTGAGAAGCTTGAGTCAAGATGTTGTTCTTAGTGAACTCCATCATTTCTTTAGCCATATCTACGTCACGGATACGTGATTCAGCAGCAGTCACGTTCTCAGAAGCTGAAGCCAAGTTATTTGTTGTGTGGTTCAAACGGTTTTGGTAGGCACCTAATGTAGAACGACCAGTAGAAACTAAATTAATTTGTGTATCGATAGTTCCAATAAGTGTAGAAGCTGTAGCCGAATCCGTTACGCTTGCAGCAGTAAGTGACCCTACAGCAGTTTCAACAGCTGTTAAATCGATACCAGATGTTGCAAAGTTTAATGTCATTACTTCAGATGCATCAGCACCGTTTTGAATCGAAACAGATCCAGCACCACCGCTACCAGCTGTTGCATCAAGTAAATTTTGACCATTGAACTTTGTATTATCCTTAATTGTAGTAATTTCAGAACCTAATTGCGCCAACTCTCCACCAATCGCATTGCGCTCATCAGCACTGTTTGTATCATTTGATGCTTGTACTGCTAGTTCACGCATACGTTGAAGAATTTCGTGAACTTCACTTAAAGCTCCGTCAGCTGTTTGAATCATCGATACGCCATCTTGTGCATTACGTTGCGCTTGCTCAAGACCACGGATTTGGTTGCGCATTTTCTCAGAGATTGAAAGACCAGCTGCGTCGTCTGCACCTTTGTTGATACGTTGACCAGAAGATAATTTCTCCATTGAGTTTTGTGCTGCGCCAGATACTTGGCCCATTTGGCGGTGCGTGTTAAGTGCTGCTAAGTTGTTATTGATAATCATGATTTCTACCTCCATGTAGATGTAATGTTAGGGTTCGACATCCTTGTCTTTTCACCCTACATACCTTTTATCGGAAGATAAAAAAAAATGTTTAGTTATTTTTCGAATTATTTTTTCAAGTGCTTTAATAGGTCCATCGAAATACGAGCTGCTTGATTTTCTTTTCGGATTTCTTCATAGATTTCTTGGCGATGAACAGCAACTGTTTTAGGGGCATTTATTCCAACTTTTATTGTTTCTCCTTCAAGTGCAGTGATGATGACTTCAATATCATTGCCAATTCGAATGCTTTCTCCAACTTTTCTTCCTAGAACTAACATTTAAGCATCCCCTTTCAAGGGATGCTTAACAGATAATGTTGGATCTTTTTGTATGTATTGAAGTGCTTTTTTTGATTTTAAATTTAAGAGTAAGGGTGCCTTCAAATTTGTGGTTGAGGTCTCAAGACTTTGTTTAAGCGTTACAAGTGTTAACAGAATGACATCTTCAGACGATTCTACACTTAACTTGTCCTGAATCGTCGCTTCAATATGAACCGAGTATTCCGGAACCAGTTTAAATGGATCAATAGCTAAAAATCCGACTTCGCCACGTGGTGATTGCAGTTCGTAAAAAGTAGCATTAAAAGGGAGATCTAAGGGTGTTAAAGTAAGCTCTCTCAAATCTTCAAAGCCTAATAAACCCTCTGGAAATTCAAAAGTTTCGTTCATTATTATACTCCTCACATTGAGACAACGTTCCGCATCTCAGGTAGTTTCTTTTGCATGATTGTCGTAAAAGCAGTAACAAGCTTCGGATCAAATTGCGTCCCAGCATTTTCTTTAATTATACGTAAAGCTTCCTCCGGTGAACGCTTGCGCTGATACACCCTATTAGTTGTCATGGCGTCATACGTATCAGCAATTGCCATTATTCGTGCAGACAAGGGTATTTCTTCTCCAATCAGTCCGGTTGGATAGCCATTCCCATCAAAGCGCTCATGATGGTATAAAATTGCATCTCGAATCGTTTGATTTCTCATTACCGGTGCGTGTTGTAATAAATCCATACCAAGTTGAGGGTGCTTCTTAATTTCACTGTACTCCTGCACAGTTAAAGAATCTGGTTTGATTAAAATAGCATCGGGAATAGCAATTTTTCCAATATCGTGTAATAGACCAGCTACGTATAGGTTTTGCTGAAATTCAGCATATAAATTTAGCTCTTTCGCTATCCAAACTGATTTTTCAGCTACATTTCTCGAATGTTGCGCAGTATAGTGATCTCGCATTTGAATAGTCTGAAGTAGTGAATAAATACTTTTCATTTCAGTACTTCGTGCTTCTTGCAGTATTTTTAATGCAGACAACGAGAAGATTCCAATTCCAATATAAAGTGCACTAATTACTGCGAGCATTGACCAATTATGTGAGGTGAATGCCTCTGAATACGTATAATAACGCAGTCCTATAAAAATAACCGCCATTAAAAAAATATAAATCCTTCGGTTAAACAACAAACTATAGCCGAATATCAGTACATAATATAATTCTGGCCCCATATGATTGGGAATAAGAACATGCTCCACCCAGAAAACAATAGGTGTAAACAAAACCATTAGAAAAGTTAAAAGTTCTTTTCGTTCTGCAAACGATAAGATGGCATCTATTAACACTACTCCATAACGAGGAGCAGCAATTTTTTCAACTTCGAGATCAGTGCGCGAAACAAAACTGTTCATGGGCTCCTCCGAGAAAATAGACCTTTGTATACGTATTATCGGATAATTCTATAAATAGTTTAGTATTTTTTTAATCTTAACTTGTTTTTATCAAACATTAAATAATTCTAAAAATAAAATATTGTAAATAAATAAATAGAACCCGAAGCAAGATGCCCCGGGTTCTGTACCACGCTCATTTATTTTATTTTAGTCTTGTCCAATCAATTCAAGTTCCACTGGGATATTTGCTTCTACTTCTTCCCCAGCTAACACTTTCATTGCTGTTTCGACACCAATCTCACCAATCATCGCTGGTTGTTGTGCGATTGTTCCTGCTAGACGACCATCTTCTACTGAAGCGACTGCATCATCTGTAGCGTCAAAGCCTACAACGACGATGTCTTTACCAGCTGCTTCGATTGCTTCAAGTGCTCCAAGTGCCATTTCATCGTTGTGTGCGAACACACCCGTGATGTCAGGGTTAGATTGCAAGATGTTTTCCATTACAGATAAACCTTCTGCACGGTTGAAGTTCGCTGTTTGTTTTGCAACGACATCTAGTTGGTCTGCTGCTACTGAGTTAAATCCTTCTCCACGCTCACGTGCTGCAGAAGAACCTGGTACACCTTCAAGCTCTGCTACTTGTGCGCCTTCACCAACTAGAGATACCAAGTATTCTCCAGCCATTTGGCCACCTGCTGCGTTATCAGATGCTACGTGTGCAACAACTTCTCCACCTTCAGCAGAACGATCAAGCGTGATTACTGGAATACCTGCTGCGTTTGCAGATTCAACTGCCGCTGCTACTGCTGCAGAATCCACTGGGTTGATCAAAATAAAATCAACGCCTTGTTGAATCAAGTCTTCCACGTCAGAGGCTTGCTTCGAAGCATTGTCTTGTGCGTCTACCACTGTCATTTCCGCTCCAAGTTCTTCTGCTTTTGCTTCAGCGCCATCTGTTAACGTGACGAAGAATGGGTTATTCAATGTAGATACTGAGAAACCAATCGTTGGTGTTTCATTCGTTGATTCTGTGTCTCCTGATTCGTTCGACGATGTTGGTGAATCCAATGAACATGCTGCAAGGAATAAGACTGCTGCAAGACTTACTAGTACCCAAATTTTCTTCATAGTGTTCTCTCCCCTTAAATAAGTTTTTTGCGATCAATCAAGACCGCGAATAGTATGACAAGTCCTTTTACAACTTGCTGGAAAAAGGACGAAACCCCAATAAGATTTAACCCGTTGTTTAGAACACCAATGATCAGTGCTCCGATTAATGTACCGACGATCCAACCACGCCCGCCTGTTAGACTTGTGCCTCCAAGAACGACTGCTGCGATTGCATCAAGTTCAAACATTTGTCCGGCTGTTGGCTGTGCAGAGTTTAGACGTGACGTCAAAATAAGGGCTGCGAGTGCCGATAAGAAACCTGTTAAAGAATAAACATAAATTTTGATACGACCTGTTTTAATTCCTGATAGTTTTGATGCCTCTTCGTTTCCACCAACTGCATAGACGCGGCGACCGAATGTTGTTTTCTTTAAAATGAAGTAAAGTATTCCAAAGCTGATCAACATTGTGACGACTGGTACAGGAATTCCTAAGAAATAGCCTTTCCCAAGCATTTGGAATGTCAATGAATCACCCAATCCTGAAATTGGACGACCTTCTGTATACACAAGTGTCAACCCACGATAGATGGTCATCGTTGCAAGTGTTGCGATAAAGGGTGCGACATTCCCTTTTGCAATTAATACACCGTTCACTGCACCGAGTAGTGCACCTAGAATCAATCCGAGTAACATTGCTAAGATTGGGTCCGTTCCACCTGCCATCATTCCAGCAGTCACTGCGCCTGTTAGGGCTAAAATCGAACCGACCGATAAATCAATACCACCAGTCAAAATAACAAATGTCATCCCAAACGCGATAATCGCATTGATTGATACTTGGCGAAGAACGTTCAATAAGTTGCTCACTGACAAGAAGTCAGGATTTAAAATCGTGATAATGGTAACAATCAAAAACAGTCCAAGGAACGGAACCAATTTTTGAATCAACCCTTGTTTCGATGCGGTTGTACTAGACACGTGTTCCACCTCCTGTTGCGTAATTCATAATCGTTTCTTGCGTCAGGTCTTTGTTGTCGAGCTGCGCTGTGAGTTTGCCTTCATGCATGACGAGCACACGGTCCGCCATTCCAAGAACTTCCGGAAGTTCGGAGGAAATCATGACAATCGCGACTCCCTTTTCAGCAAGTTCATTCATAATCGAATAAATTTCTTTCTTCGCCCCGACATCCACACCTCGTGTTGGTTCATCCAAAATTAAAATAGAAGGATTCGTCCCTAACCATTTCGAGAGAACAACTTTTTGTTGGTTCCCCCCACTGAGTGACTTCACAGGCAGTTCCGGGCTTGATGTGCGAATACCCAACCGTTCTTTCATTCGATCAAACAGTGCACGCTCTTTTTTCGCCGACATCAATCCATTTGAAGAAAGGGTGGGAAAATTCGAAAGACTAATGTTTTGTTCCACGCTAAAATCGAGAATCAAGCCTTCACTTTTCCGGTCTTCAGTCACGTACGCGAGCCCGTGTCCAATTGCATCATGCGGTGTTCGAATTTTGACGGACTTGCCGTTGATTTTGACTTTTCCAGCCGTCGCTTTTTTGTAGCCAAACAAAGATTGGACGATTTCTGTGCGACCTGCTCCCATAAGACCAGCAAGTGCGACAATCTCTCCTTGTTTCACTTCAAAACTCACGTCTCTAAAATACGGATCTCGAGTCAGTCCACTTACTTCTAAAATTGTGTCACCTAGAGTTGCAGCACGTTCTGGAAAACGATCCCCTAGGGCACGGCCGACCATCATCTGAACAATTTCATCGAAGTTTGTCTCCGCAATTCGTTTCACGCCAACCCACTGGCCATCACGAAGAACTGTGATGCGGTCACAAATCGCAAAGATTTCTTCCATGCGGTGGGAGATATAGATGAATGCGACACCTTTGTCTTTTAGTGCGCGCACGGTTTTAAAGAGTTGTTCAATCTCACGGTCTGTAAGTGCTGCTGTCGGTTCATCCATGATGATGACTTCTGCATTTGAAGACAGCGCACGGGCGATTTCCACGATTTGCTGCTGACCAACGGACAATGTCGCTGCTTCAGCAGATGGATCAATGTTTAGACCGAGCTCAGCAAGACGTTGCTTCGCTTCTGTTTCCATCTTCTTCGTCTTCAAGATGCCTGTTTTCCCTAGTGTTTCTTCTTTTCCTAAAAACAAGTTTTCAGCAATGGATAGATAAGGCAAGATGTTAAGTTCTTGGTGAATAACTGCGATGCCTGCCTCTTCTGCTTCTTGAGGCGATTTGAAAGCAACTTCTTGGCCCTTCCACGTAATCGCTCCCTCATCTTTAGGGTGAATGCCTGTCAACACCTTCATCATCGTCGACTTCCCAGCCCCGTTTTCTCCCATCAGTGCGTGGATTTCTCCAGGCTCAAGGTCGAACTCGACATCTCGCAAAACGGTGTTGCCGTTAAACGCTTTTGTGATTCCCTTCATGTGAAGCATACTGTTCACCTCCGCTTAAAAAATGACTCCGGACTGTAAAATGATATTGGCATACGGCGTTGCTTCGCCGGTGCGAATAATGACTTTGGCGTGTTTGGTTTGTTCTTTAAATGCTTCATGCGAAACGTATGTTAATTCAAATTGACTGTTTAGTACGTGAAATACATCCTCATTGAATTGAGGTAGCTCATTTGCCACTATGGCTTTTTCAGTTTGGAAGTCTTCAGTGACCGCTTTCACGATATCAAGAAACGCTGGTTTTCCAAGCGTGTAGGAAAGGTCAATACACTTCACACCATCTGGAATGGGTAGGCCACAGTCTGCGATAACGAGTTGATCCGTATGTCCCATCTGCGCTAACATTCCAGCTAGCTCACGGTTTAAAATTCCTTGCTTCTTCATCGTGTCATCCTTTCATCTACAGCGGCTCGTTTTGGCATTCCTGTTTGTGCACCAAGCGCTTCAACCGAAAGTGAGGCAGCTGCGTTTGCGAATTCGATGGATTTGGCGAGTTCCCAGTTTTGACTCAGTCCATATGCAAGTGCTCCATTAAACGTATCCCCTGCTCCGGTCGTATCAACCACTTCGACTGGGTAACCGGTTACATATACAGCATCCGACTCCCCAGGATACATTGCCCCGTCTTTCCCAAGTGTTACAATGACTTGGTTTTGGAAGGATTGGATTGCTTTTTTCCACTCTGCTCCCCAAATAGTTTCAGCTTCTGATTCATTTGGTGTAAGTAGAGCTCCGTACTGTAGTAAACCTTCATGAAAGTCGTCAGTTGGTGCTGGGTTTAAAATCGCTTGGACGTTATGTTCTTTGCAGATAGCAAGACCTTTTTCCACCATTCCCACTGGAATCTCTAATTGGAAGACAACCACTTTGCTTTGAGGAATGATTCGTTCCATCTCTAGGACCATTTCTTGTTCCCATTCGTGATTCGCTCCAGGTACTACGATGATGCGGTTGTCTTGATCAGAAACTAAGATGTTTGCAATGCCTGTTGGCTTGTCGACACGTTTAATAGAAGCAGTATGAATACCTTCGTTTTGAAGATTCTCTGTTAGTTCCCTGCCAAATGCATCATTCCCCACAACACCGAGCATCGTTACGTCTGCTCCAAGCCTTGCTGCTGCCACTGCTTGATTCGCACCTTTCCCTCCTGGAATCGTTGCAAACAAATCACCGAGACGCGTTTCGCCTTGTTTTGGAAAATTATCTGTGCGGACAACGAGATCCATATTAATGCTTCCAATGACTGTAATCATGATGTCTCACTCCTTGTTGTTCCGCGGTGAACAATTTCAACCGGAACTTCGTAATACATTTTTTCGAGTGGTTCGTTTTCCACTTGTTTAATCAGTATCCGAGCAGCCATCGCGCCAAGTTTATAAATATCTTGTCTGACAGTCGAAAGCGGCGGGGACAACATTTCGCCCAGTTGAATACCATCAAATCCAATAATCTGAATATCCGAAGGAATGTGTAGCCCAAGTTCCGTACACGCTCGAATAGCTCCAAGTGCTGCTACATCACTACTTGTGACAATCCCATCCACTTCTTTATGCGGTGTTAGATAGGCTTTCACTTTCTCATAGGACTCATCAAAATGGAAGTTTGCTTGAATATGGTGATGCGCAACATCTGTCACACCGAGCATCGCTTCTTCAAATCCTTGTTTTCGTTCACTCGCAGATTGAATGTGGTCTGGCCCTTCTACAAAAAGAAGCTCTTTGCAACCGGAAGCAATCAAGCTTTTCGTGCTATCTTTTACTCCTTGGCGGTTACTAGAGATGACACATGGAATCGAAGCATCAATCGGGCGATCGAGTGCGACCATTGGTTTTTTTAATTTCATGTAGAGGTCACGGTTTTGCTGACTTGATGTCACAATGAAACCCGCAACATACTTTTTTTCTAGCGTTTCGATATAATTGCGTTCTTTTACTGGGTTTTCATCTGAGTTACATAATACGACTGTGTAGCCATAAGTAAGTGCAACGTCTTCTACTGCTCGCGCGAGTTCTGGGAAGAACGGGTTAGTAATGTCAGGTAAGATCAAACCAATCAGGTTGGATTGTTTTGTCGTCAAGCTTCGTGCAACCGCATTCATTTCATAGTTCAGTTCGCTGATCGCTTTTTGAACCGCTTGTGCCGTTTCGACGCTGACGTATCCTTTTGCATTTAAGTAGCGAGAAACCGTGGCGACAGATACCCCCGCATGTTTTGCTACGTCTCGTATAGTCGCCATTTGGTTGCCTCCTTCTAAAATCACTGTATGTGTAACCGGTTACACATAGAATAAAGCGTCCCATCTTACGTGTCAAGAGGAGAAAATTCTGGATATAATGGAAGTTGAACAAAGTAAGAGGACTACCTGAAGGAATCTCATGAAGTTTGAAAGGAGTTTTCATGACTAACTTACTTTTAATTAGACACTGCTCAGCAACAGGGCAACAATCTGATGCTCCACTGACTGTTGAAGGTTTTCAACAAGCAAAAGAACTTAGCCAGCATCTTGAAAGCTATTCGGTTTCGAAAATCATTTCTAGTCCGTACCTTAGAGCTGTTCAAACGATTGAACCGTTTGCGAAACATTTTGATATTCCTATTCACCTCGACGCTCGTCTACAAGAAAGAATTTTGAGCTCATCAGATTTACCAGATTGGATGGAAAAACTGGAAGAGACATTCAATAATTTTAACTTAAAATTTGAAGGCGGAGAGTCTAGTGCTGAAGCTTTAAATCGTATTGAACAATGCTTGAAGGAAATCAAAGTGGAAGATAATAGCTTCGTAGTAGTTGTTACTCACGGAAATCTAGCATCCCTCTTACTCACTTCACTCGATACGAACTTTGGTTTTGAAGGATGGCGTAATATGCCTAACCCTGCCATTTATAAACTAAGCCAAGGAAGTAGCTCTAAAGTACATTTAGCTACAAAATGAGACAACCACTGGGGTTGTCTCATCAATTCACTCTGCCCAACGAACAATGCTGGCACGTAAAAACTCCGCAGCTCCTGGTGCATGTTGATTATAATAGGAAGCAAACCGTTCATCTGCCACATACATTTCACCTAAGCCTTTATGGGCATCGGCTGTATACTGTGGCCATGTATAACTGAGCCAGGATTTGTGAAGTGCAACCAGTTCCTTTGCATCCTCAGATTCGACAGTGTGATTGTTAGCTGCTCGTTTTAGTGTCTCAAAAATCTTTTGCTCCACTGCTTGCATCTCTGCAAACGATTCTTCTGATAAGCCCATCACCTTCGCATTACTCGCATCCACCAGCTCATCGCCATACTTTTCTCGAATTTCTTCCCCATAGTGGTGTTCATTGTCTTCAAGTAAACTCTTTTTCAACCCTGTGAATTTTTCACCGTTCGTCATACTCGTTCCTCCTCGTTTCGCTTCGATTGTTTTATCAAGAGTTTCAAGCACTTCCGCGATTCTTTGCTGTTTTTTCAAAAGCAACTCCCTATGACCTTCAAATGCTGAAAGGTCATCAAACTCTGGAGAATTTACTAGCTCAGCAATCACTTGTAGCGGAAATTCAAGTTCTCGAAAAAACAGAATTTGCTGAAGGCGATCCACTTCGAAATTTGAATATAGACGATAGCCAGCTTCTGAAACCGTCGCTGGCTTTAACAACCCGTGAAACATACCAACATTAAAAGTTTACTATACCATGGCCCTCCCACTTCAAGAACAAAAAGTCCAGGAAATGATGAACCACCTACTAAAAAACCAATTACGAACACTACCAATAAAAATAATTGCACAATAGAACTCCTCTGTTTGTGATGAAATAAATGTGTACTCTTATTCTACCGTGCGATTTCTATCTAGACCAGTATTCATATAATCAATAGACATCGTTTCTAATATGCGTCAGTGCTGGGATGTTTGTCCGTGCAGACTCAACGAGTTCCGATTTTAGGTCGGCAATCGTAACACCTTCTCCTTCGGAAGCCCTTGCCACCACTACTCCCCACGGATCGATAATCATACTATTACCAAAACACTCTTTCCCAGGATGATACGTCCCGTGCTGACCCGCCGCAATTACATAGCATTGATTTTCAATAGCGCGGGCACGAAGAAGTGATTCCCAGTGAAGCATGCCCGTGTAACGTGTGAAAGCTGCGGGAACAAATAAAATCTTTGCCCCCTGTTTCACATACTGCCGGTAGAGTTCCGGAAAACGAAGGTCATAACAGATACTTAGGCCAGCTTTGCCAAAAGGAAGTTCCACAGTTTCAAGAGTTGATCCTGCCTCAAAAAAATCTGACTCTTTGTGTGTAGATACACCTGGAATATCAATATCGAACAAATGAATCTTTCGGTAGCGCCTCGAAAGTTCTCCGTCCGGAAAAACAACATAACTTGTATTATAGGACTTCGTATCAGAATAGGTTTCGGTTATACTGCCGACATGAATGAAAAGGTTCAACTCTTTTGCGAGCTGTTGAAACAACTGGGTTGTTTGCCCAGTAGGTATCTCTTCTGCTGAATGAATCTTTTCAGCATCTTGCCCTAAGAAATTGCAATTTTCGGGAAGAGATACGAGTTCTGCTCCAGCGGTTGCTGCTTCTCGAATGAATCTCTCAATTTTTTTTAAATTGTGTTGTTTATCTTGTCTCGAATTCAATTGGATGACTGCTACTTTCACCAACTCACACCTTTCCATTCTATTTCGTCACACTATGCCATCGGTCGAGGGGTTCGAATCTCTCCAGGGTCGTAATTCTATTACAGCTTATCTTGGTTTCTCTGATAAGGCTCTGCTATTTCGATTGATTCTTCATACGGCGTTGAATGTCGCGTGTCTTCAAGCGGAAATTTTTGATCCACATCGGGTTTGATGCCCATCGTGAACTCATCGACAGGTGAGAACGTGCTTGGTGGAACAGATTTTTTGATAAGAACTTTGTACAAAATATAACCGACTAGTCCAAATACTACGAGTGCATAGATAGCGCCCATTTGCCTTCTCCCCTTTACAGAATATGGTGCTTTAAGTTTATCATATTTGCTTTATGAAATAACCCCTGGGGTTGTCTCACATACCGGAATACTCATCACTGTCAGCTGTAAATAATGGCCCGTCCATATCATGGTTCGAAACGTCTTATTCTCAAGAGTGGCTTCTTCAATGTTTAACACAAGTGGCTCAGGACATGAGTTATAATGGTGCATCAAGTCATTCCTTTCATGTATCATTAGTGTAGTGTATGCAGATGCATAGTTTGTGTCAGGGCACTTGCAACATTTCACGGATTTCGTCGTCTAAATTTCACATCACGAAAAAGGAAGGTGCTTGTGTTATGAATGAAAACTTGGAGTCTACTCTTGACGCGCTTTCCACAATTCAAATAACAGCCAACCCAAATAATGAGCCTGTTACAGTTCTTGGATTCGCTGAGGGCATGCGATGCATTGGCGTGGGAACAGACGCAGCTGTCTTTCATTCTTCTGAGACACCGGAATATGCGTTTAAAGTGTATGCGAACGAAAAGAGGGAAAAAATCGCTGTGGAAGCTGAGGTCTATAAACAACTTGGCGATTCTCCGTATTTTCCGACGTGCTACGCCGCCACTGCCTCTGTCTTAATAGTAAGTTATGAACCAGGCATCACGTTTTTTGACTGTATTCTGCAAGGTATTTCGATTCCTAAAGAAGCAGTTGAGGATGTAGAGAAGGCACGAGAGTATGTTCGGAGCAAAGGTCTAAACCCTCGAGATATCCATCTTAAAAATGTTTTATTACAAGACGGCCGCGCAAAAATAATTGATGTATCGGAGTATGTGCTACCTGGTAATGACAATCGGTGGGAAGATTTGAAGCGTGGTTATGAAGACTATTATCATCTTTTTGAGGGCCGTGCAGTGCCGTTTTGGATGGTAGAGACGGTTCGAAAATGGTACAACAACCGTTCTGAAGGGTTTTCATATGAGGACTTTGCGAACAAAGTAATGCGATTTTTTATCAAAAAATAAGTGTAGTAGAGCCTTCCATCTCGAACTTTGATGGAAGGTTTTTTCATTCATATAAAAAAGCATAGTGACAGTTAATTCAGCCTAGTGCTATACTTATCCTCGAGTTACTAATTCAATATTTTGTGGATGTTTTGTTCAGGTACTACAACATGTAGTTTAAAAGGGAAGTTAGTGAAAATCTAACGCTGTCCCCGCAACTGTGATGCTGACGAAAGCTCAATAACCACTGTGCACGTGCATGGGAAGGGAGCCAGAGGATGACGCAAGCCAGAAGACCTGCCGAACAAAACCGATTCAGACGTTTCTTCGGGGATTGGGAAATGGAGACTTTCTTCATTTCTTTTTTGTGAAACGTTTCCATTTCTCAGCTGTCTCTTCGGAGGCAGCTTTTTTGTTTATAAGGAACGTCTACCCAAAATGGAAAGGAGATTTATGACCAAAACTACATCAAAAGCCCGCTACTCGTGCTATCCATTTATGCGTGAAAAGAGCTGCCTTGTTGATTACGAGATTCGTACAGACTCTCTGACAACTCGAATTGGGGAGGCTCTTGCTAGTCTTCGCATTGAAAAACAACGCGAGGAAATCGCAATTTTAGAACGCCTCCAACCGCTTGCCTACCACCTGAACGGATCAGTTCGAGGTCGCATGGCTATCACCGAACAAGACCTTGCGTGGTTGGATGACATTTATGATCGGTATATCACACGTCGTGATGACTGGAAGAACTTCTACCTTCCACAAGGTACACAGGGTGCCGCGCTGCTTCATGTTTGCAGAAGTGAAGCAAAAAAGTCCTATCGTGCATTGCATATGGTGTCACAAGAACGTCCTGTCGATGAATTGTTATTTTCCTTTCTTGGATTACTCGCGAACGTCTTCTTCGTGCTAGCCGTCGCCGTAAACCAGAACCAAGGAATCGAAGAAATCGTCTTTCACTCAAAATCATATGGAAAAGGATGAATACTCACATGAAAAAATGGCTTTCTGCAGCAGCATTTCTCACACTTGTTTTAGCTGGCTGCCAACAACAAGCTTCAGATGCAACTGAAACACCAAACGAACAAACAGAGGAAACTACTGAATACACCGTGACAGATGACCGTGGCGAAGATATTATACTTCCAGAAGTACCTGAAACCATCGTCTCTCTTCAACCAAGTAATACAGAAATCCTTTTTGACCTAGGAGTTGGTGAAAAAGTGATTGGTGTAACGGAGTTTGATACATACCCGGAAGAAGCAGCAGACATCGAGCGCATCTCCGACTCGATGACGATTAATGCCGAGCGCATCATTGAAATGGATCCAGACGTTGTCATTGCGTATACAATTGGCGATGACTTGCAAATCGCTCCACTCGAAGAAGCAGGCATTCCAGTGGTTGTTATCGAAACCGCTTCTACTTTTGAAGATGTTTACGGAGACATCGAACAAATTGCAACTGTAGTGGGCGCTGAAGAACGTGGTGAAGAATTAATAGAAGAAATCAAAGCACAAATTGCAGGCGTGAAAAAAAAAGTAGCAACCCTCGACACACCAAAACGCGTGTACTTTGAAATTTCTCCTGCTCCAGATATCTGGTCAACTGGAGAAGGTTCATTCCAACAAGAGATTTTAAAAGCTGCTGGAATTGAAAACATCTTTGCAGATCAAACTGGCTGGTTCAATGTCTCGAGCGAAAGTATTATTGAAAAAGATCCAGAAGTTATTTTGACGACGGTCAACTATGTGGACGACCCAATTGGTGAATTGATGAGTCGCCCAGCATGGGAATCTATCACTGCTGTAAAGAACGAAGCCATCTATCAAGTAGATAGCGATATTATGAGTCGCCCTGCAACTCGGATCGGTGAGGCTGTTGAGCTTGCTGCCCAAACGGTGTATCCAGAGTTGTTTGCGCAATAAAATCAAGTAAGATTTCCGGAATCGTACGGTTCGTTGATCGAACTACCTGAGCAGTTGTATATAGAGGAAAATCATAGCCAGTTAGACGATAGCGACTGATGGCGACTTCAAAGCGCTCATCACCAAAAACATCTCGCCCTCCAATTTGGAGCTGTGTGATACGTTTGCTAACAGGACGTGTGATATCTACCGTATAATCGATTCCACCCCACACATCGTGTACATACGGAGCGGGTGCTAGTTCTCTGATTTCAGATGAAAAACAGGGCACACCCGTTTTTGGATGAACAGTAAATACAGCGGCACTTTCTTCAAGTAAAGTTTTGACCTGACTTCCCGTCAATTCGATGATCTGGAGAGGTGCTGCATGTGGTGTGTGACGCAAGACATCCCTGCGCGTAATAGAACCAAAGAACCCGCCATTTTCTAGATAGGGCATTTCAAATACGGTCAACTGAGCACCTGTCGCTAGTTGAAAGACTTCATGCATCAAGTCATGAAATCTGTGCCTATGCAGTCTGGATGAAAGCATTCCGGAAAACCGAGTATCCTGTGGCCACTCGGCAATGACTGTATCAAGCCATTCATCTGCTTCCGTCGGCTCGTTCAAGTTGTTTTCAATTGTACGAAACGCACTGGAGAACTGATTCGATGCAGTTTCTGTGTCAATCATCACTTCGGTATAGCCAATTGCGTGAGATCCCGGTTGAACAATGTGTACACCATTGACCTCAGTATTCATTCGCAGATGCTGATGACCTGTGATCAATAGATCAATTTCAGGGAAAGCGTGCGCGATTCGGAGCGCCTCATTTTCACTCTCAGCACCGTGAAATGGCCAGTCACTATCTGGATCTCGTTCAAAACCACCGTGATAGCTAACGATTAGTAGATCAGGTGACTCACTAGCTAAAATAGAAGGTATCCATTTTTTCAAAGCTTCCACCGGGTTACGAATGTCAAGGTGACTAAGCTCACTAGTCTCGTCCCACTCCCGAATAAGTGGCGTCGTTAGTCCAATAATCACGAGTTTTATCCCTTTGATATGTTTGACTACATAGGGTATAAAGCCAGATACGTTGGCACAAATCCACTCATAGGGCATATCATTTTGTGCTGTTTTGAATGTTCGATAGGAATGTGTGAATTCATGATTTCCAGGAACAGCAACAGAAATCAATTCTTTTGCTAGATCCAAAATTGGTGGCCGTTTCTTCATCATCTCGTAATAAAAAGCTTCCGGACTTCCATAGAAAAAGTCTCCATTGTCGATAATGAGATCCGGTTGTTTTTCTTCCAGTTCATGGGCAAGACGCTTAAACTGTCGCTCTTCACCATGTACATCACTAATCACTGCAATCTTGATCATTTCAACACCTCTTTGACGAGTAGTATACAAAACCACAGGAGGAATCTCTATGCTTATTTTTGTTTCAGGCGGCGCACGCAGTGGAAAAAGTCAGTTTGCAGAAAAACTGGCCACTTCCCTCATAACCACCTATCCCCCTCTTTATATCGCTTCTGGACAAGCAACCGACTCCGAGATGATGGAACGCATTCAACATCACCAGCGGCTCCGAACGTCAAGTGGGGTCGCATGGGAAACTATCGAAGTCCGCGATGCCCTCACGCCACTCGAGCGACCGTTTCCAACTGAACAGCCGATTTTGTGGGATTGCTTGACGACATGGCTCGGCAATTTTTGGTTTGAGAATGTCGACAAAATAACACTAGTTGCTTCATTGAAACAACAAATTTCGATGTGGAAAAAGACTGGGACCCCTGTCATTTTAGTGTCGAACGAGGTATTTGACGAGCCCACATCCGTATACCCGGAGACGGAGGAATACAGAAAGTGGCTCGGCGAACTTCATCAATGGATTGTAGCCGAGTCAGATTGCAGCATAGAAGTGACGTTTGGAATCCCAAAGGTCTGGAAGGAGCCTCAAGATGAAAGAACTACTCAGTGGCTTGCCACTTGCCTTACAGTTTTTTAGTAGCGTTCCTGTTAAAGCCACCTTGCCGATGACAAAACGGTCCATCACTTCAATGTTCGCCGTTTTTCCTCTCATCGGATTACTTGAAGGAACACTTCTTTTCGGACTTTATACACTCTTATCGAATGAGTTTCATGTCGTACTCCTTGCAGCTTTATTGGTTGCAGCACATCTTGCCTTTACAGGTGGTCTCCATTTAGATGGTCTGACAGATACTGCAGACGCTTATTTTTCTTATAAAGACCAGGCAAAACGTCAGGAAATATTAAAAGACCCTCGTGTGGGAGCGTTTGGTGCGATGACAGTTGGCGTCTCTTTACTGATGCGGTTCGGAATTTACGTGCAGTTGATAAGCTTAGAGCTTTCCATACTTTACTGGCTAGTGATTCCGATTTTAATTCGGTGTGGAATGGTGTTGTATTTAGTTGGAACAAATCCATCTAAAGAACACGGCATGGCACATTTTTTTAGACAGCATTTCTCATTCCTTCCCCTGACATTTATCCAACTCTTTATTCTGGCTACTTTGATTGTACTGCTTCCAGTTAGCAGTGGCCCTGTTGCGGTTCTTTTCATTGGGATTTGGTACTTCAAAATCTGGACGAGAAAGCATTTTGGAGGGGCATCCGGTGATATGTGCGGAGCATTTATAGAAGGAGGCGAATTAGTCGTATGGCTCGTCTTATTGATCTTATTATAATGCGACATCTACCAACTTATGGAAATCAACAAAAACAGTATATCGGGTGGACAAATCAAGAAATTTTGGATGCAGAAGTTCCTCCACTCACTAATCAGGAGATTCAGGTCTATTCTAGCGACTTGATTCGATGCATTCAAACCTCAACACTTTATTTTCCAAGAAGCACGGTACATACAGATGCAAGCTTCCGGGAGTTGCATTTTGGTGACTGGGAAGAAAAGACGTATGCAGATTTGCAGTTCGATACAGCTTATAGAAACTGGATTGATCGACCACTTGAATCCACACCACCAAAGGGTGAATCGTTTAGCGAGTTTGAAACACGCGTACATCAAGCTTTGTTTAATTTACTAGACACTTCAGATAGTCCATTGATTTTAGTAGTCCACGGTGGTGTGATTCGATTAATAAAGTCTTGGTTTACTTTAACGCCCTTCCAGCAAGCAGCTGCAGGGCACAACACAGTTTTTCACTTCACATTAGAAAAAAAGGAGAGCTGGTCATGCATATCGTATTCGGAGGTGCCTATCACGGCAAGCGAGCCTTTGTTCACGCGTATCTTGAAAGAAACGATGTAACAGTTCAATGGATTCATGCAGATGAAACAGAATTCGATCATACAAAAGATGTACTTGTCTTTGATGGTATCCAAGCGGCGTTATTTCCTCTTACAAAAGAACAGAGATCCGAATGGCTAGATACGTTACAATCTGCTGCTTCGAACCAAACAATCATCTGGATTGTTGAAGATATTTCCCGGGGAATAGTCCCTTTGCAAAAAGAAGATCGTGTATTGCGTGATGAATCAGGGCGAATCACACAATACCTTGTCGCAGAGGCCACTTCTGTGACACAAATCTGGTACGGACTACATGAAATGAAGAAAGGAGTGTCGATATGGGCATGACAAAAAAACTTACTCTAGCCGCACTTTTTGTGGCTCTTTGCGGAATCGGTGCACTTATTAAGTTACCTGGTCCATTCAGTAGCGTTGCCCTTGATTTGACCCCTGCACTTTTAAGTGTGGTATTTCTTGGTCCTTTATGGGCAGGAGCGATTGCAGGCATCGGTCACATCGTGTCAGCACTCAGTGGCGGCCTTCCACTTGGGCCGTTTCATTTCATCGTAGCACTCGAAATGGTAGGAATAGTCCTGATATTCGGATGGTTTATCCGACGAAACCGACAATTACTCGGGTATATATGGGTTACGTTGGCTACAGGCCTTCTTGCGCCTCTTCCATTCTACTTTCTGATCAGTCCCGCTCTTTATAGCGCTTTGGCTCCTCTTCTTTTAGTAGCTACAGCAATCAACTGCTTGCTTGCCTCTATTGCGTCACCTTTAGTAAAACGTGCAGGGCGACAGGAGTTGATTCGGTGAGAGATGCTATTTTTTTAGGCAACGAGTTGTGGATGGGTGTTGATAATTCTGCGGGAATTGGTGAAAAACCTGGAGATGTACTAAGTGCGAGTGAGAGTTTAGTCGCGGAAATGGCAGCAAGAGTAGCTTTATTAGAATTATGGTGTGTTGAGGCAGAAGCGCAGCAAATTGTCGTAATCAATTTTACGGGAAATGCTGCTTGGAATTTCTATAAACTCGGTATCGAACGATTATTCCAAAACATTGGGCTAGACTGCCCTCCTATTGCCGGATCAACAGAGTCGAACATGACCACATTACAGTCAGGAATTTCCGTACAAATTATTGGAAGCCGCCAGAAAAAATGTTGGTATCAGACAAAGAAAAAACTGACACCTGCCGAGCAACCAGGCAACTGGTTTCTAATTGGAAAACCCTTGGTTGGCCAAGCGGTTTTAAACACCCCAACTGAAGTTGTTGCACTAAAAGAGCTTTATTTGGCACGACTTTCGGATTCCATTTCGTATTGTCATCCGTGTGGTTCTTCTGGTGTCGATGCAGAACTGTCTCGTTTAGGAGTTCGTGCATCTAATCCTATTCCACCCGGAAGCGCAGGGCCATCAACCTGTGTACTTGTAAAGTCGCCATTATCTTTAGATGCGTTGCAACGACTATTCACTGCAAGTGTGCTGGAGATTTGAGTTAGGTGAGATAACCCCCGGGGTTATCTCACTTAAAAGTTCACTTCTATTACGAGACAACCCCTGGGGTTGTCTCACTAACAAGTTTCACGAAATAGCGCATGAGACGGTGATCCTCGGTTAATTCGGGATGGAATGAACAGCCGAGGAAGTTGCCGTCACGTGCAAGTACGATACGGCCGTCGTGTTTTGCTAACACTTCAACAGACTTTCCTACTTCCACAATATGAGGTGCTCGAATAAACACAGCAGGAAATGATTCTCCAAAACCTACGATATAAAGATCTATCTCAAAACTATCGACTTGTCGACCGAATGAATTTCTCTCGACCGTCACGTCCATCACACCCAAATGACTCTCTTGTCCTACGACATTGCGTGCCAGCAGGATTAAACCTGCACACGTGCCGAACATCGGAATACCCTCTTCCGCAAGTTTACGAATCGGCTCAAGTAATTCGTAGCGATCGAGTAACTTGCGCATTGTCGTACTTTCCCCACCTGGCAATACGAGAGCATCGAGTCCTTCGAGGTCTTCAAGCCGTTTCACTTGAACAGCAGTTGCTCCACTTTCTTCTATAGAAAGAACATGTTCACGGACGGCACCTTGTAAAGCGAGAACACCAATTCTCAACATTTCACAGCACCCGGTCCTGCATCCGGTCACTTGCTTCTAAACGACCAATCTCAATACCTTTCATCGGAACCCCTAGGTCTTTTGAAATTTCAACGAGTAGTTTGTAATCTTGGTAATGTGTCGTGGCTTCCACAATCGCGCGGGCGAAACGTTCTGGATTGTCCGATTTGAAAATACCAGAACCGACAAATACTCCGTCTGCGCCAAGTTCCATCATAAGAGCTGCATCCGCAGGTGTCGCAATGCCTCCTGCAGCAAAATTCACAACAGGTAAGCGCCCTAAATGTTTGATTTCCAGTAATACATGATAAGGTGCACCTAAGTTTTTCGCTTCCGTCATCAATTCATCGTCGTTCATATGAATGATTTTTCGAACTTGGGCATTTAATTTACGTAAGTGACGAACCGCTTCTACGATATTCCCTGTCCCCGGTTCTCCCTTTGTGCGGAGCATGGATGCGCCTTCTCCAATTCGGCGAGCCGCTTCACCTAAATCTTTATTTCCGCAAACAAACGGCACCGTGAAGTCGCTTTTGATTAAATGAAACTCTTCATCTGCTGGTGTTAATACTTCAGATTCATCGATGTAATCGACACCCATAGCCTCAAGCATCCGCGCTTCCGAAATATGACCGATGCGCGCTTTTGCCATGACCGGAATTGTCACGGCCTGCATCACTTCTTCTGTAATGCGTGGGTCAGCCATACGCGCAACGCCGCCCGCAGCACGAATATCCGATGGTACACGCTCTAACGCCATAACGGCCACAGCTCCAGCTGCTTCTGCAATGCGGGCTTGCTCTGCATTGACGACGTCCATAATGACGCCACCTTTTTGCATTTCCGCCATTCCTCGTTTCACTCGATCTGTTCCAGTAAATTGTTTCGTCATTCAATTCAACCTCCAGTACTAGTATAGATAGAGGATACTATGAATCTGACATCTACAAAATAGTCAGTTTCTTATAAATTCGAGTGGTCAGGAGAATCATTTATATCCAATTAGTTTCCATAATATGAATTCGGTAGAATAAATCCCATTTACTGTAGAAGAAATTCGAATTTGGGTTCAATAAATCGGGTTTAGTGTTCAAGAAAACGCCTCTTCGTCCGATGAACGACTGCTCAGCGCCACGAGTTGATCTCCTCCACGCCTTTGACCAGAAAAACATTTTGAAAATTAGTGAAACAAAACATCTCCTAATACGTTACCATTAATTAGATAGAAATAATTAGAAAATTTAGGGGGAACAATTGATGAAAAAAGTACTAGGTACACTCGGGCTATTCACAGTCCTTGTGTTGACAGTGCTCCTTATTCCGACCGCGGCTTTTGCGAAATCAGACATTACAATTAAAGCGACCGCGGGTTACGACAATAAGGTGCTCTATGGAAGTGGCGTGCCTATAACGCTCACACTTCAAAATAACGGAGATGACTTCTCTGGTGATATCGTGATTGATGCGCCGGAATCCTATGAAGTCGGCTCTGCTCGCGCATTACCTTTAACACTCGCTGCCGGTGAGACCAAAACCCTTACACTCCGCTTATCGGCGCTTTCAGAGGACTATATGTACTCAGGTACGAGCATGCAAATGTTTTATTTATATGAAGGCGGCTGGGAAAAAGGAAAAGAAGTCACCTATAAAGGCGACAAAGCCGTTCGCCCTAGCTTCTTCATGGGAGACTCGGTATTTGTATTCACATTGACAGAATCGACGGACCGTCTGACAGCACTTCGTAACATTAAATTCAATCAAGGCCTTCGTGCTGAAGTCATTTCATTGAATCATTTAAAAAATGGAGTTTTACCTGCTACAAAGCAAGACTGGGAAATGGCCAGCATTGTTGTGGTCGATGAATCTTCTATTGCAGACTGGCCAGACGCTCAGCAACAAGCATTAGTCGACTGGCTACACGCTGGTGGAACAGTGCTTGCAGGAGCGACTTCAAAAGGCGACGCGGAATTTGGTATGCTCGCGGACTACCTGCCTTTAAAAGCAACGAACGAAACAATGACTATCACACCTGAACAAGCGCAGGACTATGCCAAAACTTCTGACCTTCCAAACGCAATTTCCGTACAAAAAAGTACATTAGCAGAAGGTGCGACAAGTGTTTGGAGCTTAAACAACACGCCTGTAACCGCAATGAAAAAAGTAGGAAGCGGAACCATCATGCAAACTGCGTTTTCACTTGGGGATCAACCGCTCTCTGCAGAAAAAGGTTATGACGAACTGCTTTCTGTATTGATCAAAGATGCAAAAGTAATCGACACGGGCTCTCAAATTTATTACGGTGGACCATCGACTTTAGACTCTATTGGCTACGAATCTGTATCAATCAATGAATTGTTCCCGTCATTTGAAGTATCTGTTCTCGGTATTGGATTTATTATCTTTATCTACTTTTTATTAGTCGGACCACTTCTTTACTTCGCGCTCAAGCGCAAAGACAAACGGGAATATTCGTGGTGGATCATACCTTCGATTGCCATTTTAACGTCTGTTGCGATTTTCGCATATGGAGCACGTGACCGCTTGGCCAAACCACAAGTCCACCAAATGAGTTTTTATGAAATGCAGGAAGATGGCATGATGAACGGTTACTTTGTCGAGACACTCCTCTCAAACCGCAGTGGCGATTACAAGCTAGTGGCTGGTGAAGGGACCACCTTGTCTTCTTGGACAGGACAAAGTTTCTCTGGTAATCAAATGGATACTCGTATGAAAGCGATCATTGAAGGAGAGCCAGAAAACCCAACCATGACATTGCGTAACGTCGGCTATTGGTCAACAGCTAGCATTATCGGACAATCTACTGTGGAAGCGACTGGAAAGCTCCTTGTCAACATTGAAAACAATTCGGAACTGATCAGTGGAACTATCGAAAACACTTTCCCATTCCCACTGACAAATGTTCAGATTTGGACAGGTGCGAAACAAATTGATCTTGGTGATCTCGATGCAGGTGAAACCCTTCAAGTCAATGAACAGCATAAAGCAGGCATCTTGCTTCCTGCGAAATCGACTATGGGTGGTTCAGGTGGTTACTACGGTGGTACACCTACGGGGATAACTTCTGAAAAGCTTCCGGAAGAACGCAAACGTGCCATCAAACAGGCATTTGATATGTATTTAATGAATCAACCACTAAAGACACCGGTTGTTATTGCGATTTCGAAAGAGCCAATCGTGCCAATCACGGTAGAGGGTGAGCGTGCGGAACTGGATGCAACGAACTTACTCATTCAACCGTTTGAGTCCTCTACATTATTTAAAGGAGAATTCACTCTCCCGTTCGATTCATTCGAACTTGAAGTGTATTCTGATAAAGGATTGTATTCCGAACGCACACCAGGACAGGTGAATGAGTGGTATATGGAAAACGGTGAATTCATCTATCTCGCAACGATTCCGCAAAATATTACGGATGAGCCCCCTGTTTGGAAAGAACTCGCTATTAAAAATACCGTCGCAAATGTCATGACCTACGAGATTTTAAACCAAAAAACTGGTGAATTTGAGCCTGTCACAGATTCGCCTGCCTCTTTCACTGAAAACATCGCGGACTATATCTCGAAAGAACAAACGATTGAATTACGCATCAACAAACAAGACAGCACAGGCAACGATTACACAAAAGTTCCTGAAGTCGAATTGACTGGGGAGGCAGCTCAATGATTGAAATCAAAGGACTGACAAAACGATACGGTAATTTTTATGCATTGAAAGATTTGAATTTGACGATCGGAGAAGGCGTTGTATTTGGTTTTGTGGGAGCAAACGGAGCTGGGAAATCGACGACATTCTCCATCTTGTCCACTCTCCTTCAACCGACAAGTGGGGAAGCATTCATCAATGGTAAGTCTGTACGTAGACAGCCTCATGAAGTACGAAAACAGATTGGCTACATGCCGGACTTTTTCGGAGTGTATGATCAATTAAAAGCAGACGAGTACCTCGATTTCTACGGTGCGAGTTACGGAATACCTGCTGAAGAACGTGAAAAGCTAATTCCTGAACTTTTGGAACTCGTGAACTTATCCCACAAACGGTATGAATACGTGGACTTGCTATCGCGCGGGATGAAGCAGCGCCTTTGCTTGGCACGGTCACTGATCCATGATCCAGCCGTATTAATTCTCGACGAACCTGCGTCTGGACTCGATCCACGTGCACGTATCGAGATGCGCGATATTTTGAAACATTTAAAAGGCATGGGCAAGACGATTTTGATTTCGTCGCATATTCTTCCAGAGCTTGCAGAGATGTGTGATGAGATCGGTGTCTTAGACGGAGGACAATTAGTCGCCCACGGTAGCGTGGCTGACATTCATGAAAAATTGCAAAACGAGCGTCCGGTAACTGTCCACCTGCTCGGAAGCCTTCCAGAGTTTGTGGCATTTATCGAAGAACAACCGTTTGTGTCAACGGTTGAAACGGATGAGAAGCGTAACCTTGTAACATTCTCATATCGTGGTACGAATGAGCAGCAGCGTGAACTGTTAAAAACAGCAGTTTTAAAAGACCTACCGATTATCACATTCTCACAGACGGAAACAGATCTTGAAGATGTCTTCATGGAAATCACGAAAGGAGTGGAGACAGTATGAAAGCACTCCTCTACAATCCGGTACTCATTAAAGAATTAAAATTACGCTTTCGTAGTGTGAAAAGCTCTGTCGGTTTGTTGTTTTATCTATTGGCCTTAAGTGTATTTGTGTTCGGTATGATTTTCATTGCTACAAACTTTACTGGGACAGGCTTCTTCCGACCAGAAGAAAGCTATTATATGTTTATCGTATTGACGTATATCCAGCTCGGACTGATCTTATTTATCACGCCTGGTCTAACAGCTGGGACTATCAGTACGGAACGGGAGAAACAAACGTTGACCATTCTTTTAACGACCTCTCAAAAGTCTTGGCAGATCATCTTTGGAAAACTGGCGTCTTCTCTTGCTTTTTTAGTGTTGATGCTGATTTCTGGTCTTCCAATTTATAGTTTAGTTTTCTTATTTGGCGGAGTTTCACCCATCCAACTCGTTCAGATTTTCTTGTTTTTCCTACTGACGGTTCTTGCAATCGGTAGTCTTGGAATCATGTTCTCGACGATTACGAAAAAGACGATTGTTTCGATGATTGCGACGTACGGTTCAATGATGTTCTTAGCAGGCGTCACAGCATTTTTCATGATTTTAGCAATTCAAGCAAGCTACGGATTCGGGATGGGAGCCCCATCTCCATCTTTCATGGCTCACTTCTGGGCAAGTATTAACCCAGGAATTATGGTGTTCTCACTTGTCAGCCCGGACGGCATGGTATTTTTAAAAGACATGACACAGCTGGACTTCCCCATCTGGATCACATACGTTAGCTTTTACATCTTATTGACTGCATTTGCATTGTTTATTGCAATCAAGAAACTGCGTGTCAACATGGGCAAAATGCGCTAAAGGAGGATTTGTATGACCCACTCTAAATGGCAACCGATGATACGACGGGCTCACCAGCGCGTCGTTCGCGTGTTTGCTGTCGAGCAATTGCAACAAGCACTGGTCGCTGCTGCCATCACATGGTTCTCTCTTCTCCTGGTATCGCGTTTCTTTGTTCTTCTTTATTTTCAGTGGATTGCAGTAGGGGCTGCGCTTTTGGTAGGAACCGGGTATTTCGTGTACTTGATGCGCAAACGGCCGACACAGCTTGAGTCATTGCGTCTATACGATGCAGCATTCCCAGAAAATGAATTTATCACAGTAGCTCAAGCTACGACCCCTTCCCCACTTCTTGAGCATTTAGAGAACAAAGTCACACCACTTGTTCCGTCTGCGACTGAGCGGTTTAAAAAAGCCGTTCGTGTGAAATGGTCCATGCGTAGCTTGCTCCTGGCACTAGTATTTCTTGTATTAGGATTTGTCAGCGTGATGATTCCATCGGATGATCAGATTGCGGCAAAAGATGCAGAAGTAGAAAAAGCAGTGGTTGCTGAGCTTGAGAAAGAAGTTAAGAAATTAGAGCAGCAAGCGAAAAAGCCAGATGTGAAAAAGAAAGTGGCAGAACTTGAGCAAGAGCTAAAGAAAGCGGATACTGCGAAAAAAGCGTGGGAAGACGTCACGAAAACGAAAAAAGAGCTTGAGCTACAAAAAGCGCAACTTGTGAAAAAACAACAACTTGCAGAAAATGATACAACCAAGTCTGGGCTTACAGCAGAAGAAAAAGAGAAACTTGAAGAGCTGACAGCATCGATTGAAGGACTCAATGAACAGATGAAGTCCGCCCAGGCAGCGATGGCGAAAATCGGTCAGCCGCTCTCCACACCGACGCAACTGGCAACAACGAGTCAAAATCAAACAGCTACTGGGCAAAACCAGTCTGGACAGCAAAATCAACAAGGGCAAAACGGACAAGATCAAGGACAAGGCCAGGGGCAAGGGCAAGGCCAAGGTCAAGGTCAAGGCCAGGGGCAAGGACAAGGTCAAGGCCAAGGACAAGGCCAAGGCCAAGGGCAAGGTCAAGGTTCGGGGCAAGGCGGTGGTCAAGGCGGTACACAAGGTGGAAAAGGCCAAGGTGACCGCTCTCTTATCGCTACACCTAAACGAATCGGCACGCCGGGTGCTTCCACAACAGATGGTGGTCAACTTGGCGAGGGGCAAGCGATTGGAGAACAGACCGGCGAGACGCCTGTAACTAAAGGAACCGTTCGACCGTATCAAGATGCTGTTGGCGACTATGCTCCGCTCTATCGTGACAGCGTCGACCGACTGCAACTCCCTTCTGACCTGCAAAACTATGTACAGTCTTATTTTTCATCCATCCAAACAACAGATTAGTGGAGGCATTATGAACTATACACCAGAACATTTCGAACAGATGAGTGCAAAATTTGCACAAGCAAAACAAGAGATCAGCACGTTTATCGTCGGGCAGCATGAAGCTATCGATTACACCCTTCTTGCAATGGTTGCAGGGGGGCACACACTTCTCGAAGGACTTCCAGGTCTCGGGAAGACGATGCTCATCCGCACGATCGGAGAAGTATGTGATTTGTCATTTTCTCGTATTCAATTCACACCGGACTTGATGCCTGCTGATATTACAGGAACGAGCATGATTGAGCGCAGTGAAGACGGAAAGACCGATTTTGTGTTTAAAAAAGGACCGATCTTCCATCAACTTGTACTTGCCGATGAGATCAACCGCGCGACTCCGAAGACGCAAAGTGCGTTACTCGAAGCGATGGGTGAACACACGGTAACCGTGCTCGGTGAAACACGCAAAATGGAAGAACCGTTCTTCGTTCTAGCAACGCAAAACCCGATTGAAATGGAAGGAACGTATCCTCTTCCTGAGGCACAAGTTGACCGTTTCTTATGTAAAGTCGTGTTACCGTATCCTTCGAAATCTGAACTGAAAGAAATCATGGTGCGTACGACAGGTACCACTTCGCATGACTTACAACAAGTCCTTTCCGCACAGGAAATTCGCGAAGCGCAGGCGATGGTGAAACACGTGTTAGTGGCAGATGATTTGATGGACTACGCAATCACGTTGATTACGTCCACGCATCCCGAGAGCTCAACACTCGAACCGATTACACGCTTCGTTCAGTTCGGAAGTGGTCCACGCGGGTTGCAGAGTTTGATTCGAATCGCTAAAGCGCGCGCATTTTTAGCAGGTCGCCTGCATGTATCGATTGCAGATTTAAAACAATCTGTTAAACCCGTACTCCGTCACCGCATTCGCCTAAACTACGAAGCGGAAGCACTTGGCTACACACCAGACTATGTACTCGACTTGATGATCGAAGAACTTGCAAAAGCGTAAGGAGGAAACACTATGCCGTTACTGACGACATCGACTATGAATAAACTTGCTAACTACCGCATCGTCAGTCGCAAGCGGCAAGCAAACGGTCGGCGTGGCACACATGCTTCCCAACGTTTTGGCTCATCGCTTGATTTCTCTGACTTTCGTGTGTACGAACCAGGAGATGATGTACGACAGATCGACTGGAACGTGTATGCTCGAACGGATAAACTATTTATCAAGCGCTTCTTAGACGAACAAGAGATGCGTGTACATATTGTACTCGATACGACGCCGTCTATGAACGACGGGGACAAATGGCTTCACGCGCAACAAGTAGCCGCTCTCTTCGGCTACCTCGTACTGACGCATGACGACTCATTGTCGTTTACTGCCAAGCAACCCGAGCGACTCCATACGTTTCGTAAAAAAGGGACCATGTACCGGCACGTATTCCAAGCCAAAGTTGAAGAACTCGAGATGACGAAAGCCGATGAACCATTTCTAAGCACCATCGCTTCACAGATTCCAAAAGACGCAAACAGCGTGTTCGTTGTAACTGACGGGCTTGAAGCACTAAGTGAATTTGAAAAAACGTGTCAACTTTTAGCTCGCCGTCCACGAGACATTCGGTTCATCATTGTCTCGTCCGAACAAGAAGAGAACCCCGATTACTTCGGAGATTATTTGCTTGTCGATCGGGAATCGTCCGAAAGTTTAAATGTGACCGTTACACCCGCTATGATCAAACGATATGAAACAACACGGAAACACCATTTTGAACAACTGGAGAACCTTGCAGCCCGCTATGGCCACAGCCTCGTCTTCGTGCCGAGCCAGCCGGATTTCTTAAGTGCCGCTCTTCACCAGTTCGTTCGTTTTCAATGGATACGATGAGGTGAGTAGATGAGTTTTTTACAATGGACAAACAGTTGGACGCTTATCTTCCCTCTTGCTGTCCTTCTTTATTATTTCTTCCGCAAACGCTATACACCAATGACGATTTCCTCCACACTGTTTTGGGAATCGTTCATGAACGAAACGAAAGCTTCTCCGTATTTTGAGAAGCTCCAAAAGAACGCTTTACTTTTCTTGCAATTACTCGCCCTCTTTTTATTTGTAATGCTTGTTATGAAGCCCTACTCTCCGGCGACGACTGCTACAGGACAAGACATTTGGCTCGTATTAGATACGTCCGCTTCAATGGAAACACGTGAAGGCGATACTACATGGTTTGAAACACAAAAAACGCGTATGAGGGCTCTTGTCGATTCACATGAAGGCGCAACATTCACTGTGGTCACGACTGGGGATACGCCCACGTTTGTTGTACAGAATAGTACGAACACATCTGCAGTGAACGCTGCCATCACAGCGATTCCTCTTCAGTATGAAGCGGAGCAGTTGAAGAAGACGGTGGAGTTTGTGAAAGCCGGTCTTCCGAAATCTGGTGCGCACGTGTATGTTTTGACGGATGCTGCCCCTCGAGACTTGATTACGTTTGATCAAGAGAATGTTGCATGGCGCGTTGAGAACCGCCCAACTGAGCTCGGCAACATTGCCATCAAGCAGTTCGGGGTCTCACAACTAGAAGACGAGACAAATGCGATTGTTGAGATTCAAAACGACACAAAAGAAGTGGCAACTGGCACACTGGAATTTCTTGATTTGGACGGACAGTCGTTAGGTACAACAGAGTATGAAGTGCCTGCAAACGAACGCCAAATCGTTTCTGCTAAACTTCCAGCAACAGGTTCGTTCTACGAAGCTGTATTGTCGAGTGAGGATGCGTTTGAAGCCGACAACCGGATGACCGCAACCCTCTACCGTCCGGTGTTGAAAGTCGCAGTCGATGATCAGATTCACCCTACAATCCAAAAAGCGTTAACGGCAATTGGTGCGGACGTCGTCACTGTACCAACGGATGACCTAGCCCTTCGACCAGAAGGAGAATTATTGATTACAAGCAATGAAGAATTGCTTGATGATACAGCACACCCTATTTTATTGGTTGGGCGTGGTGAGAACGAACAACTTGAAGCTGCAGGCGTTATCGAACAAAAAAAGCCGTTTTCCAATTACGTCGATTTATCCGACGTGTATGTTCAAGCGGTGTATGAACCGTTTCCTGAAGCCACGACGATTGCAGCAATCGGCGAGCAACCGTTCATCCAGCAATTCGAAAACGGCAATCTAGCCGTTCTTGCCAGTATCGATCAGACGGACTGGCCGCTCCACCCTTCCTATCCACTGTTCTTATGGGCAGCGATGGAACAGTTCTCAGAAGATGCGGAGACTACAGGTAGCTATTTTCCGAACGACCGTGTAACCCTAGCAAGTCAATACGGAGAGTGGAGCATCTATGACCGAGATGGCGAATTCATTTCGGACGTGGCATCCGACAGTACGATGACGGCTCCGCCTGCCCCTGGCTTTTATCAGCTAACAGACGGGGACGCATCCAAACACTTTACAGTCATGCTCGAACAACAAGAAAAACAACTCGGCTTTGAGAAGAGCTATGAAATCGGTACGTATGAAGCAGAAGGCACTGCAGAAGTAGATCGTTCACTCGTGCCGATTGGTGCTGTGCTGTTACTACTAGTGTTACTTACAGAATGGGAGGTGCAACGACGTCGTGGATTTACAACTTGAGAACCCCCTATGGCTTCTACTCGGCTTGTTGCCCCTCGTCTATTTTTTGTGGGCACGAAACCAATCAAAAGCACCAAAATCAGCCACTGAAAAAACGGCGTTTGTGCTGCGTATTGTTGCAGTTCTCTCCCTCTTACTCGCCCTTGCTTCCCCGCGCCTCTTGTGGCCGGTCAATGATGAACAGATTTTATTTCTCGTTGATCAGTCGGCGTCGATGCAAAATCAGTGGGACGCACAACAAACTATTTTGCGTGAAGCAATTGGCTCAAAAAAAGCAAATCAATCCGTTGGAATCTATTCGTTTTCGAATGGCTTCCAAACCGATCAAGTCCTTTCCAATACGGTGGATGCGGTTCCTGAAATTTCACAGATGGCAAGTGGGGATCAGACAGACATTGAAAATGCGGTAAAACTTGCGCTTGGTTTGTCGGATTCGGACGTAGCGACGCGCGTGGTTGTTTTGACAGATGGCAATGAGACGAATGGCTCGCTGAAATCGTTCGAGACAGAATTGCGTGACCGTGGAGTGGAACTCGATACGGTCCTTCTTTCCGGTCAGGATGAAAAAGATGTAGCGATCGTCGACTTCCAAACGCCTACGACTGCATTTGAAGGCGAGTCGCATACGCTCCAAGTGACCGTACAATCTGCTGTAGAAGGACCAGCAACCCTTTCTATTCAGTTGAATGACACGCAAATTCTTTCAGAAGACGTGACACTCACGGAAGGTGACAATGTATTCTCGTTCGCAAACCCAACGGAAGAAAAAGGTCCACTCGTCTACGAAGCTACGATCCAGCGTGCAAATGACGCGGTCATTCAAAACAATGCACTGACCAGTTTGACGATGGTCGAAGATACACCACACGTACTCATCGTGTCACCTGAAGGCGATAGCCCTGTGCCGACATTCATCGATCAAGCAGGCCTTGTCGTCGACTCGATTGATGCGGCTTCCCTTCCAAGTGAACTGGCTTCTTACGCCGGCTACAACGCCATCATTTTTGATAACGTTCCAGGCCATATCGTCGGTGAAGCAAAAATGGCAATCATCGAGCAAGCCGTCAAACAGTTTGGGACCGGCTTTATGATGGTTGGAGGCGAGACGAGTTTTGGACTCGGAGGCTATTTCCAGACACCAATCGAAAAATTGCTTCCGGTTGAAATGGATGTGAAAGGCAAGCATCAATTACCTTCTCTTGCGCTCATGATTGTTTTAGACCGCTCGGGAAGTATGATGGGTGGCAAGATGGAACTGGCAAAAGAAGCAGCTGCCCGTTCGATTGAGATGCTTCGGCCGGAAGACCAGTTTGGTTTGATTGCCTTTGACGACCGACCGTGGGAAATCATCGAACCCGGTGTCATCGATGACCGTGATGAAACGATTAATAAAGTACTGAGCATCACGCCGGGTGGTGGAACTGAAATCTATTCCAGCCTAAACACAGCGTATAACAAGCTTGAAAAAATCGGTGTACAACGCAAACACATCATCCTCCTTACAGATGGCCAGTCGTCAACGTCGAGTGATTACGAGTCACTGATTGAGGATGGTTTGAAGGACAATATCACCTTGTCCACAGTGTCTATTGGACAAGATGCTGATAAGGTGCTGCTTGAATCCCTCGCTGAGTACGGAACCGGACGTTACTATGATGTAGTCGATGAGACTGCGATTCCGTCGATTTTATCTCGTGAGACTGCGATGACGACGAAAACGTATATCGAAGACGAACCATTCTTTCCAACAGTATACTCCGCTCCAGGTTGGGATCCTGTCTTTAACGAAGGCGTCCCGCAGTTGAACGCATACATCGCAACGACATTGAAACCGCAAGCGACTCTGGTGGCCGAGAGCACAAAAGAAGATCCGGTACTTGCGGAGTGGATGTACGGCTTAGGTCGAACGATTGCGTATACGTCTGATTCTCGAGGAGCATGGAGCGGTGACTTTGCCCTTTATGAGAAGTGGCCGCTCTTTTGGAACACGGTAATCAATCGACTCCTTCCTTCTATTGAAACGGAACCTTTTTCAGTGGAACGTGAAGAAGAAGGTGTTTACATCTTGTCGGACCCGAGTGGAAGCTCACAGTTCTTTGACGTGCAGGCGACGACAAATAGTGGCGAGGAATTGATTGTAGAATCGGAACCGATCGAACCAGGAAAAGCCCGCGTTACACTCGACACAGATCCAGGCATCGTATTCTTTACCGTACAAAATGATCAACAAAGTGTATTCCAAGCAGGCGTATCCATCCCGTACTCACAAGAGTATGCGAAACTTGGAAGTAATCAAGAATTGATGGCCAGTGTGTCAGAGACGACGGGTGGACAAGTCATTGAATCGGGCAGCGACGCAATGCGCGGATTGGCGTCTGGCAGTTGGAACCAACAGAGTTTTGTGTTCCCGCTGATTTGGCTAGCTTTGATCTTGTTCTTCCTCGACATTACCATTCGCCGCTTCGGCTTGCCGTCACGCCGCCGTTTGCAATCGTTGTTTTCGCGACGTGAAGCAATTCCTGCCAGCACCTCTGGCACGTCCATCTCCTCGATGCTCGAGAAGACGCGGACGAAGCGGGAGAATTAGAAAAGAAAAAAAGAAAAAAAGGTGACAGGCACCAAATGGGAGCTACTCCCAAATGGTGCCTGTCACCTTTTGTTTTTATATCTGGATAACTCCAAGCAATACAGCAATCACTAACAACGTGATGCTCAGCCCCCACATCCAAAAGAACGAGAACCGTAGATGCTTGCCCATTTCAAGCCCTGACAAACCTAAAGCGAGCCAAACTGCTGGTGCTAGTGGTGATACAAACGTGCCCACGATATTCCCGATAATCATCGCATACGCTGTCGACATCGATTCAATGCCATATGTCAACGCGATTTGATCCACGACTGGAAACAGAGCAAAGTAGTATGCATCCGTACTTAACAACAAATCAAACGGTACTCCGAGAACTCCGATAATAATATGCAAATACTGCGCCATAAACGCCGGCAAGATATTCACGGCATTGCCAGCAATCGCTGTAAGCATCCCCGTCCCATTTAAAATGCCGAGGAATAAGCCGGCTGCGATGATGATGGAAGCCATCGTCAACGCATTCGATGCATGTGCTTGAATACGTCCCATCTGTTCTTTAGGTGTACGATAATTCAGCGGTAACGCAATTGCTACCCCTATCAAGAATGCAAGTCCAGCGGGAAGGAGACCTGACATTAATACGCCAATGACGCCAACCGCTAAAATTCCATTCGCCCAAAGTAATTTCGGACGCTTTAACGTATCATCGACTTCATTATTTAAAATACTGTTGCTCAAATCATAATTCAGTGGTGTTCCAGTTGCTTCTCGTTTCGCAATTAAACGCTTTTCCCGGAAGCCCATGAATACAGCAATGACCAGCATCAATGCGATACCAATCACTTGAATTTGAATGAGTGGATGCCACAACTCCGTTACATCTGTATCAAGAACCGAAGCCACACGTCCGAGCGGTCCCGCCCATGGAAGCATATTCATAATTGCGGCCGAACCACTGATCAGCAATAACAATAAATAAGGATTCATGCCAAGTCGCACATAAAGAGGCAACAGCGCTGTAATCGTGATCAAGAATGTTGAAGCGCCAGAACCGTCGAGTTGGGCAATTCCCGCAACTGCTACAGTCACAAGGGCTACGAGCACCACGTTCCCTTTTGAGAGCGCTACCATTTTATTGATCACTGGTTCAAACAGGCCCACGTCCTGCATAATTCCAAAGAAAATAATTGCAAAAATAAACATCACAGCAACACTAATGACCGAACTAATGCCGTCTGAGAAAAACCTACCTAAATCATCAAAAGAAAACCCGGCTATAAACATCGCCACAATTGGCGGAAGAACCATTGCGACTAGTGGCGATACACGTCCACTGATCAATAACCCGACAATCACAAGAATCGTTACAATTCCAATTACACTTAACATACCGATGTCCCCCTTGTTGAAGCTTGTCCTAATAGTAAGACAATTCACAACACGGAGGAAGAATACGGTCATTCGTTCAGTAAGCTACATTAAATCAATTTTGTTCATAAGTTTCACGCATCACATAACTACGCTCCGGCCGTCCCACAGTTCCGTAGAGAAGCTTCGTCTCCAACCTACCTGCTTCCACAAGATGCTCCAAATACCTACGAGCTGTCGAACGGCTCGTTCCAATGAGTTCACTGACTTCTGTCGCTGTCAATGTCGAATGTCCTTGCCGTCCAAATAACTGCATCACCTTATCTAAAGTTAACGCATCAATGCCTTTAGGAAATTCCTTTTCCCCCGAAGAAGAAGTGGCTGAAACGAACAGGGTATCTAACGTATTTTGAGAAACACTCGATTCCCCTTCTAAAGCCTTCTCGATTCGCTCGAATTTTTGGAATGTGAGCGTTAGTCTTGCCTCATCAAATGGTTTCACGATGTAATCGAACACGCCGTACGAATAAAGTGTTGTGACGTCACGGTGGGCGTTCGCAGCAGTTACCATGACCACCCGAACCTCTGGAAAGTTTGTTCGAATCTCGCGCACGAGCGTGTACCCTTCCACGTCAGGAATATAAAGATCCATGAATAAAATATGGGGCTGCTCAAAACGAAGCGCCTCTAGCAGGCTTGCCCCATTCAAAAATTGGCGCATGTCTGCCTCCGGTTTGAGCGACTGGATATAATCTGCATGTAAAGCTGCAATCCGGAAATCATCTTCAAGTATCCAAGTCTTCATTTGTTCACGTCCTTTTAAGTGTTAGTAGGAAACATGCACCGCCCAGATGGCTCTCTTCTACTAAAATGGTGCCGCCCTCTTTTTGGAGTGCTTGCACACTCAACGCGAGGCCATATCCATGGTCGTAGCCATCCTTTGTTGTATACCCGAGTGTAAAGATATGCGCGGCCGTCTCCTCGTCGATTCCCGGTCCGTTATCATGCACTTCAATGAGCAATTCGTGCTTATACTGCTGGATGACAACATGGATTTTTTTGTCTGTTTGCTCCACTTTTTGCAATACATCGATTGCATTTTGCATGACATTCCCGAGTGCTGTCACAAGGGCATCTACTTGTTGTTCCGGATACTGATCTAGCTCATTCTCAGCATCCACTGTGACCACGATTCCCCGTTCTTTTGCTTCCGAAATCTTCCCTTCTAAAAGCGCTTGAATGAGAACCGGCGCTTGTTTGCCAAGCATCGTCAGTTCTGCCGTTGAGTCGTGCTGCTCATCACGAATAAAAGTAATGGCTTGTTCTACTTGCTTACGTTTCAACAGACCGAGCAACACGTGCAGTTTGTTTGAAAACTCATGGGTCTTCGCGCGTTGCATCTGCGCCTGTTGTTTGACGCGATTGAGCTCGTTCGTGAGCGCTTCGTACTCGAGCTTTGTTCGTAAAACGTACAAGTATCCTAATTTCTTGTCCCGTTCCAACGGGGCTTTCGACAAGATGATGTCTTGGTTTTGGAGAGGGATTTCAAGAGCTCGGATGGCCTCTTCTCTTACCAGTTTTTCTGGAAGAACGTGCTGAAGCAGTACGCCCTCTTTCAGTTGGGGAATCAACTCATGTGCACGCGCATTCGCAATGACTACTTTATGCGTCTCGGAAGCGAGCACAATCCCATCCGACGTTTCTTCTAAAATCGTATGGTACGCCGAGTACAATCCTGCGATTTCGGTTGGTTGCATACCAAGAAGTTGGCGCTTTACATATATGGCTACTAGGAATGCTGCTCCAATACCTACAGCCGCAACTAGGAGCGTCAGCTGAAGCCAGCTCTGGAATACAGCATTGATTGACTGTTGCACTTCTTCTGTCAAATAGCCGACCGAAATGATGCCGACCACTTCCCCGTCGACCATCACCGGTACTTTCCCGCGTATCGATTCACCAAGGGATCCGGTCGTGATGGACACAATCGCTTCCCCGTTCACAAGCGCAGAGTCGTTATCGCCACCTACCATGGACTGACCAATTTTTTCTGGGTCCGGATGCGTGTAGCGAATTCCTTGAGCATTTCCAATAACGACAAATGTCGCTTGTGTATCTTTGCGTATCTCTTCAGCAATCGGTTGCAATAGCTCGGAAGGATTCGGTTCAAAAAAAGCAGCGTGCACGTCGGGACGATCTGCAATTAAATAGGCACTGGTAAGCGCTTTTTCTCCCATCTCTTCTACAATCGAGTCTTGGAGGTAGTGATTGATCAAGATGAGAAACAATACACAGATGGTGAATATAATTATGCTCATCGTCACTAGTAATCGTGCTGTCAGGGAGTGTCTGAATCGTTGCACACGGGGTCCTCCTTCCGAATCGAAAAAAGCCCTTACAGTTGCAAGGGCACGTTCATCTCTCTACTTTAAGTGTAGCATGAAAAAAGGATGGGTGACAGGCACCAAATGGGAACTGGTAGAAAATAGTGACAGGCACCGTATGGAAACTATCCCCCAAATAAAAAAGCCCCTACAGTTGCAAGGGCGCGTTCATCTCTCTACTTTAAGTGTAGCATGAATAATGAATGACAAACAGACTACCTTTTGAGGGGATAGTCTCCTATACTAATTTACAAAACTAGAAGGAGTGATCAGCCTTGAACGAAAAGACGATTCTTGATGCAGGTCCATTTTTTCACGGAACGAAAGCAAAATTGGCGCTTGGTGAAGTCTTAACTCCGCAATTCCGGTCGAACTATCAAGATAGGAAGTCAAATTTCATTTATTTTACGGCAACACTGGACGCTGCAAAATGGGGAGCGGAACTCGCGCAAAACGGGGAAACAGAACGAATTTATATCGTTGAACCGACTGGTGACTTTGAGAATGATCCGAACCTGACGGACAAACGCTTCCCCGGGAACCCAACACGTTCTTATAGGTCTACTGCTCCACTGAAGATTGTTGGAGAACTCGCTACTTGGGAGCGCCATACAGATGAACAGGTTGCTGCGATGCGCGATGCACTGAAGAAGTTGGCGGATGAGGGGAAGAACGTGATTGAGGATTGATTAATTGGTGACAGGCACCAAATGGGAACTGGTGGAAATGGTGACCAGATGCACAATTTAGAAAAAAATCCCACCACAATGATTCACAAAAATAGGACATTCGGATAAACTGAAATTACCAGAAAACGTATGTCTAAACTGTGCTTAATAAGGAGGACAAGATGTGGAGTTTCTGATTTCTTTTGCAACTTTGGTTGGCTATTTCGTGTCAATTGCTCTTGTCTATTCGCTAGCAGAAAAAACTTTGAAAAATCGTGCAGATACGTTCGTACGTGTTATTCCAGTCGTTATTTATATGCTTTTGACTAGTTATTTCTTAAATCAACTGACGGGCTCAAAAGTAATTTATGGATCTATCGCATTTATTGCCGGTATTCATCTGCTTTATCTCATTGCACTTACTACTGTTTATAAACACCTTCGTCCTGACAAGTATGCAAAACTAGTAGAGAAAAATAGTATATATTAACAGCCACCCTCATTTGAGAGCGGCTGTTTTTTTCATATCAATCCAGTAACGCCTCGTCAACTCACCGTCACCTGGATCTACGCGCTTATCTTCTAGAACGCCTCCATTTTTCTCGATGACACCGGCAGATCCTAAGTTGTCATCTGTACAAGTGATGAGCACTCGCTCAATTCCAAATTTCTCAGCATCTCTTAAAGCAAGGCGCAACATCTCACTCCCAAGCCCTTCTCTTCTACGTAAAGACGAAATTGAATACCCAATGTGGCCAGCGTAGTTATATAAGTACTCATTCAAAGCTCTTCTGAAATTCAACATACCCACAACTTCGCCGGTCCTTGAATCGACTGCAACATATTGTTCGGTATGGACCCAACCTTTTTGGACGGTTTCCTCATAGCGATCTTTCTCCACTTGGTCGAGCCATAGCTCTAAACTTTCTGCTTTGACAAGTTGCGAACTCCCATGAATACCATTCGGACTCTCTGGAAAGAGGTCGCGAAATGCTTCAATTGCAGGAATATGTTCTTTTGTAGGAATTATTAACTCAATGGTCATTGGCATTCTCTCTTTCTGGGAAAAATGGATTTTTACTAGTTTATCAGTAGTCACGTGATGTGTCACTAGAGGTTTTTTCTTTTATCTGGTAGCTAATTTCCATTTGGTGCCTGTCACCATTTACCATCTGTTTCCATATGGTGCCTGTCACCCTGTTATTTCACAGAATAGTTTGTATATATCATCTGAATACGCTACACTTTAATTGGAATCATTTGGTTCCACTATCCCCTACACTGGCGAACTCCTTCCCCTAAACCACTTAGAAAGAAGGAATCCCATGTTGACCTCACCAGCTTCATCCACTGCAAATGACGAAGAACTTCGTATGATTTTGCGCGCCTTTCGTTACCACTTCGCCCAACAAGATGCTCGAAAAGTAACTCGCGTTTATTCGAATGCTACTCTGGAATACCTTACAATTCACAAACCGAAAACACTCCTCGAACTTTTGCGTGTTCCTGGCATCACTCTGAACAAAGCCGAAGAATTTGGAGAAGACTTGTTGGAAGTCATTCATCGGCATATGACCAGGCAACTTCCTCTCATTGATCTGACGCATATCCCACGGACAGCTTCCTTTTCATCACCACTCCTCGAGACAGTGTTGGACGAAACGAGTGAAAATGTGAAGCGCGCTTTACGTGAGTTTCGTAATAGCGAATCAAAAGCGAATGGCCAGCCTGCATACATTATTTTCACTAATCAAACACTTATAGACATTGCCATTCAAAAGCCCACGACACTAGAGGAATTAGGAACTATTTATGGCATCGGCCCTCGAAAAATTCAGGATTATGGCGAAGCGATTTTAGCCATTGTTCAAAAAGCAGCGGTGGAGTCAGAAGTAGAACCTGCAAAAGCCTAGCAAGCATCCCATCCCTTGAATGATTCAGGGATGGGTTTTCTACTTTTCAAGAAACTTGATGGTGCCTGTCACCATTTACCAGCAGTTCCCATTTGGTGCCTGTCACCCCTATAGACTCAGAGATCAAAAATGCGTTATTCCCAATTGATTCCATACTGTGGTAATGTGAATGCATTCTATTTGAAAGGAGGGGCTATATGCCTCGAAAAAAAAGAGCATTTCAACCCAATCATTTTTATCATTGTATTATGCGCGGAAACAACCGCCACAACGTTTATCCAACAGAGCTGGATATGCTGGAGCTCACTCGATCCTTTGAACTTGCACATGAACGTTATCCTTTTCAAATTGTTGCATACTGTTTCATGTCAAATCATTACCACATTCTGATTCGTGAAGAACACGGTAATCTCTCTAAAATAATGGCGCTTGTCAATAAACGCTATAGCGATCATTACCGAAAACGCTATGACTTTATCGGTCGTATTTATCAGCAAAGATTTTGGGCGTTTGCAGTGCGTACTCCTCGCAAAGTTTTGGAAACTAGTGCCTACATTCACCGAAACCCGATTCAGACCCAAGTACCAATGGTTGAGGATTTGAAAGACTATCCCCACAGCAGTTTTCCTCATTATGTTTCTTCAGAAAAGAAAGCTCCTAAATTCTTAGACCTTACCTACTTACCCAACTTACTGTATTATCCTTTTGAAAAGACAACTACTAGTTATGTTGATTTTGTTTTACATCGAACCTTTTTTGCAATTGAAAATGGAGTGGAATTAGAAGAGTATGATTCTCGTCAACTACTTCCTTTTGTTAGTTTAGAGAAAAAGTAACTAGGTGACAGGCACCATTTACCATCAGTTTCCATTTGGTGCCTGTCACCATATCTTAAACCCAAAACTGTATCTTATAACCCATTTTTACTGTATAATTCTTTAGACATATATAGTTCTATAAACAACTAGAAACATTCCATATACCTCCATTTCAACTGATTTTTTGAACTGTTTGTCTGACGGAAAGGATGATTGATGATGAACCCTGACATGCAAGATTGGAACAGTGGCCTTATTATTTTGATCGGTATAAGTATACTTTTGCTCGTTGCCCTTATTTTTAGTTTAAAACATCAACGAAAGCTACATAATCAACTCGACGATTCGGAAGTTCGCTTTCAAGCTCTGATTGAATCGGCCCACGACGCCATTATCGTCACGGACATAGATGGGGCGGTTGTACAATGGAACAGAGGTGCTGAACGACTTTTCGGTTATACAAAGTCCACGATGATTGGCACACCCATTTTCACTGTCGTCCCGAAACAAATTCAACCTTCCTACAAACAAGCCATCACAGAATTTTTAAAGCTCGAAGACTCATCAAATTTTGATCGTATGATTGAAACACTTGGCCTCACAAATAAAGGGCGGGAGTTTCCCATTGAGGTCAGTATTGGAACATGGACCATTCGAGAAGGTCGTTTTATCAGTTTCATCTTAAGAGATATCACGGATCGCAAGCTTGAAGAAGCACAGTTAAAGGACCTCATTTATTTGGACGATCTGACAGGGCTTCCTAACCGCCGTATGTTCACAAATCGCTTGCACTCCTTATTAGCGCGTTCGGAAAAACGGAACACTTCATTTGCTCTTCTGTATTTGGATTTAGACAACTTCAAACAAGTGAACGATCAGCATGGTCATCTTGTTGGTGACGAACTTCTTATTCAACTCAGCACGCGTATTTACAAAAAGCTCGGTCTATATGACACGCTCGCTCGGACCGGGGGCGATGAGTTCCTATTTCTTCTAGCGGATAAAGATGAACAGGAAACCAAACAATTTGTTGAGTGGCTTAGTTCAAGTTTTGAAACACCTTTCGAAGTGGAGGGTAAGCATTTTACAATCACCTGCTCGATTGGTATAAGCATGTACCCTAAAGACGGGATTGATGCAGACCGACTTCTTCGCAATGCAGACACGGCACTTTATCAAGTGAAAGCAAAAGATAAAAATGGTTATCGATTTTATTCGAGAGTAAATTAGACGAATGAAAAGGAAACCTCTCGTCCTGAGAACCGGAAATCGGAACATGTGACTGGGTGACAGGCACCATCTGGGAACTGGTGGAAAATGGTGACAGGCACCGCACAAAACTCAAAATAAAAACCGTATCCAAAACCTTTCAAAGGTTTCGGATACGGATTTTTTTATTTCTTCGGCAAGTTCATGTATTTGTTTTCAATCCACGTATCGAACTTCTCTCCATGCTCGTAGTGCATCGTGTCATACATTTCAGGGTTTGCGGATTGGAAAGCTTCTTTGAAGGCATCGAGTTCAAACTCATCCATTTCCGTTTCACGCTTCACTTGATGGAACACTTTTGTGAAATCACTGTTTTTGTATTTCGTGTTCTTTTTGGAAAGTGTGATCTTCTGGCCATCTTTTTTCAAGTTTAAGCGGTTTGCGATGTTCACTGCTTCTTCTTTCACCGCATAAACGCGGTCATGTAGCGCTAAGCTGATAATTGTATCGTGCGCTTTTGGTGTGTCATATTTCTCTAATTCTTTCACTGCGTTCAGACGTGTTTCCCAGCTCGAGCGGTCGCGTGCTTGGCCAATCCATTCAGAAACAGTTTGTTCATTGGTGTTTTCAGTCATGGTAATCTCTCCTCATTCGAAACTGGAAGGGGTTTTTTCTCGATCCCAGTAGTGTCCATTAAGTATAGTCGTTTGCAGCGTTTGATACAAATGACTGAAAATAGTGTGATTGATGATTGGGTTTCACTTCCAAATAGGGACAGGCACTATTTGGAAGCAGGTGGAAAATAGGGACAGGCACTATTTGGATATTGCCCCGCAAAAAGAGCTGAAATCAAATTGATTTCAACTCCTCGTTTATTTAGGCAAACTGCTTTGAATTCTCTTTCGCACTCGCAACTTTACGCTCATTTTGACGAGACAATTCTCGGATTGTTTCGGCTAGAAGTAACGTTCGTTCTGGTAGGGATTCAACTAAAACATTTTCGCCCTCGTTGTGCATTTTGTCTCCAATAGGGCCCATCCCATCGATCGTCGCTACACCAAGGTAAGACGGGAATGAAGCGTCTGAGCCACCACCCGTATGTGTATCCGTCACTGTGATACCGTGTTTTTCTCCAACACTTTTTACAATGGCCAATAGCTCTTGGTTTTTCTCATCGAATTCCATCGGTGGACGATTGATTCCGCCTTCTAAATCGATGCTCGTACCTTCCACATCCGATTCCGCACAAATGGTCTCAATCTGTTCCGTGACATCGCGCCCCTGCTTTTTGTTCCGAACGCGCACATCCACGTACCCCACCGCAGAGTCTGGAATGACACTTGTGGAGCGCCCACCTTCAATCTTCCCAACGTTGATTGAGACTCCATTGTCATGGTCAGAAAGCTGGTGGAGTTTTGTAATTTTGTAGGCAAGTTCTTGAATCGCACTTACGCCTTCTTTTGGCGCAACACCGGAATGGGCCGCTTTTCCGCGTACGCGCATAATGTAGCGCCCCCCACCTCGGCGTGACGACACAACTGAACCATCTTTTCGAGCGGGTTCCATAACAAGCGCATAATCAACTAGTCGACTGTAGTGTTCGATTAATTTACGTGACGCGCGAGAGCCGATCTCTTCATCCGCATTTAAGATGATGACGACATTTTTTAAAGCATCCGGGTCCAAAGACTGCAGATATTTCATTGCGTATAAAAGGCTGATTTGGCTTGCTTTCATATCAGCAACTCCAGGACCATAAGCATATCCATTTTCAATTCGGAATGGGCGTTCTTTTGCTGTACCTTCTGGGAACACCGTGTCCATATGGGCAATAACTAAAATTTTGGGGTCTTTTACAGATTTGTGTTTCAACACTAAGTTGTTACCCAGTGTTTTATTTTCATGAATCTTTACTGTGAAACCAATCTTTTTGTATTCACGGGCTAGACGGTCGCCCACTTCATCGACTCCAGCTTTAAACCTGGAACCACTATCAATATTTACGATTTCTTCGAGTTTAGTGAGCATCTCTGGCAACTGTGTCCTGAAATAATGCATCCTTTATCTCTCCTTGTTTTGGTAAATCTATAATCTCTAGCTTAACATATAAACGAATTCTTATTTCTTTATGTTCCCAGATTTCACACCAAAAAAACTTTTTTTGATACTTTTTTGTTCTTTATGGTAGTAAGAAGGGGTGACAGGCACCAAATGGGAGCTACTTCCAAATGGTGACAGGCACCAAAACTATCATTTAATGATAACATAGTAGTTATTGAATTTAATGATTACCTAATTAGTGGAGGGAATGTATGAGGAAGAACCAAGAGCTTTATGAATTTATTCGTGATCGCGCGGACGATCTGACCGAAAACTGGTACAATTCGCTCGATAAGGACCGAAATGGCGTGTATGGCACTCAAAACCCCGATGAAATCAAGTTATTGAAAGCTCAAAACAAGTCTTTTCATCTATTATTTGCAAAGTTATTTGATCCTGAAATGATAAATTATGACGAAGAAGTGCATCGGTGGGTAGACAGTATTTCCAAAGATACAGCCCATCAAATGACACCGCTAGAAGACATCATCGCGGAATTTTTCCGAATCGAGACGCAATACATGCAGTTGATTGAGAAATATGTCATAGCCAACGCGGACCAATTTTCTGCAATCGAGGTCATGAAGTGGTCGAAAGGTGTAACAGACTCTGTAAACGGAATTATTTTAGAGTTCACACATAAGCATACGGAAGCTGCAGAAAAGCGCTTGAATGCGCAACAAGAAATGATTGTGGAAATGAGTGCGCCTGTCATCCGGTTGACTGACAACATCGGCTTACTCCCATTAATCGGAGAAATCACAACATATCGTGCGCAAGTCATTTTCGAGAAAGCATTGACGCAATGTGCGGAAAAGAAATTCGAGCGACTGTTCATTGATTTATCAGGCGTACCTATTATCGATACAATGGTTGCCCATCAAATCTTCCAACTGATCAAGGGACTGCGCTTGATCGGTGTGCAGACCTCACTTTCTGGAATGAGCCCTGAAATTGCGCAGACCGCTGTGCACCTAGGGTTGGATTTTAAAGACATCAAAATGCACAGTTCACTTTCACGTGCGTTAGAGTTATATATACACGATTAAATGAAACTAGAGTAGCCAACTGAGGTTGCTCTAGTTTTTTTGGAATGTATCCCCAATTGGTGACAGGCACCAATTGGGAACTGGTGGAAAATGGTGACAGGCACCCCCAAAAAGTTTCATTCAACTATTCAAACTCTAAAAACTCACCTCTTGTAGATAACCTTCTAAATGCCAAAAGCACCTCCGCCACAGCGGAGGTGCTTCCTTGACTCTAAAATTGGATGTAATATCCCAGATAGTGCCTGTCACTAAATGGGAGTGATTCCCATTTGGTGACAGGCACCCATTAAGTACTCTAATCATTTACGATTTGCTCATCAATACACTACGGATTGCCTGTGCCTCGATCCGTGGGGTATTGTTAGCAGTTATACCGCTCCCAACTATTGCTACATCAATGCGTGTAGCGTCCAAATAGTGAGCACGCTCTAAGTTGATACCCCCTGCGATGTAGATGGTTACGTTATCTAAACCACTCACTAAATTGATGTGTGTAAGAACGGAAGTGTCCCCTTTTGATTGCATATCTTTGCCGATATGAAGACAGAAATGACGTGCACCGAGCTCATAAAGTGCTCGAACTTTTGCGGGGTCTGAACAATTTAACAGGTCGATCACGATCTCGCCCTCAAACTCCTTCGCAACTAGTAACATATCTTGAATCGTTTGATCCGCGGCAAATGCCATTGCAGTAACGTAGCTAGCACCCGCTTCAAAAGCTTGATAGGCTTCGTGTCTACCTGCATCACACGTTTTCATGTCAACAAAAAGAGATTTATCCGGAAATTGCTTATGAATGTCTCGCACAATTGCCATCCCGTATTCTTTGATGACACCAGTTCCAATTTCAACAATATCCACGAACTCAGCAGTTTCTTCAATCAATGAAAAGCACTCTTCACGTGTCAGGCGATCTAGAGCCAATTGTAGTTTCATAATCAGACTCCTGAATAGGCCATGAACCCGCCATCGACAGGTACAGTCACTCCTGTGACAAAGCCTGAATAGCGCTCGTCAACGAGCCAAAGCATGGTACCAAGTAAGTCTTCAGGTTTACCGAAACGACGCATTGGTGTATGTGTCATGATTTTGTGTGAGCGATCTGTCAGACTTCCATCTTCATTCGTTAATAGTTTACGATTTTGCTCAGTTAGGAAAAACCCTGGTGCTAATGCGTTGACACGCAAACCAGCCTCTGCAAAATGAACAGCCATCCACATCGTAAAATTGTTGATGGATGCTTTTGCAGCGCTATAAGCAGGAACTTTTGTCATAGGTGAGTAAGCACTCATCGATGAAATATTCAAAATGACAGGATTCTTAGATTTTAACAACTCTTTTCCAAACACTTGAGAAGTCAAAAATGTTCCCGTGAAATTCAAGTCAAACACTTTAGAGAAAGCTTGAGCATCCATATCGAAAAATGTTTGCGACGCGTCCCCTTCTCCAAATACTTCGTTTGTAGTCGTAGCCCCAGGTTGATTCCCGCCTGCTCCTGTAATTAAAATATCTACTTGTCCAAAAGAAGCAATTATCTGGTCACGAACCTGTTCAAGTGATGGACGGTCGAGAACGTCAGCTGAGTAAGCGACCGCTTCCCCTCCCAGTGCTCGAATCTCATCTACGATGATTTGACCTTTTTCAAGTGTGCGATTGATGAGTGCGATACGTACGCCCTGTTTTGCTAATTCCTTTGCCATAGCGGAACACAATACGCCGCTTCCACCTGTAATGACAGCAGCTCGCCCTCTTAAGTTCTCATGTGTATACATGGTGTTTAGACCTCCTGCTTCCGCGCTTGAAATGCGTCCCAGAGACCATTTAAGTACATAACTCCTAGAGCTCGGTCATATAATCCGTATCCTGGACGGCCTTCCTCGTTCCACAAATGACGCCCATGATCAGGACGAACATAACCTGTGAAACCTTGATCCGCCATTTCACGTACAACATTTGTTAAGTCAACAGAGCCGTCTGATGTAAAATGAGACGTTTCGATAAAATCCCCGTTTTCAAAAATCTTGACGTTGCGTAGATGAGAAAACGGTGATCGATCTAAGAATTGATGCGCGAGAGCGACCATATCGTTAGTAGGATTCGCACCAAGTGAACCCGTGCAGAATGTGATTCCATTTGCTTTTGAATCAGAGATTTCAAGTAAACGCTTTAAACTTTCACCATTTGTCATGATGCGTGGTAACCCGAAAATCGACCATGGTGGATCATCCGGATGAATCGCCATTTGAATATCTTCCTCTTCACATACAGGAAGAATTGCATTCAAGAAGTAGGCTAAGTTTTCCCATAAATCATCTTCTGTGACGTTTGCATACGCCTCAAACAATTCTTGAATTTTTGAAAGTCTTTCCGGTTCCCAGCCTGGCATCGTCATTGTTGTTGAGCTTGCAATTTTCTCAATCAATTCTGCTGGCTCGATATCATCTACTTTGTTTTTTTCATAAAAAAGTGCAGTAGAGCCGTCCGGCAGTGGATGATACAAATCCGTACGTGTCCAGTCGAACACGGGCATAAAATTGTAACAAATAACTTTTACCCCTACTTGTCCAAGGTGACGAATGGTTTGTTTGTAATTTTCAATGTAGGTATCTCTATCTGATGACCCCATCTTTATAGCATCGTGGATATTCACGCTCTCTACAACGTCAGCGTGGAATCCGTGTGAACGAATGTAGTCAACTTCACTTTTGATTTCTTCAAGTGGCCATACTTCCCCAGCCGCTTTACCATGAAGTGCCCACACAATGCCTTTTACGTTTGGAATTTGTTTGATGTGCTCTAAAGTGATCTGATCGTTACCACGACCATACCAGCGCCATGTCATATTCATCGTGTCATTCACTCTCCTTTGAAGTTGCTGCCATGTACTCTTTTGCTAGGTCGGTAACTGCCTGTGCACCACCTGATCGATAAGCTTTTGTTAAGTCACTTCCAACCCCTACAGCAAAAGCTCCTGCATCTAGCCATGAGCGCGCGGTTGCTAAGTTGACGCCACCTGTCGGCATAATCTGTAAGTGTGGAAGTGGACCGTTAACAGCACCAATAAAAGAAGGCTCGAAATTATTTGCTGGGAACAGCTTGATGACATCATGTCCACACTCAGCTGCTTCCACCATTTCTTTGATTGTTAGGCAACCAGGCAAATAAGGGATTGCATACCGGTTACAGACTGTACTAATTTCGGGGTTAAAATGAGGACTCACCACAAACTGTGCACCATGGAGGATCGCATGGCGTGCCGTTTCAGAATCCAGCACAGTACCTGCACCAATCAAACAGTCCTCTTTTTGAAGAGCTCGAAATGCTTCAGCTACTTCAGGTGTTGTATATGTCACTTCAATTGCTTTTAAACCACCTGCTATGGCTGCGCGTGATACATCGATTGCTTCTTGATACGATGCACCTCGAATTACGGCAACAACTCTCAACTCTTGTAATCTTATTAATGTCTCATACTTTGTTGTCATGGTCTGCCCCTTTCCTTACGAAAATTCAATCAAAGCTTTTCGAACTGTATCTGGATTCTGTTCTACAAAGGTGAATGCCTCTTGCGCTTGGTCGATTGTAAATCGATGTGTAATTAATCCATTTTCTTTCAGTTTGCCTTCATTTAATAATTGAACCACTTTAGCGAATTGGTTTGTCTGCAAACGAGACCCAACAATCGTCAATTCTTTCTTCGTAATCGGTAGTTGCGGAATCTGAGAAAAACGTTCATCAAATCCTAAAATTACAATCGTCCCCGCTACCGATGCCATCTGAATAGACTGTTCGAAAGTTTGTGGTAAACAAACAGCATCAATGACGACGTTTGCTCCTTCTCCGTTTGTCACATCTAGTAATTTCGACAGAACATCTTCTTCTAGTGGGGAGACCACAAAATCCGCACCGTTCGCTTTTGCAAACGCAAGACGTTCTGGTTTAAGATCAGACATCATGACAGTCGCACCTGCAAGCTTTGCCATCTTTAAAATACAAATCCCAATTGGTCCGCATCCATGGATGAAGACAAAGTCACCACTCTCGACTTTGCCTCTCCAGACGGCCTGAGCTCCGATTGAATACGGCTCGGCAAGAACAACTTCTTCCCACGGCAAGCCTGCATTCACTTTATGGAGCTGGCGGGCAGGAAGGACGAAAAACTCGCGCATCCCACCGTCTTCATGGACACCAAACACCGACAACTCCTTACACACATTCGGACGTCCTTTGCGGCAAGCATAGCATGTTCCGCAATAACGGATCGGCTCAACGACTACGTGGTCACCAGCAACTAATCCAGCTACATCTGATCCTACTTCGACGACTTCCCCAGCAATTTCATGACCTAAAATACGTGGATATGTAGCAAGCGGGTTTGTTCCGTGATAAATATGCATATCCGACCCACAAATCCCAGCTAGTTTCACTTTCACTACAACATCAGTTGGATTTTTTAATGTAGGCATTTCTAATTGCGCTACGCGAAGATCATGCGCTTCTTTTACTTGAATAGCGTTCATACGCGAGTATCCTCCTTATTCAAATAGACCTGGCAAGAACAACGTGACTTGCGGTACAAATGCCACAATTAATAACACAATGACGCTGACTAAGAGGAATGGCAATAACTCCCGTGTGGCATGTCCCATCGAGACGTTTCCTATCTGGGATGCGACAAACAGACAGACCCCTACTGGTGGCGTCACTACTCCAATTATCATTGCAAGAACCATTGTAACCCCGAACTGGATCGGGTCCATTCCAACTTCCATGGCAACAGGTAGTAATACCGGGAACAAGATGACAAGACCTGCAATCGTCTCCATGAACGTCCCTACAAACAACAGCAAGACGATGATTAGAAGAATTACGACTACACCATTTGTAGAGATACCTAGAATCGCGTCTGCGACCATTTGTGGAATCCGTTCAGCAACCATGATCCACCCAAAGAGATTGGCAAATCCAACGAGTAGCATGATGGCAGCAGTAGAAGTCATCGTTGATAGCATGATTTCTGGGATTTTTTTAATCGGTAGTTCTTTGTATACAAAAATTCCAATGATAAACGCATAAATAACAGCAACAATTGCAGCTTCTGTCGGTGTAAAGTATCCACCTAAGATCCCCCATAAAATAATGAAGGTCATAAATAGTGCCCAAAATGCACCTGTAAAGCTTTTCCATACTTCTTTGAATGACTTTTTCTCACCCTTTGGATAATTGCGCTTCACCGAGATTATGTACGTTGGAATCATTAAACCTAATCCAAGTAAAATTCCAGGAATCGTCCCAGCTAGGAATAAATCTCCGATCGATAAAGAAGCGAGTGTTCCGACAATAATCATTGGAAGAGAAGGTGGAATGATAGCTCCGATTGTTGATGAAGAAGCAGTAACGGCTACAGAGAATCCAGCACCATATCCTTGCTTTTTCATGGCTGGAATTAGGATTGAACCAATACTCGCGGTATCAGCAAGTGCTGTACCTGAAATTCCTGCAAACCCCATGGAAGCTCCAACATTCGCAAGCCCAAGACCTCCGCGTACACGACCTAGCAAATTATCGGCAAACCCAATGATTCTGTCTGTGATCCCGCCTGCATTCATCAGATTTCCAGCTAAAATGAAGCCAGGGATACAGAGTAGAACAAATGAGTTCAACCCACCAAACATTCGTTGGGGAAGAATGGTTAGTGGAATGTCAGCGACAATTAAATAGAGAACAGAAGACAAACCTAGACTAAAAGCAATTGGAACACCTAAGAATATCAAAATGATAAAACTTCCGAATAACAATAGTGCCATTACAGTTCCCCTCCATACGTCGTCTCAAATGGATTCTTCTTATTTTTGAAGAGAAATCCGATGCGCACTAATGACATGATTAGTAAAAAAACACCCATAATGAAGAGTGAGGCATGGATCACTGACATTGAAAACGGCATAGTGGCTGACATTTGTGCCCGACCGATTTCAATAAATGTCCATCCTTCTTTAATTAAAATTGCGCTGATGAGAGCTATCAATACATAAACGCCGATGTCATAGTACCGGCGGAACGTCTCTGGAAAACGGTTAACAATCAGATCGACGTTGATGTATTCATTTCGAAGAAGTGCTAGAGGTGCTGCAAATCCAATGGCATATAAGAAAAGGTAGCGAGTTAGTTCTTCAGTCCAAACATACGATAATGGTAAATACCGTGATAAAATTTGCATGGATACTACAATGATTAACCCTGTCAGACAGAGGATGGATAAAAGTCCTAGTATACGACTGATAATTTTTAATACGCCCATAGGGGAGTACCTCCTTAAAATATAAAGGGAAAGGCACAGGACAATCGTCCAAAGTGCCTTTAGATTCCCTATTATTCAGTTTCTAAAATACGGTTGTATAGATCTAACTGCTCTTCGCTTAAGAAGCTTTCAACTGCTGGAACCATTGCTTCGCGGAACGCATCTTGGTCCACATCAACAAACTCCATGCCTTCTTCTTCTAAAGCTGCTTCAATTTTGGAGATTTCCTCTGTGTAGAGTGCTTCCCCAAAAGCTTGTGCTTCAGCAGCTGCTTCTTCGACTGCTGCACGTTGCTCATCTGAAATTGCTTCCCACTGTGCATTCCCAACAAGTACATAAATCCAAGAGTAAACGTGCTCTGTGCGGTTTACAAAGTTTTGTACTTCATAAAGTGCTCCACTTTGAATCAAATCAACTGGATTTTCTTGACCATTGATGACGCCTTGCTGAATGCCTGTGAATACTTCATTGAAGTCCATTACTTGTGGCTTAGCTCCAGCTGCTTCCCAAGCATTCAAGAACAATGGAACGTTTGGAACACGCATTGAGAATCCAGCCAAATCTGCAGGCGTTTCAATTTTTTCAGTTGAAGTCAAGTTACGTGGTGCACGTGTATGGTAATAAAGTGGTGTTAAGCCGGCTTTTTCATTGATTTCATCTGCAATTTCTTGTCCGATTTCCCCTTCAACTACTGCTTGTACGTGCTCTAAGTCGCGGAATGCATAAGGTGTCGCCATTAACGCTGCTTTAGGCGCCCAGTTTTGTAGTGTTTCACCAGAGATGACCATATCTGCTGTTCCTGCAGAAATAGCATTGATTGTATCAGTTTCTCCACCTAATGAGTTACTTGGGTAGATATTGATTGTGATTGATCCGTCTGTCTTCTCTTCTACTAAAGAAGCAAACTCTTCAGCTGTCTTGTGCCAAATATGATTCTCATCGGCTAAGTGACCAAGTTTCCATGTTACAGATTCTACTCCTTCTTCCCCTGAAGAACTGCTGTCTGATCCACAAGCCCCTAAAAATAGTGCAGAAGCTGCGAGTACGGATACCCAACGTAATTTTTTCATGTGTAAATCCCCCTTAAAGTGTAAGTTATATACTAAAATCTTTAGTACCGTTAGTTAAGGCGTTGCTAAAAACTTGTAAACTGAAGATGCAATCGTAATACCTTCTTGTAAACTCCGCTCTTCATTTTGTTGCTCAATTTCTCCTGGGACAAGAACTTGTGAAAAGCCTGCTGCCGGTTCCACTTGACGAAGCTCATCCATCATCTGATCCATAGAGTCAAGGAAGCCATCAAGTGATGTGAAGAAGGATGGATTGATTACACAGACATAATGGCCGAGTTTACGTGGCTGGTCCAACCCTTCATACATTGGTGCGATGTGCGGACCGAATGCAGCGCCGGCAAGTAAGCCAGAAAAGATATCGACAATGACCGATAATCCGTAGCCTTTTGGACCGCCAAATGGTGTCAATGCTTTCACCGCATGAGGATCTGTCACTGCATTCCCTTGTTCATCAACACCCCAACCGACGGGAATTTCTTTTCCAAGCTCTCGATGTTGAAGAATTTTTCCGAGCGCCACTGTGGACGTTGCCATGTCAAGAATGAATGGTTTGTTGTCTCGTGCCGGAATACCGTAAGCGATTGGGTTTGTCCCTAAGAACGCTTCTCGGCCACCAAAAGGCACCATGATTTTATCGGTATGGGTCATAGCCATCCCAATCAAGTTTTCCTTTGCGGCTTTTTCCACAAAATAGCTAAGTGCGCCGCAGTGACTGCTATTATTGACCGTCACCATGCCCACTCCAGCTGTTTTCGCCATGTTGATTGCGTGGTCCATGGCGATGTCTGCGTTGACATGCCCGAATCCATCATTGCCGTCGACTGTCCCTGTAACAGGGCCAGAAGCGGTAAAGAGTGGTTTGGCCGACGGATTTATGCCGCCTGCTTTGATTCGGTTGACATAGTGCTCGGTGCGCAACACACCGTGCGAGTTGACACCTCGGAGGTCGGCATGAATCAATACGTCCGCTACTTTTTCAGCATGCTCGGCAGAAACACCTGCTGCTACGAATTTAGAAATCGCTAGCTCCTTCACTTCTTGATGCGGTTTAGTTACGGTTGTCATATGTTGTCTCTCCTATTCCAGATTCGCATGGTTGTCTTTTAGCGAATCGTAAGATGTTCCTTCAATTGCATCGATAATGGCAGCATCTAAAAGTAAGTGTGCTGCTTGGTCAAACTGGTTGCCTAATGGTTGGATCGTTTTACGATGTGCGTGTTTTTTAGACTTGGTTGCAGCCGGGAGTACGAGACCTTGAAGAAAAGGTGCTGTTCCTAGTACATCTTCATCTGCCGTTACTAAAAACACGGTGGCTCCAGAATTGCTGGCTTGAGTGGCACTATGGACACTTGATGAGGTAGTGCCGGAACCTGATAACACAATAAGTGCATCTCCAGTCCGAATCGCAGGAGTAATCGTTTCACCCACGACATACACTTGTTTCTCAGCATGCATCATCCGCATCGCAACCGCTTTCATAATAAATCCAGAACGACCTTCTCCTGTAAAAAAGAAGCGTCTGTCTTGCTGTAATAGTTCGACTAGTTGGTGATACTGCTGTGAGTGAACCTCAGAAAGGACTTTTTTCATTTCATCAACAATGGTCTGGATTGTCTTCATGTAAACACCTACCGTTCAATTGTCGATTCATTTTTAATAAACCGGTTTAGTTCAGCCAGATAAGGGAGTCCCTCATTATCTCCTGACACAGTTGTAACTAGCGCTCCGGCACCATTTGCCACTCGGAGTCTTTCAGATGCGGGAATATTTTGCAGAGAGGCATAAATATAGGCTGCATCAAATCCGTCCCCTGCGCCGACTGTATCGATTGGTGTAACAGGAAATGCTTCTGCAGTTACCCATTTCCCTTCTGAATAAAGAAGTGAACCGTTTGCTCCGTCTTTGATCACGAAATCTTGAATATGGTGTTGGTCACTGAAAGTCGCTAAACTTCCTTGGTCACTGTAACCGAGCACTAATTCGATTTCATCTAATCCCGTTAAGACAATATCTATGTATGGCCATAAAAGTGTAAAAGCTTCTCTTGCTTCTTCAATCGTCCAAAGCTTTAAACGCAGATTTGGATCGAATGACACCGTCACTCCCCACTCTTTCGCAAGTTTCACAAGGTGTTGGATCAGTAGTACATTCTGTGGGTCGATCGCCATGAATACGCCTGAAATATGGAAGACGTCGATCCCTGCAAACAACTCTTTTGTAAACTGCTCTTTTGTGAAAGTCAGTACAGGTGAGTTCGTGCGGTAATAAAATGTCTTCCCAGAGCCGTCTTCACGAATCTCTTTGAAGTTTACTGATGTCGGATGACCTTCAACAAATTCCACATGCGACATTTGTACGCCTTCTCCTCGTGCAAAGTTGTAGATGACACGGCCAAACTCATCATTTCCTAAACGACTGACCCATGTTGTATCTACCCCAAGGCGTGCACAGCCGATTGCAAAGTTTAACTCTGCACCACCGACTTTTCGCTCGAACGTCGACACATACCGTAGTGGTCCGGTCGTTTTTGGGTTCATCGTAATCATTGCGTCCCCAATCGTGAGGACTTTCTTTTCCTTTGGCATTTACATTCGCTCCATTTGAATGGATTCCCGTTTAATCAGCGTTGGCGCATAGCGTTTCGCGTCATATTCTTCTTTGAAGATTGGGTGTTTAATTAGTTTTAGTAAAACGAGCGCTGCTTCTTTGCCCATCTCAAAAGTGGGCTGCTTGACTACTGTGATAGACGGCGTGAATGCATCGAGGTACGGGGAATCATCAATGGTCACTACACGCAAATCTTCGGGTATCCGTAAATTATTTTGTTTTGTAAACTTTAGTAATTCGATGAGAGATAAGTCATTTCCCGTAAAGAATGCATCCGGGAAGTTTCCGGCTTCAAAAAGTGCTACGAGTTGTTGTCGGATATTTTCTCCTTTTCCTTGGACAATCCACTCTTCATTCACTTCTAATCCACTCAGCATCAACGTGTGGCGATAGCCTTCTAAACGCTCCATCCGAGGAGTTACTTGAGGAAGGATTGTTGAACTGATGAAACCGATTTTTTTGTTTCCTGTTTGAATCAATTGCGAAACTGCCATGTCTGCCGCTGCATGGTTATCCAGTAGAAGTGTAGGATACAGCGTCGGATGAATCTTTCTATCCATAAAAACGATAGGGAAGCTCATTTTTTTCAGCGAGCAGTACAGGTCGATATTGCCGCCCGTCGGTAAGATAATAAGTCCATCAACTTGCTTAGCTAGAAGCATTTCGATGTAGTCTTTTTCTTTTTCAGGATTATCGTCCGCGTTACAGACAAATACATGCACGTGGTGTTCTCCAGCTACATCTTCAATAGCACGAATGATTTCAGTGGAAAACGCGTGTAATATATTTGCAACGATTACGCCAATGGTCGATGTCTTTTTTTGTTTGAGGCTTTTTGCAATGAAGTTTGGAATATAGCCCAGGTCTTTGATCGCTTGTCCGATACGCTCTCTTGTTTCTTGAGACATGTATTCATAGCGATTGTTTATATATTGCGAAACCGTACTTTTGGATACGCCTGCTTCTTTTGCTACATCCATCATTGTGACTTTCTTCATGTGCGCCTTCCTCCAATTAGACTAAAACGATTTACTAAACCGGTTTAGTTACTTGCTTAATTGCTAGTATAAATGAAAGGGTTTTCATTTTGCAAGAGTTTTTTAAAAATTTGTTTTATTTAATTTAAAAGGTGACAGGCACCAAATGGAAGTTGATGGTAAAAGGTGACAGGCACCAAATAGGAGCAACCTCCTAAATGGTGCCTGTCACCTTTTAAAACAACCGCAACTGACTCTTCTCCTTCTTCGCTTCCTCAACTGTTGAATAGCCAAGTGATTTGTACCCTTTCAAGCGCTTTTCATACATCTTCAAGAACGCTTCATCTTTATGGTCTACATAATCGTATACTTCTACAGATTCCTTGCCTTCGTATGCTCGGTGGAGTCGACCAACGTATTGCGCAAGTGTACCTTTCCAAGAAACTGGCATCGTTAAGAAAATGGTGTCTAAGCGTGGATTGTCAAACCCTTCCCCTGCATATTTACCTGTAGCGAGAATGATACGTTCTTCGTAATCCGGTAGTTGAGCAAGCTTTTCAAATTGCTGCTTCAGTTCTTTTTTACTGAGTGCACCTGTTAAGATAATGATATTTTTCGTAAACGATTTGAGTTTATCTCCTAAGATATGAAGATGTTCAACTCGTTCTGTCAGAACTAGAGGATTTCGTTTTTGATCCAGCGCCTTCAGAATGTCATTGAAAATCATGTCGTTGCGGCCTTCATCGTGTACTAACTGTTCCAAAATATCCTTTCCTTCTACAGCCTTAAAGTTCGTCATTTTCGGATGAAGAATATGATGGAACTGACGGATGGTCGCTTGTTGTTTTGCATCGATTTTATATACTATCTGCCCACATTGCATGTACATTAAAGCGTGCAATTTATCTTTTCGCGTTGGTGTCGCGGTCAACCCGTGAACGTATGCACTTCGCTGTCTCTTTAAGATTTCTTCGAATGAATAGGCGGAAATATGATGACACTCGTCCACAATAATCTGGCCATATGGATATTCAAGCCCTCTCGTGCGAATGCTTTGAATGGTGGCAATATCGATTTGTCCCGTCGGCTTACTTTTCCCACCGCCAATTTGGCCAATTTCTTTACTCTCAATAGAAAGAAATGCTGTGAGTGCCGTCTTCCATTGTTCAATCAGCTGGTTACGATGCACTAAAATCAGAGTGCTCACTTTGCGTTCTGCGATAAGAGCTGCTGCTACAACCGTCTTTCCAAATCCAGTCGTTGCTGATAAAACGCCGCAGTTCATTTCTTTAAGGTGGTCAAGTGCTTCTTGCTGTTGCGGAAATAGGTTTGCGAGAAATTCTACTTCTAAGGGATTTCCGTATTCTCTCAAGTCTTTTACGGTCACTTGCATCTCGATTTCTTTTAGAATTTCATCCACCTTTCCTCTTGGAAACACGAATGTAGTTGGACTTTCCATATACGCTTTGATACTTGAGGGAATTCGGTCTGTCGGTAATCGTTGAGACTTCGCTTTGAAATACTCCGGGTTGCTGACAGTGCATAGTGTCGTCAACTTTTCGGTAAGTGTTGTTGTTAGGAAATGTTTCGGGATATGTAATCCTTCACGGAGGACTAGTTCTGTATTCTCTTGAATTATTTCCGGTTGATTTGTGGGAAGTTGTTGATTTAGTATGTTTTGGATTTGTTGTCGGGAATAGCAGGTGATTTTTTCTAGCTGCCGCCACTGGTTCTCAATGATTTGAAAGTACTTGTCTACAAAAACAGTTTTCCCCGTTTTGCGTTTTTCACCTTGTAAAGGAAGGGCAATGAGATTCCCAAGGCCATTTTCAGTTAGCACATCTTGAGTTGGAAACATTCTATCAAACGATGAAAGGGAAGTCTTCTGCCTTAGAAAAGCTGCTTCCTTAAGCAACTTGCCCCCTAACTTGCGAGCAAGTGTTGCTGGAACTCGTTCGGAAAAGAATAGCCAGATATGACAACCTTGTCCTGATTGAGAGATTTCAACTAAAGTATGTAATTGGTAATTCCTCGTTACTTGTATGAATGATATGACATCCTCTTTCCAGTCTTTCTTATCAAAATCAAACGCCAGAAAGAAACAACTGTTGTCTGGAAGCATCGGATAAATGCCGACTGTCAGTTTGCCTGAAAGATGGTCATAAAGCACATCTTTTGTTAGGGGTAAGAGCTGTCCCTTTGAACTCTTCGCCGGAGAATAGCCGGCTTTTCCAGCTCCAATCCAACGCAGGGCGAATACGTCTTGACGTCCTCTAAATAGTTTTTGATAGATAGCGAGACGTTGGGTGATGACCTCATGTTTGGACAGAGTGGTAGTGGACTCATGGCTGTTGATTTTAGTTACAGTATCGATAGACAACAAATTGTTTTGTTGTAAGATCTGCCTGTACTGTTCGAGTTGTAGTTTCAATTGTTTATTTTCTTTAAGAAGGGCTTGATACTTTTTTTCATAGTCCATTGTGTCACCTCGTGTCTGAGGATTTGTTGTGAATAGTATACCTATTGAGTTCGCAAAAGCCAGTACATAAAAGAGTTCATATTGAGCAGGAAATCTTGAAAGTGCAGCAGTAAATTATAAAAGTACAACATAATACGAGGAAAGGGTGGAAGGTGACAGGCACCAATTGGAAACTGATGGTAAATGGTGCCTGTCACCTTTTAATATTTTCTTACCTCCCTACCCACCTCCGCCAAAACCCCCTTAGCGGTTTCTCTCCGATAAAGTCCATAAAGATTTTTTTGTCGAGAATCAGTACAGTATTGTCTTCTAGGATGCTCTCTGTTGGTAAATAGTTATTGATTTCTTCTCGCTCACGCTTTGTTTTCTTTCCTAATACCTCCGTGCGGACGTAGATGGTATTGTCGTTTCGGACATCAAAGGCATCTCGGTTGCTGATAAAAAGTTCTCTCCAGATTTTTTTACCACGCTCGTTGTAATCATCGAAACGATGTTCTGAAAACCATTTTGGAATCTCGAGGTTGCATTCTGTGTGATAGTCCCGGAAGATTTCACGTGCGACTTTTAAGTAGTCGTCAGGTGAATAGAATTCTTCGTCGTGTTGTATTCGCTCAGATATACGCAGTGTAAAATCTTGATACAAAGTGATCTCTCACCTTCCACATATGGGAAGACATAAATGTATACAAGATGGCCTCAAAGATACGCATTTTTGTCTTATTCGAGTTTTGTATCGTAAAGGTGTTATATGCATCGATAAATTGATGAATCAGCAGGAGCTGATTTTTAATCTCTTCAGGGCTTGCTCGATTTGAAAACAGAAACATAGTCTCTTCATCCGATTTTTTATAAAGCATATGATTGGATTCGTTATATTCAACAAACCCTCGTGTATCCACTTCTTCTGTCTTTTTATTCAGGCGCGACAATTTACTTTTGATTGACTGTGTCTTCTTTTCTAGTTGAGCTTTAGGCAATAAGATGCGATTTCCTGTCTTTTTATCGAGTCTTGTCACGATTTCAATGATTTGCTTCACTTGTTCGACAGTTTCTTTTTGTGAGTGAGTTTTTTGAGCGGCCTCATTCAACTCTTCCATTTGTGCTTGTGTAAACTCTGCAGCAAACTTTCCAGAATAAATCTCTTCTTTCAACACATCTGTTAACTGTTCGAAATCTGCGATATTAATCTTCTCTCCAAGAAGTGTCCTCTTGAACGCTTCTGGAACGAAATCAACGGTTTCTGAATAGATTTCATTGAACCGAATCTGATAGATATCAAACAGTGGATCGTTATCCATCACTATGAGTTCTTCATATTGTTTTCGTTCAGTGAACGCTTGTTCCGTGAAGTTTGCGGAGCCAATCATCACTCGCGTATCTTCTTTGCCATCCAGCAAATAGATTTTCGAATGTATAGGGTCATTTCTTTTGGAATAGCGAATTTGGTACTTCTCTGTTTTGATTCGTTCTTGTATGGTTTCAGGAAGGTTTTGAACGAGCTGAATGCGTTCATCAATCGCAACTATTGCTTGCAGACCAGCTGTAAATGCTCCTGCCACCTGGCCGTCCTCAATACCGAACACCAGGTGTACTTCATCGAATTCTTTTGTCATAGTGAAAACGAATTTGGGAGATGCGACAAATGAAACCACACGAAGTCTAGAGAACCTTGTAGCATCAAATAATTCTTTTGGTGTTGAGTCTTTTACAACACCATTATGAACGACATGCAAATACCGTGTTGCTTGTTCTTCATCGGTAGCAAATAAATTGATTTGTTCATCTGGTTGCATTCGGGCACCTCCGTTTTTAGGTTCATGAATACGAATTCTTTCACCGTAAAATTGTAGCCCTAAATATTCCATCTCTTTAGCAGATATATTCAAGGTACATGTTATAAAATCCTTTATTTATAAGTTGTCAATGTAGGAAAATTAAATGGAAGCGACTTCCAAAAGGTACCTGGACCCCACACAATTTCAACACACTTTATGATTATCCATTTTCGAACGAAGAAATGCGGGTTCCCAGTGCATGCCCAGTGAATAGTCATGAATGTCTGAATTGTGTTTGGGACAGGTACTTAAAAGTAACAGGCACCATTTGGATTCTACTTCCAAATGGTGCCTGTCACCTACAAATAACTTTGCTATACTAAGTAAAAAACAGTGGGGGATTACATAATGCTTAGAATGGAAAGTACAGAACACCATGTAGGGATTAGGTTGGCTGGGGATTATGACGAGCTAGAGCGCCTCTATGAAGCGCTGCATGCTGTGGTGGGAACCGAATTTGAGTACGATGATTATGAGGCGAGTAGGCTCCGTGTGTTAGGGGTGTGTTATGATCTGCGCCATGCGATGATGGGCGATCGAGGGGCAGTGGCGCTCCCGAATGGGTACAGTCGCGACATCGGAGAATTTTTGAATGTGAGCGGTCCGGATAAGAATATGTACTTTACTTGTGAAGTGCTCTGGCCGGAAGCGATCTTTATTATGCTAGCTCTGGACGATTTTATTGATATGTACGAAAGAAAGATGAAATCCCATGTTTGGGATTTGACGGTGATCACAGTCCGGTCGTTCCAAAGCGCTATTGCGAACTGTTTAGAAAAAACAATTCCTGCAACTAAGTTCAACAATGCCAAACGTTATTTCAAGTCGTATGCACCAGGAAAATACAATCGATTCACGACCATGTATGTGGATGATTTGAATATCACACATTTAGAAATGACACCTGAGAAACGCGTCAATCAGTTGAGCATCCTTGTCAAACGACTAGCAGATTTTCCTGACGAGTATTATCACTTGCACCATCAGGTTCTCGAGTCGGCCAGAAGACATAACTGTCACCCTACTGACTTGCGGTATAATCGCGAATATCCGGAAGATTGGGAGTGGTGAATCTAAAGATATCCGGTATTCATGAAAGGTAGAGATGGAAGGAGTTCCCAAAAGGTGCCTGGACCCCACACAATTTCAACACACTTTATGATTATCTATTTTCGAACGAAGGAATGCGGGTTTGTGATGCATAGCGGATGAATAGTCACGAATGTCTGAATTGTATTTGGGACAGGTACTTAGAAAAGAAAAAAAGTAAAAATCACTTCAAAATCCACATAAAAATCCCTCACCGCGGCTTGGTGAGGGATTTGTTTAGGTAGTATTTTTGATTCGGACTTGTCGGTTTGTCCGGTAGTGTAAGATGCAGGACTTGTTTTTGTACGAGCGGCTTAAGGACGTGTTCCCGTAAATAGCGCGGGCTTTTGATGTTTGTGAAGTTTTGGATTTCCGCCCTTGTCCTTGGTGTTCGGCAATAGTCTGCTACTTTTTGTTGCACGGGTGTCAGACCTGCTAGGTAGCCTTCTTTTTGTTCGTTGGCATAGTCACTAGCTTGGTCACCCTCTTGGTCACTAGCTTGGTCACTCTTTGGTTTTTGCAACGGAATGATGGTCTGGAAGATGTCGCCTTCAATTTTGAGATCTGTCGGGAAAGAACGAGTCGATTTCACACCTCCACTTCCCCACCTTCTTCCGCGACATTGGAGTCTGATGCGACGGGCATAAGTGTGCGGTAATGAATGGCGAATGCGATGGCTCGGTCGGACAGGTGGTCGATGCCTTCGAGATCAGAGATGGTGCGGGCGATGCGGATGAGTTTGAGTTGGGTACGGTTGGACCATTTGTTGTCAAAGCATGCCTGGTTGATGGTGTCGAGTTGCGTCTCGGTGGCACGGCAGTTCTCGAGGATGAGTTTAGAAGGGGCGTTGCCGTTCAGATAGCGCCCGTTGTAGCGTTCGTGCTGGATGATGCGGGCTCCGGATGTCCGTTCACGAATGGTTTTCGAGTCTTCTCCTGACGCCTCTTCCTGGATGCCGGTGCTCTTAAGGGCCATGATGAAATCGAGCCGGTCGTTCAGTGGACCGGATGCTTTCAGTTGGTAGTTGCGGACCTGGTTCGCACTGCAACTGCAGTAGCGCTGACGGGAACCATGGTAGCCACACGGGCATGGATTGGTCGCAGAGATCAGGATGAAGCTTGCCGGATAGCGGACGGCCTGTTTGACACGGGAGATCTCGACTTCCCCGCTCTCCATCGGTTGCCGCAGCATGTCGAGTGTCTTTCGTGAGAATTCACCGAGTTCATCAAGGAACAGCACGCCTCTGTCCGCGAGTGAGATCTCGCCGGGTTTTGGGTAGGTGCCGCCTCCTATCAAGGACATGGCGGATGCGGAATGGTGTGGGTGTCTGTAAGGCGGTCGCTTGGAGATCGGTCTGTGGTGTTTGGCGAGAAGATAGGTGTTGTGTACATCGAGCACTTCTTGGTCGGTGAGGTCTGGCAAGATGGTATGGAACGCATCTGCGAGCATCGTCTTGCCACACCCCGGAGGACCTGTGAACAACACGTGATGACCACCGGCCGCTGCGATCTCGAGTACTTTTTTCGCTTCAGAGTGGCCACGGATCGCTGAAAAATCGACGGAATGGGTCTCGTCCTCTGTCATTTCCGGGAGCGGTTCGGTCTCGGTCAGACGCATGATCGGTTGGCCCTCGAGATACTGGAGGGTCTGGCTGATCGTCTCGAGTTCAACCAGTTCGATGTCATCTTTCGGTAGTAACGCATAGTTGGGTCCAGCGGGAACGAGTATACGTGTGAAACCGAGCTTTCGTGCTTGGTTGATACATGGGAGCAGCCCATGGAAGGGCATCAGGTCGCCGTACAGGTTGATGGATGCGAGCACGCATGTCTCTTTGCCGATGCGGAGTGGGCGTTTCTTCATCCGGTCGATGACAGCGAGTGCAATGGCGAGGTCGAATCCGGTGCCTTGTTTTTGGCGATCGGATGGGAACAGCTGGATGGTCACTTTGGTCGATGACAGGTTGAGATTCAATGCATTCAGGGCGCTGGATACGCGTTCGCGGGATTCTTTCAAGATGGCGTCTGGCAGGCCGACGATGACGAGGTTCTCTTTTTCTTCGCGGATCCGTGCTTCAATGGTGACGATGTGTCCTTGGGATCCTTCGAGGCCGACTGAATAGATGGCACGCATGGGCGTTCCTCCTTAAGGGTGGCTGTTTTGGAAAGTGTAGCACATGAAGCGGTGGCTGCCTATTGCTAGTAAGAGCAGTGCTGCTTATAACGCAGTTTTGGGAAAATGAAGTTTTCTCAGAACCGCACACAATTCATCACACAACCTAGACAGGGCCATGGTCTTTGAATTGTGTATGGACTGGATACAAATAGATAGTTGTCATAGCGGACGACTTTGCAGCAAAAACTTCTTAAGAACGATGAGTTGTTGGCATGTGTGCAAAACAGAGTTTTCCTGTTCGGTTTAGTGGCATGCATTTACGCGGTGGCTTCTAGCGAAGAAAAATTTTCGCTCGTGACCGCTCGCACACAATTTCAGTTTGCGCATGTTTTGGGTTTCAAAATGAAGTTTTCATAGCGGTTTTTGCTGTCTTCCTGCCTCAAATCCAAGTTTTCACGTCCTGCGCTCAATTCTCGGGTGTGCTACAGTCGCAGTACATCTGACGAGAGGAGTGGTGAGATGCCACGGAAGAAGAGAGACTACAACCCAAATAGTTTTTATCATTGCATTTTACGGGGGAACAACCAGCACAATGTGTACCCGACGGATGAGGATATGCATGAGTTGCTGCGGGCGTTCGAGCTTGCCTATGACCGCTATCCGTTCCAGGTCGTCGCGTTCTGTTTTATGTCGAACCATTATCATGTATTGATCCGTTCTGCTGGAGATGACCTTGCGAACATCATGCGTATCACCAATAAACGGTACAGCGATTCCTATCATGACCGGTACGGGTTCACTGGCCGCATCTATCAGGGGCGGTATTGGGCGAAGGGTGCCCAGACCGTCGTCGACCTGTTGCACACGAGCGGCTACATTCACCGCAACCCGATAGAGACAGCCATCCCGATGGTCACGGACCTCCACGACTACCCCTATAGTTCATTCCCCTATTATGCGGGTACTCGGACAGACCTGCCCCGATTCTTGGATATCGACCTCCTCCCTCGACTCATGCCCTATCCGTATCCACCGAACCATGCCGGCTACTGTCAGTTCGTTCTCGGCAACCGCTTCTTAGCGGAAGAGGATGCACACGAGGAGGACGACGAGCGGACAGATACGCTTTTCGGTCAGGAACGATTTGTCTGGCGGACGGAGTGGATCGCGTCAGAATCAGAGAAACCTGGTATGGACTGACGATTACAGGAGAGAACTTTTTTAGAATTCTGTTCTGAGTTATCTGTTTACAGACTTCCAGAATTCCCCTCTGAGGTACCTGTGCACCACACTACTCTGTCTATTCACTACAATTCTATAAACATGAAGAAAGAACCCAGTAATAGCAAGGGCCCTCCTCCTTTTATGCAAATTGTGTTGAATTGTTTCGTGCACAGGTACCGATTTTCAACGCTTACTTCTATACGGTTGTGTTCGTTTTCTTCATTTCTATCGTGGCATCTGAAAAAAATTCGGCAGTTGGTGGACACCTTCATCCATCAACTCCCAGATCCTCTAAGCACTTCTTTTAAACTGACTGTCCTTCCTGACAACCTTTTCACTACAACTGGAAGCGGCTACCAAAAGGTACCTGGACCCCACACAACTTCAACACAATTTATGTTTATCCAGTTTTTAACACAGGAATGTGGGTTCATTTTGTATAGTCAATGAATAATCTTCATTGTCCGAATTGTTTTTGGGACAGGTACCTATTTTGAAGATAAAAATTTCATCTTCGTTTTTGTTACAAGGTTATTGCCACCAATAATACCCATTCATAACTTTATGATTTTCTTATTTTGAAATCTTCTTTTTTTCTTCTTCATCATATTCCTACAAGCTGCGTATGCTAACAACCTTTCTATCATATCTGATCCTTCAGTTTCACTGATTGACCTTCCTATTGGCAGTTTTCCTAAATAAATCTTACCGTCAAGTAGCAATTTAGGTTCGTTTTGAATGACACTTTGTATGACGTCTTCATTTTTAAAACCGTTTCTTCTACCACTATGAAAGATATCATACGAACCGTCTACTACATTCTCCACTAAGAATTTATCAAGGTTTAATTGCAAAACATTTGTAGAAATACCTCCCATCTCGACTGCTACCGTTAAATACGTGTTTCCATTTCTATTTCCATACACAGGATCATTTTGTAAGCTCGGAGTACCAAAAATACCAATACGAAAAATTGTATAATTTTCTTTAGGTGATTGAACTAGAAAACTTCGATAATAACCTGCAAAGTTGCCTCCACTTGGATTTCCGGAGTTAAATATTCCGTATGAATAATCTTTAATAATCTTATGATTGAATCGTCCAGTTGGATTAATATCGCCACATAATATATAATTTTGAAGTTCTGCAATTAGAGTATGTAATTCTGACTGAGTACCTTCGCCAATATATTCAGTCCCTTTAATGAAATCCATATATTTCTTGTAGGAAATCAACTCATACGGCAATCTTCGCATTCGTACTACCTGTTGATAATGTACTTCACCGCTAATCAAATTTTTATAGGTATAAAAATCAGTAGTAAGCAATTTCAAACCATCCTCTGAGCACTCATAAAATTGTGTTTCTTTACCATTTGAAACCCCTACATATTTGGCTTTAAGAATCCTATTATATTTTTCCACTTGTACAAGTGTTTCTTCTGTTAAAGAAATGTGACTTGCTTTAATTTCTAGTACAAGAAAAGGATATTTCTTCTGGTTTGAATCTATTTTCCAAACAATAATGTCTGCTCTCATATTTGAAGTAGATTTGATAGTATTTAAAGGAAATTCTAGGGAGATGCATTCCTCTGGAACTCCCATCTCATCAAGTAAGAAATCAACTACTTTTTGTCTAACAATCTCTTCTGGAGTTCTTTGAAGAAGAATTTTCCGATTCCTACACTCTATCAACTTCTTAGTTCCCCTTTTATAAATTGTCATATGTCCTTACCTCACTTCTTAAATACAACGCTAAAGGATAACGATCGACAATACCTAAATCAATATATTCAAAAATTCCATTGACTAAGGACTCTAAATCCGTTGATAATAGACTCCCTTTTGTATTATTAGTTAGATCATAAAGCAATACTTCTTCTTCGAATTCATTAGAATACAGAGCTAAAAATAAACTTAACTCCGATTGTTCATCCACTTGAATTCCTTCATCAATTGCAACGATTATCTTATACGGATTATCTAGAAGATAAGTTTTTAGTTCATTCACAGTCTATATTACTCCAAGCTTTAGTAATTCATCCTTATTTAACAACAATCTAGATTTAAAGATTTTTGCCTGCTTACTCATAGAATTCGCCTCCAACAATGATCGATATCTTATTTGAATCTTGGTCTGCAGAAAACTGGAATGTATAAGCGGAGTCCAAATAGTCACTGATAAAATGATTTTCCTCTACTTGTAGTTAAAGACCTTCCATCTTGCCCGCAATCCCAATCTCTTGTCCAATCTTATACTCTGTCTTTCCATTGTAGAGAAGTATAACGTTTCCGGAATAATAGTCTTGATAATACTCATCCCAAATCGTTGCCAATACCAGAATTGTTTTGCCGTTGTATTCCATGATATCTATGATTTCTTCCCAAAAACCCAAAGTCTGGCTTTTATAGTCTTGGTGACGCTTAACAACTTCATAATACTCCATGTAGGAAACTGAACTCCAATAGAGCTCTTCTTTCATTCTGAGGTACCTGTGCACCACACTACTCAGTCTATTCACTACAATTCTATAAATATTCAGGAGGAACCCAACAATAGCAAGGTCCTCCTCCGTTTATGCAAATTGTGTTGAATTATTTTGAGCACAGGTACCGATTTAATCAAAGCAAAATTGTATTGTTCACTATAATCATAAAATAAGTGAGTCGTCACTATTCATGAAATCAGAAAATGAAGCCAATGTTGGATATTTAAACTCAATATTTAATTTTGTTGCAATTGTGGTAAGCGCCGTTTCTGTCCAAGAGTCCTGTCGGATAGCTAATTCTACTATTGTATCTAATTCTACCAGAGTTTCTCCATACTCTTTATAGTAGTTGAGAATTAACTTTTCTTGTTCCCGAATTTCGCCGATTACTAATACAGCCAACTCTTCTGCTTTTTTTCTTTCCTCAATGGACAATTGAAGGTCTTTCTGTGACGTCACAAAGGCTTTATAAAGTTGCTTCATTCCAATAAGTGCAACCGGTCCAGCGATGGCTGCTCCGACGGGTCCAAATAAAGCCGCTCCTGCTGCTGTCATCACAATCCCAGAGAAGCAAGATACAGAATTTGAGCCTAAACCTAGAAGATATTCTTCAGTTGAAATCTGATTCCGAATGTACTTATTAGTAAGTTCTGAAATATTGACTGCTGAACTTGCAAGTGAAGCAACTACATTTCCATTCATGATTGGGTTGTTTTTCCCTACATACTTCAACCCATAGGCAACTCCACTAATAACACTACTTCTAACTGCGCTATTTAAAGCAGCCTTGGAAGTTTCTTTAACGCAGAATTCTTTTGCATAACCACTTTGAATACCTTGTACTGCTCCACCTAAAAAAGCTCCCGCTAATGCTCCAGAAATCATGGCTGATGATAGACCATCCATCAACTCCAAATGATTTAGACAATCGGCAACTTCTTCTGGATTCTTTGCAGCATCCATAGCCTCAGAATATTTGGTACCTCCGGAACTAATAGTTTTATACTTTAGTTCACCCTGTAAATGTTCTTTAGCCACTTGGTAATCTTTAGCATATATCCCCTCCTTACTAATACGTTTTTCTAAAAGCTCGTCTACTTTAAGCACTTTATCGGAATTGACAAGCCGGTCCATTCCCACATAATTTTCTTTTGCAATTGAACGGGTTAGAGTAGCCGCACTCGCTGATGACTTTGCTTGAATCTCTTTCAATATGTCACCCTGTGGATTTCTAATCCAAACATCCGCAGCAGCATGAGGATACCCTAATTGATCCGTAGTAACGGCTCTTAATAAATCTCCTCCTTTTGCAGCAGATACATTGAATTTCGTGACTTCCAAAACTTCAAATAAACGCCCTTGTGTTAACTTAGGGTCACAATTGATATATTGGAGTGCCACCTTTTTTAATTGCTCCGTACCCGATACAGTTTCTATCAACGCATTGCCTTGACGCTCTATAGTCTCACTAACGAGTTGAGTAGCTACAAAATCAAGGTCGGATTGACGAATGGCTACCATAAGTTACCCTTCTAGTTCTTTCATGGAACTTTTAAGCTCTTTAATTTTCGCCTTTACAGATGGAATTAACGTACCTTCACTATCAAGTAAAGTCGTATTTAAAATCTCCTTCACAACAACTGCTGCTTTGTAATTTATATATATCAGTTGTTGTTCTTCAAATGAATACTTAGAGAAATCTGTTCCCTTATGTTTGATAAGATTCTTCATTTGAACTATCTTTATATCGAATAAGTTTTGCAATTTCGTTGCCAGACGCATTAATGAATTTGTTGTTTTTTTAATTGCTTGCATAGCATTAGTAGCTGATTTCAATTTTTCAATATCCACCTCCACCTCCGCTTTCCGTTCGTACATCTCATTTAGTTTCTTTTCAGTAGAAGCTGAAAAGATGAGACTTCCTATGGCCAAGGCAGGGGCTAATGCAATACCTCCCAACACCATAGTACCTCCAGCAATACCAAATCCTCCAGCAGCTAAAGATCCACCACCTAGAAAAGCCAGAGTTGCATTCTGTGCAGCAATACCACTTAGTGTAGCAATAGTAGTACCTGTTGAGGCAGCAGCGAATGTAGTAGTGGCGCCTAGTGCTCCCATGGCTGCTAATCCCCCACTTGCAAGAGATGCAATGCCTGCTTTTAATACTTGCCCTGCTTCTACAACTTGTTTCTCCATAACGACTAACAATTGCTCTATATCTTGATCAGCTACAAACTCTTCTGTAATAGCCTGACCATCAAAAGATACATTTTTTATCTGTTGAAACGTTTCAACAAACTGATGCATAGTCGTGTCCAAAATGTTGAGCTTTAACTCTCCATAGTATTCTAATGATAAATTTGTAGCAACCTTTTGAGACTCAAATTTCTCGTAAGCAGCAGAGTAAGCTTTTTCTAAATCTTTAGCAATTTCTTTGGTCTCTTTCATATTGCGATAAGAATCTGTGCCTTTCTTTGCTGCTATAGCTGTCGAAACGACAGATGCACCTGCTACAATTATAGGTATCAAGGGTAGTGGCATAATTATACCTGCTCTCTGATTTGTAATATATTTCTATATTCAATGTACCTTATAGGAAACTAAAATTCCACTGAAACTCCACAAATAACAAAATATTCTATCAATAAATTTAAAGAAATAAGTTCTTATTCAACCCTTCTATATTAATATTGTAACCGCCAAATAAAGTGAACAGTTTTTGCTCATTTACGTTGCACACTTTTTATTCAACTATCTCATCCCTTTGACTATAGGTATCTGTCTCTAGGAGGAAGCAAATGGAGGAAAAACGTTTGATTTATATTGAAGTACATCAATTAAAGAAACAAGGTGTGAAGATAACTCAGATTTTTAGAAGGACGACGAACGAACAGATACGCTTTTCGGTCGAGAGCGCTTTAACTAGCGGGCGGAGTGACTCGCATCAGAATCAGACGAACTTGGTATATACTGATGATTACAGATCAGAACTTTTTCTTAAGAATTCCTCTCTGAGGGATCTGTGTAGAGATTTCCAGAATTCCCCTCTGAGGTACCTGTGCACCACACTACTCTGTCTATTCACTACAATTCAATACATATGAAGGAGGAACCTAGCAATAGCAAGGTCCCTCCTCCGTTTATGCAAATTGTGTTGAATTGTTTTGTGCACAGGTACCGATTTTCAACTAAAACATCAATACTGACAACTTTTACTTTTAATGCCTGATAGGCTTGGATTGCAATCGGCGCCACACCAAGAATGGATGCAATGATGAGCGACCAATTGAAAATGGCCATGTTGTCTAAGGAAAATCGTCCGAAGAATGCAAGTGCAATCAAAATTGCACTGATCAGTGTAATGGAATTCTTTTTACTTAATATATATCTTTGCATGTTGATTCCCTCCAATTTCATTTTCATTTGTATTCCTTGTTGATGACTCTAGTATAGGATGTTTCTATGAAATAAAAATTGATTCGAATCAAGTTCTATTGTAAAAGTGAAAAATTATAATAGAACAGCAAAACAAAACCAACTGTTTTACGGAATAACTCTTATATATTTTTGAAAAGGAATCTGGTATCCGCAGAAACTAGAGATGGAAACGACTACCAAAATGTACCTGGACCCCACACAACTTCAACACATTTTATGATTATCCAGTTTTTAACACAGGAATGCGGGTTCATTTTGTATATCCGGTGAATAGTCTTGATTGTCCGAATTGTTTTTGGGACAGGTACCTATTTTAATGGTCGAATCCCTTGAGGACTATCCTTACAGCAGCTTCCCCTATTATGCCTTCTCAGATCTCATTCCCCCGCGTTTTCTTGACACGACCTACCTCCCGAACTTGCTCCCCTATCCTTTTGCTCCGAACAAAGAAGGGTATTTGGCGTTTGTCTTGCACCGGACGTTCTTTGCGATCGAGGACGGGCGATACAAAGAAGAGGTGCATTCGCAGGCACTTGTTCCGTTCAAGGCTTTGGTGCTGCGTAATCGGAGGATCCGCGGCATGCGAACGATGGTGCCGGAAGATGAAAAAGGACAGCCCGTGGTGGACTGCCCTGAATGACAACTTAGTGGAGATCAAGTTTAAAACATGCGGAAAAAGCTAGTTTGAAATGCTAGTTTGTATGCGCAAAAATCAGATATGGAAGCAGCTCCCAAAAGGTACCTGGACCCCACACAACTTCAACACAATTTATGTTTATCCAGTTTTTAACATAGGAATGCGGGTTCCCAGTGCATAGCCAGTGAATAATCTTCATTGTCCGAATTGTTTTTTGGGACAGGTACCTTTTTTGTTAATGATGAATTAGTAGTGATCAACTTTAAAACATGCGGAAAAAGCTAGTTTGAAATGCTAGTTTGTATTCGCAAAAATCAGATATGGAAACAGCTCCCAAAAGGTACCTGGACCCCACACAACTTCAACACTATTTATGATTATTCACTTTCCAACGCAGGAATGCGGGTTCTTTTTGCATATCTCATGAATAATCTTGATTGTCCGAATTGTTTTTGGGACAGGTTTCTGTTTGGGTACCTATTTGTTACATACAACATTTCTTGTATTTCTTCCCGCTTCCACAGGGGCATTTGTCATTGCGCCCGATTTCTGTAGACGCACGGATTGTGGCTTGTGATTTCTGTTCTTGGAATAGTGACCCTGGTGTATGCCCTTTCAAGGCATAATGTGGTGTCACATCTTTTGCTGCCTTTGCAAGTCGGATTGTTTCCTGCATGATTTCAGGCGTCACTAGTTTTAGATTCCTGAATATTTCGTTTAGTAATTCATTGAAAGGCACTTGGTTGTTAAGCTGCACACCGAAATCGAACAGCATCCCTTCGACTTCGTCAGGCTCTAATTTTGTCACTTTCTCCAAATACAGCGCGAGTCTTTTGTATTCCGGAAAGTCGAGATAGTAGCTTTCGTATGCACGCTTCACCACTTCTGTCGGAGTCAATTCAACAGGTTTCAGATCACTGCGATCACTAAGCTGATCAAAGAGCGCATAGGGATTTTCGAGACCAGGCACGACAGCTAAATTCCCGTCGAGCAACAGTTCTTCATAAAAGTCTTGTTGCACCCACAGAAGATCTCGGACGTGCTGGTAGTCTTTAGGTCCTTCTATGACGCCAAATGCGCGCAACTTTGCGTATAGATCAGCTAGTCGAAGTACCCCATATGTATTCAATAAGCCACGTGTAAAGGCCAAGATGACTTTGTTCTGTTTGGCTCTTTCTTTCAACTCTCCCTCAAATAGTTCAATCACCTTGCTTTCCCGGACATCTTTTGGAATGAATAGAACAAGTTTGTCATCAATCGTTGCCGGAACGAGGAGTGTGGTTCGCCACCACCAGCCGACCTTTTGTGTCACGGGACTGTCAATCGGGATAGACCCTTGTTCTTTTACTTCCAAAAAGAGTTGCAACTGGGCGTCACTCAAGCGCTCTAAAAGATAGTGCATAGCCAGGTCTCGATGTGCCGCAAAGTCTTTGATCAAGTGGGGCTTCGTCATGCGGCGGATTCCTGACAGACGATAGTAATCCACCACTTCGACGAGCTCTTTCTTTAGATAGCGTTCCAGGGTCTCTTCGTAAGAACTATCGATCGTGACAGATTGCCGCCACCGTTTTTCTTGGCGCGCTGCTTCCCGCTCCATCTGCTCCCAACTAGTAGGTTTGCTCATTTTGGCCGCTCCTTCTCTTTCTGTTTTATTTAGTGTAGCAAGGATTTATTAATTGAGGGAGATTTTTTAAGGGTCGAGGAAGATTTGTTTTTTCAGATTTATTTTTATGGAATCTTTAAAAAGGAGTCGCGGATGGGTGTGTTTAGAGGGCAGGCAGGATAGGCAGATAGACTTTGTCCAACGTGGAAAAAAAGATGGAAGGGGTTGAGCAGTGGTGGATGGATAGTGTATACAACTATTTCTTTTTAGACAAAATCCCCGGCAGTTGGTGGACATTTCATCCAGCAACTCCCGGGGTCTATTAGATTTTCATTAAGTATTGCCTTTACTTCATCTCATTACAAATGGAAGTAGCTCCCAAAAGGTACCTGGACCCCACACAACTTCAACACAATTTATAATTACCCATTATCCAACGCAGGAATGCGGGTTCATTTTGCATATCTCATGAATAATCTTGATTGTCCGAATTGTTTTTGGGACAGGTACCTAATTTAAATCGGGGCTGAAAATAAGGATTTGAAAAAGTACTTACTATCTTCAAAAACTAGAGATGGAAGCAGTTCCCAAAAGGTACCTGGACCCCACACAACTTCAACGCAATTTATGATTACCCACTTTCAAACACAGGAATGCGGGTTCATTTTGCATATCTCATGAATAATCTTGATTGCCCGAATTGTTTTTGGGACAGGTACCTATTTAACCTTTGACCAACTTCAAAGTAAACTTTTCTCTATTCGCTCTTCTTTGGTCCAGTAACTGTTTCATCTCGGATGACCGGTTCAGTTGATTGGCTAATTGTACATAAGAGACATGTAAAAACTTTGCTATGTCTGCAATTCTATCTTCATCAAGCGTCGGCCAAGTTTTTTCTAGCTGTATTTGTAGAAGTTCTCGCGATTTCAACATGTCTGCAGATGTCACGTAGGGCAAAAAATCAAGGGCTAGTGTGGCCGTGCGATAACGATAAGATGTTGCACCCGTTTTCAGCATTTCCTTTTCTTCGACTAGTTGTTCTTGTAGTTTCGAAATAAGTTCCACTGCGCCACCTCCTTGACTAGTTTATATTTATGCCTTTTCTTTTGAGAATCTCCTTTAGTTGATGATGATTTGAATTAGGATCATTAGGATTGAGCAGAAAGTCTTTATATTCTTCTACAAGTTCAAATAAACTATCTAGATCACATAGCTCTAGGAGATCTGTTTCCTCTAAATCTTTCAAATCTTTTTCCCGTCTCGAAAAGATTTTGCTACATGCGAGCAACTCGATCGATGGCACATATACATCTATATGGGTGAAGCGTGTGCCTTCTAAACGAAACCTGTCTCTTTCTTTAAAATCTTCTGCAGGCGGGACCTCCATAATACCGCCCACGATATCAATCGCAAGTTCACTTAAGATGTCCATGAACCCCTTCGCATCGGTAGACGATAGGATATTGATATCGATGTCACGGGTAGGGCGAAATTTTCTATCTGCTTGCTGCATATGAAGCAACAATGCAGCTCCTCCAAGCAATAAGATTTCTGCTCGGATATTGCGTATCTCACATAACACATCGAGCTCGTCTAGCGCGACTAGTATGGATTCTATCTCTGTCATTTTATCTCCAAAGGCAGCCAGTGTACTCACGCTCCATTCCTACTAGACGTCTTGTTAGTATATTCAGTATAAATGCTTAGAATACTCTATACAACCGTTTGGATTTTTATTGAGTGTCCGTGTTGGTGGTGGCGATAGGAACCTTTTTGAGAAAGAAGCAAGGGCTTTTAAGAACAGAAAGTTCAAAAATGGAGATTTACACCATATCCGGCCTGTCACTCTATTTATATCTCTGTCCAAATTATGTTTATGACAGGCCGCCGTATTTGACTACAATGCCAACAGGAAATCTTCAATATGCTTCTGTTTATCTTCTTCATTTCTTTCCTGACACATGAGAAGAAATCCGGCACTTGGTGGACATCTTCATCCATCTTCTCCCGGATCTTGCTTGCTAGCTCTTCTTTACTAACTCACTTCTCTTACTGACAATCACCACTCCACTACAATTGGAAGCAGCCCCCAAAAGGTACCTGGTACCCACACAACTTCAACACAATTTATGTTTATCCAGTTTTTAACACAGGAATGCGGGTTCCTAGTGCATACCCAGTGAATAATCTTCATTGTCCGAATTGTTTTTGGGACAGGTACCTAGTTTGAAGCAAATTGTGTTGAATTGTTTCGTGCACAGGTACCGATTTTTAAACTGCACAATATTAATTGTAGAAAAGTGCTTCTTCTAATTTAGCAGTTACAGTAGATCAAGGTCGTCTGAATAATTATAGAATTGTAGTGAATTGTGCGTTGCACAGGTACCGATTATTATTGGTAGATCAAGGTCGCCTGGATAATTATAGAATTGTACGGTGCACAGTGGTCACCTTTTCAATTTTCACAATGTGAATTGTGAAGGTGACAGGCATTTGTTTTCAATGCTATAATATTTGTATAGAGAAAAATTATTGACGAGGAATATGTATAATGTCAAAGTTCATTTTTTCTCCATTAATAAAAGTTTCTGCAAATATAATCTCAACATTAATATTTGGTATATTATGTAGTGCTTTAATAGCAGAAATAACAATTAATGGGGTTCTTGAGTGGGGAGCAATGTTGAAGTCTTGGTTACTATATTTCATGATTAGTTTTACTATTTTATTAATAACCTATAACTACTTTCTTTACATTCATGATCGAAACCTTTTAGAGAAGTCTGATGCTATAGAGAGGTTTAAAGATAAATTATTCGATGAAGTTGGAGATTCAGCTGTTAAATTTGCAGTTGATAGACTTGACAGAGGCGATTTAGGAGGTTTAACTGAATTGTCAGCTCTAATTAAAGATTTGGAGAAGAAAAAGTAATGGAAATATTAATAAATGATAAATTAAAAAAGAAAATAATAAACTTATCAGAGAATGATATAAAATTCCAAGATTATTTATTAGAATTCTATAATAACCTTTCAAATAATAACAAGAATGCAATCTATTCTTATAATAATATTAAGCTTTTCAAAGATAAAAATAATAAAGTATATGTTCACAAAATAAAAAATTACCGTTTTCTATTTACCATCGATGATCTCAATATGACAATTATTCTTGTCGATGTATATAAAAGAAATAGATTTGGATAAATTAAACACCGTTTAGAATAAAATTCCAAACGGTGTTCTTTTATTTCTTTTTATAATATTCCACATACCACCGAGCGAATTTCTCCAACCCATCCTCAATAGAAGTCTGAGGCTTAAACCCAACTGCTTTTTGAAGAGCATCTGTAGATGCGTAAGTCGCTGGCACATCCCCTGGCTTGATTGGTTCAAACTCTTTCTTGAATTCAACCTCTTTACCTAGAGCTTTTGAAAGTGCGCCTTCAAGCGCATGGATAAAGTGCATCAATTTCTCAGGGTTATTATTACCAATGTTGTACACCTTGTGTGCAACTTCTCCAGTAGGTGGCTGATCCGTTAAGCGCACGATACCTTCAACGATATCATCAATATAAGTAAAGTCACGGTAAAGGTCATTATCAAAATCACCATTGTTATAGATCTTGATGCTTTCACCTGCGAAGTACTTATCAGTAAATCCAAAGTAGGCCATATCTGGACGCCCCATTGGTCCATAAACTGTGAAGAAGCGCAGACCTGTTGCAGGAATCTTATAAAGATGGCTATACGTGTGCGCCATCAATTCATTCGTTTTCTTAGTAGCTGCATATAAGGAGACAGGTGTATCCACAAAATCCCTCTCTTCAAACGGAACTTTTTTGTTAGAGCCGTATACCGAACTCGAAGAAGCATAGATCAAGTGTTTGACTGGATAAGCTCTACATGCTTCGATGATATTAAAGAATCCAGTTACATTACTCTCTATATAAGCATCTGGATTTTCAATCGAATAGCGTACACCTGCTTGAGCAGCCAAGTTCACCACTACATCAAACTTATTCTCAGCAAACAAATTCAACATAAACGCCTTATCTGCAAGATCCCCTTTTACAAAGGAAAAGTTCGGGTGTCCATTAAGCTTAACTAATCTATCTTCTTTTAACTGAACATTATAATAAGAATTCAAGTTATCTAGCCCTACAACTTTAATCCCTCGATCAAGATACGCCTTAGATAAATAGCTGCCGATAAAACCGGCAGCTCCTGTCACTAAATATGTAAGTTGATTATTTTCCACTACTTACAACTCCTTCACGAACTCGCTCCGTTGCCATACGCCCGATTGAATGATATTCAACATTTGCTTGTTGCATCTCTTCAACTACATACACATTGCGTCCATCGTACACTAATGGCGTTTGCATAAGTTCTATGTATTCAATAGGAGAAACGGCTTTGACTTCTGGCCACTCTGTAAATAAGAAAGCAACATTTGCATCCTTTAAAGCAGCTTGAGGAGAACCAACGTATGTGATGGTTCCATTTAAGTTCTTACCTTCTGGATAGAAGCGTTTGAAATTCTCAGCACCTACTGGATCAAATGCAAAGATGTCAGCACCTTTTTCAAGCAATAACTTCACATTGTCTAAAGAAGCTGCCTCTCGTAAATCATCTGTTCCTGGTTTGAATGTCAAACCTAATACAGCTACTTTAAGACCAGAGAACGTGATAAGTCGTTTTGCAGCTTTCTTAAACAACTTCACTTTTTGTTCGGCATTCACATCTACTGCAGCTTTCACAGTCTTCAGATCATATCCATTCTCACGCGCAATATGTTCCAAAGCTTTGGTATCTTTTGGGAAACAAGATCCACCAAAACCAATCCCAGCATTCAAGAACTTACTTCCAATACGAGCATCATAGCTCATACCCTTCGCCACTTCTTGAACATCAGCACCAACCAATTCACACAAATTCGCAATGTCATTCATATACGAAATCTTCAGTGCTAAGAAGTCATTCGAAGCATACTTAATCATCTCTGCGGAACGACGATTTACAGATACCATTGGAATATTGAAAGGCTCATAGATTTTCATTAATATTTCTTCTGCCCATTTACTCTCAGTTCCAATGACAATACGCTCAGCATGCAATGTGTCATGCACCGCAGATCCTTGTGCTAAGAACTCAGGGTTCGATGCTACTTCTACACGCACATCATTTACTAAGAAGTCTTGAATAAATTGCTCTACTTTATCATTCGTACCGATTGGGACAGTTGATTTAACAACTACTAAACAATCTTTTTCTACAGATTCTGCAATTTGACGAGCTACAGTAGCAATATATGAAAGATTTGCAGATCCATCCGGTTGTTCTGGAGTTCCAACCCCAATAAAAATTGCATCGGCATCTTTATATGCTGATTGAAAATCAGTTGTATAATCAATGCGACCCGCAGCGAAGTTTTTCTTCATGAGCTCTTCTAAGCCTGATTCGAAAATTGGGGATGTACCAGATTTCATAAGTTCTACTTTGTCCTGATCTATATCGACACATAATACTTGATGACCCATTTCGGCGAATGTTACACCGGCTACTAGGCCAACGTAGCCGGTACCACTTACTACTATCTTATATTGTTTCATATTTACATTGCACCTCTTGTAATAAATCCAAAATTAACTATGCACTTGGAAATATATTTATATTGTTTTTCTTAAAAAAATCTAATTTATATAATGCTACTATTCCTAGAAAAACTAGCAAAAAAGACATCAAACCAATTCCCCAAATGTTCAAATTAGATTTTATTAAAAGGGACATTGAAAAAGTTATAATAAAAACAAATATAACAGGAATATAACCATTTAAAAGATAATGGTGGGTTTTTACATTAATCATTTTTTCAAAATATCGAATATAAAATGGTATTAAAATTATTGTTAATAAAAGGGAAATACCCGCACCAATTAAGTCAAAGAAATAAATCAGTACGATTGTTGAAATAATTTTTATTGCTGCGGTAATTATTGCATAATATGCATTATATTTGGGCATATTTAAACCATTGAACATAAAATAAACTGTAACATTACTGCCTATAAATAAGTATGATATTAGAATTAAGAGAAAAATGAAATATGCATTTTCTGCAAATTCTACATCTATCCATAATTCCAGTATTTCTTTCGAGAAAAAAATGAATGGAAATATTAGAACGGCACTAAACAAAAACACTATATTCTGCGTTTTTAAATATAGGCTTCTTATTTCTGACTTTGAAGAAGTGCTGTTTAATTCTGCTGTAGCAGGAAAAATCACATTAGCTGCAGTAGCTACTAAGGAATGAATTCTTTGAGCAATTGACATTGGAATCGAATAATAAGTTACAAACTGCGGACCCAACATTAAGTTGATAATTATTTTATCTGCTTGTCCTATAAGCGCATTAGATATCTGAGTTATTAAATTATATACTCCAAAACTTATCAAATCTCTGAAAATATTTGAATCAAATAAAAAAAGTAATTTTAAATAATTTGTGATTTTTTTATTTATCAAATAGTAACTTAAGATTCCAATTAAAAGACTCGAAATCTTTGCATACATTAGTCCAACAATTGAATAATCATGGTAAATTACAAAAGCTATTACTGAAACTTCAGTTATTGTAATGAATATTTTTCCAAGTGCATTAAAACTATTTTTTTGTAGTGCAATAGAAATATTTGAACTAACTATTAAAATCATATTTAATAAGATGATTAGACCACCTAGATATAGTACATATTCTAGTGAATATTGATTTACGTCTCCATCATCAAACAAATAATATATCAAATTCATTTTATTAAATATAAATATGATGAAGTTTAATAGTATACCCAACACTAAATAAATAAATAAAGATGTAGTATACGAAATATTAAATTTGTTAAATTCGCCTTTTGAATAGAAATGACTAAATTGTCTTGTCGAAGCCCCTGACAAACCAAGATCTACCGTAGACATGAATCCAGTAATGGCAATTAAAGTGATATAAATGCCATAACCAATCACCCCTAAATAATTTACTATATAAGGAGTAATAATTATAAATGATACAATATTTATAGTCATAGCCAGAAGGTTAAAAAAAGAGTTTCTCAATAACCTATTTTTAAACATCTCCACCAAAATAAAACCTTCATTTCCGCTAGATTATTTTAAATCTTCTTGTAAAAATCCACAATAACAACGTTAATATAAACGTGAAAAAAGACTCTCCCATTTGTAACATTTGATTATTTGCAGGAATATAGATTATTATAATACTCACTTGACAAATTAATGGTAATGCCAAATAGTTATTTTTTTCCACAAGATCTTTTAAAGAGATAGCGAGTAAGTATCCAAGTATAAAGAGAATAAACATAGTACCCATAAACGTAATATCGGAAGCTAACCAAGGAAAAATAGATGACCACGTAATTAGTGGATCCCAACCACTAGAGATAGTTTTATATGGATATGTTTTACTAAAGATTTCAATGTTAAACAATGCCTCAAAATTGTTTAAAAGAAAAATTGAATTACCAACTCCATAAGTCCATGTGAATTCTTCTTCCATGGCTAAACTTAAACCATAATATCCTTGAGAGATATAACTCTGAAACTGAATTACTCCTACTTTTAGTTGTTCTGGGAAAATATTAACTAAAACTGACTGGTCATCAGAATATATATCTGCACGCATATTGTACTCTCCTATAGATTCCCCAACTCTTGATGTTTGTGTTGATTGAAAATACAGTAAAAATTGATTGAAAAAGACCACAACTATAATTAAAATAGACAATCTTTTAAAAAAGGCAATTATATTATGTTTTAAATTTACTAAAATAATTTTTTTTATTATTATGATAACAACTGTAATAATTAAATAGTCTACTAAAAGCTTATTAATTCCCATATTAAATGAAATTAAAAGATATAGTACACTTATTAAAATTGCTAAATATCTTTTAAACTTAGGTATTTTCCCCCAATAATATAGAGTTAGTGGCAATAATGAAAATAAAAAAGGCCCAAAAATCATTCGCAAATATTCTATTGATGAATTATTATTTAATCTGACCTGTTGAGTTTGAAAATAAGCATTTCCTAAATCAGCAAAAACATTCAATTCTGGAAATAATAGTCCTGTTCTAGTAATAGAGGTAGGTATCAGTAAAACAATACTTAATATTAATGATGTATTATACCATCTCCCAAAGAATCCTATTACTCTTGATTTTGTTTTCAAGCTTAACCCATACAAATAGCCTAAATATAAAAAAATGAAATTTATAAAAAGGTAGACATAGAGCTTAAATTTATTTGTTACTGGCCATGGCCAAGCACCAAACTCAAAAATAATCAAAGTAATAAACAAGTATGTTAGAAAGATCTTACCTAAAATCTTCTGATTATAATCGTCAGTATTTATAATAAAAATCACCCACTCAATTATTTAGCTCTTCAATTAATGTCTTAATTTTTTGAGTTTGAGCTAGATAATTCTTGTTTTTTAAAACCCACTCTTTACTATTCTCTCCAAATCGTATTAAATCTTTTATATCATTTTCTAAAACCTCATTAATCTTTTTCCCAAACCCCTCTTCACTCTCAGTTTCAAACCAATAAAGAAAGGAATCATATTCTTTAGGGATTCCCTTCAATCTTGTCGAAATTACTGGAGTTCCAGATGCCATATACTCTAAAGTTTTAGAAGGAAAGGAGAATTTTGTAAATTCCTCGTTAGATGGGCGTGGGTTTACTAACAATGTACATTTTCTTTGAATTTCTAGGATTTCCGTTCTAAATGCAACCCCAAAGTATTTAATTTGTGGGTGCTTTAATGAGAACATTTTAAGTTCCTCTACATAATCTCCTTCACCATATATCCATAATTCAGCATCTTTTTCTACATATTTTGTAAATCCTCTGACCAAAGATTCTAAACCGTATTTTTTATAGATAGCGCCAGTATATAAAACAATGGGTTTATCATATCTCTTAATTAAATTGTTGGAAAGAGTTTGTTCTTCAGAGACAAGACCTTCCATAATTACATACGGTTTTGAAAGGATGTTTATTTTTTTTATCATTGGTTCGGTTAATAATACATAACCATCAAATTTATTTATAATATTTGGTTTGATTTTATTGACAGATTTTATAATTAAACCTTTAAATCCAGTTGTATTATATGAAGAACTGTATTCGGGTAAATCAGGCACAATTAATATAACTTTTATTTTGAAAATTTTTTTAGCAATAAATGCAGATAACATAGTTGGATATAGGGGCCAATGCAATATTACCACTCTATTAGCAATTGACTCTTTTGAAAATTTTATTATTTCTATTAAACTATTTATAAAAATATGGATAGATTTTAAAATCGAGATATTTATTAGCTTCATGTAATTTATCTCTAATTCCTCACTAACTATATCCTTTTTAAGATTAATAAAAAGTTTATGTGATTGTGGGTAGGAAGGAACGCTAGGTATAGAGATAACTTTATTGTTTGCAAAATTTGCTAAGCCTTTAGCAATTGAAAGATCGAAAGTTTGTTGTGGAGTTTTAAAATTCTTTCCATTTAAATATTTTTTAATTATATGTTTAATTTTAAGTTCAGTGGTTGCAGAGCTTATATATAGTAATTTCAAATATTTATTATCTCCTTATCTATTTTTTAGTATAACCAGTTTATGGTATTTTTGAAGTAAAAAAGAGGGTGTCAAACCTGCTATTAAAGGTTTTAAGCAAATAATGTATGCCCATATAGGAGCCTTAATTTCCGGATATCGCTTTAATCTAATTCTTGCTTCTCCAATTCTATACTTATATTTCTTTCTTCTTTTGTAAGAATTTTCGTCATCTCTAAAGTAATATAAATATTCTGGTAAATTGTAACCTAATAGTTGATTTGCATACATTTTTAACCAAAGATCATAATCTTGACCTCTATAAGTGATATTACTAACTGTATAATTATTTACTTTTTCAAGAGCGCTTTTTCTAATCAACATTGCACCATGGCAAAATATAGATCCCCATACTAAGTTTTTCATATTAGGCTCAATAGGAAATTTATATACTCCATTTACTCCCTTATCATCATAAGTATACGTCCAACTACCAACAAAATGATACTGTCTATGAGTTTGTAAAAACTCATATTGTCTTTGAAAACGCATTGGGTCTGACTTATCATCTGCATCCTGTCTCGCAATAAATTCTCCTTTAGACTTTGCTATACACTTATTTAATGAAAACGCTAATCCCATATTCGTCTCATTTAAATATACAAAAATATTTTCATACTTATCACTATAATCTTTTATAATATTAATCGTATTATCCGTGGATCCATCATCACAAATTATAATTTCAAAGTTATTATATGTTTGATTAATTATTGACTCGAGTGCTTCAACTATTGTAGATTCTGAGTTATAAGTAGCTATAGCTACTGATATTAATTTATTTCCCATTTTTTCATCCTTGTAAATAATTTATTTTTTCCATACATTAGTTTTAATATAATCAGAATAACTCGTGATGATTCTTAAAACCTTTTCTCCGACATTCGGCATTGAATAATCTGCAACTTGGCGAAGCGTATCTGGATTTTGGCTTTCAAGAATCTCAAGTCCCTGTAATATACGCTCTTTTTCGAGCCCCACCATCATAACAGAAGCTTCTTCCATCGCCTCTGGACGCTCATGCGCCTCGCGGATATTTAACGCGCGGAATTTAAGAATGGAAGACTCCTCACTGATAGTTCCACTATCACTCAGCACTGCTTTAGATTTGATTTGCAACTTGTTGTAATCAATAAACCCTAAAGGTTTGAGAGTTTGGATATTTTCATGAAACTTAATCCCTTTATTTTCAATCATTTTCTTTGTTCTAGGATGTGTGCTGATAATGACAGGATAGCCATACTTTTCAGCAATCGTATTTAATGTATCAACCAAGTTTAAGAAATTCTTTTCAGAAATAATGTTTTCTTCTCGGTGGGCAGATACCAAGAAATACTTTCCTTCTTCTAATTCTAAACGAGACAATACATCAGATTCTTCAATCTCTTTTTTACGACTGTTTAGAACTTCAAACATGGGACTACCTGTTTTAATAATGCGGTCTGCAGATAACCCTTCACGCAGTAGATACTCTCTAGCTATATCAGAATATGTAAGGTTAATATCCGCTACATGGTCCACAATTTTGCGATTTGTCTCTTCTGGTACACGTTGATCAAAACAGCGATTTCCTGCTTCCATGTGGAAGATAGGAATTTGACGACGTTTTGCAGCAATCGCACATAGACAACTGTTCGTATCACCGAGCACTAGAAATGCATCTGGTTTTACTTCTTCCAGAACGGGATCAATCTTAATTAAGATATTTCCTACGGTCTCTACAGCAGTACCAGTAGCTGCATTCAAGAAATAATCTGGCTTTTTCAAGTTAAAGTCTTCAAAGAAAACTTCATTCAATTCATAGTCATAGTTCTGACCTGTATGAACTAAAATATGTTCAATTGCATTTGACTCTTCTAATTTATTGATAACTGCTGATAAACGAATGATTTCTGGTCGTGTACCAACTACAGTCATTACTTTTAGTTTCTTCATATTAAACCTCCAAGAAATATGTATCTGGATTTTCAGGGTCGAATGGTTCATTTACCCACATAACCGTCACCATATCTGATTCTCCTAAATTTTCGATATTGTGCGTGTAACCCACCGGAATATCCACCACTTCTAACTTCTCTCCACTTACAAAGTACTCAATAATCTTTTCTTCATTTGGCTTTCGGAATCGAATGGCACCATTCCCACTCACCACCAAAAATTTCTCGTTTTTTGTGTGATGCCAGTGGTTACCTTTTATGATTCCTGGTTTAGAGATATTTATAGACACTTGCCCTCTATCTACAGTTTTGATGAACTCCGTAAATGAACCTCGTTGGTCCACGTTCATTTTTAATTCATAACTAAATTGATCTTCAGGTAAGAAGCTTAAGTACGTACTGTATAACTTCTTCTCAAATGGATCGTCTAATTTCGGAACGCTTCTATTTTCACGTGAAGCTTTAAAAGAGTAAATTAACTCAACAACTTCCCCAAGCTTCTTCTTATGCACCACTGGTAGTTCTTTATAAAGGGTATCTATACCATCTAAGCATTTGATGAATTCATTTACTACATCATCGATATAAACTAAAGTGAGTTCTACATTAGGATCATTCACTTGGATAGGAAGGTCGCGAGCGATATTATGACAAAATGTCGCAATAGCACTATTATAGTTTGGTTTGCTCCATTTACCAAATACATTCGGTAAACGGTAGATGCCGCATTCAACATTATTTTCTTCTGCATATTTTTCAACTATTTCTTCTGCAGCTTTCTTGCTAAGTCCATATGCATTCTCATTAATCGCTTGAGTAGATGAAGTGACTACCATTGGAACTATATTATTTAAGTCGAAGAAAGCTTCGATAATCTGTCGAGTGAAATCTGTGTTACCTTTTGCAAATTCATCTTCTGAAATTGGACGATTAATACCTGCCAAATGAAAAACAAATTCTGCTTCAGTTAGAATTGACTTTAGCTCTTCTTTAGTAGTGTCCCGAGTAATCTTTGAAATATTTAAGTAACCTTGATTTTTAAGTTCAGTTATTAAATTCTTCCCAATGAATCCGTTAGCACCGGTAATAGCAATCTTTAATTCTTTGCTTGCCATTTAGATAACTCCTCTTGAACATAGTCTAAAGCTAATAATTTCTCTTTGATTTCAGGAATCGTAAGTCGATGGGTGTTATGCGAGTTGTATTCATGTTCTGTTGAAAGTTTTTGATCACCTTCCACAAAATATTTGTCGTAGTTCAGATCACGCTTATCAGCCGGTACACGGTAAAAGTCACCCATGTCTTGTGCAACAACATGCTCTTCTCTTGTTAAAAGAGTTTCAAATATCTTTTCACCATGTCGAGTGCCAATTACACGAACTTTATTATCTACATTAAATAATTCTTTTAAAGCAGTCGCCAATTCACCTATCGTAGACGCAGGCGATTTTTGAACCATGATATCTCCGGCTTCAGCATTCTGGAATGCAAAGACAACAAGCTCCACAGCATCTTCTAAGCTCATTAAGAAACGAGTCATTCCTGGGTCTGTAACTGTTAAGTCTTTACCTGCTTTAATCTGCTCAATGAATAACGGAATAACAGATCCACGTGACGCCATAACGTTTCCATATCGAGTACCACAGATAAGAGTTTTCCCTGCATCCACTTTATTTGCTTTTGCAACAAATACTTTTTCCATCATCGCTTTAGATATTCCCATAGCGTTGATTGGATAGGCAGCTTTATCAGTTGATAGACATATTACCTTATTGACTCCAGCTTCAACCGCTGTAGTTACAACATTGTCAGTTCCAATAATATTTGTCTTAACAGCTTCCATTGGGAAAAACTCACATGATGGAACTTGTTTCAACGCAGCAGCATGGAATACATAATCTACTCCATACATTGCATCTCTTAAGCTATCAATATTTCTTACGTCACCTAAATAGAATTTCAATTTATCATCATTATATTTCTTCCGCATATCATCTTGCTTCTTCTCGTCACGAGAGAATATACGAATTTCTTTTACATCTGTATGTAAGAAGCGTTTCATAACAGCATTTCCGAAGGATCCTGTTCCCCCAGTAATTAATAATACTTTATTTTTAAACATGTTCTCCACCCTAACTAAATAAATTTTCCAATATTTTAACAGACTTGTTCAAGTTGAATTGCTCTTCAACTACTTTTCTTGAATTAGTAGCCATTTTATTTCTCAAATCTATGCTTTTTAATTCATTAATCGCCTCATAAAAAGCCTTTTCATCATTACCGTTAACCCATTTGCCAAAATTACCATCTATTATTAATTTCCCTATATCCGTAACTTCATCAGTTGCCGCTAGAACTGGTTTACCAAATTCCATATAGGATAGGATTCTAGAAGGATAATTTGGAATTGTAAAATTAGGATCCAGCATTATTAATCCTACATCTGATTCAACCGTAATTTTGTCATACTCGTTTCTAGGTAAATTATCTAAAACATGCGCGTTTGTAATATTATACTTACTTATAGTTTCTTCAATGTGTTTTCGTTCTGTTCCTCTTCCAACAAATAAGAAAAATACTTCAGAATCATTTTGAAATTGTATAATTGCTCGTGATAGCAAATTAATATTTTGCGGCTTCCCCATGTTTCCCCCAAAAAGAAAGAGAGTCACGTTGTTAGGTATATTCAACCTATTTCTCATTTCGTTATTATGAGTAGGTATGGTTTTAATTAGTTTCTTAGTATTAGGAAAGAGTTCTATTTTCATCTCATTTATGTGATTGTGTTGTAATAAATACTTTTTGTTGGCTTCAGACATAACACCAATTTTATCAGCCACATCATATAACTTCTTTTCTTTAAATAAAAAGTAATGGTAAATGGGATTACGCTTCGTAAATATTCCTAAGTCTACAGCATTTTGAGGAAAAATATCCTTTAGCATTAAATAGGCTGGACATTTAAATTCCTTTTTTACCCAATCAATTAAGTCAACATTTGTTGTCGGTGGAGATTCAAAAAGTATAAAATCAAATTTTTGATCCTTTAAATATTTACGAATATATTTTTTCATAAGGATTGGAATTTTTAAAGAGGTAATTCCTTTTTCCAAGAAATTTACATCGTAATAATTACCTGTCACAATTCTTAATACAGAAAAACCTCTCTCCATTCCCAACTCAGTATTTATTTTGTTTTTACTCTGTTCAGACACGGCCACCGTGATTTCATGTCCTGCCTCATGTAAGGCCTCTGCTAAATCAGTGTAGATAGTCGCCCCTTTGGAAGGTTCCGGGAATGATGTTGCTATGTATAAAATCTTCATTCAATCAAACCTTCTTTCATTAATTCCACAAATGATATACCTGATGGCACCCAACCTGCTTACAGCCCATCTTATGGTAAAAATTAATAGCTGTTAGATTTCTAATTTGTGTTCCTACTTGTAAAACTTTAATATCTCTATCATTCGCATATGCTTCCACAGTTTTGAACAACTTAGAGCCAATACCTTTAATAGCCGAGTTAACATCTACTGCGATTAATTCTATAATGCACTTCTCGCTAGCGAAAGAAAATAATACGAATCCATTTATCTCACCATTACTACCAACTGAAGTGGCATAAAATTTATCATCTCTGTTAAATGAATTCTTTAGCCACTCTCTGTATACATCTTTCCCACCTAGTTCATTTAATTTCTGATCTTCAATGAAACGTGACACTTGAAAAGATGCTAAATCTACAATCTTCTGATCGTAAGGGTAAGAACTAGTTATATTGATTCCTTCACTAATCTGCTGTTCTAAGATATTCTTCTGAAATTGAATGTTGATATCTGCTAAGAATGCATTTGTAAACTCACCTATAACTCTTGAATTAATTGGATTAGACTGTTCATTTACAATCGTAATAAACTGTACATTCATATTCTGGCCAATTAAATCAGTTAATTTTTCCACTGAAATTTCTGCATGCAAGACTAATTTTGAACACATAACTCCAAAGTGGGTTGTATCCCACTCCAATGGTGTGTATGTATATTTTTCTGATTTCATTTAATAAATCAACTCTCTTTGCTATTGCTAGTCTTTTCAACAAATACATCTTTCTGACCAAGAACAGAAATAGCTGTCTTGAAAAAAACTTTAATATCCATTAAAAATGTTAAATTGTCGATATAATAAATATCATTTTTAATTCTGTCTTTCCATGGCACAGTGTTCCGAAAGTACGCTTGATTATAACCACTTACTCCTGGTCTAACCTCTAACTTCCTCACTTCATTACCTTCATATAAATTCATATGGTCCGGAAGATCTGGGCGCGGCCCTAAAATACTCATATCACCTTTAATAATGTTCAACAATTGAGGCGTCTCATCCAAACTAGTTTTACGAATAAACTTCCCGATACTAGTGAGCCGTGGATCATTCTCTGAGTTGAATGTTGATCCATCTTCATTTCTTAAGTCAGGTGCATTTAGCTTCATAGAACGAAACTTATACATTTTAAATACTTTCCCGTCTTTTCCTAAACGAGGTGCGTTATAAAATGGAGTTCCCTTATCTTGAATATAAATAATTGGTGCGATTACAGCTAACATCAATAACCAAAATGGTAGTACAAGTAAAGCTAATACTAAATCGAGCAATCTTTTAAAATACCTTTTATACATTTGATTCTTCAACTCTTTCTACTACTTGCTCTGATAATACACTCACAACATAAGCTACTTCTTCATCCTTTAACAGAGTGTGCAAGGGTAAAGTAATCTCATTCACATACATACTATACGCATTTGGATAATCTTCAATTTTAAAACCTAGGTTCTGATAAGCTGTCATCATAGGCAGTGGCTTATAATGAACATTTGTTGAGATACCAGCTTCAGCCATTTTAATAATCAATTCGTTTCTTTGTTGCTCACTATAACCTGGTATTCTCAAGAGATATAAGTGACCAGAGGAGTTGAACCCTTCGCCATAATGATTTAATGGTTCGAGTCCAATTTTCAAAAATGCTTCATCATACATTTCAATGAGTTGTTTTCTTCTTTCAAGGATTTGATCGTATCTCTTTAACTGAACCAATCCAATACTCGCCATGATATCTGTCATATTGCATTTATAGGCAGGTAATAAAATATCGTACTCCCAGGCACCGACTTGTGTTTTCGCAAGAGCATCTTTAGATTGTCCATGTAAGCTATAAAGCATGTACTGTTTATACAACCACTCATCATCGAGTTGATTATCATTCTTCCAAACCACCGCTCCGCCTTCAGCAGTTGTGAGGTTCTTAACTGCATGGAAAGAATAAAAAGTGAAATCTGCAATTTGACCACATTGTTTGTCATGTTGAGTGGCACCGAAAGCATGAGCAGCATCCGACATTACTACTACTCGACCATATGTCTCTTGAAGTTCGCTATCTGATTTAAACAAATTCTTCTTTAATTCAACTGCTTCATAAATTGCATCATAATTACAAATCTTACCTGCTAGATCTACTGCAATTATTGCTTTAGTATTTTCTGTGATTTTAGAAGCTAGTTGAGAATAATCCATCTCAAAGGAATCCTTCTGTGTATCGACCAATACAATTTCCGCTCCAACATGATGAATAACCGATGCAGATGCTGTATATGTATAAGCAGAGGTAATCACTTCATCCCCTGGACCTACTCCTAGAATTCTCAATGTCATTTCCATTGCTGCAGTTGCGGAGTTCAAGCACACTGCTTTATTTACTCCCACATAATCAGCAATTCTTCTTTCAAATTCTTTCGTTTTAGGACCGGTAGTAATCCAGCCTGATTTAAGAGTATCTATTACTTCGGCAATTTCTTGCTCTGTTATATCTGGGGGTGAAAATGGAATATTCTTAATTTCTGAAGCATTCATTTTAAAATCCTCACTTTACTAATTGATGAATTCAATCATAGGTCAAAACTTGGCACATGATTCAAATTTGAAAGTCTATACAGCAATCTTTACACTCACCTTTTCTCACAAAGAAACGCACACCGGCCTCTCACCGGGTGCATTCTTCAGAGTTTCTTCTATTAAATAGTCTCTTTCGCTACAACCTTATCCAAATACGCTAACAAATCATCCCGCAATTCCGGACGCTTCAACGCCATTTCAATTGTAGTCTGAATGAACCCTAGTTTCTCTCCAACATCATAACGCGTACCTTCAAAATCATACGCATACACAAACTGCTTTTCATTCAACGTTTGAATCGCATCCGTCAATTGAATCTCCCCACCGGCACCCGTCTCTTGATTCTCCAAAATCTCGAAGATTTCGGGAGTTAGAATATAACGTCCCATAATCGCAAGATTCGAAGGAGCAGTTCCAGGAGCTGGCTTCTCAACAAATTGATTCACTTGATAACGTCGACCATCTTGCACTGCTGGATCAACGATTCCATAACGGTGCGTTTCATTCTCTCCAACTGTCTGTACACCAATCACAGAACGACCTAATTTATCATACTCATTCATCAATTGCTTCAACCCTGGGGTTTCTGCATCGACAATATCATCTCCGAGAAGAACCGCAAACGGCTCATCACCTATGAACTTACGCGCACACCATACAGCATGGCCTAACCCTTTAGGCTCTTTTTGACGAATATAGTGAATCTCAACATTCGATGATTTCTTCACTTCATCTAGCACATCAAGTTTGCCTTTACTCTCAAGTAACTGCTCAAGCTCAAAAGAGTTATCAAAGTGATCTTCAATCGCACGCTTCCCTTTACCTGTAACAATCAAAATATCTTCAATCCCAGAAGCAATCGCCTCTTCGACAATATATTGAATCGTCGGTTTATCAACAATCGGCAACATCTCTTTAGGCATTGCTTTTGTTGCAGGTAAAAATCGTGTTCCCAATCCTGCAGCAGGAATAATTGCTTTCCTTACTTTTACCAACTTCTTTTCCTCCTTCAACACCAAAGGTGGTGCTTTCCCCTTGTCGACCGAAGGCTGACATATCTTTTGAACTTAATCCTTATTCGGACCGAAGGTTCGAAATCTCACCATCGGCCGAAGGCTGACATATCTTTTGAACTTTTCACTGCTTCGGACCGAAGGTTCAAAGTCAGTTCGCCATAACTTCCTTCTTCTTCCTCTCCATCAAACTCCCAACATTCTTCCTGTTAGCAAGCCCCACAAGCACAGCCTTAACCTGCCCCTCATCCATCGTCGGCAACTTCTCGAGCACATAATTCAACTCACTCGCCACAATCGGCGTCGCACGTCCAATATGAATTTTCGGGAAGATAAACCCTTCTTGGATCTCAGCTGGATCAAGAAGCTCTTCGTACATCTTTTCACCTGGTCGAATACCAGAAAACTTGATGCCGATCTCTTCGACACTATAACCCGACAACTGAATGACATTCTTCGCAAGGTCCACAATCTTCACCGGCTCACCCATATCCAAGACGAACACTTCTCCACCCTTTGCAAGAGTTCCTGCTTGGATGACTAGTCGTGATGCTTCTGGAATCGTCATAAAGTAACGGGTCATCTCAGGATCTGTTACAGTGATTGGCCCACCAGCAGCAATCTGCTTTTTAAACAGAGGTACAACGGAACCCCGTGACCCTAGTACATTTCCAAATCGTACAGCAGCGAACTTTGTCTTACTCGTCTTCGCCAAGTTCTGTACAATCATCTCTGCAAAACGTTTTGTTGCGCCCATCACGTTCGGTGGGTTAACCGCTTTGTCTGTTGAAACAAGAACAAAATACCCGATACCAAATGTATCAGCAGCTTCTGCTACGTTCTTCGTACCGTAAATATTGTTCTTTACCGCTTCTAACGGATTCGCTTCCATGAGTGGCACATGCTTATGCGCAGCTGCATGGTAGATTACATCCGGCTTGTATTCTTCCATAATGGCAAAGATGCGCTCCCGATCTTGCACATCTGCAATGACCGGAATGATTTCAGTTCCTTGGGGAACCTTTTCGCGTAATTCCATGTCTATTAAGTAAATCGAATTTTCACCATGACCCAGTAGTAACAATTGTTTTGGGTTAAAACGCATAACTTGGCGACAGATTTCAGACCCTATCGAGCCACCTGCACCGGTGACAAGGATCGTCTTGTCTGTAAGTTTCTCAGAAATCGCATTGAGATCAAGTTGCACTTCTTCGCGACCAAGCAAATCTTCAATCTTTACGTCTTTAATGTCACTTACGGATACTTTCCCAGTCAATAGGTCTTCAATCAAAGGCATTGCTTGTACTTTGACACCTGTATCTACCGAAAGTTGTTTCAATACCGTCAGCGTCGATTTATCTGCAGAAGGCACTGCAATAATAATCTGCTCAATTTCATTATTTGCTACATGTTCTTTAATTTGTTTTGTGTCATACAAAACACTCAGACCTAAAATCTCAAGACCTGCTTTATTCTTATCATCATCGACAAATGCCACTGGATACAGTGGGGTATCGTGATTCTTGAGTAATTGTCTTGCTACCATCATCCCGGCTGACCCTGCACCCACAATGAGTGTGCGCTTTTTGTTCAAACGTTTGCTCGATTGGATAAAGGTATCTCGGATAACGCGCCATGAAAGCCGCGAACCACCGATCAACAGAATATGTAACATCCATGTGATCATTAAAGCACGAAGCATGACGTTTCCTGTAAAGACTAGTTGTGCTGCTGCTACGACGAGAATCGAAAATGTTACAGCTAGTGCTATCGACACAAGTTCTCGAATAGACGCATACTCCCAGACTTTTTTATACAAACCGTAATAAAATGCAAATGCATGATGAGCTACAAAGATAGAAAGTGAACTAACAAATAAATAACTCGATGCAAATGGGTTGTCGATTGGGTATAAGAAAAAATAACCAATATAAATAGAAAATAGAACTATAACTGAATCGACGACGATTAATGTCGACATACGTTTACGCAACGACAAGTTCGCACGCTCCTTCCAATATCAGTATTTAGTATACCATTTTTCCGCCATTTTTCGAGTGATTTTTTGTAATCATCTTGTAACATAAAAGGCATTTGGTCTTAGGTCTATGGCAAGTATAGACCAAAAGTTAGACGATTATTTATTTGACGACGTGATTCGACATAGGAAAATCCGTATAAATCAAATATTACTACTATAAATAATTCCACATGATTTAAATCTATTAAACTTAAAGGTATATTTAATCATTTATTATGAAAAAGGGTTCATTTTAAATTCAATGATTTTACCAAAACGGTAAAATTGTCGAAAAAAAAGAGCCTGACAGGTTCCGTCAGACTTTACGCAAAAACATTCCACCATTTTTTTTCAGCCACAAGATGTGGCTCTAAAATAATCGCGTCTTTCTTTTCTAAAATTCGGGCATTGTTTTCTAAAAATAAATCTACATAATCCGTTAGATGCGCTTTATCCATATAATCTAATCCTTCGTTAAATAAGAATGGACGAGTCGTTAGATTGTGCACATCCGATCCATAGAAGTGAATCAAATTACTTCGAATCAATGTCATCGCAGCTTTTTGCGCACCTTTTCCAAAGTGACCCGCCACACTGCCTGATGTCACTTGTGCTAAAGCACCATGTGAGATCAATCGCTCTAGTCGTGATGGTTTCTCTACGATAGCTTTATTACGTTCAGGATGCGCAATGATCGGCACGATATTTTGTGTCATGAGTTGTTGAATCAGGGGAACAGTAAAACTTGGCACTGATGAACTCGGGAGTTCAATTAATGCATAGCGCGAACCAGCAAGAGTCAAAGCTTCTTCATTATTGAGTACATCTACTGTTTTGTCCTGAATACGCAGTTCCTGTCCACCATGAATCGTGATGGGTATAGAATGCTCGTCAATTACTTGTTGTAATTCTAGCATCTTTTTCTCTACAGCTGCTTTCCCAACGTGATAATGAGGGTTATAAGCATGCGAAGTTGCAATCAAGTCTGTGATTCCTTCATCTACTGCTTTTCGCAACATTCTCACTGCTTCATCGATAGATTCTGGGCCGTCATCGACACCCGCAAGTATATGGCTATGTATATCAACCATAAATCCCTTCCTCCTTATTCCTCATTACCGTAGTATTGGTAATAGTAGACATCATTTTCATAGGTATAGTTGTTCATGACAACCCCTAAAACATTCGCATTTGATTTTTCAAGTAATTCTTTTGATTTTTCAACTGCGTCTTTTTCAGTCTTTGCTGTATTCAAGACGAGAATCGTTCCATCTGCTTTGTTTGCCATGATTTGTGCATCGGTAACAGCTAGCACTGGAGGGGCATCAAAAATAACTACGTCGAACGCTCGAAGCATTTCCATCAGTACAGCATCCATCGTGCGAGAGCCTAATAACTCTGAAGGGTTTGGTGGAATCGGTCCGCAAGTAATGATATTTAAATTATCTTGATCAGACACTTTCACAACGTCTTCAAGTGCTGCTTGACGAGTCAATAAGTTACTTAATCCGGTCGTGTTGGTCATATGGAATGTGTAATGCACAGTAGGCTTACGCATATCTGCGTCTACGAGTAACACGCGCTTCCCTTCTTGCGCGAATACAACGGCCGTATTGGCAGCTACTGTGGATTTCCCTTCACCAGGTGAACCAGATGTGAAGACTAGAGAGCGAATCTCTGTATCCGAACTAGAAAATGAGATATTTGTTCGTAATGTACGGAACTGTTCAGAAATGACGGAAGAAGGATTTGCATTTGTAACAAGCTTCCGTGCCACTGATTGAAGTGCTTGTTTTGGTTTTTTCTTAGCCATGCGTTACACCTTCCTTCTTCGATTGGTTAATTGAAGTCGGGATGATTGCAAGTCTTTATCAGAAATCGTAGCGATCATTCCGATTACTGGGTAGCCTGTCAAATCTTCGACGTCTTGTGTTGATTTCACTGTAGTATCTAAGTACTCAAGTAAGAACGCAATACCAACACCAAGCATCAGTCCTACAACGGCGGCAATTGCCATGTTCAAAGTCGGGCTTGGTTCAACTGGAGATGGATTGTCTCCAACGTTTGCTGGAGCCAGGATATTGACGTTATCCACGTTCATTAGGTCAACGATTTGTGTTTGGAATACTTGTGCAGTTGTGTTGGCAATGTCTTCTGCACGGAACGGATCTTCATCTTTTACGGTCAACGTGATGACCTGTGAATTTTGCTCACTAGAAATTGTAAGTTTTTCACTCAATTGTCCAGTCGATTCAGGAAGATTTAGTTCTTCTTTCACAAGCCCTAAAATCGCAGCACTTTTCATAATGACATTATATGTATTAATAATCTGTACGTTTGTTTGTATGTCCTGCGCTGTTATCGCAGTTGCTTCTGTTTTTTCTTGGTTGACGAGAATTTGCGTTGATGCTTGGTACATCGGGGTTAATAGTAAAAAGCTGATAATGGCTGCAAGTGTGATTGCAGTAATTGTCGACCCAATGATTAGCCATATATGTTTCTTCAGAGTCGCAAATAGGTCTTGCAAACTAATTGTTTCTTCCATAGAGTACGGTTCTCCTTTATAAATACGAATATACACGTTGGCAATTATAGCATATTTATTTCGATACTCATATGCAATTTTGAAAAAATATGTCATAATCAATGTAGATTTATCCCTATTTTAATTGTATAGGAAAGGAGTCACTATGAGGAATAAAGGACTATTTATACTAATTTTTTCAGCAGTATGCGGATTACTTATTGTGTTCAGTTATCTCGCATGGAAAGATCAAATTGACTCAATCGCACGTCCTGTCGAGCGTGTAGAGGCCAACTCAGAAGAGACCGAGCAAACCGAAGAAGTAGAGGCATCAAATGAAAGCTCCGAAAACTCTACTGTACTGGATGAGTCATTTACCAGTGCTTTAACTAATATGGACGACTCAGTACGAGCAGTATTTGAAGCTAGACAATCTGCAGGTGAGACCATTCAATTACTTGTCCTTGCGTCTGATTTAGTGGATATGGGTTCACCTAGTATGAGTGATTTATTTATAGATCAAATGACTAGTACATACGGAGATTCAGTGGAAATCAGTAAACAAACTTTCAATGAGAATTCTATCACCATCACGCAACAGCAATTGATTGATTATGACGGTGACTTTGATGTCGTCTTATTCGAACCCTTCACATTAAAGAACAATGGTGAAGTTGATATCGATACGGAGCACTCTCACATTACATCAATTGTTGAAGAGTTCAAAAATCGAGTGGAAGATGTAGCAGTAGTATTCACTCCTCCAAATCCAATCTATAATGCTTCGTATTATCCCGTTCAAGTGGAAGCCCTACTTTCATTTTTGAACGAGCAAGACTATCCAGTGATTGAGCATTGGGAAAACTGGCCAGATCCAAAAGATGAGTTGATTAAAGATTATCTAGATGAAAACAGCCGTCCGAACGCACAAGGCGCTGCAGCATGGGCACAAGCCGTTAACACCTATTTCACAGGAATCACTAATTAGAAAGCAGGTTTCAGTATGTCAGAACGAGTACGCGTAAAAAAGCGTAAAAAGAAAAAGTCAAAAGTCTTAAAATGGGTTCTTGGAATCATTGGAGTTTTTCTCCTTCTTGGAGGCGTATTCGCATTTTATGTATTCAAACAAGTGACCGATACAGCAAAAGAAATTCATGAGCCAATTGTAGACCGGCCTGTTTCTGAAAAACGTGAAGAAGGAAAACACGTCGAAGTTGAAAAGGGACAACCTTTCTCAGTATTAGTACTCGGGGTTGATGAACGTGAAGGTGATGCTGGACGTTCGGATACGATGATTGTTATGACGGTCAATCCGAACACAAACTCTTCAAAGATGGTAAGCATCCCACGTGACACATATACAGAGATTGTAGGACGAGGAATTCAAGACAAAATCAATCACTCGTATGCGTTCGGTGGCGTGAAAATGGCGATGGATACGACTGAGAATCTACTAGATATCCCGATCGATTATGTCGTGCAAGTGAATATGGAAAGCTTTAAAGATATTGTCGATGCGGTTGGTGGAATTACTGTGAATAATACTTTAAATTTCACTGAAGCTGGGTTTACATATCCTGAAGGCAAAATTTCATTAACTGGTGAAGAAGCCTTAGCTTACGTGCGTATGCGTAAACAAGATCCAAATGGTGACTTTGGTCGTCAAGACCGTCAAAAACAAGTCATTCAAGGTGTCATCCGTGAAGGAATGTCTGTAAACTCTGTATTGAAACTAAATGCAATTTTAGATTCAGTTGGTGAAAATGTTCGAACAAACATGGCGTACAATGAAATGGTAGACGTCCAATCGAATTATCGTTCAGCCGCTGGACAAATTGATCAGTTGTACTTTGAAAGAGGTACTGGTGATACAATCAATGGCATTTGGTACTACATTATGAATGAAGAAGAACTTGCTTCTGTGAAGAATGAGCTGAAAACACATTTGGAGTTAGAAGGATAAAAAAAGGTGCATCCCGTTACGTGGGATGCACCTTTTCTAATCTGCGCTATAGAAACGTTTGTATGAATCAAAATGTTTTTTCCAATAACTATCATTGAGACTAGTGACTGTGATTCCTTTACTACCTGCATGAATGAACTGGTTGTTTCCAATATAGATACCTAGGTGTGAGATGCCGGACGTGTATGTATTGGCAAAGAAGACGAGATCTCCGACTTGTGGTTGATCGAGATAATACGAGCGTGCGTCCATACCCTTTGAATTGGTACGTGGCACTGAAATGCCTGCTTGCTTATACACATAATGAATGAATCCAGAACAGTCAAATCCTGCCGGTGTCGATCCACCCCACACATACGGAACGCCTATAAACGATTGAGCGATTTGCACAATCTTTTGCGCTTGTGTTCCAGTCACGACTGGTGGTTTTGGAGCTGTTGGGTTTGCAACTGGCGTTGTAACAATTGCTGTTCCTTGTACTTTTAACTTTTGGCCGACGCTCAAAAAGTCAGAAGACAAGTTATTCAATGCTTTTAAATTTGCAATCGTTGTCTTGAACTGAACCGCAATTTTAGATAGTGAATCTCCTGAGACGACTGTATACTCGCTCGTAGTTGGCGCACTTGGTGGTGTCACCGGTGTTGTCGGTGCTGGACTTGCACTAGTATTGATTAACAACTTTTGTCCAACAAAAATACGATCACTAGATAGGCCGTTCCAGTCTTTCAGTTGTTGAACAGACACTTTAAATTGAAGGCCGATACGAGATAATGAATCACCTGAAACAACTGTATAGTTGGATTGCCCCGCATTAGTAGATACAGGTGGTGGCGTTACGACCGGTGTCACCGAAGAGACAGGTGCATTTGTTCCACCAGGAATCGTTAATGTTTGATTAACAAAAATTAGAGTTCCACTCAATCCATTCGCACTTTGAAGAGCTGAAACTGTTGTTTTAAACTGTGTAGCAATCTTCGACAATGAATCACCACTCACGACGCGATAAGTGCTTCCCGATACAGGTTGAGCCGGCTGTGTTGGAGGAGTTTGGACGATAGGATTAGATACTGGCACCGTCTGAGGAGTCCCCTCTACTCGTAATACTTGATTCGGAAAAATGAGATCTGATTGTAAATGGTTTAGTTCCTTTAACTTTGCAACACTCAAGGAGTGTGTTTGTGCGACTTTCCATAAGGAATCGCCTGATTTCACTTGGTATGTACTCGCTTCAGCTTCTTGAGCGTTCATGAGAACAGTTAAGGAGGCAGCCGTCAAAACACCATATGCCAATTTCCTCAAAAAAACACCTGCTTTCCATCATAATACTTCTTATTATAGAGTCGAAAAATACTGATTGCAATCCATTTTTTTGTTGAGGTATGATAAAAGGTGTTGAAGGAGGAAACTTATGCCATTTCGAAAGATATCTATTTTCCTATTAAGCTCATTTATTTTTCTCTTACTTTTGCCCTTTATCGTGTATCTCATCTACCCAAACATCAATAATGGAGAGCCAATTATTTTCATTGTCACTTGGTTGAGTTTTAGTATCTCGGGGCTTACCTTTTATTATGCCATTCGAACTTACTACTCGATTGATAGTGTCAACACATTAACACGAATGGATGGAAACGTCTTAGAAAATCGCTATTACTCCATCCCATTTACAAGCCTAGTCCGAACTTATCGACATTTTGACAGTACTCGGCTGCAAAATCAATTGTTTGAAGAACTGACTATGCGATTTAAAAAACGATCGCCACGAGCGATTGAGTTTGCGACAAATTTACAATACTTCATTGATGTGATTGTTGTATTCCCTTACCTATTCCAGGCCAATGAAACCTCGCACCGGCAGATGGAAAAACTCATTCAGTTGGTCAGAAAAAAGGAACTGGAATTTAGAAGTCTATCGAGTGGGAACTTATTGTTAATTGAGGAAACCGTAAATTTACTCGATTACATCGTCACGTATCAGGTAGCACGGAGTAAGCAACAGAGTATCGAGAGTACCATTTTAGATATTCGAGGCAATATGTTTCAAAATCCAGTGACTCAAACGGTCTATCAAAATTACATTGGACTTTACTATCTACGGACAGCAATGAAGCTGATTCAGAATTCGCTACCACAAAAAGAAATGGACCTTCAAAGTGTTGAAGGTTTACAGTATTTTGTAACGAATGATCAAAAAACAACTTCTTCTACTGATGAAAAGATTGTACTTTATCTAAAACAAGCGACTACTCATTTTACAGCTGCTTTTGAAGTGGCTCAAAATGATTTACTATGGGAAAGCTTTATTCGCTACAATCGCGGCCGTGCTCTTTTCTTCTTGTCACATTATGATTTGAACAATGACAGCTGGCAAGAGGAGATGACACAAGCCATTCATGCTCGTCAACGACTTGTTCAACTGACACAAGAAGTTTTGAGTCATTCACGCGCTCATCTAGCTGACTGTTTTTACGATGAATACCGCTTATCTACTCTTACTTATTTTAACTTCTGTCTAGCTAAAAGACTATCAATTTTAGATTGGCAAGGAAATGTGAAATATGAGGCGCCTTATTATCCATCTCTCACTCGGGATGAAGTCATGATGCCAACTAAGACAGCAACTATCCCACGTATCACTATCCTTAGAGGACAACTGAACCATGTTTTCATAAAAAAATAAATACAGTACCTTTGTTTCAGCAAAGAAACAAAGGTACTGTTTTTTATGTCCACTATTTATTGAATGTCCGTGATCTTATAGTCTCCAAACTCATCAATCTCAATTTTAAGATTGATTGGACGCTCTAACACGACTTGCTCGCCATCTTTCATTCCAGAGTAAACCAACGTTGTAGAAACAAACGCTTGTTGCTCTGTCACGATTTCAATTGCATCAATACGATTCGCTTGATAAGAAAATTCACTTGCCTCTGCTAGAAGCTCTTGTCTCATTGCTTCCACTACTGGAATGAGCGGAGAATTTTCCGTCAAACTATAAATGTAATAATTCTTTGTTTCGTCTAACAAATACATATAAAACAGTTCACTAAAGTCAGACGCAAATGCAGTCAATAACTCATCGCTGAGATAAGCATCTTCTCGATTTTGAGGAGGTTCATACCCTTCTTGCTCTATACTGTCTGCATCTTTACTAAACTGGGTCAAGATTCCAGACACTAAGTGAATCGGGATAGCATATCCATACGTCTCTGTTCCGACACCAACGATTGAATTGATTCCAATAACTTCTCCTGTATCATTTCTAAATAACGGTCCGCCACTTGAACCAGGAGCAATGGAAGCTGTCATTTCGTAAAGATTTTCATACACATAGTCTTCTTCAATTCGTACATTTGTAGCCGTAATCTTACCACTTGTCGCTGTATTTGCTTTGTCATTTGGGCTTCCTACAGCGGTTACCTCTGTATTTACTGGTGCCATAGTTGACGCAAACTGCATAGGTTGTTTACCAGCTAAATCAGGAACTCGAATTAAAGCAAGGTCTGAGGTCAGAGAAACACCAGCAACATACCCGTGAAAAGTTTGTCCTGTATTATTTTTTACTGTGATGTCGTAGGACCCTCGGACTACATGCGCATTTGTAATGATGTCCCCTTTTGCATTATAAAGAAAACCTGATCCCTGCGATGTATCTGAATAGACCGTAAAAACAGTACCTGTTGCTTCTGTTAAGAGGAGACCTGGTTCTTTTTTAGGTTCTTCTTTTACAGGTGTAGTTGGTATTATCACAGAAACTTCTGTCACTGACTCATAGTCAGGCTCTTTCGGTTCTTCGGCCACTTCTTCTTTGGGTTCTTCTGTCACTATCTCTTCCTGCGGTTCTATTTCCTCGATAGGTTCTTCTTCAATAGGCTCAGGCTCTTCTACTACAGGACGCGTAATCTCTTGGTCGACGACTTCTGGTTTAAACCAATTTGAGGCTAGAACTACCGTGATTATGAGTAGAGGTATAAGTAGTAAGAGAGGTATATATTTTCGTTTTAGTCGTTTACGTCTACGTTCTTTGCGCATATAAACTTCCTCTCTTTATGAGCTCATTTTCTTGTTGATTAGACGTATCTACTCATGAATAGGTTTCATCTGATTTGAAACTTTGAATATTTCATCTTCAAAAAACTTAGTAAGTACTTAATTCTATGTGGGTAGTACTCTAAGATTAATAGTACACTACACATGGCAATCACAATAGTCCAAATCGGATTGAACAAGAAATCTGCCATTCCTCCAACAATTGTACGCGGAAAATTTACAGTAAAGTATACAGCTACCGCAATCGTCACTGGCGTTTTTGGAAGTTTCAGCATAAGTAAATAAACAGCTTGAACAATTATCGCGATATAGATTGTTAAAACAACTACTCCAATTAATCCAAACGCTGCATATGCCTCTCCTACATAGAGGGTATTCAATACTCCTCCGGTACCCGCATCGATACTTTCAGGAAATACATTTTCCATCATTACTCTCCCAGATCTAATCTGTTCCGTTTCAAGCAAACCTGCTATGAATGATGGTAATCCTGAACTCCCTAAGCGGTCAAGCGAATAAGTGAAAGCATCCAGATGTAAGTAAAAGGGAGCGATTTGAGAAAACAACAGTCTTCCAAGAGGACCAGAATTATAATTCATAAAACTAGCAATAGCTCCTGGCCCTTGTACTGCAATATACATTGCAAGTAATAAGCTAATAGATACAAGTCCTAATACTAGAATTCTTTTCACATTCATTTTGAAAGCATTCGCAAAAAATGCACTTAAAACTAGCATCAAAAGATAAAAAACTATAGGAGATTTCGCCAAATCATAGGTATATAAAAAGACTGAGCATGCTAGAAGGACAAAAAACGCACTTCCCCAATACATCGTTTTTCTTTTCAAAAAATAGATGAAGGCTATTAGAGAAAGAATTGGCGTAAGCATTAAACCGAAGATGTTTCTTATTAAAACATTCCCAGAAAAATTTCTACCTGCTTCAATTCGCTGAGAAGAAAGGTCTGCTGAGTTTCCTTTAATAAGTTCGACTACTGGTATAACCGGTGTATAAAGAATGGTATACGCAGTCGCTAAAACCGCAATTGCACTTAGTCCTGTGAATGCTACTAGAAACATAGAAGTGTATGGGTGATTTTTAACGTCAGGCTCAATCTCTAGATAATTCGTCAATAGTACTGACGTATTTACCCCAACCAACTTTGTCATGACAACTAGAGTAAGGGGGAAAAGAATCATAATAAAGCAAATGATCAGAAACCCATAGATTCTCATTTCTTCATGGTCTAAACGATTCAACATATAAAAATGGTCTTCATCTAGAGCAATAAACAATGATCCGATGTAACTTGAAACTAAAAAAGAATAATAATAAATAATAGAAATCATATTTGGCTTTGTAAGCGATAAACTTCCAGCTGCACTCTTAAATAAAAGCGTCGATAGAATAAATACAGTGAACCAGATTAAAATGATATCCATCATCTTCACCTACCTTTTGGTACCTGCCTCGATTTTTCGTAAAACATCCTGAACAATAAAGGAGTTTACATTATAAGGGTTCGCGTAACGAATTCCCTCTCTTTTAAACGCCAATCGTTTTAAATAGTCGGAATATGATGGATAGATTTTGTACCAGTTCATAGGGTCCGTAAAATAGCGTTGAAGATGATTTCTTTTATGGAATAACCACTTCAACGGGCGGTAGAAAATACCGAATTTTTCATTCAATGAAATTGTTTGTGTAGTTGATTTAGGTTTCGGAAAGTAGTTTGGATACATTTTGTGAAGAGTATACAGATACAAATACTTATTGTACTTAAATTCAACAGGAACTTTTGAAAAGAACGTGATAAGACGAGAGTCCCAAAAAGGTAAAGTCCATGATTGTTGAAAATATTCATATACTCTCAACGAATTCACAATAAATTTCGACTGTCTATTTTCAATATTCCATTGATCAAACGCTAGAGATGTTAGTGTAGGAGTCCAAGTAGTTCTAGTTGACCATTCCTGATAATAATCTTCCAATAAACCTTCAGTTTTGTTGGGTTTAGATTGCCATAACCGATAATGTTTTTTCTGAATTGCTTTCTCTAAATCAAGTTGTGTAAGATGCTCCGAGAATGCTAGTTCCGGTGGAATATGACCCCCTACCAACATATCGGCTGTATGGCCAGGCATAAAAATCACTTCATTTGCATCCCACTTAAAATCTCTAGACAGCTTCACTACACTTGGAAAGTCTTGAATATGTGGAATTGACCCTCCCATCAAAGCATATTTGACGTATTCTTCCCATTGCTCTGATGAATAGATAGTTTTCCACATTGTTTCATCGTATTCGATAAATTTCCATTCTATTTGAAGAGAATCCGCTATCTTTTTACTTACTGAACTTTCTTCGTTCCCTTTTACGCCGTACGTGAATGATAGAAATTGAGAGGCTGGCAATCGTTCTCTTAACAATAACGCAAGCAATCGCGAATCGTTCCCTCCACTTAAAGGTAGAATCACTTTCTTGTTCCCAATCCTCTTTACTGCGTCATCAAACACTTCATGAAGTACTTTGCTAAATTCATCTGATAACTCTTCAATTGTTTTCGAGCTAGGTTCATTCGAATAAGAGAAATAGCGATGTTGAATCGCAACATCCTGTTTCAAAATGACTACATGAGATGTGGGTACTTGCTGCCACTCTTGATAAAGGGTTTTATTATGAAACGTGTAACCTGTATGAAGAAATTGTTGGGTAGCACATTCATCAAGCTGTGTCCCTTCCTCATACAAAAAATCTTTTATTAGCCATCCACCAGTTAATTGTTTATAAAAAAGCGGGATAGTCCTAACTTTATCTACTACAAGCACGGGACTTCCTTCACTGGGGATAATCACCAAACAAAACTCTCCATTTATTTCATCAAGTAGATTCGGATTAGATAAATCCTCACATGTAAAGTGGTCAGATAGTGTACTAGATTCGACGAAATTTTCTTTCCAATAGAAAAAGCCTCGCATATAGACCGTGCCGTCAGTTAAAACCGTATACCTTAAATCCGGATGTCGAAAATCATAGTCCATTTTAAAAGTCATCTTTCTATCATTCCTCTACTCATGTAGTCTTGAAAATCTTGTCTAATCGTATTGCGAACATCCCCACGAAGAAAAGAATCCATGGAAGCACATGCCAGATGATGGTAAAGTCCATTAATTGAATCCAAGTAAGTAAGGCGACTGATGCACAAATGAGTACAATACTGCTAATCAATTTAACAATTGAAAGTGGCACGTAATAATACTGTTGGCTCTTACCATAAATAATGACTGTTGCAATAGCATAAGAGAATACATATACAACTATTGCTCCCCATATTCCATAAGGAGGGATGACTAATAAAGCTGCAACAATTGAGAATACTGAAACAGCTCCAAACACATAAGAAATCACTTTAGTTTTTTTAGTGAAGAAAATACCAGAACTTATTATCAAATAATAAAAGTTTAAAAACGTAGCAATTGCTATTGGCCCTACATAAATGTATGCGGATTGATAAGAGTCTTCCAAGACCTTAATAATCCATGGCATCATTTCCGTTAATAGAAGAGTCCCTATGCCTCCTACTACTAACAAAAGTGCATAAATTTTTGAGAATAGTATAGGTGTATCTGGATTGTTCTTCTTTTCCATTGAAAACGGTCGCCATGCTAGTTGTATCCCACTTGTCAATAATGTGATAAACGTTGCAAATTTAATGGCCGTTCCATAAATGCCCACTTCTTCTAAAGATCTAAACTCTTTTAGTACGAATGTGTTCATGTTCAATATGACCCAAAACGCTAAAGATGCCGGAACCAATGGAGCTGCATACCAAAGAATCTTCTTGAAAACTGCTTTATCCCAAATTGGTTTGATAAACTTTACAGCCACGGTTCCCACGAGTAGAGTGATGGCTAATGTCGCTGCCAACCTAGCCATTAATATACCTTCAACAGTCGGCGAAATAAAATGAAGAACCGCTAATGAGAGGACAGCAATTAGAAGCATTTTAGATAAAGTCAGTAAAACAACTTTTTTCGTTTTAAATTGATACCGCAGCACTGTTAATACCACAGCAAGAATTGTATCTAGCATTAACGTCCCTAAAGCAATATAAAATAAATAAACATAATTTGAACCATCTAAAATCCAGTTTGATAAGTAAGGGCCTGTAGAAAAGACGCCCCCTACTATAATAAGTAGAATAGTAAGGCGAACCATCATGACAGAGCGAATATATTTTAATCTTTCATTCGTATCTTTCACATCATAATAATAATAAGCCAGTGCTGAATCCGTTCCAAATATCACTAAAAAGGTCAGCATTGACAAACTTCGATCGATTATATCTAAACGTCCAAACTCCGCTACATCTGCTAAATAATACGTATAGAAAGGAAACAGAGCGAACGCAATCAATTTAGTACCGACATTCATAAAAGCATAAAGTAGAGAATCCGAACCTAATCGTTTTAATTGAGCTATCACGTTTGGTCTACTCCTTATGCACTTTATAGTTTCGTGCGTCTAGAACATATTTCCACAGTAAAAGAAACGCTATTGTCAAAATAAGACCACCTAAGAATCCAGCAACTGCACCCTCTACAAAAAGTGTACTCTTAGGATTTACTTCAGTAGATACAAGAGATGGCATCTCATAAACAACAATGTCATTTGATACACGTTGCACAGTTGCTAATGCGTTAGTCAGTTCCATTTCCGTTGATGTAAGTAGTCGTTGATAGTTATCCAATTCAACTGTAGTTTGTGCTTGTTCCAATAAGGGCTGGTAAAGCGCAATCGATTCTTCTAATTGTGCAATTCGTTGTTCTTGAATGTTTACATAATTTTGAGATTGATCAATAACTCGCGTTGCAAAACCATTTAATCCTTCAAGAGTCCCTTCTGCAAATTGATTTAGTTGAGTTTCGATAGATGTTTGATCATTTCCCTCTAGTCGTAATTTGATATAAGAACGTCCAGAAACAAATATGTCCGCATCATCCTTTAATTCAGAACCATAGTTAGCCAAAAGATAATCAGGGTTTGTTAAGGATTCACTTTTCACCGATCCTGTATAAATTACAGTTTCACCAGAGAAATTTGCATTGTTTGAAAAGAAATGACCTACTATTCCAAGAATTAATGAAAATAGAATAGGTACAATTAGTAGTATTAGTTTTTTACTCCAGATAAAAGATAAATTTTCATAAAATAAATAGGGGCGTTTAGTTTGCATAAATTACTCCTCTTTCTTCCATTCATTTTTAACATAAACCCAATTATATCATGATACTGGGTCAATAAACAAAACCTGATGGCACTTAGGCCATCAGGTCTACTTTTAGTACTTTGTAATTGTTGTACCCGGGAAATAGTGTTTAATGATTGCATCATATTTCCAACCAGCATCAGCTCTTGCTTTCGCTCCATACTGACTCATACCTATTCTATGTCCAAACCCTTTACCAGTTAATTGAACTTCAGAAATATAAGATTGAGTAGGGATTAACTGTTGCTCTGTTGCTGTCTGAACTGAAGTTTGTAAACCGCTCAATTTCACATCTGAAGCAGCAGTTTTTACAGTTGTAGTTGAAAGTCCATTTAGAGTAGAAACACCGGTCGCTGTTTGAACTTGGTAAGTGGCAGATACTTTTTTAGGTGTCAGCGTAAACCAGTTCGAATAGAGATTCCAACCGTTATCTAATTTAAAGAATTGGCGAATTGTTAATTCGTTCGCTTTGCTTCTCTCTCCTAGAGAATACGATCCAGCAGTTGTAGTGACAAAAATCTTACCGATTTCACCATTTGCCCCTGTCGGAACTGCTTGAATATCTAGTAATAATTCTGTCGATGGATTGAACCCCGCATTTTGAACTATTTTAGCTGCAGAGTAAGGTACAGACCAATTGCTGTAGGGAGATTTTGCATTTTGCTCAATTGTATCATCTACAGAAACATAGTAAGGCTGTGAAACCGTATTCCAAACATCTTGAATGTTTGCGGTCCGCCCCCCACTTGTCGAGAAGAAAAATGTTTCGACTATTTTGGACCCGGACTTCACAATTAATCCTTTTGTTTCATCCACAGCTTGACTTGTACGGGTGGTTTCTGATGAGTAGCCTTTGTATACCTGACTAGTCGTATTGTTCGCCAATACTCCTTTTAGGATAGCAAAACTGCGTGCAGACACCGCTTGCGCTTTCAAAGCTTCCATGTGCCAAGACGAGACCATCTCGCTAGGTACAACACCTTTTAAATAGTCTTCAATATCCAAACTATTTGTGAAAGTCACTACAGAACTCGCTGTAGTTGCTATGAAGCTACCTCTATACTTTGAGCCATTTGAATGCGTCATAATCGGTAGACTTGCTAATGTATGCAAAGAGCTCGTCGATGCGTTCACCCAATGCCGGACCCCCACTTCGTCTTCAATGTTATACCAGAGTACTCCGGCTGCATTATGAGACCCGATTAACTTAGCACCTTGAAACGCTTGGTAGGTTCTATTTATCGCATAATTAGTAGAAGCTCCTCGTCTCGCTTCTGTTGCTCTTGAAAATAATACAATCGTTTCATTTGCCTCACCTAGTAACTCTTTTACTTGCCAACCATTAGTAGATCTAAGGATGGTTCCTCCCATATGCAATTGGGTCTCACTATTACTTCCTCTTACACTTATAGACTGATTCGGCACCGAATAAAAGAGTTGGCCGGTTTGCTGATTCACTAATTGGTAGACAGTGTTCGGTGTAATGGTTATGGATGATTGATTAGAAAGTCTAACTTTCGCTTCAGTAGGATATACTTTCGGAGAATACGCGTGCCCCGAACTAACGTTTAAAGTTGTCATTAGTAAGATCGCCAAAAATCCAGCGAGAACCAAACTTTTTTTCATACTATTTCAACTCCGTCAAAGATGCTAAAATCCATCCCTTTTGTCCATTTGCAAGTTCAACATTGTACCAGATTTCACCAGAACCATTTCTAAATTGCCCAAGGTATTTCATTTCAGTTCCCGCAGAAACTCGAGCAATCGTATCATACGAAGTAGTTGCACCTTTTCTAACATTAGCTACTGTTTTTGTAACAACTTTCGAGAACGCTGCATCACCTTTGTAAAGAACATTTCCACTGAATACCCAACCGAACGTAGTAGAATTGATTTCAACTCTATACCATAGTCCCTGTGATGATGTGAACTGGTCAATTATTTTTAAAGTTGTTCCCGTGCTTTGCACAGTTTGTACTACTCTATAACTTGTAGTGGCTCCACTGTGAATCGTGACATTGTTCTTAGTAGTCGTAAAACTAGCAGGAAACTTTATTGTTGTCGGTGGCGTCGGTGTTGGAGTTGGTGACCCAACACCTTTCTCTAAAGCCTCTATTCGACTTTTCAATGCATCAATTTCACTCTTCTGAGTGGCTACTTGATTTTTGAGAGTTGTCACTTCACCATTTACACCCGCAATCACTTTTTCGACCCATTCCACTGAAGCTAAAACTAAATTACTTGATGCCCCACTTTTAACTGGCAGCACAAATAGACTCATAATAAGTAGTAAACTGATGATTCCAATACTTACTTTTTTCAAGATAAAGGCCTCCTAACTATTTTTGGAAAAACTCTTCTAATCCTTTAGTAATACCTACTGCTGCTCTTTTTCTAAAATCTGTTGTCTTTAACATCGCTTCTTCAGTCGGATTCGATAAGAACGCCAACTCTACTAATACTGCTGGAAGTTCATTGTTTCGAATCACAAAGTAGGTTGCATCTCTAAACCCTCGATTATAAGTTCCAATATTCGCGATAAGATTTGTTTGAATACTTTGTGCAAGTTGAGCACTTTTAGGGCCATTATAACTCGTTGTTGAATTATAAAATGTTGTTGAACCTCTAGAATCTCGAGAGTAAGAATCTGCATGAATGCTAACAAACGCATCAAAATCTGTTGTATTTGATAGTGTCGTTCTCTCAACCAACTCGTAGAAAGTGTCATTAGATCTAATCATTAGAACTGTAGCACCTCTTGCTTCAAGCTCCTGTTTTAGATAAGTTGCTGTTGAAAGATTCACTTCTTTCTCTACTAATCCCGTCACTCCTACTGCACCCGAATCTTTACCGCCGTGTCCAGCATCAATGATAATTTTTTTACCGGCTAACCCTTTAGTATGGAGTTTAATAAATACTTCAGTCGCAGTTTTTCTAAACGTGTATGTATATCCTGGTGACAATGTAATATCCGCATAACGCGTTCCATTTCCAGATGTACCATATGTGATTGTTCGGACTGCAGGATTTGCTCCATTGACTGGCGCTAGTGTAGTCATATTTCCGTGGATTCTGAATGTTGAGCTTGACAAAATACTGTACCTGACAGAAACGTCTGTCGAAGTTTTCCACGTTAGATAGGTTTGACCATTTCGAACTTCATACTTTCCGTCGAACACTCCTGAGACCGGGAAGTTTGTGATATCTGATGCTAACATCCATCCACGATTACCTCTTGAAGTTTCCACGTTCCACCAAGTTCCTAATTGTCTTAATAACTGTACAGGCTGAGAAAGAGTTAACGACTCTGAAGTGCCACCTGTAACCGTCGCTGATCTATAGAGGAATGTAGGCTTCGCTGTATAACGCGTTTCAACTTGCGCTACTAATTCAAACTCCGGTACCCACGCTACTATTGAAGGATTTTGAACTTTATACCACCGAGTGGTATCAGTGCTTACTGCAAAATCGACGATTGTGTAATTGGCACCTTGAATACCTGCTCCTACGACTCCACCTGAATAGGAAGGGTTTGAATATAAGAGTGGTTTTGAACGATTCAAATAGACCGATGAACCTATTTTTAAATCAGGATGCATTTCTACTGAAGAAATTACGGATTCATGAAGATACACAAGCCCATGCTCTGCATCTCTAATTTGATACCATTTTCCATCCTGTGCATTTACTAGTCCTTGTGCGGTTTTTAAGGTTCCTTGTGACCATTTCGTTGAAATAGAAGCTGTAGTAGATGGCATCGACCTTACATTTGCCACGGCTACATTTACTCTAATTATGGTTTCCTGTGGAACAACTATTGGCTGGCTAACATATATTGGATCGATTGCATTTGCTCTTATCCAGCCCGCAACAGTAGCAGTAAATTGAATTCTATACCACTTTTCACCGTACGCGTTTGTAAAAGTCGCTAATACTGTATAGGATGTGCCTTTAGTAGCACTTCCCACTACTCGATAATTTTGTTGTGCACCCGAATGGACTGTAGCTGAGGAAATAAGGGTTTTACGATTTAATGGGTCAAATACTTTGTCTTCTACCCAACCGAATTGGCCAGGGGCATACTCAATCCTGTGCCAAACTTGGCTCGCCGCGTTTGTAAATGTCTGCACGATCGAATAGGTCGTTCCAACAGATACGTTTCCTACTACTCGGTAACTGCTTGTCGCGCCTGAGTGAATAGTTCCCGTTTGCTCGGCTTTTTTTAGTAAGGATGGTTTTTCGAATACTTTGTTCTCTACCCAACCGAATTGGCCAGGGGCATACTCAATCCTGTGCCAAACTTGGCTCGCCGCGTTTGTAAATGTCTGCACGATCGAATAGGTCGTTCC
>NZ_JAFBFG010000004.1 GCF_016909155.1 Chryseomicrobium aureum
ACTGCTTGTCGCGCCTGAGTGAATAGTTCCCGTTTGCTCGGCTTTTTTTAGTAAGGATGGTTTTTCGAATACTTTGTTCTCTACCCAACCGAATTTTCCTGTAGAATATTCCACTCTAAACCATGTTTCTTTAGAGGAATTAATGAAGGTGCTATGTATAGTGTAAGATTTACCACTCTGAATCGTACCTACTACTGAATAATTTGTCGTTGCACCTGAGTGCACATTTCCGCTTGCTTCCGCTCGTTTCGAGTCTAATAGCTGTGACAGAACTAACATATCAGATCGAACCCATCCACTGGATGAGCCGAACTTTATTGAAAGCCAGACTTCTTTTGAAGCATTTTCAAACACATTTACTATAGTTACAGTTGAACTAGCAGGAATTTTAGTTACTACTGCATAATCTACAGTAGCACCACGGCGCAAATTCACTGTAGAATTGATAGTCTTTTGGTTTGAATTTATGTACTGTGAATAGTCTATCGTGTTTGCCTGGACTGGTAAACTATTCTGGGGAATCCCCATCACCGTGGCCAAAAATAACAATGTGAAACATAAAATAAATACTTTTCTCATAAGCCCTCCTTCTATATACCTCTATTCTAATAGACAAATTCCTTTCGAAACAATCCGACAAATGTAATATAGATTAAAATATTTTGAAAAAAAATAAAAAAAGACACCTAAATTGTTTAAGTGTCTCCAAGTTATTCACTTGATGTGTTAATCTTATTTGAGTTCGAAGCATATGGAGAAATGTTAAGTTCTCTCTTCAAAGTTTGCTGCACTTGATTTACGGATTCATCCGTTAATCCATAATAATAGATTCCTGCTTGGGTATTATCATACCCCTCTAATGCAATTTGGTTGATTTCGACTGTACCTAATTCTCTATACAATTTCATAAACTGTAAATATTGGTTAGAAGGAATGTTTGTCCGAACAGCACCTTTTATATCTTGCAGGATATTATCAAACTTAGGAATACTTGAAATTTTAGTAGCCTCATTCAGAATTTCTTTAATAACTTCTTGTTGTCTTTCGTTTCTTCCTAAATCTCCGCGAGGATCAGATTTACGCATCCGCACATAGGCGAGCGCTTCGTTACCATTGACAGACATTTCCCCTTCCTCAAAAGTAAAGCCTTTTAAACTTCCACTTAATTGAGTTTTAAAAGTAAAAGGAACGTCTATCTCAATTCCCCCAAGACTGTCTACTATATCTTGGAAGCCTTGAAAATTAGTAGTTACATAATAATCTATAGGAATTTCAAATAGTTCTTCCACAGTTTCAATAGTATAACGTATTCCCCCATTGGCATACGCGTGGTTAATTTTATCATAGTAATCTAGTTCTGGAATGTATACATACGAATCTCGTGGAATACTAACCATAGTGATAGTTTCTTTTTCAGGATTGACAGTTGCAACTAAGACCACGTCAGATCGACCATACTTTCCGCCATCTTCATCGTCAATCCCAGCAATTAAAATTGAAAATGGTTCATTATCGGTTTGAATTTTATTTAACTTATCATCTAGAGTCTCTTCAGTATCCCGCTCTAACGGTTCGTAGATTTCCGACGTGACATTTTTAGTTTGATAAACAAGGTAAGAAGCATAGCTGGTAGCACCAGCAAATAACATGACTACGACTAATAATAAAACTCGTTTCCAAGGCCGTTTCTTTTTTCTATTTAATCGAGTAGGCTGCATGATATCCTCCCCTCCCTTACTTGTTTTTCAAATTAGTAAGTAAACTGTCAACAATCGTCTTCCAGCTAAATTCTCTTTCGACTAAATTTCTTCCATTTCGCGAAAGCTGCTCAAATTCTTCTTCGTTCATTTCAATGGCACGAGTCATTTGTTCTGCTATTGACTGCTCATTTTCCGGTTCTGCAACTAGACCACAATGATTACGCGTCAAAATTTCTGCGCTTTCACCTTTCCCACAATATAATACAGGAGTTCCTGTAGCTAAGGCAGGAAAAATCTTAGAGGGGCGCGCTCCTTCAAAAAGTGCCAAATTTCGCAATGGGACGATACTTACATGCGATTCGTGGAACAAAGCAGGCATTTCACTGAGAGGCAAGTGGCCTAAAAATGTGACATCTTGTACGTCAAGTCGATTCACTTCTTCTTTCAACTTCTGTTCTTCAGGTCCAGCACCCGCAATCACAAATCGTGCTTCAGGATGCATTTTCTTGACTAGAGCAAAAGCTCGGATTACCACATCAATACCTTGTGCATATCCTAAGTTACCTGCATAAACGAAAGTAAATGGCTTTGTCTTATTCTTTGATTGATAAGTAAAGAAATCTGTGTTCACACCATTTGGTAATACAAATACTTTCTCGGCTGGTTGTGAATGCTGAATGACATACTCTTGAATTCCATCGGTTGCTGCCGCAACTTTCCATGAACTTTTATATAAAAACGACTCAAGTTTTTCAGTTAATTTGATTGCGAACTTATTTTTGATTAAGCCCAATTTCACGGCTGACTCCGGCCAAACATCTGCAACATTGAAGATAAACTTGGCACCGGTTAACTTTGCTGCTAACCAGCCCGTGATCCCCAAGAAAATAGGCGGGGAATTCACAATAATGTAATTTACTTTACCCGCTTTTAGTAGTCCGTAAAACGAGCTAAATGTAAATGAAAAATACGAGATTAGTCGTTTCCAAAATACACCCTTTTGTGATGGATAAATCCACGTGCGATGAACCGGAATTCCATCTAATTTTTCAAAGTGATACTTCATTCCTTTATATTCATTCGGAATAATCCCATGGGGGTGATGCGGGAATGCCGTCACTACTTGAATTTCATGCCCTTGATTCAACAACTCTTTACTAACTTCATACACCCGAATCTGTGGAGCTCCTGTTTCAGGAGGAAAGTGCTGACACAGATAGATGATTTTTAGAGGTTTTGACATTCTATTCTTCCAACTTTTCTTTCAAATATTTTTTCAGTGGCTCGCGCAATTCTTCACGTTTCATTGCAAAGTCAAACGTAGCTTGTAAGAACCCAAATTTATCTCCAACGTCATACCGTGTGCCTTCCAAAGCACAAGCATAGATTGATTGATCGAATCGTAGTGATTCAATCGCATCTGTCAATTGAATCTCACCTTTAGCATCCGGTTTAACATTCTCTAGTTTGTCAAAAATCTCAGGTGTTAAAATATAACGTCCAACAATTGCTAAGTTTGAAGGAGCTACATCAACTGCCGGTTTTTCTACAACACCCTTAATTGGATATAAAGAAGTGGAACTTTTTTCAATTTCTACGATTCCGTATTTGTCTACGTCATCGTGAGGAACTTCTTTGACACCTAAAACTGATGATTGAACATCATTATAATGATTTACCATTTGTTTTAGTGCAGGTTCTTCATTATCAATGATGTCGTCCGGCAATAATACCGCAAATGGTTCGTTCCCAATGAATTTTTTCGTACATAATATTGCATGACCCAAACCAAGTGGTTCTTTTTGGCGCACATAATGAATATCTACAAGGTTTGAGATTTGTTCTACAGTATTTAATAGTTCATGTTTATTAGTTTTTTCTAATAAAAGCTCTAATTCAACTGAACGGTCAAAGTGATCTTCCATAGCTTTTTTGTTACGGCCAGTAACAATAATAATGTCTTCGATACCTGAATTAATTGCTTCTTCTATAATGTATTGGAGGTTTGGTTTATCTACAATCGGTAACATCTCTTTCGGCACAGCTTTAGTAGCCGGTAAAAAGCGTGTTCCAAACCCTGCCGCAGGGATGACTGCTTTCTTAATCATTTTAACTCTCCTCTCATATACTCTATATAGAGACTTTCCATGTAGTTTGCATTTTTGATCCAATCGTAGTGCTTTGCAACATGCTCCACACCTTGACGACTCATGGTTCCTCGTAATTCGGATGAAGTGGCGAGACGTATTAAAGCCTCTGCAAGTTGGTCTGGACTTTCTTTGTCAATTACAATTCCCGTCTCACCTGCTACAACTACTTCTGGCAATCCACCTACATTAGAGACTACAACCGGGACACCGCAAGCCATCGCTTCAACAGCAGCCACGCCAAAACTTTCACTATTTTCAGTGGACGGGACTGCAAAGATGTCCATACTTTGAATTGTCAGTGGCACTTGATCATGTGGTATTTTCCCCATGAATGTAACTGCATCTGCAATTCCTAAAGAGCTTGCTAATTCTTCATATTCTTTTCTCTGTGGTCCGTCTCCAGCAATCACCAATTCACTCTCCGGAAAACGAGTGTGTAAACTGGCAAATCCTTTTACAAGGTCTGCTATGCCGTACTTATCGCTAAGAGCTTTAACAGTGCCCACTCGTAACAGTTCAGATTTTTCTTGTTGCATCAATGCGGGCCTAAATTTTGTCGTGTCGACTCCAAATGGTGTGACCCATATTTTCTTGTTCGTATAAAGATTTGTTTCTTTTGCCATGATGTGACTTGTCGACATCACAACATTCGCACGTGCTAACGTAAATTCAATAATTTTCCGGTTGATACCTGATGATTTGGGGAAATCGAAAATATCTTTCCCCCAAACAGATACAAAAAATGGTTTGTACCCTGTCAGGGCACCTACGAACCCATAACTAGAGATGAAGTGTGCATGGAAAATATCGGGTTTCCAAGACTGCAGTATGCCTCTAAGGGCTGGTACAGTCAATAAATAACCTAGCTTTCCACCTTTTGTTTCTGGCAAGGTTATCGTGTCAACCTCCTGTGCATTTTCTTTCGAAAAGTGATTGGCAAACGTAATGACCTTCACTTCATGTCCTTGGTTCTTAAAATAGACTGCCCATTTATGTGTGTGTATTGATTTACTTGGTCCAAATAATGCTACTTTCATGAATTGCCTCCTACTAAGGTAGTGACTACCTTGTGTACGCGCGCATCCCACGAGTGGTTTTGTAAAAAGTCACTCTGGATTTTCAGTTTAATGGCCGCAGAAGCTTGGATCATCTCTCGAATTCCTTGCTTCATTCCTTCTTTGTCATCTTGTACTATGACACCATAGCCACCTTGTTCAATAATTTCTCTTTGTGCATCACAGTCACTAGCTACAACTGGAATTCCACTAGATAAATACTCAACAAGTTTTACAGGTACTGAAAAATCATTGTAGACTGTTTTCTTTCTAGGGATAAATGCCATGTCCATCTCAGCATAGACTTGCTCTAGCTCAGATGCATTTTTATGATAAAATGTCGCGTTATTCTCGTGAAAGACATCTGGCCTTTTTGCTTTTGCTCTTTCAAACTCGTCTTCACGACAAGCGATGTGCAACTCGAACTGCGTACCTTCTTGCTTTAGTTCTTTGACTGCTTCTAATAGAGTCTCAACACCATAGTCCTCACTGTTTATTCCTCCCACATAGATGCCTTGTGGGTGGGAAATCTGCGTTTTTCTTTCCGGCAATTCGACTCGTCTCCCACCAGGAGGCAATGGAACATGATTCGTAGCAATACTGACATAGCGAGACATTGCTTGGCTTGGAAGAAAAACTGTGGAAACATACTTCTGATAAAACTTTTCTTCTAAACGATAGATTGTCTGTAAAGCTACTTTCTTAAGACCCTTTACCGGGTAGAGATCATCAAACTTCCAATAGACATCTCTGTAAAAAACACCAATTGGAATATTTCTACGCTTCAACTCTTTAAAGACGCTTTTGTCGATAAAAGGTTTCGTCGGAATATGAGAGGGGTCTGTCAACCAAAGCGGAATAGTCTGATTTTCTGAATAACAAAACTCAATGCCCTCTAAGCCATCCTCTTTCACTAATTTTTCCCACTGGGCCATTCTCTCGCTAGAAGTCCCAGAAATTATGAGCATTATTTTATTTGCAGACTGGGCGTATCGTTCAAAAGCTTGTAACATTTCAAGTGGTCGTAATTGAGAACCACTTTGAGGGTTTGTCGCTAATTGGAAAGGATAATAAACTAAAAAACTGCTCATTGGGACCTCCGATTTATAAATATTCGTAAAACAACTTCACTCGACCTACAATCTAGGTCGAGTGAGGTCAAGTAAGATGAAATTAGTTCTTTAGACTGTGAGATTCAATCAAATCTTTCAGCTTGCCAGCCATGTCTCCGTCACCAAACAGTGGTTTATACGAAGGCGCAACATCTTTCTTCACTGCAGCTACAATTTTGTCTGTGTCAACACCTGTTAGTTGATTTGCATCTTCCACAAGAGTTTCCACCCATTCTGTCTCATCACGAACTGTGATACATGGAACGTGTGCAAAATAAGCTTCTTTTTGTACTCCACCAGAATCTGTAATGATTTTTTTCGCGGATGTCTCTAAGGCAAGCATATCTAAATAGCCTACTGGATCAACAACTCGAAGTCCTGGAATTGAAGAGAAGTCGACTCCATAATTCATCAATCGTTGTTTCGTACGCGGGTGAATCGGCCACACTTTTGTTCCTTCAATTTGTTTGAAAGCTTCTAAGATAGACTCCATACGAGAAAGATCATCCGTATTTTCAGCACGGTGAATCGTGATCAAATAGTAGTCTTTTTTTGTTAACTGTAAATCTGCAAGAATTGTAGATTTTTCATTTGCTATCTCTTGATTGTAAAGCACTGCATCATACATGACATCACCAAGATTATATACATTTCGGGTTACAGATTCTTTTTCTAGGTTGTTGACCGCCGTATCTGTTGGACAAATCAAAAGTTCAGAAACGTGGTCAGTTAGAACACGGTTGATTTCTTCTGGCATTTTCTTATTGAAACTACGCAAACCAGCTTCAATGTGAATAAGCGGAATATGCAATTTAGACGCGGCTAACGCACCAGCCAGTGTGGAGTTCGTATCGCCATAAACTAATACATAGTCCGGTTTTTCATCCAATAGAATTTGTTCGATTTCTTTTAACATGTCACCAGTCATCGCTCCGTGGTTCGGGCTAGAGACTGTTAATCGATAATCGGGTTTTGGAATGTTCAATTCTTCAAAGAAAATATCAGACATGTTCGTGTCGTAGTGTTGACCGGTGTGAATGATTTTTTCCTCCACTGTCTCACGAATTTTACGTGACACGGGTGCAGCTTTAATAAATTGTGGTCTTGCTCCAATCACTGTAATAATCTTCATCAGATATCTCCTCTTTTATTGATTAGAAAGCAACTCGTTCTCTGGTACATCTTTCACAACTTTGGCAGGAATTCCTTTGATCAGCTTTGATGCTTCAGTATCTTTTGTTACCAAAGCTCCCGCAGCAACAAACGTTTCTTCTGCTATTGTGATACCTGGAAGAATAATTGAGGCTCCACCAACGCGTGCTCCACGTTTTATGGTTGCTCCCTTTATTTTATCGAATCGCTCTTCTGTGCGTCCCATATAGTTGTCGTTTGTTGTAGTGACACATGGTGCAATGAATACTCGATCTTCAAGTGTTGTATAAGCAGTCAAGTAAGAGTTGGATTGAATTTTTGAGCGCTCCCCAATTTTAACGTGGTTCTCTACAGTAACATTGCGTCCAATAATGACTAAGTCACCAATCTCTACATTCTCACGAATCGTCGCTAAATCTGCTACTAAACACTGCTTACCTAGCGTGGCACCTTGATAGAGCACTACGTTTGCTCCAATAGCAGTCTCATTACCGATTTCTAGTGCAGGTAGGGATCCTGACAGTTTCATCGTACTTGTTTTAGCTACTTTTGGATGCTTCCCTACAACCGCTCCGTCGTCAATCGTAACGCCATCATGTATAATCGTACCTGCTAAAATTGAAACACGATTACCGATTGTGACGTTGTTGCCGATAACTACATTTTTTTCTACTACAGAGAAGTGACCTACTGTAGTATTTTCACCGATTTTTGCACTATCATGAATGAAGTTCATTGCACTTTGACCTCCTACAACTTGATGTAACGATTTGGCTTATCGATTCCTTTAAATGCATTGCGCGTATCGAAGATAACTTTCGCACGTTGTGCAATCAATTCGTAATCAAAATCGCTATGGTCTGTAGCTAAAATCACTAAATCCGCATTATCAAGAATTTCTTCTGTTAATGGTTCCGTCTCAAACTGTTCTTTGTTCACTTTGAATGCAGAAACATGTGGATCTACTGATGTAATAGAAGCGCCGTGATGTTTTAAAAGTTCCACTAATTTTAAGGATGGAGATTCTCGCATATCATCAATGTCTTTCTTATATGCAATCCCTAATAGAACAACATTTGCGCCACGAAGAGCGACTCCATCTTCGTTCAAAATTTGCATCGCACGAGTAATTACGTAGTCTGGCATCGCATTATTGATTTCACCAGCAAGCTCAATTAGACGTGTATGGTAGTTGTATTCGCGTGCTTTCCATGTTAAATAGAATGGGTCAATCGGAATACAGTGTCCACCTAAACCTGGGCCAGGGTAGAATGCCATGAATCCATAAGGCTTAGTTTTCGCTGCATCAATTACTTCCCATACATCGATTCCCATTTTTTCACACAAAATAGCCATTTCATTTGCTAATGCAATGTTGATGTGGCGGAATGTGTTTTCAAAAATCTTCTCCATCTCTGCTACTGCAGGGCTTGAAACTTTATGAACTTCTCCCTCTAATACAGAGCTATATAGTAGTGCTGCTACTTCCGTACATTTTTCAGTGATTCCACCTACTACTTTCGGTGTGTTCTTCGTGTTGAAGCTTTTGTTGCCTGGATCGATACGTTCTGGTGAATAAGCTACAAAAATGTCTTCTCCAACTACGAACCCTTTGCTTTCTAACTCTTTGCAAATGATTTCTTCAGTCGTACCAGGATATGTAGTTGATTCAAGAACAACTAACGTCCCTTTTTTCGCATAGTTTGCAATTTCTCGTGCTGAACTTTCTACATAAGAAGTATCAGGTTGTTGATAAATATCTAAAGGGGTAGGAACACAGATTGCTACTGCATCTACATTCGCAAGTTCTGAGAAATCAGCTGATGCTTTGAATTTTCCAGAAGCCACGATTACTTTTAAATCTTCATCTACTACATCTCCGATATAATTTACGCCTTTATTTACTAATTCGACTTTACTTTGTTGTACGTCAAATCCAATTACCGTGTATCCAGCTTTTGCTTTTTCAACAGAGAGGGGTAATCCTACATATCCGAGTCCCACCACTCCAATTACTGCTGTATGGTTTGTTAATTTATCATGCAATTGTTGATAATAGTTCGTCATTTTCTACACTCCACTTAAAAATAGATTTTCGTTCCTTTTTCAGATGAATCAATGATTGCTTCAATTAATTTGACAGGATTATACCCATCTACTCCCACGACCTCAGGCTCTGTGTTTGTTTGAATAGCGTGAGTCATGGATTTAATAATCGCCACATGTCCACGCTCTCCCCATGGGTCTTGTTCAATTTTTTGCTTGAGAGCCTCTCGTTCAGCTTCCGTAACAAATGATGCATCCCACGTATCAATATAAAGTGCGTTCGCCCCTGAAACTTTGAAGCTACCGTTTTCAGTGAAAACTGCTAAGGACTCTTCTAAATTTTTGGGATAAATTGTTGTGGCTGCTTCAATTACCGCAACAGCACCAGACTTAAACTCAACTAGTGCAGTCGCTACGTCTTCCGATTCAATTTTACGGAAACGAGTTGTCACCATACCTTGTACTGCTTTCACTGGCCCCATCATCCAAAGCAACAAATCAAGGCTATGAATAGCTTGATTCATTAAAACGCCGCCATCAAATGCTTTTGTGCCTCTCCAAGGGGCTTGATCATAGTACTCTTGATTACGATTCCAACGGACTGTTACGTTTGCATGGCTCACACGTCCGGCCTCTGGATGTTCTAGTACCTTTTTTAATTCTTTGATCGCTGGACGGTAGCGGTTTGGATGGACAACAGTCAATTTTACGCCTGCTTGTGAAGTAGCGTCCATGATCGCTTTTGCATCCTCTGAAGTAAGAGCCATTGGTTTTTCAAGCACAACATGGCGTTTATTGTTGATAACTTGCAAAGCCAGTTTTGCGTGCAATCCTGAAGGAACACAGATATTTACAGCATGAATTTCTGGCATTTCATCTAACATTGTCTGCAAATCTGTAAATGTTGCAACCCCTAGTGGCGCCTCTTGTAAACGGTCTTCATTTGTATCGCAGATTGCGATAAGTTTTGCATTTGGTGTTTCTTCAATTGCTTGAATGTGTTTGTCAGCAATAAATCCCATGCCAACGATTGCATAATTAATCACGTCACTATTCCTCCTACTATCTTTCCCACCAGTTTTCCTATTAAAACCGATAACATATCGGCCAATTAATATAAAAGGTCTAAATTCAGTTTCGATAAGCTTTAAACGCTCTGCAAGAATCTGTAAGAATAAAAGCATGGCAATCAAGGCGATAATCGACCATCGAATTTGAATTGTTTCAAAACTAATAGCCAGTAATCCAAATAAAATACTAATGCCATAAATACTCAAAACACTCCGCTTATGTGAAAGCCCCGTCTGCAAAAGACGGTGATGCAAGTGTGCTTTGTCTGGCAAATATACAGGGGTGCCTTTAACTCTCCGTCGAATGATTGCAAACAATGTATCAAAGACTGGAACGCCCAAAATAAGTATAGGAACAATCAAACTGAAGAGGGCAACACTTTTGTATAGTCCTAGGACTGACAACACAGCGATCCCATAACCAAAAAACATGGATCCTGTGTCTCCTAAAAATATCTTAGCTGGATTAAAGTTGTAAACTAAAAACCCTAAGCCTGCACTCATCAACAGAATAGAAAACGTTAAAATAAGCTCTGTCCCTGCCGCGAATGCCATATAGGCAAACGTAGCAAAAATGATAATTGAGACACCTGTTGCCAAACCGTCTAAGCCATCGATTAGATTAATGGCATTGATAATACCAATCATCCATATAAATGTGAAGGCAACACCAAAGATACCAAGCTCAAATTTCCCTACACCCGGCACACTAAGTATCTCAATACTGAGACCACTACCAATTACGGATACAACAGCCAGCATCTGACCGCCAAGTTTATATAACGCCTTAATTTGATAGCGATCATCTATCAAACCCGTTATAAGTATAATAACTGCCCCAACTAGAATCCCTGTCACTTTAGCATCTACGATATCTGACAACAAGAAGCCAATTCCGACTGCAACAAATACAGCTAGACCACCTATTCGTGGCATCGGTTTTGAATGGACTTTTCTAGCTTCCGGCTGATCGATGAACCCGAATTTAAAAGCTATCTTTATTACTATTGGTGTAAGTAGTAATGCAGATGCTATGGTCACTGCAGAAAGCAGCCATAGATTTGTTATCATAATTTCACCACTACAATCTTTTGTCTATGCAAGTATACTACAGTTGAAGAATATCGACTGTTACACTTTAGTTACGAATTCAAACTACATTAGGCTCAACTTTACTATTTTATAGTGATACAACATAAATTACAAATTCTATCTGATAATTTTTGAGAAATTACCCTCTACCGGAATTACTAAACTATCTTCTTTAAATTGAAATTTTAGCTCTATCTTATACGAAGTTGTTATAGTTTCATTGTTTTCATTAACGAATGTTCCCACAATTTCACGTTGAGTTTTGTATGAAAATGCATTAACTTTTGTGAGCGTTTGGTCATGATCTTCATTTCTCACAATTCTTGTTTGCGTATTAATTTCTGAAATCAACTGGTTATAGAATTCGTTATCCTTACCAATTAAACTCTCTATCCCACTATAATCTTGTGTAGTTAAATAGTTTTCTAATTCCCACAATAGTTCTTCAACAAATGTAGTTAGTAAATTTACTCTTAATTCCTCTTTACTCTTCTCATTTTGAGTTGCCTCGTACTCAGAAATCCAGTTGTTCACGATTGGCAGTAAGGTACTAGAAGGAATACTAAAACCTATTTTCTTCGACTCAATCGCAACCATTGAATTTATACCAATTATTTTTTTGTTCTTAACTGAAATCAAAGGACCTCCGCTAGAGCCCAAGCCTAGCTCAGCATCTATTTCATAAAGACGATTATAAGTGTAGTTAGTTACAATATTAATACCAGTTTGCGTAACTCTTCCTATTGTAATAGTATTCTCCTTGCCACTAGGTGAACCAACTGTGAATACCTCTTCTCCTTTTTCAACCTCTGTATTCAAAAGTCCTAACGGCTCTCTCCCAATTAGTTCTTTAACAAAAATAAGCGCTAAATCTTCAGACACGGACTTTCCAACTAATACTCCATCATATTGCACTCCTTGAGAGTCTTTTACAGTGATATAGAGACTTTCAGCCACAACGTGAGCATTCGTAATAACAAACCCTATATTATTTATTAATGTTCCACTACCTTGCTGTTTATCAGTATATAGTGTAAATGTACTCCACTTTGCCTTTTCAATTAATGAAGCATCAATTGATGTAGCAGCATTTTTTACTGGAGGCGCTTTGCCAACATTTGGTTTCGGTTTTGTTTCTATTACAGTATTTGGCGCAGTTGGCTTAGGTTCTGATTCAGTTTTTTCGCCCGAGGAGTTTGGCTTTTGCTTTTGAGTAGATCCACTAAAAGAGTCGTTATTCATACCTTGACTGTCTAGAATTACAACTTGGCCAACCTCATTATTTATAGGAGATTCATTTGCGGAAGGACTTTCCTCAGTATCGCCAGTCGCAACCTCGTTTAACCAAGTGCTTGCTTCTATAGACACAAGTAGTTTGCTATAACTAATCTCCGAATTTCTTTTCAACTCAAATTGTACCGGTTGGACTTCTTCCGAGTCAGGAGAAAATATATATAGAGCAACTCCAGAGATGATAACAATTAATGAAAATATTAAAATTTTTCTCATACTGGTACCTCCTGACTTATATCTGATAAACGATATTACTATTAATAATACTCTTATATGGGCTTTATTCACAACATAAAAAAAGCCCAGTTAGAATTACTATCTAACTGAAGCCTTTAAAATTATTTAATTGAGCGGTAACTGTGGATATGTTTACTCCAATAAGGATTTGATTTCAAATCAATTATTTCCGCTTTACTTCCGCCAGAATGTACCATTTTATTGTTTCCAATATAAATTCCAACGTGAGAGATTCCAGCTTTATAGGTATTTGCAAAGAAAACTAAATCACCTGGTTGTGGATTTGTAGTTGGTGTAGACTCTGCATATTGTGTGCCTGTAGAACGTGTGATTGATTTACCAGCTTGCTTATATACGTATTGAGTGAATCCACTGCAATCAAACCCCGCAGTAGTTGTTCCACCAAAACGATATGGAGTACCTAATAGAGACAATCCAACATCAACAATTTTTGAACCGTTTGCAGCAGGCGCTGAAGCTTGTTGTGTTGTAACCTGGCTTACCAATGAACTTAGAAGCCACGCGTGATGAGAACCATATTTTACACGGTACCATGTTTCACCGTTAATAGTAATTTGATCTGTCGCAGTTACTGTCGCTCCTGCAGGTACTGTGGTAATAACCGCATAAGCAGTTGTAGCTCCACGACGAAGGTTTGTATTATGCAGTGTCTTGAATGTACCAGACATGGCAGTCATTTTATTTGAAACGCTAGTTTGAGCTGCGGGTGCTGTATATGTGGACAACTTACTTGCTTCTACCCATCCGCTACGACCATTGGCAATAACGCGCTTCCATTCAACTCCGTTGATAGTGATTTTGTATTCAGAATTAACTACAGTTCCTGAAGCTACCGTTGCGACTGAGGCATATGATGTTGTTGCTCCTCTACGAATCGGTGAAGTTGTATTGAATTTATATTTTGCCACATGATTTTGAAGCGCTGTCGAATTAGATGTTTGAGCAACTTCTACTTTTGATAAATTAGAAGTTTGTGTCCAGGAATGATGCCCGTTGAAACGAACTTTTGTCCAATGAACATTATTAAGTGTGATTTGATCTGTTGCTGTTAGTGTAGCGCCTACTGGAGCATTTACGATAACTGCAGCACCAGTTGTTGCACTGCGTCGTAGTGGCGCTTGAGCACTAACTTTATATGTACCTTGTAATGGTGAAACTTGATTTGTGTAGACAATAGTTGTACTTGCTTCTGCAATGTTTTCCGTGACAAGAGGTGAGAACATCAAAAATGACGCGGCGGCAATTGTTACAATTGTTTTTTTCAAAATTTTAAGTCCCCCATGTGTTAATTACGATTTGTTTGAATTTTATATACGTTTAAACTACAAGCTCAATATTAGCAGATACAGTACGTTTTTATAGTTACAGTTATATTACAGTTTCGTTACAAAGAACGAATTTATGTTTAGTTCTATGAAAATTGGTTAGTTATAAGAGATTGAAAAAATATTAGAGATACTCTTATATTTGTAACTATTTATTAAATTTGAATATTGTATATTTTTCGACTTTATAAGACAATAGGTGTACAACGTTTAATTCGAGAGGTGAAGTAATTGGAATTTCCGAAGGTCGAAATTGGTCGTCGCATTCGTATGTTGCGCAGAGAAGTAGGAATTACATCAGAAGAACTTGCGAAACGCGCTGGTGTTAGCCAGAGCATGGTGTCGCAAATTGAGCGAGGGCTCGTATCCCCTTCACTTGAAACTTTGTGGAATCTCGCGAACAGTTTGAACGTGCAGATTTTCGCCTTTTTCGATCAAACAGATGGCGAACGTGTCAATGTGTATCGCCGCGACGACGAATTGGTCGTAAAGCGAATCCGTCCGAACAGCGAATATCACTTGTTGTCTCCAAGCATCGGAAAAGATATCGGTTTCTTTAAATTGGTTGTCGATCCCGGCGAAGAAGTCGAAGATCAAGTGATTCAACATAAGGGTGAGGAGTGTGGCTACATACTAGAAGGTACATTGATTGTGGAAGTGGGTCCGGACCGTTACACGTTAACGGAAGGCGATGCGATTTTCTTTGATAGTGAGCTGCCGCACCGGTTTTTCAACCCTGGTGAGAAGCCAGCTGTCGCGGTGTGGGCGATGACGGCGAACTGGCGTTGATTTTAGATGTGGAGAACGCCGATTTGGTCGGACATTGAATCTGGGTTAGCGGACATTGCCGATTTGGTCGGACACTGAATCCCGATTGGCGGACACTGAACTACCTATTGGCGGACATTGAATCTAGGTTAGCGGACATCGCCGATTTGGTCGGACATTGAATCCCCGGTTGGCGGACACTGAACTACCTATTGGCGGACATTGAATCTAGGTTAGCGGACATCGCCGATTTGGTCGGACATTGAATCCCCGATTGGCGGACACTGAACTACCTATTGGCGGACATTGAATCTAGGTTAGCGGACATCGCCGATTTGGTCGGACATTGAATCCCCGATTGGCGGACACTGAACTACCTATTGGCGGACATTGAATCTAGGTTAGCGGACATTCGCTAAAGATTTGTCTAATAAAATAGTGAGATGGCCGAGACTGGAAGTGGTTCCCAAAAGGTACCTGGTACCCAAACAATTCCAACACAATTTATATTTATCAAAAATATAATGCAGTAATGCGGCTTCCAGATGCATAGTTAGTGAATAGTCATGAATGTCAGAATAGTGTTTGGGACAGGTACTTAAAAAGAAAAGAACTTTCTAGCAAGATCTTCAACACTTAAACGCACTTAAAAATCCCGTAAGCTCCTGGTGAGCCTACGGGATTTATTTGATTACTTTAAGATTTTGATAGTAACTGTTTTACGGCCCCAGTTTAAAGCTTGTTGTTGGTTCGGGATGAATACATCAATCTTGTTTCCTTTGATAGCGCCGCCAGTATCCCCAGCAATCGCTTCTCCATATCCTTCTACCCAAACACGTGAGCCTAGTGGGATGACACGTGGATCCACTGCAATTACTTTAAGATGCGGATTTGCACGCAAGTTGATTCCTGTCGCAGTAATTCCAGAGCATCCTGTGCAATATGCTGTGTATGCCGTTGCTTCCACTTGGAAAGTTTTCACAGCTTCTGGTGAAGTCTGTGCAGGTGGTGTCGGGTTACTAGCAGGTGTTGTGTAGCTTCCACCTTGAACAGCAAGTTTTTGATTCGGGAAGATCAGGTCAGATGATAGACCATTCCACCCTTTCAAATCTGCTACAGAAACGCCATGGTTTACAGCGATGCGATAAAGTGTGTCACCTGACTTCACTGTATACGATGAAGATTCTGTTTTTGTTGGCTGAGCGGGTGCAGATGGTGCTGCCGCTGCGCCTTCCACTGAAAGTTTTTGATTCGGGAAGATGAGGTCAGACGAAAGTCCGTTCCAGCTCTTTAAATCTTGTACTGTTAAATTATATTTTTGAGAAATAGACCACAGTGTGTCTCCGCTTTTGATTGTGTATGTGTCTTCTGATGCTGATGCAGATGTCGCAGCTCCAAATAGTAAGCCGGCGAAAGCGGTTAGTGCAACGATTTGTTTTTTCATAGTATGAATTTCCTCCTTTTCACTAACGAGTACAATCGTACCACCTAGATGTGTCAGGAGAATAACAGCCATGTTGCAATAAACTTTCAATTTACCGATGGTTTGATGAGTAATTGGTCATGGCTTTAACAAATATTACACTAGTATTACAGAATAAGAGAGTATTTGGTAGTATTTAATGTTTTGTAATAGTTTTATAGGGTAAATTGTTCTTTTTGGCATTGGTAGGATAAAGATTCCGGAGGTGACAGGCACCATTTGAAAAAGGGAGCAAGCACTGGGCTCGCTCCTGAATAGCTGTTATTTAGAGGATGTTTGCTTCACTGGGAACCAACCAGTGACGTTCAAGATTTTTTCCCAAAGTTGATCGGGAATGTCGAGCGCATCTTGGTTGGTCGGGTCGATTTCTGTTAGTAGCAACTCTTCTTTTCCTTCGACAAGTTTCGGGTACCACTCGGGATCTGTGACAATCGGACGTCCAATTGCGAAAAGTTCTGCATAGCCAGAAGCAGCGGCCTGGTCAATTTGTTGTTTCGTATTTAGTGAACCAACGCCGACAAGTGGCGTGCGCCCGTTAATCAATTCCGCAAAACGCGAAATTCGTGAGGTGCCTTCTTCGTTTGTGTAGGAAGTGTCAAAGAATTGACCGAGAGAAATGTGTAGATAATCAAGGTTTTGGTCAGCAAGCTGATCAATCAAATTCAGCTTTTCTTCTATTGTAAAGCCCGGGTCTGTATTCTCTTCCGGAGAGAAGCGGTACCCAACAATGAAGTTTTCTGGAGCCCGTTCGTTTACAACTCGTTTTACTTCCTGCGTGACAGCCAGTGGGAATGCACTACGGTCTTGCCCCCATTTGTCGTCTCGGCGGTTTGAGTGTGGCGAGAAAAACTGGTGAATCAAGTATGTGTTGGCGCCGTGGATCTCGACTCCGTCGAATCCAGCTTCGATTGCACGACGTGTCGCTTCCCCAAATGCACGAATCGTCTCTTCGACTTCATCTGAAGTCAGTGCGCGTGGCGTTTCTGCACCTTCTCTTGGATAGGCCACGGCACTCGCTGATACTGGAGTTCCTCCATTTAATACGCGACCGTTTGATTGACGGCCTGCGTGGAAAATTTGAAGAATAGCCGTACTGCCGTTGTCATTTATAGCAGCTGCTAGACGTTTTAGGCTCGGCAGGCGATCGTCTGATTCTGCACCAATCGAGTAGATAAAGCCAGCGCCTTGTGGCTGTACGTAAGCACAAGCTGTGATCACAGCACCGATTCCACTAGCTGCGCGACGTGCGTAGTAGGCAATTTCTTGGTCCGAAACATCACCATTCGTTTCCGATGAATATGTGGTCATCGGAGCCATCATAATACGATTTTTTAGTGTTGCTCCATTCGGTAAAGTCAGAGGTTGTTGCCAAAGTGCTGTCATGTTTGTCTCTCCTTCGTGATGTTATTTTGTTTAGCGTACTGAAGTGGCAAGGAGAGTTCAAGTGATGTGACTCGAAAGATTCGGGTGGCGAAGGGGTTATGGCATTTATGTTCGAAATCTATATTTCATTCCCTTACCATGCGAATGTACTTCCAACTTCAATTCCTTTCTCGCACGATATAGTACTTTCTGGCTTCTTAGTTGCAGCCACTCTCTTATAAATGCGGGTTTTTGAAAATCATCACTCAACTGTAGGAGATTTTGAAGTGTTCGAGGAATAGGGTTTATCTCTACTCTTTGACATTCTACACAACTCCATTTTCTATTGTTTAATCGAACTAGTCCATTACACGTACCACAAATCACCCCTCTTTTTAACTGAAGAATTCCAACCCCATTCTTTTCGGCTAAATCAAATTGATAATAAGGGGACTCTATTTTTTGTAGATGCTGTCTAATTTTTGTTAGTTGTTGTTTTGTTAAAATTCTAGGCAGTTGATTGAGTTTGGAAATATGATCCTCTATTTGGAGAGGGAAAAAGATTGGTACGCGGGTATCCGATGTGAGAATTTCGCAATTACGATTAGCGAATATAAGTGCGGGATAAATGGGTGGAAGTTCAATGCTTAGTTTTCGGAAGATTAGGTGCAGCGCGTAATGATTTCTTTTCAGTTGGGTGATTGGACATGAAAAATACTCTTCTATGAGATTTGACGTTCTTTTGAGTCGGCTAGGATTTTGTAAAAGCTCTATTTTACCTCGAATGTTTTTGATTTCTAAATGAAGTATGTAGCTCGGGGTGAGGATTAAGGTGTCGATTTGAACATATCGTTTGGATGAAAGTTTTGCGTGATAACCTGGGAAGATAAAATGTGGGTCTGGTAGAAGGGTTGTTGATAGATGACCATCGATTTTCAACTCGCCGTGGTAGCCGGAATCAATTCGCTTAATCTGATTTTCGAGTTCTTGATACTTGTCGGTCATAAATTCGGGTAACCTCTTTTGAAAGTCTTTGAGCAGGTCAATTTCTTGTGGAAGTGGGCGGTTTATAGTTGGGTAAGACAAGCTTTGTGTGGTGGTTTTTTTCATTGGAAGCCTCCTTTTGCAATTAGTATACTGCAACGGCTTGACTCATGGAAAGTTTTAAGCGGAGAGATATTTTGGTCGGACATTGAAACCGGGTTGGCGGACACTCAATTGCCTATTGGCGGACATTGAAACCCGCTTTGCGGACAATGATCGGTTGGTCGGACATTGAATCCAGATTGGCGGACACTCAATTGCCTATTGGCGGACATTGAAACCCGCTTTGCGGACAATGATTGGTTGGTCGGACATTGAATCCAGATTGGCGGACACTCAATTGCCTATTGGCGGACATTGAATCCAGATTGGCGGACATTGCCAATTCAATGATAAAATCAAATTTTTTTATTTTCTGAAGCCCTTGCTAGAAAGCCCTTTATGACTCTAAGCCCTTCCTAGTAAGACCTTTAAGACTCTAAGCTCTCATCAATTTGGTGCCTGTCACCTTTTGGAAGTCGTTCCCAAAAGGTGACAGGCACCAAGAAAAAAGCATCAAAAAACTCTTCCGAGGGGGAAGAGTCAAGAGAGTATAGTGGATAGCGATTCACAGAGCGCCTTAATCCATAGGAGAGCTGATTAGCCGAGCAAGATGGCTGCTGCTTGGTCGAGTTCTTCGTACGAGACGTTGAGTGGTGGCAGCAAGCGGACAACGGTTGCGCCAGCTGGGACGACAAGTAGGCCTTTTGCTTGCAAGTCGGCTGCGAATGCTGCGCTGTCTTCGACGACGAGTCCCATGAGGAGACCCATACCACGGACTTCGTATTTCGCAGAAAGCTTGTCTTTTAAGTAGGCCGCTTTTTCAGCCACTTCTTTCAAGAAAGCTGGTTCAAATACAGTGGACACGACGGTGTGGGAGACCGCAACACCGAGTGCGTTTCCGCCGTAGGTCGTCCCGTGTGAACCTGGCGTCAATGAGGCGCCGACTTCTGCAGTTCCTAGAATTCCACCGATTGGGAAGCCTCCACCTAGACCTTTTGCAAGCGAGATAATATCAGGTTTCAATACCGTTTGCTCGTATGCATAGCGTGTGCCTGTGCGGCCGATCCCTGTTTGGACCTCGTCAACGATCAGTAAGATGCCATGCGTGTCGCACAGTTCTTGGATCGTCGCTGCGAATTCCGGAGTTGTCGGGTTGACGCCTCCTTCCCCTTGGACGATTTCTAACATGATTGCCGCAGTTTCTTCATTAACAGCACCACGCAAGGCTTCCGAATCATTGAAAGGAACATGCGTGAACTTCGAGACAAGTGGACCAAAGCCGTTTTGCACTTTGTCTTGCCCTGTTGCAGACATGGCGCCGAATGTACGGCCGTGGAAAGAATTTGTGAATGTCACGATATGATGCTTTCCGGTGTGACGGCGTGCGAGTTTGATTGCGGCTTCGTTCGCTTCCGCTCCACTGTTACAGAAAAAGGCGTGGTCAAAATGCGTGCCAGACGTCAACAAGGCAGCGAGTCGTTCCTGTCCACTGCTTTCGAATAAATTCGAGACGTGCCATAGTTTTTCGGATTGCTCCTTCAGTGTCGCATTGACCTGCGGATTGGCATGGCCCAGAGCGAGCACTGCGATTCCAGCGATAAAATCGAGATATTCCTTGCCATCTGCATCCCAAACTTTCGTCCCCTGCCCTTTGACGAGTTCAATCGGGCGTCGTGCATAGTTTTGAAACAAACGGCTTTTTGTCAGTGATTCAGGCATTCGTGTGAACCTCCTTGGTGAGTCGAGTAATCAGTGGGTTGGTCGCCTGGACAGTCGTGCCGACAAGTGTATCATCGGTGATTTGGACCGCCTTGACACCTGATTCGAGGCAGTCGAGAGCGGCCTGTACTTTCGGGATCATCCCTCCGTAAATAATACCATTCGCGACCCACTTCCGGATATCCTGCTCACTCGCAGCAGTCACGGTGACTCCGTCTTTTTTTATGCCTGGTGTATCGGTCACCAATAGCAGGGATTCTGCCTGGACACCGGATGCGATACCCGCCGCTAGTGTATCCGCGTTGATATTGAGCGGATCTCCTGTTGCGGAAGTTCCAATGCATGCGACGACTGGAATAATGCCGCCTTTTAGAAAGAGTTTGAATTTTAACGCGTTGACGTCTGTGACAACGCCTACTTCCCCATATATTTCCTGCTCTAAATAATCACTTGTAAACACACCGTCAAACCCACTAAGACCAGCTGCTGAAATACCCGAAGCATTGATTTTTCCGACGAGCCCCGAGTTTACTTCCCCGATCAGAATATTGCGGATCGTCGCAATCATCTCAGGTGTCGTGACGCGGATGCCGTCGATCGTTTCCGATACAATGCCATGATGCGCAAGTGCTTCATTGATGTTGGGACCCCCGCCGTGAACGACGATGATATTCTGCCCTGTAGCTACTCGACGTTTCAAACTTTTAATAAAGGCTTCGGAAAGGTTCGCGAGCGTGCTGCCTCCGATTTTGATGACGTGGCAATTAGGAACGATAGCTTGCGTTGATTTGGACATAGTCATACGTCAAGTCACACCCCCATGCGCGGCCTTCGCCTGGTCCGTGGTGAAGGTCCACTGAAATTGAAATCTCGTGTTGCTTCAAATAGTTCATTGCTTGGTCTTCGGAAAATTTCACTGGTTCGCTGTCTTCTACGACTAAAACATCCCCCAGTTTGATGGTAATCGTTTCTGGATTTATTTCCATTCCGCTATAGCCGACCGCTGCAATGATGCGCCCCCAGTTCGCGTCGCATCCGAAAACTGCAGTTTTCACGAGTGGCGAACCGACAACTGTTTTTGCGATTTTACGTGCTTGTTCATCGGAAACGGCACCTGTAACATTCACTTCAATTAACTTCGTCGCGCCTTCCCCGTCTTTTGCAATCAGTTTCGCAAGGTCTTGAGAGACCATTTCGAGCGCCGATACGAATGTGCCCCATTCCGGATGATCCGGTGTGAGTGCATTGTTTTCCGCAAGTCCGTTGGCAAGGACGAGCACCATGTCGTTTGTTGATGTGTCCCCGTCTACCGTAATCGAGTTGAACGTTTTTTCTGTCACTTGCGAAAGAGCAGCTTGCAAGTGCTCGGAGTCGATGTTCGCGTCTGTCGTTATGAAGCCAAGCATGGTCGCCATGTTCGGCTCAATCATGCCAGATCCTTTTGCGACGCCTGCGATGACGATTTCTTTCCCATCAATCGTCGTTGCGTACGATGTGTTTTTCATTACCGTATCGGTTGTCATGATGGCTTGTGCGAAATCGAGTGCGCCCGTCAACTCATCGTTTGGTTGAAGTTTTGCCGTACCATGGATGATCGGTGCCATCGGAAGTGGCTCGCCGATTACGCCAGTTGACGCGACACCAATCAGTTCTGGTGCTATGTTGAACTGGTCAGATGCGAGTTGCTGCATGGCGAGCGCGTCGAGATCCCCTTGTTTTCCTGTACATGCATTGGCGTTTCCGGAATTGACGAAGATGGCTTGCATCTTTTTTGTGTTGTAAACAACATCTTTTGTGACTTTCAGTGGAGCTGCTTGAATCGCGTTTGTTGTGAAGACGCCTGCTACTGAAGCCGGTACTTCGCTGATGACGACGGCGAGGTCCTTTTTCTTATGCTTGATGCCACAGTGTATGCCGGTCGCGGTGAAACCTTTCGGTGAGACGAGTGATTTTCGTTCGATTTTTTTGAGTGTTTGTGTGATAGTCAATTCCATAAGAGTCGCTCCTTTTCGCTAGATCATGAGAGGGACGAGGGTCAGCCCCGCCTTTTCATCGAGTCCGCACATGAGATTCATATTTTGAACGGCTTGTCCGGCCGCGCCTTTCATCAAGTTATCAATCACTCCGACGATAGTTGCCCGGTTGGTCCGAGGGTCGATGGTGACTTGGATGTCACAGAAGTTCGAACCATACACTTGCTTCGTACTGAAAACCGATTTATCCGTCAATACACGGACGAATGGTTCCTTGTCGTAGGCCGTTTTTAAGGCTTCTTGAATTTGTTCGTTTGTTGTACCTGACGTTAGCGGTGCATAACTCGTTGCCATGATGCCACGCGTCATCGGGATAAGGTGTGTATTGAATGAGAGCGTCGGTGTTTTACCCGTCAGCACGGTGAGAGTCTGTTCGATTTCTGGGATGTGTTGATGGCTATTGATTTTGTAGATCGAGAAATTCTCGTTCAGCTCACTATAATGCGTGAGTTGCGATGGTTTGTTTCCTGCACCAGAAACGCCACTTTTTGCATCTGTATAAAGATGTGCCGGGTCGATCAGGCCTTCTTTAATAAGCGGAAGCAAGCTGAGTAGTGTTGCCGTCGGATAACACCCCGGGTTTGCGATGAGCTCGGCTGTTTGGATCTGTTGCCGGTTCCATTCTGGTAAACCATAGACCGCTTTTTGAACCGCCTGTTGGGGAGCTGCCGGTTTTTGATACCACGTTTCGTAAGTTGTGGGGTCTTGAATCCGGAAATCACCGGAGAGGTCAATCAGTTTTGGCCCCTTCCCGAGCAGATCTGGGAGAATGGTCGATGCGACGCCTGCTGGGGTGCCTGTAAAGACAACATCTAGCTTTGCGAGGGTATCTATCGAGATTGCCTGCAAAGGTTGTTCGATTATATTCATTAAATGCGTATATTTATGCGAAATGTGTATATTTTCTTCTGATGAGGAAAACACGTGGATTTCGTGGACGTTCGGGTGGTTTGTCAGAATACGGATGAGTTCTAGTCCCCCATACCCTGTAGCACCAATTATGCCGATTTTCATAGTGGTTTCAACTCCGATTCCAAAACAAGTTATTTTTTAGTATACGACTGCATAATTATAAAGTCAAATGTATTTTTAGATGTGGAGAACGCCACTCTAGAAACTCCGAGGAAATCAGACGTACCCGTGAAGGCGCTCTTCAGTCTTTGCGGGTGCGGCTGATTCCGGAGCGTGTTTCTGGCGTTCGGAACTCGATTCCATTTAGATGTGGAGAACGCCACTACTTTTAGTAGTCAATCTCTGGCGCTACGGCAGTGAGTTCCAGGGGGAGCATAGCGGAGCCTCCTCTTGGCATACGAGAAGCTTGCACTTCTCGCCTCCACTGCGGGGTCTCCACCATACTCTGATTCCCCAGGAACTCACTACCTCCTCTTGTCGATTGAATTTAAGAGCAGTATCACTCAAAAACATTGAATGGTGACGAACGATTGGTGACAGGCACCAAATGGGAACTGCTGGTAAATGGTGACAGGCACCAAATAAAAAAAGACCCACACTTTTAAAGTGCAGATCTCGAGAGTTTAGTTGTTCCCATTCCCATTGTCTTTACCGTTTCCATTGGAATTCGAGTTTCCGTTAGAGTTCGAGTTTCCATTATTCTCAGAATTTCCGTTGGAGTTGGATTTTCCGTTTTCACCCGAATTCCCTTTAGACTGTCCCGGAGCTTTCTCGGACTTTCCAGGGGCATCTTCTGATTTACCGGGTGCACTTTCGGACTTCCCGGGTGCGTCTTCAGACTTGCCTGGATTATCACTCGATTTCCCGGGGGCTTCGTTAGACTTCCCAGGATTGTCACCTGATTTACCAGGGGCTTCTCCTGACTTACCTGGTGGCTCCTGGCCGTTTGCTGGAGTCTGTCCAGATTTGCCTGGTGCCGTTCCAGCTTGCCCCGGCGCTTCTGAGGTTTCTTCAGATGCAGATTCTTCGACTTCAACTGCTTCTTCAATTGGTGCTTCTACCTCTTGCTCTACGGGTTCTGATTGATTGGCTTGTTGTACTGCAAACTCAGCTTGTTCAATCGCATCGGCTAGTTTTGCACGAATCAGTTGATCGTGTGTCGCATCCGCTGAAAACTCTGTACCTTCTAATGTCTCAGCAAGTTCTACAAGCACTTCTTCCAATTTCCGATTTTTCAAGGCGTCCGGTTGATCATAGCCTTCCACATAAACAACCGTCCCTTCATCATCTATGCCGATTTCGATACGCTCTCCATTTTCAAGGTCTACGAAGGCATATGCTTCGGGCATATCCGTTAAGGTCGCGCCAAAGATCAGGAAAACTGTGGCTGCTACCGCTAACACTGGTGCAAGGAAGGTCGAGTTTGCTCGGAAGTAGGAAAGTTTGTATTCTGTGAAATACGTGTACTCACCAACATCGACTTCTTGATCTGGAATGCCTTTCATGAAGTCGCCTTCATCGGATAAAAAGATGCAGTAGTCTTTATTGATTTCCATCACGATTCCGTAGTGTTTCATTCTCGTCTTCCTCCTTTCACCATTGTTTTTAGAGCGGGATAATCTCCTGTCAGTAAAATGACGAGGGCAATCAAGTATTTTCGGTGACGTTCAAGTGTTTTTCGTGAGATGTCTACAAGGTCTTCGATTTGTTTCAGTGGCAATGTGTGTTTCGCTTCTAGATGTTCGACGAATTGCGGAGTGTCGGCAATAATGTGAGCAACTTCTATAATGGTCTTGCGGGAATTTTCATGTTTTGGCGCCAGTTTTGTCAGTTCATCAAATGTAAGATGAAATGGGAACAGCGCGAGTTGATACGCACTAATTTCTTCTTTTCGTTGCATGCGCAACTGATAGTCTGCAAATGTACTAACCGCTATATCGGCCATTTCAACATCCGCCGCTTCTCCCGTCAGGTGCTGCGTATGGCGTTGTTCTTTTCGGATATGGTCAATAATCCGGCGTTTAATAATCAAATGCGCAAATGTTGTAAGCTTGGCAGATGACTCCGGATTGTAATTTTCGACGGCTTCATGGAAGGCTTGATACGCGATGCTGTATTCTTCATCGTGTTCGTCTATTGCTCGCTTGCATATAAAGGAAGCTGTTTTTTTAATGTAAGGGGTGTGGGCAATGAGAAGGTCGTGCAGCGCCTCCTCATCCCCCGCCTTTGCACGCATCACGAGGTGCAGCTCGTGATTGTCGTTTTTCGAAAACAAAGAGAATCGCACTACTACCCCTCCGTTCTTTCCTATACTCATTTCTTTAATAGTACCATAGAAAAAAGCGAGGAAAAGAACTGTTCTGTTTCAGGTTTAAAGTTGAGTAGAATGCACGATACCGTTGATTTGGTTGGTGTTCTACGTAGTATTATTCGCATGGGAAAGTTGATTTATGGGGGTCTTTTTTTAGTCGAAAGTAGAATTAAGCGAAAGTGATCTGTTCAAGAAAGGTCTTTGAGACTTAGGTTCTGGCTAGTTCGGGGGAAAAGTCTCTTTAGTCGGACATTGATATCGGGTTTGCGGACATTGAATGGTCCTTTCGCGGACACTGAATCGAGTTCCGCGGACATTGCCAGTTGGGAGTGGTGACAGGCACCAAATGGAAACCGCTGGTAATTGGTGACAGGTACCGATTAAAAAAAGGAACGCAAAATGCGTCCCTTTCAAAATTGTTAGTTTTTGCCATTACCTTTTTCTTTAGCAGCAGCTTTCTTTTCTTCTGCATTAGCTTGCGCTTCGTCTGCTTTAGCTTGGGCTTTTTCTACTTTTTCTTCTGCTTTTGCTTTCGCTTCGTCTGCTTTAGCTTGCGCTTTTTCTACTTTCTCGTCTGCTTTTGATTTTGCTTCGTCTGCTTTAGCCTGCGCTTTTTCTACTTTCTTTTCGGCTTTGCCTTGAGCAGCAGCTTTCTTTTCTTCTGCTTTAGCTTTGTTTTCTTCAGCTTTTACTTTTCCTGCTACTGCAGCTGCAGGAATTTGTTTCTCTGAAGGCTCTTCTGCGACTTCTTCTTCAATTGTAGGCTCTTCAACTACTGGTTCCTCGACGACTGGTTCTTCCTCTACGGGTTCCTCGATGACTGGCTCTTCGACTGGAACTTCTTCGTTAAGTGCGTCTAGTTGAGCTTGGAATTTGTCGATGTTCGCTTGAATTGCAGTACGTGCTTGATCGCTTCCAACTTGCTCATAGACTTTTGTCATGATGGCAATCTTGAACGCAAGTTGTTCTTTTTTCATTTCAAGTTCTGTGTTTTCGTCAGTTGGTTCTTCGCCCTCAACTGGCTCTTCGCCTTCAATTGGCGTTTCACCGTCGACTGGCTCTTCCACACCTTCACCCGCTTCAAGTTCAGCAATCTTAGATTCGAAGCGTTCCACAGCTTGTGTTAAGAGTGCTGTGATTTCTTCGTCGTCAATTTGTACAATCAGTTCATTTAGTTTAGCAATGCGTTCTTCAAACACTACTTTTAGTTCTTCGTTTGAAGGCGCTGTCTCTTCGTATAAGTTATCATTCTGAACGTTTGTCAAGTCCACAACAGGAGCTGTCGTTTCCTCTATGTCGTTTAGAGAAACAGATTTGTACTCATCTGCCCAGACATATGTTGCGCCTGTTACTGTCATTGTGGCAATCATCGCTGCCGCTGTCATACGTTTCCATTTGCGTGTCTTCATGTGTCCATCACCTCATAGGAAATTTTTTCACCACCAAAGTGGTGTACGCCATCCTATTCGTGAGGAAGTATTCGATTTTTGGGGGTATAGCTGAATTTTCAGGTAATTAGACCTACCTTGCCTGGAAATGGATGTAATCCCCAAGTGGTGACAGGCACCATTTGGGAACTGCTCCCATTTGGTGCCTGTCACCCCAAAAGATCACCTCAAAAAACCACTCCCGCTAACTACTGGGAGTGGTTGATCTCGCTTTATGTTTTTTATACAGGTCTTCCGCTGCACCAGAACCGAGCATGACACCCGCCACGATGAGGAAGAAGCCGACGAAATGCCGGAGCGTGAGGATTTCTCCAAGGAAGAGACTGGAAAGAATCATCGCAAATAATGGGTTCAAATTCATGAAGATAGCCGATTGGGTAGCTCCTGCTTGCCCGATTGCATAGTTGTAAATCATGTGGCCGAGAGCTGTCGAAATCAAGCCGGATGCCAAGAAAACAGCCCAGAAAATTGGTGGAGCGTCGAGAAATTCAACCATTCCCCCTGGCTCTAGTATCAAGCTCGTCACAATCAAGCCAATCGAGCCCACGCCCATCATATAGGCCGTCATCACACGTGGGTCTAGTGTCCGAGCAGCTTTCACAACGACCATGTAGCTTAAAACTTGCGACAAAATTGAAATGAATATGTAGAAGTCTCCGATATTTGTATCAAATCCTGTGGAGCCGACCAACACCGCAATGGTGACTCCGGAAATTCCAAGTATCAGGCCTAACCACTGGAGACGTGACGGGAAGTATTTCAAGAAAATCGCTGCAGCAATCGCCGTCAGGATCGGTCCCGTTCCAAGTATCAAACCACCGGAAGTGGCAGACGTTTCTGCAAGTCCAAGGTTGAGAAATAAATGGTGGAGCAATACATTGGAAAAAGCACCGACCAAGATATATTTCCATTCCCGCTTTGTCGGTTTCCGCAAGATATTTAACACCTTTAAAATTAGAAAGACAGCAAGACTCGCCATCAAGATACGGATTCCTGTCACGGTAACAGGAGGCACGTAGGTTCCAATGAATTTCAGCATCGGAACATTGGCGCCCCAAGTAAACATAACGCCGACAAGCATCCAGTAGATTTTCACGCGGCTCATGACGCGCCTCCTCTCTTTAGAAACGATACACTTGTCGTTTTATGAGTAAACTGAACACGATGTACGCAACAAATGACACTACGACTGGAACGACCACTGTATGGATGCCGAAAAGATTTCCGTTTTCCACATTGTAAAAATGCAAGGCGATGTAGCCGAAGATTCCCGTTAGCATAGATGCAATCGCGCCATATTTATTGCCGTATTTCCAGTAGAGTCCGAGCACAATCGGCCAGATGAATGCGGCTTCTAGACCTCCGAACGCGAACAAGTTCAAGAAAATCAAAAGCTCTGGTGGATTCACTGCTAGAACGAAGACGATCGAGCCTAAAACAGCTGTCACTCCAAAACTAAGACGCTTCACCGTTTTCATCGATGCATTCGGTTGAATGTACCCGAGATAGACGTCTTTTACGACGGACGAACTGACGAGAAGTAATAGGGAATCGACCGTCGACATGATGGCCGCTAATGGCGCGGCCAACACAATCCCTGCAAGCCATGGTGGCAACACATCCAGTGCAATCAATGGTATGACTGCATCCGGAACCTCGATACCTGGCATGACCGCACGTGCGAACACACCAATCAAGTGCATGTTCAACATGATGAACCCTGTAACAATCGTCCCTATGACAAGTGCCCGGTGCATCCCGCGAGATGTTTTGTACGACATCGCTCGGACTGCTATTTGTGGAAGTCCTACGACACCGACACCCACTAAAATCCAAAAGGATGATACATAGGCGGCAGATAAATTCCCATCATTCCCGTATGGCGTTACGAGATTCGGGTTTTCCGACAACAAGTCTTGCATGATAGTTGGAATTCCGCCCCCTGCAATAATGACGGCAATCAATAAAATTGTTGTTCCGATCACCATGATTGTTCCTTGCACAGCATCTGTCAGAGCGACCGCCCGAAATCCTCCAGTCGTCACATAAACCAGGACAGCAACCACAAAAATAAAGAGTGCAGACGTGTAACTCAGTCCCGTCAACGTTTCAATGAGACGCGCACCACCGACCCATTGTGCCGTCATTGCCGAAAATAAAAAGATGACGATAGCAAATGCTGACAAGATGGCAACGAACGGACTGTTATAGCGCGCTTTCAAGAAATCAATCAGTGTCACGGCTTTATAGCGACGAGCGATGATCGCAAACTTTTTCCCGAGAATCAGAAGTACGAAATACCCCGTCACGACCTGGGTCATCGCAAGCAACACCCAGCCAAACCCCATAGTGTAAGCCGTACCGGGTCCTCCTAAAAAACTTGAAGCACTCCCATACGTGGCCACCATGGTCATCGCAAGAACAAATCCTCCGAGCTCGCGACCGCCTAAAAAGTAATCATTTAAGAAATTTCCGGAACTTCCCTTTTGTTTACTCGCAAACCAACCTGTCGCAAAGATCGCAATCAAGAAGAAGACTAGCGGGGCAATTACTTGCCAGTTCATTCGCGCTCCTCCTCTTCTTCAAACGACACTTCGGTGAGGAAGAATCTCGCAATCACAACAATTGTCAGGGCAATCAGAACAAATCCGACGATGCTGCTGTAAAAGAACCAATCCGGAAATCCTAGAATATACGTGTATTCTTCAACCGGCCGACTCCCAAGTCCGTAAGCGAAGCCAAACCACCAAAGAAAGTGAGCAATTGCAAGGCCTACACCGATTTTCGCTTCCCGGTGAGCGATTTTAAAACGAGCGTCCATGCCAACCCTTCTTTCGCTTTTCTAAATTTTGTATGTATGTGTGAAAGTATACTCTTTTTACTTAAGATGTGGAAGGTGTTCGAGAAGAATTTAAGGTGACAGGCACCAAATGGGAGCTACTTCCATTCGGTGCCTGTCACCCCATAAAGAAACAAAAAACACCCCTCAAGATTCAAGGGGTGTTCCAGACATTAGTTTTCAGCGTTCTCAGCGTCTACTTCTTCCTCTACATCTTCTTCAGTGTTAGGTACATAAGGCTTTTGAATAAGGAAAGCCATGTAATCTTTCCACCCTAGAGCTTTTACAGTTGCCCAGCTCGGAAGTTCGAGTGGTTGCGGGAAGAACGTACGTGCATTGTTACGTCGGAACGTATCATCTAGTACGATTTGACCGTTCACTAGTCCATCGTCCACAATTATGGATTGCGTTTCCGGCATATCAAATCCAATAGTAATAGGAATACGACCAATTGTTCCTTCCGTTGATATCGAGTAGACTTCTGCATATTCTTTGTTTCGTGTAATTGTCCAATCATCTCTGAGACGCATCGCCCCCGTCGCTTGATCAATTGTGATGATCGTGTTGACGTTCGCTCCAAACGGAAGGCCTTCTAAAGGTTCTGCAGGCGTCACCTGGATTTCATAAAGCGGCAGATCAGGATGTTGCTCAAACTGCCCGTGAATTTCTTTCCAGCGATTGTCGGTCACTGGCATCGTTCCTTTTCCAGCGACTTGTGCTGCATAAGATTTCGCGAGATGGGTAGAATAGGCTTGTACCGGTTGGGCGGCCTCGATTTCATGCCAGTGTTTTTCTTCAACGAATGTGACCAACGTCTGCTCGGATGGCACGATGTGGAACACAAGTTGTGTTTCAAACTCTTCTATTTGTTCAACAAATCCATCAATCGGACTCACAAACTCTAAGTTCTCTGCGGTTGAGGAAAGCTGTGCTTGTACAATTGATAGCTCCCGTTCAACTTCAGCAATTTTTTGTTCAATTTCGGCAATCGCACTATCGTATGTAGCGTCCTCTGTGATTTCTACATCGACTTCTAAATTGACAGTGACATCCACCACGTCATCTTGACTGTTTCCGGAAGAAGTGGCCCGTCCGTTGCTCGATGTAGTAGAGTTGGAACGACTCTTCGCCGTTCTCAGGCTGGACAAAACTGCTCCGAGGTCCCGAATCTCCGTTTGATACGCACCGACCATCGCATCCCATTCAGCACGAAGCGTGTCTCGTTCTGATGTATCAAGGATGGCTAACGTGTCACCAAGCGCAACTGCTGCTCCTGGTTCAACGATGACGGTTTCAAGAACGTCACGTTCAAGTGTCACTTTTAAAGTGGTAACCGGCACTGTGACCGCTTCTTTTTCAATCTCGCGTTTGAACTCTCCTTCAGCTACTCGGATATGCTCATCGATGTAATAGTTGCGTGCGATGATACTATCTTCTTTGAAAACCAAAATGGCGTTCGCAGCTAGAAAAGCTGTAATCGCAACTGCAAGACCCACTGTGTAAAACCGGCGCATTAGAAGCCACCTCCTAACACCCATGACTGTAGAGGCAATACGCTAATCAAAGCGACAACAGCTGCAAATACTGTCGTCAAAGCAAATAAAATCGCAAGAAGTACAGGAGTGGAAAGAGTTGTAAAGCGGCGTAAAAATTGCAGCTGAATCGCAAGCACGACTCCTGTGAATAAGGAGAATTGATTGAAGAAATAATGAAAGTAACTATGATCTAAAAATTGGGCCGCAACGGGACCAAACGATAAGAATGAAAGATGCGTTGTATAGCCAAGCATGACAAAGACTAAAAGTAAAACCAGTTTTTCAATCAACAAGGTTGCCACTACGTATAACTGCATGACAGCTGCAATCCGTAATGGAATTTTGGTGATGAGGTGAAGGAGCCAGCTGACTCCAAAGAAATGGAAACCAAAGTAGAGTACAGCAAATAAAATGATTCCGAGTAAGGAAATCCACCTTGCAGCAGCGTATGTATCGGTAAAACCTATCACATAAAGTGAAGTGAGAGCAGTAGTGGTCATTCCCCAACTGTTCATAACGATATATAAGAGTATGGTGCACGCAAGCACTACACTTACGCATTTTTTAAATCCACGAATCGTTTCAGTTTCAGCAAGGTTCGTGAGTAATGTGCCCCTGGTGAAAAAATAGCGCCAAAAATGAAATTCTAAAAACATGATAGACCTCCTCATCCATACAGATAATTCTAGCATATATTGGATAGAGGGATGAACGGAAACCCGAACAAATAAAGAAATTATTTTGTATGTAACTTTTATATAGGAAAGACGACTACTTTAGTAACAGAAAGGGGCGGATTACAATGCGGCAGTTGTTTGATTTGTCGTTTAGCTGGGGGGATATTCTATTTGGTTTGATTGGGTCAACTATTTCTGTGCTATTTTTACAATTTTTCTTCTAAAACAGTAAAAGCATCTATCAGACGGCGGTTCGTGTGATAGATGCTTTTTATTGAGTTGAATTATACATACGTACCTCCATCATGCTGAGTGGCTAATAATTGATAGAACAAGTCAACATCGCGTTGCGTCAGAGCGTTGTCCATCAAGCGTTCAAAGTTTTGAAGCTCCAGCTCTTGAATAAGCCCGTTCACTTCTTCGTTACTTTCTTGCTCAGCGACCGGTTGAACTAAAACTTTGAGATGGTCGTGAACGTCTGAAACAAGCAACAGTTGATACAGTGGTAACCGGATAAAGCGATTTCCTTTTTGGAATACAAACACTTCGGACAAGTTTTCGACTTGCAGTGTGTCTTTATTCAGGACAATCTCTTTGCCTTCGACCGGAATGAAGCTAAACACTTCATCATCTTTACGTAGTGAAAAGTATTGATACGCAAATACCAGGCGAATCTTATTGTCTTTTATTTCTGTGTGGAACGGTTTCATCATCTCGACATGTAGCATGTTCTCCCCCTCCTTTTATTGTTAGAATATTCTGATTGTATTAGTGTATCATATTCCCGAAAAATTGTGCATGAAAACATCTTTGTTCACAAAAAAGTAATAAAGAGCCTAGTAGCGTTGTCTAGACTCTTTCCAAGTACTTCTATTTCACAGTACGGTTTTATTTTGGACCTCTGCTTTATTGTTTACTTCTCACTTTAGAGGGTCTCATCATTGGACGCTCCGAGAAGTACCCGATTCCGGAATCATGGATCATCATAACACATTTCAATGGAAGTTCTCTTAGCTCTGTTTTTGTTAACTCCTTTTCAGTTAAAACTTCAATTTCATTTCCACAGGAAGTTGCTTTTACTTCTACATTTTTTAGATATTCGATTGCTTCCTCAGGTTCGCATTTCGTAATTTCCAGATAGACATTTTTTCGTTGAAGGTTGAGTTTGCATAGGTGAAACGTTGTTTTATACCGTGGCATTGTTCTCACTCTTTCATTAGTTATTTTATACTATATTTTGGTTATAAACTATCTCAATTGGGATTTTATGCTTTTTACCATTTCGGTAAAAAATCACTTTATCGTATACATCATCGGTATTCTTGCCATATTGGTAAGAGGAGTGAGACGCATGAAATTTCATGAAAAACTAAAGGCTTATCGGGATGAGCAATTGGATATCTCTCAAGAAGAGGCCGCAAAGCTTTTAAAGATTTCAAATGCTACACTCTCGCGCTATGAATCATCCGCGCGTCAACCTAGCTTAGAGATGATAAATTTAATTCGCTCAGTATATCGCTTGTCCGATGAACAATTTTTGAATCTGTTGACGGATGATCAAAACAATCGTAAAACTACAGAAGCTTTTGTAGAACAGGCTAAAGAATCACAAGACCGCTATTATGCACAGTTCCAACCCTTCGTTTCGGAATTGATGGCGAATGCAGACTTTAGGAATCTACTACTTCATTTACGTGAACTATCGAAAGAAGAGCGCGAGCAACAATTAAAAGAGTTCACTGATCAACTGAAAGGATGACCAAACATGGATGCGAAATTCGCAATCCATGTTTTTTCTTTGTCCAAAAGACGTTATAATGGAAGGATAGTCTTTTAGAAATGAGTGGTGAACCCCTGTGAAAGGGATGACAGTTCAGCGTCTTTTGACGTTTTATGAAGAACCTATAGAACAGTTTATGAAGCAGCTCGGTAAGTACTTGATGGCGGGTGTCGCACAAGATGAGTCGCTCGTCCGGAGTGCACAATCTTTTGTTCGGAATGGTGCCGTTCAACTTGTTGATTATAAGCCGGTCCAGCACGAAGCCGATTTTGTGGTTCGCGATGTTCAGGATGCGTACGTCCATATCTCGTTCTATGAAGAATCATCATGTTCGTGCAGTGGACGAAAAATGTGTCGCCATCAGGCTGCTGTGTTGTTTTATTTTTATCAACATATGAATTCGTTAAGCGAATGGGTGAAAACATGGCGCTCCCATGCCGACCACCAGTCGATTGCAGCCATTCAAAAAGACCGCACGCCACTCGCTTGGGAACAGTATGCTAGTACATTACTCAATCAACTCGTCATGCAAGAACATGCATCGAGCTTTTTCCTAATGGAGTTTGCGCTCGGCGATTACAAACGGCAAATGCAGCGCATTCGTCCGCTTGAACGGGAATGGCATGTACTATTTGATACGAGTGTCACCTTGATGACCCTTGTAAAGTTGTGGCCGACATTTAACAGTTTTAGTCGTGAGAATGAACGCGGTCGCGTACGGTATTATCTAGACGAAACGATTCAAGAATTGAAACACCAATTCAAGCAATTGCAGCAACAACCGCGTTTCTTTGCAGCTGATCCGTTTTATGAGCGCATCGAACGCTACGTGCGCCACTTATTAACAGATGCGGAAGGCTATTTCTCACAGCGCAGTGCTCTCTACTCACATTATTGGTCAGAACTTGGGACATCCAAGCACGCACGAGAGAAGGAACTGGCTTTCTTAGAAGCGCATTCCGAAACAAAAGATGGCAACTCGCTGCTTCAAGTCCGTCAATTGTTTTATTTCCAACTTGGTCAGACGGATCGTTTACTGAAATCGATGACAAAGATTCCTACAGATGAAGTCGCAAACTATTTGTCGCTTATTCAGTTTTCTCTTGAGGAACACCAAATCGAGATGGCCACACAAATGTTTGAACGGCTGCTTCCGGCTATTGAGGAGTATCTAGATACCGATACGCGCGCTTCCCGACTTGTGTATACACTTCGTTATATCGAACGACAGCTCGACTTGTCCGAAGAAAGTCAGGCTAAGTTTTATCGCATGCTCATTCCATTTACGCTCGAACCGTTTTCGAATTGGTTGATTGATCAAGAGCGCTATAATGATTGGGCCGATCTGCATCTTTACTGCCAAAGCGGAATCACGTATGCAGAAACATGTGGATTAGAAATTGTAAAAGACGAGGCTCCGTTTGTCCTTCTTCCTCTCTATCACATGAATGTGATGCGGGAAATTAATGAGAAGAAGCGCGACAGCTATAAACAAGCTGTGCGCTATATGAAGAAGATGAAACAGCTAGCAAAGGCTGCGAACGAGACCGTCTACTGGAATCACTACGTTCAAGAGATCCGCGAAAAATTCCGTCGCTTGCGGGCATTCCAGCAAGAAATGGAGAAAGGAAATCTGTCACTGTGAAACTATTTTCAGTTCCAATTACTGTAGAGAAACTAGATGGTGGGTTTGCGGTTTCAAGTCCAGGTAGTACGGATCGCTTGAAGACGATTCTTTTCGGAAAGCACCGTGATAGTTTTTTTGGACTTCCTATAGAAGACAAAAAGGGCAAATTCTTATTGTCGAGCTTAGATGCAATCGACTTATTGCCAAACCCATCGGATATCTATGAATTTTATGGCCATGACCCGGAATCGACGAAACACTTTGACGCGATTCAAGAAGCGGCTTCGATTTACCAAAATAAAAACCTTTGGGATCACGTACGTTTTGACGTCAATAGCCTATTCGTCACAGCTAGTGAAGACACGGCCGTCACAACTATCGTGGAGACCGCGATTTTGCAAAAAGCACGCCAAGCTGCATTTTCTTACGATGACTTAGTCAGCTTACAAGAGTATTTCAAGTCTGGCGGTTGGCCGATGGATAAAGTGCAGCAACATCCGGAAATTCACGTAGCCCTGCGTTTGATGGAGCCAGATGATATGACGGATGAGTGGATTTTGGAGACAGTCGTTCGGGGTGTGCGCAGTTCAAGTTACTGGACGCCTGCTGTGAAAAAGCGCTTCCTTCCGATTGAAGAAGCACTACCACCGAAGTGGGTTCATTTATCAGACGTCATTACAACATTCCAACGTGGTGTCATCCCGTTCGTGTCAGTGCTTGATGAGGAGTCCGAGAGCTTTTTCCACGTTGCCCTCGATGATTTACAGGTAAGAGACTTTTTGCGCCACGATTTAGCGAAACTTCAAGCGTTTGGCTATGACGTCGTGTTGCCAGCTTGGTTAAAGGAAATCAAAGAGTCGAAGATGCAGGTCCGTGCTTCTGCCAGTGCAGGTCGCTACAAGTCTGCTGCTGGCCTTGAACAAATCATTCAATTTAACTGGAACTTCTCATTAGGTGGTCAAGATATTAGCGAAGAACAGTTCCGCCAGATGGTAGAAGAAAATCGTTCGTTTATTCGTTCAGGTGATCAGTGGTTCCAAATCGATGCGCAGTGGATCCAAGAGATTCGCAAGCTGCTCGACCGTTCAGAAGAAGAGGAATGGACCGTGCGTGACTTGTTGTTCCAAGAGCTTCCGGATGAATTGACAGTGCCTGCAGAGGATGACGATTCAGATGACCCGCTCATCCAGTTCCAGCTCCATCAGTCGCTCGAGAGCTACTTGACACAGCTTCAAGAGAAGAAGGCCTTCCCAGAAATTCAGCCATCTCCTCGTTTGTTAACCGAGCTGCGTCCGTATCAGCAGCTTGGATTGAACTGGCTCGGGTTTATGCGCAAAGAGTCGTTCGGGGCGATTTTAGCCGATGACATGGGGCTTGGGAAGACGGTTCAGTTGATTGCCTACTTATTGCATGTGCATGAACAGCAGCCGGACACACCGTCTCTCATTATCTGTCCGACGTCCGTTCTTGGGAACTGGCAAAAAGAGCTTCAAAAATTCGCACCTTCTCTTCGTGTCGCGACACATTACGGCTCCAATCGTGGTGAAATCACGACGGATGCAGATGTAGTGTTAACGACGTATGGGATTGCCACACAAGATGCCGAACCGCTTCAGCGTGTTGCCTGGAGTTCGGTAACTTTAGATGAAGCGCAAAACATAAAAAATATGCAAACAAAGCAGTCACGGGCAATCCGTAAGCTGCGTGGTGTGCACCATATCGCATTGACAGGTACTCCTATTGAGAACCGATTATCTGAGCTATGGGCGATTTTTGACTTTATTCATAAAGGCTATCTCGGTTCATTTAAGTCATTCCAGGAAACGTATATGGCACCGATTGAACGAGATGAAGATGAACAAGCCAAACATCGTCTGCGGACGAAAATCCAGCCGTTCTTGTTGCGCCGCACAAAGCGGGATCCTGACTTACAACTGAATTTGCCTGAGAAGCTTGAGCAGAAAGAATACTGCGCATTGACGACCGAGCAAGCTGCACTATACGAATCTCTGATTCAAGAATCAGTGAGCCAACTCGGCAATCTCAGCGGTTTCCAGAGGAAGGGTCTAGTTCTTAAAATGCTGAGCAAGCTGAAGCAGTTGTGTAACCACCCTGCGCTCTATTTGAAAGAACCGTTTGATGAAGCGGAGACGATGCTTCAGCGATCTGCGAAACTTGCAGGAATCGTATCGCTCGCAGGTGAAATCGCTGCGCGTGGAGAACAGTGTCTGATTTTCACACAGTATATCGGCATGGGCCATCTATTGCAGCACTGCTTCAGTGAACTGTATGACATCGACAGCCCATTTTTAACAGGCAGCATGGCAAAAGGACAGCGCGACGATTTAGTTGCCTCTTTCCAGGCGGGTGAGTTTCCGATATTCTTATTATCGCTCAAGGCTGGTGGAACAGGTCTAAATCTAACAGCTGCGACTCACGTCATTCATGCCGATCGCTGGTGGAATCCGGCGGTCGAGAATCAAGCAACGGACCGTGCGTACCGTATCGGTCAGCAACAGTTCGTGCATGTGCATAAGTTTTTGACAATCGGAACAATTGAAGAGAAGATCGATACCTTACTCGAACAGAAGCAGTCGTTGTCAGACGAACTGATTCATTCGAGCCGATGGATCACGGAACTTAGTGATGATGAACTGACAGATCTTTTGACACTTTCCTGATGAATCCAGCCTCTTTGTTATCCCCATACCAAAGAGGCTGGCTTTTTTGAGAGAAACCTACACATGGCGATGTGTTAGTGTTTTTAGACTGGAGTCGTATTTGGTTTAAAATCAGCAGGAATTTCAAAACGTTCTTCGTTCATTTCTACACGGTCCGCAGGTTGTTCTTCCTTGCGTTTTGTTGCCAAGAATCGTATTTCTTCTACAATGACTTCGGTGACATAGATGCGCGTCCCTTCCTTGTCGTAGGAACGGCTATGTATCCGCCCTGTCACGCCAACGAGTGATCCTTTTCCACAATACTTGACGGTCAGATCCGCCAGTTTGCCGAAGATCGTACAGTTGATGAAGTCCGCTTCATCTTTTTTGTAGCCGTTTGGTACAGCAATCGCAAAGCTTGTCAGCCCCCTTCCATCTTGAAGTGTTCGAAGGGCTGGGTCTCTGGTCAGCCGACCGATTAGTGCAACCTTGTTCACAGTTCTCACCTCCCTTCTCGCACAGCATACTTCAGGGTGTTGAGTGCTGGCAAATGGACAAAATGGAGTTTTCATAGCCGTTTTTAGCCATTTTCGTCATTTTTCGCTGTGAAAATTTCATTTTCAGAGGAGTTTCGATGTGAAAACTTTAATTTGATCGTTTCTTAAATTTTTTTTGCGCTATGCTATACTTGTGAAAATGCAGTGATTTGGAGGCCAAACTTAGTTATGAAAACATTTAAAGTGATCGAGACATCTATTTTGAGTCAACACGAATCAAAACTTGTTCCAATCGAAGATGGTATTATCATCAATCAGGAAAACTCTTCTCGTTCCTGGGCGATCGAGTTGTTTACGACGAAAGATTTGAAACCGTATTTTGATGATTTAGTGGCTACACAAGAAATCGTAGAAGCTCGCGTTGTGATCTCATACCCTGAGAATGAACCCGCTCCGTTTGAGGTGATGGCCTACTCCGTCAAACAGGTCGGCGATTCGATTTCTGTATTGTTCCGCGGCACGTTGAAGCAAGCGCGCCGAAAGTACGCAGAAGGATTGCTTGCTGAGTTGATTGAAGATGGTTTTGAAGGCGATGCGCTTCTTGAGCGGTTTGAGAAGGCGATGAAAGAGCGGCCAGTTTTGAAAGAGGATGAGGACGCTTAAGATGTGGAGCCGACTGGTCAGAAATTGTGCGCTCTAAGACGTTGAGTTCCACTAAGTGCCCAGCACAATTTACCAATAGTTCCCAAAAGGTACCTGGACCCCATACAATTTCAACACAATTTATAATTATCCATTTTCTAACACAGGAATGCGTGGTAGCATTGCATACTTAGTGAATAGTCATGAATGTCAGAATAGTGTTTGGGACAGGTACCTATAAAAAAGGATGAAAAAACCTCCTTTCGCAAAAGACTCATCACAGCAAAGTGACTGCTGTTAGTCTGTTACAGAAAGAAGGCATTATTCGGGAGTCGCACACATTACCAAATCCTAATGGGCAGTATGAAATCGACTACACCGCACATATTAGTTTGTAGAGTCTTCAACTTTTGGTCCGATTGCAAACAAGATATCTGCTTCGCATGCAATTTCTCCATCTACTGTCGCGATGGCATGACCTTTTCCAAGAGAACCGCGCAGACGCGTTAGTTCTACTTCTAAGCGAAGTTGGTCACCTGGTTTGACTTGGCGCTTAAAGCGACAGTTGTCGATGCCTGTGAAGAAAGCGAGACGACCTTTGTACTCTGGCATTTGTAGGACGGCTGTTGCGCCCACTTGTGCTAGAGCTTCCACGATGAGGACACCTGGCATGACAGGATACCCTGGGAAGTGACCATTGAAGTAGTCTTCATTAATGGATACATTTTTTAAGCCGACTGCACGTTTTCCTTCTTCCATCTCTAAAATCCGATCGACTAGTAAAAATGGATAACGGTGTGGCAAAATCGCTTGAATTTGTTCTGTCGTCAACATACAAAATTCCCCCTTATTCAGTCGTACCATTCATAATATCAAGAATGTGTTGATAGGTTTCCCACTTTAAAGCGTCTGTTGGGTCGCCGCCACCAATAACCGCATAGCCCACTGTAAGTCCAGCAACGATTGCACCTGCAATAAAGAGAAGGACAAGGATGACGCGTAACCAAATCGGGAACATACGAATTTGGACCCAACGTGTTGGCTTTTGCGGCTTCTGCTCTGTGGTCTTCTGTTGTTCCTCATTAGTAGTTTCACGAGCAGCTTTCGCTTGCTTACGTGTCACCACTTTTTTTTCTTCTTCCATTCCATGTGCTCCTTTACATGGCCTTTAGCGTCGTGATGATTTGCTGATTCCGTCTAGAATCATACCCGTTCCAATGGCTACACAATCCATTGGATGCTCCGCTAAGAAGACCGGTACTTTAAGTTCATCTGTCAGCAAGTGATCCATCCCGTGAAGAAGTGCGCCTCCACCTGTGATGATCACACCGCGATCGATGATGTCTGCTGAAAGTTCAGGTGGTGTCTTTTCCAATACATTTTTACATGCTTGGACGATGACAGCGACCGACTCATGCAGCGCTTTTTCAATTTCTTCTGAAGCGATGGTAATCGTACGTGGTAAGCCTGTCACCATGTCGCGTCCACGAATCTCCATTGTTTCGTTTCGACCTCCTGGATAGACTGTGCCGATTTCCATCTTTATAGTCTCTGCTGTTCGTTCTCCGATCAACAGTTTGTATTCACGCTTGATGTACTGCGAAATGTCATGGTCAAATACATCGCCTGCCACTTTGATGGACTCAGAAGTCACGATGTCCCCCATTGAGAGTACAGCAACGTCTGTCGTGCCTCCACCAATGTCGACAACCATGTTACCACTTGGTTGGTAGATGTCCATTCCCGCACCAATTGCAGCTACTTTTGGTTCTTCTTCGAGGTAGACTTTTTTCCCGCCAGATTTTTCCGCTGCTTCGCGGATTGCTTTTTGCTCAACACTTGTAATATTGGTTGGACAGCAAATCAGGATACGAGGCTTCGTGAACATACCTTTTACGTTCAGTTTATTGATGAAATGCTTCAGCATTTTTTCCGTTACATCAAAGTCAGCAATGACACCGTCTTTTAAAGGACGAATTGCCACAATATTTTCAGGAGTACGTCCTAGCATTTTACGCGCTTCTTCGCCTACAGCGATTACTTGGCGCGTTTGTCGGTTCAGCGCAACTACGGATGGTTCGTTTAAAACTATCCCTTTTCCTTTTACATGGATCAGCACGTTGGCTGTACCCAAATCTATGCCTATATCTTTTGAAAACATTCTCGTCGGGGTCTCCCTTCCCAGCCTATCTCTCTTAGGTATCTCAACTTTTAATTTTATCACACTATTTGTCGAAACGTATAATTTTTTTGAGGATTGCGTCTTTTAAAAGCATAAAAAAACAGCCCCTCTATGCAGAGAAGCTGTTTGAAATTATATAGGATAGTATATGGAATTAGACCGGTTGTACTTCGCGTTCTACTGTCTCTGTACCAACTCGTTCAACGTCTGCCCCTAATGCTGCTAGTTTCTTGTCAAAATTCACATATCCACGATCTAAGTGTTTCAATTCTGTAACACGAGTTACACCATTTGCTACAAGTCCCGCTAGGATAAGTGCTGCAGCTGCACGTAAATCTGTAGCGGCTACTTCTGCACCTTGTAAGTCTGATGGGTTCTCCATGATTACTGAACGTCCTTCGATCTTCAAGTTTCCATTCATGCGTCGGAATTCTTCGACGTGCATGAAGCGATTCTCAAATACCGTTTCCGTGATAATGCCTGTACCATGAGCCGTCATCATTAATGCCATCATTTGTGATTGCACGTCTGTTGGGAATCCTGGGTGTGGCATTGTCTTGATATCTACTGATTTCAGTTCGCCTTCTGCTTTAATACGAAGACCCGCTTCAGTCTCAGTGATTTCAACGCCCATTTCCTGCATCTTCGAGATAAGTGCTGTCATATGTTCTGGAACCGCATTTTCGATTGTTACATCGCCACGTGTGATAGCAGCTGCTACCATGAACGTTCCCGCTTCGATGCGATCAGGAATGATTGTGTGTTCTGCACCTGTTAGTTCAGCCACACCTTCAATTTTGATTACGTCTGTACCAGCACCTTTTACTTTACCACCCATGTTGTTGATAAAGTTTGCTAAGTCGACGATTTCTGGCTCTTTTGCAGCGTTCTCGATAACAGTTGTACCTTCAGCAAGTGCTGCAGCTGTCATGATGTTTTCTGTTGCACCAACGCTTGGGAAATCGAGATAGATCTTCGCCCCTTGAAGGCGTCCTTCCGTGCGGGCTTCTACAAAACCTTGACCGAATGAGATAGTCGCTCCCATTGCTTCGAAACCTTTTAAGTGTTGATCGATTGGACGACTTCCAATTGCACAGCCACCTGGAAGTGCTACACGAGCAAACCCATTACGCGCTAAGATTGGCCCCATGACAAGGATAGATGCACGCATTTTGCGAACATACTCGAATTGCGCTTCGCTTTCGAGTGGTGCTGTCGAATCAATGATTACTTGATTCATTTCAGGTTTGTAGTCGATTGTTGTATTGAGGCTGCGAAGAACCTCGTTAATTGTATTTACATCTGCAAGAGATGGTACTTCATTGATGATGTTCTTTCCTTTTGAAGCGAGGAGTGCTGCAGCAAGTACTGGTAACACTGCATTTTTAGCTCCTTCTACTCTTACGTTTCCTGTTAAAGCGCGCCCGCCTTTTACGATAATTTTATCCAATTTGGTTACCTCCAAAGAATTGACATGGCCTTCATATATACATTCACATACGGAATTTGTTGAAATTAGGGTATTAAAACACAATTTACATCATACAATGAAATGAGAAGTCTGACAAGTAACTTAATCCCCTAATTTCACAAGTCTAGTTGCAACTATAGTATGTGTTTTCTCTCTCTAATGTTCAGCTAACTTTTAGATACCCTGGTACATTCTACTTAAACATGATACGACAGATTATTTCCCGGGAAATAGAAAATTCTCGAGCGCCGTCGAACTATGGACGCATCCTAGAATAAGTATTGGAGCTGGGATGACCAGTTCATGAGTTGTAAGAAGAAGTTTCCAGCCGTTGTACCGATAACTAAGCTAAGCAAAATCATCATCACTTGGACTTGAAATACATGGCCTTTTTTAAACACAACATCTAGTCGAACACTTTGCAGTCCATAGAAAGCAATGGCTATGAAAAAGAGATGGACACTGATGGCAATTATTGATTCAATCGCTAGATCTGTTGCTAACACAAGCTCTCTCTCCTTTCACATACTTCTCATTATACCTATAGTTTATGAGAATTTGGTGAGAGCCTTTGAAGAAGTTGTGAAACTTTTCAAAAACGAGTTAACTAGTAGGTGATTCGCAGTCTTTTGTCGTTTTATGGGGGTTGGGTTTGGCGTTTTTAGAAAGGGTTGAAATAATTGAGGTTTGGTTTAGAGGAACGTGGGGAGCCGTTCCCGTAGGTTAGGTTAAAATGCGCTTAGTTATTTATTTGGGCAAAGAGTAATATGTCGATTTTCCACTGCCGGATTTGGTGCAGTTTAGTTTGGTGAGGGCTCTGATAATACCGAATCTTGTTCTTACAGAAAGATGAGTTTGTATTTGACTACGTTTTAATTCAGGACCAAGTATTCCAAATAACCCTATTATCGAATTAGTGAATATGTCTTTATCAGTTTTATTGCATGAATTACAACTGAATATAGAAGAATTCCGTAGTGAATACATATTGCTTTCACAAATTTCGCAAAAAATCCCTTGTCGCAAACTCATACTGTCAATAGAATATCGAGTGGCCAAAGAGATTTGTTTGTAATTATTATTTAGTGAATTAAGTCTTTTTACTATTTTTTGAAAAGTAATCTTATCTACTTTTTCAGGTGATTTATTCAAATTTTCTATATAGAAATCTATTTGATTTTTATATAGAATTTTTGCGTTTTTAGGATAGGATGAAACGTGTGCTGAACTGTTACAAAAAACAACTGCTGCATGCACCGGCAGATTTGTAGTAATTTTACAAACTATATTGGAAAGTGCATTTGTGTTTCTAATTATTTGATGGATCGGACAGTCCAATTTCTCTTCAACACCATCATAGGTTCGAATAATTTGTGCAGGATTCTCTTGGAACTCAATATGACCACGAATGTTCTTAATTTCTAGTAGTAAAATGTAGCGATTCGTTACTATTAGCGTATCCATCTGATAGTAGGTTCCAAACGTTGATTGGGTATGAAAATTGGGGATAATCGTGTGGAGGCTAGGGAAAGGAATGGTTTCTAGAAGTCGATCGATTTTCTTTTCGCCATCAAATCCAGCCTTGCTAGAAGCATAGAGTTTTGAAAAATAGGCCTTGTCTTTAGTGTTTTCTTTAGGAATTCTGATAGTCAATTCTTTAAGTGATAATAAGTATTGCGAATTGTCGCGGATTATGGGTTTACACTTTTGAAAACTTGTCATAACATTCCTCCTTAAATTCATTTTATCTAACAATATGAGGAAATCAAATTTTTAGCGAATTTATTTACTTTAGCAGAGTGCTTCAGGGGTTTTGTGTGCAACTTTCGCCGTTTTGTGATGCACTTTTCGCTGTAGGTGATGTACTTTCGCGATTTGCTGCTAGTGCGGAGTCTTTGTGTGCAACTTTCGCCGTTTTGTGATGCACTTTTCGCTGTAGGTGATGTACTTTTACGATTTGCTGCTGGTGCGAAGTCTTTGTGTGCAACTTTCGCCGTTTTGTGATGCACTTTTCGCTGTAGGTGATGTACTTTCGCGATTTGCTGCTGGCACATAGACCACTTACCCAAAGACCTTCCTAGCAAAAGCCCTTCAACACTCCAAGCCCTTATGTCCCAAAGCCCTTCCAAACAAAAGCCCTTCAACACTCCAATCCCTTATGCCCCAAAGCCCTCCCTAGCAAAAGCCCTTAACACTCCAAGCCCTTATGTCCCAAAGACCTTCCTAGCAAATAGCCCTTCAACACTCCAAAGCCCATATGTCCCAAAGACCTTCCTAGCAAATAGCCCTTCAACACTCCAAAGCCCTTATCTCCTCAAGCTCTTAAGAAATCCGCACTAAAAAACCGCACCCCCAAAACTGGGAGTGCGGCGAGTGGATCTTACATATTACCCTCTTTAACGTTGATACGATTCATGGCACGCTGTAACGCAAGTTCCGCACGCTTGAAATCGACGTTATCTTGTTTAGACTGCACGCGTTCTTCCGCACGACGAAGTGCTTCTTTAGCACGAGCAGCGTCAATAGATTCAGCAAGCTCTGCAGAAGGTGTCAAAACTGATACCTGCTGAGGGCGAACTTCAACGAAGCCGCCGCTGATAGCAACATACTCGACTTTGCCATCACGCTTGAGCTTCACTGCACCAATTTCAAGAGGTGCGACCATTGGAATATGCCCTGGCAAAATCCCAACTTCACCTGTGACCGTTTTGGCGATCACCATATCTACTTGACCATCGTATACTGGGCCGTCTGGAGTGACAATATTGACTGTTAATGTCGGCATTTGCTTTCCTCCTGGTCCCGTGTATTAGGCTTCTACACCCATAGCTTTAGCTTTTTCGATTACTTCTTCGATGCGTCCAACTAGACGGAATGCATCTTCTGGAAGGTGGTCGTATTTGCCTTCAAGGATTTGTTTGAACCCTTGAACTGTTTCTTTAACTGGTACGTAAGAACCTTGTTGACCTGTGAACTGCTCCGCTACGTGGAAGTTCTGAGACAGGTAGAACTGGATACGACGTGCACGGTTAACTGTTTGCTTGTCGTCATCTGATAACTCGTCCATACCTAGGATGGCGATGATATCTTGAAGCTCACGGTAACGCTGTAAAGTAGACTGAACTTGACGAGCTACTGTGTAGTGCTCTTCTCCAACGATTTCCGGAGAAAGTGCACGTGAAGTAGAAGCAAGTGGATCTACCGCAGGGTAAATACCCATTTCAGAAAGTTTACGCTCAAGGTTAGTAGTTGCATCTAAGTGAGCGAATGTTGTTGCTGGAGCTGGATCCGTGTAGTCATCGGCTGGTACATAGATCGCTTGGATCGATGTTACAGAACCTGTTGACGTAGACGTGATACGCTCTTGCAGTTGACCCATTTCCGTTGCAAGTGTTGGCTGGTAACCAACGGCAGATGGCATACGACCTAGAAGTGCCGATACCTCAGAACCTGCTTGCGTGAAGCGGAAGATGTTGTCGATGAAGAGAAGTACGTCTGCACCCTGCTCATCACGGAAATACTCAGCCATTGTCAAACCAGATAGAGCTACGCGCATACGTGCTCCAGGTGGCTCGTTCATTTGACCGAATACCATTGCTGTTTGTTTGATTACGCCAGAATCGCTCATCTCGTGGAATAAGTCGTTTCCTTCACGTGTACGCTCACCAACACCTGCGAATACAGAGATACCCGCGTGCTCTTGAGCGATGTTGTTGATTAGTTCTTGAATAAGAACTGTTTTCCCTACTCCGGCACCACCGAAGAGACCGATTTTACCACCTTTGATGTATGGCGCTAAAAGATCTACTACTTTGATTCCAGTTTCAAGAATTTCAACTTCTGTTGAAAGGTTTTCGAAAGTTGGTGCTAGACGGTGGATTGGATCACGACGTTCTGAAGTCGGGATTTCTTCTCCTAAGTCAATAACTTCTCCTAATACGTTGAATACGCGACCAAGTGTTGCGTTTCCAACTGGAACAGAGATAGCTGCACCCAAGTCTGTTACTTCCTCGCCACGCTTCAAACCATCTGTTGAAGACATTGCGATTGTACGAACTGAATCGTCCCCTAAGTGTAACGCTACTTCTAGTGTTAGTGTAGAAGGCGCTTCATTTGGACGCTCGATCGCTACAGTTAATGCATTGTAGATTTCTGGTAGTTGGCCGTTGCTGAACTTTACGTCAACAACCGGTCCCATTACCTGTAGAACATGTCCTTTGTTCACTACTGTTCCCTCCTGTCTTACTCTATTCTAATGCTGCCGCTCCGCCAACGATCTCCGTAATTTCTTGCGTGATCGCAGCTTGACGCGCACGGTTATATACTAATGTCAAACTATTGATTAAATCGGATGCATTGTCTGTTGCACTCTTCATTGCTGTCATACGTGCAGCATGTTCACTTGCTTTTCCGTCGAGTAACGCACCGAAGATTAAGCTCTCAGCGTACTGCGGAAGCAATACTTCTAAGATCGCTTCAGGAGACGGCTCGAATTCATACGATGCTGTTCCTGCTTCTGGTGCGATATCCGTTAATGGCAGTACCTTTTTCTCAGTGACTTCCTGAGAAATGGCACTGACAAAGTGGTTGTAGTACATATAAAGTTCATCATACGTACCTTCTGTGAACATACCAACAGCTTTGCGTGCAATCTCTTTAATGTCTGCGAAAGACGGCTGATCCGGAAGTCCAACTTCCGACTCAATCACGTTCGCTCCGCGTTTTGCAAAGAAGTCACGACCCATACGTCCGATTGCAAAGATGACGTACTCATCAGCTGATGCATGACGAGTGTTGATTGCCGTTGTTACCGCACGTAGAACGTTCGCATTGTAAGCACCTGCTAGACCACGGTCAGATGTGATGACGAGGTAAGCAGTCTTTTTGACAGGACGAGACGTGAGCATTGGGTGACTTGCGTCAGCTGAACCGGATGCAATCGCTGCAACGACTTCTTGAATTTTCCCCATGTAAGGAACGTATGCTTTTGCATTCGTCTCTGCACGGTTCAATTTCGAAGCCGAAACCATTTGCATGGCTCTTGTGATCTGACTAGTTTTCTTTGTAGACGTAATTCGATTTTTTACATCGCGTAATGATGCCACTGGTATTTCACCACCTTATCGTTTTTTATTCGAACTTATTCGCTTGCTGCAAATGTCTTTTTGAACTCGTTGATAGCGTTCACTAGATCTTCGTCTGCAGGAAGGTCTTTAGTTGTACGAATGTGATCTAAAACGTTTGTGTGGTTTGAATCTAACCAGCTAAGAAGTTCGTTTTCGAAACGACGAACATCATTTAATGCTACATCGTCAAGAAGTCCACGTGTTAGAGCGTAAAGAATGATAACTTGCTTCTCAACTTTGATAGGTGAGTTCAAGTCTTGCTTCAATACTTCAACAGTACGTTGACCACGGTTAAGTTTTGCTTGAGTAGATGCATCTAGATCTGAACCGAACTGAGCGAATGCTTCTAGTTCACGGAAAGCCGCTAAGTCAAGACGTAGTGTACCTGCTACTTTTTTCATTGCTTTGATCTGGGCAGAACCACCAACACGTGATACAGAAAGACCTGCGTTGATTGCTGGACGTACACCAGAGAAGAATAAATCAGACTGTAAGAAGATCTGACCATCTGTGATTGAGATTACGTTTGTTGGAATGTAAGCTGAGATATCCCCTGCTTGTGTTTCAACGAACGGTAATGCAGTGATTGAACCTGCACCAAGTGTTTCATTCAACTTTGCAGCGCGCTCAAGTAGACGGCTGTGTAAGTAGAATACATCCCCTGGATATGCTTCACGACCTGGAGGACGTTTTAATAGTAGTGAAAGCTCACGGTAAGCCGCAGCTTGTTTAGAAAGATCATCGTACACGACAAGAACGTGCTTGCCTTGGAACATGAATTCTTCTGCCATCGTTACACCTGCATAAGGAGCTAGGTATAGTAATGGAGATGGTTGAGAAGCCGAAGCTGTTACAACGATTGTGTAATCTAATGCGCCTTTTTTACGTAAAGTTTCTACTACGTTACGTACAGTAGATTCTTTTTGTCCAATAGCAACATAGATACAGATCATGTTTTGGTCCGCTTGGTTAAGGATCGTATCGATCGCAACAGATGTTTTACCTGTTTGACGGTCACCGATGATTAACTCACGCTGTCCACGACCAATTGGCACTAGTGCATCGATCGCTTTAATACCTGTTTGAAGTGGCTCGTGAACCGATTTACGCGCCATAACACCTTGTGCTGGGCTTTCGATTGGACGAGTTGTTGTTGTTTCGATAGGACCTTGCCCATCAAGTGGCATACCAAGTGGGTTTACTACACGCCCGATAAGCGCTTCTCCTACTGGTACTTCCATAATACGGCCTGTACGACGTACTTCATCGCCTTCTTTGATGTCTGTGTATGGTCCAAGGATAACGATACCTACGTTGTTTTCCTCAAGGTTTTGCGCCATACCAAGTACACCTGTTGAGAACTCAAGAAGCTCTCCAGCCATGACGTTGTCGAGACCATGAGCACGAGCGATACCGTCACCGACTTGGATAACTGTACCCACATCGCTTACTTTCATTTCAGATTCGTAGTTTTGAATCTGCTGCTTAATCAAGACACTGATTTCTTCAGCTTTGATGCTCATGTATGTCACCTCTCATATTTCTATAGTATTAACCGATCAAGTTACGCTTCAAGCGAGTAAGTTTAGAACTTAATGTGTTGTCGTAAATGCGGTTTCCGATTTGAATGCGTAGGCCACCAATTAAGGATGGGTCTACTACGTTATGAATATTTAAAGAACCTTTGCCTACTTCTTGTGCGAATGCAGAAGAAATGTGTGCACGTTCTTCGTCTGTTAGAGCGCGTGTTGAGTAAACCGTTGCTTCCGCAATTCCTTGTGCTTCGTTTGAGAGAGCACTGAATTCTTCCACAATGGCTGGAAGTTCGTGCAGGCGTTTCTTTTCAACAAGAAGCTGAAGTGTGTTCACAACTGCTGGGCTTGCTGAGCCGAATACTGTACGAATTAATTCTTTCTTTTTATCTAAAGAAAGTTTTGGAGAATCGAACAAGGCTTGCACGTCTGCGTCTTGCTTCCAAGCTGCTTTGATTTCTGTTAAGTCCTCACGTGTTGTAACCAATGTGTCGTTTTCTCGTGCCAGTTCGAATAAAGCGATGGCGTAACGCTTTGCTACTGCAGATTTGCTCACTTCGCTTCGCCTGCCTTCGCAATCGTAGCCTCGATCAATGCACGATTATCTTCTTCCGTAACTTCTTTCTCAAGCACTTTCGATGCAGCAAGTACTGACAAGGAAACAACTTCCTCACGTACAGCAGCAATCGCGCGTGCTTTTTCAGTTTCAATCTCACGTACAGCAGACTCTTTCAAGCGTGCTGCTTCTTCACGTGCAGTTGTCATAATCTCTTCACGAGAAACGTCGCCTTGTTTCTTCGCGTTTTCAACGATTGCCAATGCTTCCGTGCGTGCTTGTTTTAGTAATTCACGTTGCTCGTCAAGTAGTTTTTGTGATTCGATACGGCTGTTTTCAGCTGCTTCGATCTCGCTCGCTACTAACTGCTCACGCTCGTTCATGATTCCCATTAATGGACCCCATGCGAATTTCTTCAACAGTACCATTAGTAATGTAAAGAAGAATAAAGTCGCTAAGATATCCCATGTATTTAAGCCCGTGGCGCCAGCCCCGAGTACCAGGTAATCAAAAGACACGATTGTTTCACTCCTTTCAAACGCTATTCCGTCGTTTTCTTGCTTCTATTGAGTAAACAAAAACTTTGTTGTTTTCTGTGGTTGTTTTGCTTAAAGGAAGTGGCGGATATGCTCCGCCACTTAAGTTTTAATCAATTATTGGTTCAATGCGATGAACGCGATAACTGCTGCGATGATTGGAAGTGCCTCAACTAATGCAACCCCGATGAACATAACTGTTTGAAGTGCGCCACGTGCTTCTGGTTGGCGAGCGATACCTTCAACTGTTTTTGAAACGATAAGACCGTTACCGATACCTGCACCAAGTGCTCCTAATCCGATTGCGATAGCTGCTGCTAATAAACCTACTGAACCTGTCATTGTGTAGTTTCCTCCTAAAGTTTGGTTGGTTTTAAGTTTATACTGAAGTCCCCTTCAGTTTATATTAATGGTCGTCTGCCACTTTATGTGCCATATACACCATCGTTAACATAACAAAGATAAATGATTGGATACCCCCGATGAAGATCGAGAATCCGATCCAGGCCATACCTGGAATGATGGCTCCGATGAAGCCAAATGCGCTTGCAGTTGCGAGTCCGGCGATAAGTCCGAGTAGTACCTCACCTGCGTAGATGTTTCCGTAAAGACGTAGACCAAGTGTCAACGTGTTTGCGAATTCCTCAATAACTTTTAGTGGTGCCATGAATGGCAACGGTTTTGCAAAGTCACTGATGTACCCTTTGAACCCTTTTGCTTTCACGCCGTAATAGTTAGTTAATGCGATAATCATTACAGCAAGCGTCATCGTTACAACTGGGTCAGCTGTTGGTGATTTCCACCACAAGTATTTGTCATAAACGATGGCAAATGGAAGTCCGAGGATATTCGACACAAAGATAAACATAAGAAGCGTGATTCCAAGTACATGGAAGCTTCCGCCTGTTTTCCAGTCCATGTTGCTTTTGATGATGCCTTTTACGAAGTCCATAATCCACTCCATAAAGTTTTGCATCCCTGTTGGTTTGAGTTTCAAGTTACGTGTCGAAATGACAGCTATCAAGAACACGATAAGCGTCGTGATGGCAAGCATCATCAATGTCGACCAGTTTCCTGTCATACCGAGAAACTCATATTCTGGAGCTAAATGATCCACTAGTAGTTCACCTCTCTTTCGCATCTTCATTTTGTTTGCGTATCGCAAATACTAGCTGTTCTATGACCAGTAGAACATACGGTATCATTAGACCAATTACCGTACTGATCAAATGGAAATATTCAGGTAGCGATAGGGCAATCGCCACTGCCGCAATTCCTGAAGCAAAGCGTAATCCAGTACCGAGACTGACGCGCTTTTTTCCTTGATCAAAAGCACGGTCAAACTTCAGCATTCGACGCTGTAGGATCCAGAAGTTATAGAGTCCAAAGGCTGCCCCGAGACCGATGCCCGCAAATATGGTCGAATACGGCGTGAACGCTGCACCGAGCACACAGGCTGCGAGCAAAAAGAGTATGTACTTTTTCTGCCGCTGGTAAATGTGAAATAAATTGAGCATTGGAATTCTCCTGAATTTAGATTCGAATGGAAGCGAGATTTTTCGCTGGTTCTGGGGTGCTTCTCAAATGAAGACGCTAGCTTGCAGAAAGTGGAATAGACAGTCGGATTTCAGTATGAAACCCCTATCATTAATATCCTTTGTAAGCATACAATAGCACCTATTTCATGTCAATTGCATCCTGTGAAAAACATCACAAGACACCTCTGTTCGACAAATTACGGACATAATTCTTTTGTTATGTTTGGAAGGGGGTGTTTTTCGAACAAAAAATCCAACAGTGCCTAGGCGCTGTTGGAGAAAATAGAGCTTTCAATTGTTATATACGAAAGTTTTACGAGACGCAAACCAAGTTGAGTGGAATGCAGGGGCTGACTCCAGTGGGATCCAAGTCGGAACGTGAGACCCCACAACGAGACGAAGTCGAAGTGAGGAGGCTCACGCCGCGCCCTCGGAAAGCAGCCCCGGAATGGAACTCAACGTTTTAGAACAGTCGGCTTCACATCTAAATGGAATCGAGTTGCGCCTCCTAGAAATCCCGCAAGAAGCCATCGCGGCCTATGAAGCAAAGAGCGCTTCACAGTCCACGCTGTCTTCTCGCACAATTTCTGAACAGTCGGCTCCACATCTAAAACCAAGTTGAGTGGAATGCAGGGGCTGACTCCAGTGGGATTCAAGTCGGAACGTGAGACCCCACAACGAGACGAAGTCGAAGTGAGGAGGCTCACGCCGCGCCCTCGGAAAGCAGTCCCGGAATGGAACTCAACGTTTAAAAACTTACTTTGTACCAAATAAACGGTCACCCGCATCGCCAAGACCTGGCACGATGTAGCCGTGATCGTTTAACTTTTCGTCAAGCGCTGCGATATAAACGTCGACGTCTGGGTGTGCTTGTTGCAATAATTCGACGCCTTCTGGTGCTGCAATCAAGCACATGAATTTGATGCTAGTTGCTCCGCGCTTTTTCAGTGAGTTGATGGCTTCGATTGCGGAACCGCCCGTAGCAAGCATTGGGTCAACGACGATAAAGTCGCGCTCTTCCACGTCTGCTGGCAATTTCACATAGTATTCGACCGGTTGCAACGTTTGTGGATCACGGTAAAGACCGATATGCCCAACTTTTGCTGCCGGAATCAATTTTAAGATGCCGTCTACCATGCCGATTCCTGCACGAAGGATTGGCACGATACCCATCTTCTTCCCTGCAAGGACCTTTGATTTTGTGACGGTTACAGGTGTCTCTACTTCCGTTTCGACTAGTGGCATGTCGCGAGTAATTTCAAAGGCCATCAGTGTTGCGACCTCATCGACTAGCTCGCGAAATTCTTTTGTCCCTGTCTCGACGCTGCGGATATACGTTAATTTATGTTGAATCAGTGGGTGATCAAATACGAAAACTTTTGACATCCTGTTCACTCCTCTTCATTTCATTCTGACCTATTATAGCAAAAAAAAGAGAAGACTTTCTAGGTCTCCTCAGTTTTGATTATTTCGTCTATTTGCGCGAGAGGTAATGGCTTATAGAAATAGTACCCTTGTCCGATAGAACAACTCATTCCACGCAGTAAAATCATTTGTTCATAGGTCTCAATGCCCTCTGCAACGGCTCGAATATCGAGTTTGTCAGCGAGATCGATAATTGTTTGGACCACCGCTCGTGTTCCACTCGTATGAATTTGTGAGATGAAGCTCCGGTCTAATTTAATTTCAGAGATCGGAAGTTCATGCAAATAACTGAGTGATGAATAGCCAATTCCAAAGTCATCGATGGAACAATGAATCCCCTCTTTTGCGAGATTTTTCAAAATCGTTTTTGCTTGCTCCAAGTCTTCAAGACGAATACTTTCTGTCAGCTCCAGCACAATGCATTCTGATGGGAGGTCGTAGTCTTTTAACAATCGAAGTAAACTTTCTAAAAAGCCAGATTGATAAAAGTGGTTCGGCGAGATGTTCACTGCTACTGGGTAAAGGTATTTGTGTTTAGATTGGCGGTCACTTTGCCATGATAAAACTTTATTTAAAATAATCATCTCGAGTTGGTCAATTTTACCCGCGCTCTCGGTCGCTTCGATGAAGTCGACTGGAGAAACGATGCCAAGACGACTCGAGGTCCAACGCGCAAGTGCTTCAAAACTGATGATCCGACCGCTCTCCATATCGACTTTCGGTTGCAAATGGACATCAAATTCCTGCTCCCGCAAGCCAATTTCAATGGCACTTTGCAATTCCATATTGCGCTTGATGGCTTCATCCATCTCTTCTGAATAATAACAGACCTGCTCACCGTTTCGTTTTTTCGCTTCAGAGAGAGCAAGATCTGCCTGACGAATGAGCTGCGTCACTTCATCACCTTTTTGATACGGTACGACACCAATATGAAGAGGGAGAAAAATTTCCATTTGATCGATTTTGATTGGGAAATGACCAGCTCGTAGGAGCAGTTCTAGAATATCTCGGAAATCTTCCCGCCTTGTATTCCCTGCCAAAATAAGCGTTGTGCTCGTAAAGCGTGCCATCACATAGTTGTAGTCTTCCAAGATTCCGTCTAATCGACGGCCCAATTCTTTCAACACTAGGGATGCGATTTCTCGTCCAAACATATCGACAATTTCCGGATGGTTTGTCGGTGTAACGATTGCGACAAATCCATTTTCTGAGTCCTCATTCAAATCTTTGACCTCTGTATAAAAATAGTTCATATTGGCAAGGCCTGTTTCCTGGTCTTGATACGCCAAATGCAGAATTTTTTCTTGATCCGCTGCATTGCGGAATGCGAGTAGAACGAGCGGCACGATTTTTTGAATAAACGCCATTTCGAGTTTCGTAGGGCTAATACTTTCGCGGAAATAAACACCGAACGTCCCTATCGTTTGCCGCTGGTGATTGACAATCGGGAAACTCCAACACGCCTTAAACCCATAAAGATTCGGACCTTCCCCGATATACGGAATCCAATTTGGGGAGTTCTCAACATCCTCAGTGATGACAACTTGCTGATGGTAAGCTGCTGCTCCACACGTTCCAGAATTCGGCCCAATCTCTAGACCCTCTATTACTTTTGAATACTCTTTCGGTAAAGACTTGGTGGCAAGTCCATAGAGATGGCCATCGCGCACGTGCATGATGCTACACATCGAACCTTCTGTGAAAAACTGCTCTACTTTATAACAAATTTCTTGAAGAAGTGAACTGATGGCATAGCCTTTTTCAATTCCTTCATAGATCTCTGCTTGCATTTCAATGATAGACTCTTGTTGTTTTTGGACAGTAATATCGGATTGAAGAGCCACTTCGAACACGGAATTACCAGCACTGTCATAAAACGTTTGGCCGATGACATCAAACCAAATAGGTGTGCCGTCCTTACAATAGTGTAAAACTTCACGTCTAGAAGATCCCATTTCATTAAAATCCCAGCTGATCAAACGCTCCGTCTCGTGAAAATGAGAACTGCTATATTGTTGACTTCCATAAAGAAAAGAGACACTCTTTCCATAGACATCCGATGGTTGAAATCCTGTCTTTTCAGAAAAGGCTTCATTGACATAAATGATAGGTTTTCCTGGAAGGTTAGGGTCCCGAACGATATAACTTGTATCAAATTGACTACCTATCTTTTTAATCCAGTGCAAGAGTTCTGTTCGCACCGCGTTATCAATCTGTTGGCTCATACCCGCCCCCCTCTACTGAATAGTCACGAATGATTTTCTTTAGTTTACGGAAAATTGCGAAAAAAAGCCACCTCATTTTTTTGGAGGTGGCTCGTAGTTCTCATATATTAAGCATAAAGTGGAAACTTGTCCGTCAACGCTTTCACTCGATCTTTCGCAGTCGCGAGGGCCGCTTCGTCTTCATGATTTTTCAGAAGATCAGCGATAATTTTACCGATTTCTTTCATCTCATCTTCTTTGAATCCACGCGATGTGACAGCTGGCGTTCCAATTCGAATACCAGAAGTGACGAACGGGCTTTCTTGGTCGAATGGAATTGTATTCTTGTTAACTGTGATGCCGACTTCATCAAGGACATGCTCGGCTACTTTCCCAGTCAATCCTAAACCTTTTACATCGATCAAAAATACATGGTTGTCTGTTCCGCCAGATACGATACGCACTCCCTCTTCTGACAGAGTAGCGGCTAACGCTTGTGCGTTTACGATTACTTGTTGTTGATACGTTTTGAAATCGTCTTGAAGTGCTTCACCAAATGCGACAGCTTTCGCTGCAATCACATGCATAAGTGGTCCACCTTGAATACCTGGGAAGATTGTCTTGTCGATTTTCTTTGCCCACTCTTCAGTAGTCAAAATCAATCCACCACGTGGTCCACGAAGTGTTTTATGTGTAGTCGATGTGACAAAATGGGAATGTGGCACTGGGTTTGGATGCAAACCAGCAGCGACAAGTCCTGCGATGTGCGCCATATCGACCATTAAATATGCACCGACTTCATCTGCGATTTCACGAAACTTCGCGAAGTCAATTGTGCGTGAGTATGCACTTGCTCCTGCTACGATCATTTTCGGCTTATGCTCAAGCGCTTTTTGACGAACATCTTCATAATCGATCAGTTCGTTTTCTTTGTTGACACCGTACTCGACGAAGTTGTACTGAATTCCACTGAAGTTAACAGGTGAACCGTGTGTTAAATGCCCACCGTGTGAAAGGTTCATTCCAAGGATTGTATCCCCTTGCTCAAGTGCTGTCATGTAGACCGCCATGTTCGCTTGTGAACCAGAGTGTGGCTGGACGTTGGCGTGTTCTGCACCGAATAGTTCTTTTAAACGGTCACGTGCGATGTTTTCAACGACATCGACGTGCTCACATCCACCGTAATAGCGTTTCGCAGGATAGCCTTCTGCATATTTATTTGTCAGTACAGAGCCTTGCGCTTCCATAACAGCTTGTGTGACAAAGTTTTCAGAGGCGATCAGTTCGATATTGGCCTGCTGACGCTTTTTTTCGTTTTCCATTGCTTCGAATACGGCTTGGTCTTGCGCTTGAATGTTTTTCACTATGATGTTCCTCCTAGTTTCCATAAAATGCACGTCGTCCACCAATGAGCTTTGGACGTGTGGCAGCCGTGGTGACGATGGCATCACCTATCATCTTCACGGATGTTCGAACAGGTACAGCGACTTCTTTCAAATGCATCCCAATCAATGTTTGACCAATATCGATGCCTGCATGCGCGCGAATGTTCTCTACGACGACTGGGTCATGGAACTGTTCATAGGCATAGGCAGACATGGAACCGCCTGCAGATGGGACCGGTATAACCGATACTTCTTCGAGCTGAAACTTGTCAGCCGTTTCGCGACACATGGTGAGTGCGCGGTTTATATGTTCACAGCCTTGAAACGCAAGATAAACACCTTTTCGTCTTGCGAATTCCTCGAGGGGCTCAAAAAGTGCCTCTGCAACTTCCGTGGCCCCCGCTGTTCCAATTTTCTTCCCGATAACTTCTGAGGTGGAGCAGCCGACGACAAAGAGTGTAGCCGGTTTGATGTCCATGAGTTGTTCGAATTCGTTCAGCAGCTGTTCAAGTTGTGCTTTCCACTGGCTTGTTGCTTCCATTCCAAACGCCTCCCTCATAGGAATTGATTTAGTTGTTGTCTTCGATTTGTGCAATTTTGTTGATACGTGTTTCGTGACGGCCGCCTTCGAATTCGTTCTCGAGCCAAGTCGATACGATTTCGCGAGCAAGACCTGCCCCAATGACACGCTCACCCATTGCAAGGATGTTTGAGTTGTTGTGGCATTTTGTCATTTTTGCAGAAAATACGTCGTGGACGAGCGCACAACGAATACCTTTGTATTTGTTAGCGGCAATCGACATTCCGATTCCAGTTCCACAAATCAAAATTCCTGAATCAAACTCGCCTCCTGCAACGCCCTCACATACTGGCTTTGCATAGTCTGGGTAGTCCACAGAGTCTTTTGTTTGGGGACCGAAGTCTGTGACTTGATGGCCTAGTTCTTCTAGAAGCGAGACAATTTCTTTTCGTAAGTTGTTTCCGCCATGGTCGGATGAAATGGCAATGTTCACGTGCATTCCCTCATTTCTGTATCATTCGTTCAAGTCCATCATATCATTAATTTTTGTCGTTGTGGAGATGCAGTCGGTGAAGTGCTTTTTGTTGCAATTGTTCAAGTTGATACAGTGTAAACTGATAATCTTGCAAGTTCCCTCCAAACGGATCTGCAATTTCAAATGCGTTTTCTGGATCTGCAAATTCCGAATAGGTGAAGACCTTATCGCGATTTTCCGGAAACGCATGGAGAAGCGCATGCTTGTGACTCGTTGTCATCGTCAAAACGACATCCGCCCAATCCAGTAGGTCTGCTGTCACGGGTTGAGAAGCATGCGAAGCATCTACCCCCTTTTCAGCCAAGGCTTGTTTGGCATGATAGGACATGTCCGCTCCGTGGCTTGCATAGACACCAGCCGATTGAACTTCGAAGCCATCGACCTCGCGCCAAATTGCTGCTGCCATTGGACTACGACATGTATTTCCTGTACAAACAAATAAAATGTTCATAGAAAGTCATCTCCTTTTTACCCCTCGTGGTTATCTCATAACCAACTACCGCCCGCAGCTTTCTCGAGACGGTTCATCAATGCCTTGCCGACTCCTTCAGCTGGGAAAGCGGCCGCCACAATCAAATCGACTTCTACTTGATTACATGCCCGAAGTGCATTAAACAAGTGACGGCTAATTGACTCGAGTGACGCGTCAGTCCCGAGTGACAAAAACTCATCGTGAGGAAGGTGGCGATACTTTTCTGGAGCCACCAGCGCAATCTTTTTACCCATTCTGCGCAGCTCTTCCATTTTGTCACCTGTTATTGCCTGATCTAAATATGCTAAGTAAACCGGCGCATCTGGGGCATAGTGGGTATATTTCATCCCAGGTGCTTTCGGAGCCTGTTCTTCGCGAAGACGACCTGCACCTTGCATGTCTCCAATCACGTCTTGGAGCATTTCTTCTGTGATGGAACCTGGGCGCAATAGTGCGGGTGGTTGAACGGTAAAGTCAACAATCGTCGATTCCAATCCGGCCGTTGCAGGTCCTCCATCCACAATCATTGGAATGCGTCCCTCTAAATCTTCAATAACGTGACTTGCCGCAGTGGGGCTAGGTTTGCCACTGCGGTTTGCGCTTGGTGCCGCTATAGGAATGTTCGCGAATTCAAGAAGTTCATGGGCAACGGGATGCGCCGGCATTCGCACACCGACTGTGGATAACCCAGCTGACACGGCTGGCGCAAGTGCCCCTTCTTTTAAAGGTAAAATTACCGTTAATGGACCCGGCCAGAATGCATCCATCGCTTTTTGTGCAAGTTCTGGAATATACGCGATGAACCCTTGCAGTTGCTCGGTTTTTCCTACATGAACAATAAGTGGATTATCAGAAGGACGGCCCTTTGCCTCATAGATTTTAGCAACAGCTTGAGGATTTCTCGCATCTGCACCAAGGCCGTATACAGTCTCTGTCGGGAAAGCCACTACTTCTCCAGCGACCCACTTATCCACAATTTGTTGATAACTTTCAAGGTTATCCCCATCTCTATCCACATGTACAAACTTTGTCATTTCGCGTCATCCTTCTTGTAAACTGATTTTATCCCCATCCTGTGGAGAACTATCGTCATCATCTGTGGAAAACCATCGCTTCCATAGTGTGACAAAAAACGATTTTGGCTCTCCGACATCCTTCTTGTCGTAGCAACTATTTTTCACGAGGATACACCAAAAGTTATCTCCACGTCCATCTAATAAGATCCATAGAAAATGTTCAGCGGCGTCTAGCCGATTTAGTAAATTTTGAAAATGAGTCATCCCGATTCTCCCTTGAAATCAGCATGACCCACTTTCTACTACTCTATTCATAAAGTTGCAAAAACCATTCGGTCGCGTCCGTTTAAATCTTCAACGACTTCCACTTTCGCTGTCGGAAGCGCTTGCTCTAGCAGTAGTTTAACTGCTGGACCTTGCAAATACCCGATTTCAAAACCGACGATGGCCTGCGCACTTAGTAGTTCTGGTAACCTTGCACACATCTTTTTGTAGAAATAAAGCCCCTCGTCTTCTGCAAATAGAGCAAGATGTGGTTCGTGGTCAAGGACGTTACCATGCATTTGCTGCTTTTCCACTTCTGCGATATAAGGGGGATTGGAGACGAAAATATCCCACTTCTCCCCTTCAATCGGCTCGGTCATATCCCCTTGCAAGAATTGAACGTCTGCTTGTAGAAAAACAGCATTGTGTCGCGCGACTTCTAGAGCTTGAGACGAGATATCCACAGCATGGACCTCAGCTTCTGGAATCTCCAGTTTCAAAGTCGTTGCGATGCATCCCGTACCTGTTCCGATATCCACAATTCGAACGGGTCGCTTGCCAAATAAAGTTTTCTTACGTTGTATGAGTTGCTCGATCAATTCTTCCGTTTCCGGACGAGGAATGAGGACATCCGGAGTCACTTTGAAGTGACGGCCGTAAAATTCAGCTACTCCGCTTACATACTGATACGGCGTTCCGGTTGCGATTTGTTCAATTCCTTTTTCGTACTTTGTAATTTTATCTTCCGGAAATGGATCGAACTGCTTCATCATCACATCACTGGACGTGAACTGTAAAACATCTTGCAAGAAAAACTTTGCAGCAAGTCCTTCTTGTCCGTTTGCCTCTAAATAAGAAGAAGCCCACGAGAGGGCCTCTTGAATTGTATTAAATCGTACTTTCATTCATCTTCTCCAGCTTTTCGGCTTGATCTTCGATAATCAATGCTTCAATGATTTCATCGAGTTTGCCTTCCATAATTTGGTCAAGTTTCTGGATTGTCAGGCCGATACGATGGTCTGTTACACGATTTTGAGGGAAGTTGTACGTACGGATACGCTCAGAACGGTCACCCGTTCCAACTGCTGATTTACGTACAGCATCGTATTCCGCTTGTGCTTCTTGACGGTACTTGTCCGCAACACGCGCACGCAGTACTTTCATCGCTTTTTCTTTGTTTTTGATTTGAGATTTCTCATCCTGACACGTCACGACTGTATTCGTTGGAATGTGTGTTAGACGAACCGCTGACATCGTCGTATTAACCGATTGTCCACCGGCACCAGACGATGCATACGCGTCAAAGCGAATGTCTTTGTCGTGAATTTCCACATCGACTTCTTCCACTTCCGGAAGACAGGCAACTGTCGCAGTTGACGTATGGATACGCCCACCCGACTCCGTTTCAGGAACACGTTGCACGCGGTGTGCACCGTTTTCATACTTCAATTTTGAGAAAGCTCCGTTTCCAGTAATCATGAAGACGACTTCTTTGTAACCACCAAGACCTGTAGGTGAAGAATCCATAATATCGATTTTCCAGCCATTTGTTTCAGCAAAGCGGCTGTACATGCGGAATAAGCTTCCAGCAAATAAAGCTGCCTCGTCTCCACCTGCTGCTCCGCGGATTTCCATGATGACGTTTTTGTCATCGTTCGGGTCTTTCGGAATCAATAAAATGTGCAAGCGTTCTTCGAGTTTTTCGATTTGCTCCTCCAGTTCATTGACTTCTTCTTTGACCATTTCGCGCATGTCTGCGTCGAGTTTGTCATCTAACATTTCTTTAGCTTCTGCCAATTGTTCTTTTGCTGCCTTGTATTCACGGTAAGCATCGACTGTTTCTTGTAGGTCCGATTGCTCTTTTGAGTACTGGCGAAGCTTGTTTGTATCATTGACGATTTCCGGGTCCGATAGCATTTCGTTCAGCTTGTCATAGCGGTCTTCAACGGCTTGTAAGCGATCAAACATAGGGACACCTCCTGGGGCGGGTTTGTTTTTAGGTTTTCTAGCAAAGGCTTTGGAAATTTGAGTTTGAACGTGTGCGCGGCGGTTGTGGCGAATTAGTTTCCATAATATGACTCAGGGCACAAAACAAGGCTTTGAGGGCACAAAAACCCTTGCTCAAGTCACAAAACAACCATCTGAGGGCACAATGAAGGCCCTTCAGGTCACAAAACTAAAGCATTTCTCATAACGGCGGATTCGCATGACACTTCCGGCAAACCGGGTAGTAGCTATCGTTACCACCTATGACGATTTGAGCGCCCGTGCGAACTGGCTTTTTGTTCTCATCCACACGCAAATTCATCGTTGCTTTACGGTGACAGAACCAACAAATTGTTTTCATTTCTTCGATTTTATCGGCGTACGTCAACATGTACCGGCTACCTTCAAACAATTCATTCATGAAGTCATTTTTCAGACCAAAGCCCATCACAGGAATATTTAGCTCATCTACGATTTGGGTAAGTTGCAGGACGTGTTCTTTGCTAATGAATTGGACTTCATCAATAAGAACACAATAGATACGCTCATTTTGATCTTTTACGTAGTCAAACAAGTTGGTATCCTCAAATACCGGAATCGCTTTGCGCTTGAGTCCGATTCGACTTGCGACCGTTCCCACTTCGTCCCGTGTATCGATTGCTGGTGTGAAAATAATGACCGGTTTGTTTTGTTCTTCATAGTTGTGGGCAACTTTGAGGATCTCGATGGATTTCCCGCTGTTCATTGCGCCATGCTTGAAAAATAGTTGTGCCATGTAGGTACCCCTTTCTTATAAGTACCTGTCCCAGAAACTATTCAGACATTCATGAATATTCACCGAATATACATCAAGAGCCTACGTTATCACGGTTAGTTTTACATATTTATGAATTGTGTTTGAATTGTGTGGGTGACAGGTACCTTTTGGGAACGACTTCCAAATAGAAGTCGACTCCACATCTAAATTTAAAAAATACCTGTAAGGCAAATGCCCCACAGGTATTTAGGTTCTTAGTTTTGTTGCTCTTCTTTAAGACCGTATTTTTTGTTGAAGCGATCAACACGACCATCCGCTGCTGCGAATTTCTGACGTCCTGTGTAGAATGGGTGACACTCGCTGCAGAACTCGACGTTGATGTTTTCTTTTACAGAACCTGTTTTGAATGAGTTTCCACATGAACAAGTAACTGTTGCTTCTTTGTAGTCTGGATGAATTCCTGATTTCATCTGCTTTCTCTCCTCTCGCCCTGAACCATCTGGAACAGAGTTGGTTATGAAAACTGATACCTTACATGGCCCGGTTGTGTCAGCCACATATGTAACAGAAATAATAAAACTTACAACGACTAGAATAGCATGTTTTGGCAGTGAATTCAAGTAGTTGATTTGAAAAAAATAGCTTACAACGACGCTTTGTTTGCCTTATGTGCTTTCATTTCATCCGCTAATTGTTGGAAGAATGCGTCGTTGTCTTTTGTCTGTTTCAACTTGCGCATGAATCGCTCGGTAAAGTCTGGAGAATCCGAGAATGTCTTGCGGATGGCCCATAGTTTATCCAGCTGTTCTTTTGGCAGTAACAACTCTTCTTTCCGTGTACCTGAGCGGCGAATATCTAACGCTGGGAAGATGCGACGTTCAGCAAGCTGGCGATCTAGGTGAAGCTCAAGGTTTCCTGTTCCTTTGAACTCCTCGTAGATCACTTCATCCATACGCGAGCCTGTGTCGACTAAAGCCGTTGCTAAAATCGTCAAGCTTCCGCCTTCTTCGATATTACGAGCTGCTCCGAAGAAACGTTTTGGACGGTGGAATGCTGCTGGGTCAATCCCTCCAGAAAGCGTCCGACCGCTTGGTGGAATCACTAAGTTGTAAGCGCGAGCAAGACGCGTGATGGAGTCCATCAAAATAATGACGTCCCGCTTGTGCTCAACAAGGCGCATCGCACGCTCAAGAACAAGTTCTGTCACTTTTACGTGGTTTTCAGGAACTTCGTCGAATGTTGAGCTAACAACATCTGCTTTCACTGAACGCTCAATGTCCGTTACTTCTTCTGGTCGCTCATCGATTAATAGGACAATCAATTCCGCTTCCGGATGGTTCGTTGTGATGGCGTTAGCTACTTCTTTCAATAACATCGTCTTTCCGGCTTTTGGTGGAGCTACAATTAATCCACGTTGACCGAAGCCCACTGGCGCAACTAGATCCATGATGCGTGTAGACAATCGTTCTGGCGTCGTCTCTAACTTTAACTGACGGTCCGGGTAGAGCGGTGTAAGGGCAGGAAAATGAACACGTTCTTTTGCCGTTTCTGGGTCTTCCCCGTTTACCAGTTCAACGTGTAACAATCCGTAATAACGCTCGCTCTCTTTTGGAGGACGTACTTTTCCGGTAACTTTATCTCCGTTACGTAAATCAAAGCGACGAATCTGCGAGGCAGAGATGTAGATATCTTCAGAACTCGGCGAATAGTTGATTGGGCGAAGGAAGCCAAATCCTTCTGATGAAATGATTTCTAAAACACCTTCCATGAAGAAAAAGCCTTCTTGCTCGGCACGCGATTTCAAGATGGATATAATGAGTTCTTTTTTTGTTAGTTTACTGTAAGACGAGATTTTGTATCTCTTAGCGAGCTCATATAGCTCTTTTAACGTCATATTTTCCAGTTCATTGATTGTATGCTGGGTCATATTGGCACCACACTCTTAGATTATTTTGTTGGGATTGCATGTGTTGGGAGTTATCGGATACAGGAAGGGATGATTCAGTAGGAGTACTAAATGATAGAAGAAATGTCCGCACAGAAAAAGCTCTGTGCGGCATTCTATCTTTTTTACAGGACTAGATTCGGTTTCTTTTTCAAGCTATGACGGCCTTCTACGAAACGGACCGTACCAGATTTTGCGCGCATAACCAGTGTATGCGTTTCTGCATACCCTGCTTTGAACTGAACGCCGCGAAGAAGTTCTCCGTCTGTAACACCTGTAGCTGTGAAGATCGCATCGTCACCGCGTACAAGGTCTTCCATACGCAAGACTTTGTTCACATCAAGACCCATCTTGATACAACGCTCTAGTTCACCTTCTTCATGAGGTACTAGACGGCCTTGAATTTCTCCTCCTAGACACTTCAAGCCAACAGCCGCGATCACGCCTTCTGGTGCTCCACCCATGCCGAACAAGATATCGACACCTGTCTCGTCAAACGCCGTGTTGATGGCACCTGCCACGTCTCCGTCGTTAATCAATTTGATGCGAGCTCCAGAAGCACGAATTTCGTCAATGATCTGTTGGTGACGCGGGCGATTTAAAATTGTTGCCACTACGTCTTGAATATCTTTGTTTTTGGCACGAGCAACGGCCTTTAAGTTATCGATGACCGGTGCATCAATATCGACCAATCCGACTGCTTCTGGACCCACTGCAAGTTTGTCCATATACATGTCTGGGGCGTGGAGCAAGTTGCCACGGTCTGCGATTGCTAGAACTGCTAATGCGTTCCAACCACCTGACGCGACAATGTTAGTGCCTTCAAGTGGATCAACGGCCACATCTACTTGTGGCCCACCGTTACCAAGACCTAATTTTTCACCGATATACAGCATCGGCGCCTCGTCCATTTCACCTTCACCGATTACGACGACACCTTCCATAGGAATTGTGTCAAATACAGAACGCATTGCGGTCGTCGCCGCGTCATCTGCTTCTATCTTTAACCCGCGCCCCATCCAGCGTGCAGACGCAATCGCTGCCGCCTCAGTTACACGTACTAATTCCATTGATAAACTTCGTTCCATCGTTTCTCCTCCTGCCAAGCGTTTTCTAAACCTGTCTTATTGTACCACTACACGGTTCTGTCTGCATTCGTAATTTCGACAGGCTCGAGCTTCACACGTCGAATGTCTGCGCCTAAAGCAGATAATTTCTCAATTAATCTACCATAGCCACGTTCAATGTGATAAATGTCGTGGACTTCTGTTTCCCCTTCAGCAATCAAACCAGCTAGCACTAGAGCAGCTCCTGCACGTAAATCACTTGCGCGGACACTTGCTGCTTCTAACTTTGTCGGTCCTTTAATAATGGCTGTGCTGCCTTCCACTCGACCTTCTCCGTTCATGCGACGCAATTCATCGATTTGCTTGAAACGAGCAGAATAGATCGTGTCTGTAATAACAGACGTACCATCCGCTTGCGTCATCAGCACAGTGAATGGCTGCTGCAAGTCTGTTGCAAAGCCTGGGTAGACAAGGGTCTTCACATCGACATTTTTCAAGTACTCTACGCGTGGAATATAGAGGGACTCTTCACGTTCTTCAATGACAACGCCCATTTCTTGCAGTTTGGCAGTAAGTGCTTCTAAGTGAAGCGGAATGACATTGTCGATCTGCACACCGTCACCGATGAGCGCTGCCATGATCATGAATGTTCCGGCTTCGATTCGGTCCGGAATAATCGTATGGTTCGTGCCGTGTAGGCTGTCCACACCTTCGATTCGGATGATGTTCGTCCCGGCTCCTTTGATGTTCGCTCCCATATTCGAAAGGAGTGTTGCCACATCAATGATTTCAGGTTCTTTCGCTGCATTTTCGATGATGGTACGTCCATTCGCACGCACAGCAGCGAGCATAATGTTGATAGTTGCGCCAACGCTGACAACGTCTAGATACACTTTTGTGCCTTCGAGTTGTTCTGCACGTAAATAGATAGCACCGTGCTCATTGGACACTTTCGCACCAAGAGCTTCAAACCCTTTGATGTGTTGGTCAATCGGACGTGGTCCTAAGTGACATCCACCAGGCAGACCAATTGCTGCGTGACCGAATTTGCCTAGCATTGCACCCATCAAATAATACGATGCACGTAGTTTTTTAATATTGCCATTTGGCAACGCCATGTCCTGGATGTTCGTCGGATCAACGACCATTGTTCCGTCTTCAAACGTCACAACAGCTCCGAGCTCTTCTAAAATTTCTTTTAAAATATAGACATCCGCGATTTCTGGTAAGCCTTCGATAGTGACAGGTGAATCGGCTAAAAGGGTTGCGGGAATTAGTGCTACCGCGCTGTTCTTTGCACCACTGACTTTGATGGTCCCTTTTAAACGATTGCCTCCATTGATTTTATAAACCTCCATAGAAGCACCTACTTCGCTTGACGATTGTTCCAGTCGTTCAAGAATGCTTCGATACCCTTGTCAGTCAGAGGGTGATGGAAGAGTTGTTGCAATACTTTAAATGGTGTTGTAGAGATGTGCGCACCATTTAATGCAGCGTCCGTGATGTGTTGAGGGTGACGGATCGATGCTGCGATGATTTCTGTATCGATATCGTGGATCGTGAAGATATCTGCAATTTTCGCAATCAGTTCCATTCCATCATGACCGATATCATCAAGACGCCCTAAGAAAGGAGACACATACGTTGCTCCTGCACGCGCTGCAAGTAAGGCTTGGTTTGCACTGAAGATCAGCGTCACGTTTGTTTTAATGCCTTCTGCGCGGAAAACTGAACATGCTTTTAAGCCTTCCGGAGTCATAGGAAGTTTTACTGTAATATTTGGAGCGATTGCTGCTAGCTCGCGTCCTTCTTTGATCATGCCTTCTGCGTCCAAAGCAATTACTTCTGCAGAAACAGAGCCATCGACAAGTGCTGTGATTTCACGAAGACGATCGTGGAATGAGATATTTTCTTTTGCTACTAGTGACGGGTTTGTTGTAACACCGTCGATGATGCCCCATGAGTGGGCTTCTTTAATTTCGTCAAAGTTTGCTGTATCGATAAAAAATTTCATGAATAATTTCCTCCAATTAGTGAAATGGGAGAAGCAATGAACGCTTCTCCCGTTAGTTCAATATTTACGCTTGGCCTGAGCTACCGAACTCGCGCATTTTGCCTTTTACTGTTTCTTTAATAGCATCGCGCATCGGCGTCAAGTATTTACGTGGGTCATATTGCTCTGCGTCTGCGTTTAAGAAGTCACGCACAGCTTTTGTACCCGCAATTTGATTTTCAGTATTTACGTTGATTTTTGCTGTCCCTAAAGAAATCGCACGTTTGATATCTTTCGTTGGGATGCCTGTCCCTCCGTGAAGAACTAGTGGAAGGTCTGCAAGTTTTGAGATTTCTTCCATTTCATCAAAACCAAGGTTTGGTTCACCTTTATATGGTCCGTGTACGGAACCTAGTGCTGGTGCTAGGAAGTCGATGTTTGTGCGCTTCACAAGCTCTTCACACTCTTTTGGGTCTGCATAGATAACACCGTCTGCAACGATATCATCTTCTTGGCCACCTACTGTACCAAGCTCTGCTTCTACAGAAACGCCATTTGCATGTGCATATTCTACAACTTTAGAAGTCGTTTCAACGTTTTCTTCAAATGGGTGGTGAGATGCATCGATCATGACAGATGTAAAGCCTGCATCGATTGCTTCTTTACATTTTTCAAAACTAGAACCGTGATCTAAGTGAATTGCAACAGGAACAGTTGTCCCGAAGTCTTTCATTAATCCCTTCACCATATGTACCACAGTGTTGAAGCCGCCCATATAACGCGCTGCTCCTTCAGATACACCTAAAATGACAGGAGATTTTTCTTCTTCTGCAGCTTGAAGGATCGCTTGTGTATATTCAAGGTTGTTAATGTTAAATTGCCCAACTGCATAGCCCTCACGTTTGCCTTTTTCAAGCATGTCTTTCATTGATTCTAATGCCATGAATGGACCTCCTCTAAATGGTGATAGCTTAAATTTAGGTTGACCTGCTATCTATCCTTCAGTGTACCAAAAAAAGGCGTGGGTTTCCACACCTGTCCTCTCGCTATTAAGAAGCTTTGAGCTGTTCGATCACTGCTGCACGTACTTCAAAGATATCAAATGGTTTGGTGAAGTAAAGAGACGCCCCAAGTCGCTTTGCTTCGTCAATCAAGTTCAATTCCCCATAAGCAGTCATCATCATCACCGGTGTAGTTGCATCCAGTGCTTTGATGCGCTTTAAAATCTCTATCCCGTTCATACCCGGAATTTTCATATCGAGCAAGACGCCGTCAATCGTCTGTGCATCAAATTTCTCGAGTGCTTCTTGGCCATTTGCCGCTACTGTAACCGTATATCCGGACTGTTCAAACACTTCTTGCAACAGCATTCGAATTCCCGGTTGATCATCGACGATCAATAAATGCGTCACACTTTCCCATCTCCTTATCGTACAAAAGTTTCTCGCATAATTAGTAACAATTATCCTCTTAGCAGGAAAAAAATTCAATACGTTTTTCGAAACATTTTTTCAACAAATCCCGACGTCCCACTAGCAAGGAGACCTTCAGGTTTTGTATACTGTGTCGTGAGGTGAAAGAACGTATGAAAATGTTAACAACACAAGTGACAGGTCTGCTCCAGCGGATCGCCAATAGCCAAGAAGAAGCGATCGAAGAAACAGCACGTCTTCTGGCACAAGCGACAGTCGGCGAAGGCCAGGTCTATTTGGCTCCATTTGGTGAGATGGAAGCTCTCTATGCAAATGCTACTGCTTCACAGCTATTCCCGAGTTTAGCAAAGTGGACAAGTGCGAGTGAATTAACGTCTGCGGATCGCGTATGGATTTTAACTCCGCGCGCTGATCATCCGGAAGCTTTAGCTCTTGCACGTGAATTAAGCGACCGCTTCATCCCATTTAGTGCGCTAGCTGCAGATAAAGCGTCGGAAGAAAACGTCTTAAGTGAGTTGGCCTATACTTACGTGTCACTAGGATTTGCAAAAGGATTGCTCCCGACCGATACCGGTGAACGCGTAGTAGTACCGTATGCGTTAGCGGGCCTATTTGTGTATGAAGCCGTGCTGCTTGAGGTTCGCGACATGACGCTTGGGTCGGATGAGTTGGAGTAGACATAAAAAAACCGGATTCGCGTTTGCGGATCCGGTTTTTATTTGGCTAGATTAGTTTTTTGCTTCTACAGAAGCTTTGATGAACTCACGGAACAATGGTTGTGGACGCGTTGGGCGTGACACAAATTCCGGGTGGAACTGAGAAGCTAAGAAGAACGGGTGATTTGGAAGCTCGATGATTTCTACTAAACGACCATCTGGGCTCGTTCCTGAGAATACGAAGCCTTCGTTTTCAAATGCTTCACGGAATTCATTGTTGAACTCGTAGCGGTGACGGTGACGCTCATACACTAAGTCTTCGCCGTAAGCTTCACGCGCTTTTGAGCCTGGCTTTAATTTACATGGGTATAGACCAAGACGAAGCGTTCCACCTAAGTCTTCCACATCTTTTTGCTCTGGAAGAAGATCGATGATTGCATGGTTTGTTTCTGGGTTCAACTCAGTAGAGTGTGCGCCTTCTAAGTGTAAGATTGAGCGTGCAAATTCTACAGTTGCAAGTTGCATACCTAGGCAAATCCCGAGGAATGGCACGTTGTTTTCACGTGCAAACTTCGTCGCTAAGATTTTCCCTTCCACACCACGGTCTCCAAATCCACCAGGAACTAGGATTCCGTCCACATCAGACAAGATTTCGTCTACATTTGATTCGTTGACATGCTCCGCGTTGATCCATTTCACATCGATATCTGCATCGAATGTGTATCCAGCGTGCTTCAATGCTTCTACGACAGAAATGTACGCATCCGGAAGCTCTACATACTTCCCGACTAGACCGATTTTGACTTTTCCAGAAAGACCTTTCACTAGAGAAACAAGGTTTTTCCAGTCTGTCATGTCCGCTTCTTTGTTTTCTAGCTTGAAGTGGTCAAGAACGATTTGATCAAGGTGTTGCTCTTGCAGATGAAGTGGAATTTCGTATAGAGATTCCGCATCGAGTGCTTCGATAACTTCTTCCGGCTTGATATCACAGAACAATGCAATTTTGTCTTTCATTTCTTGTGGTACGGGTGCTTCAGAACGAACCACGATTACATTTGGTTGAATCCCAAGTGAACGTAATTCTTTTACTGAGTGTTGTGTCGGCTTTGTTTTCATTTCGCCCGCTGCACTGATGAACGGAAGAAGCGTCACGTGGATGTACATGACGTTGTCGCTGCCGACGTCACGTTTCATCTGACGAATCGACTCTAGGAATGGAAGAGATTCGATATCCCCTACTGTCCCGCCGATTTCTGTGATGACGATATCTGCATGTGTTTCGCGTGCTGCAAGGTACAAACGCTCTTTAATCTCGTTCGTAATATGCGGGATGACTTGAACTGTTCCGCCGTTGTAATCGCCGCGACGCTCTTTGCGAAGAACAGACGAGTACACTTTTCCTGTTGTGATGTTCGAGTATTTGTTTAAGTTGATGTCGATGAAGCGCTCGTAGTGACCTAAGTCTAGATCTGTCTCTGCGCCGTCATCTGTTACGAAAACTTCCCCGTGTTGATAAGGACTCATTGTCCCTGGATCGATGTTGATATATGGATCGAATTTTTGAATCGTGATGTTGAGTCCACGATTTTTCAGAAGACGTCCGAGTGAAGCGGCCGTGATCCCTTTACCAAGTGATGATACAACGCCACCTGTTACGAAAATATACTTTGTCATGTGTAGTTCCTCCTGCATTTGAAATTGCCCTAACCGTGGCTATTTGTAAAAACAAAAAAGCGCCCTCCTGCTGCTTTGGCAGGGGAGCGCATTATGCACATTGGATGTCGTCTCTTTTTTGAGAGCCCAATTAAATCTTAATGCGATATGACACTGAAGTCAAGAATGAAAATTAGAGTTCTTCTTCCTCGTCCTCTAGGTCTTCATCAGCCTCTACTTCTTCGTCGATTTCAAATTCTTCGTCTTCCTCGTCTTCAATAAGGTCTTCGTCGATTTCTTCGTCAACAGGGAGAAGTACTGGATCTGCTTCGTCTTCGTCGTCATCTTCATCTTCGATTAGTTCTTCAAGTTCTTCTTCATCGTAAAGAAGCTCATCTTCGTCTTCAAGGATTTCTTCGTCTTCATCAACAGCTTTTGCTTTTTTCTTACGCACTTTAACAGTCGGTGCAGACTCTTCTTCGATCGTGTCTACCGGGTACCACTCACGTAGGCCCCATTGGTATTCTGATGTCGCCAGGAAGCGGCCATCGATGTTCATGTCTGTATAGAATTGAAGTTTTTTCTCTTCCATTTCAGCATCTGTATATCCTGAAACGTCTTGAATTGCTTTGAACAAATCTTGCAGTTCAAGCGCTTCGCGACGGTCTGTAAGTAGGGTGAACGCTAGGTTGATTAGCGACTCTTCTTGTAATTGTTCTTTCGTCATCTCACGAAAATTCATTCGGTCAACGTCCTTTCTTTGTCCGTTTGCATACCTTTCATTGTACCCATTATACAGAAATATTTCCACTATCTCTTTGTTCTTTTTTTCGACTTTATCATAAAGAACCCTACGGCGAATAAAAAGAAAGCTAAAATCAGGAGCGGAATGGAGCCGATTTGTTCATTGTAGACGAATGCGGTGACAAAAAGGAGTGCGAGGACTATAAGCCAGATGATAAGTTGTTTCAAGAAGGACCCTCCTTTGTCTGATAGAATTATCGTACTATTTTGACAGGGCAGGCGCAAGGGGCATTCTAATAGGTACCTGTCCCAAAAACAATTCCGACAATCGTGATTATTCATAGATTATGCAACAGGAGTGTGCATTCTTGTGTAAGAAATCGGATAACTATAAATTGTTTTGGAATTGTTTGGGTACCAGGTACCTTTTGGGAGCGTTTTCCATTTGGTGCCTGTCACCTTTTTTATCTTTCTTGAACATTGTTCCCAACCAAAAAGAAACGCCACCGGCAAAGAATTACCTTCTCTACCAGTGACGCTCTTATCATCTAAACGTTACATATTCCGTCGATACTGCCCGCCCACTTCATATAGAGCGTTGGTGATTTGGCCAAGGCTTGCGACCTTGACTGTATCCATCAACTCTTCAAAAATGTTGCCACCTGTTTTCGCGACTTCTTTTAGACGAGCAAGTGCTGCTTCCGAAGCGTCTGCATGTGCTGACTGGAAGTTACGCAAATTGTTGATTTGTGTTTCTTTTTCGTCTTTGGATGCACGTGCGATTTCCATGTTGTCGATATCGTCCTCAGTTGCCGGGTTCGGATTGAGGTATGTGTTGACACCGATGATTGGAAGTTCACCTGTATGTTTTTTCATTTCATAGTGCATCGACTCTTCTTGGATCTTGCCGCGTTGGTATTGTGTTTCCATCGCGCCCAGGACACCCCCGCGGTCGTTCATGCGGTCGAATTCTTGTAGCACCATTTCTTCCACTAAATCTGTTAACTCTTCCACGACAAATGCACCTTGGAGCGGGTTCTCGTTTTTCGACAAGCCGTGCTCTTTTGTGATGATCATTTGAATCGCCATTGCGCGGCGTACAGATTCCTCTGTCGGTGTAGTGATTGCTTCGTCATAGGCATTCGTGTGAAGCGAGTTACAGTTGTCTTGTAGTGCCATCAAAGCTTGTAGCGTCGTACGAATATCGTTGAAATCGATTTCCTGAGCATGCAAGCTGCGGCCAGACGTTTGAACGTGGTACTTCAGTTTTTGTGAACGTTCGTTTGCGCCGTACTTCTCACGCATGACGACTGCCCAGATGCGACGCGCCACACGACCGATTACTGTGTACTCCGGATCTAGACCGTTTGAGAAGAAGAACGATAAATTCGGTGCAAAATCATCGATGTGCATGCCGCGGCTCAAATAGTATTCCACGTATGTGAAACCATTTGACAACGTGAACGCGAGCTGTGAAATCGGGTTTGCGCCAGCTTCTGCAATGTGGTAGCCAGAAATTGAAACCGAGTAGTAATTGCGCACTTTGTGGTCGATAAAGTATTGCTGGATGTCGCCCATCATACGCAGTGCAAATTCAGTTGAGAAGATGCACGTGTTTTGTCCTTGGTCTTCTTTTAAAATGTCCGCTTGAACTGTTCCACGGACGACTTGAAGAGTCGCTTCACGGACTTGTGTGAATTCTTCCACAGTCAAAGTGCGACCTAGCTCTTCTTCCTTCAGCTTCACTTGCTGATCGATTGCCGTGTTCATGAACATTGCCAAAATGATCGGTGCTGGACCATTGATTGTCATCGACACAGACGTCGATGGTGCACATAGGTCAAAGCCGTCATAGAGCTTTTTCATGTCCTCAAGCGTACAGATGCTCACGCCTGATTCGCCGACTTTTCCGTAAATATCCGGACGATGGTCTGGGTCTTCGCCGTAAAGCGTTACGGAGTCAAATGCAGTAGATAAACGTTTCGCTGTATCGTCTTTTGAAAGATAGTGGAAGCGACGGTTTGTACGCTCCGGTGTACCCTCTCCAGCGAATTGACGTTTCGGGTCTTCACCTTCACGTTTGAACGGGAATACACCTGCTGTATACGGGAATGAACCTGGTACGTTTTCTTTATACGCCCAGCGTAAAATTTCGCCGTAATCTTTGAATTTTGGTAATGCTACTTTTGGAATCTTTAGGCCTGACAAGCTTTCCGTGCGAAGGATCGTACGAATCTCTTTGTCCCGTACTTTTGTAACGAACTCGTCTCCTGAATACGCTTCTTTCAGCGCTTCCCAGTTTTCTAAGATTCGTTTTGATTCAGCAGACAATTCGTTTTTCACGCCATCAAGTAGCGATTCGAGCGACTGGACAAGTGCTTCTTCTCCGCCCGATTCTTTGACTGCTTGTAGTGCACCTTCTAGTTGGAACATGCGGCGTGCAAATTCGACTTGTTGCTCCGACTTGGCGTGGTATCCGCGCACTGTATCTGTTAATTCGCGCAAGTAGTAACGACGGTCGTTTGGAATAATGACGTTTTGCTTTTGCGTTTTTGCAAACTCTTCGTAAGATGTCAACCAGTCAGAACCTGTCTTTTCATTGATTTTTGCAATGAGCGCAGCAAACAATGAATTCGTCCCTTTATCGTTGAACTGGCTCGCAATCGTTCCGTACACTGGCATCGTATCTAAGTCGTCGTGCCATAGTTCACGGCTGCGCTGGTACTGCTTCTGTACTTGGCGAAGTGCATCTTCAGACCCTTTTCGCTCAAATTTATTGATGACGATCAAGTCTGCAAAATCGATCATATCGATCTTCTCAAGTTGAGATGGTGCACCGAATTCGCTCGTCATGACGTACATCGACAAGTCTGAAATTGTCGTGATTTCCGCATCCCCTTGGCCGATACCACTCGTTTCCACGATGATCAAGTCATAGCCAGCCGTTTTGACAACGTCTAACACGTCTTTGATAGCGCCAGATAGCTCGGTGCGTGAACCACGTGTTGCAAGGGAACGCATGAATACGCGTTTGTTGAAGATTGCATTCATACGGATGCGGTCTCCAAGCAATGCGCCACCTGTTTTTTGTTTCGTTGGGTCAATCGACAAAATCGCGACACGCTTATCCGGAAGCTCAGATAAGAAGCGGCGGATCAATTCGTCTGTAAGTGAACTTTTCCCTGCGCCTCCAGTACCTGTGATCCCAAGAACCGGTGTACCTTTTGATTTTGCTTTTGCTGCTTCAATCAATTGCTTCGCTTCGTCAGAACCTGTTAAAGTGGCTTCTTCTGCAATCGTGATCAAACGTGCAAGTGTCTCTGGCGTTTCAACAGATGCTGTCTCCAGCTGCGCTAAAGCCCCATCTGCAGGCGTTGCAACGTCACACTCTTCAATCATTCGGTTGATCATCCCCTGAAGACCTAACTTACGCCCATCTTCCGGTGAGAAAATGCCACTGATTCCGTAGGCATGTAGTTCTTTGATTTCTTTTGGTAGGATAACCCCGCCGCCACCGCCGTAAATACGGATATGCGGTGCGCCTTTTTCAGCGAGCAGGTCTTTCATATATTTGAAATATTCAACGTGTCCTCCCTGGTACGATGAAATCGCAATGCCTTGTGCATCCTCTTGAATGGCAGCATTGACGACTTCTTCCACGGAACGGTTATGGCCAAGGTGAATGACCTCGACACCGCTCGCTTGTAGGATGCGACGCATGATATTGATCGATGCATCATGTCCGTCAAACAAACTCGATGCCGTCACGAAACGGACCGGATTGGTCGGACGGTAAACTTCAACCTGTGCTACTTGTACCACTTACACTTCCCCCTTTGTTCTTGCCCCTAGACCACGCAAAATAAATGCGACTTGTAGGTCTGTAAATTCATCAATCGAGTAGTTCTTGTGAAGAGCCCAGCGACGGTAAGCCCACATTTGACCCTGTGTAAAAATCGAGTGTGCGTATAAGTCAATCTCTCGCTCATTGAGCGACAGTTCCCCTGACGTCACGCAACTTTGTAAAATCGTGCGGAAGATGGCTGTCATTTCTTCTTCTTTGCGAAGAACATACGACAAGGCTTCTTTCGGAAGCGATTTTGTTTCTTGGTACATGACAACGAATTCATCTTGCATATCATTGATGACACTGTAATAATAGCGAATCGCGGACACCAGTTCGTCGAGTGTACCGTTTTTTGCACCGACGGACTCGATGCGTTCAAATACTTCATCATAGATGCTGTCACAGACGAGGTAGAGCACGTCTTCCTTCGTACGGATGTATTCATAGAGCGTGCCTATGCTAAATCCGGCTTCTTTGGCAATTTCACGCGTGGTGGTGCGATGAAAGCCCTTCTCTTTGAAGAGCTTGACCCCCGCACCGATCATTTGCTGACGACGCTTTGTGATCAGCTGTTCGTCTTTGACGGACGTTTTGACAAGGTGCTTGCCCTCTGTCATTTATTTTGTCAGGTTGCGCGAGATAACGAGGCGTTGAATCTCTTGCGTACCTTCATAGATTTGTGTGATTTTCGCATCGCGCATGAAGCGTTCAACCGGATAGTCTTTCGTGTAGCCGTAGCCACCAAAGACTTGAACTGCTTCTGTAGATACTTTCATTGCTGTATCCCCCGCCATCAATTTCGCCATTGCCGACGCTTGACCGTATGGAAGGTTGTTCGACTCAAGCCATGCTGCTTGGTACGTCAGTAAACGAGATGCTTCAGTCGCCGTCGCCATATCGGCCAGTTTGAATGAAATCCCTTGGTTTGCTGTGATTGGCTTACCAAACTGAACGCGCTCTTTTGCGTAGTTCACAGATGCATCAAGTGCACCTTGCGCGATTCCGACCGCTTGCGCAGCGATACCGTTACGACCCCCATCTAACGTCTTCATTGCAATGATGAAACCTTGACCTTCTTCACCGAGTAGGTTTTCTTTTGGCACGCGGCAGTTATCGAAAATAACTTCAGTTGTTGGAGATGAACGAATTCCAAGCTTCTTTTCTTTCTTCCCTACGGAGAAACCAGGCGTGCTTGCTTCTACGATGAATGCAGACGTCCCTTTATGTTTTGATTCTGGATCTGTTACCGCGAATACGATATAGATGTCGGCAATCCCACCGTTTGTGATGAAGATTTTCGAGCCGTTGATCACGTACTCATCGCCATCAAGTTTTGCAGTTGTTTTCATTCCACCTGCATCTGAACCCGAATTCGGCTCTGTTAAGCAGTACGCACCGATTTGAGACCCTTCTGCCATAGGACGAAGGAATTTTTGTTTTTGCTCTTCTGTACCGAACTTGAATACAGGCCAGCCCGCTAGAGATGTGTGAGCTGAAAGTGTTACACCTGTTGAGGCACATACGCGTGATAGTTCTTCGACTGCGATGACATATGCCAAGTAGTCAGAACCGATTCCGCCGTATTCTTCTGGCCACGGAATACCCGTTAAGCCTAGCTCTGCCATTTTGTCGAATAGTGCACGGTCAAAGCTTTCATTTTCATCGCGTTCTGCAGCTGTTGGTGCCACTTCTTTTTCCGCAAAGTCGCGTACCATTTTTCGAATCATTTCATGCTCTTCTGATAATTGAAAGTTCATTTCATTTCCCGCCTTTTTTAGTTTGTAAGGTGTTTGCCGATTACGAGGCGCTGAATTTCAGACGTACCTTCGTAGATTTCTGTAATTTTTGCATCGCGGAACAAGCGCTCCACTGGGTATTCTTCTGTATAGCCGTAGCCACCAAACACTTGAACTGCTTCAATCGAAACGTCCACTGCTGTTTTGGAAGCAAATAGTTTTGCCATAGACGCTTCTTGTCCGCATGGTTTGCCGAGCTGGCGCAAGTTTGCTGCGCTGTAGACAAGTAAACGAGACGCTTCAACGGCAGTTGCCATGTCTGCAAGTTTAAAGCCGATCCCTTGGTTGACAGCAATCGGTTTCCCGAACTGCTTGCGTTCTTTGGAGTATGCGACTGCCTCGTCAAGTGCTGCTTCAGCAATGCCAAGTGCCTGCGCTGCAATTCCGATACGTCCTACATCTAAGTTCGCCATCGCGATTTTAAAGCCTTCCCCTTCTTGCCCAAGCAAGTTGGCAGCTGGCACTTTCATATCTTCAAATGTTAATTCGACTGTGCGTGAACCGTGTAAGCCCATCTTGTGCTCGTCTTTTCCGACGATAAAGCCTGGCGTGTCTTTCTCCACGATAAATGCCGAGATCCCGCGAGAGCCTTTTTCTGGATCTGTGTTTGCGAACACAATGTATACATCTGCTTCTCCGCCATTTGTGATGAACACTTTCGAGCCGTTCAGCACGTAATGATCCTCTTTTTTGACTGCACGTGTTTTTAATGAGCCTGCATCACTACCAGCAGCTGGTTCTGTTAAACAGAATGCCCCGAGGTACTCTCCACTTGCTAGCTTCGGTACATAGTTTTGTTTTTGTTCTTCAGTTCCGAAGTATAAGATTGGATTCGTGCCAACCGACGTATGCACGGACAAGATAACACCGACTGTCGCCGAAACTTTTGACAACTCATGGATGGCGATGATGTAGCTCATGAAGTCCATTCCTGCTCCGCCGTATTCTTCCGGAATCGTGATTCCCATTAACCCAAGCTCGCCCATCTCTTTGATAATGTCGCGTGGGAATTCCCCAGCTTCCATGTGCTCAATAAACGGAGCGATTTTTTCTTTAGCGAATTCACGGACCATATTGCGCATCATTGTTTGTTCTTCAGTAAAACGTAGTTCCATACTAAACGCTCCTTATTCGTAGACGTAGAATCCGCGACCAGATTTCTTGCCGAGCCAGCCAGCCTTCACATACTTGCGAAGTAGTGGACATGGGCGGTATTTGCTGTCGCCGAAGCCGTCGTGTAGGATTTCCATGATGTAGAGGCATGTATCAAGACCGATGAAGTCTGCCAGTTGCAGCGGTCCCATCGGGTGGTTCATTCCAAGTTTCATGACGTCGTCAATGGCTTCTTTTGTTGCAACGCCCTCGTACAATGTGTAGATGGCTTCGTTGATCATCGGCATTAGAATGCGGTTTGAAACGAATCCCGGGAAGTCGTTCACTTCGACAGGCACTTTGCTCAATTTCTTCGTCATATCTTCGATTTCTGTGTACACGTCATCTGAAGTCGCAAGTCCGCGAATGATTTCGACTAGCTTCATAACAGGTACCGGGTTCATGAAGTGCATACCGATTACTTGTTCCGGACGATTTGTGACCGCTGCGATTTCCGTGATTGGAAGGGATGATGTGTTTGTCGCCAAAATCGCATGTTTCGGTGTGATTTCATCAAGCTGTTTGAAGATTTGTTGCTTGATTTCCATGTTTTCCACTGCTGCTTCGATGACGATATCTACGTCTCGTGCGTCGTTGATATCTAAAGACTTTGTGATGCGTCCAAGGATGGCCGTTTTTTCGTCTTCTGTCTTGCGTCCTTTTTCCACATCACGTGCTAAGTTTTTTGTAATGCCTGCTAAGCCGCGTTCGAAGAATTCTTCAGCACGGTCATTTAGTTTCACATCAAAACCTGCTTGCGCACAAACTTGCGCGATTCCTGACCCCATTTGGCCTGCGCCAATTACTAATACCTTTTGAATAGCCATCTCTATCCGCCTCTCTTACGCTTGTTTTGGTACTTCGATTAGAATTGCATCCCCTTGACCGCCGCCTGAACAGATGGCTGCGATACCAAGTCCTCCGCCACGCTTTTGAAGTTCAAGTGCTACTGTGTAAACAATACGTGCTCCTGATGCGCCGATCGGGTGACCGAGAGCAACCGCTCCGCCGTTCACGTTTACTTTCTCTGCATCCAGGCCAGCGATCTGATTGCTGACAAGTGCAACCGCTGCGAATGCTTCGTTGATTTCAATCAAGTCGATCTCTTCAATCGATTTGTTGTATTTTTCAAGAAGTGTGTTGATAACTAGTCCTGGTGTTTGCGGGAAGTCTTCTGGTGCCACTCCCACTTCCGCATGTCCGACGATATAGCCAAGCGGTGTTGCGCCTAGTTCTTGTGCTTTTTGTTCAGAAGTCAGTACGACTGCACAGGCTCCGTCGTTCACACCTGGTGCGTTTCCTGCTGTAATAGTTCCTTCTTTTCCAAACACCGGTTTCAAACTCGCGAGCCCTTCTACTGTCGTGCCTTTACGAGGTGCCTCGTCTGTTGCCACTGTGATTGGGTCTCCCTTGCGTTGTGGGATCTCAATCGGTGTAATTTCCTCTTCAAAACGGCCAGACTCAATTGCTTTGAGTGCTAAGTCATGTGAGCGCGCTGCCCATTTGTCTTGCTCTTCGCGGCTGATTTCAAATGAATCCGCTGTTGAGTTTCCGTACGTTCCCATATGGACATTTTTCGGATGGAAAGCACAGGACAAACCGTCGTACACCATGCCGTCTACTACTTGCGCATTGCCCATACGGAATCCTTCGCGTACTTTTGGAAGGTAGTACGGTGCGTTAGACATCGACTCCATCCCGCCTGCAACGATGATATGCTCTTCTCCAAGTCGGATCAACTGGTCACCGAGTGAAATGCTGCGCATACCAGATGCACATACTTTGTTGATTGTTTCTGTTTTGACGCTCCACGGAATCCCAGCTTTGTTCGCTGCTTGACGAGAAGGAATCTGTCCTTGACCTGCTTGCAGAACTGTTCCCATGATCACTTCATCGACTTGCTCAGGTGTAACTCCTGCTCGTTCTAAGGCTGCTTGAATTGCGTGTCCCCCGAGATCTGATGCGGAAAGTGGGCTAAGTGCTCCACCAAATTTACCAAATGCCGTACGTGCTCCTGAAAGGATAACTGTCTTTGCCATTTGCGTAACTCCTTTTATTGAAAAGTTTTGTTGTAATCGCTTTCATAAGGTAGAAAAAAATATAGGCTATCGAGCGCTCGCTCAGTTTAGTCCCGTAAAGAAAGGGAGTGCATTCCACACTCCCTTCACTTACGTTTAGTTTAACGAATTATCTGATGAATTGCAATACTTACTACTGAAGGATTGGTTCTACTTCTTCTTCAGTTGTGGGTGGTTGCATTTCCCCAAATACAGCTAGCTCAAGAAGTTCCGCCACATCGTACGTACCGACTGACTCTTCTACTTCTTTTGCTTTCGTTCCATCGGACAACATCGTCAAGCAGTATGGACATCCAGATGAGATCACAGATGGGTTTACTGCTAATGCTTGTTCCGTACGTGCTACATTGACACGGTTTCCAACGTGTTCTTCCATCCACATCATACCGCCACCCGCTCCACAGCACATGCCTGTCTCGCGGTTACGTTCCATCTCGACAAGCTTGACGCCTGGAATGGCTTTTAGAATTTCACGTGGTGGATCGTAGACATCATTGTAACGGCCTAAGTAACACGAATCGTGGAACGTGATGGTCTCGTTTACAGCGTGTGTAGGCTTCAAGCGTCCCTGATTCACAAGGTCATACAACATTTCTGTGTGGTGAAGGACTTCTCCCGACCAACCGAAATCACTGTATTCGTTTTTAAAGATATTGTAGGCATGCGGATCAATCGTCACAATTTTTGTAACGCCCGCTTTTTCGAATTCTTTGATGTTTGCTTGTGCAAGCTCTTGGAATAAGAATTCATTTCCGAGACGACGTGGTGTGTCTCCAGAGTTTTTCTCTTTGTTTCCTAAGATAGCGAATTTCACGCCTGCCTCGTTCATCAAGTGTGCGAAAGCTAGAGCGATTTTTTGTGAACGACTATCGAACGATCCCATTGCACCAACCCAGAACAAGTACTCGAATCCTTCTCCTGATTTGTCTGCTTCTTTCACAGTAGGGATGGCGATGTCCGGACGTGCGTCACGCCAGTTTTCTTTCTCTTTACGGTTTAGTCCCCATGGATTCCCTTGCTTTTCGATGTTTGTCATCGCGCGCTGAGCGTCTTTGTCCATTTTTCCTTCCGTCATGACAAGATAACGGCGAAGGTCGATAATTTTATCAACGTGCTCATTCATTACAGGACATTGGTCTTCACAGTTACGGCACGTTGTACATGCCCAAATTTCTTCTTCTGTGATGACATCTCCGATCAATGATGGGCTGTAGATGTCTTCAATAACAGCACCTTGTGCACCAGCTGCCATAGCTAACTGGTTTCCTTTAGTCCCGCTGAACGCCAGTGCTGGCACCCATGGCTTTTGTTGTGTCTCAACAGCTCCCGTGAATGTTAAGTGATCACGAAGTTTTGTAATCAGATCCATCGGTGACAACATTTTCCCTGTCCCTGAAGCTGGACACATGTTTGTACAGCGTCCACATTCTACACAGGCGTAGAAGTCGATCATCTGTGCTTGCGTGAAGTCTTGGATGCGGCCCACACCAAACGTTGGCATTTCTTCTTCCGCGTCCGGGTTGTCTTCATCTTCTTCAATATCAAAGTCAATCGGTTTTAGGCGTCCAACATTGTCTAAACGGTGGTAATAGACGTTTGCTGGTCCTGTGATCAAGTGGAAGTGCTTTGATTGCGGAACGTACACTAGGAATGTGAGTAGGAATAGTAAGTGTGCCCACCACATAATGAAGAATACGACTGCTGCCGCTGTTGGTGGCAAGAAGCCAAATACCGCTGCGATAGATGAAGCGACTGGCTCTGTCCATGTCCCCGCATGGTCGTGCCAAATCATGTTCATACCGTTTCCGATCAATACAGAAACCATTAGACCCCCGATGAAGATGAGGACTAGTCCACTCTTCCAGCCACGTTTTAGACGAGCTAACTTTTCAACGTAACGACGGTAGAATGCCCACACGACAGCAATTAAAATGACGAGTGTGACAATCTCTGTGAAGAAAGTGAAAGCAGGATACAAAGGCCCAAGTGGCAAGTGTGAATCCGGTTTCAAACCTTTCCAAATAAAATCAATTGCGCCTAATTGAACGAGTAAAAACCCGTAGAAGAACATGACGTGGATTGCACCACTTTTCTTATCCTTCAATAGTTTCTTTTGTCCAAATACATACACCCAAATCTTGCGCATACGCTCTTTGACATTATCTTCGAACTCGACTTTTTTCCCGAGTTTGATGAATTGGTAACGTGTCTTGAGCAGGTACGCGAATAAGTAAATGGCATAGCCAGTTACAGCGATGAATAGAACCCAGTTTGCGATTAATAACGGACTCAATTTCTTCTCCCCCTCTAGGATGACATTCGATCTTACTTGTAAGCATAACAACGCTATTCGAAGAAAGAAAGTGTTTGTTTCAGTATAAAAATGAATGAGCATTCAGTCAAGGGTTTTTTCAGACAGTTCTCACATCGGGGGGGTTACGCGGACATTGAACACCTGGTTTGCGGACATTGATTTGCTTTACTCGGACATTGGGCATTTACTCGGACACTGAATCACGTTTCTCGGACATTGAACACCTGGTTTGCGGACATTGAATTGCTTTACTCGGACATTGACATCCTGCCCACTAGAAAAATCCCCTGACCAACAAAAGCTGATCAGGGGATTGGAACACTATTCTTTTTCTGTGTGAAACACTTTCGCGCCGCGGATGTACTCTACGTCGCGGACTCCACTGCGGGCATTGACCACGCGTGCTGCCGAGAACAAATAATCCGACAAACGGTTCAAATAGCGCTGAACGATGACAGGAACATCCTCCTGTTGTTTCATCAAACTCACCATTTGACGTTCTGCACGGCGCGCAACTGTTCGCGCGATATGAAGAGTCGCTGCAGCAGAAGTTCCACCTGGTAAGATGAACCGTTCGAGTGCCGGCCCTTCCTCCATCAACTGGTCGATACGCTTTTCTAAAACTTCGATTGGTTCTTCTGTCAATTTATAATTCCGGACTTTTGTTACAACGGCTAAATCACCACCACAATCAAAAAGTTCGTGTTGGATAGCTTCTAAATCTTCAAGAATGTCCTTGAATAATTCCGCATCAAGTTCCGTAACAGCTTTGCCGATAAAAGAATTGGCTTCATCGATCGTGCCGTACGTTTCAATTCGTAAATCGTCTTTATCTGCGCGCGCACCAATTAAACTGGTTTGCCCTTTGTCCCCTGTTTTCGTGTAAATCTTCATTTAGTTTTCCTCCCCTTGTGCCTGTTTGTAAGAACGAATGGCTTGGCGCGTACAGTCGACGACGCCTTTTCCGATTAACTTTCCGAGTTCCGTGATTGGGCCGCCGTAAGGTAAGTTCTCTCCTTGTTGGGTGGCTGCGACCACAAGACTATCTGTTGGCGTACCCGTCGCTAACGTCCCAGTGCGTTTATCCAAGACTTGTTCTTCCGCAAGAGCTTTCGTCTTCGCTTCTGTGGCTGTCATCATCGCTTCAATAAACGCTTCATCTGACAAGTTTCCGTTCACGAGGATCCATGTATTGATTGTACCAATGGCGGGTAGAGACTGCACTTCATGTGCCCGTGACACATCGAGAGCGTTTCCGATGCCCGCGGTGACCATGATGACGACTGATCCAAATGACGCTTCATACTCTTTGATAGCTGCTCCGCTTACATCTACTGCTGTGAGTTGCATGACGGTCTCTGTTGGAATCCAATGACGCATGCGCGCAAACTGCTTCACTTCCTGTTCGACATCATTGACGTTGTATGTCTGCGGTACTTGCCGATTCACGATTGTGCGGTACCAGCCAAAACCCGGATTCAAAACTGCTGAGGACACAACGCGAAGTGGACGCTCCTTGTGAAGCACAATGGCGTTTTCGGTCACGAGCACGTCCGTAGCACGAACCCAGGAAATTGAGCCTTCCACTTCACTTGGCAATAAAGTCATCTGCGGCTTAGGTTCAACCGGGTGCGCCGCGACATCTAGACGTGTCTCATAGACCGTTTCGAGTGTCGCTTTTTCTACAACTTCATGTGGCTCTCCGTAGGCGGACACGCGGCCTTTTTCCAGTAGCAACAAATGATCACAATAAAGAGAAGCCAGGTTGATATCGTGGAATACACTGACGACGGCTGTATTTTGCGTTTGTACATGCGTTTTTAACGTATCAAGCAATTGTTTTTGGTGTGCGATATCTAGGTGATTCGTCGGCTCATCTAGAAGAAGAAGTTTCGCTTGCTGGGCAAGTGCTTGTGCCACAAATACTCGTTGCTGCTCCCCACCCGATAATGTCGTAATTTCTTGATACGCATACGGTACAACTTGGGTAATCTGCATGGCCTCCATGACAGCCTCCTCATCCGCTGTCTTCCAGCTTGAGAACAACCCTTGTTGATGCGGGTAGCGTCCAAGCGACACCGCTTCTTTTACAGTCATCCCAAAACTTTGGGGCGGCAATTGCGGAAGCACGGCCATCTTGCGTGCGAGTTCTTTTGGTTTATAAGACGTCATCGGCTTGTCTTCGATAGAGACTTTTCCAGAGGATGCAGAGAGCAGTCCACTGACAAGCTTCAAAAGTGTCGACTTCCCACTTCCGTTTGGACCGAGAATCCCTAAAATTTCTCCAGGTTTCACTGTGAACGAGACGTCATGGACAATAGGATGGGCGTAACCACCGGAAATCTTTTCGACTCGTAACATCTAGCTCACGCCCTTTCGTCGCTGGCGGAAGAAAATCCACGCAAATACAGGTGCCCCTATGAATGCGGTCATGACACCAATTGGTAGCTCGGTCGGCTCGATGATCGTGCGTGCCACCAAGTCACATAAAATGAGTAAGGATGCGCCGTTGATCATACTGAGCGGCAACACGTGCCGGTTGTCAGCACCGAATAATTGCCGGACCATGTGCGGCACGACCAGACCGACAAATCCAATCGTTCCCGAAACTGCTACCGCTGCCCCAGTCAACATGGAACCTGCAACGAGGACTTCTTTTTTCACGCGCGCGACATTGACCCCTAAATGATGCGCACGGTCTTCACCAAGTTGTAGGGCATTCAAATCTCGCACTCGGAACAAAAGCCACGTTCCTGCAATTGCCACGAACGGTACAATCATTTGCACGTGTGTCCAGGTTCGCATGGCAACGCTTCCGAGTAGCCAGCCAATAATTTGACGCAATTCTTCGCCAGTTAAAGCGATCATGAGCGAAATCATGGCACCGAAAAAGGAACTCGTAATAATCCCTGTCAAAATGATGGTTTCCATCCGCAGTGAGCGGTCAATCATGCGGGCGAATGAAACCACGACGATGAGTGTGACAACCGCTCCGACCATACTGAGTAGCGGTAATGTGAACATCCCAAAAAAAGGGAAAGACAATCCAAAAAAGATGGTTGCCACGGCTCCGACTGATGCGCCGGAAGAGACACCGAGTGTGTACGGGTCAGCAAGTGGATTTTTCAATAATGCCTGGAATGCAGCTCCAGCCACTGCTAAGCTAGCTCCGACAAGGGCTGCGAGAAACACACGCGGCATCCGGATATTCCAGACAATTGTTGAGGCGGTTGCATCCTCGCTCCCTCCCCATAAAGTGGATACTGGAATCTGGACGGCACCAATCGAGACACCGAGCCAAATTGAAGCGACTAACAGCAAGATCGATACAATCCAGCCAAGAGGTCTTCTAGTCATTCATAATTTCCGGGTAGACAGCCTTTGCAAGCTCTTCAAGAGCCAGTGGAAGACGCGGTCCCGGACGCGTTGTGATATCTTCATTCACTTCTACGACAGCATCTTGCTGCACTGCTGTCACTTGATCAAATCCAGGTCGTGCTTTCACAGCATCCACGGCATTTTCCATGTAGTTATACGTCAAGACGATGACATCTGGGTTGCGTGAGATGATTTCTTCTGAGTTCATCATCAGCCAGCCTTCTTGGTCCGCTACAACATTTTCTGCATGGATAAGGTCTAGAAGTTCTTGATTCAATGTACCTTGGCCTGCTGTGTAGATTTCAGGGTCCCCCGATGCTTCTAAGAAAACTTTTTTCGGTGTTTCAACCGCTTCTAATTTACTCGCTACTTCTTCTACTTGCGCTTTCATATCTGCAACGACTTGATCAGCTTCTTCTGATTTCCCCGTCACTTCTCCGATGTCGAGAATGGTCTCGTACGTTTCATCAAAACTCATTGCATTGTCAACGACAAATACTTGCACGCCTGAGTCGATCAGTGGTTGCAAGCCTGCCTCTGCTGACGACCAGCTCGATTCATGTGCAAGGATTAGGTCGGGTTGGAGAGCGGTCATCACTTCGATGTTAAATTCAAATGAACCGATCTTTTCTTTCGTCGCTGCCGCTTCTGGGTAGTTATCGTAATCTGTGACCCCTACGACTTCTTCATCTAATCCTAAGGCGAACAAGATTTCCGTATTACTCGGAATCATCGAGATGATAGCGTCTGGTGCTTCCTCAAGTGTAATTTCATTGCCCACTGCATCAGTAACTGTGAGTGGAAATGCTGTATCTTCTGTTTCCGGAGTTGTTGACGTCTCCGGAGTTTCAGTTGCTTCTTCGTTCGTACATGCCCCTAGTAGTAACGTGGCTGCTAAAAGTGAACTTACCCATTTTTTCATTGTCTTTCCCCTTTTCTGTGTATGTAAAAAACCCGCCTTCCTCTACGGAAAGACGGGTAAAAATAGGTATAAATCGGCTAGAGCATGCAAAAAGGCATAGTCGACTTACACCAACCCATCCTCGTAGGTTCACGGCGCATTCAACAAGGCAGGTTTCCTGGCTTACGACTACTGTCGCTTACAGTGGCGGGACCGCGCTGGACTTTCACCAGCTTCCCTTTTACCTCAAGCAATCCGTTACTTGAGCACCTTGTTGTGTTGTGTCTAGCGTACTACATTTTCTCTGGAGCGGAAACCCCTAATAATTTCAGTGCATTTTCAATCGTTTGGCGCGTAGCCGAAATCAGTGCAAGGCGTGCTTGTGACAAGTCTTTTGCTTCTGGGTCCAATACTTTGTTGGCATTGTAGAAGCTATGGAACTGTGCAGCTAGTTCCTGAATGTACGTTGCCACGCGGTGCGGTGCACGAAGCTTCGCTGCATCTGCCACCACTTGTGGGAAGTCTCCCACTTTTTTCATCAAGTCAATCTCTTTTTCGTCCGTTAACAAGGACAAGTTTTCAACGGATGGGGCCATTTGGTGCTCTTCTGCTGCACGCAAGATCGAACAGATACGCGCATGTGCATACTGTGCGTAATAGACAGGATTTTCATTCGACTGAGAAACAGCCAGGTCAAGGTCAAAGTCCATGTGTGAATCGCCTGAACGCATACCGAAGAAGTAACGCACTGCATCGAGCCCAACTTCTTCTACTAGTTCACGCATCGTCACAGCTTTCCCTGTGCGTTTGCTCATCTTCATCTTCTCGCCGTCTTTATACAATTGCACCATTTGAATGACGCTGACTTCTAACGTGTCGCGGTCATAACCGAGCGCTTGAATAGCTGCTTTCATACGTGGAATGTACCCGTGGTGGTCCGCACCCCAAATGTTGATCAGCTTTTCAAAACCACGGTTGATCTTGTCTTCGTGGTACGCAAGGTCTGGAGTCAAGTATGTGTAGCTGCCGTCTTGTTTGATCAGTACGCGGTCTTTGTCATCGCCAAATGTTGTCGAGCGGAACCAGGTCGCGCCTTCTTCTTCGTAGATATGGCCGTTCGCACGAAGCTTGTCCAGTGCCACGTCAATTTTGCCGTTTTTATAAAGTGAAGACTCCGAGAACCACTCGTCGAAGTTCACGCGGAAGTCTGCTAGATCTTGTTGCAATTTCTCAAGTTCTTTTTGTAACCCATAGCTGCGGAAGAATTCATAGCGTTCTTCGTCCGATAGAGATGCGTATTTGTCCCCGTCGTTTGCTGCAAGTTCCCCCGCAATGTCTTTAATATCTTGTCCATGGTAACCGTCTTCCGGCATGTCACGGTCTTGCCCGAGCGCTTGGAAGTAGCGTGCTTCTAACGAAAGCGCCAAATTGTGAATTTGGTTTCCAGCATCGTTGATGTAATATTCACGGCTCACGTCATAGCCTGCGAAATCAAGAACGTTACACAGTGAGTCTCCTACAGAAGCTCCGCGCGCATGGCCGAGGTGCAAGTCGCCTGTTGGGTTCGCAGAGACAAACTCGACTTGTACTTTTTCGCCTTCCCCAGTGTCTGAGCGACCGAATGCCGTACCCGCTGTAAAAGCTGTGTTGATGACTTGTTGCAGGTAGTCTTTTTTTGTACGGATATTTAGGAAACCAGGTCCCGCGATTTCAACAGATTCAATCGATGTTCCTTCTGTTTCAAGTTTCTCTAAAATCTGTTCAGCAATGGCACGCGGGTTTTGCTTCGCGATTTTTGTGAGTTGCATAGCAACGTTTGTCGCGTAATCCCCGTTTGCTTTGTCACGAGGGGCCTCTAAGTGGATCGAAACCGACTGGTCGCCTGCTAGACCTGTCGCGTCGACTGCTTTTTGAAGAGCGTCTTTAATGGATTGTTGAAGTTGTTCTACTGCATTCATTCGGTTACCTCCGTATAATGATAGTCGATTGTGTAATCGCCCATTTTTTCACTGTCTTGATAAAGAGAATATTCAATGCGGTCGTGGCCTTCTGTATGGATGATTCGACTCGTGAATACTTCCAGCGGCATCGTGTGACCGTGCATTGTATAGTGCCCTTTTGTTTTTTGTCCAAGTTCGAACTCAATTCGCATATCCGCGACGCCGCGCCGTCGGATGTAGCCACCGGACCCTTCAAATTTAACGAGGGTTTGGGTGATTTCTTCTGTCACTTCTTCAAAACGTAAGAAGCGTTTTTGTTGTTTGTAATACATCGAGCCAGTTGCTCGGTGGTATTCCTGGGTCATTTTTGTTCCGGGATGCTTGAAGGTCGACACAATCTTCAGCTGAATCGGAATCCCTGCCTGTTCGGTCATTCTCAAGCCCTCTTTTCGGTATATGGTTATTTCTATAACCTTTTTAGTATACGGGAGATTGGGGAGATTGTGAAGGTGGGAGTGTTGTTTGGGGAGTCCTACAGCCAGAACGCTATTTCCTGGGAGAGTTTCACGCTTTTTTAGGTACCTGTCCCACAAACAATTCTGACATTCATGATTATTCACCATTCATGTAGCGCAAACCCGTACTATCAAGTTAAAAAATGTATAAAAATAAATTGTGTTGAAGTTGTGTGTGTACCAGGTACCTTTTAGGAACTATTTCCAATTACGATTGACTTTTTAAAGCGTTGATCTCACGAAAAAACACGGAAATCGAGAATACCTCGACTTCCGTGTTTTGAACTCTTACTCTTTTATCCACCCAAGCAACATCTCACGAATCAATTTTGAAGCCGTGTTTGCTGTTTGCTCCGATGAATCATAGATTGGTGCCACTTCAACTAAGTCAAATCCGACCACGTTGACGCCAGATTTTGCGATTGCGTGGATCGAAGCAAGTAGCTCACGGCTTGTGATACCACCACAGTCTACTGTGCCCGTTCCCGGTGCATGCGCTGGGTCTAAGACATCGATATCGATCGTCACGTATACCGGGCGACCTTCAAGTTTTGGTAACACTTTTTTCAGTGGTTCCAATACTTCAAACTTTGCAATTTCCATACCGTTCGCTTTTGCCCACTCGAACTCTTCTTTCATTCCAGAGCGGATTCCGAATGAATAGACGTTGTGCGGCCCGATATGTTCAGCGATTTTACGAATTGGTGTCGAGTGGGAAAGAGGCTCTCCCTCATAGTCCACACGTAAATCTGTGTGCGCGTCCATATGAATGATTGCAAGGTCTTTGTGAACCGCTGCGACTTCTTTCATGACCGGCCACGATACTAAGTGTTCTCCGCCCATTCCGACTGGGACTTTGCCGTCTTGCAGTAGTTGACGAATGAAGCCACCGATCAACTCAAGGCTCTTCTCCGCGTTTCCGAATGGAAGTGGGATATCGCCTGCGTCAAAGTAGTTTACGTCATCTAGCTCGCGGTCGAGGTACGGGCTGTATTCTTCAAGACCGATGGACACTTCGCGAATACGCTGTGGACCAAAACGAGAACCTGGACGGTAACTCACTGTCCAGTCCATAGGCATTCCGTAAATTACAGCTTGCGCGTTCTCGTAGTCTTGTTTGCTTTTAATAAAAACGTTGCCGCTATATGCTTCATCAAATCTCATCTTACTCACCTGCTAAATCCTTCACGAATTTTGGCAGTACGAACGCTGCACTGTGAAGCTCTTTCGTGTAGTACTTCGTATCGATGTCGTGGTATTGCTCCGCTGGCACGTTCAATGGATCATGTTTCTTCGATCCGATCGTGAAGCACCAAAGACCTGATGGGTACGTCGGGATGTTTGCCGTGTAGAGCTTTGTGATTGGGAAGATTTCCTTCACGTCGCTTTGCACTTGCTTGATTAAGTCCGCTTTGAACCAAGGGTTGTCGGACTGTGCCACGAACAAACCGTCTTCTTTCAAGGCTTTGTGGATCCCAGCATAGAAACCTTTTGTGAACAGGTCAACTGCAGGTCCCATCGGCTCTGTTGAATCGACCATGATCACATCATATTCATTTTCCGATTTTGCGATGTGCATGAAGCCGTCACCAACGATGACCTCAACGCGTGGGTTATCAAGTTCCCCAGCAATTTCCGGAAGGTATTTCTTTGAGTATTCGATTACTTTTCCATCTATATCAACTAACGTTGCTTTTTTCACTTTCGGGTGCTTCATCACTTCACGGATTACTCCACCGTCTCCACCACCGACAACCAATACGTTCTCAGGATTTGGGTGTGTGAACAATGGCACGTGTGCCACCATTTCGTGATAAACGAACTCATCTTTTTGAGACGTCATGACCATGCCATCTAGGAACAACATGTTGCCCCACTCTGCTGTTTCCGCCATCTCTAAGAATTGCCACTCCGTCTGTTCAACGTGTAACGTTTTATTTATCTTCATCGTAATTCCAAAGTTTTCGGTCTGCTTTTCTGTATACCAGTTTCCGCTCATTTATCTATCTCCTTCCAAGCTTGAAAAAATAAAATACAGACAAACTATACAGGTTTTTTCAAAAAGTGCAACTGTTTTTCGTTTAATCTGTCCATTCCCTTTCCATACTAGAGGAAAGGGAGGGAAACGTCTATGAAACGTGCGCAGCTACGCCGAAGAAAGAAACAAAAGTCCTGGTTTCGACGAGGACTTCTTGCCGTGTTGTTCCTATTTGGTATCGCGCTTGGTGGATACGGCTGCCTATGGTTTTATGCGCAACTGCTCGGCCCACCGATACTTGCGGTCCCTTCTGCCAACACGTACACGGACTCCCTTGGTACGCCCGTCACGACACGTTACAGTGAAGAAAGGCGGAAGTGGATGGAACTTGACGACATGTCCCCTTACCTTCCAATGGCATTTTTAGCGATTGAAGATCAGGAATTTTATGACCCCAGCGGATTCGATTACTCGCGGATTGCTGGGGCTGTGCTCGCTGACGTGAGGTGCCTGTCACCTTTTGGGAACCACTGGAAAAAGGTGACAGGCACCGAATGGTGAATGAAATCGAGTTACGCCTCCTAGAAATCCCGCAAGAAGCCATCGCGGTCCATGAAGCCAAGAGCGCTTCACGGCCCACGCTGTCTTCTCGCACAATTTCTGAACAGTCGGCTCCACATCTAAACATAAAAAACCCCCAAATGGTTTCCGGCCATTCGGGGGCGTGACGCCTGCTTTTACGAGCGTGTACGGGTATGCAAGCTGGTAAAAGAGCGTCGTGTCCTAGCATTACAGTTACGTAAGCTTTAAACTCATTTTACTTTCTTTAGTGCCGAAATTCAACCGCATTTGAAATTGTCACAGTTTAGTCAGAACTTGCAAGTGCCTGTTTCAATTCTTCTGGACTTCTTTCCCACATCTGCTCATCGTGAGACTTTAAGAAATCACGCAAAATATCTTTTGACCGTTCGTCCAAATTTTCTAGCATAAATTTGCGTTTCATCGATTTGTCCATTCGGTTCACGTGATCCGCTAGCAACTTATAGCCACGGCGCTTTTCACGGTTGATCACCATTTCACATGACGCCATTCCTGCATAATATGGACCTTCTGGAAGTTGATCGATTGTTACCCACACGAGCCAGTAAGGTTTCCCGCCCGCTGAGTCCTCTCGGTTGGTTGTGAATTTGATCCCGCGCTCCGTATCACTGCGTGCATGCATCGCTCCGATTTCAACGCGGGCCACCCCCTCTTCTACATCGACGATTACGGGGGAAACATTTTCAAGTGATAACGAACCAATTCCGTAGCCTTTATGGCCGTCTGTTGGGTCATTTTTTATAATGGTGAAGCCTATTTTTTGTTTTGGTTTTTGCTCATCTGGCATATCGCTTCGCTCCTTCCTCTATGGTACGATAGCTATTAGTATACAGAACATTTCGCAAAAGGAGGAAGAAATATGCCATACGTTACCGTGAAAATGTTAGAAGGTCGCACAGAAGAGCAGAAAAAAGCTTTAGTCGAGCGCGTGACTGCTGCAGTGACAGAAACTGTCGATGCACCTGCTGAGAAAGTTGTCGTGTTCATCGAAGAAATGCCGAAGAACCATTACGCTGTTGCAGGAAAACGCCTTTCTGACCAGTAATCTAGAATCAACAAAAGACAGCATTTTCTCTAGAACAAGAGAATTTGCTGTCTTTTTTTAGGTACCTGTCCCAGAAACAATTCAGACATTCAAGATTATTCATCAAATATGCACCGCAAACCCGCATTCCTGCGTTGTATTCTCGATATTCATAAATTGTGTTGGAATTGTTTGGGTACCAGGTACCTTTTGGGAACTGAATGGAAAGTGCCACTCTCTCCAGATACACGCTCTATTTCAACCGACAAGAGAAGGCAGTGAGTTCCTTGGGAATCAGAGTATAGCGGAGACCCCACAGCGGAGGCGAGAAGCGCAAGCTTCTCGTATGCCGAGAGGAGGCTCCGCTATGCTCCCCTTGGAACTCACTGCCGTATCGCCAGAGATTGAGTACAAGTAATTTCTAGAGCGGTGTTCTCCACATCTAAACTGAATCGAGTTGCACCATTTCTGAACAGTCGGCTCCACATCTAAATTTAACAGTTATTCTTCTTCAAATCCTCAATAAACTTGAACGCTTCTGCAAACTCTTCATCTGAAAAATTCAACTTCCCTTTGACAATATGTACCTTATCGATCTGAGCCTGCTGCTCCAAATCATCGAAGTAAAATAAAGTCGCCACAAGCTCCAAGAAACGAGAGGACTTTTCTTTCATTTCCCCAATACACGTTGAAAAGGCGTCGCCCAGTGGAGGGGACAGTTCCATAAAGTCCATGCTTTCAGAAGTCGTGGAGTACGCATATTGTGTATATGCCCCTTTGTCTTCTTTTTCTTCCACCAAGAACCCCATTGTGCAAAGTTCTTCGATACGCGCCGTCAATTCCTCAGAATACGGGCCATACATATGGAATTCATATTTTTCGTTCACAGGATAGCCGAGCTTTTTTGCGATGTACATCATCTTTTGAAGTTTTTTTCGGCCTGTGATGCCATGTGCCTGCTCGATAAACCGCACGATTGCTGCGTGATCACGTAGCATGGTTACACCTCCTTCAGTCCTAATACGTCTCGGATACGTCGCTCTGCCGGCGTATCACCGCGCAGCCGTTCTTCCGGAAAATACAATTTATGATCGGAGCGCCTCTTGCCAGAGACCGCTTCTACAATTTCTGATTGGCGAGACAGTTCCTTTATTTCACCAGATGGCATGAGTAAATGGATTGGAATTCGTTCGCCCTCTTCGCCTGGACGGTAAAAATCATACGGTAAGTCAGACGACGAATCGAATACTAAATAGTAGTCTGGATCGATACCCGCTTCTCGGAAAAGGGATTCCAGTTCCCGCATTTTCATAAAGTCTTTGGCGGGATCAAATTCGATATACTGGAACAACTTTCGGTACATGAAACGAGAACACAAGTCCGCGAGAATAGAATCTTGCTCCTTCGTCCACAATTGGAAATAGGTCAGTAACACACTTTCATCGAGTGCGACATAGTCTTCTAGTGTGAATGTGCCGTCAAAGAAACTTTTGAAGTGTGTAGGTTCATGTGTAAACGTGTACCCTTCCTCACTCAGTTTTTTCGCACGGTGAAGGGCTTTTGTCAAAATCACTTCCGCACTTCGTGATACCGGGTGGAAATAGACTTGCCAGTACATTTGGTAGCGGCTCATGATGTAATCCTCTACCGCGTGCATCCCACTAGATTTGATGACAACTTGGTCTTCGCGCGGGCGCATCACACGTAAGATTCGTTCCATATCAAAGTGTCCGTAGCTGACCCCTGTAAAGTAGGCGTCGCGTTGCAAGTAATCCATTCGGTCAGCGTCGATTTGACTTGAAATCAAGCTGACGACTTGTTTGTTTGGATACGTCTTTGCGATGACGTCTGCTACTTTTTGCGGGAAGTCTGTACTAACGCGTGACAAGATAGCATTCACTTCAGTGTCGCCGAGCAAGATAGCTTGTGTGAAGTCTTCATGGTCTAACGAAAATACGTTTTCGAATGCGTGGGAAAACGGCCCGTGTCCGAGGTCATGCAAAAGCGCTGCACAGAGGACAACTAAGCGTTCCGACTGATCCCATTCGGGGCGCCCTTCAAAGCTGTTGTCGATAATTCGACGAACAATCTCATAGACCCCAAGCGAGTGGCTAAAACGGCTATGTTCCGCTCCGTGAAACACCAGATACGTCGTTCCGAGCTGACGAATGCGGCGAAGTCGTTGGAATTCTTTTGCACCAATGACATCCCAAATCACTTGATCACGAATATGTATATAACGGTGGACCGGATCTTTGAACACTTTTTCTTCTGCTAGTTTTTGTGTGGCATAAGGTGTCATGCTTTCACCGTCTTTCAATCAGTATAAGGAAGTTGTCGGTTGAAAAAAAGGGTCTTCCGAACTGCTCTTCTATACCCTTCTTCTTCGTGAACAAGTCCTTTATTTCCTTTAAATCCTCTAAATTGCTCAGAATAAAAAAAGTCTGACTCAACTTCCGTCAGACTGTTACGCGTTTGGTAGCATCCCTTGGGATTCTAGCTTCGCAATTACTTTTTCCATCAATTCCTCTTCAGATAGCGCCGCAACTGGGCGGTTGTTGACGAATGTAAATGTCTTTTTACGTCCAGGCCCACAGTAGGACTGGCATTCTTTCACTTCTATTTCAGCCTCAGGATCGAGAGCTTTCAGTTTCGGAAGCAGTGTCTTGAGATGGACGGCGTCACACTCATTGCAAACCCGAAAATGGTTTGCCATAATCTCCACACCCTTTTGTGTAATGTCGAACTCGTTGTCATTGTAGCGCAGGAAATTGTTTTCTAGCAAGCGAAATTTATGTGAATAAAAGTCTTAGAATCTGCCTATGCTAGATTTTAGAACACAAGAGAAAAGAGAGAAAATTACTTCCCAGGGAAGATTTCAAATACAAGTTAACTTCTTATTATAGGAAACTCTCTGGGAAGCTCCAGAGACCTAAAAAGGACAGCCGCGGCTGCCCTTTTTCTAGTTCTTGGTTAACATTTTCTGGTTTCGTTCGACGACACGAGTCAAATAGGATGTGTACAATTCCATCTCTTCTTGCGCAAGTGACTGGATACGCACGTCGCCAGCCAAGGCTTGAATGACCTGGTAGCTGCGGACGACCAGGTCTTGCACGGTGAATGGCTGTCCCGTTAATTCAACGAGGGACGCCATCACTTCTGGTTTGATTTCAGGGTACGTGAATTTAGTCGGTTCACCTTGCAGTGCCAAGTCGTAAAATTCACGAACGAGTTCTGCACGCGCGCTTCCGCTTCCCTCCACACATAAATAAATCTGAACGGCAATGCCTTGACGAATGCGGCGTTGCGAGAGGCCTGCAAACTTCTTGCCACCGATACTTAAATCGTAATCGCCCGGGCAATAGGACCCGACAATCTCATACGCTTCAATCTGGTCTTCTACTTCTGGCAACATCAATTTCACAAAGTCGACCATCGCTTCGTAGCCTGCTGGAATATCAATGGGTTCTCCTTGCTCTGAAAATACTAGAGAGAGATTCAACACACCATCATCTAGGACAACTGCGAGGCCGCCTGAGTTCCGAACGATCGGTGAAAACCCTTGTGTCCGGAGATAGTCCATTCCGTCTTCTAAATAGGGCAACCGGTGATCTTGAATACCGAGCACGACTGTTTGACGATGCACCCACGTGCGAAGTGTTGGGGGTGAAATAGTTTGACCGACTGCATGGCAAAGCGTATCGTCGGCCGCGAACGATTCTAATGCAGAACGTGATTGTGCACTTAGGGATTCATCCCAAAATCGCCACAACGGGCGTTGTAATAATTTCATGAGACAACTTCTTTCTAGTCCATCCGTGCTACTGCAAACTTTGTGCAGCAGTCAAATAACTTAATTTGTAAACATCATCTGCAGAACACCCGCGTGACAAATCGTTCACCGGCTGATTTAACCCTTGCAAAATTGGCCCGATTGCTTCAAACCCGCCTAAGCGCTCTGCAATTTTGTAGCCGATATTCCCAGCTTCGAGTGTCGGAAACACGAAAACATTCGCTTGTCCTGCAACTTCTGAACCTGGTGCTTTCTTCGCAGCGATGGACGGGACGAGACTTGCATCAAACTGCAGCTCTCCGTCGATCGACAACGCTGGATCTTTTTCCTTCGCAAGTTCTAGCGCACGCGAAACTTTTTCTGTTTCTTCTGATACAGCGGAACCTTTCGTAGAAAACGACAGCAATGCCACTTTCGGGTCGATACCGAATGCAGAAGCAGTCTTGGCGCTTTCTACAGCGATTTCTGCTAAATCCTCACTCGTTGGTGCAATCGTGATCGCGCAGTCGGCAAATACGTAACGCGTGTCGCCTTTTGCCATGATGAACGCGCCACTTGTTTTTTGGATGCCTGGCTTTGTTTTAATAATCTGGAGTGCTGGACGAACAGTATCCGCTGTTGTGTGGGCAGCGCCACTGACTAATCCGTTCGCTTTCCCCGTATACACGAGCAGTGTTCCGAAGTAGTTCACTTGTTTCAATAATTCACGTGCTTGTTCTGGCGTAGTCTTTCCCTTACGGCGCAATACGAATGCTTCTACAAGCTCTTCTATATAGGCATAGGTTTCTGGGTTGATTACCTCAATTCCTCGCTCAGACAATTCCGGAACATTGCCGATAACGACCGGCTTGATAATACCTTCTTCATGTAGACGAATCGCTGCTTCTTGTATACGAGAGTCTGTCCCTTCAGGTAAGACGATGGTTTGTTGTTTCGATTTTAGCGTTTCTTTGATTTGATCGATGAAATGTGTCATCCGGTCTCCTCCTTCGTTCTTCTATTGCAAGAATACATGATTTAGTCACAGTTTGTCATGCCTTGTCAACGCTACAATAGAAAGGCGGGCAAGACATATGGTAAACTGGGAATGTTGAAAAGGACTAAAGGAGTGTTTAAATATGAACGAAGCAGCAATTACATTAGATGGTTGGTACGTACTGCATGACTTCCGCACGATGGACTGGTCTTCTTGGAAACAGTTATCGGCAGAAGAGCGCCAAGCCGCAACAGAAGAGTTTTTAGCATTTTTAGATGAGATGCAACAAGTCGATGATGCAAAAGAAGGGGCTCACGCATTTTACACGGTGGTCGGTCAAAAAGCAGACTTCATGTTGATGACATTGCGCCCGACAATGGACGAATTGAATGCGATTGAAAACCGCTTCAACAAGCTGACGATTGCAGAATTCACAGTTCCTGCGTATTCGTACGTATCAGTAGTCGAGCTTTCAAATTACTTGGCTGGGGAATCGAATGAAGATCCTTACCAGAATCCACACGTTCGCGCGCGTCTTTATCCTGAACTTCCACGCTCACAATATGTTTGTTTCTATCCAATGGATAAGCGCCGTGAAGGAGAAGACAACTGGTACATGCTTTCAATGGATGACCGCAAAGCTATGATGCGCAGCCATGGTATGATTGGCCGCGGCTATGCTGGGAAAGTAAAACAGATCATCTCAGGCTCTATCGGTTTCGACGATTTCGAGTGGGGCGTTACATTGTTCGCGGATGATGTGCTTCAGTTTAAGAAGCTTGTTTACGAAATGCGTTTTGATGAAGTGAGCGCACGTTATGGCGAGTTCGGCTCGTTCTTCGTAGGAACTTACCTAGACAGCGACAAGCGTAAAGAGTTTTTTCAAATTTAATTAGATATACTAAAAGGGAGCTTCTCATATTAATTGAGGAACTCCCTATCTTTATATTCCATGACGTGTAGGGGAAGCGTTCCGCGGGCGCGGGCTGAGCCAAGGTCTCAGCTTCCGCTTTTAATCCCGCTGGAGTCACCCCTACACTTTTTAAATAATGTTGATCCAACTACTTTTCGCTTTTAAATTTATTACTACCCAACTTCTCTGCGTTTTATAAAGCTGATTTGACAACGGCTACGATCAGTAGCACCCACCCTACTAGAAAAGCCACTCCACCAATCGGAGTAATTGCCCCTAAAATCCCTACTCCACTCAAAGCAAGTACGAATAAACTTCCAGAGAAAATAACAATTCCAAGTAAAATCGCATAGCCGGCACCAGTTAAAGCACCACTAGCTCCAAGTAAATTTGGATGCATCAAAATCCCAATCGCAATGAGTGCGATTGCATGAAACATTTGATACTGTACTGCTGTCTCCCAGATTGCTAAATAGCGTTCGGATAGACGCTCCTCTAACGCATGTGCGCCAAATGCTCCTAATGTCACTGCTAAAAAACCGTTAATAGCTCCTGCGATTAAAAACAACTTCACAATTTATTCCTTCTTTCTATTAAAAATCAAATAACGAATCTCCATTAGCATCGTCTTCTTCAAAGCGTTTGCCTGTCAGTGGAACTGACGGTGAAGCTTGTTGAACAGGTGGTGCTGATTGAGGCATACCTATTGATTGACTTTGAGTTGGCGTTTGTACAGGAACAGAACCTGTTGCAAGCCCAATATCACAAAGCGCACGAATCGCCGCGAAACATTCTCTTCGTTCGGCATCTGTTGTAGCCACTTGAAGACGTTGTGTATATGTTTGAATTTGTGTTGCTACTTGTTGATAACTGATCATGTCGTTTGACTCCTTTTCCCCGTTCCATGCTAGCGTAGTCAGCGGCAAAAATCAATTGGTGACTTGCCCCAAGCTTCCAGTTGCTGATTGATCTGCGAGTAAGGTTTGCTTCCAAAAAATCCTCGAGAAGCACTCAATGGGCTTGGGTGAACAGACTCTAAAATTACATGTTTCTCGGTATCGATCAGGGCCTTTTTCGTTTGGGCCGGTCTTCCCCACAATACGAAAATGACAGGTTCTTCTTTGTCAGAAACAGCGCGAATGACGGCGTCTGTGAAGTTTTCCCAGCCCCATCCTTTATGAGAATGCGCATTGCCTTGCTCAACTGTGAGTACCGTATTTAAGAGTAGAACACCTTGAGCGGCCCAACTGGACAGGTCTCCCGTTGAACGTTTGCATCCAAGGTCTGCTTCCAACTCTTTGTACATATTGCGAAGAGATGGTGGAAGTGGTGTTCCGGGCTGTACTGAAAAACTGAGTCCATGTGCTTGCCCAGGTCCGTGATACGGGTCTTGTCCTAAAATCACCACACGAACGTCTTCAAAAGCTGTGTATTTGAGTGCGTTCAATACGTCGTCCCATGCCGGATAAATCGTTTTCGTTTTATACTCTTCTTCCAATCGTTCTTTCAATAGAATGAAATACGGGGCTTCCCACTCATCGGCCAATGCTTCTTTCCACTTCATGCAACCCTCACTCCTCGAATTCGATTGTAACGTCGTATCCAACAAGTTGGAACATCTCGCTTAGTGTCTGCTCTGCATTTGTACGTGCTAGTTCCAGCAATCCTTGTTGACTCGCTTCCTCTATCATTAATACCCTCGCTTCTGCTGCCAAATCATACGCTTCAGAAATATCAGGCTGATCACGGAACAATCCTTCATAGGAATAGATATCTACTTCCTCAAAAAGAATTGTAGGTTCTCCAATGACTTCCGGTGCAGCGATTCGCAAAGTTGCTGTTTTGGCTTCCTCATCAATTTCAATGTCATCAGCAGATACATTCGAAAGATCAACCCCAGCCGTTACTTTTCCTGGAATAACGACGAGCACCTGACGCAGTGTTCCGGGAAGGTTAATCCCGATATCTTGGCCGAACAACTGATTATCTTCTCGTTCAATAAAAACTTTAGTAACAGATTCTGCCGTGACCAACTGCTCTAAATTCGAAAGGCGCTCAACAATCGCTCCTTTTTGCTCCGTGAACGTACTTCCACTAAATAAACTTGAAAAATACATAGGAACTACAATAGCAAGCGTGATAAGCGCAGCCAGAATAAGTGCAGGTAGTAATATAAACTTTTTAGGAATAAACTTTACAGCTTTCCATGGCAAGCGGAAGGTTCTAGTTGGAGCAGATGGTTCCGCATAAGTGGCTGCTTCTTCTCTCTTCATATCTTGTAATAGTTTCTCAAGTTCTTGTATGCGCTTCTGTTTCGACACAACGTTCCCTCTTTCGACAGTTTCTTAAACTGTACCAGAAAAATTCCACTAGTAGCAATTGGAAGCCCGTGATAGGATGACTTCAGAGGTGAAATTATGTCAGATTTACGATTTCGAGAAAAACTACGTGAAATTGAAAAAGCCGCGACGACAGAGGACCATGTTCCCGAGAAAGCTAAACAACTGGGACTTCGTCTAACAGCCATCTTTGCAAGCCTTGTCATTCTCGCGATTTTTGTGCTGGCCATTCTTTCAATGATCGGAAAAAGTTACGGTACCGCCGCTTTTCTTTTTATAGCGGGTAGTGGTCTAGCTGTAATTGCGTGGAATGTGGCAAGGGCCCCTAAGCTTCCTTGATGGAAATCTAGCGAGTATCTGCTACAATAAACATAGAATTCAGAGCGGAATGATGCTATCTTCCGCCGTGGAAAATGGGGGAACTACAATGTCAATCAAGAAAACTCTTACAATTGCAGGTTCAGATACATCTGGAGGCGCAGGTATCCAAGCCGATTTGAAAGCCTTCCAAGAGCATGGAACGTACGGTATGACAGCGTTGACAGTAGTCGTTACAATGGATCCAGACAATGGCTGGAGTCACGGGGTTTATTCCCTTCCAACAGACGTCTTAAAGTCTCAAATCAAAACAGCTCTTTCAACAGGCGTGGATGCGATCAAGACAGGAATGTTAAGCACAGAAGAAATCATTGAAATTGCAGGAAATGCGATTCAACAAGCTGGCGTAGACAACGTTGTCATTGACCCAGTAATGGTATGTAAAGGCGAAGACGAAGTTCTGAATCCAGGAACTGTTGGGGCAATGATTGAATACTTACTGCCTCACGCAAAAGTTGTCACACCGAATCTTTTCGAAGCAGGACAACTTTCAGGGCTTGACGCTTTAAAAACAATTGAAGATATGAAAGCTGCTGCAAAGAAAATTCACGAGCTTGGCGCGAAAAACGTCATCATTAAAGGCGGCAAACAGTTGCAGCACGAAAAAGCTGTGGACCTGTTCTTCAACGGAGAGACGTTCACGTTATTAGAGACAGAAAAAACACCTACTACTTACAATCACGGAGCAGGCTGTACATTTGCAGCATCTATCACAGCCAACCTAGCAAACGGCATGTCTGTAGAAGACGCTGTGTTTGAAGCGAAAGAATTCGTTTCTGCTGCAATCAAAAACGGTTGGAAATTAAATGAATACGTCGGGCCAGTCCTACACGGAGCTAAAGGCATTCACGGCGCACCAGAAGTCACAACTACAGAAGTTTAATAGCCTGCACTATGCAGGCTTTTTCTAACGCACGCGAAGGAGGTCTATCTATGGAAACTGTTCAACTCGAAACTTTACAACACCACCTCGACCGCTTCGCCGGCGAGGACGTTTACATTCATTTAGAAACGACGAATGGCGCATATGCCAACCACTTTAATCAAGAAGTATTTAATGCAGGCGCATTCATCCGCAATGTTCAGTTACGGTATGAACTTGCAAAAGTCGTGGGCGACTCCCCCCACCGTGTCGGTCTAAAATTGCCGAATGGCTGGGTATATGCACAAGGCATCACGCACTTTGAAGTGGATGAACACGACCGCCTATTGATGGCCGGTCATGACTATAGCGGCAAATTAGCGGTCGCTCTTCAGATCAGCCGCACACCGTTTGCTTATTAAGGAGGAATTGACATGACTTTACCGCATGAAGAAGCTGTTCTCGTCATCTTTCCTCATCCGGATGACGAAGCATTTGGTGTCTCTGGCACCATTTCAACGTATATAAAACAAGGTATTCCTGTTACATACGCTTGCCTAACGCTCGGTGAGATGGGACGTAACTTAGGAAATCCACCGTTTGCGACACGTGAATCACTTCCACAGATTCGCAAAAAGGAATTGCAAGCCTCTGCAGATGCAATGGGACTCAAAGATTTGCGCATGATGGGGTTGCGTGACAAGACGATTGAGTTCGAAGACGACAACAAGATGGTTACGCTCGTGCAAGATTTGATCGAGGATGTGAAACCCTCTCTGATCATCACGTTTTACCCAGATTACTCTGTCCATCCAGATCATGAAGCGACGGCTCGCGCTGTATCGCGTGCGGTTTATCGTCTTCCGAAAGAAGCACGACCTAAACTGTATGCTGTGGCGTTCTCGAATGATACAAAGGATGATTTGGGAGAGCCTCATGTGATTCATGACATCACAGAAGCCCGCGACAACAAAATGGGTGCGATGCGTGCACATATTTCTCAGACAGCTTGGATGCTTGAAGAAATGGAAAAACGCCTTGCTGAAGGTGAACCGGAAGCGGAAAACTGGCTCCACTTTGAACGTTTTTATGTATACGATGTGGAAACGAGCAAGTATCAATAAACCAACTCGATGCCTGGTGAAAACTAGGCATCTTTTTAATTTTTCTGAATAAATTTCACGATAATTTATTTTACGATAATTTATTCATGATTATCGAATATTCATACGCTAATATGCATTTTACTTCCTTAAAGTACGCATATAAATTGAATAGATTGAATAAACAAAATAGTTCAATTTTACTATCTAAAACTAAAATTACAGTCTTTTCACCTTGAAATCATGCGATTTTCACAGACTTTTACAATATCTTACATAGACATTTGAAAGCGCTTTTCGTATGATAAGTGCACGGTTTCGCCGAAGCTTTTACATAAAGGAGACTACGTATGAAAAAGAAATTTTCTCTTTCCACATGGTTGCTGTTTTTAATCCCTTCCATCGTGGGTATTGTTTTATTCATGGTTCCACTTCCAGATGGCGATACAATGCGCGTACCGATCGCTTCATTCGCCAACGTTCTTTCTGGTTGGCTAGCTCCTGTTATTCAGTGGATTGCGTTAGCCACAGTGGCAATCGCAGCGATTGGTTCGTTACTGTTTGTCGCTCGTCCGAAAGATGATTCGTTTGCGTCTGGTCTTTTTAAAGTCACACCGTTTTGGTTAGTCGTTCGTCTTATTGCACTAGTGTATGCTGTGATGATCATTTTCCAAATCGGACCGGAAGCTGTTTGGAATGAGTATACAGGTGGCTTACTTTTAGAACCAACTGAAGGTTTGGTTTCTTTCCTATTCACCATCTTCTTATTTGCCGGATTACTTCTTCCATTGCTTTTAAACTTTGGTTTACTCGAGTTCTTCGGTGCCATGCTTGTAAAAGTGATGCGTCCTTTATTTGGACTTCCAGGCCGTTCAGCAGTCGATGCGGTCACGTCTTGGGTCGGAGATGGAACAATCGGCGTTCTTCTGACTTCACGTCAGTATGAAGAAGGCTACTATACGAAAAAAGAAGCAGCCATTATCGGAACTACCTTCTCTGTCGTATCCATCACGTTTAGTATTGTTGTTATCGAAGAAATTGGTCTTGGTGCATACTTTTTACCATTCTACGGAACAGTTATTTTAAGTGGAATTATTCTTGCACTCGTTATGCCACGTATTTATCCACTTCGCAGCAAGTTGGAAACGTATGTGGATGATACACCACTTGATTTGTCACGTGAAGAATTGCCTGAACACCATTCCGTTGTATCGTATGGTTTAGAAAACGCTTTGAAAAAAGCTGATGCGAATCGCTCAGTTTCAAAATTCTTTAAAGATGGATTAAAGACTGTTGCCGATATGTATATCGGTGTTGCACCCGTCGTACTTGCTTTTGGTACAACAGCTCTTATGCTTGCAGAATTCACATCGATCTTCACAATCCTAGGAAAACCGTTTGAACCGTTATTGATGATTGCAGGTCTGCCTGAAGCTTCAGAAGCAGCCGCGACAATCGTTGTCGGGTTTGCGGATATGTTCTTACCTGCAATTCTTGGGTCAGGAATTGAATCAGAAATGACACGTTTCTTCATTGCAACGATGTCGGTTACACAATTGATTTATATGTCTGAGGTCGGTGGACTTCTTCTAGGTTCGAAGATTCCAGTCAACTTCAAAGACTTACTTGTCATTTTCCTACTACGTACATTGATTGCATTCCCAATCATCGCGGTAGTAGCGCATCTTCTGTTTTAATAGATAATAAAAATGAGGCCCTCTCGTGGGGACCTCATTTTTTATTACACTAATTGTTGTTTCGCACGTAATTGTTTGAGCATGTCGCGCGTCATCGCATCTAGGTCGAACTGTGCCTTAAAGCCCCATTCATCACGAGCAGCCGTTGCATCGATTGAATCTGGCCAGCTGTTTGCAATCGCTTGGCGAATCGGATCCACTTCATAATTTAATGTAAAGCCAGGAAGCTCTTTGCGAATTGAAGCAGCAAGCATTTCCGGATCAAAACTCATCGCTGTAACGTTGAAAGCGTTGCGGTGAATCAATTTCGTCGGGTCTGCCTCCATCAAGTCAACGATTGCTTGAAGTGCATCTGGCATATACATCATGTCCATGAAGGTGCCTTTGTCGATATACGACGTGTACGTTCCTTCTTCCAACGCTTTGTAATAAATATCAACCGCATAGTCCGTCGTTCCTCCACCTGGTAGTGTTTCGTACGAAATCAAACCTGGGAAGCGAACGCCGCGTGTGTCAACACCGAACTTTTGGAAGTAGTAATCACAAAGTAGTTCTCCTGAAACTTTGTTCACACCATACATTGTCGTCGGGCGCTGTAATGTGTCTTGTGGAGTATTCACTTTTGGAGTCGATGGACCAAATGCGCCAATCGAACTCGGTGTGAAGAACTGCATGTTTTCTTCGCGTGCAACTTCTAGTGCATTGACTAAACCACCCATATTGATGTTCCAAGCAAGTAATGGGTTTGCTTCAGCTGTTGCTGAAAGAAGTGCTGCCATATGCATCATTGTGTCCGCACCGAACTCTTTTGCAATGCGGTGCATCTCTTCTGCATTTGTTACATCCAAGATTTCAAATGGCCCTTCTTCAACGATCGGGCTGTCGATGCGACGGATATCTGTTGCTAGAACGTTTTCGGTTCCGTATTCTTTGCGAAGCTTGGTGATCAGCTCTGAACCGATTTGGCCAAGAGCCCCGGTAATCATGATTTTTTTCATGGCGATTCGCTCCTTATTTACAGTTGTATTTTTGGAAAGTACATTATAGTAGTATAGAACATTGATTTTATAATGTTTTTACAACTAGTATTATAGTATGTTCTTTGGGGAGGTACAATACTTAGATGTGGAGAAAGCCACTCTAGAAACTCCGAGGAAATCTTTAGATGTGGAGCCGACTGGTCAGAAATTGTGCGAAATGACAGCGTGGACTGTGAAGCGCTCTTTGCTTCATAGACCGCGATGGCATTTTGCGGGATTTCTAGGAGGCGCAACTCGATTCCATGTAGATGTGGAGAACGCTGCTCTAGAAAAGTTGAGTTCCGTTGTGGGGCTGCTTTCCGAGGGCGCTGCGTGAGCTTCCTCGTCGCATGCTCCTGCGGGATCTCACGGCAGACTGGAATCCCACTGGAGTCAGCCCCTCCACTACACTAAACTTTAGTTTCGATAAGTGCGATGATGCGTCTTCAAAATCTAGATGTCCAGCAGCAAATCACAAAGATTGCACACGGTCAGGAACTCACTACCTTCTCTTGTCGATTGTAAGAGTCATAAGATCTTACTAGTAAGGCCCTTAGGAAATCAGGTCTGAGTTTTGTGTTAGTTTCCATAATATGACTTCGGTAGAAGAAATCACGTTTAGTGTAGAAGAAAAATCAGTTTCAGTAGAAGAAATCCTGATTAGTGCAGAATAAATTACGTATTCATCCGATGAACGTTCGTTCAGTTTGAAACCGACCAGCTTTCTTAAAGGTGACATTCCCCTTGTGGGAAACCCACCCAGGAAATGACGTTCTGGGTGGAGGGATTTACTGGTACGAGATGGTAAATGGTGACTGGCACCAAATGGGAGTAGTTTCCAAAATAAAAACCCCCGCGCCTGAGAGATACATCTCTCCAAGCGCAGGGCTTCAAATACGTATTTAGTTAATGACACCGAGCTCTTTTCCGACTTTTTCATAAATCGCTAAAGCATCATCGAGCATTTCTTTTGTGTGGGCCGCAGTTGGCATGTTGCGAACACGCCCTGTCCCCTTTGGAACTGTTGGGAAGACGATTGATTTTGCGTAGACGCCTTCTTCCGCTAAACGTTTTGAGAACTGCTGAGTCAGCTTCTCGTCTCCGATGATTGTCGGTGTGATTGGTGTTTCTGAATGACCGATATCGAATCCAAGCTTCTCAAGACCTGCTTTAAAGTAGTTTCCGTTGTCCCAAAGTTTGTCGTGTAGTTCTGTTGAGTCGATCAGCATCTGGATAGCTGCTGTGATCGCGGCTACATCCCCTGGTGGAAGAGCTGTCGAAAACAAGAATGGACGTGAACGAACTTTCAACCAGTCAATCAATTGTTTTGAACCGGCTACGTAGCCACCCACAACACCAATTGCTTTTGATAGTGTTCCGATTTGGAAGTCGATCTCTTTTTCTAGACCGAAGTGCTTCACAGTTCCTTTTCCTTTACCCATGACGCCTGATCCGTGCGCGTCATCTACATACGTGATCAAGTCGAATTCGCGTGCGATTTCTACGATTTCTGGAAGCTTCGCTAGGTCGCCGTCCATAGAGAACACGCCATCTGTGATGACCATGATTTTGTTGTAAAGACCGGATTCTTTCGCTTCTTTCGCTTTCGCTCGAAGATCGTCCATATCGTTATGTTTGTAAGCAATGATTTTTGCGCGCGACAAGCGGCATCCGTCAATGATCGATGCATGGTTCAATTGATCCGATAAAATCGCATCATTTTTATCCATCACACCTGAGATAGCTGCCATGTTGCAGTTGAAACCAGATTGGTACGAGATCGCTGCTTCTGTTCCTTTGAACTCCGCAAGCTTCTCCTCTAGTTTCACGTGAAGGTCTAGCGTTCCATTGATTGTACGAACAGCCCCTGCACCTACTCCGTATTTATCTGTTGCTTCTTTTGCGATGCGTTTTAATTCATCATTTGTTGCAAGTCCTAAATAGTTATTTGAAGAAAGGTTGATGAGGTCTTTGCCACCGATTTTAATAATCGGACCATTTGGACCCTCTACTGGATCGATTTCGTTGTAGAGGCCTTGCTCTTTTAACTCATTTAGATTTTTCTCTAAAAATGTATCGAGTGATTTTGACATAGTTTTCTTCCTTTCCTAGCTGTAGTCAGTAGTAGTGTATCATTTAATGACCGGTTTTGCCTTTACCTTCACATCGAAAGGTTCTCCAGACAGCTTCTCAATCAATTTTTCAACCGCGGGCAATGTATAATGAACCAACTGTCCAAGACCAAATGCAATCAGTAAGGTCCCGACTCCCACAGGACCACCGAGTAGCCATCCCAGCAACACAACGCCCATCTCCATTGACGTTCGCACCGTCTTCACCTTCGCACCCGTCTTCGCGACAAGCATCATCATAATGGAATCACGCGGGCCTGCACCCACTCGAGCAGCGACGTATGTACCTGCACCAATTCCCATCACGATGACCCCTAAAACGAACACGATTGATTGAACCACAACCGATTCCGGATCGGGAAGCAACCAGTTGTAAATATCGATGAATGCACCAATCAACAAAATATTCAACCAGGTTCCAAGGAGCGGGATGCGCCTTTCAATGACAAATACGACCAAAATCAACAAGAAGCCTACAAGAATCGACCAAGTCCCAATCGTCAATCCAAACAATTGAAACAACGCGACGTGCAACACGTCCCATGGTCCGATCCCTAAGTAGTTCCCTTTAATCGTCAGTGTTATTCCTAGCGCCATTAACAAGAGCCCGATTAAATACACGCTCCAGCGCACGACGTAATTCTTTTTCACATTAAACCCTTCTTTCTCATACACTCCTTTAAGTATACGACATGAGGTCAAGCCCTTGATATGGTAAGATAGGGACACATGAAGGAGAGATTAGTGTATGAAAAAAGTAGTTCTAGCAGAAAAACCATCTGTTGCCCGTGACATCGCGCGTGTCCTGAAATGCACGAAAAAAGGAAACGGCTTTTTAGAAGGCGACAACTATATTGTGACTTGGGCACTCGGCCACTTAGTGACACTTGCTGACCCTGAAACGTATGACAACAAGTACAAGACTTGGAATTTAGAAGATTTGCCGATGATGCCTGAAAAATTGAAACTAACAGTCATTCGCCAATCAAGTAAGCAATTCCACGCGGTAAAAGCACAACTCGAACGAAAAGATGTGAACGGCTGGATTATCGGAACAGATGCCGGTCGCGAAGGCGAACTAGTCGCTCGTTGGATCTTCGCAAAAGTGAAAGCAAAAAAACCGATTCAACGTCTTTGGATTTCGTCTGTTACGGATAAAGCAATCAAAGACGGGTTTGCCAAACTGCAGCCTGGTCAAAAGTATGAAAATCTGTACCATGCAGCGGTTGCTCGTTCAGAAGCAGACTGGTATGTCGGACTGAATGCAACACGTGCACTCACGACGCGCTTCAACGCGCAGCTCTCTGCGGGTCGCGTCCAAACCCCGACCGTTGCTATCATTGCAGCACGTGAAGAGGAAATTAAAAAGTTCACACCACAAACGTATTATGGTGTGCAGGCAATGACGAAAGAAGGCTTGACCCTCACGTGGCGTGATGCCAAATCTGGGGCAAGTCGCTCGTTTGATGCTACCAAAATCAAGCAACTCGTGGAAGCTGTCGAATCGAAAGAAGCGGTCATCATGTCACTCGATGTGAAAAAGAAAAAAACATACTCTCCTGCTCTTTATGATCTAACGGAATTGCAACGTGATGCGAACAAACGCTACGGATTCTCTGCAAAAGAAACACTTAGTACGATGCAGAAATTGTATGAACAGCACAAAGTACTGACGTATCCGCGTACCGATTCACGTTTCCTATCGAGTGATATCGTCCCGACACTTGCTGAACGCTTGAAAGCTTGTGCGGTGAGCGATTACCGAACAGTTGCCAATAAGATTTTGACGAAACCTATCAAAGCTTCTAGTTCATTCGTGAACGATGCAAAAGTGTCGGATCACCATGCCATTATTCCAACAGAGGAAACTGTGAACTTGAGTGCGATGAATGACAAAGAACGAAAAATTTATGACCTTGTTGTGAAACGCTTCTTAGCTGTCCTTCTTCCTGCGCATGAATTTGAGCAGTTAACAGTTGTCACAAAAGTTGGCTCAGAAGAATTTTTCGCAAAAGGGAAAACTGTTCTTCAAGAAGGCTGGCATGAAGTGAAAAACTTACAAGAGGATGACGACGAGGAAATTGCAGAACAGCGTTTGCCAAAGCTTGAAAAAGGACAGAAGCTTGCGATTGATTATGTGCGTCAGACTTCCGGTCAAACGAAGCCACCTGCTCGTTTTACTGAAGCTACACTACTGAGTGCGATGGAAAACCCGTCTGGCTATCTTGAAGATTCCAATAAACAGTTAGCAGACACGTTAAAGAAAACGGGTGGACTGGGCACAGTTGCAACACGCGCTGATATTATCGAGAAACTCTTTAACTCGTTCTTGATTGAAAAGCGTGGTAAAGATCTTCATGTCACATCTAAAGGCAAGCAACTACTTGACCTCGTCCCTGCTGACTTGCGCTCTCCTGAAATGACAGCTGAGTGGGAAACACAGTTAGAAGCAATTGCCACTGGAAAAAAGAAAAAAGATGTATTCATCACAGAGATGAAACAGTATACAGAAAAAATTGTACAAGAAATCAAGTCAAGCGATGCGAAATTCAAGCATGATAACATCTCATCTAAGACATGCCCAGATTGCGGCAAGCCGATGCTTGAAGTGAACGGTAAAAAAGGCAAGATGCTCGTGTGCCAGGACCGCGAATGCGGACACCGCAAAAATGTCTCTCGTGTCACGAACGCACGTTGCCCACAATGTAAGAAAAAACTTGAGCTACGTGGCGAAGGCGATGGTCAGATCTTCGTCTGTAAGTGCGGACACCGTGAGAAGTTATCCGCATTTGAAGCGCGCCGGAAGCAACAAGGCACTGGAAAAGCAGACAAGCGCAGTGTGCAGAAGTTTATGAAGCAGCAACAACAAGATGAGCCTGTTAACAACACGTTAGCGGAAGCGTTGAAAGGGTTAAAGTTTGATAAATAAGTAAAACGAGGCCGAGCGACTTTCATCGCTCGGCCTCGTTTTTTTCGTTTATTTTATGTCATTTCTGATCGAGCCTGCTCCACTTTTCTAGTTGCCTTTTCCATCTCTTTCACAGGTGGTGTCAATGAAACGACTGTATCCCCTGTCTTAAGTGATAGCTTTCGTTTCGGCGCCCAGAACTGAATCGTCCCATCTGCTCGTTTCACATAAAGAATCAAACTCTCTTCCGGTCTTGTAGCAACGTAATCTTCTTCTGTAAACTTCTCCGTAATCATCGTTTTTCGGATTACATGACCTGTTGCTATACGTCGAGCAAGCGTATAGATGTCCGCCCCTTCATCAAACAATACAATTCCACCAATCGAAGGATGATAGTCCTCTTTATCTGCACGATACGGGGCTGTCTGGAACAACATCTCACGCCCGATGTCCGGCACAAAGTTTGAAGTAATGAGCGCGTTATAGGCATCCGTTTCTGTTGCTGCAATCATTACAGGATACGGGGTAAAGTCCAATGAATACTCTGTTTGCTCTGACAAGATATCTCCTCTATAAGTTGGAACCCCAAGCTTTCTAGCAAAACGTAAATGCTCCCATGAACTATCTGCAATCAACGTTTCCACACCATCATTTTTCAAAGACTCTCCTAGTTTAGCGGTAAACTCATTTCCGCCGACAATCAACACGCCTGGTCGATCAGAAGCTGCTAAATTTAGTTTCTTCGCTAACCATCCTATTGAAAACCCGTGAAAAACAACAGTTGAAAAGACAAGTGCAAATGTGAGGGCTGTCAAAATGTCCGCATCTTGATAACCATTTTCCGTCAATACACCTGCAAAATAACCCGACACCGTAAGCGCCACAATTCCACGAGGCGCAATCCATCCGATAAGCGTCTTCTCTTTCCAATCTAGCTCCGTGCCAATTGTTGAGATCCAGATAGATAAAGGTCGAACAATAAAGAGCATCGCTACAACAAACAAAATGATGCCCCAGTCAAAAATTGCAAGCAAAGTTTCACGTTGCAAAGAAGCTGTTAACATGACAAAAATCGTAGAAATCAATAACACGGAGATGTTTTCTTTGAAATGCCGAATGTCATTGATCGAAGCGATATGCATATTCGCCATCATAATTCCCATTGCAGTAACTGCGAGAAGGCCGGTTTCATGCATCACACTATCTGAAGCGACAAACACCAGCAATACGACGGCAAACAGCATCGGTGCTTTCAAAAATTCGGGTATCATCCCTCGTTCGATCATCTTCCCTTGTCCCCATCCTGCACCGATTCCAAGAAGGGTTGCAAAAATAGACGCCCCAAAGAACAGCAAGAAGGCTTCTAACGTGATGGTCCCGCCTGCAAATTTAATAAATTCATACGCAAATACTGCAAGTAATGCGCCAAACGGATCAACAACAATTCCTTCCCACTTCAAAATTGCTGCCGGTCTGGATTTCAATTTTGCTTGTCTGAGTAAAGGGAGAATCACGGTCGGTCCTGTCACAATAAATAATCCACCAATTATGAATGCAACTTCTAATGACAGACCAGCCAGGAAATGAGCAGCAAGCGAACCAGCGATCCATGCAATAAATGCGCCGAGTGTAACAACTCGAGTCAATGGTTTGCTAAACGTTCGTACTTCTCGAAAATCTAGATTCAAACTACCTTCAAATAAAATAATTGCGACTGCGAGAGAAATCAACGGATTGAAGATTTCACCAAGACTTGCTTGAGGATTGATTAACCCTAATACAGGCCCGACCAGTAATCCCGCTATCGACATAACTACTATTGCCGGCATGCGAAAACGCCAAGCGATCCACTGCGAGAATATCCCCAAAAAGATAATGACCATTAAAACAACTAATAAGGAATCCATGACTCCCACTCTCCTTTCGCATACATTTTCATTTCTGTCATAGAGTGCAGTATAGATGATAAAGGAGGATGATTGCTATAAAAATCGCCTATATTCTTGACCCAACAACTGAAATGACTCTTTACGCGCAAAAGCGCGCTACCCAAATCCAATCAAAGTGGCCGGACTCCGTGAAAATCTTCAGCAAACGGGCTGATCAGGTTCTTCCTGTACTCTTTTCACAACGCAACCTGAACTCTATAACCTCCTGGCTGACTTCCAACCCACATTAACAATTCGAGATACGGGTAAGTCCATTCCAGACGATATCCGTTTTATGCATCAACTAGGATGCCGCGTAGCAGTAATCGACGATATGGGGGATGGTGCAAGCTATGTCGACTATCAATTACAAACACTGTATACCGAAGAAATAGATTATCAACCAGATGACTTCCCAAAAGGATTACGCGCATTTATTCCTCTGGCTTTACCCGAAGTCGCAGCGTTTGAAAACGCAACATGGACGGATGCGACGTCTCATCTATTTTCCAAGAACTCCAAGCACTTGCAGAACTTCGAGAATTCACATCATAACTCTGTTTGTGTTAGACTAAAGGGTAGATTGTCACGCAAAGGAAGTAATGATCATGACAAAACACGAACTAGAGCAACAACTCGCTGAACTGAAAATGGATTATGTACGCTTGCAAGGTGATATGGAGAAGCTTGAATCGACAGGTCATCCAGCTATGCTTGAAAAAGCAGAAGCACGCTTAGCGGCGATAGAAGTCCACTTACAGGAATTAAACGAAGCGCTCGCTAAGTTCTAATTAGTGAGCGTTTTTTCGTATAGCCACTTTTCATGGAAACTATATTTTAAGGATTGAGGAACAATCATGAGTTTATTAACAGTAGATAATTTAGGACATTCCTTCGGAGATCGCACTCTTTTCAAAGACGTATCCTTCCGATTAGTAGAAGGGGAACACGTCGGACTAGTCGGTGCAAACGGCGTCGGTAAATCAACGATGATGTCCATCATCACAGGTGAACTAGTGCACGATACAGGTCGCGTGGAATGGCTTCCGGGCACACATTATGGCTACTTGGATCAGCATACACGCCTGCAACCCGGTCGCTCGATGATGGATACATTGCGAGATGCTTACCTTCCACTTTATGAAAAAGAAGCAAAAATGAACGATATCGGCATGAAGATGGCGGAAGCTTCCCCAGAAGAACTCGAGCAACTGCTTGATGAGATGGCTGAAATTCAAGATGCCTTGGATGCTGGAGATTTTTATACACTTGATATGAAAATTGAAGAAGTCGCACGCGGTCTTGGTCTCGATGCCATTGGTTTAGAAAAACCCGTAAACGCACTTTCTGGTGGACAACGTACAAAGGTCTTATTGGCAAAATTGCTTTTAGAAAAACCGAAAGTGCTGTTACTTGATGAGCCCACAAACTATTTGGACGAAGAGCATATCAACTGGCTAGCAAACTATTTAAAGAATTACCCACATGCCTTCATGTTGATTTCGCATGACACAGAATTTATGAACACTGTCACAGATGTCATTTTCCACTTAGAATTCTCGAAGCTGACGCGCTACACAGCGACGTATGAAAAATTCATTGAGCTTGCGGAGCTGCATAAACGTCAACATATCGACGCATACGAGAAACAACAAGATTTCATCAAGAAACAAGAGCAGTTCATCGCAAAAAATAAAGCACGTTACTCGACAACAGGCCGTGCAAAATCTCGTCAGAAACAATTAGACCGCATGGAGCGCATTGATCGTCCCGAAACTGCACAAGATGCTCAGTTCAGCTTTAAAGAAGCACGTGGATCAAGTCGTTTTGTCATAGAAGCTGACCATTTGGTTATCGGGTATGACAAACCCCTTCTCCCACCTCTTACATTTACAATTGAACGCGGAGAAAAAATCGCACTTGTCGGGATGAATGGTGTCGGAAAATCAACGTTGTTAAAAACGATGCTCGGTAAAATTCCTTCGCTTGATGGAAAAGTAAGTCGCGGGGACTTTTTGATTCCTGCTTACTTTGAACAAGAAGTGAAAGCTGGCAACGTCACACCAATCGATGATGTTTGGGGAACTTTCCCGAGTATGGATCAAAACCAGGTCCGCGCTGCACTTGCTCGCACTGGTCTGAAAAACGATCACATCTCTCGCCCTCTCTCAAGTTTAAGTGGTGGCGAACAGGCAAAAGTCCGTCTATGTAAGTTAATGCTTGATGAGAGTAACTGGATGTTGTTTGATGAGCCGACCAATCACTTGGACGTGCAAGCAAAAGCAGAACTGAAGCGCGCTATGCAAGAATACAAAGGCACAATCGTCCTTGTTTCTCACGAGCCTGATTTTTATGAAGGTCTTGTGACGAAAGTATGGAATGTAGAAGAATGGTTCTCGACAGGCGAAGAGTTTGTGGAAGAGCGTTCTGAATAAGCAAAGAGGCTGGGTCATAAGTACAAAACTTAGCCTGATTAGCTGATTAAGAAATAGAAAAACCGCGTAAAATCAAGGTTCTTGAAACTTGATTTTACGCGGTTTATTCATTTTAATGAGTTCTGTCCCATCCTCTTTTGATTGTTTCTTAGGTACCTGTCCCAAACACTATTCTGATATTCATGACTATTCATCAATAATACACTTGGAATCCGCATTCCTGCGTTGTATTGTCAATAAATATAAATTGTGTTGGAATTGTTTGGGTACCAGGTACTTTTTGGGAACTGTTTCCATAACGAAGAGTGGCGTTCTACACATCTAATGGAATCGAGTTCCGAACGCCAGAAACACGCTCCGGAATCAGCCGCACCCGCAAAGGCTGAAGAACGCCTTCACGGGCACGTCTGATTTCCTCGGAGTTTCTTGAGTGGCGTTCTCCACATCTAAAGTAATCGAGTTGCGCCTCCTAGAAATCCCGCAAGAAGCCATCGCAATCTATGAAGCAAAATACGCTTCACAGCTCACGCTGGCTTCTCGCACAATTTCTGAACAGTCGGCTCCACATCTAATTACGCAAGCAACATTTCCACCGATTCCGCGTCATTTAAGATAAGCTCACGTAATCGCTGCTTCGCACGGAACAAACGAGACTTCACTGTACCAATCGAAACTTTCATCATTTCCGCGATTTCAACAAGGGATAATTGTTTTACATAGAAATAAAAGACCGTTTTGCTGTAGATTGAGTCAAGTTCCCCAAGCTTCTTCTGGATCAGTTCACTCACATCTGCTTGCGCTAGCTGATCTTCAATCGGAAGCGTGTCTGCTGCAATCAGGTCAAGAATCGAGACATCCAATTGGTCCGGTTGAATTACAACATGCTTGCTACGACGAACATCTTTGCGGTATTTGTCACGGAATGTGTTCATAGTAATTGTTGTTAACCAAGCTTTTACATGGTCCACGTTCTCAAGATATGATTCGTAACGTACAACTTTCATCCAAACATCTTGCATCAAATCTTCAGCTTCCGCCTGGTTTTTTGTAAGTTTTAAGCATAAGTAGTAAATTGAGCGATTGTATTGTTCATAAACGGTTTCAATCTTTGTCATGATCGTTCCCCTCCGGTTCGTTTCTTCGTACCCTTATCTTCTCAAACTCCTACCTTACGAACCATCGACTGTTCTTTCATTTCAATTACATCTATGTAATCTAATCATAACCACCAGTAGAACTGGTGGTTTGCTCTGCGCCTATAAGGCGCTTTTACTGGCCATGTCTGAAAGACATACTGAACGGGTGGACCAGC
>NZ_JAFBFG010000005.1 GCF_016909155.1 Chryseomicrobium aureum
AGCGCCGATGGTAGTTGGGGGTCTCCCCCTGTGAGAGTAGGACGTCGCTGGGCAACAGAGAAGAAGGTCATCCCGTCAGGGGTGGCCTTTTTTGTGTGCAAAAAAGTAGACATAATCTATTCCCGCGCTGTTTGTTCATCTGAATTCATCATTTTGATTTTCATGAAAAGTCTTTTTTCATTAAAAAGAAATGCATCCTCTACAAACTTCTACCTAACAAAAGTAGAAATTTCCCTTTTTGTTAGATAGTCTACTTATTTTCTTGATAAGATTTTCATTACTAAAACTGCTAATTTGCATGTGTATAAGAATCGTTTAGAATAACAAAAGTTAAAGAACTTTATTAGTAAAAACTTGAATGTCAAAGAACTCTTTCTAGGAAGACCTTAAATGTTCCAATGCCTTTCTATGTACCAACACAAACCGGATCTTACCTATCGATGAGTTGACGGAGCGTTATCATGTAGTAAATGTGTTAGAGAATAAGGGACAGCTCGCCACTGAATACAAAAAGGTAGAGGATATCGTAGAAGTGACGAAACTTGATGAAGGAAAATACGCTGTGACGATCGAAGGTGGAGAAAGCTCGCAACGGACGTTCTTTAAGAAATCCGAGGCTGAACGTTTCATCGATAAATCAGGTATTGCACAGTCTCTCAATACAGACAAATTCTTGAGTCAGACAAAGCACTAAGATGTACCAATACTTGAACAACTCAACTCGAATCATCTGAATGCTCAACTTGCGAAGGTTATTAAAGCAACCAAACCTTCAAGCCAAATCGAAACACGGGATTACGATAGGCTGGCAACTTGTTAAGAATCCTCAGATTCAATCAAAGATGGATTTTGAGAAACATTTAGAGGGTTTAAATCCCCATCTAAGCTCGACTAAAGAGTTGAAGCATACATTTTTACAATTAAATCGAGATACTAAAGAACAAGAAAGAGAGCTTGAAAGATAGTTTTCTCCCCTCAGAAAAAAATTCTGAGGGGATTTTTTTACAGATAGCTAAATCCGCTTATTCATCTAAAAGTTTAATAAAAAGATTTTATAGTAACCAAATAACATTATATAGATTTCAAGTTATATCTAGTATTCAGTTAGAGGTTATAGTTGATTATATTCACAATTAGTTTCATTATAAAATAATAATCAATGAGTTAAATAGAATTCATAATGAGAGCGTAAAATATCTTGTGTAAATAACTATGCAAGGAATTCTTATAGTGTATGAAGTTAATATATGAGGAATTATCGATAGGGAAGTGATTTTATTGAGGTCACTTCCTTTGCTGTTCGTTTAAGTGTACTTATACGAATTGTTTACTTTCAAATTAACTTACTAGATTTCAACAATAAACCGGTTCGTTCAAATTTAATCAAGTGAACAGCAATGAAGAGACAACACTATCAACTGTCTATCTTAATAAACGCTAAGTATGTGATGGTAAGCATTAAATGACGTTGCTGCGCTTACAACAGTAATCTGTGTAGTTTGTTCAATGTACATAGGAGCCCTTTTAACATTTTCATCATCTAAACAATATACATAAGATATCCTCACAAAGTTAAACTATAGATGTTCTGTGAATTATTCAAAGCTGTATCCGCAAAATTAAAATTTTCACATTTTTTTATACATAACTTAAAGTAAAAGCAAGCTCAAGAATAGCAAGACGACTCATCTAAAACTGAAAACCAATGAGTTCATCCCTTCTATTCCAGAACTTGCTGTTAACTAAAACCAGTATTTTGTTTCATTTCTCTGGAGTGTATCAAGTCCTTCTTTTCATAATTAATCGAGTAATCGCTTTCTCTAACTCGATGATACTGAAAATCACAACTCCGAGTGCTGCTGGAATTATCCAGTACTCAATTCCAAGCGGTACGGTTCCAAATGCAGTGTTCATAAAAGGCACGTAAAGGATGAGCACCTGCAGGAGAATAAGCACTCCAGACACGAGAAATGCAACTTTGTTTTTGAAAAAGTTCTTGTTAAACGCGAAACCTGTTTCATTTCGTACATTATACAGATGGAACAACTGCAGAATGACAATCGTATGCAGCACGACGGAATTGAGCAGTGCCTGATCATTCGTTTCATTTAGCAGCAATCTATAAAACCCAAAGGCAGTACCACCGATTAAAAGAGAGACGAAGATGATGCGGAAAATATAATAAGGTGTAAGGAGCGGTGTTTTTATTGGGCGTGGCGGCTTGTCCATCGCTCCTTTTTCCAGGGGCTCAAATGCTAAAGCAAAAGAAACGGTAATTGCAATCACCATGTTAATCCAAAGAATCTGCACCGGTGTAACCGGCATAACAGTGGCTCCGATTAAAATCGCGATGATAATTAAGAGCGCCTGCGCACCGTTAGTTGGCAGTAAAAACAGAATCGTTTTCTTCAAATTTGCATAGACTCTGCGTCCTTCCTCGACTGCTCCAACTATCGTTTCAAAGTTGTCGTCTACAAGGACCATTTGTGCCGATTCCTTTGCAACTTCTGTTCCTTTTATACCCATCGCAACTCCGATGTCCGCACGCTTCAGCGCAGGGGCATCGTTTACTCCATCGCCTGTCATTGCAGTAACATTGCCTTTTTTCTGTAATGCTTTAACGAGGCGAAGTTTATTATTGGGACTTGTTCTCGCAAACACATCGTTAGATAGAACAGACTCTTCCAGTTCTTCGTCCGACATTTTATCAATTTCTCTTCCTTCAATTCCATTTTTTCCATCACCAATACCTAACTGGCTGCTGATTGCAAGTGCTGTATCAAGATGGTCCCCTGTGATCATCTTGACGCCGATACCTGCTCGGTGGCAGTCTGCAACAGCGGAAATTGCTTCCTCACGTGGCGGATCGATGATGCCTGTCAATCCAAGCAAACGAATGCCGCTGGTGAGGTCCGCGTGCTCAATCTCCTCTTTCATCTTGTCCACTTCAATGACCCCAGCTGCAAGTACACGCTCTCCTTTGGATGTTCTGCTGTACATTGCTTTTTCCCAGGGCTCACGTGTGAAGTCCCCAGCTGCTTCTGCCATATCAAACAGACGATCTGGTGCACCTTTTACAAAAATCCGCTTTGTATCCGCCACTTCAATTAACACAGCCATGTACTTATAGTCAGAATCAAAGGGAATTTTAGAAATGATGGAATGTCTCGGAATTGGAGCAGAAGCTTTTTCAGCAACAGTTAATAGGCAACCCTCTGTCGGCTCTCCGCTCATTGTCCACGTTCCGTCCTCTTCTTGCTGCAGAGAAGCATCGTTACATGTTTTCATTGCAGTCAGTAGCTCATATATCTGCGCGTGTTCCTTTACTTGCAATACAGACCCATCCTCGAGTATTTCTCCATTCGGATCGTAGCCAGTGCCAGTCACTTCGTACATTTTTTCATTTGTAAGCAGGGTGGTGACAGTCATTTCGTTTTTTGTCAGTGTCCCGGTTTTATCTGAGCAGATGACAGAAACAGCGCCAAGCGTTTCCACAGAAGGAAGATTCCGCACAATGGCGTTGCGCTTCACCATATTCTGAACTCCGAGAGCCAAAATAATCGAGATGATTGCCGGGAGCCCTTCCGGAATCGCTGCTATAGCGAGACCGATAGTGTAGAGCAGCAAGTCCGTTGGAGCATAGTCGCGGAAAAAGAATCCGAATGCGTAGATGAATAGTGAAGCACCGACGATAAACAAAGCAATTGTTTTACCGAAGCGGTCCGTCTGATTCATAAGCGGCGTTTTCAACTCATCTACTTCACTGACTGACTCATTAATTTTTCCTATTTCCGTATCTTTACCGGTAGCTATGACGACACCGGTTCCGCTTCCTGACGTGATCGATGTGCTCGAGAAAAGCATGTTTGTTTGGTCACCTAATACAGTATCTTCACTCAAAGGACCGGTCTGCTTTCTTGCAGAAACAGATTCACCGGTAAGTGCGGCTTCTTCTGCCCCTAAATTCGCAGCAGTTAGAATTCGAATATCTGCCGGTACTTTATCTCCTGCATTCAGTATCACTATATCCCCTGGAACCAGATCTGCAGCTTCAATTTCCTGGCGTTTTCCTTCTCTGATAACTACTGCATGAAGAGACAGCATGTTTTTTATTCCTTCAAGCGCTTTCTCTGCCTTGCTTTCCTGCAAAAACCCAATGGTGGCATTAATTACGGCTACTAATACAATAATCCCCGTGTCAATGTAGGACCCGAGCAGAAATTTAATAACTCCTGCTACAAGCAGAATATAGATCAGAATATCATTAAAGTGTTTGAAAAATTTAACGAAACTATTCTCCGCTTTTTTTTCAGGCAGTTCATTTTTTCCATACGCTTCTAATCGCTCTTCAGCATTTGAAGCGGTGATCCCCTGATCAAAATCCGTCTTTAACTCTTCTACAACGTCTTCTACTGATAGAGAAAACCACTTTTTGTTCATAACTCCTCCTTATAGTGAATTTGACTTTTGATATAATTAACCGAGTATATACAATATGCCCGTATATTTGTAAATTGTCAACTCAAGTCGAACGAGGCAAGAAACTCATGAATACCTCAAATGGCGTATTGTAATTCAGTACTTTCCGGGGGACCTGATTGAATACTAGGAGAAAGTCCATAATCTCCTTCTGGGTCATTCGGCTGAAGTCGGTTCCTTTTGGATAGGTGCGGCGAACACGGCCATTGCTGTTTTCGTTGGTGCCGCGTTGGCCCGGCACGCCAGGATCGGAAAAGTAAACGGGAAGTTCCAGGGCCTTCTCCACCTCGACCCATCCGTGGAATTCCTTGCCCCTGTCGGCGGTGATGGATTTCACCATTTTCTTTGGCAGGTTTTTCAACACATGGATGATTGCCTGCGTTGTTTCACTTGCCGTCTTCGCAGCCAGCTTGTAGATAATCTCAAACCGGGTGGTGCGTTCAGTCAATGTGAGGATCTGGCTCTTGTGCGACTTGCCGATGACGGTATCGACTTCCCAATGTCCCACCTGGCTTCGTGGCGCCAGACGTGCATGAATCTTTTTCAGACGGGGCATCTTGCCTCGCGTCTCCACTTCATTGTTCTTTAACTTTCTCCCTTTGCGGATCAGAAGCTTTTGGGACAGCTTGAACAGGCCGAGTGCAGCGTACCGGTAGATGCTCGAGACACTGATAGGAAAGGGTTTCTTATGCGTTTTCCAGTACCGTCCAACGATGCTTTCGGGCGACCAGCCCAACTTCAGTTTGGACAGGATATAATCGACGTCTTCTTGATTAACTGATCGTCTGGAGCCGCAGTTTTCACGTTTGGCATCGTAGTCAGCCTGCGCCAAAAGGGCGTTATACGGCTTACAGTGTTTCAACTCATAGTTGATGGTGCTTTTACTTCGTTTCAACTGTTTCGCCATGTAGGACAGCGATTTTTCTTCTAGGCAATAACTCTCGATTAGCACACGTTCCCGTGATATAATGTGGGCATAGCTCATTTGGGGACACTCCTTTAGTTGATTCGCGTTAACTATTGTGTACCCATTTGAGCTATTTTTAATTTCTAACCGTTCGACTTAATATGATAATCTACAATTAATTAAATAATATTCATGTTTTTTGAAATGTGTGAATTTTTTATGACGTTAGAGTGCTCTTATAACAGGATTTCCAATTTAGAGTGACGCTTTTATTCGAAATAAACGAACTGCAAATGTATAATATATGTATACATATTCCTTGAAGAAAAAAGGGATACCATTCTGACTGGAGGTATAATAATGTCATTTATTCCGTTTGTCGTCGGGATCGTTTATATCATCATTCATTTTTTTGCTAATGTACTCCTCCCGTCAGAAAGATTAAAGCGGATCAGATGGTTTTCTTTTTCCGGGGGACTTGCTGTTTCTTACATTTTCGTATACCTACTCCCAACGCTTCATAAAGAGCAGGCTAATATTGAAGAGCCTTACCGTCATTTGACCATGGAATCGGAGATTTATTTTGTTGGACTTATCGGCGTCGTTGTTTTCCACGGACTTCAGATTGTTATCACACAGAATTATGTATCCCATACCTCCTCGTTTTGGTCCGCGATTTCTTTTTACGCATTATATAATGCCCTCGTTTCCTTTACAGTTCTTTCTTTTGAAGTTTCTGTTATTCAGGCAATCTTTTACTGTATAGCGATCGGCCTGCATTTCATTGCAGTAGCGCATGATATGTGGAGAGAATTCCCTGTAGAATATAATAAATACGGAAAATACGTACTTGCATTGGGAATCGTCGCCGGCTGGATTTTTGCCCTTACTGTAAACCTAAGCCCTATCCTAAATTCAATTGTTTTCGCTTTTATCGCTGGAGCAATGATGTTTCACGTATTTACACATGAGTTGCCAAGCGAAAAAGAAACTCACTTTCCTACTTTCGCAGTTGCTGTCGTCATGTACTCTGCCCTTACGATGTCTTTGAAATTTTTCTTCGAGTGGTAGAAAAAGTGCGATCGGTTTTCGTGTTGTTTTATGTACCTAAGAAAAAGGCTGTTCACATCCCGCAAAAAGCCCTACTATAATTAAGCAGACATCCTTAGAGAATGATAATCATTAAGGCAACCTGCTTATTTATTTAATGCTTGTAAGAAATTATCTTAATATCACTCAGAATTTTTAAATATTAGGTTTACATATGATAATTTATCGGTAGTAGCATTAAATGGAATAATAGAACAAAAGAGGAAGACGGATGCTGATTGACCCTTTTAAAGTTATCAATGTCTAACGTAAAATAACCGAACAGTTCTTTATGTGATTCTATATTTCTAGTAAATACTGATCTGTCAGTGGTCGAACGCCAGTTTACAAAGATTAAATAAGAAATTAAGAGTGATGACTTCTCAGTGGCAATCAATCCCGGAGTCCAGGTCGTCATTTCCCGGGCTATCTGAGTTTTCCCGAGACCCGGCAACGAAGATGAAAGTGCTCTTCTTTCAGCTTACGTGGGGAGGCTCGGGGAAACTCACCCAGGAAATGGCGGCCTGGATGGAGGGATTGACAGCTAAGAAACACCTCCACCTGTCCTCTTCGTTCTTACTTTAATCTTTAGAACAAGCATCGTAAGATGGATCTGGCTTTTTGAAATACATTCCGCTATACCAAACGTCTTAAGATGAATCTAGCAGTTGTTTTTATTCAAAAATAAAAAGCACAAGACACGCTACTCAACGTGTCTTGTACTGAAAACATATAGTGAGAGAAACATATCCGTCAATTAACGACGATCCTTCGTAACATCTTCGAAATCTTGCTGTACTTTTCCTGCCTTTTCTTGAACATTCCCTTTAAGCTGCTCTTTCTTCCCTTCACGCTCCAGTGAACGGTTATCTGTAGCATCTCCTACCGCTTCTTTAATTTTACCCGAAACTTTTTCAAGTTTACCTTCAACTTTATTCGTGAATCCGTCTTTTGCCATTGTAAAATCCTCCTTAAAAGTTCATTCTAGTTTTAATAATACCCTTCTTACCAAAAATCAAACGAAACGAACTGACATCTAAAACGTATACTTAAATAAGTACTAGACTAGGGGGAAGAAAAATGCAAATGACACTTAGTGAAATTCCGTGGGGATTGGTAGCACCTATTCTAATTTTGCAATTTATTCTTATAGTAGTTGCGCTTATTGACTTAGTTCGAATTGAAGCAACAAATGGCCCGAAGTGGGTGTGGGCGATTGTGATTGTTTTAGGTAACTTGATTGGTCCCATCATCTATTTTGCTGTAGGGAGGAATGCGCAATGACAGGAACGATTCATGTAGAGAATTTAACAAAAAAGTTTGGCCAAGAGACGGCTGTAGAAGATGTTAGTTTTACATTGACACCTCATACAGCAACGGCATTGATTGGTCCGAACGGCGCTGGGAAGACGACGACATTATCAATGCTTACGAAACTATTGGATCCGACATCGGGAACAATAGTTGTAGAGGGACGATCAGATTATGATTACCGGGATAAGATTGGTTTTCTATCACAATATCCAAAGTTCTATGGGTGGATGAATACTTTAGAATATTTGGAAATGGCCGCTCGTTTAAGCGGTGTCGATGCAAAATCGGCGCGAGTAGAATCTGAAAAAGCATTGCAATTTGTTGGCCTTGGCGATGTCATGAAGAAGAAAATTGCTGGGTTTTCTGGTGGGATGCGGCAACGACTAGGTCTAGCACAAGCTATTGTACATAAGCCACACTTTTTATTTTTAGATGAGCCTGTATCTGCGCTTGATCCGATTGGTCGAAGAGAAATGCTGAACTTAATCAAAGAATTGCAGCAATCGACCACCATTTTATACTCCACACATATTTTAAATGATGCGCAGGAGATGACGGATCAATTGCTGTTCATGCGCAAAGGGCAACTAATTGAGCAGGGGTCTTTGCGTGATATTCAGAAAAAATACGAAGATGCACATTATGAAGTGCATTTCACAACGGCGGAAGATGCGGCGAGCTTTGTAGACGCCTCGCTCCTTCCCGCACGTCAAGAAGACCATATTGTGTATATCGCAATCGAGCAGGAACAACCTACGATGCAGGAAGTTCTTCATCAACTCGTTAGACAACAACATGCGATTACAAAAGTAGAACGCGCACGTGTTAGTTTAGAAGACATTTTCTTAAAGGTGGTGAACGGACGATGAACCAGTTCTCAGTGTTGGCTTTAAAAGAATGGCGCGAAGTCGTCCGCAGTTTCAAATGGCTATGGATTCCAATTGTTTTTATTTTGTTAGGGATCATGGAACCTGTGATTACATATTTTCTTCCGCAGATTTTAGAATCTGCCGGAAACATGCCGGAAGATGCGGTTTTTCAGCTTCCTGATATGACACCTGAACAGATTTTCTTGTCGACATTAGGACAGTACCAATTTATCGGGATGCTTGTAGTTGCTTTTGCTTTCTCAGGATTGATTGCGCGAGAACGAAAGAATGGCACGGCTGCATTTTTATATGTACGGCCTTTGTCGTATCCATCTTATGTTTTAAGCAAATGGGCAGTTAGTAGTGTCGTCCTTATCGGCAGTTTCATTCTCGGTATCAGTGCGAGTGCCTACTACATCATGCTGTTGTTTGGCGAGTTTTCGTTCACGAACTTTTTGGGGCTAGTAGGCGTCTACTCATTATGGATTGTGTTAGCGATTAGCCTAACCCTTCTCATGAGTGCTCTATTTACTCCTGGAATCGCGACAGCCTTGTCCCTGTTTCTTATTGTATTCTTTCCAATGATCGACGGTTTAATTTTCCGGTATTGGCCGTATACGCCTTGGAAACTTGCCAACTATGCCGGAATGATCATGGTCGGTGAAGCGTCAACCTCGGATGTTGTCTGGACGATTGCTATTGCTGTACTTCTAATTGCTGTTTGCGTTACGCTATCCATACTTATTTCAAAACGACGAGCTGCAAGCGTCACTATCTAGGGTGGGATGAAATTGGCACAGAAGAGTCCGGAACGTAATTCAGACCGATTTATTTCGGCATACAATCGAATCGATCAAGAGATGAAAGAGATAGCAGGGGCAAAAGAACACCATTCTTTTTTCCGTTTAATCGATATGGCCAAAAAGAAAAGCGCTGTTATTCGTCGGTACGAGGCAGATTTGCGCGAATATGGGGACTTGCGAAATGCGATTGTCCACCACCGTACATCGGTAGAATATGTGATTGCGGAGCCACATGATGATGTTGTAGAGAAAATGGAAGAAATCGAGCAAGCTCTTCTTCATCCAAACTCAGTAGGTGAAATTTTTCAGCGAAACGTACTTACATTTCAATTGGGAGATTCGTTAAGCTACGCTCTTAAAATCATTCGTGAGAAAAAATTTAATCAATTTCCGGTCTATTTAGGCTCAGAATTTAAAGGCCTGATTACGCCTGTCGGAATCACGGCATTTTTGGCCAGCAATATTAAGGAAGACACCATTTCTCTGCGAAAGACAACACTTGCAGATATTCTGGTACATGAGAACAAACGAGATAATCACCGTTTTGTCCGATCGAATACTTCAGCTTATGTGGCGGAGGAAATTTTTAAATCGGAACTTTCTAGAGGCCATCGTTTAGAAGCTTTGTTAATCACTGAAGACGGTGCGTCAGCAAGTGAACTGATTGGTATCGTCACCCCGTTCGACATATTAAAACTAAATTAGCTATTTCCCGGGAAATAATTCAACAAGGAATGACATATGAAAAAATTAGCAGTGTTCATAGCAGTACTAGCAGTTTTAGTTGGTAGTTTTTATTACAGCAATACAGGTCTTTCGGTAACAGAGATGACATTACAGGTTGGGGAAGAAGGTGCTTCCTTAGAAGGTCTTCAGATTGCGCATGTTTCGGACTTACATGACGCCACATTTGGTGAAGAGCAAGTAGATCTGATTGATGCAGTAAAACAGAAACAACCAGACCTCATTTTTATAACAGGCGATTTAATTGATAGTAATCGGTATGATTTGGAGCAAAGTCTAGCGGCAGTTCGGGGATTTGTTGATATTGCGCCTATCTATTATGTCACGGGGAATCATGAGATTGCTACAGGTGAAGAAAACGCCATCAAATCAAAATTGACGCAACTTGGCGTAACAGTGCTATCAAATGAACTCACGACAATCTCTTATCAAGGACAGTCAATTGAGATTTTAGGAATTGAAGATCCGCTGAGTGGCACCTCTGTTTCAGATGTATTATCTCTTCATCCACGGAGTGAGCTTCCAAGACTTACATTGTCGCACCGTCCTGAAGTGTTTGAGGACTATGTCGCAGCTAGAGAGCAGCTCGTGTTTTCAGGTCACGCACACGGGGGACAATTGCGCATCCCTGGAGTTGGTGGATTGATTGCACCTGGACAAGGGTTCTTTCCGTCCTATACAGCAGGTGTTTATGAAGAACAAGGGACACAAATGATTGTCAGTCGCGGGCTAGGAAACAGTCTTTTTCCATACCGTATTTTCAATCGACCAGAAGTCATTTTCATTACACTAGAACGTTAAAAGGCTAGTTCTCATAATTCCAGTTCTACTATTTACGATTTACCTCACAAAAAAGGCAAAGAACTTTGTAAAGAGTTCTTTGCCTTTGAATTTACCTATTGAAATACTACTAGCTGCCTTCTTCAGAATCAGTTTGAGTGAAGGAGTTTTTCTAAATGTTTTACCGTAGGAGTCAGGTTTAACAAGAAATAGGACTCACGCAATCTCCGTGACGGACCACTAGACATTAAATAACCTGCCCCTCCTTGATGCAACATCGTACCGTGAGTAGCTTTGGCTGCCAAATAAGCGACATCAAGCCTTAGCTTGAGTAACTCTTTCCAATCCTCAACACTAGGACCGGCTTTTGCTATAGCGTAGACGCTGTTTTTTAGCGTAACCAATTGTTCCTCAAGTTCTTCAGACTGGATCGGCAAGTAACTATTACACCCCATCTGTTTATTGCAGACTTGGAGAATCGAGTCAATGGATCCTCTCGTGACCCCAAACCCTAAGGGAGTTTGATAAAGAACAAATGCAGGTCGGATTATAGGGATGAATACGTCAGCATCTTCTGCCGCAATCCAATTGTCCGGAATCCAAACCTCTTCAAACGAACATGCAAAAGTAGCACTACCGTTGACTCCCAAATACTCCGCTTTTGCCTTTAGAGACAAGCCCTCTGTTCGGCAGGGAACAATAGCCATTATGCGTCTCGTGTCATCCACTTCGGCCACTATTCCAAACCAGTGGTCGTCACCTAAGTTCGAGACTGAAGGTAACTTCCCTGAAATGATATAACCGCCGTCCACCTTCTTCGCCCGCAAATGTAGCTTTTCAAGTCCTGCATAATATTTCATCGGGTTTGAGAGCCCTGTGGCACCTAAAATTGAGCCGTTTTCAAATTGTGGCAGTAGATGTTCCTTCAGATGAAGGTTTGTACTTTGACGGATGTAGGTCATCGCAGCCAAATGGCACCAAAAATTAAATGCCGTGGTCATACATACCTTCGCAATTTCCTCTACCATCATCACCTCACGTGAATAGGGAATACCTTCAGAAGAATCGAGGAACCCATTTTGCCCTAAACTTTTTAAAAAGTCAGATGCATAATACGCCTCTGTATCGATTCTCTTCACATATGGCTTTAATTTTTCAGCAATCAGCTCTTGCAAACGGTCTGTGTGTGCCACAGGAACTCCCCCATTTCCATACTTACGATAGTTCAGTCAATGTATCAATCGGTGCCATTACAGCCTCACGCGCCTTCTTAACGGTTGATTCATCAGGAGAATCATAGAAGCATAGACATTTCGTCATATCTTCACACACATAAGTGCGGGAGAACTTCACTTCAGGGACCTCATCATAGTGAACCGAGTTCTTCGATTTTCTTTCTAAGTAAGCATCCATTGTAAGGTTCTCTGGAAGGTTCCACTCTACCAAATAATTTACCGTTTCCGCCTGTTTTTTCACTTCTTCTAAATCCGTACCGACCAGTCGAACCGGTTTGATCAGAGTGACCGGAACTTCTAGTTTGCGTAATGATTCATTCACTAAAGTTCGTTCTTCAGCTTCGATAATGAAAAAAGCACGTGATAAGTCTTTTGCTACCTGGACTTCGATCAAACCAGCACCTTGAGTGCCAATTTCGTCACGAACAGCTTCTACTTTTTGCTCGAAGGATGCCTTGTCCGTGATAGTGCCATTAAAAACAGATTCGACTAGATATAAAGTGGTCATTGAAATTCCTCCTTTTGATTCAAAATCCAACCATTGAAGTGGGATATCGATTAAAGATTATTTTAAATGACTAAGTAATAAAAAACAACTTAGTTGTATCAAAATTTTCTATATGATTAAATAAGTAATAATGGAGGGAGCACAACATGCGCGAAACACGATACAATTTGCCTTGCAATATAGCACAGACTTTAAACTTGATTGGGGACCGCTGGACGTTACTCGTCCTCCATGAGATTTTGGTCGGCACAAAGACTTTCAATGATTTAAAAAAAAAACTGCTAGGAATCTCATCGAATATACTTTCTGACCGATTGAAGCACTTAGAAAAATCGGGACTCGTCCGTTCATCTCTTTATTCGGAGCATCCACCTCGATACGAATACGCTCTCACAGAAAGCGGGAAGGCACTAGAACCCGTATTTAATGCCATGGTTCTATGGGGGAGCGAGCACCTGGACCCTTGCTATAAAAAGCTAGTCCATACTACTTGTCAACATGAAGTGGAGATTGCCTATTATTGCCCCCATTGCGAAGAAAATGTAACACAGCTCGAAACGACTGTTTTGAGAGATGAAGTAACAGAGTAGAGCAGAGATGCTCTACTTTTTCATGTGGCCCGAATACCCCATTGTCTATTGATCCATCTTTCGAATACCCCTACTACCTTATCTAAAAGCAAACCTAAGACCCCTATAAATACAATTCCCGCCATCACAAAGTCTAGCCGCATGGAATTTCGTGCATCCACAATGAGATAGCCAAGTCCAGATTGTGCCCCGACCATTTCACCAGCTACTAAGAATATCCACGCTGTTCCCACTGCTATATGAAGTCCATTCGCAATGAATGGAAAGGCTGCAGGGAAGATCACCTTAAAAAGGAGCGGAAACCCTTTCACCTCAAAATTCTCAGCCACCTTTAGATAACTGGCATCTACTTTACGGACTGCCCCAACTGTTGATAGCAGAACAGGGAAGAAGGCAGCAATAAAGATGATGACGATGGCTGGAATATCCCCGATTCCAAACCATAGGACAATAAATGGGGACCAGGCGATGGGAGATACAGGTCGAATCACTTGGGCAATCGGGTCGAGTATGCTCCAAAGCAGTGGTAGTCTTCCCAATAGGAGTCCTAGACCGACAGCAATAACAACAGCAGATAAATATCCTAGCAGGAAACGATAGAGGCTAACTTGAATGTGTGTTATCAGTGTCCCATCTTGTATGAGACTCAAAATGGCTGCACCCACTGCTAGTGGCGGTGGGAACAATACAGCATCGTAATTGCCAAAGGTATAGACCATTTGCCACACAGCGATGAGGAGTATAAAGCCAATCCCTGCCGGCGCTAAAAATTTTAGTTTCATTTGTCGTCACATCGCTTCATCTAGTAATGAGTGGTCTACAAAATCAGTGTAACTTGGTGGATTGTCCATAAGCCCCATTTCTATGAGACTTGCACGTAATGCTTCATACTCATCTTCTCGAATCACCAGATCATCATACGCGATCCACTCAAATGATAAATCCAATACCTCTTCTTCGACGTTCATATATTTTGATGACATTTCATGTGTATGTTCATCTTTTGCTTCTGCCACTTCGCCGGCAGCCACATAGTAATTGACGAACTCCTGAGCGACCTCTTTCTCGTTTTGAATGAAATCATTACGAAGCACAAGAGTACAATCGATGGAGTTCTCCCAGACATCTTGATCCTGATACAGGACTTTGCCCTTTTCAAGCGAGACGGAAATAGCACCAAATGGCTCAGCCACCACGTAGCCTGCAATACGGCCCTCAGCAAGAGCAGCTGGCATCTCTGCAGGTGGTAGTTCAATGACATTCACATCTTCATACGCCATCTGGTTTTGCTGTAGCATTTGGTACAGCAACACATTATGCGTAGAAAATTTATGAGGTATGGCAAAGTTCTTTCCTTTCAAGTCCTGAGCTGTATCGATTGAAGGGTCTGCAACAAATACATTGCCGTCACGATGTCCCAGGGCTACTGCTTTAAGATCGATTCCCTGCTCTTTTGCTCTCATCGCTAATGTGACGAGGACAGAAGCCCCATCAATACGGCCTGTATTCAAGGCATCCATCAACTCAGGCCATGAACCAAACTTCACTAATTCCAATTCAAAATTTTTATAGTCTTCTAGCTCTTTTTCGATGTACAACGGTACAGCATGAGTTATGGGTAAATACCCTATTTTGACCACGCGTTTTTCATCGTTTGAACCAGAGGATGAGCTATTCTCCGTACCGCAAGCCGTGAGGACCAGGGCAAAAACCAAAAGTAGTGTGAGTAGCAATGTGAATGATTTTTTCATCGGATTCTCCTTATTGAGTTTAGTCATTGGTCAAATATGAAATTCTATGGCCGATTCCTGTCGGCTGAAATGGAATTCATCCAATATTTGTTTGCGGTATGCATAAAAATCCGGATGACTTCGATCGCGAGGTTTCGACAGTTCAACATGGATCTCATGGTGAATACGACCTGGATTGGAATGCATAATAAAGATGCGATCAGCTAGATAGATAGCTTCATCAATGTCGTGAGTCACCAACACGATAGTAGTTTGTTCCTTGGCTTGTATGTTGAGTAGTTGATCTTGCAGATGGTATCGATTAAATGTATCCAACGCAGCAAATGGTTCGTCCATCAAGATCAGTTCGGGCTGTGGTGCGAGTGCCCTCGCTATCGCGATACGTTGTTTCATACCGCCTGACACTTCATGGGGAAACATTTGACTCTTGCCTGAAAGACCTACCAGGTCAAGATAATGGCGTGCTCTTTCTGCTCGTTCTTTGGCTGATAGAGAAGAACTTTCGAGACCGAATTCCACATTTTTTAACGCGGATTTCCACGGAAGCAATCCGTAGTGCTGAAAAAGCATGATTGCTTTTCGGCTAGGTTTTGTAATGGGCTCATTCTGCAGCTTCACAAAGCCCTGATCTGGTCTTTCAAATCCTCCAATAATATTTAGAAGGGTACTTTTCCCACATCCACTCTCTCCCAACAGAGCAATAGTCTCTCCCCGTTGGATAGTGAATGAAATGGAGTCAAGAACCTGGTTCACTACTTGGTCAGAGTGAAAAGTCTTTGAAATTTCTTCTACCGATAAAAACGGTGCATCTCCCATACCTATGATCCCAACCTCCCGTTAATTTATTATTCCTATTGATATACTATGATTTAACTTTAGGTTATTTTATTATACTCTGTTGTTTTTTACAACTCATTATTCAGAATATATTAATTAATGTATTAAAATAACCCTAGGGTCTAACGAGGTCTAGGTGTAATCAAGACTTCGGTAGACTCTAGGGTCTTACTGTAGTTATGGGTATATTTGTATCTTCTATAATTCTTTGTTTTTCATCGCCCACCTCATTTGAACCAGCCTTTTTCTTTTGCACGGGACAGGGCTTCGATTCGGTTGTTGACTTGCAATTTATCGAGGATGACAGATATATAGTTGCGTACAGTTCCGGAAGATAAGAAAAGTACTGAGGAGATTTCTTTTGAACTTTTTCCTTCTGCCATCAGTTCCATAATTTGAAGCTCGCGCTCGGTCAAAGGGTTTGGCGCATCGAAAGCAAGCTCCATCAGTTCTGGAGAATACATCTTGCGGCCGCTTAGGATAGAACGGATTGCGTAGGCGAGCTCTTCACTCGGGCTATCTTTGATCAAATACCCGTCGACATCCGCTTGTCGGGCTTTTTCAAAATAGCCAGAGCGAGCAAACGTTGTCAAAATGAGGACTTTGCATGAATGGCCTTTCAACTTCTCTGCGAGCTCTAGGCCGGTCATTTTCGGCATTTCAATATCTGTGATACAAATGTCTGGAGAAAGGTCTTGAACGAGCTGTAAGGCCTCTTCTCCGTCGCGTGCAAGGCCAACGACCTCCATATCTTCTTCAAGCTCAAGCAGGGAGCCCAATGCGCCTAAGAGCATACGCTGATCTTCGGCTAATACAATTCGAATCATACTCTCTACTCCTTCCGTGGGGCAACATGTGGAACAGCAATTGTGAGACGTGTTCCGTGATGAAGTTCAATCGTTAATGAGCCGTTTACGAATTCAATTCGTTCTCGCATACCAGCGAGACCATTGCCTTCTGTAAAACGTTCTCTATCACCGCTACCTACACCATCATCTTCAATCTGCAGGACGGTCAGTTGTGAGGAGCTGTTTAAAACTACACGACAATAGGTCGCTTGACTGTGCTTGACCACGTTTGTCACGGCTTCTTTTAAACACATACTTAAGATAGACTCCATCAATAGGGGTAAATTTTCATGGACGCGTCCACCTTCTCGGATGAGCTGGATATCTGCGGCTTCGAGCAGTTGCGCGGCAGCTTCAACTTCATCTTCAAAGTGGATGGTGCGGATTGTGGAAACGAGCTCACGTACTTCTTTTAATGCAAGACGCGCAGTTTGATGCACTTCTTTTAATTCTTTTTTCGCGCGGTCGGGATCTTTATCTATCAATTTTGAAGCCAGCTCACTTTTAAGACCAATCAGAGAAAGTTTTTGACCAAGCGTATCGTGAAGGTCTCGGGCGATCCGTTGACGTTCCTCGACTACACTCATATGGGCGATTTGTTCATGTGCAGTTTCAAGTTCTCCCGTAAGATAGTCTTGCCGTGCTTTTGAAAACGTCGCAAATGGCAACAAGACGATTCCAATTAATGTAATGATAACAAAAGGCAAGTAGGACATAAAGACATCAAATTCTAAAAAGAAGCCAAACACGACGCTAAGCGTTACGATTAAAACATGAATCCCGTAGAGAATAAAAAATCTTGTCTTGCTTTCGATAAAGCCGATAAAGAAGGACAAGAAGATACTCAAATAGACGTACCCGAACAACAAGGTCATCGCGGCGGCTATTGCCATTTCCAAAAAAACAGCTATGTAAAAGAGTGTGCCTTTTAAAAAAAACGTAAATCGGTACAACAAGAAAAACAGACCAAGTAGACTTAGGCCTAAAACGATTTCTTCCCAGCCTGTCGAGCGAAACAGGAAGAAGAAAGGCAAGACGCAAAACACGATCCAGGCGTAGAGACTGAGCCATGGGGACCGAGGGAATAGCTGATACCATTTGGGCATGATTCGGACCTCCAACTAAAAATTGCCTGGCCAGAGAGCGGCCAGGCAAGCAATTCTCTGCTTCCTCTAGTATACGTTTTGCTTCTTGGGAGGGAAAGGCTTAGCTCTTTACCCCTGAAGTGGAAGTGCGTAGTTGACGTTGCTTCCAGTCTTTGAACGAAATGAATGTTTTTGCTGCTTCGTCATAGAGACGGAACTTTAAAGATGTCAAACTAGTTGCCAAAGTGATTGTTGTCGCTTTGTGTAGAGGTGGAGTCTTTTCATGCGCTTCTTCAAGTAAGTAGTTCGGGACACGCGGGCTTAAGTGATGCACATGGTGGTACCCAATATTTCCTGTCAGCCACTGAAGGACTTTCGGTAGTTGGTAGAACGAGCTTCCGTCTACAGCTGCTTTGACGTAATCCCACTCTGACTCTTCTTCGAAATACGAATCTTCGAATTGATGCTGGACGTAGAATAACCAGATACCAAGAACTCCAGCAACATAAACTGTTGTACCTTGGATAATCGCGAACTCTTTCCAGCCTAATAAGAAACCAGCTAGTGTGTAAAGAATAACCACACTTAGTGTGATGAAGTGTGTGTTCCAACGCTCTTTTGGACGTGCATCCTTACGGTTGATACGGCTTGATACTAAGAATAAGTAAAGGGGTCCAATCCCAAACATGACGATTGGATTGCGGTAAAGACGATACGCTAAACGCAAACCTGGAGAGGCTGCAGTATACTCTTCAACTGTCATGACCCACATATCGCCAGTGCCTCGTTTGTCTAGGTTACTGCTCGTTGCGTGGTGAATCGAGTGCTCGCGTTTCCATTTCTCATAAGCAAATAGAGTCAAAATTCCTGTGATATTTCCCATGATGTTGTTGGCTTTTTTGTTTTTAAAGAATGATCCGTGTGTACAGTCGTGGAAGATGATGAATGTACGTACCATGAATCCTGCTGCGATGACTGCAAGTCCAAGGCTTAGCCAGATTGATACGTCGAACGCCATATAAGCAAGTGCCCATACTAAAAAGAGGGGCGGAATTGTGTTTAGGACCTGTGTAACACTTTTGCGAAGCTGTGATTTTTCAAAGGGAGCGACTTGTTTGCGTAGCTCACGAATGCGTTGCTTATCCATGTGAAGCCTCCTGGTCGTAATGTAGTACTCTAAGTTTACGAAAGATTAGGACCAGATAGTAGAAACAGATGTAAGCAAAGCAAGGTGACAGTTGTCATAAAAAAATCTCCGCCGAGGCGGAGATTAAGAACAATTATTTATTTTCGTTGATTAAACGGTTTGTTTCATCAAACTCACGTTCAATCTCTAGGTTTGGTTTATACGTTAAGATACTTACTATGATTGCAACAAGTAAGCTTAGGATGAAACCAGGGACAATTTCATACATGGCGTCTTTCAAGACAGGTACGTTTGCCCAAATGATAACAACAATTGCACCAATAAGCATCCCTGCTAATGCACCTTCAGACGTCAGCTTTTTCCAGTAAAGAGAAAGTAGGATGACTGGACCGAATGAAGCACCGAATCCTGCCCATGCAAACTCAACTAAACCTAAAATTGTTTCATTTTGTTCCCAAGCAAGAGCTCCGGCAACAAGTGCTACTAGAAGAACAGCGATACGTCCAAGTAAGACGTATGTTTTATCCTCTGCATCTGATTTCACAACTTTTTTATATAAGTCTTCAACTAAAGCTGAAGACGTCACAATCAATTGAGATGAAATTGTGCTCATGATTGCCGCTAAAATTGCCGCTAGCATAAGCCCAGCGATGAATGGATGGAATACAGCTTGTCCGAGGACGATGAAAACTGTTTCAGCAGTCGTCTCTGTTAGAGGTGTTTGCCCAGCTTGGTTGAAGTAAGCAACCCCAACTAATGCTGTAGAAATCGCACCTAGTAAGCTGAAAATCATCCAACCAATTCCAATGCGACGAGCAGATTTTGCTTCACGCACAGATTTGATAGCCATGAAACGTACGATAATGTGTGGCTGTCCAAAATAACCAAGACCCCAAGCGGCTGTTGAAATAATGCCAAGTACAGTTGTACCTGCAAATAAGCTAAAGTGGTTTGGTTCTACAGCTTGAATCGCATCTACAGTTTCGCTAAATCCACCGAGTGCAATTACACCAATAGATGGTACCAAAATCAAAGCTATAAACATCATAAGACCTTGCAAGAAGTCCGTGTAACTTACAGCTAGAAATCCACCGAACAATGTGTACGCGACTACAACAGCCGATACAATCAGAAGTCCTGTGTGGTAATCGAGACCAAATGAACTGTCGAAGAATTTCCCACCAGCTACCATTCCAGACGATACATAGAACGTAAAGAATAGTAAAATGATGATACCTGACGCAATTCGAATAAGAGAAGATTTACCTTTTAGACGGTTATCCAAGTAACTTGGGATAGTGATAGCGTTACTTGATACTTCTGTATAGACACGCAGGCGAGGGGCTACATACACCCAGTTTAAATAAGCTCCGATTGTAAGTCCGATGGCAATCCAAGCACTTGTTAAACCAGATAGATAGATTGCTCCTGGTAGACCCATGAGCAACCAAGCGGACATATCTGCTGCCCCGGCACTTAATGCAGTTACTGCTGGACCAAGATCACGTCCACCTAACATATAGTCATTTAAGTTTGTTGTTTTGCGGTAAGCGTAGTAACCAATAGCAAGCATGGCAATCATATAAATGATAATGGCAATAATTTGATAAGTTTCTGCTGACATGATAATACCCTCCTTTTCAAATTTCATAGTAACAAGTATAGTGCATTCTGTATAGAGCATTTTGACTATTATAGTCATATAGGAAATAACCCGATAAAATCTACCTGACAGAAGGAGACATGATATGAAAATTTTACATACAGCCGATTGGCATTTAGGTAAATGGTTACAGGGAATATCATTACTTGATGATCAGCGCCACATGTTGTGGAAGTTGTTAGAAGTTATCGACGAAGAACAACCGGACGTCATTGTACTGGCGGGTGACATTTATGACCGAGCAATTCCTCCTGTAGAAGCGATTCAGCTCTTTGGAGAGTGGTTGCAGGAAGTCATTGAGGTGCGTAAAATCCCTTTCTTAGCAATTACGGGTAACCATGATAGTCCGGGGCGTGTCCATTTCGGTTCGGCATTTATGAAATCGACGGGGCTGCATCTTGCTGGAGACTGGCTGCCCGGAAATCATATCGTCCGTCTTGAAGACGAAGCAGGACCAGTAGACTTTCACCTCGTTCCGTATATGGACCCCGCGCAAGTCAAATTTCGTTTGCAGCAAGAACAATCAATGAGCCATCAACAAGCGATGGAGAATATCCTGGAGACATGTCTGCCGCTAGATAAAAATGTACGGCATGTATTTGTCGGTCATGCGTTTGTCACGCCATACGGAGAGCCGGAAGACAACACGAGTGAAGCGGAGCGACCCCTCGCAATCGGCGGGGCGGAATATGTCTCTGCTCAACTGTTCCATGACTTCAACTACACTGCTCTCGGACATCTTCATCGTGCCCATCATTGTGGGACGGATCATGTACGCTTTGCCGGAAGTCCGATGACCTATGCCATCTCAGAAGCAGGAACCGATAAAGGTGTTTTGCTCGTGGACTTAGCAGCAGATGGAAAAGTGGACGTCTCGTTTCATGCCCTCGAACCGCGTAGAAAAATGCGTCGGATTGAAGGGAACTTACAGGAGGTATTGCAACATGAAGTCAGTGAGGACTATGTCATCGTTAAATTACTCGACGACGGGCCTATCCTTTCCCCGATGGAGCAACTACGCACGGTGTACCCGAACACGCTTCATGTCGAACGCCAATTGGTGGCGATGGATGCTAAACCGTCTGTTGCACTTGCTGAACGAAAGCAGTTAAGTGAAAAAGCGTTGTTCACAGCGTTTCTTCATGAACTGGCGAGTGAAGAGCCGGATGAAGATACAATGGCTCTCTTTCAAGAGGCATGGCACCATGCAGAACAGGAGGGCGACAACTGATGCGACCACTTCATTTAAAAATGACCGCTTTTGGTCCTTACCGCGAACAAGAGACAATTGAATTTTCGGAGCTAGGCGGGCATACATTATTTGTGATTGCAGGTCCAACTGGTGCTGGGAAGACGAGCATTTTTGATGCGCTGTCTTTTGCGTTGTTTGGTACAGGAAGCGGGGAAGACCGACAAGATACGCGCATGTTACGTAGTGACTTTGCACCAGATGATTTGCATACAGCAGTTGAGCTAACGTTCGAAATCCGTGGACGCACCATTCGGATTTATCGGCAAATGGCTCATATCAAAGCTGGAAACAAGACAGCGACTGGTGAGAAATATGAACTTGTCGAAATTACAGAAGAAGGTGAAATTCCTCTTGTCGAGCGGTATACGATTCGGGAAATCAATGCAAAACTGATGGAACTTGTGGGGATGACAGCCGATCAGTTCCACCAAATCGTCATGCTCCCTCAAGGAGAGTTCCGCAAGTTCTTGACGTCGTCCACCGATCAAAAAGAAGTGATTTTACGGAAACTCTTCCGAACAGAACGTTTTCAAAAGATGACCGATTACTTGCGGGAGAAGCGACAGCATCTCGTGGACGTATCTGCACAGCACCGCGCTGTTCAAAGTACACTCGTCAGTCAAGCAGCAGGTTTGTTCCCAGAAGAACCTATATTTATGCAGCAAGAAGTGAACTTGTATCAAATCGAGACCGCTTTGCAAAAAGGAATGGATGAGACGACTGCGCAACACGCCACTTCCAGACAGCAAGAAGAAAACGCATGGAACCTGTTTCAGTCGGAACAAAAAAAGCTTCAACAGCTTGAATGGTTGGCTGCTAAACAAGCGAGACTTCAGGACCTTTTAAAGAAGCACGAGACACTTACGAACCAACAACCGCTCATGAAGAAAGTACAAGTGCGTATCGAAGCAGCTGTGCGTGCCGCCGCCATTTCGCATATTCATGGGATGAAACAAAAAGCTTCTAAAGAGTTGTTGGAAAAACGTACACATGTTGAAACTCTTCGCCAGAAGCTTGCACAGACAACGGACACCTTTACAAAGCTGGAAGAAGAATTTCAGGAGTTAAAAAACCAAGAACCAGCACGTCAGGCTTTGCGCCAACAAATCGAGCGATTAAATGAACGGATAGGGCAGCTTGAAAAGCTTGAACACCTCATGAAACAAGAACAAGAACTCGCCACCACTGTTTCGGAAAAACAGGCAGAACACAAGAAGCTTCAACAGACTGTCGAGCACAAAGAGCAGCGACTACAGCATTTGCTGGATCAGTACCAAGAGCTGCACAGCGAGAGTAATGCATTACCGGAAGTGAAAGCAGCGTACCAGTCTCTCGGTGAACAGATTCGATTGGTCGACCGGTACAATGAACAAATGATGGAACGAAAAGCAGCCCAAGAAAAGGTAGAGCGTGCGACCGCAGCTAAACAACAAGCCCATCACGACTGGCAAGCCTTTCAAGCAGAGCAAGCTAACCAACTTGCACTGCAGCTTGTGGGACACCTTCATGATGGAAAAGCCTGCCCAGTATGCGGATCTATAGAGCATCCGGACCCGGCTCGGCCAACCACTAATACGGGGAACGGTGATGGACGCGCCCTCGAGCAAAAGCTAGAACAAGCTAAAGCACAAGAGCTACGCTTTACTTTAGAGATGGAACGGCTTGACCAAGATCTTACCAATTTTCAAGCCAACCATTCCGAACTCGTTGATAGTCGGGAACAGGTAGTACTAGAGCAGGAACAAAAAGCGCAACAGATTCAAGTGCTTGAAAACAAGCGCCAACAAGCAGAGGCCTGCATCAAAGAAGGCAAGCCACTTCGTCAAGAAGTAAATGACTTAAAAAAGGCGCTTCCTGAAAAAGAACACCAACTGGCAACCGTCATGCAACAGTGGCAGCAGTTACAAGGCCAACTAGTGGCGCTCCAAGAGTCACAGGACGGGGCATCCCTTCAGGAGACGAAACAACTGTCTGCTTCTAAAATAGCGGAACTGAATGAACAATTGACACGTTGGCAGCAAACGGAGCGGACTTATGGGGAAGTGCGTGATGCCTATCAGTCTCTGACCCAACAAGTGAGCTGGGAGACCGAGCAACTCAAGCGTGTTGAAGCGGAATGCACGCAACTTGAAACAGACTGGGAGCAAGCCCTTGCCGAGCAACACTTCCAGACAGAGGACGACTACCGACAGGCTGTCCTGCCAACTGGAGATATTTCACGTTACCAGAAGGAGCTTCGGGACTATGAACAACAAGTGCAACAAGTCACAACCGAACGTCAACTATTAGAGAACGAACTGGAAGGATACAAAGAAGACGGCTCGCTCGAAGTACAGAAAGGCTTGGTGAGCCAAGTCAAAACGCAGTGGGAAACGTACAAACAGGAGACGCAACAACTAGCGAACAAGCTACAAACGGCGAATCGCCTCGTTGTTCAGTTCGTTGAATTGAAAGAGAGAGTCGGGGATACAGAGAACAAACTTGCGACAACCACAGCCCTATACGATGCACTCCGGGGACAAAACGCAAAGAAGCTTTCATTTGAGCGCTATATGTTGGTTGCCTACTTGGAGCAGATTACAGAAGCAGCCAATCAGCGTCTAGAGTCACTTTCCGGTGGGCAATTCCGTTTGGTCCGTAGCGAGAGACAAGAAAGTCACGGCAAGCAAAGTGGTCTGCAACTCGATGTCTATGACGGATATACGGGCCAGTTCCGTGATGTCAAAAGCTTGTCAGGTGGCGAAAAGTTCCATGCTTCCCTTAGCCTCGCACTTGGTATGGCGGACGTTATGCAAGAGATGAACGGTGGTATTCAAATCGATACGATGTTTATCGATGAAGGCTTTGGTTCACTTGATGAAGAATCGCTTCAAAAAGCAATCGATGCACTGGTACAACTGCAACGAACCGGCCGTTTGATTGGTGTCATTTCACACGTCAAAGAATTACAAGCGGCCATTCCAGCCAAACTGAAAGTCCACAAGTCTGCGAGTGGGACGAGTTCTACTCGCTTTGAAATAAGCTAGGGGGAAAATGATGCGAATTATTGTAGATGCAGACGGATGCCCCGTCGTTTCAGAAGTCATTGAAAGTGGGCAAAAACTTTCTCTACCGGTTCTCTTGATTTGTGACACAGCACACGTCATGGAACGAGAAGGAGCCGAGACGCTTACTGTTTTAAAAGGGGCGGATGCCGTCGACTTTGTACTAGTGAATCAAATGAACAAAGGAGATGTCGTCGTCACCCAGGATTACGGGCTTGCAGCGATGGTGCTAGCACGGGGTGGCTATGTCATGGATCAAAATGGGCATGAATACACGAATGACAACATCTTGGGTATGCTCGAAAGACGACATGTCGCGAAAAAGATTCGCCAAGCAGGCGGGCGAATGAAAGGGCCGAAAAAACGGTCTAAAGAAGCCAACGCACATTTTCAACAAAATTTTGAACACTTGCTTTTGCGCTTACAAAATGAGGAATACATCTAGAAATTTTGATAAACCTTTGGTATACTGTTTTGATGAATAAAACTAAAGGTGGAACAAGCTAACATGAAAGAGTATCGTGTATTACTTTATTATAAATATGTCGCAATCGAAGACCCGGAAACATTTGCAGCAGAACATTTGGCTGCGTGTAAGGAAATCGGATTAAAAGGACGCATCCTCGTGTCGCATGAAGGAATCAATGGAACGTGTTCAGGAACAATTGAACAAACCGACGCCTACATGGATATGATGAACAACGATGAGCGCTTCAAAGACATCATGTGGAAGATGGATGACGCAGATGAGCATGCCTTCAAAAAAATGCATGTTCGTGCGAAAAATGAAATCGTTCACCTCGGCCTTGAAGAGGACATCAATCCAAATGAATTAACAGGCACGTATCTGTCGCCTAAAGAATTCTTCGAGCAGATGCAACAAGAAGATACGATTGTATTAGATGCACGCAATGATTACGAATATGACCTTGGTCACTTCCGTGGTTCTGTGCGTCCGGACATTCGCAATTTCCGCGACTTGCCACAATGGATCAAAGACAATAAAGACAAATTAGAAGGTAAAAAGATCCTTACGTATTGCACAGGCGGAATTCGTTGTGAAAAATTCTCTGGCTGGTTGAAACGTGAAGGGTTTGAAGATGTGGGTCAATTGCACGGTGGAATTCACACATACGGGACAGATCCAGAGGTGAAAGGACAGCTTTGGGATGGTCAAATGTACGTATTTGATAACCGTATTGCTGTACCGATCAACCGCGTCGAGCATGTAATCGTCGGGAAGGACCACTTTGACGGAACGCCATGTGAACGCTACGTAAACTGTGCGAACCCAGAGTGTAATGACAAGATTTTAACTTCAGAAGAAAACGAACACAAATACATGCGTTCTTGTTCACACGAGTGCCGTACGCATCCACGCAACCGCTATGTCGTCGAGCACAACATGACACCGGAGCAAGTGGAAGAGCGTTTAGCAGCAATTGAAACAGCAGACGTAAACTAATACTGCTTAGGAAGCCCCTCTTATTTGGAGGGGTTTTTCTTATAACCTAATTTATACCGAATTGTCAGAAAAGTGGCTTATTATACACAAGTGTTTGATAAATTGCAAATGCGGATATAATAAGAGTGCTAAGCAGGAATAGACCCTCCGCAACATAAGGGTCTGGCAGGAGTGAACGCAATGGAGAAAATCGGATTTTTTATTCAAAATTTTATGGAAGTGCTAATGGATCAAGCGGCAATTGTAGACCCGGACGGCACGATACTATACACAAATCCTGAATGGGATCTTTACCACTTAAATCAAGTGGAAACAGCGCCGCTATTTACTGGAGAGAATATCTTTACATTGACAACATCACGGCAAGTGGAGGAATTATCAGTAGGGTTAGAAGGTCTGAAACAGCGCAAGATTGATGAAGTGAGGATTGACCTCGATTCTGCACACCAACTGATTGCACGACGTTGTCTACTAGACTCAGACAAGGAAGGATTTGTACTTTTCAACCGTGAACACACATCATATCCAAATTAATCGAACCTAGCTCTTTCTCATGAATTCATTCATGCTGAGGGAGCTATTTTTATTTTCTTAAAAATAGTAAATATGTTGGAAATCATCGTATAATGAGACAAAAGGAGGGGGGATTATGGATCAAGTGTTGCTCGACTCTTTTCAAGAGAACCTGGCGCTTATACACCCAGACGGCAAGATTTATGCGACAAATTTGGCATGGAAAAAATTTGCTCTAGAAAATGGTGCGGACCCTTCTTATTCTGATATTGATCGCAACTACATAGAATTATTGGAAATAGCTGACTCATTCGAAGAGATAGCGGGTATTCAAGCAGTCCTGGACGGAAAACTATCTATGTATGAGTCAGGGTATGAATGTCCAGCTCCAACAGAAGAACGCTGGTATTTGATGCGTGTCGTTTTTTAGGTACCTGTCCCACAAACTATTCTGATATTCATGACTATTCACTAAGTATGCATTGTGAACCCGCATTCCTGCGTTGATTTCTACATTTTCATAAATTGTGTTGGAATTGTGCGGGTACCAGGTACCTTTTGGAAGTTGATTCCAATTATTCACAAACGACTACTTAGCTAACAAAAAAACTCCGACACACACCAAATCGGTGTATGCCGGAGTTTCTAGAGTGGCGTTCTCCACATCTAAATGGAATCGAGTTGCGCCTCCTAGAAATCCCGCAAACTACCATCGCGTTCTATGAAGCAAAAAGCGCTTCACAGCCCACGCTGGTAGTTCGCACAATTTCTGAACAGTCGGCTCCACATCTAAAATTAAGCGTGAACGCGTACTTCTTTCATTTTGTCGCCATTCGACATATTGCGTGCAACATCCACGCCAGACGTTAATTTGCCGAACACTGTGTGGACGCCATCTAAGTGTGGTTGTGACTCATGCACGATGAAGAATTGGCTTGACCCTGTATCACGGCCAGCGTGTGCCATAGAAAGGCTGCCTGGCTCATGCTTATGTGGGTTGCCTTCTGTTTCACATTTAATTGTTTTGCCGCTGCCGCCCATACCTGTACCAGTTGGGTCGCCACCTTGTGAAACGAAACCTGGGATAACGCGGTGGAAGATGACACCATCGTAGAATCCTGAGTTTGCAAGTTGTTCAAAGTTTGCTACTGTGTTTGGTGCTTCGTTTGGAAATAGTTCGAATTCTAGCTTGTCGCCAGATTCCATTAAAAAGTAACCTGTTTTCGCCATTGAAAAGTCCTCCATTTCAAATTATCATCAGTACTAGTATAGCACGGATAGAGAGCGATACAAAAAGGGGGAGCACGATGACAAGAGTACAACAGATTTTAGAGTGGTACACACACTTTCACACACATGCTGAGGTCAGCTGGAAGGAAATCAAAACGACGAACAAGCTTGCGCAGATCATGGACGAGCTTGGTGTTCGCTATCAAACCTTCGACGATGTGACAGGACTTGTTGCAGAAATCGGCCAGGGGGAGGAGGTCATTGCTATCCGAGCGGACATCGATGCTTTGTGGCAGGAAGTAAACGGCGCCTATCAAGCCAATCATTCCTGTGGTCACGATGCTAATATGGCGATGGTGCTGGGTGCGCTCGCAGAACTCAAAGATGAAGACTTCCAAAAAACAATCCGGTTCATTTTCCAGCCGGCAGAAGAAAAAGGGAACGGAGCGAATGCGATGATCGATCGCGGTGCTGTAGACGGCGTAACGCATCTTTTTGGTGTGCACTTGCGACCTGCAGAAGAGCTAGACTTCGGTAAGTTTTCACCAGCCATCCATCATGGGGCCGCGATGTTCTTGAAAGGAAAGATACATGGTGTGGATGCGCACGGTGCACGACCGCATCAAGGGAAAAATGCGATTGATGTCATCGTAGCGATTCATCAGATGCTGAATACGATTTACTATTCTCCATTCGAGGCGTACTCTGTAAAACTGACAAATATTCATGCCGGTGGAGAGAGTTTAAACATCATTCCAGGGCAAGCATCTTTCGCTATTGATGCGAGGGCACAAAAAAATGAGGTGCTGCATCAGATGAAAGAGCAACTCGAGCGCAAGTTACGTGCAGTCGGACAACAATTTGACGTGACGATTGACTGGGAATGGCAAGACATTACACCAGGAGCAGAGGTCGCAGATGAAGCAGCTAATCTAGCGCGCGAAGGAATACTTGACTCAGTTGGAGACGAGGCCTTAGAACCAGAAGTCCACACGTCGGGAAGCGACGATTTCCATTGCTATACGGTGCGACGCCCTGACTTGAAAGCAGCTATGATTGGTGTGGGTGCTGGTATGACACACGGTTTGCATCATCCGGACATGTCGTTTGATACATCAATTTTACCGGAAGCTTCGCGTGTACTAGCGCAAGTCCTCCGTCACGCAACAAAATAGGGCTAGAAAGGAGGTCCCTGAATTCACGAAACAGGGACCTTTTTTCTGCATATTTATCATTGACAAAATTCTGTCACACTCGTATGATTACTCCATTACCGACATATTACCGACATAAGGGGTGTTGAAATGGAAAAACCAACAATCGAGAAAAAGGAAATGGCACTGGGATGGGCTGTTCTTCCTCTATTTCTCATGATTCTTGTGATGTTTTACACGATTGTTGTCCTCGAACAAGGACCGCATATTCCATTGATTATTGGAACATCCATAGCTGCATTAGTAGCATGGAAACATGGCTTTAAGTGGAAAGAAATCGAAGAGATGATGTATAAAGGGATTCGCTTAGCGCTCCCAGCTGTCGTCATCATTATTTTGGTAGGGCTTACAATTGGGGCTTGGATCGGTAGTGGCGTCGTTGCTACGATGATTTACTTCGGGCTGAAAATTATTTCACCGGCGTTTTTCCTTGTCACGATTACACTCATCTGTGCGGTCGTAGCGCTTGCGATCGGTAGTTCGTGGTCAACGATGGGAACGATCGGTGTAGCCGGTATGGGAATTGGTCTTAGTATGGGGATTCCTGCACCGATGATTGCAGGTGCAGTTATTTCTGGTGCTTATTTCGGAGATAAAATGTCTCCGCTTTCCGATACGACGAACTTGGCTTCTGGACTGACTGGAACTGATCTCTTTGTACATATTAGACACATGTTGTTTACAACGATTCCGGGAATTTTGATTGCTCTTGCGGTGTACTGGGTACTTGGTCAGAACTTTGCAGACGGAGCAATTGACCAACAGGCGATCAATCAAACGATTATCGAATTGAATCAGCAGTTTGATATTTCCGCTTGGTTACTCTTGATTCCTTTAGCGGTTATTGTACTGGTCGCTCTAAAAGTACCAGCTATTCCAGCGCTGATTGTTGGAATTGTGCTCGGTGTTCTCGCTCAAATTTTTGTGCAAGGTGGATCTTTAGCTGGTGCAGTTTCGGCACTGCAAGCAGGTTATGTGATTGATAGCGGGAACGAACTCGTAGATGATTTGTTCAACCGTGGTGGTCTTGATTCCATGATGTATACAGTATCCATGACGATTGTTGCGATGACGTTTGGTGGGATTCTTGAATATTCAGGAATGCTTCAATCTATCATGTCGCACATTCTTCGTCTGGCGAAATCGACCGGATCTCTTATTGCGGCTACGATTGCTGCTGCAGTCACAACGAATGCAACATGTTCTGAGCAATATATATCGATTGTTGTTCCGGCACGTATGTTTGCAGATTCATACGAAGAGAAGGGTCTCGATTCACGTAACTTGTCTCGTGCGCTTGAAGACGGTGGAACATTGACATCCGTTTTCTTCCCATGGAATACGTGTGGTGTGTTCATACTTGGAACACTAGGCGTTGGTGCATTTGAATACGCACCTTACGCAGTACTAAACTTTGTTGTTCCAGTAATTTCGATCTTGTATGCATTTACTGGATTTACAATTGTCAAAATCCAACAACAAGTCGCGGTTCAAAGCGCATAAAAAAATCCGGCCCACTAGTGGGTCGGATTTTCTCTCAACTAAGGTAATCAGGTAGTGTAAACGTGTAAATTGTACGAGGTCGTCCTTGTTGGTATGTCATTTCCTCACCGCTAGCTATAATAAGGCCATGATCTACACATTTTTTGATGATTCGTTCCGTGGAGCGACGCGTGACTTGTAAATGGTTTTCGAGATCTTGCGCTGTAAATTGATTTGACGGATGAATCGCATGGAATCTGAGAAGCTTGGATAAGTTTGCAGGACTCAGTCCCATTCGTTTGGCAAGTTGCACTTGATTCGGTTCCGTGAGCTTCAACGAAATGCGTGCGGAGGATATCGGACTGGATAAGTTCTTTTGGGCATCCATCATGAAAATTTCGCCAGGTCCACTGTAATCAAGCGCGTCTACTGCGTGTTTTGTGGCAGAAAGAATATCGAGTCCATAGCCGATTCCGGTCTGTGCTCCAGAAGTTTCAAGGTACTCACGAAACTCGGAAAGGCCGATGACATAATCGACATGCTTACGTGTCGTAATGAATTGAGCCGTATCTGCGTCGTAGGAAAACCAAGGACTTTGGAGATACTGACGAAGCATTGTTGTAAAATGTGGATCATTTCCGGAATGACGAGCAAGTAAGACCGCTGGCTCTGCTTTTTGGCTTTTGGCTAGTCGTGCAAGATACGCTGTTTGTGCAAGTGCTCGTGACAATGTGCGACGCAATTCATGCATGAACAGAGAAGGCATTCCTCTGCTTGAGAGTTCTTCATGCACCGCATGTATGCTCGTAACAGCGACTTTTGCGCGACCACTCGTTTGCGCGCGTGTGTGAAATTGAACGATTGCTGATAAAGGCATTTCCGGCGTAATTTGCAGCACGGGGCCAACAGGGTGCGAAGGAGAAATTTCTCCGATTATTTCATGAACTAGTTGTGGCTCCGTCACATCAATTGAAATTTCATCAGACGAAACTTGATAAGTCCAGCTCGCTTGTAACAGAGACGCCGTAATGACCGCTTCATCTTGGCGCATCACATAGACGGGAATACCTCGTTCTTCAATAATAGGTTTAGCGTGGTAGTACGGAAACGTTCCGGCAAAAAAGATAGCATCTACTTCACGCATCGTTTGGGCAATCTCTCTTGCGTCGGAGGCTTGTTTATACGTATAATAATAAAAGTGAACATCAGAAAATTCTGAAGATACCTCCTGAATTCTTGGAACAAATAACTCAGAACTGACAATGCCGATTGCAAATGCCATGAAAAGCCCCCTTTCTTTTTATATAACGACTATTTAACGACAACTATAAACAACCCAACTCTTTTTGTAAAGGATGATTGTTATGAAAATTACTCAAATTGACCTCTATGCTATTCGACTGCCACTCATCAGTCCGTTTATTGTGAGTTATCACACGTATGATGATATGCCATCGATTATCGTGAAAATTACTACAGATGAAGGGATTGTGGGCTACGGAGAAGCTGTTGCGGATGATCATGTGACGGGTGAATCTTGGGAGAGCACATTCGCACTTCTTCAACACTCCTTGGCACCAGCTCTGATTGGCCACAATCCGATGCACTTTGAGACGCTTCATGACAAGATGGATGCCATCGTCTATCAAGCACCTGCTGCAAAAGCTGCACTGGATATTGCGTGTTATGACGTTGTCGGTAAAAAACTAGGTGTACCCGTTTATGATTTACTAGGCGGACGTTTCCATGAACGTTTCCCTATTACACATGTGCTAAGTATCGGTGAGCCAGAAGCAATGGCACAAGAAGCTCGTGAGCGAATGGAACAAGGGTATTCCTCATTTAAAATGAAAGTGGGGCGTGATGTGACAAGTGATGTCGCGCGCATTCGTGCTGTACGTAATGAAGTGGGACCTGATATCGCCATTCGCGTAGACGTGAATCAAGGATGGGTCAATGCGTCGTCCACATTGCAAGCTATTGAACAGATGAAAGACCTAGGCATTGATTGGTTAGAGCAACCTGTAAAAGCGGATGACCTAGACGGAATGGTAGAGATCAAGTCAAAGTCTGCTATTCCATTGATGATTGATGAAGGGCTCAAATACAAGCGGGAAATGTTGCAAGTTATTAAGCTAGGCGCAGCACACAAAGCGAACATTAAACTCATGAAGTGCGGAGGGATTTATCCAGCGATGAAACTCGCGCATATGGCGGAGATGGCAGGGATTGATTGTCAGATTGGCTCGATGGTCGAGTCTTCAGTGGGGTCAGCAGCTGGTTTCCATGTGGCCTTTGCTAAAAAGATTTTCTCTAGTGTAGAACTGACTGGCCCATTAAAATTCTCAAAAGATATTGGCAATCTCCACTATGACGTTCCGTTTATTGCACTAAATGACCAAGCAGGCCTTGGCGTCGATGTAGACGAGTCGGTGCTTGAGGAGTTAACAGTACGTCACCAAACGGTCATTGCGCCATGATATCACTAGGTGATAAAAAAGGTGTTATGAGACTCTTGGGAAATCAAGATCGAGATGCACTGTATGAATTGCAAGAAAAAGTAGCGCAGTCCTTAGATGATCCGTCGAGACTGCAAAAGCTCACCACGGATGAAATAAATACGATTATTGAACAAAAGTTATTTGCAGGTGTGTGGGGATCTGAAAAATTAGTCGCAGCACGGGCCTTTTTAGTACCACCACCAAATGACCCGGAACACTTAGCACTCGATGCACACATTCCCAATGAGTTGTGGCCCCAAGTGATTTATTCTGAAATCTCATTAGTTGATCCAGACGTACAAGGATTTGGTCTACAGCGCCAGATGGGAGAGTGGTGGATGGAGCAACTTACCACTACTCCGTACCGCTACGTTTGTGCGACGGTTGCACCTTTTAATATTCCCAGTTTAAAAGACAAATTTTCACTCGGCATGCACATTATCGCATTGAAAGAAAAATACGGCGGGAAGATGCGCTATGTATTTTTAAAAGATTTCCAGAACAAAGTGGAGGAAGCCTTTTTCGAAGACATCCCGATGGCAGACATAAAACGCCAACAACAGCTGTTAAAACAAGGCTATGTTGGACTCGCACTTTTACAAAAAGATTCTGAATGGGTTGTACGCTATTCCCACTACCCAATTTCATAACAATCCGGTAAACTGAAGCTAAACGCAAAAAGGCGGTGGCAAACGAATGACGACCCGATTCTCGATGGTGATGTTTGGTCTTATTTTGTCTGTTGCTGCCTTTTTCTATTCTTTTTTTGGAGCGGATCTTCCTACGTATCACATCGCATTAGATGTTGCAGGGGCAGGGGCAATTGGAGTGGTGATTGGGTGGTTGGTGTCTTCCCGAAATCGCTTGTCAAAAGAGAAGATTCTGACCTTTTACGACTTGGAAGGTAAACAGGCCGAACTAAAAAAAGTTCAAACAGAACTGGATGCACTTTATTTTAATTCAAGTGCTTGGATTTGGAGCATAGATGTAGCGACCAAAAAACTAAAAGTATCTACAGGTATTGTGCAATTGTTTGGCTATTCAGAGGAAGAAATAGATGAAGATTACCAGATTTGGTATACCCATGCTGTAGAGGCTGACAAGCATATCGTGAAACGTCAATTTGATCGATTGTTGAGTGGCGAGCGCTCGGAAGCAGAGTGGCGTCTTCACAAAAAAGACGGATCAATTGCCCACGTTCGCTCTGTTGGAGAACCTATTAAAGATGATGCAGGGAAGGTCATACGAATTGTCGGCGTTACATTTGATTTCACGAAAGAAGTTGAACTGCAAGAAACGATGCGTCGAATTGCGATGACAGATACATTGACGCAACTACCGAATCAAGTCTTTTTTAATCGCCAGTTAGAGCAGCAATTAGAACGAGCAGAAGATGGAGAGCAAATTGCACTTCTTTATTTCAATGTAGACCGATTAAAGTTTATTAATGAAATGATGGGCTTCGAGACAGGTGATGAAGTTTTACAACTTATTGCAGAACGAATCCCTATGTATTTTGGTCAAGAGACATTGATGGCACGTTATGGTGGAGATGAATTTATTATTGCTTATCCATTCTATGACCGGGAAGCAATGGGACTGAAAATCCAACAGTTTATGGAGTCCTTTCAAAGCCCGTTCCTTGTGAAGCAAGAGGAGTTATTTGTTAGTGTAAGTATTGGGGTTGCAAGCTTCCCTGAGGATGCTACAAACGTAGATAGCTTATTATCGAAAGCAAATGCAACACTTAAGAGAGCCAAGCGAAAAGGAAAAAACAATGTGCAATACTACGTACGGGAAAATGAAGAGCTACAAAAACGACGCTTGCGTATCGAACACGATTTGAAGCGGGCGCTTGATTTTCAAGAGTTTGAGCTGTACTATCAGCCGAAAGTGTCTTTAGTCTCCAATAAAATTCAAGGCGCTGAAGCACTGATCCGTTGGCACCATCCGATACTCGGAGAAATCTCACCTGCAGAGTTTATTCCGATTGCAGAAGAATCTGGCCAAATTGTAGCGATAGGAGAATGGGTATTAAAACAGGCTATTCGCCAAGTGAGCATTTGGGATAAAGCGGGAACACCACTCCGTATAGCAGTAAACGTATCGAGCGCACAGTTAGAAGTGTCGAACTTTATGGATCGATTGGAATTGATGCTGATTGAAAGTGGCATTCCCGCAAAACTGTTAGGCATCGAATTAACGGAAGGCATGGTACAAAATATTGATGCGGCAATTCCTATTTTGTTTAAACTCCGTCAACTTGGTGTGAGGATTTACATTGATGACTTTGGGACAGGGTATTCATCGCTCGGTATTTTGAATCAGTTACCGATTGATTTTATCAAGATCGATAAGTCGTTTATTAAAGAAGTACCCGCTAACAAAGGACAAGCTACCCTAGTTAAAACAATTATTGAAATGGGTAGAAATCTTGGATTTGAATTGGTCGCAGAAGGAATTGAGCGTGAAGAGCAAGCCGAATTCTTATTGCAAAACGGGTGTACAAAAGGGCAGGGCTTTTATTTTTCGCATCCACTGCCCGTTCAACAATTTGAGCAGCGCTACCTAGGCTGACCTCTCCGTCTGGGGAGGTTTTTTGGTACAATGAAAGAGATGAAGGATATAGAACGGAGGATTCACTTGACTAGTACACGTGATGCGATGCGTGTCTTAAAAGAGACGAGCCGCACATTTTACATACCGATTACCTTTTTACAACGTGATTTGAAAAAAGCAGTTGCATCCGCTTATTTATGTATGCGGGCAATTGATGAAATTGAAGACCATGAAGAGATTCCGAAAGAGCTAAAGGCAGATATCTTGAAGAAAACCGCTGCCTTATTAGAAGGGCCGTTTGATGACGTGGCTTACCAACAAGTACTCCAACCCATTCTACCTTTGATGCCAGAAGTGACGCGCCGTCTGGGAGATTGGATCGACTACTGCCCAGCAGGTGCTCGGATGCGAATGCAACTGGCAACAGCTGAAATGGCTGAAGGTATGGCCAAATGGGCACTAAAAGAATGGAAAGTCGAAACACATGAAGATTTAGACGATTACACGTACTACGTCGCGGGTCTTGTAGGGGTCATGTTATCGGATTTATGGGAATGGGATTCCGGAATCCGCACAGACCGTGATCTTGCCATTGGTTACGGACGTGGCCTACAAGCCGTGAATATTTTGCGCAATCAAGAAGAAGATTCTGAACGTGGAGTAGGTTATTTTCCGAAAGAATGGACGCGAGCGGATATGTTTTCTTATGCAGAAGAGAACCTTGCGAAGGCGGATGCGTATATGGAGGATATCTCAAAAAGGAGTATCCGCTTGTTCTGTCAATTGCCACTGACGTTTGCGCATAAAACATTAGATGCGATGAAGTCCGGTCGCGAGAAGATGACGCGCGCTGAAGTCGAACGAACTGTGCAAGAAGTCGCAGGCGATGATTGGGAGGAGAACGCATGAAAAAAGTGAAATGGCTCGTTCCAATCATGGTTATTTCCGCATTTTTCTCCGTCTTAATCTTACGTGATCATCCGGACGTAACTTTTCAAAACAAAGTACTCATTACGATGGGTGCATCTTTAGTATCTGCAGTCATTGGCTTCATCTTATTGAAACAAGATATTGATAAAGTGGATCCAAAACCACCAAAGGAGTAGATGGAATGACAAAAAAGCTTTGGTTCCAAGTAGGCGTCGCGATTCTTTTGACGCTTCTCATTATTCGAATGGTAATAGAGGTGCAAGCGATATTCAGTCCGCTGTTTATTGTCCTTAGCACAATTTTCATACCTGCCTTATTAGGTGGCGTATTATTCTATCTGATGCGCCCGTTAGTCAAATTTTTAGAAAAGCGTAAAGTCCCTCGTTGGGGATCTATCTCGATTGTTCTGCTTTTACTTGTAGGTGCAATCTCTGCATTTGTTGCTGTAGTCGCTCCTCCACTTACAAAACAGGTGAATCAATTAGTAGAAAACGCACCTGTTATTATACGGGAAGTAGAGAATATGACGGCCTATTTGTTAGATCAACGTGATCGACTCCCTGAAAATATGCAAGACTCTATTCAAGAAGCAATTGGTCGTGTGAACGAATTTGCAGTTATGGGTGGAGCCGTACTAATCAACTTCTTCCAAAGCTTGTTCCAAGGAATCTTTATGCTTGTCTTAGTTCCGTTTTTCCTAATTTATATGTTGAAAGATCATGAACGCTTTGCACCATTTGTTGCAAAGTTCTTCAAAGGTGAGCGCAAGACATGGATTCGCAAAACGCTAGCGGACATTGATGAAACATTGAAAACATACATACAAGGTCAGTTACTTGTTAGTTTTTTAGTAGGAGTTATGCTGTACATCGGATACTTGATTATCGGCTTAGAGTACTCTCTATTGCTTGCTCTATTTGGAATGCTGACGAATGTTATTCCATTCTTAGGTCCATATTTGGCTGTTATTCCGGCTATGGTGATTGGGTTTATCCAAGACCCGATTATGGCCGTTTGGGTAGCGATCATTATGCTCGTGGCACAACAGATTGAAAGTAACTTGATTACACCGAACGTCATGGGGAAATCTTTGGACATCCACCCATTGACAGTCATCACAATTATCTTGTCTGCAGGAAGTTTAGCGGGTCTTTGGGGAATTATTTTAGCTATCCCAACTTACGCGGTTATCAAAGCAATTTTAAGTAATATTTACGCACATCGAACGGAAATACGCGACACAGCGAACAAAGACGTTTAGACCTATAGGAGAGATGGAGGAAAGACGATGACACATGTACCGGAGTATTACATTGGTATTGGCGCATCTGCTGGTGGGTTAGAGGCACTTGAACAATTTTTTCGAAAACTTCCATCCTCAACGGGAATGGCGTATATCGTTGTGCAGCACTTGTCCCCTGACTTTAAAAGTTTAATGGATGAATTACTCGCCCGCTATACAAAAATGCCGGTCTTGCTCGCAGAAGCCGGAATGAAAGTAGAAGCCGATCACGTCTACTTGATTCCGCCCAAAAAGAATTTAACGATTTTTCATGGCAAGCTCGATCATGCTGGATATGTTTCGCTAGAAAGGCGAGCTGGGGAGTAAGCAACTTGAGCTTGGCAAATTAGTTTCAATAAAACAACTTCGAGCACAAAGTCGCTCGATCAGGGCACAAAACCTTTAGCTACCCAATCCGTTACTAGTAAGATTTTAAGAAATTAAGGGTTTGACTTGCGAATTAGTTTCCATAATATGACTTCGGTAGAAGAAATGTGGATTTGGGTAGAATAAATCTCAGTTTCGGTAGAAGAAAGTATGGTTTCGGTAGAAGAACGACCGCTCAGTTCGCAAACAAAAAACCGGCATACACCCAAATTGGTGTATGCCGGCGTTCTCCACATCTAAATCTAAAGTTGAGTGGAATGGAGGGGTTGACTCCAGTGGGATTACAGTCTGCCGTGAGATCCCGCAGGAGCCTGCGACGAGGAAGCTCACGCAGCGCCCACGGAAAGCAGCCCCGCAGTGGAACTCAACGTCTTACTTTGCACAATTTCTGAACAGTCGGCTCCACATCTAAATGGAATCGAGCTCCGAACGCCAGAAACACGCTCCGGAATCAGCCGCACCCGCAAAGGCTGAAGAGCGCCTTCACGGGCACGTCTGATTTCCTCGGAGTTTCTAGAGTGGCGTTCTCCACATCTAGTTAGGTAATGGGCAAAAGCCACAAGTAAGTTGCCCAGGAATATCTTTTGCAAGACAACAAGTAGAGCGTACCGGCATGCGGACGAGTTCACCCGGTGTGCGACCTTGAACAAACGCTTCAAATGGATTGTCCGTTACCCAGGAATCGGCATGTTGAAGCAATAACCAATCGGTCAAAGCTTTTTCACGTAAATCGGATTGCTGCATGAAAACAGAGTAGTGCCAAACGATATACCCAAAAACATTTTCCCAGTGAATGCGCTGCAATGCCTTCGAGCTTGACAGAGATTCAATACAAATCCGAGCAAACTTCCAAATCTCAGCTACCACTTCTTGCCGACTCTGATCAGAAGCAAGAGACCTCCACTCTTCCTCCTCACAAAATGCACTAATTGCAGGATAGCCATACTCTCTGACGGCAATCCAATTTAAATCTTCTGGTCTACCACTCCAATACTCATCATAAAGAGTGAGATTCCAAAATTGCATCGAAACAAACATCCCTAAACGGCGTGTCAGATAGGAGGCTGCAGCCGTGCGGTGAGGGGCCTGGATGATTTCTTGAACGACTGTAAGATGCTCTTTCCATTCTCCTGTATGAAAGAGTACCGGACCTGCTGGCTGCATATAGACACTGTATTGTCGGAGTTGTTGGCGTTGGTATGAGGTTAACATAGCTTCAGTATAAGGGATTTTTAAGAAACTTGCTTGACTTTATAATTGAAAATGATTATCATTACCATAAGGTCAACAAACCATCGTGCTTTTCTCCAAAAACACGATTCTCACACCCCCCTCAGATGTGAGAAAGGACGCTACCCATTATCGGTTAGCGTCCTTTTATTAGGCTTTTTTTGTCTGCTTACGTACCCACAGAAACAGAATTGATGCCTGGAATTTTCTCAAGAGCTGGGATAACTTCTGAATCTAGAAATTCATCTAAATCTACATCTTCTTCCCCGAATAAGGAGATATTGAAAATTGGGAAGGCACCGAATGATAAACGACTTACTTCAACCGCTGCTTCATCTGGAAGACCCGCTTCCGCAATCGTGTCGTAAGAAGCACTCTGTATTTCTTGAACACCTTCTAGACCTTCAAACGCCTGCTCGAGCGGTGTGATCACTTGTTCATTTACCGCATCAAGAGAAGCTCCTGGATAGACGATTTGTGCAGAGAGTTGTGGAAACTCAATGTTTGGAAGTAGATCGATTTTCAAACGACTGAATGAAAAGATTCCTAGCAAAATTAATAAGAACGAAAAGATAAAGATAGCTACAGCATTGCGTAAGCTAAATCGCGTGATCCACCCCATAGTGGCTCCTTCTTAAAGTGAAAGTTTAAAATCCGTTGATAACAATTTGATCGATTTGATTTTGAATTTCTTCTAACCTGGCTTCGTTGAAGGTAGGGTCCATAAAAATCTCATTACGAAAACTATCAAGCATTCCCGTATACAGTCTGGCCTTCATGTCTGCGTTTTCAATCCCGTGTTTCTCAAAAAATTGCTGAATAACAGCGATGTACTCTTCAATAAAGGCCATGAGAGCATCCATCGCCTCTTCATGTTTATGATTGAGTTGCAGATACATACCAGACCGGTGTCGCTGTTTCCACGTATTTTGAAGATGTGTCTTTGTAATGGCTTGAAGTGTCTCTTCAAATGAATGGTTTTGATTGATCTGGTGCTGGATGTTGGATAAAAAAAGTGAAAATGTAAATTTCATCATCTCCGTATAAAGGTCTTCCTTTGAAGGAAACATCGCATATAAAGTTGATTTTGAAATTTTTGCGAGCTTGGCGATCGTCAGCATTTTAGCCTCGAAAAACCCTTCTTTTCCGAAGGTTTCAAGAGCTGCAAAAAGAATGCGTGAACGCAGTTCTTGCTCGGTCATGAAACTCCTCCTTTCTTATCAGTACCCATGAGTACTCTGAATGTACACCCTCTGTATAACTTCTGTCAAACAAAAACCACATTTCTTTTAAGAAGAAATGTGGTGACTTGTCGACATATTAATTTTGCGCTGTTCCCAAACCGTATGAAGACTGTGTGCCACTAAACCAATGATGATAATGCCCATCCCTGCGAGTGCGATCGGAGCAGGAAGCGGGAGGCTAAGTAGGAGCATTTCACCCGCAACGACGAACAAGATTTCTGTAGACTGAGTAGCTTCAACAGAAGCAAGGCGGCTCTGGTTGTGTCGTGCTAAATCAGTTGCCATGAAAAACAAGACAGTCGCAATGACACCCGAGCTAATTCCGACTAAAAATGATTGGAAAAGCTGATTGCCTTCATTGCTTCATCCCGTCCTTTAATTTGTTGGTTGTACGGCGCGTTTCACGATTTCTTGTACGACTTGTGTCGCTTTTTCCATGTTTTCAATTGAAATATATTCATATTTGCCATGATAGTTTTCGCCGCCTGTGAAAATGTTTGGCGTCGGCATGCCCATGTAAGATAGTTGTGAGCCATCCGTACCACCGCGGATTGGAATAATAAGAGGTGCAATTTCTAAATCTTCCATGATTGCTTTCACATGATCGACGATATGCATAACAGGCGTGATCTTCTCACCCATGTTGTAGTACTGGTCGTTTAGTTCAACTGTGATTGCGTCCTCTCCGTACTGTGCACGGATTGCATTTGCCGCATCATGGAAACGTTGTTTTTTCTCTTCAAATTTTGCTTTATCAAAGTCTCGGATGATATAGTCCATCACAGTTTTTTCGACTTTGCCGTGAATGTCCATCAAGTGAACGAACCCATCATAGCCATCCGTCTTTTCTGGTACTTCTTGTGGAGGCATATGCGACTGGAATTTCATCGCCATCGTGATGGCATTGACCATCTTATCTTTCGCAGAACCTGGGTGAACGCTGACTCCATGTGTTGTCACGCGTGCGCCTGCTGCATTAAAGCTCTCAAATTGTAGTTCGCCAAGAGGGCCACCGTCCATCGTGTACGCATAATCTGCACCAAATGCTTCCACGTCAAACTTGTGCGGGCCTCTACCGATTTCTTCATCCGGTGTAAAACCGACACGAATCTTACCATGCGGAATATCTGGGTTTTGTAAAAAGTAATCCATCGCTGTCAAGATGATGGCGATACCTGCTTTATTATCTGCACCTAGAAGGGTTGTTCCATCCGTCGTCATCAGTGTGTGGCCTTTGTAGTTTTTGAGTTCTGGGAAGTCGGCCACTTTCATGACCGTTGAGTCGTTTAACGGAAGATCTTCGCCATCATAGTTTTCGACGAGTTGAGGCTTCACATCTTTCCCCGTGTAATCTGTCGCAGTATCCACGTGTGCTAAGAAGCCGATCGTTGGAACGTCTTCAGTAGTTGTCGCAGGAAGAGTAGCAAATAGATAGCCGTTGTCATCAAGCGTGATCTCTGTCATTCCCATCGTTTCAAGTTCTTCTTTGAGTACATGAAGCAGATCCCATTGACCTTCAGTTGAAGGGGTGGACGTGCTTGCTGCGTCAGATTGTGTATCAATTTTCACGTAACGCGTCAGGCGTTCGATTAATGTGTGTTTCATCTAAATCCTCCTTATTTTTCAGTGAACAGACGCTGAACAGCGCGTTCAATTGTAGAGATCGTGTTGACATCTTGGAAGCTGATGCCGAGTTGAACAGCTGTTTGGGCAATCTCTGGACGAATTCCCGATAGTGTCGATTCAACACCTAGAAGGCGTAAAGCCTCAATCAATTGGAAAATCTGTTGAGCAACCATTGTATCGATGATGGCCACTCCAGAAATATCTATGAGTAAGCTGTGGACACGCTTTTGTGTACATTGAGAAAGTGCGTTTTCAAATATGTATTTCGCGCGGTTTGTATCAATATCGCCAACGAGTGGTAATAGAGCAACCCCTTTACTGAGCGAAATAACTGGCGTGCTGAGCTCATTGATCATCTCTTGTTGTGCACGTAACTTAGAAAGTGAGTAGTTATGATGCTCTTCTGTGAACCATGTCATGAGCTTGCCAAACATTTTTGTGACACTTGCAATCCACTTCTGTACAGTCTCATGCGAAAGGTCTTCAGCTTGTCGTTCATATTTAAACAATAACTCTATATATTGTTGTTGGGTATTGAAAAATTCTTGCAGGATATGGTGAAGCGGTGTGTTTAGATGTTCTGGGTCACGTGCAATCTCTAACACCCATTCTTCAAAGTGTTTTACGAATACCTCTTCGTCTTCAATAAAGAGTTTACAAAAACGCTCATGAAATCCGTGGTTTTGCTCTTTGATTGTCTGAATCACTTTAGGGTCGTTCGATGCGTAGACCCCGCTTGTCGAGTTTTTATCAAGGGCTGCATACCACGCTTCTGTTAAGTCCCATGTGTTGTTCACTAGATAGTCGTAGAGCTTTTGTTCGGGTGTCATTACACAATCTCTCCTTTAAGGTAGAATCACTTAACTCCTAGTGTAGAGGACAATCATGAAAATAGGCAAGTCCGCGCGGGACCTGCCTACTTACAAGTTAAAGTGCCTCGTCATTCACGCTGTTTAAATACGCTTCGATTTCTTCAATGACGCCTTCGATGCTGCCTTGTTCAAACGGTGATTTCAGGTTTGCCGCTTCTACTAACTTTGTGAATGGAAGAGATCCTCCAAGAGTACAAAGGTGAAGGTAGTCTTTCCAAGCGCCCTCAAAATCTTCACGTGAACGTTTCCAGAACTGGAATGCACAGATTTGCGCGAGTGTATAATCAATGTAGTAGAAAGGTGATGCATAGATGTGGCCTTGGCGCTGCCAGAATGACCCTTCTTCTAAATATGCATTCCCATCATAGTCGCGATGAGGAAGATACGTTTGTTCGATCTTTTTCCAGGCTGCTTTACGCTCAGCGGGTGTCATTTCAGGGTTTTCATAAACAACATGCTGGAATTCATCGACAGCTACCCCATAGGGTAAGAACAATAGCCCGCTCATCAAGTGCGAGTACTTATATTTTTCTGTCTGATCTTTAAAGAAGTTTTCCATCCATGGCCATGTGAAAAACTCCATACTCATCGAATGAATTTCTGCAGATTCATAAGTCGGCCAAATGTACTCAGGAATTCCAATGTTGCGGCTTGAGAATACCTGGAATGCGTGACCCGCTTCGTGTGTCAACACGTCGATGTCCCCAGATGTCCCATTAAAGTTTGAGAAGATGAACGGAGAATCGTGGTTTTCGATAAATGTACAGTATCCGCCTGCTTCTTTCCCTTTTTTCGCGACAAGGTCCATCAAATTACGGTCGAGCATGAACTGGAAAAACTCGTTTGTCTCAGGAGACAGCTCTTCGTACATCTTCTTTCCACCTTCAATGATCCATTCGGGCGAACCTTGTGGCGTTGCGTTTCCTGTTAAGAAGGTTAGTGGCTCATCGTAGTGTTTTAATTTCTCTACACCGATGCGCTTTGCTTGTTTCTCATACAGTTTAGTCGCGACAGGTACAATATAGTCGCGCACTTGGTCGCGGAACGTCTTTACCATCTCCGCATTGTAATCGATACGGTTCATACGGATATAGCCAAGTTCGACGAAGTTTTTATAGCCCATCTTGTGCGCAATCTCTGTACGTACTTTTACAAGCTCATCATAAATTGCATCGAATTTCTCTGCGTGAGATGCGAAGAAACCAAACGATGCTTCTTTTGCCTTTTTACGCGTTTCACGGTCTGTCGATTCTGCAAACGGTCCTAGTTGAGCAAGTGTCAGCGTTTCGCCGTTAAATTCAACTTGAGCAGAAGCCACAAGCTTTGAATAATCCGATGCCAATTTATTTTCTTTTTGAAGAAGTGGCATGATCTCTGGTGAGAACGATTTGATTTGGAACTCGGCTAAATCAAACAATTGTTGTCCCCAACGTTCTTCTAAATTTGAACGAAATGGTGAGTCTACAAGGGCTTTGTAATAGTCTGTCACGATCTCTTCCATCTCAGGAGAGATTTCATCAAAATAATCCCGTTCACTTTGATAAAATTCATCGTTCGTGTCAATGGATGCGCGGATGTAGACAAGGTTTGCCATTGTCGAAAAGTCTGCACGCAGTGTGTTGAGAGTTTGAATCGCTTCATTTTGCTCTTCATAAGAAGACGCGGCCTTGAATGCTTCTAATGCCTCTTTTGCGCGTGATTTGAGAGCACCCATATCGGGACGTTCGTATGTATACTCTTGGAATTGTGTTGTCATGCAAAATCCTCCTTGGATTCTTCGATAATCGAAGGTCTCACCGTCTATTCTTTCGCAATTCAGAGTGTTTGGCAAGCGATTTCTGGCTGAAAAAACAGAAAATTTCAAATGGGGTGTTGACAGATGTTTCCTTGCTGTTTTATACTTCAATGCAATAGACAGACGTATATGTACTCTTATCCAGAGTGGCGGAGGGACTAGGCCCTGCGAAGCCCGGCAACCAACAAGCAATTTTGCTTGGAAAGGTGCTAATTCCTACAGATCGATTTCGGTCTGGAAGATAAGAGGAGGACAAGCTGAGGCTCCTCTTCTTAATTGAAGAGGGGCCTTTTCATTGTCTCTTCCTCTCTGGATGTCTGCTCTACCCAACAAAAAGGAGGAAGAACAATGACAAACTTACGACCAGAAACGATTTTACTTCACGGAGGCCAACAACCAGACCCCGTCACAGGATCACGCGCGGTACCCATCCATAAGACCACTTCATTCGTTTTCCAAAACACAGAGCACGCGCAAAATTTATTCGCACTGAAAGAGGCAGGCAACATTTACACACGTATCGGCAATCCGACAGTCGATGTGTTTGAACAACGCGTCGCCCAACTTGAAGGAGGGACAGCTGCCGTTGCATTATCCTCTGGAATGTCTGCAATCGCCTTTTCTATTTTGAATATTGCAGGGGCAGGCGATGAAATTGTTGCCGCATCGAACCTGTACGGTGGAACATACAACTTATTCGCCCATACACTTCCACGCTACGGAATCACTGTGAAGTTTGTCGATTCCACAGATCCTGAGAATTTCCGTGCAGCGGTCACTTCGAACACGAAAGGTTTCTTTGCTGAAACGATTGGAAATCCAAGTTTGAACGTACTGGATATCGAAGCAGTCGCGCAGGTTGCGAACGAAGTGGGTGTACCTCTCTTGATCGATAACACATTTGCTACACCGTACGGAACACAGCCGATTCGCCACGGTGCCCACGTTGTCATCCATTCCGCTACAAAATGGATTGGTGGGCACGGGACTACAATTGGAGGTGTAGTGGTCGATGGCGGAAATTTTGACTGGAACTCAGATAAATTCCCGGGATATACAGAGCCAGACGTGACCTACCACGGTCTGCGTTACGGAATTGACGTACCACAAGTAGCATTTGCTATCCGACTTCGCGTGCAATTGCTGCGTGATTTTGGACCCGCTCTAAGCCCGGAATCGGCTTTTTCTTTCCTGCAAGGTCTGGAGACACTTCACTTACGCGTCCCAAGACACAATGAGAACGCACAAGTTGTGGCAAACTATTTGAAGCAACATGAAGAAGTAGAGTGGGTGAACTATCCGGGACTTGAAGAGCATCCTTCTCATGAACTGGCGAAGAAGTATTTAGGACAAGGTGCCGGCTCGATTCTAACGTTCGGAGTAAAAGGTGGGAAACAGGCAGGGCAATTATTAATTGATTCCATTCCATTGTTCTCACATGTAGCAAATGTAGGAGATGCCAAATCATTGATCATCCATCCGGCCTCCACAACACACCAGCAATTAGGTGAAGGTGAAGAACTTGCGCGAACAGGTGTGACGCCAGAACTTGTTCGTTTGTCGATTGGATTGGAGCATATTGACGATATTTTAGAAGCACTAGATGCAGGATTACAAGCTGTTAAAAAAGCCGCTCTTCCTGTCTGATTTGTCCGTACAAGAAAAACAAATGTATCCTCAGGAAAGATTTTTCTTGTTTTCTTTAAAATCTTCCTCTAAAATAGGAAAAATACTACGGTGAATGGACTTGGAGGAATGAAGATGGCAAAACTACGAGCAGCAATTTTAGGATACGGGACAGTGGGACAAGGGATTTACCGCATCTTGCAAGATAAACGAGAAGAGTTGCAACGCTCTCTTGGCCTCGACATTGAAGTTGGCGCAATTCTTGTGAATGATTTGGAAAAACCTCGTCCTGCAACCCCGGGCGTTCTCATCACAGATAAGTTCGACGACATCTTGGCCATTCCTGGATTGCAGGTCGTATTTGAAGCGATTGTAGGGGAAGACCCAGCCTATGGGTATTTATGCCAGGCAATTGACAAAGGGTGCCATGTCATCACAGCAAATAAAGTCATGTTCTCGCGCTATCATATCGATCTTCATGAACGAGCGAAATCAAAGGGTGTCTATATCGGCTACGAAGCCACTACAGCAGGGGGCGTACCGGTCATCAAGACACTCAAGAACCTGTTGCAAGTCAACACGGTCCATCGCATTCAAGGGATTTTGAACGGGACGTCGAATTATATCCTGACTTCAATGCGCACAGACAATAGTGCCTTCGACGCTGCACTTCGTGATGCGCAAGCACTTGGCTATGCAGAAGCAGATCCTTACAACGATGTATCCGGAATGGATGCGTTTCATAAGCTGATGATTTTGAGTGCGCTCGCATTTGATAAGCAACCAGAACGAAGCGAGGTGGATGTAAGAGGAATCGATACAATCACATTAGAAGATGTTCAGCGTGCGCAATCTGAAGGGTTACGCTACCGTCATGTCGCTGAAATCGTTCAGCACCCCGATGGACGTTTAGAAGCTTCTGTAGGCCCACAACTAGTGGGACCAGACCACCCACTGTATGCAATCGAAGGAGTGAACAATGCAGTGGCAGTCGATACAAACTACATCGGCACATTGACACTTGTTGGCCCTGGAGCAGGGATGTACCCGACGGCGAGTGTGATGGTAGAAGATTACGCGGAGATTATTGGGAAGCGGGCTGGGTTTATGATTTCGATTTAGTTTTAGATGTGGAGCCGACTGTTCAGAAATTGTGCAAAGTAAGACGTTGAGTTCCACTGCGAGGCTGCTTTCCGTGGGCGCTGCGTGAGCTTCCTCGTCGCAGGCTCCTGCGGGATCTCACGGCAGACTGTGATCCCTACTGGAGTCAACCCCTCCATTCCACTCAACTTTAGATTTAGATGTGGAGAACGCCGGCATACACCAATTTGGGTGTATGCCGGTTTTTTGTTTGCGAACTGAGCGGTCGTTCTTCTACCGAAACCATACTTTCTTCTACCGAAACTGAGATTTATTCTACCCAAATCCACATTTCTTCTACCGAAGTCATATTATGGAAACTAATTCGCAGGCCAAACCCTTATTTTCTTAAAATCTTACTAGTAAGGGCTTAGGTAGCTAAAGGTTTTGTGCCCTGATCGAGCGACTTTGTGCCAGAAGTCATATTATGGAAACTAATTCAGATCCCAAACGTCCACTATCCCAAAATTTTTCCTAGCAAGGGCATCAATCTAACGAAAAAAAAGTATCCTCTCTTTCGAGAAGATACTGATTTTTTTAGTTCTCTATAATTTGTTCAGCAAAGTTGAATGCCTCGTCAATCGTTTGATTAACTGCTAGATAGTACGTAATCATATAACCAGCGCCGTCTTTATCAAACCCAAGGACAGCAGTGTCCCGTACAGGGCCAGGAATCACTTTATAGGCCACTTCTTTGCCTGCAATTTCCTGCGTTTCCGCGTCAGCTAGTTCTCCAAAAGTTTCTGGAAAGATATCAAGTTCTGCTAATGGTGCGTCTTTAAATAAGTCACCGTGTAATACTTCATACTCATTTTGCTCACTCCACGTATCTACGTTGAATCCATCTGCTGGCTTCGTCGTTGTTTGATAAATCAAGTGAGCCGACGTAGACTCAGCCGCCGAGTCCAGATACGCAAGACCGATATCATGATTTTGCATAGTAGGGATTGAAACGTCTGTCCCCAATGCTTCTTCAATTTTTGTTTCAACTTCTCCAGCAGGACCTGTCGCTTCTGAGGATGGTGTCTCTACTGTTTCATCTTGACACCCAACTAAAAATGCGAGGGCTGCCATAGGTAAAAGCCATTTCTTCATAATCTGATAATTCCTCCTCTTCTCTTCGTTACTTTATCACTGATTGAAAAATCTGAAAAGAGGGCGAGAGAACTAAAAAACCGACTCTCAAAAGAGAGCCGGCTAGTAATTATTCAGGCATGTAAATGCCAGAACCAGGACCTAAGTCGATCCCAAACGCCATCCACACAAACAACATGATCGTCCAAACGACGAAGAATGCAATAGAATATGGAAGCATTGTAGCGATCAGCGTACCAATCCCAACTTTTTTATCATACTTCTGAGCAAACGCAATCACGATTGCGAAATACGGCATCAATGGTGAAATGATATTTGTAGATGAATCGGCAATACGGTAAACAACTTGCGTCAATTCTGGTGAATAGCCAAGTTCCATCATGATCGGCACGAATACCGGCGCCATGATTGCCCATTTCGCCGATGCGCTTCCGATGAACAAGTTAATGAAACCAGTAATCAATAAGAATGCTAAGATAAGCGGATAGCCTGTAAATCCTGTACTATCTAAGAATTCAGCCCCGTTTACTGCGAGCACAAGGCCGAGATTCGACGTTGTAAAGTAAGCAACGAATTGAGCAGCTACAAACGCAAGAACGATGTATGAACCCATTGTTTCCATCGTTTCAGACAACTGATTCGCTACATCTTTGTCGTTGCGGATTGCTTTTGTGATGACACCATATACAAACCCAGGGACAATGAAGAGAATCAAGATAACCGGAACAAGTACTTGGAAGAATGGCGCGTTGACGATTTCTTCAGCACCTGCACGAAGTGGTCCCCAAGAAGGAACAACTAGTAGAGCGATTCCGATTGAAACGACGATGATGGAAGCAAGAGCTCCCCAAAGTCCTTTTTTCTCAAGAGAAGAAAGTGTATTGACTTCTTCTGTAACCGTTCCTTTGTATGCACCTAAACGTGGCTCAACAATTTTCTCAGTTACAAGTGTACCTACGATTGTGATCATGAATACAGATGCAATCATGAAGTAGTAGTTCATCGCGTAGTTGATGGACTCTGCGTATTCAGGATTCAAAATTGCAGCCGCATCTTGCGTGATTCCACCTAACAATGGATCAAGAGATGTTAGCAACAAGTTTGCACTGAATCCACCAGATACCCCAGCGAACGCAGCAGCTAGACCTGCAAGTGGGTGACGACCCATCCCAGCGAAAAGAACGGCTCCAAGTGGAGTTAGAACAACATACCCAGCATCTGCAGCCATGGATGACATAACACCACCAAATACTAATGCAGCTGTAAGAAGTTGTTTTGGCACAGACGTGACTAGTCCACGAAGAGCGGCACTGATCAAACCTGAACGTTCAGCAAGACCAATTCCGAGCATTGTGACAAGAACAGTTCCAAGGGGTGCGAATCCTGTGAAGTTTGTGACCATGCTCTGGAACAGGTACAAGATTCCTTCTGAATTAAGTAAGTTTCTAACCGTTAACGTTTCTCCTGGATTCATCGGATCTTCTACACTTACGCCGAGTGTTGAGAAGATAGCGGAAAGCACTAAGATGAGAACAGAGAAAATCGCAAATAACGTAACCGGGTGCGGCAATTTATTTCCTGTACGCTCGATACCATCGAGGGAACGAAGAATGAAGCCACGGTTTTTCGTGTTTTCCATTTCAAAACCTCCAAATCATATCACTATTCTGACAATTACCTGTATAGGCATTTGTTTATTATAAGAAGAAATGCTCCGAATAGAAAGTCATCTGCAAATATCCGGAATTGCAAAAGGATTGTGAATAGGGGGAACAGTAAAAATCCCAATCGCATCAGGATTGGGATTAGTCTTCATCTTTTATGTCCGGATCTTCAGGGATTGGCGTATTCCGCCACTCCTCAATTAAAGCTTTGACATGTTCCAGCTGTTCAAAGTGACGTGTGAATTGTTCGTCATTAATCAGAAACTGTTCCCCGTCATGTACAGCTTTGATGCGTCTTTCGAGAATATAGCGCCGAACTTGTTCTTCTGGCATACCGAGGTAAGCGGCTGTTTCTTCAAGAGTCCTATACATTTTTAGGTGACCTCCTTGTATACTGAATAGATAGAGTGATTACTAGCTGCAAGGAGCGATTTCATTGTCTAGTTTACCATACCTACTTGTTTTACTTGGCGCAATCTTATGGGGAACGACGGGAACTGCGCAAACATTTTTACCTGAAGATGCGCATCCATTTGTTGTTGCGGCAGCACGTTCTGCAATTGGGGGATTTGCTTTGTTGATTCCGCTCGTCGTGATGCGGAAAATTGATTTTCGGAATTGGTCGTGGAAAGAAACAATTCTCGCAGCGCTTTGTATCGGTCTCTTTCAAATGCTGTTCTTTAGCAGTGTTAAACTCACTGGTGTTGCGATTGCGAGTGTAGTTGCAATCGGGAGTGCGCCCGTGTTCTCGGGTCTTGTCGAGTGGTTCATCTTTAAACAAAGACCGACTCGTATCTGGATGGTGTCGACATTGTTTGCACTTGTCGGATGCGGTTTTTTGTTCTTAAATTCTGGTGCAGTCACCGTAAATCCAGTGGGCGTGATGCTCTCTCTTGGAGCCGGAATCGTGTTTGCAATCTACACGATGTCGAGCAAAGTACTTGTTGCGAAACAAGATGCCATGTCAGCAGTCGCCATGACATTTAGCGTCGCGGCTATTTTGTTGAGTCCATTCTACGTAGTGAATGGAGCAGCGTGGACCGTTGAACCTACAAATGCAGGGATTCTTCTGTATCTTGGGATTGGCACGACGACTATTGCCTATGTGTTTTACACGACAGGTCTGAAAAAGATTCCGTCGAGTTCCGCACTTACATTGTCCCTTGCTGAACCGACGACTGCCGCTGTGCTAGGAGTGTTAGTTGTTGGAGAAATCTTTACATGGAATTCATGGGTGGGGATTGTTCTTCTTCTCGGAAGTATTGTTGTTCTAACTATAGGTGCGAGGTACCAACGTCCACTAAAAAACCCTGAGGCTGTTTAAGTGCTCAGGGCTTTTTTTTGTCTTATAGCGTTTGTTCACCAATTGTGTCGGGAGATTCGCAGTCTAATGCTTGCCGTTCACCAATTGTGTCGGGAGATTCGCAGTCTAATGCTTGCCGTTCACCAATTGTGTCGGGAGATTCGCAGGAAGGTGATGTTATGGAAACTATTACATCCCTAAAATCCGCTTCACGTCCGCTAAATACGACTGGCCCACGGGCAACTCGCTGCCATCTTCAAGTACCATGATGAGATTCGAGGCGAGGTCCCGCGTGATTCGATCGACCGCTACTAGATTTACAATAAACGACCGGTGGATCCGGACAAAATCTTCTGGCAGTCGTCGCTCGAGCTCCTTCAGCGGATGTGTGACAGAATAGGCTTCCCCGTCTGCGTACACCCACGTCTTCTTATGTAAACTCTCCACGTGTGTTATAGAAGAAAGGCGCAAAGGCTTCCAATCCTCCTCTTGTCGAACCGTTAAAAAGCGAGTTGCAGTGAGCTGTTCCATTGTGTTCCTCCTTTGATTTTCAAGTTTATCGCGAAAAAAAGTGGGTTTATCCAAAAATTTCAGCGGTTTATCAAAAAGCCGTGTCATTTTGAATTATCTGTTATATATTAATTTACAAGAACTATAACTGTTATGCAACAGAAACTTACGCGAAGGGTGAGATACAGGATGATGACACGACAAGAGCAGGTTGAACAACTACGTAAAGAATGGAACGAAAATGAACGTTGGCAAGGAATTGAACGTCCATATTCTCCGGAAGAGGTTGTAAAGCTACGCGGTTCGGTTGTAGTAGAGCAGACGCTGGCACGACGTGGAGCAGATCGACTTTGGAACTCACTTCATACAGAAGATTTTATTAACGCGCTGGGTGCACTTACTGGGAACCAAGCCGTTCAACAAGTGAAAGCAGGCTTGCAAGCTATCTATTTAAGCGGATGGCAGGTAGCAGCAGATGCAAACCTTTCCGGTCAAATGTATCCAGACCAGAGCTTGTACCCGGCAAACTCAGTCCCAGCAGTGGTGAAGCGGATCAACCAAGCACTACAGCGCGCGGATCAAATTGATCATGCAGAAGGACGCGAAGATGGATTTGACTGGTTTGCACCAATCGTTGCAGATGCAGAAGCAGGATTTGGCGGACCACTGAACGTATTCGAATTGATTAAAGGGATGATTGAAGCCGGAGCAGCGGGCGTCCACTTAGAAGATCAACTCGCTTCAGAGAAAAAATGTGGACACTTGGGCGGGAAAGTTCTTCTCCCAACACAGAATGCTATCCGCAACTTAGTGGCAGCTCGACTAGCAGCAGACGTACTAGACGTTCCAACCTTGATCGTAGCACGCACAGATGCAGATGCAGCGGACATGGTGACAAGTGATATCGATGAGCGCGATCACGCATTCATTACAGGCGAGCGTACACCAGAAGGATTCTTCAAAACAAACCCTGGTATCGAACAAGCCATTGCACGTGGACTTGCGTACGCTCCGTATGCAGACCTTGTCTGGTGTGAAACGTCTCACCCGAGTTTAGAAGAAGCGAAACAATTCGCAGATGCCATTCACGCGCAGTTCCCAGGAAAGATGCTCGCGTATAACTGTTCACCATCCTTTAACTGGGAAGCAAACCTAGACCAGGAGACAATTGCGAAATACCAAGTCGAACTTGGCAAGATGGGCTACAAGTTCCAGTTCGTGACACTTGCAGGTTTCCATAGCTTGAACCACGGTATGTTCGAACTAGCACATGCTTACAAAACAGAAGGAATGGCTGCTTACTCTCGCTTGCAACAAGCTGAATTTGATTCAGAAGTAAAAGGATACACAGCGACGAAGCACCAACGCGAAGTTGGAACAGGATACTTTGATGAAGTATCACAGATCGTTTCAGGTGGTATGTCATCGACAACCGCAATGAAAGGCTCAACAGAAGTCGCGCAATTTGCGTGATTCGGGAAGGAGGGAAACTGATGACGCAACTGACTACTTCGATTGCAATCAAAGCGCCTCAGGATGAAGCCGTCCGCCAGGTGCTGACACCGGAAGCCCTGCAGTTTCTAGAAGGACTCCACCGGACATTCAATGCACGTCGAAAAGAGCTTTTAGAGGCACGTGAAGTGCGTCAAAAAGAACTAGACTCAGGTAGCAAGCTCGACTTTTTACCAGAGACGAAAGAGATTCGGGAAGGCGACTGGACGGTCGCCGAACTCCCGAAAGATTTACAAGACCGCCGTGTGGAAATCACGGGACCTGTTGACCGGAAGATGGTTATCAATGCCTTGAACTCAGGGGCAAAACTATTCATGGCTTGTTTCGAAGATGCGACAGCACCGACGTGGCATAACATGATCCATGGTCAGATTAATATGTACGATGCGATTCGGAAGACAATTTCCTACACGCAGCCTGGGACTGGCAAGACCTACGCATTAAACGATGAGGTCGCAGTATTACAAATTCGCCCCCGTGGGTGGCATTTGCTAGAGAAGCATGTAGAAGTAGACGGAGAGCCTATGTCAGGGGGACTATTCGATTTCGGACTCTACTTTTTCCACAACGCCAAAGAACTGTTGGCCCGAGGAAGTGGCCCGTATTTCTATCTACCGAAGCTCGAGCATCATTTAGAAGCGCGTTTATGGAATGACGTGTTTAGATATGCACAAGATACACTTGGGGTTCCCCAAGGCTCGATTCGTGCAACGGTGCTGATCGAGACGATACCTGCAGCTTTCCAAATGGACGAGATCTTGTACGAATTACGTGACCATTCAGCAGGTCTCAACTGTGGGCGTTGGGATTATATCTTCAGCTACATTAAACGTCTGCGGAATCAACCGGACGTTATCTTGCCGGATCGTGGTCAAGTCACGATGACCTCACCATTCATGCGCGCGTATACATTACTTGCCATTAAGACGTGCCATAAACGTAATGCGCCGGCAATGGGTGGGATGGCTGCTCAAATTCCGATTAAAGGAGACGAAGCAGCAAACGCGGCGGCATTTGATAAAGTACGAGAAGACAAACGCCGTGAAGTGACGGATGGGCATGACGGCACATGGGTTGCACACCCAGCGTTAGTTGCCGTGGCAATCGATGAGTTCAACGAGCATATGCCAGAGCCGAATCAGATTTTGCGAAAGCGAGACGATGTAACTGTAACGGCTGAAGACTTAGTGGAAGTATTGAAGGGCACTATCACAGAAAATGGTTTACGTGTGAACTGCTCAGTAGGTGTCCAGTACATCGCTTCATGGTTACGAGGGAACGGAGCAGCACCTATCAATCACTTGATGGAAGACGCTGCAACAGCCGAAATCTCTCGCACCCAAGTCTGGCAATGGATTCGCCATCCGGAAGGGAAGGTAGAGGATGGTCGTAAAATTACAGCTGACCTTGTAGACCAGGTCCTCGAGGAAGAATTGCACAAGCTACAAGAGCAATTTGGAAACGATGTATATGCCAACGGACGATTTGAAGAGGCTGCTAGTCTCTTTAGACGATTAGTTCTAAACGATGAGTTTATCGAGTTTCTCACAGTACCTGGCTATGACCAGTTGGAGGAGGTGACTGACCATGAATCAACCGAATCGTGAAGCGAACCCAAAAGTATGCCGCGAGTGTGGCACTGTCATTCGTGAGCAAGTCGAGTCTCAACTATTTGAATGTGAGCGTTGCTTGAACAACCAACCGGAATAACTTAGAGTGCCCCTTCTGCTTCGGCAGAAGGGGTTTTTTCTAAGGAAGGCCGAGTTTAGTTTCCATAAAATCATTTGGGGCGTTAAAGAAGGAAGTACGGTCTTTAATGAGGGAAGTACGGGCGTTAAGTGCTGCATTTGGGGCGTTAAAGAAGGAAGTACGGGCGTTAATTCAAGTTTACAGTCTAACGCCGATTACTTCCGCTCATACTATCCACAAGAGGTGATCCCCATGTGGACCGAAGACATCAACGCACTTGAAATGATCCTGCGTACCACCGTAACGTTTATAGCTCTACTTCTACTCACCCGCTTTCTAGGAAAAGAACAACTTAGCCAGCTCACTATGTTCAACTATATTACCGGCATCACCATCGGATCCATTGCTGCCGATTTGGCCGGGCAAGCAGAGACACCATTCATCGACGGTATGATTTCACTCATCATCTGGACGCTGCTCACACTTCTCGTTAGTTGGATCTCTTTAAAATCCATGCGTGCAAAAACCTTACTAAATGATGAACCATCCGTTGTCATTCGAAAAGGAAAAATTCTGCATCGTGAACTGAAAGCCAGTCGTCTTCCGGTAGAAGATTTGAAGATGCTGCTCCGCCTTCAAGGAATTTTCTCCATTACAGAAGTCGAGCACGCCATCCTTGAAACAAATGGAGAACTGAGTGTCTACAAAAAATCGGCGAACCAACCCGCCACCAAAAAGGATATGCAGTTGCCGACGAAACCGACATATTATATTCCCACTCAACTCATCACGGACGGGGTGATCATTGAACGTAATTTAGTGGAACTTGGTCTTTCGAAAGGCTGGCTTTTGAAAGAACTCAAAAAAGCGGGGTACCAAGAACCCGATCAAATATTCTATGCGGAACTTCAAGAGAACGGTAAACTCTATATCGACAGTGGCAATGACGAGTAATCTCTTCGCAAACGCGAGGGGATTTTTTGATTTCTTAAGAATTTCTTCAGAAATCTCCCCCTTACTTGTTAAGAATTGAGAGGTACAATAGAAATAGATGGAAGGAGGCGGTCGAACATGACACCATTTACAGTACTCGTCACAGATGATGACCAAGAAATTCGAGATGGGATTGAAATCTATTTAAAAAATGAAGGGTACCAGGTGCTAAAGGCCGCTAACGGACTAGAAGCACTTGCACTATTAGAACAACAGGAAGTTCACTTGATGATTATGGATATTATGATGCCTCAGATGGACGGAATCCAAGCGACATTTAAAGCGCGGGAAACACAAAACATCCCCATCATCATGCTCTCTGCAAAATCAGAGGATACCGATAAGATTCACGGCTTATCCGTTGGTGCAGACGATTACGTAACAAAGCCATTCCACCCGATGGAGCTCGTTGCTCGCGTGAAATCACAGCTACGTCGGTACACAAAGCTGGGGACCTATGAAGGTTTGCAGTCGGTAATTGAGAAAGATGGTTTAGTGTTAAACCAAGAGTCGAAAGAAGTCACGCTCGAGGGAGAACCCCTAAAGTTGACACCAACGGAGTTCAAAATCACGGAGCTGTTCATGCGTAACCAAGGGCGTGTGTTCTCGATTCCGGAAATCTATGAACGTGTGTGGCAAGAGCCTGCGTACAATGCAGAGAACATTGTGGCGGTACATATTCGAAAGATACGTGAAAAAATGGAAGCGGATCCGAAAAATCCGCGCTATATAAAGGTGGTGTGGGGCGTTGGCTACAAGATGGACAAGTAAATGGGAGACGATTCTTTCGGTAGTTGTCATGTTAATCGGCCTCGCCACCATTGGCTATTGTGCGTACTGCTTCACACAAGCGGCGGAGACATCGAGCTGGCTTGCTCAGTTGAAGCGTTTTATTGATCGAGGGGGATTAGGATGAAAAAAGAACGACATTTGGGGAAATGGATCACGGTGGGAGTGCTCATCACACTGATTTTGACGACCCTGCTCACTTGGACAGGAAACCGTCATGAGTTTTTGAACGACTTTCAAGATACAGATAGTTTTCACGGCACTATTGATTATGAAATCTTGGAGCGGTTGGGAGCTCTTTTAGTAGAACCCTTAACAGAAGAAGAGTTGTTAACAATGTACTCTGTTTCTTCTGGAGACATCGAAGAATATCGATTTCGCTATGGAAATCTAAATACACAAATTCAAAGTATCATGGACCAATATGAGCCTGTGGAAGGACAAGAACTTGGTCCAGAGTTACAAGAAGAGCGCGACGCGAAAATTGCGGATATCCGTAAAAACTTTAGTGATGATGACTATGTGAGCGAGAAGTTGGAGGCAGAGTGGGAACGAGATGTAGCAACATACTTGGCGAATCTTAAAGTTGCGCAGCGCAACTATTTGTCGAACTATCCTGGCATTGGTTACTCTTTGACAAACAATGAGACAGGTGAGACCTTTGATCGAGAAGGTTCAGCTGGCGTTAAGTTTACGTATGGTAGTGATGGTAGATGGCTACAAATGTCTCGCTTTGATAATTACGGGGAAAACACAGTATCTCTCAATGAAAAAGTGGATACAATCTATGCAAATTATAGCGGAACAGTTACGATTCCAAATGCATTTGTTGGCCAACCATTACAGCAGTACAAGGTTCGCCAAACATTGTTTTGGGTTCTCACTGTTCTGGGGTTACTTTCCTTATTAGGGGGAGTGATTGCCTGGAGAAAATGGAAGCAAGATCTACTAGCAAGTTCATTGGTGTCAGATTTAAATTCGAAACCGCAAGAAGTCCGAGCGTTATTCGCAGGAGCTACAATGTGGCTAGGCTACTCTATTACAGAAATGATTGCTAGAGGTTTAGCTTATTCTAGTTCGTATCAAACCATCCCGATTCTTGAATTTGGGTTTGCTGTACTCTTTTTTACTGTATTTATGATTTTGTTAATCAGTATTACGCAAACAATAGACGACTATTCATATGAAACTTCACTGCTGAAAAGAGTGGTTGAAGGCTTAAAAGGTTTATTTCTAAACCGAAGTCTTGCTTGGCAAGCCATCATTATCTTGGTCATTGTCTTCTTCTGGGGATTTGGAACAGTATTGTCTGGTATAGTCGGCGGATTGATTCTCGTTTGGATTCCTGCTACGGTATTCATCGGGATTCCAGCGCTTTACTTCCTATTTAGTCGAATTGCTTACTTGAATCGAACAATGGTGCAAACGGCTCGATTAAGCGATGGTGTGGTGAATGAGCCATTTGAAATCAAGGGGCGTTCCCGATTAACAGAGCATGCAAAAGTGCTGAATGGCTTGCGCGACCAACTAGTGACGTCACAGTCGTCTCAAGTGAAGAGCGAACGATTAAAGTCCGAGCTGATTACAAACGTGAGTCATGATTTACGTACACCATTGACTTCTATCATTACGTATACAGATTTACTGAAGAATCCAGAGTTAACTGCTGAACAGCGTGAGCAGTATGTAGGTGTTCTGGAACGGAAATCCGCGCGTTTGAAAACATTAATTGAAGATCTATTCGATGTGTCGAAAATGGCTTCCGGCAATATCGAATTGCACAAAACAAAAGTCGATGTCGCTTCCTTACTGCAGCAAGCCATTGCGGAGCAGCAGGAAGCACTGGATAAACAAAATCTAGATGTACGTGTCAGCATCGCTTCTCAGCCGGTACATGCATATATGGATGGACAGAAAGTATGGCGCGTGTTTGATAATTTACTTCTAAACATCAGCAAATATTCAATGCCTGGAACGCGCGTATACGTGGCGTTACAAGAAACACCAACGCACGCCGTCGTCACTTTCAAAAACATTTCGCAATATGAGTTAGGGGACGATACGGCAGAACTAACGGAACGGTTTAAACGAGGAGATCAAGCGCGTCACACAGAAGGATCTGGTTTAGGTCTTGCTATTGCGCAATCGATTGTGACGTTGCATAACGGTGAGTTTGATCTGAGCTTGGACGGAGATTTGTTCAAAGTGACGATTCTGCTTCCTAAAGGGGCGATGTAGGTATGAAGAGAGTGCTGATAGTGCTAATGTCAGTAGTACTACTAGCTGGATGTGCCAATGAAAATGCTGGGGAAACGAAGGTGGAACTGTTTGACTATGAGGGCTCCTATGTAGGATCTCCAATGTCGACAACCAATATTTTAAAGCTTCTACCGGACTATGGCCTCGAGTGGAAACAAATGGCCCTAGAAACAAAGAAAGAACCTTATGGCATTGAGCTCTATTACGAGAAAGCAGAACCGGAAATTGCGAGGGAAGCGGCTCGAACTTATAGCCTGCACTTGCTACGATTGATTACGAATGCTGACTTCGTAACACTACATGCAGGAACTACTTCCTATACGTATACACGTGAACAATGGGAATCGTGGCTCGGGCTTCCTCTTGAACGCTACGCATCAGAAGAGGAACTGAAGCAAGCGGTTCAAATGAAAGTGGAGCAAGATCCGGGCAGAGAAGGTCTCAACGAAACCTCATAATGTGGTACGATGGGGAAAAGGAGGCGGTTCGGATGAAAAAAGAATTGCATGAACTGACACGTCTACCAGCAGATACGCGGTATGAGGTCTTTTTACACACAGTAGTAGAGAACAAAGAAGTGTGGGGACTGTTCCAAGAAGGCTGGGCAACAGCTGAAGATACAAAAGGTGCTCAACGTATTTTCTTCTGGCCTTCAGAAGAATTTGCCAAGCACCAAGCGGCAAAAGAATGGCCCGGGTTCACACCTAAACCGATTGCGCTGGATGAGTTTATAGAAGCGTGGCTACCAGGTCTTGAAAAGGATGAGATTCAAATTTCAGTGTTCTCAACTGCAAAAGATGAAATTTTGGTTGAGGCAGAGACGTTGCTTGAGGATTTGGAAGATCTAGAAAGCGAGGCGTAATCAGATGCTGAACGATAACGAAGCTCTCCATGCGTTCTTTCTATCTTTACCAGGAACTACTCATGATTACAAAGAAGAGTGGACCGCTGACCGCTATATGATTGGTGACAAGATGTACGCGATGCTTGGCGGAGACAAAGAGGGAACAGCTATATTGACGTTAAAAGCAGAACCTTCGTATGCAGAAGAACTTCGTACAGAGTATGAAGCGATTGTCCCTGGCTACTACATGAACAAAACACACTGGAACTCAATCTATCGTGACGCAGGATTACCAGATGAATTGATTGGAAAGTTAATCCGACATTCGTATGAACAGGTTTTGGAAAAGCTTCCGAAGCGCACAAAACGTGAAATTTTAGGCGATTATTAAACTCAACCCCCTTTCTCTTTTCGAGAAGGGGATTTATTTTATGGAATTTTTGTTGCATTTGCAATAAAATGCATTTACAGTGAAGAGAACGACTAGTAAATAGGGGTGGCAAGGTGGCAGAGATTTTAAGAGAGATTGGAATGATTGCGAGGGCCCTCGATTCCATCAGTAATAGTGAGTTTAAAGAGTTTGAATTAGCAAAAGGCCATTATTTGTACTTAGTCCGAATCTGCGAACAGCCAGGAATTATTCAAGAGAAGGTGGCCGAACAAATCAAAGTGGATCGCACTACGGCAGCAAGAGCTATTCAGAAGTTGGAACAAAATGGACTGATTGAAAAACGACTTGAACCGTCGAATCGTAAAAATAAATATTTATACCCGACTGCAAAAGGTTTACAGATATATCCTCAGATTTTAAAAGAACATAGACATTCAGAGAATGTTGCGCTAAATGAATTAACTGAACGTGAAGCCGAGCTATTAGAACAATTGTTGGTTCGAGTAAGGCATAATATTGAGAAAGACTGGGAAGCCGTAAAAAAAGGACAGAAACGAATCTATTGAGAAGGGTTGAAGGAAAAGATGACAGTGACACTACGAAAATGCAGTATAGAAGACATTGAAACGATTCAACAGATAGGCCGCCAAACCTACTTTGAAACATTTGTTGCTTACAACACGGAAGAAAACATGAATGATTATTTGCAAAAGGCATTTGCAAATTCAAAACTTCATAAAGAACTAAAGAACCCTGACTCAGAATTTTACGTGGCAGAAAAAGACGGGAAAGTCGCCGCTTATTTAAAAATCAACCAGTCGGGCGCACAAACTGAACCTATGGATTCTGATCATCTAGAAATTGAAAGAATCTATGTATTGAAGGAATTCCAGAAGCTCGGATTAGGAAAATTACTTTATGATAAAGCGCTTGAAAGAGCGAAGGAACTTGCGAAATCTAAAATCTGGTTGGGTGTCTGGGAAAATAATCACAATGCGCTCGCCTTTTATTCAAAGATTGGATTTGAGCGAATTGGACAGCACTCCTTCTTCATGGGAGACGATGAACAAATTGACTACATCTTACTCAAAGTAGTGAAAGAAGAGGTGTATTGATGTATATCCCTAAACGATTCAACGTAAAAGATCCCGAAGAAATCTTTTCTTTTTTGAAGACGCACAGTTTTGCCACACTCATCACAACTAAGGATGGACGACCCGTAGCAACCCATATTCCTGTAATCGTGCATCAAGAAGGTGGGAACTTGCTAATCAGTGGGCATGTCGCTTATGGAAATTCACAATGGCGGACGTGGGAAGAGATAGAAGAAGCATTGCTTATCTTTCAAGGACCACACTCCTATATTTCATCCTCTTGGTATGCTGAAGAACAAGTCCCAACCTGGAACTATCAAGCAGTACATATCTACGGGGCCATTCGTGAACAGACAGATGAAGAGTTGCGAGCAGATTTGAAACAATTGATGTTTACATATGAACAACAGCGAGAAAACCCTGTCTTGTGGGAGACCGTAACACCGGAACTTCTTGAGCGTGAAATCAAAGGAATCGTAGGGTTTGTAATGGAAGCAAGCCAAGTACAAGCTGCCTACAAGATGAGTCAAAATCGAAAAGATCACGACTACGCGAACATCATCGAGCAATTAAAGGAAGAACCCGATGCTGGGTCTCACCAAGTTGCTAGTGAGATGGAGCGACTGCGAGAAAAAGATTAACAGTATTAGAAGGTGAATGCTGCTTTCTGGAAACCAATCCTTTTTAGTGTCAGTCAAATTTTCTAATTTAGAAAGAAGGAGCACCTACGCGTTGGCGTAGGTGCTTTTGGCATTTAGAGGGAGTTCCCGGGCTTGGTACTGGGTTTCGATAGATTCTGTGCGACTTTTTTACGTTACACTTTTGAGTTTCTGGAAAGATAAGAGAAATAGAGGTCCGTTCGTCGCTAGAATTGCGGTTTGCGTCGCTGAAATCGGCGCATTCGTCGCTCAAAGTAGGATTTGCGTCGCTGGAAACACGATACGAGGTCCGTTCGTCGCTAGAATTGAGATTTGCGTCGCTGAAATCGGCGCATTCGTCGCTCAAAGTAGGATTTGCGTCGCTGGAAACACTATACGGGGTCCGTTCGTCGCTAGAATTGCGGTTTGCGTCGCTGGATTTTCATGATTCGTCGCTGGATTCGTAACTTTCGTCGCTGGAAACACGATGGCGATTCTGAACAGGTGATGCCTGTAGCCTGTTTAAAATGAATTACAAAAACCCCTGAATCCATTCACAGATTCGGGGATTCATTTCTATACATTTACTTAAAAATCAATTTCGTCTGGATCTGGACCTAAACGAACATCTGTTGCAATGGCATCAATTGCTGCCATGTCGTCTGCAGAAAGCTCGAAGTCAAAGACAGCTAAGTTTTCGTGGATACGAGCAGGTGTCACAGATTTCGGTAAAGCGATGTGACCATGCTGCAAGTGCCAGCGAAGAACCACTTGAGAAAGGGCTTTGCCGTGTTTTTCTGCAAGCTCTTCAAATAGTGGAAAGTCTAAAAACTTCCCTTGCATCAATGGACTCCATGCTTCCACATGAATTCCTGCCTCTTGTAGAGACGTCACAAACGCACGCTGTGGGTTTTGTGGATGCAATTCAATTTGATTCACCATTGGTTTCATCAAACCAGCTTCTTCTAATTGATCCAAGTGATGTTGCTTGAAGTTTGAAACACCAATCGTCTTGATTTTGCCTTCTTCATAGAGGTCAACAAGTGCAGCCCATGCTTCAACGATGCCATCTACTGGCCAGTGCAATAAGCAAAGGTCCATATAGTTCGTCTGCAGACGCTCAAGGGATTCAGCGAATGCTTCTTTTGTGCGACGTGCACGGATATCGTCGTTCCAAATCTTACTCGTCAAGAAGATTTCTTCACGGGCAACGCCAGAAGCTGCAATTCCTTTAGCAACGCCTTCTTCATTTTTATAAACAGCTGCTGTATCAATGTGACGGTAGCCTGCACGCAACGCTTCTTCTACAGCTGCCGGTGCTTCTGTGTCATTGTCGACACGCCAGACGCCAAACCCGATTTGGGGAATCTTTGTACCATTGCTTAATGTAACAAAATCCATGAAAACCTCTCCTTTCGGTTCGGTCTTCATTTTACCACTAGTATTTCGATTATCAAAACATTATAGCGTGAGGTTGCGACGTTTAAACGTAAACAATGAAAGACTAAAAAATATACCTGCAACTAACACTAATAAGCCACTGTGCCATATCCAATCGGGTTGGTCTTTAAGAATGCCGTTCGCATCAAACAATGTAAATAAAGAGAGAATCTTCAACCATTCCAAGTCGCTACTCAAGCCACTCATAATAACGGAGATGACCATGAACCCGAATACACCAGCCCCGAGCATATACGATTTTCCGCTTTCATTGAACAATGTTGCGAAGAACAGGGCGATCGCTCCGAGTGCTAAAAGTAAAGTAAAGCTATTGATGAGAAGCGCGAGTACATAGGAGTAGTTCAGATCTAAATTCCAAAGAATATCTGCTAGAAATAAGAATGCTCCGTTTAAACCTGCTACAAGTAACGATGCACTGACTAAAATGCCTCCTACAGCTACTACGTACGTGTTTCGAGATATAGGGGCACTCAAATACAACATGAGTTCACCGGAGTCAATTGGACGCGCTAAAAGACGAGAGGCCATCGTTAGTGCAAAGAGTAACGCAACAATTTGAAAAATAAGCCCGTAGTAGTTACCGGATAAAATGTTCAGGACACTATCCATCATCGTGGCAGGATCATATTGAAAGATATCGAGCAACTCTTTCGGGAGTGAATCAATCTTAGCGTCAATCAAGCCAGTTTCCGCGATAGAAGGATAAATCGCTGCAATCATAAAAATGTAAAGGCTTGTCCCAATACTATAGCCTAGAATCCAACCAAGGTTGTCTTTCACAAGTGCGCGAATCATACGGACTCCTCCTCTGCATAATAATGGATGAAGACAGTTTCAAGGTCCGCTGGTGCTGAACGGAACGAGATGACTCGGTAAGTAGCAAGAGATTGAAGTAAGGTGTTCAATTCATCTGTCGTAGAAACCGAAACGTCGACTCGAGTTCCCATAGATTTTCCGTGCATCGCCTCAGAGAACTGTTGGGCAGACTGAGTATTCTCAAACTCAATGTGAAACAGTTTTCTGCTAGAAGCAATTAGGCCATCGATTGAATCCGACACGACAATCCGCCCGTTGCGAATCAAAGCGGCATGATCACATGTCTTTTCCATCTCAGGAAAGTGGTGAGAACTCATCAAAATCGCTTTGCCGGCCTCTTTCTCGCGGAGTACAAGTTCTAAAAATCGTTCTTGCATGAGTGGGTCGAGTCCACTGGTCGGTTCATCCAACAAGTAAACAGGTGCATCTTTCATAAAGCAGCGAATGATTGCGAGCTTTTGCTTCATACCTTTAGACATCTTACGTACTTTAACTTTTGTATCAAGCGGAAAAAGTGCGAGTAATTCGTTTTCACGTTCCGGAGATGTACGATCCATTCGGCGTGTAAGCGTCAAGATGTCGTCACCCGTCAAATCAGCAGGAAAGCTGATTTCACCCGGAAGGTAGCCGACGAGTTTTTTCACGTTCGGGGAAGAAGACCAACAATCGTAGCCACCAATCGTTGCTTTTCCAGAATCGGGTTGCAGAAGACCCATGAGATGGCGAATAGCTGTCGATTTTCCAGCACCATTTGGTCCGATAAAGCCAAATACGGTTCCAGGTTCAACAGTAAACGACACATCAAACAATCCCTTGTTTTGTGCAAATTTCTTGGTAAGGTTCTTGAGTTGTATCATGTTCATCACTTCTTTCTCTTGACGTCGTTGCTTATATACTTCTACAAATCAAAAAAGAATCCTCCAGAATAACGGAGGATTCAAAATTGGCTCCGTCGATAGCGACGGTATTTTTTCTTAATAGTTGTAGCAATAGTCGTCACGATTAATAGGAATGAGAGAGCGATTCCCGAGAGTGCAACTACTAGTGCGACCCACTCGAAGAAGGAATACCCAGGTGCTTTGCCCCAATCCGTAAATCCTTTCCAATCTTCAATGACGAGATTCATTCCGTAAATCCCAGAGACTACAGTAAACGTTGTGAGCATAAATAGTAAAAAGTTTTGTTGTTTGTCTGCTTGGTTTTCTTGCGTTCGGTAAAGCTCTTGTAATGTATCCCGTACTTCTTGGAATGTTTCGTCAAGGTGAAAGACGTCGACAAATGTCTTTGCGTGTTCCTTCCCAGTAGTACGGACGGATACTTCTCCAAAATAGTAGCGAGCGGAAAATTTAGAAATCATCTCAATCAACTCTTCCACATACGCCTCGTCCTTCTTCCAGCTGACGTTACTATGTTCGAAAGAAAGACGAAGTAACATGATACGGTAGAAGTAATGTAAGAGCAAATTGTAATAATGTGTACTCATAAACTGACGTAATTCATCCTGCATATCAGATGGATCACATACGGTGACTGTCGAGTGCGTGTACTCGGAAGTGACCGTATAGGTAAAGGGCGCAGATCGGTCATTTGCATGGCGCTTTAGGTAACGTTCTACATAATTAGGGGATGTGCTAGAAATGAAAGGCTCGCCTTTTAGGTTAATGCCGTCTAATTGCCCTAAACGATAGATCTGATCATTCGTTAGTTGTTGTCCAGATTTCGCAAAGATGAAGGCCGAACTATACATTCGTTCATCTTCAAAATATGGCAGTGTGCCAAAATAGCCTGGTAAGCGGTGTTCTCGTAAAATAAACGGATGCAAACAAGGAATCATATGTTGAAAAATATAGTCATTTGTCGAATTGAATGTGCGTTCTGCAGCACGTATAATAGCCCCTTTTTCTTCATCAAGTTTTGCTTCAACTACACGGAAATGATGAATGAAATTTAGCATATGATGCAAAGCCATCTCATTGTTTACTTCTAATCGAATTGTTAAAAGACCGATACCAAATGGGCACAGGGTAATGTCTAAACTATGTAATTGGAAAGGTGTAGTAGACCCATCAACCAAGAGTTCTCCGTGCTCTTCAAAAGAGCGGGAAAAGCGACTAAAGCTATTGTCGTGTGGAGAGGAAGGGAACAACTTGTCTTCGACGAATGGAAAAAAGAATTGTTCGAGCTCTGCATGGCGAACCGCGATATCAGGTCCATAGAAGGCATCTTCCAATTCCGTTTTATTCAAGCAAAAGAATGTATAGTCCTCTCGCTCCAATTCATCAATCAGCTCTTGGCGTTTTTTCTCATGAAACGCAAAAGGGAATAGAAAATTCACATACCCATGTTCAATGTCTAATGGTGTAATTTCCACAGGTTTCATAAGACTACCTCCAATTCGTCAAGTCTTTCCTCACTTTTCCACTCTTCCGTCAAACGTAAACGTCTAACTACGAGAAATGAGCTGATGTTCATAGGCATAAATAACAGCTTGTGTCCGGTCTTGTACATCGAGTTTTGATAAAATGTTGCTCACATGTGTCTTGGCTGTTTTGAGTGTGATATAGGCTTGATCGGCGATTTCTTGATTGCTTAAGCCTTTTGCCATGAACAGTAAGATCTCCATTTCACGCTCGGTTAGGGAGTCGTGTAACGCATGTTGAGGAGAGCGCATACGTTGCATCATTTTTGTCGTCACTTCTGGTTCTAACACCGCTTGACCTATATAAGTCTTTCGAATGGCTTCTGCGATATGAGAAGCTTTTGAGGTTTTTAAAAGATAACTGACAGCACCCGCTTCAAGAGCAGCGTACACTTTGTCGTCATCAATGAAACTGGTCACCATCATGATGCGAGCTTCCGGCCAAGCTTTCACAATTTCAGCAGTCGCTTCTGCACCCGTTAGAATGGGCATCACCATATCCATCAAAATCACATCAGGTTTATGTTCAAGAGCCAAAGACACGGCTTCTTGACCATTAGAGGCTTCTGCTACAACATCCATATCGGGTTGCGCTTGAAGATACGCAGCGACACCGATACGGACCATTTCATGATCGTCTGCGAGCAATATTCGAATCATTGGATTTCCTCCTGACGTTTTGGTACTTGAACTTCAACAAATGTTCCTTGGTTTGGGACAGAGACGACTTTTGCTGTAGCACCCATCTCTACTGCACGTTCATACACATTTCCTAATCCATATGCACCTGGTTTTAACTGCGTGGAATGAAAACCGACTCCATTGTCTTGTACCCGGAAAATCACGAGTTGGGGTTGATCCATCAAGCGAATCTCCATCTCTGTTGCTTGCGCGTGACGCAGTGTGTTAGACAAAGTCTCTTGCGCAATACGAAATAAATGGTCTTCAGAAGCTTTGGTTAACTTCACAGGGTCTAACTTCCATTTCAGTTGAAGCTGCACTTTTTGTTGGAGTTCTTCTAAAAGTTCCTCCAGGCCTTCTGCTAGCGTCCGGTCATGCAATCCTGCAGGACGTAAGTGAAGCAAAAGGGCACGCATTTCGAGTTGCGCTTGGTGGATAGCCCGCTCCAATTGTTCCATACTGCGCTTCGGCGGATTTTCGAGTTCCACCATACTAGAAGCGAGCATCGATGCACCAAACAGCTGTTGAGAAACCGAGTCATGTAATTCACGAGCTAAGCGTTGGCGCTCTTCTACCACTCGCTCTTGAATGAGCTTCGCTTGCGAATCTGCTTTTTGCTCGGAAATTCGTGTGAGTGTCTTTCGTTGTGTGGCCAGAAGATGAGAGGTTTTTTCAAACGCCTCGTTTAGACGTTTACTAAAGTTTGGTTGTAAACGTTTCGGGAATCCATCTCCTTCATAAAGAGAAACAAGTCCTGTTTGAACAGATCGATCCAAACTCCGCGTGCTTTGGCGAGCGAGTAAATAGGATAAAAAGCTGAATGCAAAAATTGAAAAACTCAGCCAAAACGCGAGTGGCAGGTCTGCAAATGTGATGTCATAGAGTGGAGCCCATGTTTCAAAAGTAGGCGTTCCCAACAGAACGACAAATAAACTGACGAGGAGAAGGTGCCAAAGCAGTGCAAAGCCAAGGAACAGCGTTGTAAACTGTCTCATTTGCGCAGCACCTCCAAATCCCCAAGCCAGCTAGCTACAGTAATTATCAGTTCAGGTGAATCCGCGTCTGTCGAACTGCGGTCTTCTTTATAAAAACTCTGATTCCAAAGTCGTGTTACGGGTTCATCGAATACACAGACTTCCCCAATGATAGTTGAGTAGTAAACTCGAACGTTCACGCCATATGGGACAAGGATAGTCGTCTTGCCGACTACTTTTCGAATCGATATAAAACAAGTATCTTTTGGCAAGATTGTGTTCGTAAGATCTAAATCATATTCTCCAAACACGCTTTGGATATGCACATCTTTCCATGCGTATGGTTCGGAAGAGGTGACTTGAGTTGAAAACATACGTTGTTGTAAAACAGGTGAATCCGCTGTCGTATCTGAAAAGTGAAGTTGTTCCCAAGTCGGAATTGGTTCCTTTTTCCAGACTTTATAAAGGATATAGAGAACAATTCCAAAGAGTAGTAAGCGCGTGGTGACCATCGAGAATACCGAGATAAACAATAACACGAGACCGATCCAAAACAATACGCGATTGTCTCTGCGTAATCCCATGTAAATCAGCACACACCCAATGATGACGACCACGATTGAGCCGTTTTCAAACAGCAATGTCTCGGCTGCAAGTAATGTGAGGAAGCCGATTAGAATAAGCGAGTACTGGTTGGTCTGGTTGTCTTTCGTCATTTGTGTTCCCCCTCTCGTTGGAAAAAACAGAGGGGAGTTCCCTCTGCTTTCTATTCTACACGTGATTGTTCATTTGTCTCTTGCTTTTTTGATAGGTTCTCCAGGCGTTCTTCTAAAGTCGAAGCTGGTGTTGTCTCCTCAGCAGGTTCTTGCGCTTTCGGTGATTCAAAATAACGCTCCATTTCTTCGTGAGAAGCAAGTGGGCGAGCGTGCAATGATTCCTCAATCACTTGATCCATGTCCCGGTGTGCTTTTGCAACATTTTCCGTGCTCATCAGTTGTAGTTGACGCACTTTCATATTTTTCACTTTATGCTTCATTTCCTCATGCTTGCGTTCTAGAATAATTAATTCATCCGTCGCGCGTTGAATGCTAGATGTTAGCACGTGGATACGGTTTTCATACGTGTCTACTTCCATTTTCGCAAAGTCAATCAAGTCCTGCTCATTTGTAAGAAGAGCCAGTTCATATTGTTCTTGGCGTTTCGTCAACAAATCTTGTGCCTGCTTTTGTTCTTCTTCCAGTTTTGCTTTTAAGTGAGCTTGTCGGTCGACCCATCGTTTGGTCTGTTCTGTACGTTTTTCTGCCTCCCGTACATAGACGTTTAAGGCCTGAATAGGGTTGTCACGTCGCTCCTGCTCAGTTTTCGGTCTGTCGAAAAGTTGGCGTACATCGTGTTCAAAGGTTTCAGCTAGTCGAGTAAAAATGTTTGTCATGGAAGTTCCTCCTTAGTTTTTGTTGATTGTTTTCCATTCACGTTCAAAGTTTTCAAATGGATCGTTTGAGCTGCGTGTAAGTGGTGCGTCACTGCATTTGCGGATCGCATACCAGACAAGTGCTAGTGCTGCGATGCCGATGAAAGCTGGGATGTTTGAAACAGCTGTCAGTAATCCGACGATTCCAACAGTTGCCCAAAAGACCTTACCAAGCGTGGAATGACTTTGAAGGAAGTAGTGAAGTCCTCCGATAACGAGTAGTGCGGAAAAGGCAAGTCCGATCAGCGAGCCTAAGTTGGCTAAGACGACGATTGCGCCAGTGATGCCGAGTAAAACGTATAGAAATTTTTTCATCATGTTTCCCTCCTTGTTTGTATAGTCTAAGTATAGAAGGGTTTTTCGTTTGACCAAACGGGCGCTAAGCCGATTTTCCTATCGGTCTTAAGATGTAGAGGCACTACACCTTGTCATCTGCTATACTATTTCGGGGAACCTTTATATATAGGAGACGTTTCATGTATTGTGAATTCGGGAACAGACTCGAAGGTCAAGTACAAAGTAAAGGCGGCTTATTATGGAGCAATGGATTACCGATTGGCTCAGTGAGTTTGGTTACTGGGGCGTTTTTCTCTTAATCATGATTGAAAATGTATTTCCACCGATTCCTTCCGAGATCATTTTGACGCTTGGTGGGTTCATGACAACGACGACATCAATGACAATTGTCGGTGTGATTACAGTGGCTACGCTTGGTTCTGTAGCGGGTGCTGTAATTTTATACTTCATCGGACTGCAGTTAGATGTCGAGCGACTTGAGAAAATCGTTGAAAAACATGGTCGTTGGTTACGTGTCACGAAAGAAGATATTCACCGGGCAGAAGCCTGGTTTGACCGCATTGGCCCGTGGGCTGTATTTTTTGGTCGTTTGGTTCCACTTGTGCGCAGTTTAATTTCGATTCCTGCGGGGATGTCGAATATGCGATTTAGTGTGTTTTTACTTTTCACAACGCTGGGGACTGTGATTTGGAATACGATTCTCGTGTCCGTAGGTGCGGCACTCGGGGAAAATTGGCATACGCTCGTCGGCTATTTTGATATTTATTCGAATGTTATCTACGTAGTCCTAGTTTTGGTAGCCATTGCTTGGTTTATTTGGTTTATAAATAAGAAAAAGAAACATTCATAAGGAGATCTCATGGAAATTATTGAATTATTAAAAGCATTATTACTTGGTTTTGTGGAAGGGATGACGGAGTTTGCACCGGTATCTTCTACGGGTCACATGATTATCGTGGATGATTTGTGGCTGCAGACGAAAGAGTTTTTAGGGCAGAGTTCAGCGAATACATTTAAAGTCGTCATTCAGCTCGGCTCGATTTTAGCGGTTGTGTTTATTTTCTGGAAGCGTCTTTTAAGTCTTGTGGGTCTACATAAGATGGAAGGCACAGCTCCAGGGCATCGCTTCAACATTGCGCACGTGTTGGTGGGGATTTTACCAGCAGGTGTCTTAGGGTTGTTGTTCGAAGATATTATCGATTCGTATTTATTCACGATTGAATGGGTAATCGTCAGCTTATTTGTCGGAGCCATCTTCATGATTATTGCGGACAAGTTCGGACCGAAAAACCCAAGTATTACAACTTTGGATGACATGACATACGGCAAAGCATTGAAAATCGGTTTGATTCAGTGTTTATCGTTGTGGCCAGGATTCTCGCGCTCAGGCGCAACGATTTCAGGGGGAGTTTTACTTGGTCTTGACCACAAGACGGCAGCGGACTTTACATTCATCATGGCGGTACCGATCATGTTCGGTGCTAGTGCGGTATCGTTGATTTCGAACATGGAAGAAATCAATATGAGCCACATGGGCTTTTATGCGGTTGGATTTGTCAGTGCATTTGTGTTCGCATTAATTTCTATCAAGTTTTTCTTGAAGTTAATCGCGCGCGTGAAACTGACACCGTTTGCGATTTATCGTATGGTACTTGCAACGGTTCTAGCCTTCATCGTATTTTTATAAGATCTGATTGGCCCGCTCCTATTTGAAGGAGCGGGTTTTTGTTTGGGGTGGGGTTAGGCGTGGAATTAGTTTCCATAATATCAGTATCTGGTGAACGGAAGGAATTAGAAGTCGAAACTCGCCAAACAACTGTCGAATCTCCCGACACAATTGCCAAAACGCCCGACACAATTGCCGAACTCCCATCCAAATTCTCAATCCTATACTTCCGACCTTATTTCCCAAAAAGTCAAGACTTCCATTCTCAGATTGAGTATGGTTTAATAAACACAAGTACACAACATTTAGTGATGAAGCGAGTTACAGGTACCATATCTATGGTTTAATAGGGAATCCAGTGAAAAACTGGAGCTGTCCCCGCAACTGTAAGTGCGGACGACTGCCAACACAAGCCACTGCGTGAGAACGTGGGAAGGCACGGCAGAAGGAAGATGCACAAGCCAGTAGACCTGCCTGTTCTCGCATGAGCTTCACCTTCTTCGGGGATTGAGAAGGGAACGCGAGACGCCTTTAGGCATACGCGTTTTTTTTGTCGTTTATAGCGACGGTTTCCCTGAAAAGGAGAGCCGTCGCTTTTTTGTGTCAAAAAGGAGGAATTCCGATGACGACGCATACCCTCTTCCGCAGTGAAGAACGACTCAAGCAGCTGTTTACTGCTGAACAATTAGACGAATTTTGGCGTCTCTCAAAACGCTGGAAAATTCGTCACCCGCAAGGCGCGGAGGACGCCTGGCTACACGCTATGAGTCTAGAAGCATTAAACTTACTTGATGAACAACACCCGTACTACACATTTGTCGCCGCTACACTCTATGAAGAACAACTCTATACGCAAGTTGCTACTAAACGAAATGTAGCTGTAGAAGACGTTCATACCGTGTTTGGCAAAGAAGCAAACCGACTTGCTGCACGCGGACTCTATCAAGCAGAAGTGATTACGAGTTACAGTCAACAAGAACTGACCGAGATGAGTAGCTGGCTCGACCGATCGCGTAATCAGCTATTCACCTATATTGGTTTGAAAACACTCGTTGACCGCTACGTGACTCGAGACTTTAACCGGGAAATCGTAGAACTTCCACAAGAGCGATGGCTTATGATTGCGATGACACTTCATAGACAGGAAAAAACCAATCGGTTACAAAAAGTGAAAGACGCCTATTGGGCACTTAGCAATCTCTACATGACAGTGGCAACTCCTACATTAGCTAACGCCGGGAAACCGAATGGACAACTCTCTAGTTGTTTCATCGATACAGTCGACGATAGCCTGCAAGGGATTTATGACAGTAACACCGACGTTGCGACTCTTTCCAAATATGGTGGAGGTATAGGTGTATACATGGGGAAAGTTCGGAGTCGAGGGTCAAGCATTCGCGGATTCAAAAATGCTTCAAGCGGTGTCGTTCCTTGGATCAAACAACTGAACAACACAGCAGTCAGTGTGGACCAACTCGGGCAGCGGCAAGGTGCAATTGCTGTGTACCTCGACATTTGGCACAAAGATATTCTGGCATTTCTGGATTTACGTCTAAACAATGGGGATGAACGGCTGCGTGCGCATGACATTTTTACAGGTATTTGCTTGCCAGACTTATTCATGGAGAAAGTAGAGGCGCGTGAGGAATGGTACTTGTTCGACCCACATGAAGTACGCACACTTATGGGCTTCTCTTTAGAAGACTGCTATGACGAGCAGGAAGGACGCGGAACATTCCGTACGCGATACCAGCAATGTGTGGAAAATGAAGCACTTTCGAAAGATACGATCCCAGCCATTGATATTATGAAGCGTATCATGAAAAGTCAGTTAGAGACCGGCGTGCCATTTCATTTTTACCGTGACGAGGTCAATCGACAAAACCCGAATGCGCATGAAGGCATGATTTACTCCAGTAATTTATGCACGGAAATTATGCAGAACATGTCAGCGACGACGTTTGAGTCGACAAAAATTGAAGAAGACGTCATTGTCACAAAGCGTCACCCCGGGGACTTTGTCGTTTGTAACTTGTCCTCTATTCATTTAGCTCGCGCGGTGGAAGACGATGTACTCGAACGGTTAATTCCTATACAAGTTCGTATGTTAGATAACGTCATCGAGCTCAATGATCTCCCGATTCCACAAGCCAAGCGTACAAACCTTCGTTACAGGGGAATCGGACTTGGTACGTTCGGATGGCATCATCTCCTTGCGAAAAAAGCGATTCGTTGGGAGTCGAAAGAAGCGATAGAACTGGCGGATGAACTTTATGAAGAAATTGCCTTCCTGACAATTCAAGCGTCAGCCGACCTTGCAAAAGAAAGAGGGAGCTATCCGCTCTTCACAGGCTCTGATTGGGAACAGGGGGCGTACTTTACAAAGCGTGGCTACACGTCCGGGCGTTGGAGACAATTGAAAAAGCAGGTTGGAGAGACGGGCATTCGAAATGGATACTTGATGGCTGTAGCTCCGAATTCATCAACTGCAATCATTGCGGGAACGACAGCAAGTATTGATCCGATTTTCCAGAAGCGCTACTCAGAAGAAAAGAAAGACTACAAGATTCCCGTAACAGCGCCAGAGCTCAATGAAGAAACGACATGGTATTACAAGTCGGCGTACTATATCGATCAACACTGGACGATTCGACAAAATGCAGCACGACAGAAACATATCGATCAGAGTATATCTTTAAACTTCTATGTACAAAACACGATACAGGCAAAAGAGTTACTCGCACTCCACTTAGAAGCCTGGAAACAAAAAATGAAATCTACGTACTATGTTCGATCAACATCCATAGAATTGATTGACTGCGATTCGTGTTCAAGTTAAGGGGGAGACAAAGTTGGAACTAAAACAACGTATACTACTAGACGAACAAGCACCTAACCGCTCGACTGGAATCGTGAACGGAGAATCCTCGAACATACTAAACTGGGATGACGTCCGTTTTCGCTGGGCGTATCCAAAATATAAGAAAATGCTCGGGAACTTTTGGACGCCTTTCGAAATCAATATGAGCCAAGACATCCGACAGTTTCCAGAGTTGTCTGCAGATGAACGAGAATCCTTTTTAAAAATCATCGGGCTTTTAGCACTTCTCGATAGTGTCCAAACAGACTTCGCCGGGAAAGTGGCTGATTACCTCACAGATTCAAGTTTGTCCGCACTGATGATCATCTTGGCGCAACAGGAAGTAATTCATAATCATTCCTATTCATATGTACTCTCAAGTCTCGTCAGCGAGTCGGAGCAAAAGCGTGTATTTGACTACTGGCGAACAGAAGACAGTTTGAAGGAACGCAATCGATTCGTAGTTGAAGGCTATCAATCGTTTGCGGAAAGTCCAACTGTGGAGGGTCTTTTAGATGCTGTCATTTATGATGTAATCCTAGAAGGGTTGTTCTTCTATTCGGGCTTTGCGTATTTCTATCATCTGGCACGTCATCAAAAGATGGTCGCAACAAGTACAATGATCAATTACATCAACCGAGATGAACAGCTTCACGTCGACTTGTTCGTTAAAATCTATCAGTCGTTATTGGAAGAACACCCACATCTCGATACACCAGAACAGCGAGCCAAAGTCACGGCAACATTCAAACAAGCAGCAGAACTTGAAATTGACTGGGCGTATGAAGTGATCGGGAATAAGATTGAAGGTTTAGAAGTAGACGATGTGGAAGAGTACATTCGTTTTATGGCCAATATCCGATGTAACCAACTAGGTGCTGAGAAGCCATATCCGGAAGTACGTCAAAATCCGATTCGATGGATCAAAGCGTACGAGGAAGTCGATCAAGGAAAGACAGATTTCTTTGAGCAGAAGTCGAGACAATATGTAAAAGTAAATGTTGTTGATAATGGATTTGATGAATTATAAGAAAGAGCCTTTGTTCAGTAGTGAACAAGGGCTCTTATTATTCGGTCTCACGCGTATCTTTCATTTGAAATGAAGCAACCATTGCCTGTAAGCGCGGCGCATAGTTTTCTTCAGCACCTTCTGGGTAGCGGAGCGTTAAAAGAAAAGTAGCATCTTGCATAGGATTCATCAAAAGATAGACATCGAGCGCTTCTGTCTCTGAAGAACCTTCTAAATGAAGTGCGTCGAGTGGGTCCGTGACTTCTACAGGAGCTTGCACACTGAAGTCTTGGCGATATTGTTCGGCTCTAGTTCGTGCCACTTGTTGCGGTGTCTGGTCAGGCACGTTTTCAATCGTCAGCGTGATTAGTGGACTTTCTTTGGCTGTGATTGTTTGAGAGAGACCATCTTCTACTGTGAAGAGAGATTCGTCTATATAGATAACGTACGTATTCAGTTCATCTGAAAAACGTGTCATCTCGACAGTTTGTTGCACACCCTCAATTTCTAATGCGATTTCTTTTGTTTCTGGATGATTGGATACCTCAGGAGGTGTAACAAGTGGCTGTTCTGTCGGTTCAAGGTTGTCATCAATTTGTTGCTCATCGACTAAGTCACCTTCTTTACCAGGGAAGAGGTCAGAAGAGAGAAGGTAGATGAGCGCAATCATAGCGATTCCGAGAATGGCTGCATATCCTATTGATTTTCGCATAATCCGACGCCTCCTTTTTCACTCTCTATTCCCTGAATCAAAAAAATTACACTCAATCGAGCACTTGCAATGTTTTTAGCATAGAAAAGAAACGGGCACCGTGGCCTTCTTGTGCTTCTAAAAATACAGTTTGAGTAACTACAATTGTAGATTCATCATGTTGTTGGTCGAGTACATAGATAGTAGTGACTTCACTAGAAGGGGAGTCGCCTTCACGCGCATGAAGCTTATAACCCACTACTGGTTCTGTTACAAGTTCAGAGTCAATTGTGGCGCCTGAATACTTTTCTTCTAAAAGAGCCGCTTTCTCAGAAGCTAGTTCTGTAGGCTTTTTCCCAGGAATTGTATCAATTTGTAGCTTCACCTCCGGATAATCAGTGCCTAATGAATTACGCGCCACAATAGAAGCTGAAGATTCATCTGTAGTGTTGGAGTCGAAACGAGAATCAAAGGAAATCTCATAAAGCTCTTCATCTGCGTATAGAACATAAGCAAAATTCCCAGGCACGACGCGGCTCATAGCAATCATTTCTTCTGTGCCTTCAATTTGAAGCGGGACCTCTTTCGTTTCTGGGAAACGCGCATCTATCTTGGTTAATTCCTGTTCCACAAATCCAGGCTCACCTCTTGTCAGCTGATCATCTCCAGTAGTAGTAGTCGAATCTGAATCAGACGTACTGGGGACCTCTGAAGTTATTTCCGGTGATTGATTGTTTATAGAAAAATAAATGAGAGTTCCGAGCACTAAAACCATAGTAGCGACTGCACCTATCCAAGATCGCTGCATCATCAATCGCCTCCTTTCTTTTCGTAAATCTCGATCCATTTCCCCATTAATTCGCTCCCAAACATCTTCAATATCTTTCTGTTCTGTAGAAATTTTCTTTAATTCGTTCTCCCATTTCTCCATTTAAACACCTTCCCCGTAACTCTCACGCATTAGCTCACGAGCTTTTGCAAGTCGAGATTTTAATGTATTGACATTCACGGATAATAAGTCAGCAATTTCGTATTCTTTCCAACCATCCAGATACTTGAGAAGTAAGGGTACACGATAGGTTTCTGGTAATTTTGAAACAGCATCCATCACATCACTAAACGGTTCTCTAGAAGGAGTGGATTGTTCGATTTCGAGTCCGTTTGAAGGAAAACTTCGTGCTTCTTTTTTCTGTAGACGTCGACATTCATTGATAAGTATTCGATACAACCAAGGCTTCACAGGTTGGTTGGAATCGTATGTGCTCGAAAATCGGTAAACGCGAAGAAACGTTTCCTGCAAAGCATCTTTTGCTAGTTCACGGCGTCCCGTAATAGCAAGAGCCATCCGATAAAGGTCAGGGGCAAAGTCTGTATACAGTTGTTGGAATTGTGACCGGTCCATACAAGTCCTCCTTCGTGTTACACCTATACTACCCGAGACAACTGGAAAAAGTTGATGAGAAATGAAATAAAATAAAAAAACCACCGCACAGGGTGGTTTTTAAGAACGATTAACCGTATAAATTCCGAAAGCTACGAACACCAGAGCTAACAAAATTGGCAATGTGAATGTCTCACCAGGGAGCAATAGAACAGACAAACCGACGCCACTTACAGGAACAAAAAACTTATAGATCCCGACGTGACTTGCTTTATGATACTGCAAAATTGCAAACCATAGAGCGAATGCAATGGCGGACAAAGCTACCATGTAGAGAAGTAAACCTATAGCTAAAGGTGTCCATGTAAGCGAGGCTGTATCGGCAAATGGAAAAGCGGTTATGAGAAGTAAAATCGCACCAAGTGTAAGTTGCCAGCCGGATAACGTGAACGGATGAATGCCTTTCCCCATTTCTTTCGCCATAATCGTTCCTACCGCACTCGTAAATGCAGAGAGAAGTAAAAAGCCTTCCCCCAGAAATTCAAAGCTTCCATCAAACGATTGGCCCCAGTTGGCGAAAAAGATTCCTGTAAATCCGGCAGCAAGACCTAACCATTTCTGCCACCCGAGTCGATCATTCGCATAGATAAAATGAGCAAGCAAGATTGTGAAGAACGTATTGCTTGAGATGATAATAGACGCCTGAACTCCAGATGTATTCGAAACTCCAACGTAAAAAAACAAATACTGAAGCGTCGTCTGAACGATTCCGAAAATCAGCAAGATGCCGTATTGTCTACGCGTCAGTTTTAATGCACTTCGCTTGATTAGTAGTAAACCACCAAGGACTAGTAGGCCTGCAAATAAAAAACGGAGTCCAGCAAGCCACATCTGTTCCGCGATTCCAGTACTTGGGATGCCGAGTTCACTATACGATAATTTTAATGCAGGGAACGCGCTCCCCCATAATAAGGCACAAAAAATCGCAATGACGACCATGACCCATTTCTTTTGTAAATTCATATGTACCCGACCTTTCCTGTACGAATTGTAGCAGGCAGGTCAGGGGAAATCAAAGAGTTGCGCCTACAACTAAACAACTTGTGAAAATCACAATCAGGACCACAGAAAAATAGAGATCAAACCGCTCTAAGCGCACTTCATGGAAGTACGTTCGGTCACGTGTGCCTGTAAATCCTCTGGCTTCCATTGCAAACGCCGTTTTCTCCGCTTTTCGAACAGCTCCAGCGAGTAAAGGGATTGCCACACTTGGAAGTGCGCGTAGCTTTGCAAGAGTTGACTTCTGAACTTGTGGCTTGCGAAGTTGCTGCACTTGACGAATCTGGATGAACTCATCTTTTAGAACCGGAAGAAACTGATAACCCACTAGAAGGCTATAGGCAAGCTTTGGAGAAAGCTTCAATTGTTGCATCACACTCATGATGAATTGCATCGGAGACGTCGTCAGAACAAACAAGAGAGATAACGACGAAAAGGCAAATACGCGAAAGCTCAGCGATAATGCGGTTTCCAGTCGATCATCAGATGTACCGAAAACGTACGTCGTCCAAAAGTACCCGACCGCTCCAAGTGAGAACGGCAACATGAGTAGCGCCCAACGTTTCCAGTTGATACGGGAGAACAGTAACTGAACTACTAGCACGGCAATAAATACAAAAAGCGGTGTCCATGGGTCAAAATAAAAAGCGAGTGCAAATATAAACACAAATGTCACAAGCATTTTAATGGACGGATTCAAGCGATGAAGCCACGTCGACATCGCGAGCACCTCCTGTCGGTTGGACTAAACGATACGTCCTGAGTAAGCTAGGGTCTGAGAAGACGTTTGCTGGATGGAACGGGCCACTAAGTACACCATCTTTCAATAAGAGCATCGAATCTGCAATACGCTCTGCAAAATTCATATCGTGTGTAACCACAACAACGGCGGTACCTTCTGCTGCAACTTGAAATAAAGCGTCTTCAAGCTCATGCAGTGCAAACGCATCCTGACCCGCAGTCGGTTCATCAAGAAGCAAAACGGGTCGCCCATCGTTCAGCATCGCCGCAATTGCTGTCCTACGCTTTTGTCCCTGACTGACGGCGAAGGGATTAGAATTTGCTACACCTTCTAATAGAAGTTTAGTTAAAAACTCTTCTGTACGAAGACCTCCGCCAAAACTAACTTCCTGTCGAACGGAAGGTGTGATAAATAAAAACTCAGGTGACTGGGGGACATATCCAATCGTTTCGTCACTTTGTTCTCTATCTGCTTTTGGAATCAGTCCGGCCAGTGCCTTCAAGAGAGTCGACTTTCCAGCTCCGTTTGGTCCGGCAAGCACTGTAATACTTCCACCAGTGACTTCGAGCTTTGCCTCATGCAAAATGCCAGGGACGCGCACTTCTGCACGGAAGTCTTGTTGACTTTTCACTTCTTTAGCATAAGCACTTTTTGCTTTCAAAGGAGGCATACTCGTTTCTTCCAACACAAGTGTGTAATCGAAGAAGGATTCCCAAATCGCATCTTGATGGTCGATCACAAGAACTGTCCATCCATTTTTCACTTGTAAGTCAGAAAACCAGGCAACATATTCTCTTGCAGTTAATGGGTCTAGATGTGCGAGTGGTTCATCGAGTAATACAATTTTCGGGTTCATCAATAATGCACAGGCAGTAGCGACGCGCTGTTTTTCACCACCAGACAATGTCTGAATAACACGTGTTCGAAACTGAGTGAGACCTGTCTCTTCTAAAATTCGAGTAATCTGCAGATCCATCTCCTCACGTGGTATAGACCGGTTCTCTAAAGTGAACGCGAGTTCTTCTTCAACTGTCGGCATACAAAATTGGCTGTCGGGATCTTGGAAGACGGTGGCAATCGACTGACTGATCTCACCAGGTCGGTACTCATCGTATGGTTTCCCGAATAGTAGACGCGTCCCATCGACTTCGCCATCACAAGCTTCCGGATACAGCCCGTTCAACAAGAAAAAGAGTGTCGACTTCCCGCAACCACTTGGTCCTTTAATGAGCCATTTTTCTCCTTCAGAAAGTGTTAATGACATATCAGAGAGAACGGGTGTGTCTTCATCAGGATAATGAAATGTTACGTTGTGAAACTCAATCCATTTAGACACGTACATCACGCTTTTGACGTGCAATCGCATAGCCACGGAGTGAACCTGTTGCATACAGTCCGTTTACGATTAAACTTCCACCGTATCCAGCAATCACAGCACCACTTAAGATGCGAATTCCGAGCATCAGTGCTACGTACCATGGAGATAAGGCAGAGAATCCACCAAGAAGATATCCATACGCAAAACTGAAGAGAGAGGCTCCAACACCTGCCATAATCAATACGGGTAAATCAAAACGACGATAACGCGTCGCTGCAAAAGCTGCCTCTGCACCGAGACCTTGCACAAGACCAGCTAAAATCAGACGAGGACCTACAGCATTCCCGAGCATGACCTCGATTGCAGCAGCCATTACTTCCGGAACAACAGCAGCCCCTGGTTTGCGAATGATAGCCATTGCGACGATTGAGACTAAGAACCAAACACCGAAAATCCATTCATAGGCAATCGGCCCAATCAGACTCGACCAAATATTCCCGATGTGTAAAAACACTAAATAGATAATCCCGAAAACGACTGCAAGCAGGGACATCAGTACGACTTCTTTCAATTTCCAATTAGCGAGCATTGTCAGGACCTCCGTGAGAAGGACTGTGAATACTCATGTTGATTGTCATGACGACGTGGGGGTGCTCCCCAATTTGCGCCTCTGTGAACGTCTCTTCATAAAACGCAAAAACGTTTTTCAATGAACCGTGGATACCCGTCGCATAATGCATGGACTCGTTATAAACACCACGCTCTTTGGCACGGTCAATCTCTCTATAAATCGTCTCCATATAATCACTTTGGTTGAGCGGATAAAGCGAGAACTGGCTAGAAACGTAGGGGCCTTCAGGAATTTCATTCTTCACTGGATCTTCAATCCCCATATACGAATCCCCCGACGTATCTCCAGGGCACCCTACAGAAAACGTTGCATTCATGGCTATATGTTTGCCGTGCGAAGCCGCTTTCTCTGTAAGGGCAGCTAACGCATTAAAGACATGCGGACCTTCTCCTCGAATGACCGTCGATACGTCGTCTGTATGGCGCCATACCGTCGATAGGTCGACTTCTGATAAAGCACCTTTGATAATTGAAATAAACTCTGAATCCATCGGGTGTAGAGAAAAACGACATCCAATGATTTTACTTGTTCCACAGTGCATGGGAACGCCTCCTTAGATTTTATGAGAAAAAGAAAAAAGCTACATCCGCGAAAGATGTAGCCACTACTTCCCATAAAAATTCAAGAAAGAGTCACTACACTTCCTCACGCAGGTATTATCCTGATCGAGTCATAAGGGATCGGAGCTCAAGCTCTCATCTCAGCCAATTTGGGCACCCCTAGTGCAGGTTGTCGGTATGTAGTTCTTTTTCGCCCTCATCATAGCAGACATAAAAATTCTGTGCAAGTGCAGTAGGAAAAAAAGAAGGATAGTAAAGGGTGAGAAGCGAAGTACTTAGTAATGAAATCGATTGTGGAGTGTATAGGGAAGCATTTACACAAAAATGAACCAATTGCAGTATTAGATTTCTCAAAGGAAGGGTAAAGAAGTGGAGTAGCAGTAGAAAAGAGGTGACCTATGGAACTTGCGATTGTGATTCCTTCGTATAAACCAGATGACAAGTGCCGTGCGGTCATCGATGAACTGATTGCTTCGCAGTTCTCTCGCATTATCGTGGTTGATGATGGGGGAGAAGAGGAGTATGCATCCTTCTTCACAAAATTGAAAACTTTTAAAGAAGTGACGGTCTTGCATCATGCGAAAAATCAAGGCAAAGGACGAGCTTTAAAGACGGCTTTTCATTACATATTGAATGAAGATATTCCAGTAGACGGTGTCATTACAATTGATGCGGACGGTCAACATCTACTATCAGATATGCAAAAAGTCGCTGAACAAATGCGCGAAACACCTGATGCAGTAATACTTGGTGCACGAGACTTCACTCAAAAGGATGTGCCGTTTCGAAGTCGGTTTGGCAATCGATTTACACGTTTGTTGTTTCGATTATCTACAGGGACAGTCTTAACGGATACACAAACGGGGCTTCGTGGGTTGCCGATTCAACATTTACCTTTGATGCTTGAAATCAAAGGAGAGCGATTCGAATACGAGATGAACGTCCTCGGATCTTTGAAGCGAAATGAGATCCCTATTGAGGAAGTGGAGATTGAAACAGTATATTTAGATGAAAATAAATCGTCTCATTTTCATCCATTGCGTGATTCATTTCATATTTATAAAATCTTCTTATTTTATGGGATGTCGGGTGGAGCTTCACTTGCGCTCGACCTCGGTCTTTATTCATTATTTATCTATTTGTGGAAAGAAGACTCGCCTCAGATGTTCATCATCTTTGCGACGATTGCTGCACGTGTTTTATCCAGCCTCTTTAATTATTTTGTAAATCGTCATAAAGTATTCGGTCAAGGATCAAGTAAGTCATTCGTTCGCTATTACTTGCTCGCAGCATTTATTATGGCTGCCTCAGCTGGGTCCGTGCACTTACTTTATACGGAGTGGCTAGGGCGAGGAGAAGTAGTGTTGAAGGTACTAGTAGACAGCGTGCTCTTCATCTTTGGATTTATCGTCCAACGTGCTTGGGTTTTCCGAAAAGAAAATTAAAAATCAGCATCGTCCCTGTCGGGAAGATGCTGATTTTTTTATAGTGTCAATAAGAAAGAATGCGTAGCTGTACCTTGTTCAAGCTTAAACCAGCCAACGCGTTTCATTCGTTCACTAACATTTGTTTGTATCTGACGCTCGCAATGATTCACAATCTCCACAATTTCGAGTCCAGTCATTTTAAAAAGTTGAGCTGCAGCCTCGTAAGGTTCCCGGCTCAGTAAGAGGACTTTAAATTCCTCTTCTGTGGCCGCCCGGTCTGCGAGAGACTCTTCATAATTCACTACATACTCATAAATTTCTCTATGCTTCTCAGGTAACTTTTGGATTTCGGCTTGCGCAGCAAAATGCAGTGCGATTTCATTCATATGATCACCTACCAGCTGGCTTTTTTGACACCTGGAAGTTGTCCTTTATGGGCAAGTTCGCGGAATGCGATACGAGAAAGTTTGAATTTCCGCATGACTCCACGAGGTCTTCCAGTTAATTCACAACGATTCTTTAGACGCGTAGGGGAAGAGTCGCGTGGCAATTTCGCAAGTGCGGCATAATCCCCTTTTTCCTTAAGCTCTTTGCGCTTCTCTGCATAACGCTCCACTAACTCACGTTGTTTTTTATCTCGTGCTACTTTTGATTTCTTAGCCATCTTTAGTATCCTCCTAATGCTTCTGTTTGTCATTCAAAATAAAATAGCCTATCATTAAAACGTAATCATTACGATTTAAGTATAGAATGACTTTATCATGGTTCCCATAAATGTGCAACAGCAAGAGGAGGAATTAGATGCACAAGAAAATACGATTAATTCTTTTGACGGGCTTCTTAGGAAGTGGAAAGTCAACTTGGTTAGCAAAACTTTTGAAAGAGGAGAAGCAAAAAGGAAGTAAAGCGGCAGTCCTAATGAATGAGTTAGGGGACTATTCTGTAGATACGACGCTTGTTGGTGATGACGTACCACTGCAAGAACTATTGAAAGGATGTATTTGCTGTACATTGAAAGATGAGGTGGAGATTCAACTAATCAACTTGGTCATGATGCATGAACCTGATGTGATTTTTATTGAATCAACTGGCGTTGCGCATCCGATGGAGATTATAGATGCCTGCATGTCGCCCTTAATTGTTCAAAAGCTTGATCTAGTTGGAGTGTATCATGCAGTGGATGCAGAGCGGTGGGCGAACCGAGAAAAGCTGCCAAGACCTATTCGTCATCTACTCGAAGATCAAGTCCGATATGCTGATGAGCTTCTCCTAAATAAGATTGACACTGTATCCAAGGAAGAGCGGGAGGCAATTTCACTAGAATTAAGAGCATTGAATCAGACAGCACGTTACTACGAATCCTCATTCGCTGAGATTCTTCATATGCCAGCACCCCGTCGTATGACAGTAGTGGAGGAGAGGATGGATACATTTCATGTTAAAAAAGAGTTGGGAATCAAGTCACTCGCTTATACATTTTCTTCTTCGATATCGCGAAAGGCCTTTGAAGAGTGGCTTAAGAATGTACCAGATTCTGTGTTACGCGTAAAAGGATTTGTTCAATATGAAGATCAAAACGGACCGACTCTTGTTCAAGTAGCTTATGGCGTCGCAAATTATGTAGAACAAGAGATTCGTTTTCCAACAACATTAATTGTTATTGGTCATCACCTCGAAAAACAAGAGATTATCGACAGTTTAGAAATGCTAGAAAGAGCCGCCAGCTAGAACGGCTCTTTTAGATCTTCAGGATTCTTTTAGTGCTTGAATAACATCAATCTGTGTGGCATTACGTGCTGGACGCCAGCCGGACAATACGGCAACACCAATACTGATGAGTGCAGCAACCACTACGAGCTGCCAAGGAATATAAGAAACCGTGATGGTCATGTCGGTTGGCGCTTCTTCTCCAACAGAACTAAATACAATCATCGGAACAATTATGTTCACTAGTAAACTCATCCCATATGAGACAGCGACTGCTATACATGTACCAATCAAACCAATTGCAGTGCTTTCCACAAGGAAGAGGCGCTGGATGAGCCTTGGTTGTGCACCGATAGCTTTCATGATCCCAATTTCACGTGTGCGTTCTGTAACGGCCATTGTCATGGTATTAAAGATTCCGATAGAGGCAATGAGTACAGCAACTGTGCCCACAATAACTAAACCAATCTGAATTACTGTAAACAGCATATTCATTTGACCTAGTTCTTCTGTAACAGAGTAGACGAGGAACCCTTCCCCTTTTAACGATTCTGTTAAGTCCGCTACATGTTGAAAGTCTGTAGCATGAACCGTGATTGATTTATCTGGGGATTCAATACCAAACGCAGTGAGTACTTCCGCGCTTTTTGAGGTATCTGCATAGATTTTGTCATCATACGCCCAATCTTTTCTTGGCTTTTTGGCAATACCAGTAATCGTATAGGTCTGGGTGGAAACGACTTCTTCCGTCTCATAATCTGTGATGTCGATTGAAATCGTCTTACCAATTAGTTCATCTCGAATCGGTTTCGCAAGCTCTTCTTGTTTTTCAAGATAATTTTCAGCATTTCCAAGCTCTTCATGTTGTTCATCTGTTAAAAAGTTACCCGCAAAGTGATAGCCGACCACAACTTCTGTGGAGTCATTCGGCATCTCCCCATCAAACAAGGCTAGGTTGGCTGCTTGTTCAGCTTCTAAATCTGTATAAACAAGTTGTCCATAGCCCTCTTTCCCATCTAAATTGACAACAGGTGAACCCGGAACATTAATGCGCTCTACAACTGTTTTGACATTCTCCATCTTCTGAATCGCCGCAAGCTCTTCTGGAGTAACGGTGCCTCCATTTTCTTTGCCAAATAGTTCTACTTCTGTGACGATGCGACTCGACAACACTTCGTCTTGAATTGTTTTATGTAATCCGAAGCCGACAGACGCAATGATAATCAAAAATGCACAGCCCATTGCCGCTGCTAAAATCGTCATGAAGACGCGAAGTTTGTTTCGTTTCATATGTTGCGAGATAAACTCGCGTTGATCTTTAGCTAACATAGGTCAATTCCTCCTGGATTGCGCCGTCATGCATACGGTACTGACGATGTGCAGAACGAGCTACTTCTTCATCGTGTGTAATGATGACAAATGTGATGCCATAGTGGGCATTCAGCAATTGGATAAGCTGTAAAATTTCTTGTTCAGTTTCAGAATCCAAGCTCCCTGTCGGTTCATCGGCCAGTAAGATAGACGGACGACCAATTAGTGCACGGGCGATACTGACGCGTTGTTGCTGACCTCCAGAAAGTTCGTTCGGATAATGGTCACTGACTTCTGTCAATCCAACTTGCTGCAGCAGTTCTTTCACCCGTATTAATCGCTGTTGCTTTGCCACGCCCTGAAGTTTTAGAGGAAGTTCGATGTTTTCGAATGCCGTGAGTCCAGGCATCAATTGAAAGCTTTGAAAAATGAACCCATAATTTTGCAAGCGGAACTTCGCTTTTTCAGCTTCTGTTTTACCGACCAGTTCTTCACCGGTCACTTGAATAGAACCTGACTCTGGGGTCATAAAACCAGCAATCAAATTCAATAGCGTAGATTTCCCTGAGCCACTTTTTCCTAAAATGGCGACGACTTCGCCTTTGTTTATTTCTAAATTGACATCTTTAAGAACTGGAACACTCTTTTCTTGGCCTTTTTTTCCGATTTTGAATGTATGATTCAAGTCTTGAATCGTAATCATGTAGACACGTCCTTTCTGATATAGTTTCAGTATACGAAGCATTTCTTAGGAAAAAGGTACTGACTTTCTGAAGAAATTCTTAAGATTGGAGGAACTTGGATGTTCGAAGTGATTGAAAAGGCAGGGGAGTGATGCGAAAAGACCTGCAAAGGGAGTAAATTTACTCTGCAGGTCTTTCTTCAACCCTATCGAATTCTAAACGCAATTGTTCTCCTTCTGATCGCTTGGTCTGCGGTGGTGAAGACCGACTCCAACACAAAGTGGAAATGCCGAAGAGAAAGGTCAGATTGTTTCCAGACAGAAGGCCCTACTACATATAAAAGTAAAGTCGGTCCAGCTTTAGACGCATGATAAATAGGAGCGTGATCTTGTAGTCGTATATCACGCTTTAACCAAACAATTTGGTGCATGCCGTCACCTCATTTTAAGATTTCAACTAATAAATGACATTCTAATTTTTCTATTGTATAATTACTGTATAAAGTTTGTAAAACGTTAACTGAAAGCGAGGGATTGACATGTCTACAACGGTTGTATGGTTTCGTACCGATCTGCGCACATCAGATCATGAACCTTTGCTGAAAGCAGTGTCCACAAGACAACCAGTTCGTGCAGTATACTGTCATGAACCACGCTTTCAACAAAAAAATGAGTATGGATTTCCAAAACAGCGCTCGTTTCGCGCTGAGTTTATTCGTGAAAGTCTAGATGATTTAAAGAGTCAATTGCAGGAAGCTGGAATTCCTTTGGACGAACTTCATGGTGAAAGTGGAGTAGAGTTGAAGAACTATGCAAAACTTCATCATGTCAATAAGTTGTATTTCCATGACAGCGTAGGTACAGAGGAACGAGAGTCCGAACAACAAGTTCGCGCAGCACTTCCTGACGTTGAAATCGAATCGTTCATTGGTGACCATTTGATCCATCCAGATGACTTACCGTTCGCACTGGAAGAGTTACCAAAAACCTTTACTCCATTTCGAAAGATGGTCGAGAATCAGCTGCAGGTGCATCCGGCATATCCACCGATTGCACATTTCACAAAGCCCGATCACCATTCTAAAGAAAATTGGGTACAGCCTCCTCCAGATGGCTTTAAGGGTGGAACCAAAGCAGGACTCGCTAGACTCCATGACTTTACGTTTGGAACACGAGCGATTGATACGTACAAAGAAACACGCAACGGGTTGATGGCATGGAACGACTCTACAAAGCTATCACCTTATTTAGCACTTGGATGCTTATCACCTCGAATGATCTACTGGCATATCAAGAGGTATGAACGAGAATATAGCGCTAACCAAAGTACTTACTGGGTCGTGTTTGAATTGCTTTGGCGAGACTACTTCAAACTTGTCCACCGAAAGTTCAAGGAGAAAATCTTCAGTAGCCGAGGATTGAACGGACGTCGAATCTCTACGCGGCGTGATCCTCTTGACTTTGCGAAATGGGCAGAAGGAAGAACCGGAGCTCCATTAGTGGATGCTGCTATGCGCGAACTGAAGGCTACAGGTTTTATGTCCAACCGCTGTCGTCAGAACGCAGCGAGTTATTTGGTCCATGATCTAAATTTAGATTGGCGTTTAGGCGCTGCTTGGTTTGAATCTTGGCTCGTTGATTACGATACTGCTAGTAATTATGGCAATTGGATGTATGTCGCAGGTGTTGGAAACGACCCGCGCGTCGGTCGTAAATTCAATGTGACGAAACAGGGGCTTGATTACGATGGAAAAGGGGACTATGCTCGTTTATGGATTCCAGAGCTTGCGGACAAGGCTGGCGACGAGATTTACAATGGAGCACTTTACTCCTGATATGAACTCACGAACTTCACCGTTCGTGAGTTTTTTTGTTTTCCATACGTTTCACTTTTAAATTTCAACAACATATGATATAAATATTCATAGTATTCGACTAGGAATAATTATGTTTAGGATGGGGAGCACGAACGTGGGGAAAGAATTTTTACACATTTTTGATGAATGGGCTGACCAATACGATGCGAGTGTGAGTGGACAAGATCCACAGTATGCGGATGTATTTTTCCGATATGAAGAAATTTTAGAAGCTGTTGCACAGCGTGTACACGGCACTGTAATTGAATTTGGGCCTGGGACAGGCAATTTAACCAAAAGGGTTTTAGAGAAGGGTGTCGAAGTACTACCAGTAGAACCTCATGATAAGATGCGCGCACTCTTTCAAAATCGTTTTCCACAACTTGAAGCGCAAGAGGGAGACCTTTTAGAATTTGTGACTCCCGAAGGCCAAGTAGACGGCTTCATCAGCAGTTACGTGTTTCATCACTTAACGGATGCTGAAAAAGGCGAAGCACTTAAACGCTATGCAGAACTGCTGCCAGTCGGTGGAAAAGTGGTCTTTGCAGACACGGTGTTTTCTTCGGAAGACGCAAAACAAGCGCAGATTTTAAAAGAGAAGGCACGAGGCTATGTAGCTGTTGCTGAAGACTTGGAGCGTGAGTATTACACAACGATTCCAGTGCTCACGAGCTTATTTGAACAAGCGGGCTTTGGCGTGACGTTCACGCAGATGAACGATTACGTTTGGCTCATGGATGCCACTAAAGGAGGAACTACACAATGAAACAAATGAATGTAGAAAGCTTTAATTTAGATCACACGAAAGTCGATGCGCCTTACGTGCGTCTTGCGGGGACAAAGTCAGGTCAAGCAGGCGATACAGTTCTGAAATACGATATTCGTTTCAAACAGCCGAATGAAGAATTCATGGAAATGAAGGGTCTTCACTCTTTAGAGCATTTGATGGCAGAAAACATCCGCAATCATACAGACAAAGTGGTCGACTTGAGTCCGATGGGATGCCAAACAGGATTTTACCTATCTGTAATTAACCATGACAACTATGATGAAGTATTGACGATTCTTGAGAACACACTGGAAGATGTGTTGAAAGCAACGGAAGTACCTGCATGCAACGTCGTTCAGTGCGGATGGGCAGCGAATCATTCATTAGAAGGCGCGCAAGAGATTGCACGGGACATGTTAGCGAAAAAAGATACATGGCACATCGTTTTTAAGGATGGCGAAGAGGCATGATTTACACACACGTGCACCAATTGATTGGGAATACACCGCTCTTTGAGATTTCACAAATTGCCGTTCCCAACAACTGTCGCATCGTGGCAAAGCTGGAATATATGAATCCGGGAGGCAGTGTCAAGGACCGTCTTGGCATTGCCTTATTGCGTGATGCGGAACAACGTGGAAAGTTAGCACCTGGTGGAACGGTTATCGAACCGACAGCAGGAAACACAGGGATTGGGTTGGCACTTGCGGCAATCGGAAGAGGATTTCGTGTCATCTGTGTCGTTCCTGAAAAATTCAGCATTGAAAAGCAAAAATTGATGAAGGCACTTGGAGCCGAACTTGTAAACACACCGACTTCAGAAGGAATGAAAGGCGCGATTGCCAAAGCACATGCGCTAGCGTCAGAAATTCCAGGGAGTTTTGTGCCAGGACAGTTCGAAAATCCAGCAAACCCAGCAGCGTATATCGATACAATGGGGCCAGAAATTTATGAGGCACTTGATGGTAAAATCGACGCGTTCGTTGCTGGTGGTGGGTCAGGTGGAACGTTTATGGGCGTTGCCACTTACTTGAAGCAGCAAGATTCGACGATTCGCACGGTGATTGTAGAGCCAGAGGGTTCCATATTGAACGGCGGAGAAAGTGGTCCCCATGACACAGAAGGTATTGGCATGGAATTTTTGCCACCTTTCATGAAAGAAGAGTATATGGAAGGCATTCATACCATCACGGACAAGGAAGCATTCTACTGGATGCGTGAACTGGCAAAGCAAGAAGGATTGCTTGTGGGATCTTCAGCAGGAGCTGCGTTTGCTGCCGCTTTGAAAGAAGCTGAAACACTTCCCGAAGGCAGTGTGATTGCGACCGTGTTTGCCGATTCGAGTGAGAGGTATTTAAGCAAGGATGTATACGAACTATGGAAAGAGGAGGATTCACATGCGTGAAAAAACGAAGTTGATCCATGCAGGAATCGTAGGAGACGCTACGACTGGAGCGGTTTCCACACCAATTTATCAAGTGAGCACGTATAAGCAAGAAGCAGTTGGCAAGTTCAATGGCTATGAGTATTCACGAACAGGCAACCCGACGCGCCATGCTTTAGAAGAGTTAATCAAAGATTTAGAGAGCGGACACGCAGGATTTGCATTTGGTTCAGGGATGGCAGCCATCACATCGGTGATGATGTTGTTCTCCTCAGGTGATCATATCGTGGCAACAGATGATGTGTACGGTGGGACTTACCGCGTGTTGACGAAAGTGTTGAACCGTTTTGGTTTAGATGTAACCTTTGTGGATACATCTTCTTTGGAAGACGTGGAAGCAGCCATCAAGCCGAATACAAAAGCTTTATTCATCGAGACACCGACGAATCCGTTATTGAAAGTTTCTGATGTGCGTGCGTTGACAGAACTTGCGAAATCAAAAGATTTAGTGACGATTGTCGACAATACATTTATGACACCTTACTTGCAGAAGCCGCTCGAACTTGGAGCAGACATTGTATTGCATAGCGCGACAAAGTATCTCGGCGGTCACAGTGATGTCGTCGCAGGATTAGTCGTTGTAAATACACCAGAGCTTGCACAAGATATGCATTTCGTACAAAACTCGGTTGGTGCTATTTTGGGGCCACAAGATTCTTGGTTATTGATTCGCGGAATCAAGACACTAGGTCTACGTATGGAAGAACACATCACGAGCGCTCAAAAAATCGCAGAGTACCTTGATGCGCACGAAAAAGTAGGCAAAGTCTATTATCCTGGCTTAGCAGCTCATCCGGGCCGCGAGACGATGGCCGGACAATCACGTGGTTTTGGCGGCATGATTTCGTTTGATGTCGGCTCTGCTGAAAAAGCAGATGAAGTGTTAGCAAAACTCCTCTATTTCACGTTAGCAGAGAGCCTTGGCGCAGTAGAGAGTTTGATTTCTGTTCCAGCTCGCATGACCCACGCGTCGATTCCAGCAGAACGTCGCGCGGAACTTGGAATTGTCGACGGTCTAGTTCGCATCAGTGTCGGAATTGAAGACGTTGAGGACCTTTTAGAAGATTTAGAGCAAGCTTTACAAGCATAAAAGACGAATTGGGCCGCTTTTGCGGCTCTTTTTTTGTGGGTGGGGGGTTACGCAGACATTGAAATGGGTTATGCGGACATTGAATCCATGTTAGCGGACATTGAGCCAGAGTGTCGGACATTGAATCCGTGTTAGCGGACATTGAAACTGTTTATGCGGACATTGACATCTCCCCGGCCGCGACTCGGTGTGCTACACTTAGGAAAACGAAATAAAAAGGAGTCTACACATCATGACAACGCAACTTCCTGCCTGTCCCCAGTGCCAATCACCCTATACATACGAAGATGGGGATTTACTTGTCTGCCCAGAATGTGCGCATGAATGGTCAGCTACTCAAACGACTGAGAATACTGAAACATCCATCATCGCAAAAGACGCGAACGGAAATTTGTTAACAGATGGAGACGCTGTGACGGTCATCAAAGATCTGAAAGTAAAAGGAAGCTCGTCTACTTTAAAGCAAGGTACCAAGGTCAAATCGATTCGATTGGTTGAAGGGGATCACAACATCGACTGTAAAATTGATGGCTTTGGAGCAATGAAATTAAAATCTGAATTTGTGAAGAAACTATAGAAACGGGAGACGATTCTCTATGACAAAGCAACTGAAAATTGGTGTCATCGGAACTGGGATGATGGCAGAGCGTATGATGAACAGTTTTATGAATCATCCTCGTTTACAAATAAACGGTATATGTGATGTAAATAAAGAACGCGTTCAATTTTTAGCAGAAAAATTCCAAACAACAGCCTATACTTCGCATCAAGAGCTGTTAGACACTGAAGAACTCGATATCGTGTATGTGGCAGTTCCTCCAAAGTGGCATCATGAAATAGCAACTGCTGTACTTCAAAAAGGATTACATATTTTATGTGAAAAGCCGCTTGCCAATTCTGTAGAGGAAGCAGCGGACCTATTGAAACTCGCGCAACAAAAAGGCGTCGTGAATGCGATGAACTTCCCACTGAATTATGAAGAGGGGACACGTCAATTTGAAAAATTGATGCATGAAAACTACGTAGGGAAATTACGCCGCGTAGAGCTTCGCATGGAATTTCCGAATTGGCCGCGCCCTCGTCAGCAAAATAGTTGGATCAGCACACGTGAGCAAGGTGGATTTGTCTTTGAAGTTGCAGGTCACCTCGTTCAGCAGATTTTGCGTACATTTGGACCTATCACAGAGGTTACGTCCGATTTAGAACTTCCCGAAGATCCCACTCTATCCGAAACAGGGATTGTCGCGACGATGCAGCTTGCTTCTGGCACAAAAATCTACTTTAACGGAATTGCGGGAACAGCCGGCGCATATAGCCAAGACATCGAGTTATCTGCGTACGGCACAGAAGGGACTGTAAAACTCTCGAACTATTCCAATCTCACAGTGGGGAAAATCGGTGAAGACATGACATCATATCCACTTGAAGACAACGTTCGTGCAGATGAACTTCTAGATGCATTTGTAGCAGCGGTAGACGGCCAACCAGCCGAGCTCTACGATTTCCAAGTAGGGTACGATGTGCAAGTGGTATTAGAAAAATTACGTAAAGTAAAGAACTAAACAAAAGGTCGCTCACTACTCCACAGTGGGCGACTTTTTTATAGAATAGTGACGCATTTTGTCATATTTCCTTCTTATATATATAAAACGTAAATTTGGGACTTGATAATTTCATATAATAAGAGCATTATGATAGGGAATCAATCACTATTCAAATAAGTGTTGACTAATATAACTGAACGATTATATAATGTCGTCAGATGGAGGTTTTTCTTATGCAAACAATTCATCATCATTTATCGATTGACCATATGTCCCAGCTCTTAAAACTGATCAGTGATCCGACACGCCTCACGATGCTAAAAGTCATGCAGACAAATCAGTGTTGTGTATGTGAATTTGTCGAGATGTTCGACATTAGCCAGCCTGCAATTAGTCAGCACTTGAAAAAGTTGAAAGATGGGGGACTTGTTCACGAGAAGCGAAACGGTCACTGGATCTTCTATTCATTGAATCCAAGCTATCCACATGCAGAAATGTTGCAAACTGTCTTGGATGCAGTGACGAGTCAAGATGATCGCCTCGATGAACTGACGAAAAAAGGGTTACGCGTTAGCTGTAATTAGAAAGGAGTCTTTTTGTGTTTTTAGCCATTGCTGCAGCCGTCATTTTTATCGTGACGCTCATTTTTGTTATCTGGCAGCCGAAAGGGCTGTCAATTGGATGGTCAGCTACTGCTGGCGCCGTCCTTGCTCTGCTGGTAGGAGTTGTCGATTTTGGCGACGTTCAAGACGTAACTTCTATTGTATGGAATGCAACACTTACGTTTGTTGCATTAATTTTGATTTCACTCATTCTAGATGAAATCGGATTCTTTGAATGGGCAGCGTTACATATGGCCCGCATTGCAGGCGGAAATGGTCTGCGTATGTTCATTTATGTAATTCTTCTTGGTGCCGTTGTTGCAGCGTTATTTGCGAATGATGGGGCAGCGCTTATTTTGACCCCAATTGTTCTTGCGATGGTGCGAAATTTGAAATTTGAAGAAAAGATGATTTTTCCATTTATTATGGCAAGTGGATTTATTGCAGATACGACATCACTACCACTCGTCATCAGTAACTTGGTAAACATTGTATCAGCAGATTTCTTTGGCATCGGTTTTATTGAATACGCAAGCCGCATGATTGTTCCGAACTTTTTCTCATTAGGTGCGAGTATTCTCGTACTGTACTTGTTCTTCCGAAAAGATTTGCCAAAGAACTACAATATGTCAGATCTTAAAAAACCGGTCGAAGCAATTAAAGACAACCGAATGTTCCGTATCTCATGGGTAGTACTAGCAGTTTTACTGGTCGGCTATTTCGCAAGTGAGCCTTTACACATTCCGGTATCATTCATTGCAGGTTCTGTAGCAATTGTCTTTTTAATTCTAGCGCGCCGAAGCCCTGCGGTTCATACGAAAGCAGTTGTGAAAGGTGCACCATGGGCTATCGTGTTCTTCTCAATTGGTATGTACGTTGTCGTTTACGGACTTCGAAATGCAGGACTTACATCGGTATTAACAGATGTCATTCAGTGGACGGCTGATCAAGGATTATTTGCAGCAACAATCGGAATGGGCTTCATCGCTGCGATTTTATCGTCTGTTATGAACAACATGCCAACTGTAATGATTAATGCACTTGCGATCGCAGACACGAACACAACTGGAATTGTGCGCGAAGCATTGATCTACGCAAATGTGATTGGTTCGGATTTAGGTCCAAAAATTACTCCGATTGGTTCACTCGCAACTTTATTGTGGTTGCATGTATTGAGTTTAAAAGGTGTGAAAATCTCTTGGGGTACTTACTTTAAAGTCGGAATCATTCTAACGATTCCAACGCTATTCATAACATTAGTTGGACTTTATATTTGGTTACTAATCATCTACTAAGAGGAGTGTTCAAGATGGAAAAGAAAATCATTTACTTTTTATGTACAGGAAATTCATGCCGCAGCCAAATGGCCGACGGTTGGGCAAAGAAGTATTTAGATAGCAGTGAATGGGAAGTATACAGCGCAGGAATAGAAGCACATGGTGTGAATCCTAAGGCAATCAAAGCAATGGAAGAGGTGGGCGTCGACATTTCGACACATACTTCTGATATCATTGTCCCAGAATTGTTGAACCGTGCTACAATTGCTGTTACACTATGCGGGGACGCAGCAGATAAGTGCCCGATGACTCCACCATCTGTTCGCCGTGAGCACTGGGGATTCCCAGATCCTGCGAAAGCGACAGGGACGGACGAAGAAGTATGGGCCGTTTTCCAAGATGTGCGTGACGCGATTGGCGAGCGCATTGAAGAATTTGCGAAAACAGGAAACTAAACAGTAGCCGAGAGAGAGTTCTCTCGGCTTTCCATTTGTTGTAAATATAAGTTTTTACTTATTTTTAGGAGGCGACAATGAGTACGCAAGAAGTGATTTTTTATTTTCTAGGTGGTTTGGGGATTTTTCTTTTTGGAATTAAGTTTCTAGGAGACAATCTACAAAAAATAGCTGGTGATGGTCTTCGCAATATGTTGGACCGGTTTACTACAAACCCGATAAAAGGTATGCTCGCTGGTATTTTTGTGACGATTTTACTTCAAACAAGTACCGGTACGACTGTTTTGACAATTGGACTTGTTAACGCCGGATTTATGACGCTCCGTCAAGCGATTGGTGTCATCATTGGAGCGAACATCGGAACGACGGCAACAGCATTTATTATCGGAATCAATATCTCGGAATACGCGCTTCCGATTGTAGCGCTCGGAAGCTTTATGATCTTCTTCTTGAAGTCTGAAAAGATTCGAAATGTAGGCCGTGCTATTTTAGGATTTGGTGCCTTATTCTTAGGATTGAACTTCATGAGTGATGGCTTGTATCCACTTCGCGATGCACAGATTTTCCAAGACCTAACGATATCTATGAGTGACAATCCATTATTAGGTGTGTTAATTGGGACTATCTTTACAATGACGATTCAAAGTTCGTCAGCAGCTATTGGATTACTCCAGACGTTGTTTGCACAAGGAGCAATGACGCTCGATGCAGCACTACCCGTCTTGTTTGGAGATAATATCGGGACGACGATTACAGCAGTATTAGCAGCACTTGGCGCATCGATTACAGCAAAACGTGCCGCTCTTGTCCATGTTATCTTTAATGTCATCGGAACGGTCATTGTATTGATCTTATTGAGTCCATTCACAGCACTTGTGCAGTTCTTGCAAGGTCGATTAGATCTAAACCCTGAAATGACAATTGCCTTTGCACACGGTATATTCAACATCTCAAACGCTTTGATTCAACTTCCGTTTGTAGCGGTGCTTGCTTGGATAGTTGTCAAAGCAATACCAGGTGAACAGAAAGTGGTCAGTCATAAAGTAGAGCATTTGGATGAGAAGTTTATTGCGCAATCCCCATCAGTTGCTGTTGGGCAAGCACAGAAAGAAGTGCTTCGTATGGCGGAGCTTGCAGAACAAGGACTTGAAGAGACGATTGCATACTTTAAAACGAAGAAAACGTCTCATCGGGATTACATCGTTCAATATGAATTAGCGATTAACAACTTGGACCAAACTATCTCAGATTATTTAATCAAACTCTCGTCTCAGCCGCTTTCAAAGCAGGATTCGGAGCTTCATCAGGTGCTACTTAATACGATTCGAGATATCGAACGAATCGGAGATCATATGGAAAATATCATGGAATTAACAGACTATAAAAAGTCGAAAAAACTCGACTTTACAGAGACAGCAGATGCTGAAATCGAAGAGATGTTTGAATTGGTGCGTACAACATTCCGCCAGTCAATCCGCTCGATTGAGATTCATAGTAAAGAAGAGGCCCGTGGTGTCGTTGAGAAAGAGAATGAGATCGACCGTATGGAACGCGTGTTGCGCAAGAATCATATCGTGCGTGTAAATGAAGGTGCTTGCACGGGTGCAGCGGGAATTGTATTTACCGATATCGTCAGCAACTTGGAGCGAATCGGAGATCACTCTGTCAATATCGCTGAAACTGTTTTAGAAGGATAAGGAAAAGAGAGGCCGCGGCCTCTCTTTTTTTAATAGTCTTCATTCAAATAACGGTACAGTGTAGATTTACTGATATTGGTCATTTCTTTGATTTGCTTAAGTGTGTACTCACCACTTGTGTAAAGTTCAATTGCTCGGTTCACATTGGCGTCTTTTTTTCGTGGCCGACCCGTGGCAACTCCTCGCTCTTTTGCTTCTTCCATCGCAGCCTTTGTCATGAGGCTGGTAGATTCTGTTTGGAAGAGAGCAATCAAGTGAACGATATCGCTGAATGAGTGGATAAGCGGTCGGTCGATTTGGATACTTTCCGTTACAAAGTGAAGAGACACTTTTTTCTTTGTAAACGTTTCAAGTAATGCACGCAATTGGTTTAGAGATTGTGCGAATGTTGTCAACGAGCTTGTATAGACCTGATCTCCTTCTTCTAAAAGGTCGATCATCTCTGCGAGTTGATCGTTTAGACGATACGATTCTTCTGTGAAGAGCTGGTCAATTTGGATAGTTGAAAGTAGAGCTACTTGTTGAGAAGTGTCTTTTTCACCGGGAAGTGAACGAATATAGCCGTATTTCATAGGAGTCATCCTTTCAGAGAGGAAATCAATTGGTTCAAAAGGGTTCCTTTTTGGAACTCGAAATGCTACACTAATTCAATCATTTGAAACATGAAGAGGTGTAGTACGTGATAGCGAAACTTAAACAAGAATGGTTCGGAAATGTCCGAGCCGATATATTAGCTGGAATCGTCGTGGCGTTGGCCCTCATTCCAGAAGCAATAGCGTTCTCAATTATTGCAGGCGTTGACCCGATGGTTGGGCTTTACGCATCTTTTAGTATAGCAGTGATTATCGCATTTGTCGGGGGCAGATCGGGAATGATTTCAGCTGCGACTGGTGCAATGGCGCTATTGATGGTACCACTAGTTCGCGACTATGGATTAGATTATTTATTAGCAGCGACGATTTTAACAGGTATCATACAGATTCTATTTGGTGTCTTTAAAGTGGCGAAGGTGATGCGTTTTGTCCCACGTGCGGTGATGATTGGATTTGTGAATGCATTAGCCATCTTAATATTTATGGCACAAGTGCCACACTTTTTAGGGATTAGCACAATGACATACGTATTTGTGGCTATTACTTTAGCAATCGTATACATCTTGCCGCGCTTCTTTACAGCGATTCCCGCACCGCTGATTGCTATTGTGGCTTTGACTGCACTGGTGATTTTCTCTGGTATCGAGCTTCGAACAGTTGGGGATCTTGGAAACATTTCTCAAACACTTCCGAGCTTCTTTATTCCAGACGTTCCATATACATTTGAGACACTTCAAATCATTTTTCCGTATGCACTCGCACTTTCAATAGTTGGATTGTTAGAGTCTCTATTAACTGCTCAAATTGTTGATGTTATGACAGATACGGGAAGCGATAAAAATAAAGAGTCCCGTGGACAAGGAATTGCCAACTTCGTGACAGGTTTCTTTGGGGGTATGGCGGGCTGTGCTATGATCGGCCAATCCGTTATAAACGTAAAAAGTGGAGGGCGCGGCCGGCTTTCGACATTTGTTGCTGGAGCACTTTTGATGTTCTTGATTATCGTAGTAGGAGATCTTGTCGTGCAGATTCCTATGCCCGTGCTTGTTGGAATCATGATTATGGTATCGATTGGTACATTTGATTGGGGTTCCTTCACATATCTGAAAAAAGCACCACGTACAGATGCGATTGTTATGGTTGCGACAGTAGGGATTGTCGTGATTACACATGATTTATCAAAAGGTGTTTTCGCAGGGGTACTCTTAAGTGCCATCTTTTTCGTGGCGAAGATCTCGAAGTTACAAGTTGAGAAAGCATTATCAGGAGAAGACATTCACTATTCAGTTCGAGGCCAGTTGTTTTTTGCATCTGTTGAAGATTTTGTAGCAGGGATTGATTTGACGGAACGCGAAAGAACTATCTACATCGATTTCACGGAATCCCATGTATGGGACGATTCAGCAGTTGGTGCAATCGATAAAGTAGTGATGAAGCTTCGTCAGAATCAAAATGAAGTTGTGTTAAAAGGATTAAATGCTTCAAGTCGGAAGATAGTAGAGAAACTTGCGATTTATGACCAAGCGAGTGCTAAGTTGTCGACACATTAATCAAAGGAGATGTCGCATATGTATAAACATATTGTTTTAGCAGCTGATGGCTCGGAGAATTCTGTTCGTGCTGCGCAACATGCATTACTGATGGCTAGGCAAGGGGCAGAATTAATCGAAGTGGTAGTGGTAGCTGACTTTGCAAAAGCGAAGCAAGATGTTTTGCACGCAGAAAGTCGAGAGTCCCTTGATTATGAGAGACGCCAAAAGGTGCGTGTGATTGAAGAATTATTGCAACGTGAAAAGATAGTGTATGAGGTGAAAGTCTTACATGGTGATCCTGGTCCAACACTTGTCGACTATGCAAATAGCCAAAATGTTGATTTGGTCATAATCGGTAGTAGAGGCCTAAACTCCCTACAAGAAATGGTATTAGGTAGTGTGAGTCATAAAGTTGTGAAACGTGTAAAGGCGCCAGTTTTGGTTGTGAAGTAATGAGCGAGAGTCCACAAATTATTTGTGGGCTTTTTTCTATTTACAAAAAAAGGTTGCCTCATTATGTCGCGTCGTGATATAGTCGAGCTACGACATAGTGAAGGTAGGCAATAAAATGGATAAACGGGTGAAACGATACTTACCTATGACAGAGTCAGCATTTTATATCTTGCTTGCTTTGACAGAACCTCGGCATGGTTACGGGATCATCAAACAAGTAGAAGAGATGACTTCTGGGCGTCTTAAGCTCGGGTCCGGAACGATTTACGGGACGCTGACAAAGATGCAGGATGACGACATGATTACAGTATATGCGGATGAAAAACGCAAGACGATTTATGAAGTGACGGATATCGGCAAGCAGATTTTGCAATTGGAGTTCGACCGATTGGATGAACTCCATGCCAACAAAGAGCGGTATAAGGGGGATTTAGCATGAAAGACGATTTTGCTGTTTGGACTATCACCAGAGATTTTTACACTTCCAAGTGATGGAGATGGGTCGCTCACATTTTTACATGTGGTGCTGCAGATAGTAACTGCTTTTTGGATACTGCTGCTCTTTAAAGTTGTAAGAAGTTACTTTCATTATCGCAAGACATTGAAGGAGGAATTCGAGTGATCAAGTATCCAAATTTAGTCGATCACGCCACAATCGGTGTGACTTCGCCATCATCTGGAGTTGAAAAAGAGCTTCACCATCTGATCAATTCCGCAAAAGAACGTTTTGAGAGAGAAGGGCACGTGCTTGTAACGGGAGACACGGCTTGGACGCAAGACAAAGCAAAATCTGCACCTGCTAGAGAGCGTGCTGCGGAATTCACGTCGATGATGCAAAATCCTGAGATTGATATGATTTTACCGCCATGGGGCGGCGAGCTACTCATTGAGATTCTTGAGCACATTGATTTTGATGCCCTGCCTGCAAAATGGGTTCTTGGATATTCGGACACGAGTCTCTTGTTGTTTGCGATAACTTTGAAAACAGGTATTGCGACTGCACATGGAGTGAATCTTGTTGATTTACGAGGAGAGTATTCAGATGAAACGACAGCTATGTGGAAGAAAGTATTGATGACAAGGCAAGGAGAGACGGTGGAGCAACATTCGTCTGAGAACTATCAGTTGAAGTGGGATCATGCCAATCCAACGCCTTGTATTTATGACTTAACTGAGTCAACTAAGTGGAAGACGACTTCAGACGAAGCCGTTCATATTAAAGGGCGCTTATTGGGCGGCTGTATCGATATTATTCGCAATATCGTCGGAACTCCATTTGGAGACGTTGCTAATTTCCGAGATAAATTTTTGAATGATGAGCCAATCATTTGGTATTTTGAGAATTGCGATATGGAAACGACGGATCTTCGGCGTGCATTGGTACAAATGAAGCTTGCAGGTTGGTTTGATAATACATCGGGAGTTTTGTTTGGAAGAAGTCCTGCAAATGGACCTGTTGAGAACTATACTGTGGGAGATGTGTATCAGGAACTAGCTCAAGAATTGCAAGTACCAGTGGTCTACGATATCGATTGTGGGCATGTTCCTCCTCAGATGACATTGATCAACGGGGCGCATGCAGTAGTGCACGTGGCTGAGGGTAAAGGAACTGTGGTGCAGACGTTTAAGTAAATGATTCAGTTAGACCGAGTAAAAGACTAGAGTGCCATGAGCGAAATCGCTCATGGTTTTTGTTTGTTAAAAGACAAGTTGTTAAAGTCATTCTATATTTATAGAATTATTAATTCTAAATAAATAGAATTTATGATAAAGTTACTATACAACATTCAAGGAGTGGTTTTTGGAAATCCTTCATACAACAAGTCGTAAACGCCAAACGTATCAAGTCCAGCTTGAGCATTCTATGTTATGGGAGAATGCACTGGCTATTGCTGCAATTACAAATCCCCGATTACTAGAGACACTGGATGAATCCTCAATCTATTGGAATACGGAAATATTTTCGACCGAGTTACAAGCTCAATTGGATTATGTAGAAAAGCACAATACGTGGAAAGCAATCCTGCAACTGCTTCACAAAAAACCATTTGAGAACCATGAAGAATTTCAAACATACATAGAAGAATTATCAGAGATGGAAATTAGGTTTAGTTGTATACCTTTTATTGGAGGAGAGTTTCAGCAGATTCGCACTAATGCTGCTATAGGAGATATAGAAGCACAAAGAGATCTTCAAGAAGAGACTAAGGATAACCCATTCTTTCCGGATTACATTCACTACATTTGTACAGTTGAAATACAGGAGTTGAAAGAACATCTATGTGCAGTGATGGCTCTATGGAACGAAGAGGTTATACGGCATAATTATGCAAAAATCTCATCTGTTTTAAATCGCGATTATGAAGATAAGAAGAATATTTTAGCAAACCTTCACCCTGAGGAATTCGTTCGTTGGGTAACTGGAGGGATTGAGTATAGTCCTGAACCAAGTGTCCATCATGTCCTGCTGATTCCACAAATCAGTTATCGACCATGGAATATAGTGGCTGATTTAGAAGACACGAAAGTTTTTTATTATCCTGTCGCAAATGAGAGTATTACTCCAGAAGACCGTTTCACCCCAGATCAGTTTTTGGTCCTCCGCTACAAAGCACTGGGAGATGAAGTTCGACTCAAGTTGGTAAAAATGCTTGTAGAAAAGGAACAGACATTGCAGGAATTGACGGAACGATTAGATGTCGGGAAATCCACTATTCACCATCACTTGAAAATTCTTCGATCTGCACGGCTTGTGGAGGTGAATGCCTCAACGTATCGCATTAAACAAGATGCATTAAATGTCTTACAGTCAGAACTGATAAGGTTTCTTGAGAGATGACAACTAAATCCTCACTCTTCAAAAACCGCTCATTTCTCTCTGTCTGGTCCGGCAATGCTGCTTCTGAACTCGGCGGGGCATTCGGCACCTTTTGTAATTCAATTCTTGTCTTTCAATTGACTGGTTCGGGACTGGCACTAGGAAGTATGTGGATCTTGTATTATGTCCCGTCACTACTTTTACAATTTGTAATCGGTCCTTTCATCGATCGATGGAGTCGCAAGAGAATTATGATTTTTAGCCAACTTGTTCGTGGAACTGTATTTCTTGTACCACTCTTCTTATTGTATATAAATGAACTAGAAGTTTTGCACGTCTATGCAGTTCAGCTTGTAATTGGTTTGATTACGCCTCTTTATGTACCAGCAAATCAAGCGATTACTCCAACTTTGGTTAAAGAAGGGGAACTACATCAGGCAAATGCCTATTTAGATGGGACTGCCAGACTAATGTCTTTCCTAGCTCCAGTGCTTGCGGGCGTAGTGATCGAATTCACGAGTGTCCAAGTTACTTTATATTTCGTGAGTGGTTTACTTCTCTCTAGTGGTTTATTATTATTACTGGTAGAAGAGCGAAAACAAGTAGGCGCGATACGAGCTTCTTGGTGGTCGGAGATGAAAGTAGGGTACCGGATGTTCTTTCAAAATCCTGTCCTTCTCTGGCTAGGTGTTTTCTTAGGGTTTGTACAATTTGGGGTGGGTGTCACACTCATTACCACACTTCCATACATTACAACGGAGCTGAATGGTTCGTACGCAGACTATGGATACTTTATGGCTGGTTTCCCTGTTGGTTATATTTTGGGTGCTGTTTTAGTGCCGAAGATTAAAATGAAGGGGTTAGGTTTGATGATAGGCTCTCTTTTCATTGGGGGCCTTACCTTCATAGCACTCTATTTTATTGATTGGCTACCTCTTGCAATTCTGACAGAAGTAGTTGGAGGAGTGGCGATGGCTGTGTTTAGTATTCAAAATCTAACTTTATTCCAAAAATCTATTTCAAATTCTATGCTAGGAAAAGTAGCATCTGTTCGTTTATTGCTTATACGAACCTTTATGCTTGCAGGTATTGTGGTTGGAGGTTTGCTAAGTGAACTCTGGGGCATTCGTCCGCTCTATCTTTTGATAGGTATAGTGATATGTATAGTTTCAGTTTGTGGAATTGTGTTACCGTACTTTAAGTTTTTACGCAATTTTAAAGCAGTTGGCGGATAACGAACGCAGGAGGAGAAGTGATGTATCACTATCATTTATTTGAAAAGCTTCCACACAAGAGGTATCTAAAAGGAATAGTTACTCTCCATGAAGCAATTTTTGGAGATGGGGAAAATATGCTTAAAAAACTAGCAGAGTTAAAACAAGTAGTTATTCAAATAGTGGTATTAGATGAGGATGTTATTGCCTATAAAATAGGATATCCATTTGATGATCAGACTTTTTATAGCTGGGTTGGCGGAGTGAATCCTAAGCATAGAAATAAAGGGCTCGCTCAACAACTTATGAATAAGCAGCATATCTATTTAAAGAAAAAGGGATATAAGGTTGTACAAACTAAGACGATGAATAAATGGAGAAGTATGTTATTACTTAATATAAAGAATGGTTTCGATATTGTAAGTACTTCAATCGATGATAACAACCGTCATAAAATTTTGCTTCAAAAATTTTTAAAAGAGTAGCATGCCATGAGCGAAATCGCTCATGGTTTTTTGTTCGTTGGGCAGTTCATGGTACTTAATGGTCAACTTTTACTGTTTAGTGATGCACTTTTCCTGAAATGGTGATGTACTTTCGGGATTTACTGCTGGGAGAGGTGCTTAGTCCTGAACTACCGCCATAAAATAGCCACGAACAGCAGCTGAATCTACTAGTTCTGGTTTTACCTCACACCATACATCAGTGTATACTTATATCAGATACTGAAGAGTGGGGGTTGACCTATGGATAAACAACCTGAAAATCGACCAAATCGCAGTGGAAAGATACTAGGCGGCATCGTGCTTGCGGTACTATTCCTGATCATGAGCTTTGCGATGTATAATTCGTTATTCAACTAACCAAAAAAGTGACATTCCAGACAAACCGGAATGTCACTTTTCTATATCCAAAAACTCCACGTCGCGTGGTAACAAGTCACAGTTAACGGGTGCGAGCCCAAGCTCACGAGACCAAACAGATAGCTGACCGATATGGTGTACTTCATGTGTTGCGATGTGCATCATCACCTTGATATGAGAAAACTGCCGTCCACGCAAATCCAAAACTGCGTCATTAAAAACAGTCTCTTGTTCAAACCATTGGAGCGTCCGTTCACGTGTGATCGCCTCAAAAGCACGAATATTAGCTAGCGTTCGGATCTTCTCGATGGGTTGAATGTTTACATCTATACCAAGAAGCTGGCTGACCCAGATATGTTCGCAATACACGACATGATACAAATTATGAAGGATGGATTTCATACCACCAAAACGTGGTTTCACAAGTTCCTCATACGGTAACTCTTCACACCACTTCATCCAATCCGCACGCACTTGCCAATTGTAATCAAACAACGGTCGAATCATTTTCTTCCTCCTCTGGTACATACTCCAAAATATCACCCGGCTGACAATCCAGTGCCTTGCAAATGGCTTCTAGTGTCGAAAAGCGTACGGCTTTTGCTTTCCCGTTCTTCAAGACAGACAGATTTGCCATGGTGATGCCGACCTTTTCCGTGAGTTCTGTCACACTCATCTTACGTTTTGCTAACTGGACATCAATATGAATTTGAATGGGCATGTTCTCACCTCAGATCGTCAATTCGTTTTCAGTTTTATACGTAATCGCTTCTTGCAGTAGGGCTTCTAAAACAGCTGCAAATACTGAAACGACTAGTGAAGCTCCAACAATTACCATTCCGATTAGAACTAAACCAGGTGCGTCGTCCCACTGCGCAACAACAAAAATGAGAGGTAACGCAAGCGTATACAAGAAACTAATCCATAGTCCGGAACGTTTAATTTTCTTTAATGCGGCAACAGATGCGGCTGAAAAGGCACCATTGGTTTCAATTAAACGTAATAATTTATAAGCTTGAAATAATGCGATGTAATAAGGGATAGCAGAAAGTAGAGCAGCTGTTACTAATCCTAACATAATGAAAGGCAAAATGTTCTCCCCGTTCATATGAGTAAAGGCTTCCATAGCTAATAAGGGCAGAGCATAGAGACAGAGGCCGGCGACAGGTAATGCGATCACTACTAGCGCAAGTTTTAACAAAACAGTGGTACCTTTTTTCACAAAGCTTGCTCCTCTCCAACAATGATTTGAGTTAAGAATACTCTATAATTTATCGTTTATCAATAAATTTATATTTAAAATCGATTTTATTACATCATTTCAGAGTTTGGAGAAAATGGGGTATACTAGAAGGTAATTAAAGAAAAAGATGAGGACAGGAGGGATTACTCGTGACACCTACACAAGAAGTGCAAATGTACCGGAATTTTGATGAGCTTGCAACAGATGTTTTAGATCTTGCGAAGGAGATCTTGCCTAACAAACTCATCTATTTGTCCTCTCTTACAGATGTTCAACAAGTCGTTTTAAAAGTTTCTGATGAACATTCAGAAATTCTCGTCTCTGAAGGTACTGTTGTGCCACTCCCGAAGTCTGTATGCAACCGAATCGACTTTTCTAAAAATGAACCTCTAATTTATGAAGATGTGGAGCGAGATGCGGATTCCGTGACTGTCAAACGACTCCTGAAAGGTGCGAATATTCACTCTTATATGGGATTGCCCATCAAACATATGAACGGAGAGCGATTCGGGACGCTGTGCGTAGCAGATAGTAAGGCAAGTGAATACGATGAGAAAAGTATCAAATTGCTCCAACGCATCGTTCGGATGTTCTCGTATTATTTGGAATTGGAACGATGTGCGTTTCGGGATCCACTCACGGATTTATACAATCGCCGCTATTTATCAGATCGTTTTAAAGAAACGGCAAACAACGGTGGAAGTCTGTTCTACCTTGACTTGGACGGATTCAAGAAGGTCAATGATACCTTGGGACATGATGCAGGCGACGAGGTACTAAAAGAAGTTGCAAAACGCTTGATAGAAGCAACTCGTGGAAATAAGGAAAGCTGTGCAGTACGGTTAGGTGGAGATGAATTTATCATTCACTTTGCGTATCCAAGTACGGAAGAAGAGGTATCTCACTGCGCAACACAATTAGTAAAAGCGATGGAGAAATGGGAAGATGGATATCGAATATCTGCAAGTATCGGAGTAGCAATTTTTGATGCTGATGAAGAGATAGACTTAGATGCAGTTCTAAAAAAGGCAAATCATGCATTGTATACAGCTAAACTTTCTGGTAAAAATACATTTTTTATCTATAAAGACTTTTAAAACCTATGTCCGGTGTGGACATAGGTTTTTTGTTAGGAAAACTCTTTTGTGCCATTAATGAAGGAAACACGTTCAATGCGATTTCGTCCGTTTGCTTTGGCTTTATAGAGTTGTGTATCTACATCACTAAAAAACGTTTCAAGGTCGCATTGCGTACAATCGAAATACCCGACACCAATAGATACGGTAATCGTTTGTGGAGCAGGAAAATTAGTGTGTTCGACCTCTTGTCTGAATCTCTCTGCAAATGCTACTACTTCGTCTTCAGTCGTGCCTTGTATGACAAATGCAAATTCTTCTCCGCCCAGACGTACAGGTAGACTGGTCGCTGGCATAGAGGATTTCATCAGCTCTCCGAGTTTGATTAGGACTTGGTCTCCAACTAAATGCCCGTACGAGTCATTGATGGATTTGAAATGGTCGATATCAAGGATGACTAAGCCAAACGGTTCTTGGTTTTCGTGAATAAGTTCAAGCATGTGTGCATATCGACGTCTGTTTACAAGACCTGTCAGCGGGTCGGTAATTGCTAAAGATTCTAATTCTCCTAGCAATCGTTGCTGATTTTGCGCAAAGGAAAGGATCATCTGTTTGATTGCGGCAGATTCTCGATAAGGTGAAGGGATAGCTTGCGTCTCTTGAATGACTTCATATATAGGTTTTGAATAATCGACCTGTGATAGACGGTTTAGAGGTCTAGTGATGAACAGTATGAGTCCTAATAATACAAGAAAAGCTACAACGATAAAAGGTAGACTAATCAGAATGGCGCGATTTGCAGAGAGCTCTGCAGGCGCTAAAGCAATTTCTTCAGGTGTCATAGAAATAATACCCCAATCACTTTCTTCTACTTTGTCATATCCCGCATAAAACACGGCACCTGTTCGATCTTCAATAATACTTTTTCCTGCTTGATCTTGAGCTAAATCGCTGGTTGCTTGATTTTCAAAAACTTTCGAGCCTATCCATTCCTTCCGTGGGTGATAAATATAGTGTCCTTCGTTATCATAAACAGTTGCTAAAGTGGAATCATCTCCATAAGTTTGTTCCAGTAGACGAGTTAAGAAGTTCTGTTCTTCTAACCAAACGAGTCCGTTCAGCATACCGTAATACTCTCCGTCTTGATAGAGCGCTGTAGAGATGATGAGCATGAGTTTGCTATTCGTACCTATGTAAGGGTTGGAAATGAAATCTTGTTTAACCTCAATCCCACGTTTCACACCTTCTGTATTAATATAGATACCCACAAGCCCCATATCGGGATAGTTGGCGCGGCCGGTCCCATTGTCATTGATGATGGTAACGGAATTAAAGTTAAAGTTTGATTCTTGGATAGTTTTGAGAATAGACGTTAATTCTTCTGGGTCGTCCCAGTTCTCCAGAACATTTGCATGGTTTGCTTGTAAACTCTCACGCATCAAGATAAAGGTATCATTTGTTAAAGTACTCAATTTTTGTGCATTGGAGTAGTTCAGTTCAAGGGTAGATTCAGTTAGAGTCTGTCTGTTTACATAGTATTCTGTAGCAAATACAACAGCTAGCGTAACAAATAGGCTAATGGTAGTTACTAAAATAATGGAAAATTTTATAGGAAGTTTCATAAGAGTTCACTCATTTCAGGATAGTTTCCTTAGTAGGTAAAGTATACCAACTATTGTAGGGGGAAACTATCTCAAATTAAGAGGAATGTCGGCCTAGAAAGTCGAGTTGTTTTCTATGGTTTATTTTGTAAATTAAAGCTAGTATTTTCTGAATCGTTTGATATAGTTAGAAATAAATGGCTATTTTCCAATTGCATTGATAGTTCATTAAGGGAGAAATGACGTGTTAGAAAATAAGGGGATTTGTTTAGGGTGAAGAGATTTCTGTTATTACTCATTTTCGCATTGTCGTTGACAGCATGTACTGGCGATTTTCCTTCTGAGATTAAGGGGAAGGTCTATAGAGTGGATGAGAGTTCAGTTCATATCGCAGTTTATGGCGATGACCCAGAAGCAGAGTATCCGGTCTATGAAGTAATCATCGATGACGCCACGATTATTGAAAAGGTAGGGGCAAACTCAGCATCTGCAGAATCGTTAGAAATTGGTGATAGGGTAGTTGCGGAGATTCGTGATTGGGAAAAACAGATAGCTTCGAAGATTGTAGTAGAGGAGGAATGAGGCGACTTACATGATGGCTTTCGATATTCAATAAGAGACTGCAAATCGCTATTGGATTTGCAGTTTTTTCTATTTGTATAAAGTTTATGTACCATCTAACAGCCTTCGAAGCCCGCCACCACTTGAAAATTCCCGAGTTCTTTTACTCACGGATTTTTTATCCTCCATGATAGAATGATGAAAACTCAATCAAAATTCAGAACTTGAGCAGGAGTGGACATCATGATACAAGAAAAATTAGACTCAAAAGTGGTTGCAGCATTACAAGATAAAATTCAATTGATTCATAAAGAGGATGGGGCGATTTACTTAGTCGGTCCGATTCGTTTACCTGTAAATCTTTACGGGGAAACTGTTGTGTTCCAGTGGTATAGCTGGTTGAACTGTGACGAAGTGACAAGTGATGTGAATCGCATCATTGAGAAACTCTCTTCATCGAATTTAGCTGAACTGCAACAATCCAGTGTACTGGCCTATGGAGACTTCGCAAATGGAGAAGATGCCATCATTCGTATGCATTCGATTTGTCACACAGGAGATATTTTCGGTAGCAAACGATGCGACTGTGGCTACCAATTGAAAGAATCAATGAAAATGATTGTGGACCATGGAACGGGGGCTTTATTCTATTTAGCCAATCATGAAGGCCGGGGAATTGGTCTGTTCAGTAAAGCGATGGCGTATATCCTCCAAGAAAATGGCTACGATACGGTAGATGCCAATGAAAGCCTTGGTTTTGTGGACGATTCGCGTGACTATAGCGATGCCATTCATGTACTGAAGGCACTTCGCTCAAAACCGATCAAACTGATGACAAATAACCCGAAAAAATTACAGGCTCTGCAAGATGCAGGCTTAGAATTATCTGGCCGCCAACAGTTATGGGGCGATTTGTCCGAGTTCAATGAGGTCTACCTGCAGACAAAAGTAAAACGCTCAGGTCATATACAACAAGAAGGGACACCTGTTCATGACTGATCATACATTTTATATGGAACTGGCACTTAAAAATGCACAGGCCATGAAAGGACAGACCGATCCGAACCCGTTAGTGGGCGCTGTCATTGTCAATGACAACCGCATTGTGGGAGTAGGTGCTCATTTAAAAGCAGGGGAACCACATGCTGAGATTCATGCACTTCGCATGGCTGGTGAACATGCAAAAGGTGGCACGATCTACGTTACACTTGAGCCATGTTCGCATCATGGTAGAACCGGCCCTTGTGCGGAAGCTATCGTCGCCGCTGGACTCAAACGAGTGGTCATTGCTACGTTAGACCCAAATCCTATCGTGGCAGGAAATGGTGTGAAAATCTTAGAGCAAGCAGGGATTGAAGTCATCACCGGCGTCTGTGAAGAGCAGTCTCAGCAAATGAATGAAGTGTTCAATAAATTTATCACACGCAAAATCCCGTTCATCACTATGAAATCAGGGATCACGCTAGACGGTAAAATTGCTACGCATACATCTGATAGCAAATGGATTACTTCAGAAGAATCCAGAAAAGACGCCCATCACTTGCGAAATGAACACCGGGCCATCATGGTCGGCGTGAATACGGTGTTAAAAGATGATCCTGAACTGACGACTCGAATTCCGAATGGTAGAAATCCAATCCGGGTACTTATAGACTCCCACTTAAACGTTCCCTTAACGGCGAAAGTAGTCGTCGATCAACAAGCGGAAACGTGGGTCTTCACCAGTCAGAATGCAGATTCTGAGAAAGAAGCACAACTGCGGTCTCGAGGTGTTCAAGTGTTTCGAACGGACAGCTCAGAACGTGTCAATGTACAACAAGTCGTTGACATTCTTGGTGAGAATCTCGTCTCTTCTGTACTCCTTGAAGGAGGAGGAACGATCAACGCTTCTTTCCTCGAGCATCAACTGATTGATAAAGTGGTGTTATATGTGGCTCCGAAACTGATTGGCGGAAAAGATGCACCTACGTTTTTAGAGGGCACAGGCTTCGCCAAAATGAATCAAGCCATTGAATTGTCCGCCACTCAAATTGAAAAAACAGGCAAAGACTTTAAAATAAGCGGTTATCCCGTCTATCTTACGTAAAGGAGTTCCATCATGAAATTTGGTTTCGATATTGACGATACGTTGATTGATCTGCGCAAGCATGCGTTTGACATCTACAATCAAAAGCTAGGAAAGAACGTGCCGCTCGACCAGTTCACGAAGCTCGAGCGCGTTGAAATCCATGAGTTGTTTGACATGACGGACGAACAAGGCGGCGAGATGTGGAAATCATCTTTAGAAGACATTTACTACACGACTTGCCCCGTTTATCCAAATGCTTTAGAAACATTGGTAGAGCTTGATCAACAAGGCCATGAGATTTATTACATTACAGCAAGACCGAAGGAACACGGGGAGCGAACAAAAGAGTGGATGAAAGCACAAGGATTCCCGGTTCAAGATGAGCGTTTCTTCTATGGCATGAAAGACGATGAAAAAGTACAAATCATTAAACGCTTAGATCTGGATTATTATTTTGATGATAAACCGGATGTGGTAAATACGTTGGTGAAAGAAGAGAATCTCAAAGTCATCCTCAAAGATCAGTCCTATAACCGACATTTGACGTTCACGCGTCTTGTCGACTGGACAGAGATTCAGGAGATTTTAGAAGCGAAGCAGGCATAAATACAAATACTGCGTCGAGGCCCTCTGGATTCATTCCAGGGGGCTTTTTAAGTTACATGATGACTAGATATCTCTTCCCATTCTTCCCTCAACAGTCCCATTCGAATAGAGTCGTAGTATTCGCCATTATAGAAACGGCATTTTCTAAGTCTTGCTTCCATCTGCATGCCAAGTTTTTCTCCTACTTTGACCATCCTATGATTTCCCGACCAGGTGGTAAAACCTACTCTTACCAGTGGCAAGGTTGTAAAGAGATGATGGATCCATAAAGTAAGGGCCCTCGTTCCAAACCCGCCACTCCAATAATTCGGGTCGTAAATACCTATCCCCATTTCAAGCCAGTTGGAAGGTTTGTGCTCCCAGTAGTAACCCACTGTTCCGATAATGATGCCGTCGACTTCAATCAGCCAGAAATCATCTTGATTAACAATGGTTTCTTTGTTTAGTATGTAGTCCTTAAACGATTTCGCCTTATGTTCATAGTAAGGCGCATCCCACTTTTTCCATTCAGGCGATGCTTCTTTAAAAGTTAATTCCCACATTCGCTGTAAATCATCTTCTTTGATTTTTCTTAGTACTAGTTCATTATCTTTATACATTTAATTCCTCTTTTCCTTTATTCAAACAGAACGCTAGTAGTACTATTCGCCAGTAACTGTAAAAGTCCTTTAATTTAACATGTAAACATATCTTTACTTTTAATGGGGAGTGTATTACACTTTACGTAAAGATATCTTTACATTTCTGTTCGGAAGGTAGGGAAGAGACATGCCGGTTCGAAACAATATCCAGCAGATTCGCAAAGAAAGAGGCATTAAGCAAATCACGATGGCCGAGGATCTGCAGGTGACGCGGCAGACATTCACAGCCATTGAAAAAAACAAATACAATCCGAGTCTTGAGCTCGCACTCAAAATCTTGAAGTATTTTGATTTGCCGATGGAAGACGTGTTCATTTTAGAAGAGGAACGAAAATGAAAAAATTTAAGAAGTGGTATCTAACACTCGCAACATTTGGTGGGTTCATTGGAGTGGTGATTGGAACATTTATCTTCAATGATGGGGACATCTCCTCAATTCTAGGGGCAGCAACAGGCTTGCTCATTATCTTCTTGATCAACCTTATTTATGTGAAATCAAAAAAAGGCAATACGCCAGAGATAGATGAACGTACGCGCAACAATACGCGGACATATTATGCGGTCGTCGGTAACATCTTTATGGGTGTTCTATTTTTAGCGCTGACAGCTCTTAGTTACGCAGGAGAGTCAGCTGTATCCCTTAGTTATCTCTGGATGTTTGTAATTGCCTATATGCTCATCAGTGGCATTGGAGCACTGGTTGTAAGCAAACGTTAATAGTACGCCTCTATAGCTCTAGAAGGGAAGAGCGCCGGAAAACAATGTAGAACCGGGTCGCAAGGTAAGGGTTTCAGAAGCACCGAAAAGCAAATTAGCTGAGATGGGTGAAAGTCCTGTCGGTGAAAGTCCGTAGGGAAGCGTGTTCCCCCTAGCCTATGCTTACGAAAGGAGTGCGGGTTCGAATCCCGCTGGAGGCATCTTTATTATTTTCCAAAAATATGCTATTCTAGATGAAATTAAGTTTAGGAGTGAACATGACTGAAACGTTTTAATTGCTACAATGGTTGGTTGTTAATGACGCCAAATAATGACCGTAAGTTGATGGATGATTTTGTCCAAGTCCTGACGGATTTTTTGTCATTAGACAAATGGGAGGCTGCCAGT
>NZ_JAFBFG010000006.1 GCF_016909155.1 Chryseomicrobium aureum
GAATCGTACAAAGGTATATCCGGAGCCCACTATCAAATATCAGATGTGAAATAGTTCAAAAAGGTCCGGCCAGGGTTTTTGGCCGGATTTTCTTAGAATGGATGATAGGATGAAAAAGGTTTTAAGTTGGATCGGGGTAGCATTTGCAGGGCAGGAGGATTGTTTATGGCATATGACTATTTGGGTGGAAGTCTGTGGAGCTATTCAAATTTAATTTTTGTTCAGTGTCCCAAATGTGAAAAAGGTGCTAGAGTGTTTACGCTTTCGAATGATGAGGATGAACAAAGAGTTGTTGGTCACGAATCTAAACGGTTGCTTTGTAAGGAATGTGGCTATATAAAAGATATACATCCAGTAAGAAGATGGGACAACCTTTTAGCTTTTGAACATACACTTTATGATGTGAGAGAGGGAGTCGACTGGTACTTCGGTCTGCCTCTGTACCTTCAAACTACATGTTGTGGTCATAAGATTTGGTTTTTAAATTATGACCATTTGAAAGAAATCGAAGACTATATTCAAAAGAATAACAGGCCCTCCGGTTTATATTATTTAAGTGCTGAGAGTAGATTGCCAAAATGGATGAAGCTTTCAAAGAACAAGTCTGAGGTGCTTAAAGCGATTTCGAAAGTAAAGACATTAAAACCAATTTAGCAGTAATTAGTTTATTTTTGGAGGTGCACCATGATTTATATCGAGACCCCGAGATTAATAGTGCGTGATTGGAAAGACACGGATTTAGAGCCTTTCCGACAACTGAATGCAGATGAAGAAGTGATGAGATTTTTCCCAAAAACATTATCAAAAAGAAGAATCCGATGCCTTTTGTCAGGCCATCATTGCTGAGATCAAAGAGTGCGGGTACGGATTGTATGCTGTGGAAGTGAAAGCGACAAATGAGTTCATCGGCTTTATTGGATTTCACACAGCCACGTTCGAATCTGATTTTACACCCTGTATCGAAATTGGCTGGAGATTGAAAAAAGAAGCGTGGGGTAAAGGGTACGCAACCGAGGGAGCAAAAGCTTGTCTAGAGTATGGATTTGAGGAATTAGGTTTTGACGAGATTTACAGCTTCACTGCAGATATCAACGAGCCTTCGAAGCAAGTGATGAGAAAAATCGGGCTCAAGTTTTTGACGGAGTTTGATCATCCTAAAGTTGATCCAGATAGTACGTTAAGGGAGCATGTTTTGTATTATGTTCAGAGGAACGTTTGGCTAAAAGAATAGTAGATAAAGCGCAGAGTTAAACACGAGTCTTTTATTTAGGTTCGTGTTTTTTATATTGATTTGACTGGAATATATTTCACTAATTTCCTATATGTGATTTTATAAATGGAATATAATGCTATAATCAATTTAATTTCAATAAGTAATGATTTGATTGGGGGAGTAAATGATGGCTAGTGATCTACTTAATTTAATGATGTACATTGTTTATCTTCCCATCATCATTCTCATCCATGAACTTGGCCACGCTGCATTTGTTGTCCTGTTTGGACGCAATGTAACAGAAGTGAGTATAGGTCGCGGGGAAGAAGCCTTTCGATTTGGTAAGTTCGTGTTGTATAAAAGCCGGGTTTTGTGCATGGGAAGATATAGATTCTCTCGCAGAGTATAAACAACTTCTCATTTATATGGGAGGAATCATTTTTAATCTAGCTACTGCAACTACTGTGTGGATTTTTGGGGAGGCGCAGTATGCAGATTGGTATAGGTCATTTATTGTTGCCTCTTACTTTATGGCAGTACTCAATTTACTTCCAATCGTTTATAAAAATCTAAATTTGAAATCAGATGGTCTTCAATGCTTGGAACTCATTAAATCAACTGGAGGAAAATAAATGAGCGATTTAGAGTTTATGACGTCGTATGTAGATCATCTGAGTTTAGCACTTCTAGTATCAATCTTCAGCTTAATCGCTTCCGGTATTTTCAAGTCTAGAACGGATCTGATCTGGCTACTCAGTACAACTTTACTGTTAATTCTCTTTTCAAGCTTACTTGTCACCAATATGGAGTACATAGCAGAGAATCTTTCAACCGACTTCTATGTGATGTTCATCGCATACATCGCTCTTGTCATCATCTTCATTCGGAATTTGTATGTGTATTTCAGAAATCGGAAAAGAACAAAATACAATACTAATAAGGAAGTTTAGATAGTGTACTTTTTACTACCTCTTTAGCTACTAATAATAGTTGGAACATTATCAGTAGCGACAATTACTCGAACTAAAGTGGTTATGTGTTGATTGGGTAAAACCGTACCTGTGCCTCACACAATTCAACAATCTTAATTTAATAAGGTTTGCTCTATATAGTTATAGAATTGCAATGCAAACTCAGAATCATTGGGTACACTGTTACCTTAGAATAAAACGCTTAATTTAACAGTAATTGATTATGAATCTAGAGGATCAAAAAATTCTAGTAAATGGAAACGGAAGAGCAGTTTTTGTTGGAATTACATTTGATATATACTGAAAACTACTATATGATACTCTTATACAATAACGCCCGAAATAAAACGGGAGAGGTTCATAGCTACTACCCTCTATAAAAAACTATGGAAACATGACTATTCGCCATGTCCATATAGGACGTGGCTTTTTTTATGTTTTCTTCCTATGTTTTAATAGAACGAATCATAGCGCCTCTCTTGGAAAGTGTCGGAAACATTTTACGAGGGAGTTTTTTATATTTATAAGCTGAAGGAGATTTTAACATATGCCTGAATTTAGAATTGTCGATAAGCTACAAAAAATCGATGTGGATATTAAAAGTAGTCAATTGAAGTATCATGCGAAGCGTGTACTTGTCAGTAAAGAGTTTACGTTTGACGCCGCACATCATCTCCATAACTATGAGGGAAAGTGTAAAAATCTACATGGACATACGTATCGTGTGATTTTAGGCTTAAGCGGTTATACGGACGATCGAGGATTGATGATTGATTTTGGAGAAATTAAGGAAATGTGGAAGCAAATCGAAACGTATTTGGACCATCATTATATCAATGAAACGCTACCTCCGATGAATACAACAGCTGAAAATATTGTTGTTTGGATTTATGAAGAATTACATGGTGCTTTGCAACAGGAGCAACGGTATGATGGCGCACGTGTAGAGTTTGTAAAGCTATATGAAACGCCTACGAGCTATGCTGAAGCAAGAAGGGAATGGATGGAAGTTGAGTAAAGTCCCTGTAATTGAAATTTTTGGTCCTACAATGCAAGGCGAGGGCATGGTAATAGGTCAGAAAACGATGTTTGTACGCACAGCTGGATGTGATTATGCCTGTTCTTGGTGCGATTCGTCATTTACATGGGACGGCAGCGGCAAGCATTTAATCGTGCAAATGACGGCCGAGGATATTTGGACAGAGTTGAAACGTGTTGGTGGAAATAGGTTTTCATTTGTCACAATTTCAGGAGGAAATCCAGCACTTCTTTCCAACCTAGGTGCACTGATTGCGATTTTAAAACAAAATAATATAAAAATTGGGGTAGAGACGCAAGGAAGTAAGTGGCAGGATTGGCTATACGACATCGATGAATTAACAATTTCACCAAAGCCACCTAGCTCTGGTATGACCACAAATTTTTCGATGCTGTCTACTATTTTAGAGAAGTTGAAAATTCGAAATGGTAATCAACATATGTCCCTAAAAATCGTTATCTTTAATCAAGAGGATTATGAGTATGCCAAAGATGTACATCAACGATACCCAGACATCCCCCTTTATTTACAAGTCGGAAATGATGATATTACCACTTCAGACACTGGACAATTAGCAAATCATCTATTGGCAAAGTATGAAATGCTCATTGATCAAGTGATGATGGATGAACAATTAAATGATGTTAAAGTACTGCCACAGCTGCATACCCTCATCTGGGGAAATAAAAGAGGGGTGTAAGTCTGGGCTGTAAAATGATAGGCAAATGTGGAGGAAGCTTAAGTTTAGTATGAAATGAATTCACATTATTCTAGAAAAGCATCATGTCGAAATATTGATTTACAGGTACTACTATATATAATACAATGAACACTAATGAAATACCTGAGTTGTTCAGGAGAGGTTCATAGCTGATACCCTCTATAAAAAACTATGGAAACATGACAATTCGCCATGTCCATATCGGATGTGGCTTTTTTTATGTCTCTACTAGTTTATTTAGAGTCGTTATAGTTAGCCCTCCTTGAAATACTACGGTATTAACTTAAGGAGGTTTTTTTATGTCTGGTCGTCACCAAAAAGAAGGATTAGAGGATTTAACATTATTAGGGAATCAAAATGTGAAGTACACATTTGAATATGCACCAGAAGTTTTAGAGTCTGTTGACAATTTACATGTAGACCGTGATTATTTTGTGAAATTTAATTGCCCAGAGTTTACAAGTCTTTGTCCGATTACGCAGCAACCGGATTTTGCAACGATGTATATTTCATATATTCCAGATAAAAAAATTGTGGAAAGTAAGTCGTTGAAATTATATTTATTTAGTTTCCGCAACCACGGTGATTTCCATGAAGATTGTGTAAATATTATTATGAATGATTTAATTAAACTTTTAGATCCTCGCTATATTGAAGTATGGGGCAAGTTTACACCACGTGGAGGTATTTCAATTGATCCATGGTGCAACTACGGTCGTCCAGGTACAAAATATGAAGAAATAGCAAACTATCGTTTAATGAATCATGATTTATATCCTGAAAAAATTGATAATCGCTAATTTTTCAATTTACTAAACTTTGCTTGCAAAAAGAGGAGAAAAAATAATGAAACATGATAAGGCCGTTGTTGTATTTAGTGGCGGGCAAGATAGTACAACGTGTTTGTTTTGGGCTTTAAAAAACTTTAAAGAGGTAGAAGCCGTAACTTTTGATTATGGACAACGCCATGCACTCGAAATTGAATGTGCTAAACAAATTGCCCAGGAGTTGAACGTACGACATCATATTTTAAATATGTCGCTCTTGAATCAGTTGGCACCGAATGCGTTAACGCGAGACGATATCGAAATAAAAGAAGGGGAGGAAGGCGAGCTCCCATCTACGTTTGTACCAGGTCGTAATTTAGTTTTTTTATCCTTCGCAGGGATTTTAGCAAGCCAAATTGGCGCGAAGCATATTGTAACAGGTGTGTGTGAAACCGATTTTAGTGGCTATCCAGATTGTCGCGATGCCTTTGTAAAATCATTGAATGTCACATTAAATTTGTCGATGGATACATCATTTGTTATACATACGCCACTCATGTGGATCGATAAAGCAGAAACATGGGCTTTAGCAGATCAGCTAGGTGCGTTTGACTTTGTGCGTCAAAAAACATTGACATGTTATAACGGAATAATTGCGGATGGATGTGGGGAGTGCCCAGCATGTAAGCTTCGTCTGCAAGGAATGGAAGCTTATGTACACTCGTTAAAATAGGAGTATTTTAGCGAGCAGGATACCCTCAGTCATCTTAGGCAAGTCTAAATGGAGGTCGATGTCTCTCTCAATCATTATTGACATTTCAGCAAGAGGCAGCGAGTATTTAGATGAAATCTATTATGAAAATGGAAAGCTGAAGAGTCCGATCACTGGATTTGTAAATCCGCTTAGTGGGTTGTATCCTGTAGATTTTGATTACAATCAACAGTTTGAGTTGTTGGCCTATCAGAAAATTGCGGGGCGATATAATGCGGATTCTTTAGGGTATGTTTTGAATACTTTAGCATGGTCGGGTAATAGATTTGGTTTGCAAAATCAGTATGTTGCTATCTTTGGAAGTTAGGATATAAAAAGGTGTTAGGAGAGCATCAAAATGTAATCAACTAAATAGAAAAACAACCAGTTAGCCTTTAATTAACTGGCTGTTTTTATTACAAGAGTTCTTCAGCAATCAATTTATACGACTGTAAGCGATCCATATAGTCATGAGTGATAGTAATAATCATGAATTCATTGGTGTGGTAGATGGATTGTAACTGTTCAAGCTGCTCCCGTACTTCTTGTGGATTGCCGATGATCATTTTGCGCCGCATCTCTTCAATTTCTTGTTGATCTTCGCTTGTATATGGATAGTTTTCGACTTCTTCTAGTGAAGGGACCCCAACGCTACCTTCCCCTTTTGCCATATTTAACTTCCAGAGAAAACCACTCTTTGCCAAGTGTTCAGCTTTCTCGGTCGTTTCTGCACAAATGGCAGACACGGCTATGATTGATTCTGGTTGTTGGGATAAACCCGGTTGAAAATTTTCTTTGTAGGTTTTAAGGATTTCCGGCCCGTCTTTATCGCTCATAAAATGACCGAATGCATAGGCGCTTCCGTTCTCTGCAGCAAGCTTGGCACTTTTACTACTTGTCCCGAGAAGCCATGGTTTAGGAGAAATTTCCGGAAGCGGTGCTGCAGATACTTTTGAATACATATGGTCTTCCGGAAAATCATCTTTGAGGAAATGCAAAAGTTCTTTAAAGGATTCCGGCATTTTGTAGACATTTTGTAAATAATTATCCGAGAGAGCCGTCGTCACTTCCGCTGATCCGCCCGGAGCCCTTCCGATCCCTAAATCAATTCTGCCAGGAAACAGGGTCGCTAGCATATTATAGACTTCAGCAACCTTGTATGGTTTATAATGCGGAAGCAATACCGCCCCTGCTCCGATACGGATTGTTTTGGTGTGCGCCCCAATATAGCCCAGCATTACTTCCGGCGCAGAACAGGACAGTCCGGTGAAATCGTGATGCTCGGCAATCCAATAACGTGTGTACCCGAACTGTTCACCACTTTTTGCGAGCTCCATGGAAGCCTGCAAAGCCGTAGCTGGTGTTTTGCCAGCGGATACAGGTGATTGATCCAGGATGCTTAACTTCAGTCGATTTTCTCTATCCAATTTCAATCAGCTCCAGGCTGAATAGTGATGAAGAATTTTCATCCGTGAAATCAGTCCGTGAAGTAGAGTAATTGTTGATAGTTCCTCTGAAGCTCAAATCGAGTTCAGGGATCTTTACATCAAATGTATTTTTGTATAAATGGACCGTAACGTCGTGGTACTCATTTCCGCCTCTTACTTCGAAATCAAACCGAATCGTCTTTGCTTTTTTTTCGGAGCTGTTTGTGGAGACTCCCTCTTCAAAATCAGTTACCTTCAAAGAAAAATCGTCCAAAATCACTTCATTTACCATTACAGATCCTCCTCAATAGTTACCTAAGTTTGTCCATAGTAACACTCGCTAAAAACGTTTAACAAATCTTCTGCTTTGTTGAGTTAGGGTACAATAAAAGATAGGGTGAAGGAGATACCTGAAATTTTATAAACGAGCTGAACAGAAGTAAGCGATATTGTTTAACTAACGGGGTAGAAAAGATTAATGATTTTTTTAGGATTTGACGAATCAAATCAATTGAGGGGTTTCCATCTCGATCATGGACCTTCAACATGTCACGACGAACAACATCCTGAGAAACAAGAAGTGTGCCATTTCCTAATTGGTTTTGAAGAGTCTTCGCAGCAGTTGTTTTTCCACTTCTAGAGTTTCCTCTTATAATGATCAACGTAGATTCCATAATTTCCTCCTTGTATGTTACTTAATTCATTTTCCTAAATATATCTATGAAAATATCAGAGCTATCCTTAGCCTAATTCTAATGCAGTCGAGCTTCTTCTGAAAGTCATTCTCCAAGCAAGTAGTCCTACCGTGAGGAAAACTAAAGAACCTATAAATCCTACTAGTTGAACAGATGCACCTGTCGCTGCTAAACCAATACCCCCTGTTAAGACAATAATCATGAAGGCCTGCACAATTCCGAATAGACTACTAAATCTGCCCATCATTGAAGCAGGAACGTGGTTTTGATAAAACGTTAAGTATCCAGTGTTGGCAAAAGTAAATGCAAAACCTATGAGCACTGTTCCAATGACAGCGCTCATAAAATCTTGGGAGCTATAGAGAAGAATATAGCCGATTGTAGTTCCAAGTGAACCGTATCCAATCAAAGTATTGACAGCTAAATACTTTGTGAATAGTGTGTTGATGGCCGAGCCGAGTAAGATACCTGCACCAAATAGACTTAAAAGAAGTCCATAATTAGTATCTGATAGTTCAAGTGACTGCTTAATAAAAGCTGCTTCTATGGAATCGAGTGACGTCATCATCACAAGCATTGCGATAAAAAGTAAATAGATTTTAATGACGAATGTATTGGAATAGCTGAACGAATAGATGAGCGAAATGTCTTTCTTGACCATTGCCCAACTTAAGATACGAGAGTCGGTTTCCGAAGACTGCAAATCAACAGTTGGTAACAAGAGAAGAATACCTGCTGAAACGAGAAGTGCTAGAGAATTGATGTAAATGGCATTTTCTGCAGAACCAATAAAGAATAACAGTCCGGCCACGGCAGGACCAAATAATGTACCACACGAAAGAATCAGTCCTCGCAGTGCATTAAACCGCTGTCTATCTTCTTCCCGAATCAGTTTAGTCATATAGACCATAGAAGTGGGTTCGAACATCGTGCTTGCCACATTGATGAAGAATACGAGTATGTAAACGTAAAATATAGAAGGCATGATAGGTAGGAAACCAATAAGAGCTGCACGTAAAATATCGAGTACAATCATCAGATGCTTTGAGTTCGTGCGATCAATAAAACTTCCCGCCCAAAAATTTGTGAAAAGCGTCGCTAGCGGTCCAAGGATATAAAGGACCGATACAGCAATAACTGATTCGGTTCTTTCTAATACCATCAAATTTAAAGCGATTAGGTAAACCCATCCCCCTAAAGTAGAGGTTCCGATTCCAACCAATAGTAGACTTCTGTTCTTCCAATTCTTCATATTCATTCCCCCTAAAATAAAAAAATCCCGCCCTCAAGACGATTAGTCTTGAGGACGAGATTCTCTCGTGGTGCCACCTCTATTTGTTTATGCATTGCTACACAAACCTCATTCGGTACGACCGTCATTGCGGTGTATACCTAAGCTCTATAACGGGAGCGCCCGTTACACCTTCCCTTCACAGTTCCGGTGCAATGCTCAGAGGTTTGATTCGATACCCAGCCCTTACTCCTTCTCACCAACCGGAGCTCTCTTTCAAAGGCGTATGATATGTACTAGTCTCTTCCACGCATTTTGATTTTGCCTATCGTATCATAATTGGATTTGATTGGTAAAGAAAGAATTTAGAAATCCTTAAGAATTTCCCTACCTATTTCTTCAGATTTCAATGAAATAATTAGTGTATCAGCTATAAAGCATACATGCGATTGATCTGAAGAAGAGGAGTTGGATGAGAATGAAGATGGAAGAGTCTTGGTCGTATATAGCCACTATTGACGCATGGTATGTTTTGGGACCACTGTTTGTCGTGTATTTGATTTTGATGATGGGGAAGATAAAGAAACAGAGTGAGAGGTACAGTGTGTTTCAATACATCACGTTGATCACTTTAGGCATTTATCTACTATCGGTGCTAGCTTTAACCACGTTCCCAATTGAAGTGAACTGGGGAATGTATAAAAATCAGACTTCCTGGATTAGCCGAATCAATCCAATCCCGATACTAACAATTGATTTAGCAACATTTGTATTGAATATCATTATGTTCATTCCATTTGGCGTCTACCAATGGTTAGTGATGAGGAAAGATAAAATCTCGTGGGAGCCGGTCGTAGTCGGTAGTTTGCTGTTCAGTATCTGTATAGAAATAATGCAACTCCTAATGTACATTATTTTCAATAGTGCTCGAAGTGTAGATGTGAACGACTTGATTGCCAACACACTAGGTGGAGTAGTCGGTTTTTATACAATAAAATGGATTTCAAAAAATACGTACTTCCGAAACCTTATAGATGTATTTAAAGTTCCAGCAAAAATCTTATAAACTAAAATTGTAATTTCACAAATCCTAATATTTCAGGATTTGTGTTTTTTTATTTAACCTTCAATAGGTACCTGTGAGGGGAACTCTGGAAATTGTGATCACTTCTTCAATTGACTGATAATAAGATCTGTTACATCCTTCTGTGAAAGGTCACTTGTATAACTAAAACAGAAAGAAGCCACCAGAGGTTTGATGGCTTTTGTTTGGTTATGGAGTGAATAGATTGTTAATGATTGCAGTCAGTTTCCATTCATCGCTAGCATCTTCTTGCTCAAATACTAAGTTGAGGCTCCGGTAGTCGAGATTGCTATATTGGGCGGTTCCCGCGTGATAGAACTCGATGATCTTAGCTTCTGGATAGACACTCATTAAATAGTTCGACGGGTCGAGTTCTTCGTTCGGTGTATCGACGAAGACTTCATCTGCTTCGAAAAAGCGCTCGATTTGAAGATGTTCTTCAAAGTAACCCGCAGGCGTCAAACGAATCTCCGTATTGGCTTCTCCGTAGCCCCAAAGATACGTTTCGGAGTCGGATAACAGACCTGCGATTTCACTTTGCTGGAAGCTGACCGTAGAGTCTGAGACAGAAAGGTAAGGCGAGAACTGAATTCCTTTTTGTGAGTGAACGTTGTTTGCAAGTGCTTCCATATCGCGGTCGTGAAGAGCTTGCAGGATTTCATTGGCTTGTTGTTCAAGTGCAGCAGAATCAAACGGTGCTTCTTCTGGTTGTTCTTCGGGTGCAGTTCCTGGAACGAGGTCACCTGGTTGTTCAGTAGGAAGGGATGGTTCTTCCACTGCTGTGTTTGATGGTGTGTTGAACAGATTAATCGAAAGAATCGTCAGGATGAAAAGAGCAGCGACTGCAATGAGCCCAGTTCGTGCTTTAGACCAGTTCGTATGGCTTCGCTTTGGTGGAGCGACAGGTTGTTCAAGTGCTTTAATGATGTTTTGATGAAGGCGGTGTTGCGTTTCTTCTGACATGCGGTGCATCGGGAATGCGTTCAGTTTGTTGTCTGTGAGGCGATTATCGTTCATACAATTCCCTCCAATTGGGTTCGGATCGTAAGGCTTTAATGGCACGATGGAAATTTGTGCGAACCGCGGTCTCTTTACAACCTAGGATAGTGGCCGTTTCGCTGACTGAAAGTCCTTGGATTCCACGGAGTAGCAATACGTCTCGAAATTTCTTTTTTTGTTGGTTGATGAGATGGTAGAGTGCCAGTTTGTGTTCGCTATCAAGTACCTGTTGTTCGGGTGAGTCACTCGTCGGCGTAGTGAGAGTGGCGTCTTGCCACGGAAGTGCGGTCAAGCTGACTTTGGTTTGTCGTTTTCTTGCGTGATCGATTGCGATATTGCGTGCGATGCTCATCAGCCAGGTCTTGGGGCTCGATTGGTTCTGGAAACTGCCCAGGCCTCTTCCAGCTTTGATAAATACGTCTTGCACTAAATCTTCAACGTCTCGCGTGCCTGTATAGTAGACAAGGAAGTTGTAGATATCTTGGCTGTAGAGATAGAACCAGTCGGAGATGGTTTGTTGGTCGCTGTTCATGTAGCTTTGATCCTCCTTTGCGTGCAGGTACTAATTAGACGGATTGTTTTTCTCTGTGTGTCACAACGAAAGAGAATATTTTCGAGATGATTGAAACAAAAGTGGAGTTGATTGATATACTCATAGTACCAATATTTACGTTTTGAGAATTATGAGATTTCAAAATTAGGAAGACTTTCGAAAACAGGAGGATTTATTTATAACAAGGAGGTTCTCATGACAATCATCTATATAACAGGGTTATCTGGTGTCGGGACAACAAGTGCATTGGATGAATTAAATTATAGAGGCTATAGAACAATCGACACAGATTATGGAGACTATGTTGAAGAAGTAGTCACAGGAACAGCAAAAGCGCATTTCTTAAACGAGAATAAAATGAAGCAGCTAGTTGAAAGTAGTGGGGAGGAACACCTCTTTATTTCCGGATGCTGCGACAATCAAGGAAAGTTCTATAAAGACTTTGATGTCGTAGTCTTGTTGAAAGCGGATCTTTCTACAATGTTTGAGAGAATTGAGGCACGGACTACAAATCAATATGGAAAAACACCGGAACAGAGACAAGAAATTCTTGAAAACCACAGTGCAGTTCTGCCACTTTTAGAGAAGAGTTCAGATGTCATCATAGACACTACAAACTTATCTATTCCGGAAGTAGCAAATCAGTTAGAAGCTTTGCTTTGAAAGTATACTCGTATACCAGTATATGAATATACTGATATACAGCTGCCCAAAAGATAAAATCTATACTAAACTAAAACCAGCTGACCCCAAACAGGAGCCAGCTGGTTTTTGTATAATCTTACTTTTTACAATACAACTCCACAAAATGCGCAGGGTTGAGCTTTTCGCCTGTGATACGCTCGATTTTTTCGTTCCAGTCGTACAGGGCCGCTGGTTTGAAGAAATCATTCAGGAGCATGTCACCCGCTTCTTTTGTAAAGAATTCCGGTGAGATTTCTGTCTCGATATGGCGCTGAAGCTGTGCCGCCATCAATTCACCTAACAAGTAGTTCTGATAGTAGACTGGTGCTAGTGTGAAGTGGATTTTCGCTGCCCAGTCTGGATTCGATGTATCTTCTGGTGGCGTGACAAGTTGCACGTCGCTCACAATTTTCCACCATAATGCATTCAAATCTTGGTCAGGATTTTCATACAGTTCCTTCTCAAAGAACACAAACGTAATAATCCAGCGCACCATGATCAACATTTGAAGCTGTTGGTACTCTGCCAGCTCGCCCTCGAGGCCATCGACCGTCTTTTCGTCGAGCTTCAAGAAACGCTTTAACCAGCGCGGATCTTTCCCCATCTTGCCGAACAACATCGCAATCGCCTCTGTCGTCAACGTATGGCTATTCGTGCGTAACATGAACGGAAGGTCGCTATCAACATATTTGAAATACGCTGCATGCCCAAACTCATGCAAGTTCGTTTCCATCCAGTACGCATCCTCTGTCAGATTGCACAATACGCGCGTATCGCCAGCGCGGTCGACGTCCATACAAAACGCTGTCGGATTCTTTTTCGCACGCGGGAACAAATCGCTCTTTGCATACAAATCATCAATCTGGATTCCCATAGAATTGAACGTCTCTGTCGTCAGTCGTAGGATATCTTTCCCTTTATAGAACGAATCGAGGTTCGTCGCGTCCGATGCAGGCGCTTCTTGGAAGAACGGGTCCACATAGTGCCACGGGCGAATCTCTTCCGGTGTGATGCCGAACTTTTTCGCTAGACGTGCATCCAGATCTGACTTCATCTTGCGGTAGGCAGCATCCGACTGGTCAATCAGATCGTTGAAGATAGAAAATATCTCCTCGCGGTCCAGTTCCTGCAGTTCAAAACTCATTTGGTGATGGTTGTCGTAGCCAAGTAAACGCGCCGCTTCATTGCGTTTCTTCACAAGCTCAAGTAAACCTTTCTCTACAACGCCGCCAACCTCTTTGCTCGCGAGCCACACTTTCTTACGCAGTTCAAGGTCTGTACTTGTCAAAAGTACTTCGCGGATATCGTTTGCAGAATACACTTTGCCGTCCACTTTCGGTGAATAAGTATTAAACAAGTAGTTCAGTTCTGAACCACGCTTCGCAAGGTCCGCAATGATTTCTTCCGGAAGCTGATTGCTCTTCATATCATTCACCAGTAACTGCAATTGACGACGTTCTTCTGGGCTTCCACTGTCGGTTTCAAGGAACTTGAGCGTCTCTTCATATTTCTCTTTTGATGAAAACAACAGACTATACTTCGTGTCTTCTTCTCCAGATTTCTCCGCCCATTCCGCTTCTCCTGTCGTCTGCGCCATCCATCCTGCTTCCGAAGAACGAATATACAAGTCTTTCATTTGGTCATTGAATTCATTTAAAAACGTCTCGCGTGTACTCAAATCGTCGCAACCTTTCTCGTTTGAATTTACTTCCTCTATCTAACTATTCGACTTCCGTTATAAAATTCCTTCAAGAAGTACACAAAATCGCCTATAGCCAACTGAAAGAACATGGTATAAAGTGGTAGTATATATACTACTATTGGAGGTGGAAGGACATGTTTGTTGAACAGGAATCGATTTCAGAAGACTTGAAGGAACTGTTGAAATTACCACATGTGGTGAAGAGTTTCAGTAAAGACAGCTATTTGTTCCAAGAAGGCGATAAAATTCAGCATTTGTTCTTCCTCACAAAAGGCAAAGTGCAACTGAACAAAGTCAGCTCGGACGGTCGAGAACTCACGCTGCGCATCTGCGGAGCAGGCCAGTTGCTTGGTGAGGTGTATCTGTATTCCCCTGAGGCATTCTATATGCTGGATGCGAAGGTGAAAGAGGATGCCGAATGTTACTTGTTTCCGGTGCATGAGCTCGAAGCGGAACTCCAAAAGAATGCGCGACTCGCTGCGGCGTTTATGAAATGGATGTGCTTGAATCAGCAGAAGACGCAGACTCGCTTCCGGGACTTGTTATTGAACGGGAAAAAGGGAGCACTTTACTCGACGTTGATCCGGTTGTCGAACAGTTACGGCGTTCAGAAGTCAGAAGGTGTGTTGATTGATGTACAGTTGACCAATCAAGACCTCGCGAATTTTTGTGGCATGGCTCGCGAAGTGACCAATCGGATGTTGTCGGAACTGAAGAAGCAGCAAGTGGTGTCGACGTGTGATGGGAAACTCCTAATCCGAGACCTCGCGTATTTAAAAACTGAAATCCAATGCGAGAACTGCCCGTTGTCGCTGTGCCGAGTTGATTAACTGAAGAGATGCTAGATGACCACTTCCGAATTGCGGAGGTGGTTTTTTGTGTTTGAGACGATTTAGTTTCCATAATATGACTTCGGTAGAAGAAATCCTCGTTAGTGCAGAATAAATCGGCGATTCGGTAGAAGAAATCGAGTTTCGGTAGAAGAAATCCGCCATTCAGCCGATGAACGCCCGCTCACCCAAAACTTCCATCCTCTCCATCAGACAAAGTTTGACAAAAGTATGAAGTAATTTCACATTTTGCATAGATTAATGTCACAGATGTGATTTATGTCACAGTTGCCGCCTAGGGATTGCTTTACGCTTAAGTCATAAACGAAGTAGGAGAGGTGAGTGTCGTGGCAAAGAAAAAACAACACGAAGAAGAGAACCTAAAAGGCACATTGATCAGCGTATTTTTTGTCGGCTTTGTTATCGTGGCGATGTGGGTCGCCGTTTATCTAATGTACTTGTCGCTCTAGACAGAAAGGAGAATGAACATGCATCTGCATAAGTATGAAAAAATCTGGTTAGTTTTTGGAATCACGTGTTTAGTAGTATTTTTAACAGTCGTGGGAGTCAGCGCATTTACAGATAACCACCACACCCCAGCTGGAGGAATCGAGCACATCGATCCGGAAAAGGTAAGAGAAACAGCACCATTTGATAATCCAGGCGTGACGCAACTGGATGACGACACGTATCAAGTGTCCATCATTGCTATGGCATTCGGATACGAAGGACCAGAACTGAAAGTCCCTGTTGGGAAAGAAATCGTCTTTAAAGTAACAAGCACAGACGTGGTGCACAGTTTCACGATCGATGACACGAAAGTCAATATGATGGTTGTACCTGGCCAAGTGACGACGAAATCGTACACGTTCGATAAGCCAGGGAAGTATTTAATCATCTGTAACGAATACTGTGGAGCTGGCCACCATTTCATGTTCACAGAAATTGAGGTGACAGAATAATGATCGCATCAGGAGAACGCAAACTGGCCCTTTGGAACGTCGGGGTCGCGTACGCTGCCTTTTTAATTGGAACACTTGCAGGTTTACTACAGGTCTTTATTCGAAACGATAAGCTCCAACTTCCGGCATGGCTGGATTATTATCAAATTTTGACCGCACATGGAGTTTTACTCGCACTTATCTTTACGACATTTTTCATCTTTGCTTTCTTTATCACCGGCATGAGCAAGAGTCTTGGCGCATTCGGACCGAAAGTGTTGCTGTGGAACTGGATCGGTTTCCTGACAATGCTTGCTGGGACAGTGTTAGCAACCGTCATGATCATTAGCGGAAAAGCATCTGTTCTTTATACATTCTACGCACCAATGATGGCGAGTCCTTGGTATTACATCGGGTTGGCACTCTTTATTGTTGGGTCGCTCGTGATGGGCTTTGCACTTGTGGGTCATTATATTCGCTGGCGCAAGGAACATAAAGGTGAGTTAAGTCCTTTGTTTGCCTTCATGACCGTTTCTACAGTCATCTTATGGGCAATTGCGTGTCTAGGTGTTGTCGCGACGGTGTTGTTCCAATACATCCCGTGGGCATTCGGCTGGGTCGATACAATCAACGTTGAATTGAGCCGTACATTGTTCTGGTATTTTGGTCACCCGCTTGTGTACTTCTGGTTACTTCCAGCATATATGGCATGGTATGTGGTAGTTCCGAAGATTTTAGGCGTACCCGTATTTAGTGATGCACTTGCTCGTTTATCATTTGTGTTGTTCATCTTGTTCTCGATTCCAGTCGGTTTCCACCACCAGCTGATGGAGCCAGGAATCGAAAACTTCTGGAAGTTCTTCCAAGTCATTTTGACATTCATGGTCATCATCCCATCATTGATGACGGCGTTCTCGATGTTCGCGAATTTTGAGCGAGCAGGCCGCAAGAATGGTGGGAAAGGGTTGTTCGGCTGGTTTACAAAACTGCCTTGGAACGACCTACGTTTCACCTCATTATTTATTGCGATGGCGTTCTTCATTCCTGGAGGCGCGGGCGGAATTATCAATGCAAGTTTCCAATTGAATGAAATCGTCCACAACACGCTTTGGGTTGTTGGCCACTTCCACATCACAGTTGGAACTCCGGTTGCGATGACATTCATGGGTATCACGTTTTGGATGGTTCCATATTTAACTGGACGGAAGTTCACGAAGACGATGGAGAAGCTCGGCTTCATCCAAATCGGATTATGGGCAGTCGGAATGTTATTGATGAGTACAGCGCAGCACGTGTTAGGGCTTCTCGGAGCACCTCGTCGTACTGCGTATAGCGGCTACAATGATCACCCGGCAGCACTTGAGTGGTTTGAGGGGATTATATCCAATCACGTGACGATGGCGATTGGCGGAAGTATTTTGTTCTTGTCCGCGATGTTGCTTCTCTACATCGTGATCATGAGTGCATTCTTGTCACCAAAAGCTGTGGAAGTGGATGAGTTTGTGGAGTTCCCACTAGCAGAAAGTGATAAAGCGGCGACTCCAAAATTCTTAGAAAACTGGCTTCTGTGGATCGGCATTGCATTTGCGTTGATCATTATTGCGTATGCGATTCCAATTTTCCAGATGATCCAGCATGCACCACCAGGTTCCAAAGGCTTTATTACATGGTAAGGAGTGGAGAACAATGGTTTTAGGATTAATTGGTTTGTTCGTGGTGATTGTTTTGTCGACGGGAATTTTGGTTGAGGTTATGACAGAAGAAGAGTAAAAATAGAGCCAGTTGAGTCCCTTGTTTAGGACTTAACTGGCTTTTGTTTTGTTAGAGAATCGCCTCAGCAATGATTTTGTCGAGCTTGCGGACGTCTACTTTTTTATTGAGGTTTAGTTTGAAACGACCAGCTCTTGTCCAAAGTTCGAGCTCTGAGTTGATATCAAATGTGCCGCCGTTTTCAGACGAATACATCACGATGGATTTGAACGGAATTGTGTAGATTTCAATCTTCTTTCCTGTTAGACCTTGGCGATCGGCGATAATCAATCGTTTATTTGTGACTACGGCAACATCTCGGATTGTCTTGTAAGCAGTCGTTGCTGTCTCCCCAGCAATCAAAATATCCTTGATAGAATCTGGTACTGGGACCTCTTCGGTGAAAGTCCATGTCATGAATTTGTTCAATTCGCTCATATTTCCACTCCTATTCGTATGTAATTAGTTTAAGTATATACATAGTTTCCAGAAATGGAAGGAAAGGTAGTCTCAACTATCACTTTGCTTCATGTTGTAAGATGATTTTCGTGAATTTCTTAAAATCATCGATATGTTTGGTAAGGATGGATTCGAGTATTTCGATTTCTAAGGCCTGATAATCGTGGACAGCAATATTACGAAAACCAACCATATTCATCAAAGTTTTTGCTAAAGCTTCATCAATGATTTTAGCTTCATGTAACAACTTGAAGCCATCTCGACTAGACTTTGGTACTCCAAGTTTATTTTCACTGATAATGTGCATGGCCATGTCTATGCTTGCTTCACATGCACGCTGAATATTTAAGACAATACTATCTTGTTTAGTAAAATCTTTAAGATTAGTTGGATTACCTTCGTAAACCTCATGAATTCTTTTAATGCATCGTTCAATAGTTGCCGACTTATTCACTAGTACATCATTCATATCCAAAGACACTTCCTCGCTCTTTAATTGATTCAATAACAGGAGCACGCTGTTCATTTAAAGCTAGATACATACTATAGGCGCGCATACGCTGAATATAAAATTGATCGTGATTATTAATAAAAATAGGAAGACCTTGAGAGAAGATTTGCATAGTAAATACAGTATCTAGATTTCTAATATCGACCAAATCAACTTCTCTACCAGTGGCTTCTGCTAGCTCGCTAGCCAACAGAAATCGATCATAGGCTGAGATTCTTTGTTGACTAAAAAAAGCGATATCTAAATCACTGCTTTCTCTTTGCATTTCTTTCGCAAATGAGCCAAAAAGAATTATAAAATCAACATCAATTTTTTTTAGAATAACTTCAATGATTTGATTTTGTATCGTTGGAGTTAGCATTAGATCCACCACCTTTAAACTAGTATAGCTTGAAATATGCGATATCGCATAGAAAAATCCCCCTCACAGATGTGAAGGGGATAGCGATTATTTTAGGGCTTTGCTGACTTTCAGCTTTTTGCCTTTGACTGGAGTTGTTTCCATTGCTTGCAGCACAAGAGATCCTTTACCGTTCAAGATGTCCACATACGACATTTGATCTTGGATTGTAATGATGCCGATATCTTCTGCAGTGACACCCGGGATATTGGCGATTGTACCGACTAAATCGATGGCGCGGATTTTTTTCTTTTTCCCGCCGCTAAAGTGAAGCTTCATGATGTCTTGGTTGATACGAGCCGTCTTATTGTTGCGGACGACACGACGACTTGCTAGCTTCTCGTCGAAATCGTAGCGCGCACGTTTCACTTCCTGTTCTTCCGGAGCTTCTGCTTTAGGAAGTTCGAAGCCGATGTAACGCTCAATGGCACGAATGAATTTACTTTCATAAGGAGTAGCGAACATAATCGCAGTTCCAGCAGCACCAGCACGACCTGTTCGGCCCGTACGGTGAACGTAACTTTCTTTTTCCATTGGAACATCATAGTTGATGACTAGGTTGACGTTATCGATATCGATTCCACGTGCAGCCACGTCTGTAGCTACAAGATAGCGGAAGTTTCCAAGCTTGAATCCTTCCATTACAGCGAATCGGTCTTCTTGCACAATCCCGCCGTGAAGTTTCTCGACTGGGTAACCAGCTTCTTCAAGTTCACTGTAAACCGTATCAACATTTTCTTTCGTACGGCAGAAAATCAAGCAGCTGTTTGGATTTTCAACAACCGTTATGTCTTTAAGAAGAGCGATTTTGTCTTCTTCTTTCACTTCAATTAACGAGTGCTCGATTGTATCAGCAGTGACACCAGTCGATTCAATCTCGATGTACGTTGGGTCTTGCATATATTCATGGCAAAGACTCGCGATATCTTGTGGAAGCGTTGCAGAGAAGACCATTGTGACGCGGTCAGAAGGCACTTGTTTGATGATGGCTTCGACTTCATCGATGAAACCACGGTTTAGCATCTCGTCTGCTTCATCAATGATCAAGTACTTCACCATCTCAAGGTCTAGCGTTCCGCGGTCGATGTGGTCCATCACACGGCCAGGTGTACCCACAACTACGTGTGTCTTTTGTTTCAGCTCATCTCGCTGTTTCGAGAATGGCTCTTTTCCGTAAAGTGCAACGGCCTTCACGCGCTTGAAACGACCGATATTTGTAATATCTTCACGCACTTGAACAGCAAGTTCACGCGTTGGTGTCAAAATCAACGCCTGTGGCTTTTTCTCTTCCCAGATGATCTGGTCCGCTACAGGGATCCCGAATGCAGCTGTTTTTCCGCTTCCTGTCTGAGATTTCACTACAAGGTCCAGGTTTTCAAATGCAAGAGGAAGTACTTTTTGTTGTACTTCAGTCGGTGTGTCATATTTCAAAATCGTCAAGGCGCGGCGGATATCATCACTAATCGGTAAATCTGTAAAGCGTGTGGTTATCATTCAAATACCTCATTTTCTAGTTTTTCGTCATATATCTTCACAATCTGTTCCGTACATATGTCAATAGCTCTCATTATACGTGAAAACCGCGCACTTTATCCGGTTTTCTTTGAAACGTAACAGAGAAGATATATAGGAAATGAGAAACCATCGAATTCTGTTCACACTTTGACAAAATATGGCCCACACGTCTCGGTTTCATGCGTGATCACAAACGTCCATGTGAAATCCGCGTCTACCAGGTAAATGTCTTCTTCATTCTGCAGTATGTTCATATCTATACAAGAGGCATCCTCTATCAAAAAAGCATCATTCGAATGTTGATAAAAGACAAAACAGCGCTTTTTACACAAGGCATGAAATGCACTGATTGCCTCACTTCCAGAAAGATGTTCGTTTGTTTGATAGCTGAATACATGCCATAAGTATCCAGAGTAGTAACCAACATCCTTCAGATAGATTCTTTTCTTTCCAGCGGGTCTTAAATGACTAGCAAAAGCTTCTTCCCACTTCGCGTGGAGATACGCACTCCAGCCAGTAAGGACACGAGTTCGTGGGTCAATTTTCAATAATTCAGTGTGTAGGTTCATGTGTAAACTCCCTAGGATTTCAACCTTCCACCGGTGTCTCAGGTCCTTCTAAATCCAGCTGATAAAAAGCAAGATCAAGCCAGCGCTCGAACTTGTAACCGGCGTTGCGTAAAGTTCCGGAGTGCGTGAAGCCAAGACTTTGATGAAGCAAGATGCTTTTCTCATTCGCTGCATCGATTCCGGCAACTAGGGTTTTATACTCACCATTTTTAGCAAGTTGAATGATTTCCTGAAGCAATGTACGTCCGATTCCACGTTTTTGATAGTCGTTGCTGACATACACCGAATGTTCTATCGAATATTTATAGGCAGGCCACGCGCGGAAGGGACCAAATGTCGCAAATCCAGCTACATGTCCGTCGACTTCAAAGACAATCACAGGATAGCCATCTTTCATCTTTTGATCAAACCAAATCGTGCGGTCTTCTAAAGTTTGAGCGTGGTACGAATAAACAGCGGTCGTGTTGACAATAGCGTCATTGTAGATAGCTAAGATTTCTTTTAAATCATCAGAGGTGGCTGGTCGGATCATCGGGTTCTTCCTTTCAGGGTGGGAGTAAAGTCAAACTAGAATAGTCCTAGTTTAGCAGAAAACTATCAAAAGAGAAGAGGTTTTTTGTGAATCGAAACACAAAAAAGGCACCCCAGATGGGATGCCTTTTCGTATCATAAAATTAAAGTTTTACGATGTTTGTAGCTTGAGGTCCGCGTTGACCTTCTTCGATGTTGAATTCAACTTTTTGACCTTCGTCTAAAGATTTGAATCCTTCACCTTGGATTGCTGAGAAGTGAGCGAATACGTCTGCTCCGCCTTCAACTTCGATGAATCCGAAACCTTTTTCTGCGTTAAACCATTTTACTGTACCTTGTGTCATATAAATGACCTCCATTATAAATTATTAATAAGATCATTTTTCTGCAATAAAAAAATTCACGTATTACAAAAAGTACGGAAATAATACACAGATACTTTTTGTAATAGGTGAATTAAATGTGTTGTACTTCATGAACTTATTAAACCTAGTATACAACACAAAATCTGGTTTGTCTACTAAAACAAAAACAACCCCACAAAAGTGAGGCTGCTCTAAGCATAAACTTAATTAGGGAATTTGATTTTCATTGCTTTCGCCATATGTTTTGGAATATCTGTATTGTCCAAGAGACCTGTGAACAAGTCAGATTGAGGGCCATAGGCGTAGATTGGAAGATCCGTCCCGGTGTGTGCACCTGTTGTCCAGCCGATCAACGCGCGGTCGCTGACAACTGTGTTGATAGCACGTACAGGATTTTCGGCAGAAGCAATGGCTTCGATTTCCGCAGCTGTTAAATCAAATCCGGTGTGCGCTTCTACGACTTCCTCCACATTGTTACGCGTTTCATTCAACTGCGCAGCCATAAAGTCACCAGTAGCTGTAACGTCATGAAGTACTTCCGTTTTTACATCGTACACACTGTTCGAACCAACGGACATGCCGCCTGTGTCATGATCCCCTGCAACGACGACAAGTGTATTGCCATCTTTTTTCGCAAATTCAAGAGCAGCAGCAACAGCTTCATCGAATGCTTGGGAGTCTGTCATCGCCCAAGCTGCATCATGTGCATGACCCGCCCAGTCAATTTGTGAGCCTTCTACCATTAAGAAGAAACCGTCTTTGTCTTTTTTCAATGCTTGGATTGCGATATCCGTCATCTCGGCCAGACTTGGCTGATCTGTTTCACCGCGCTCTAGTTCAGGAGCCATTGCGTCGTCTGCAAATAAACCGAGTAGTTTTCCACTCTTCGCTTTTAGTAACTCTTCACGGGAGGTCACATACTCATAGCCATCATTCTGAGCAGCTTCCACTAAGTTTCCGGCAGGTTGTTTGCCACCTTCTTCTAGTGAAACGAAGTAGTCACGGCCTCCTCCGAGGAGCACGTCCACATCGTTCTCAAAATATTGCGGGGCAATCGACGATTCATCGCCGCGTGATGCGACACTTGCGCCGAACACAGCTGGCGTCGCGTGTGTGATTGTAGAAGTGGCAACTAGCCCTGTAGATTTCTTCGCAGCTTCTGCCGCATCTAAGATAGAGTCGACTTCTTTTCCATCGGGTGTAACACCGACCATCCCGTTATTCGTTTTTACACCTGTTGCCATCGCCGTCCCAGCAGCAGCTGAGTCCGTCACTTCTGTATCTGCTGAATAGGTTTTGATTAGACCTTTTACATACGGATCAAAAGAAGAGTCTTCGCCTTTGAACCAACGGTAGTTCGTTGCATAGGCGGCACTGTAGCCGTCAGGAATCATATAAATTACATTTTTGACTTTCCCATTATGAGCGTTATCTTTCCGTGCTTCTGCGTGATCCATCGTCACATTGACACTGATTCCGGATACGACAAGTCCTCCAACCAAAGCGGCTATTACAAGCTGTTTTTTCATGCACATTTCCTCCTTTTGTTTGGTACACGGCAATGATACTAACGAATTGTAAAGAGAGTGTGACAGGAATGTAAAAGCTTATGTGAAGCAGAAAAAATCGGTTTTTGGTCATAGGAAACCTGAAAACCATTTAATTTTTAGTAGCTATTTGGACCGTTCCGTTTGCAGTCATTTTGACGGATGTTCCGTTATCGAGTTCGACTTCGAGGGGAAAGACTCTAGATGGTTTGTCGGAAAAATACTAATTTGAAAGTGAAAGATACTGCTGCAACTTACGTTCATTTAAGCACAAAATATGAGATAATAAAGTATACTTAAATTAAGCAAATTCATTTTATTGAACTGGAGGGAAAATGTTTGACTAGACTATCTTTAGACTCAAAAGAATATCGTTTAGTAGAAAAGAGCCTTTCGTTAGAAGAGTTTAAAATCAATAAAAAAATTGCTTTGAGAGCTATAGAAGCAGTTAATACGAACCAAAGGTTAACTTCCAATTTGATTAAGGCTGTAATTAGAGATGGAAAAGTATAATTTTGGTTCTGATGAATCTTATTTGTTACAACATAATTTGTTGGGAATTGATGATTTAAGTGAGTTTCAATTAGCGGAGCAATATGTGTTTACAGTTAGGGCACTTCAAATTGCACAAGGAGTTTACAAAATTAGAGATTTTAAAATGGATGATTTATGTGCACTCCACAAACATTTATTTCAAGACATTTACTCTTTTGCAGGTGAGGTTCGAAGTGTACAGTTAACCAAAGGCAATACTAGATTTTGTCAATTTCAATATATCGATTCCTATGGAGCTTCAATTATAGGCGAATTAGCGTTAGAGAAAGATTGGAATACAATTGAGTTTGCCTCAGAGAAACTCGCTTATTATAAAAGTGAGTTAAATATGCTTCATCCATTTCGAGAGGGAAACGGTAGAACCCTTCGTATCTTTATTAGAGAATTAGAAAAAACAAAAGGATATGATTGGGATTTTGAGAAAATGGACAAAGAAGATTATATGAATGCAATGATTAGAGCAACATCAGACTCAACAGAACTTAAAAGGATTTTTTTAAATACACTTCATCTACAGACCTGAATTGATTTCGATCGATTTCGGTCTTTATTTAATTTTAAATACAAGGGGAGATTTTGTGTGCAGACGATTTATTTAGCAGGGGGATGCCTATGGGGCGTACAAGCATTTGTAAAGACGTTGCCAGGGGTTGTCTCGACTGAAGCGGGAAGAGCAAATGGAACATCTAAAACGTTAGACGGGGAATATGACGGATATGCGGAATGTGTAAAAACGACTTTTCATCCAGATGTGGTATCTGTCGAGGAGTTGATGGGCTATCTTTTTGAAATCATTGATCCGTATAGTATCAATAAACAAGGGGAAGATGTTGGAGAGAAGTACCGAACTGGGGTGTATAGTATAGACCCAAAACATTTAGAGCAGGCCAAGGCGTTCATCAAGAAACGTGAAGATGCGGGCCGAATTGCTGTAGAAGTTCTGCCGCTTATCAATTATGTACGTAGTGCTGAAGAACACCAAGACCGTCTTGCTCGCTGTCCGGATGATTACTGCCACATTCCCCAGCAGTTGCTGACAAAATACAAATCGAACGTGCTTACATGAGACGAGCCTCCTTTCTGTATTTAGAAAGGAAGCTCTTTTTTATTAGATAGCTTGTTCACATCTAGGAAATCAAAATAATGCTTTTTAAAGAATTTTTAATAAAACTAATAAAAAACTATCCGCGTCGTACCAACAAAGCAACCGCTTACATAGTCAGACTACTAAAAAAATTAGTAAAATTACTATTGACGACAAAACTTTGATGCTTTAGACTGTGAAACAGTTAGCAAGACGAACGAAATTCAAAACTACATACCAGCAATTCTTATCACGAGAGACGGAGGGACAGGCCCTGTGAAGTCTCGGCAAAGCGCGCATGCGTCAGTGCCAAATCCTGCAAGTGTCCACCACTTGAGAGATAAGACTGAGAGGCTTTTTCAAGGCTTTCATTTCTTATGTTCTTAAGAGATGAAGGTCTTTTTTTATGCACTCTAGCAAGAAAGTAGGGAAGTCCACCATGATTACATTCCAAAACGTATCCAAAACATTCAAAGTCGGAAAGCGTGATGTGTACGCGGTCCAAAACGTCACGCTCGACGTCAAAAAGGGCGACATCTTCGGCATCATCGGGTTTAGTGGAGCCGGCAAGAGCACGCTCCTTCGCCTCGTGAACCTTCTAGAGAAGCCGACGAGTGGCGTCATCAAAATCAATGATACCGACATCACATCTCTAAAAGCCAAACAACTTCGCTTGCAACGCCGACGTATCGGGATGATCTTTCAGAACTTTAACTTGTTCACATCCCGCACTGTCGCAGGGAATGTTGCCTATCCGTTGAAACTTGAAGGCACGCCAAAAGCGGAAATCGCAAGACGCACAAAAGAGTTACTTGAATTCGTTGGCCTATCTGATAAAGCAGATAACTATCCTGAGCAACTCTCGGGGGGGCAAAAGCAGCGGGTTGGGATTGCGCGAGCTCTTGCAACGAACCCGGAAATCCTAATTTGCGACGAAGCAACGTCCGCACTTGATCCGGAAACGACAGAGGACATCTTGAAACTTTTGAAGCGCGTCAATCAAGAATTCGGCATCACAGTGCTCTTGATTACACACGAGATGAACGTCATTTCAACCATTTGCAACCGAGTGGCGATTATGGAAAACGGACACGTCATCGAGCACGGGGAAGTCTTCGATGTCTTCACAAACCCGTCCCATCCGACGACAAAACGGTTTATCCAGTCGGTCAATAAAGACCTTCCTTCTCAAGAATTGCTAAAAGAATGGCGAGCAGCGGGAGATGAGCACATCTACCAAGTAACGTTTACTGGAAGTGCGACAAGTCAGCCGCTTCTTTCAAAAATCTCACAGCAACACAATGTCCACTTTAACGTTGTGTACGGCGCTGTTCGAGAAATCCAAAATCAGTTGCTAGGAAACCTGGTCGTTTCCTTCAAAGGAGAGACGACCGCGATTCAAAACGTGATCCGTGAACTAGCAGATGTTGTCGACATCAAGGAGGTGATCATCCATGAAAGTTGAGTGGAGTACATTTTATCAGCGCATCATAGAAGCAACCGGCGAGACGATTACGATGGTCATCCTGACTCTGATTCTCGGTTCGATTTTAGGCGTCTTGGTGGGACTCGCTTTATTCGTCTCTCGCCAAGGCAATATCTTAGAAAATCGCTTGTTATACGGCCTTCTCAACTTACTCATCAATGTGATTCGGCCGATTCCATTTATCGTGTTCCTCGTATTCTTGATGCCAGTGACGCGCCTCGTGATGGGTACGACAATTGGTGTAGGAGCTGCTGTATTCCCGATGGCCATCATGGCAACATTCAGTGTTGCGCGTATCGTCGAACAGAACTTACTGAGTATCGACCCAGGTGTTATTGAAGCAGCGAAAGCAATGGGGGCGAGCCCATTCCAAATCGTCTTTACCGTTTTAATTCCGGAAGCGCTTGGACCACTGATTCTTGGTCTCACGTTTGTGACAGTCAGCTTGATCGATTTCTCGGCAGTGGCCGGATATGTCGGTGGTGGTGGTCTCGGGCACATCGCGATTACATACGGCTACCAACGTTTTGATACGAGCGTCATGGTCGTGACGGTGATTATCTTGATTCTTCTGGTGCAACTCGCCCAGTGGCTTGGCAATACATTATCCAAAAAAATTATGAGACGATAGGAGATTAAAAAAATGAAACGACTAAAACTTGCAGCACTTGCTGCCACAGCTGCTCTAACACTTGCAGCTTGTAACTCAGCCGATGGGTCAGAAGAGACAATCAAAATTGGGGTGAACGGTGCGGATAGCCCGCAATGGCCGGTAATCGTAGAACTTGCAAAAGAGGAAGGCATTGATTTAGAAGTAGTAGAATTCACAGATTACATCATGCCGAACAAAGCGCTTGCAGCAGGGGACATTGATTTGAACGCGTTCCAGACGATCTCGTTCTTCTCAAACTTTGTGGCGGAATCTGGGGAAGACTTGGCACCTGTTGGTACAACCGTATTTGCGCCACTTGGTGTGTATTCAGATAAAATCGAGTCACTAGATGAATTGCAAAAAGGTGATCAAGTCGCCATTCCAAATGATGCATCAACACTTCCACGCGCACTGAACCTTCTGCAAGAAGCAGGTGTGATTGAATTAGCTGACGATTTTGGGATCACTGGAGACTTAGACAAAATCACATCAAACCCGTTAGAGCTTGAATTTGTCGCTATGGAACCCCAACAGACAGCACGTGTTCTTCCGGACGTTGCCATTGCCTTAATCAACAATGGTGTGGCCGTACAAGCAGGTCTTATTCCAGCTGAAGACGCTGTTGTGTATGAAGATACAGAATCCGAGTCCATCGAGCCGTACATCAATATCATCGCATCTCGTGCAGATGAAGCAGACAACGAAAACTACTTAAAGATTGTTGAATTGTATCAGCATCCTGAAGTAGAAGAAGCGATCAACAAAGAGTTCAAAGGTAGCATGTTCATCATCCGCAAGACGGCGGAAGAGACGCAAGCGATGTTTGACAAAATGAACACCTATTTCCAATAAGGGCACCCACCCACTGCAGCTTTGACCCCCTTAGCTGTGGTGGGTTTTTTTTTAAACTTTAGCAATCAAACTAATCGTCTGTCGCGTAATGCCTGTCTTCCTGGCAAGATCCGTCTGAGTGATGTTGGCAGAAAGACGAGCAAGCTTTACATTGTTTTTCATAGAATCTCCTTAATCAATGTAATATATATTCCATTTGTAATTTATTTGTTACATTCTAATCGAGTAGATGTCAATTCTCATTGACAACTTATTACCAAGTAATTCGTATAGATACAAGAGGTGATTGGGATGAACGAGTTAATTAATCAAACAGATGAGCAAATTGAACAGACACGCGCGATTTACAAAAGCTTGCCGAGCGCACTGACGTCCTGTGACTGTCTATATTGCCAAAATTATATCGCGTGTATTCCATCCTTTCCGGAGTGGATTCAAAAGCTTACTGATCACTACGGATTAGACCTAACAAAGGCTGCAGAAATCATGGCGCTGGATTCAAAGAACGACCTGCGTCAATTTTTCGCAATTTATCACGTGATTGGCTCAGCCTCTCCCGTGAAGTATGAGCAGCAAGATGCAACGGTTTTCATTGAAACAGAGGAGTTCGATTTTGTGCCCGACGTATTTCCAGAACCGATTGTTCAAGTCATGATTGAACTATGGCTTCCGTGGGTAGTTGAACCGCTCGACGAACAAGGGTAAAGTGAAAGAAACGAATGGGAGGCGAAAGGAAATGGTAAACCACGAACTAACGCAGGACCAACAACGTGAACTTTTGGCAGCATTAAAGGCTCGGTTTGAGAAGAACCGGGGACGACATAAGGGAGTCATTGAATGGGAGGACGTCGAGAAAAAATTAAACGCAAATTCAAAGGCACTCTGGTCACTTTCAGAAATGGAAGCGACCGGCGGCGAGCCGGACGTCGTGCGATTTGACGCTGTCAAAGAGCAGTATCATTTTTATGATTGCGCAAAAGAAAGTCCGAAAGAGCGACGTAGCGTATGTTTTGATCAAGTGGCTCGCGAAGGGCGCAAGAAGTTCCCTCCAGAGACGTCAGCACTTGAGATGGCAGAACTCATGGGCATTGAGCTTTTGACAGAAGAAGAATATCGCTATTTGCAGACGCTTGGAGAATTTGATTTGAAGACATCCAGCTGGATTGCAACACCATCTGAGATTCGTGAACGTGGAGGCGCTTTGTTCGGGGACCGCCGCTACAACACAGTATTTGCTTACCACAATGGGGCCGATTCGTACTACGCTTCGCGAGGGTGGCGTGGTGTACTAAAAGTTTAGTGAGAAGGAGAGGACCTATGAATAAAGCACAACAGATGGACCAATTACTTGCAGAGCAAGAACTAACTGTAGAGACGGTGTTTCAAGTCGTACACGAAGTATTTGGCTTTGATTTAGACAAAGTGCCTCTAGTGCATTCAACAAATCATTCTTCACGAGAAGTTGTAGCAGAAAAGCTTATTCAACAAGATGCTAAGCCTACAGGGCAACAAATCAGAGAGTTTATTAATGAACTGTTTAGTGTAAATTTGGAGGCACTCTCTGCACTTGAAGGAGCTGGACTGTCCTTGTATGCGAAAGGTCGTTGGGTGATTGAGGAACCAACAGATTGCTTTGTTATTTATTCAGAAATTGGGGACCAGATTACGCGTGTGTTCACAACAACTTATTACGCCCATACTACTGGTACTTCTTCAGCTCCTATTGCACTTCAAGAGACACTCCAAAGAATGGGATACACAGCGGACACAACAGCAAGTAGCTTCTATTTTGAAAGTGATACAGCTGTTCCAGATGCTTTCAAAGGGCAGACAATCGGAGCAGTGCTCCAAAACATGCCGAAAGTACATAGCTAAACATAAAATCCCTGACTCAGCGAAGAGTCAGGGATTTTTACATAAATTTATTTACCGAAAGAAGACAAGAACTTCACGCGGTCACCCATGGGTGGAGTGCTATTGTCTTGTAAAAAGACTTCAAGCACTGCAGGCCCTCCGTGATTCAACAGTTCATTCACTTTATCAGGTGTAAAGTCGGCCATCTCTGTCACACGGTGACTTGGAATACCCATTGCAGCTGCCATTGCACTGATGTTCACAGGCTCTTGTTCAAATGACGTATGCGTACGTTTGAACTGCAGGTTGTGCCCGTGATACACCATACCAAGGCGTGCATTGTTCATGATGACAAACAAAATTGGCAAGTTGTGTTCTTTTGCCGTCAACAATTCCATTCCGTGCATGAAGAAGCAACCGTCACCAGTGATGCAGACGACAGGACGTTCCGGTTCTGCAAGCTTTGAGCCGATTGCCGAGCCGATTCCGCTTCCCATCGCACCAAAGTGAACATTAATTTCATACGTATAGGACTCTTTTACTTGATGGTGATTGATCATATAAGACATGAATTCGCCGATATCGATTGTGTAGCGTGTCGATGCAGGGAGTGCTTCTTGAAGAGCAATCAACACGTTCTTTGTCGTGTAGTCGTCTCCTCCTGTTGATGGGGCTTGCTTGTTCACAGATAAACTAGTTGTACTATCTTGTTTCTTCGCTTTTACAGCTTCCACAAGAGCAGGAACACTTAATGTGATATCCCCGAGCAAAGCTTCGTCGACTTCATACTTACGATTGAAAACCGACGCATCAAAATCGAGTTGGACAGTGAAACGGTCTGCAGTAATGGATGCATTGTAATTGTTCGTCGCGGTCTCACCAAGGCTTGACCCGATGATCAGTGCGACATTGCGTGCATTTCCTGAAGCAACTAGCTCAGAAGCCGCTTCATGTCCTGCAAAACCGTACACACCAACTAGAAGTGGGTGATCCGTTGGAATATAGCCTTTTGCTTGAGGAGTCGTCACGATTGGCCAACCCAGTGTTTCCGCAAGCTCAAGTACAGAATCAACAGCCCCACGGATCCCTTGTCCAGCCAAGATATAGCCAGTATCACGTGCAATCAATTCATCTGCCACGCGAGCTAAAGTCTCTGCCTCTGGTGTAATCAAACTGCGTTTTGCAGGAGCAGGAAGTGTCGCGTCTGGAACTTGCTGGTGCTGCACATCGATTGGAAGTGCTACGTGTACAGGACCAGGTACACCAGAAAGTGCGATTTCTACAGCTTTTGTGATTTCAGCTACGACATCTTTCACATCGTTTACAGCTACACTATATTTTGTGACAGGTTGGAAGATAGGAGCAGCATCCAATTCCTGCGAAGCATTTAAACCGATTGTACTGACGGGAACGGCACCTGTTAAAAACACAACAGGCAGGTGTTCGCGCATCGCATTCGCCGCACCCGTCACGAGGTTTGTTCCACCTGGACCACTACATGCAATGGCGACACTTAAATGATTCGTATACTTTGCGTAAGCGGCAGCCATGTACCCGGCAGCGCCTTCGTGTTTTGTGACGACTGGCGTGATGTCATCCATTTGTGTCAACTCATCAAAGAAGGCATTGACCGAACCGGCCGGTATTCCAAAGATGTGGTTAACCCCATTTTGTTTCAAATACTCTAATACGAGACGTGCTGCTTTCATCATCGATCTCCTCACTTATACGTATTTGTTCGTTAAAGTCTCTGCGTCGAGCGGACGACTAAAATAATACCCCTGCATCAAAACGCAGTCTTGTTCAAGTAGATAGTCCGCTTGCTCTTTCGTTTCTACACCTTCTGCGATAACTTCCAAGTTCAAGTTCTTGGCAAGTGTAATGATCGTATTCGTAATGGCGGCATCGTCGACTAACATCTGGTCGACAAAGGATTTATCGATTTTTAACTTGGAAATTGGCAAGTTGCGCAAATACCCAAGAGATGAATAACCTGTTCCGAAGTCATCAATCGCAATCTTGATGCCATACTCTTTCAGTTGTTTCATTGTTTCGAGCGTTAACTCGGTATTTTTCACAATCAGGTTTTCTGTCAGTTCAAGCTCGAGAAAACTTGGATCAAGACCGGTCTCGTTCAAAATCTTCTTAATACTGCCAAATAGATCCGTTTGCTCAAATTGGTTAACTGATAAGTTTACTGATAAACGAGGTAATGCAAAGCCTTCATCATGCCATTTTTTTAATTGCTGACATGCACGGCGAAGGACCCAATCCCCAATCTGTACAATCAAACCAGTTTCTTCTGCAAGCGGGATAAAGCGGTCTGGTGGAATCAAACCATACTCTGGATGTTTCCAGCGTAATAAGGCTTCTACACCAACGATTTCATTATTGCGGTAGTCGATTTGTGGCTGGTAATGAATAAACAGTTCTTCTTTTTCGATGGCACGGTATAAATCATTTTCGAGCTTGATTGATTCATACGAGCGAATGTCCATTTCTTCACTAAAGAAATGGAAGCTTGTACCCGGGCGTTCCTTAGATTTGTACATCGCTGTATCCGCATTTTTAATTAGAATTTCTGCCGTATCGCCGTTTTCCGGGAAGAGGGCAATGCCGATACTCGTCTTAATATGCATCTCATGTTCGCTGAGTTTAAACGAATCAACGAATACAGCATTAATGCATTTAATGACTTTTAAAATATCACTGTCTTCTTTGACGTTCGGTAAGAAAATCGTGAATTCATCGCCACCTTGACGCGAGATCGTGGCTCCTTCTGGCACACAAGTCATTAGGCGCAGCGCTACTTCTTTCAACAATAAGTCGCCGTAGCTGTGCCCGAGTGAATCATTGACAAGTTTAAAGCGGTCGAGATCTAAAAACAGGACAGCTGCTTTTTCTCCATTTTTCTTTGCATACTTCAAGCCCTGCGTCAGGCGATCCATCAACAACACGCGGTTTGGTAGGTCGGTGAGACTATCAAAATATGCATAGTATTTGATTTTCTCTTCCAGCTGCTTACGCTGTGTGATGTCTTTGAATGTGACAACTTCACCGACCACTTTGTCATTCTCTTTGATAAGTGACGTTACATATTCTACAGGGAATCGAGAACAATCTTTTCTATAAAATTCTTGGTACTCTTCAAAGTACGTATCAGGGTAAGCGGATGCGTTTTCCGAACGTTCCATCACTTTGCCGTTCGTAATAATTTTCACGGGTTTCCCGATCAGTTCACTTTCCGACGAATAGCCAAGCATCGTAGCACCTGCAGGGTTACAGAATGTGATATTCCGGTGTAAATCTAAACCGAAGATGCCCTCTCCAGCTGAGTTCAAAATCAATTCTTTTTCCCGGCTCAAATGTTTCAGTTCTGAAACGACTTCTTCAAGCTCTTTGTTTTTCTCAAGCACTTCAGACGTGCGCTCTTCAATCAAGATCTCTTGCTTTTCCATATAAAGTAAGTGAGACAAGGCGGAAGCTGTCGTATCGATAATGGATTGAGCCAGTTGCAGTTGCGTCTCATTGTATGGTGGGACATTATCTTCTAGTGTGACAACTGAGATTTGCCCTAACACCTCTCCCATTGTAATGAGAGGGAACATGACAAGGCCGCGGATTCCAAAATTTCTACAGACATCATGGTTGGGTCGATCATCAATCGAGACATCGGGAATGTAGATGTACGCTTTCTTTTCAATGACTTCTTGCATTAGAACGTCATTACTGTCATCGACATCCAATTCATTATGGGTTTCAAGCCATTTTTCTTCGGTCCAGTCACTTTCTTTACTAAGTTTAGCTGGTTTGATTCGTTTTTTAGCTATTGGGTCGAATAGATGAACGCCGATGTTTGGATTGTTTAAGACTTTTTGAATATAGAAGAAGCAGCTATCAAAACATTCTTGAAGGGTGGTATACATCGATAAGTCTTTCGAGACGTCAAGAAGCAACTGCTTTTCGTTCAGTAGCATCTCTTTACGCGCCAAATTTGATGCATTTTGGATAGCTACAGCCGCCATATTGACATACGCTTCCACTGCTTGAATTTCATCTTCTGTCAGATTCATAGGGATTCCATAATCAAATAGGAAGACAAGTCCAAAAAGTTCACCTTCGAATGAGATGGGGAGGGCGAGCAAAGACTTGATTTGGAACGCTTCTACGGCTCGTGGGTCCGGTCGGTTGTCGCGCGAGGTGTCTGGAATATAAATTGTTTTTTTCGTTTCAATTACTTCTTTTGCCAACAGGTCATAGTCTGTGTCGATGACGTGCATATCTAAAGTACGGCCATTGATGACTTCTGGCTTCCCGACGTATCCTCGGAATGTGCCGTCTGGTTGGGGCATGTAGATACCGACTGAATCGCAGCGCATAATTTCTTCAGAGATGGCGAGTGTGACTTGTTCCATGACTTCACGCAAGTCGAGCTTCATGTTGATCATTTTCGTGATGTTGGCGAGACGAGAATACCTCGAGTGGTCTTGTTGCATTTAACGAACCTCCTTACAGTTTCAGAATGAGTCTATGAATGTGGCAACTCTATATATCATCTCTTTTATAGTAACAGGTAAAGTCGAAATTATTGTACTATTATTAGAAAAAAATATGGTTATTTTGATACAAGAACACCACTTTCCGGTTTAAGGTCTAAATGACTATCTATAGACCTATAAAATAAAAAATATTTTGTAAAACGTAGAGCTAGTGACTTTCTTACTAGATTGATTAGTATGACTTTGCGAATAGGGAAGTATAGAAGTTCCTATAAAAAAGTTCCCTGGGAAGAATAATAAAGATTAGCATGTCCCGTCATTTAACCCAAGCTTTATGGAAAGGTCAGTAAGCATTTTTTGATAAGCAGAGTACTGGTGTTCCGTGAGACCGAGAACCTCAGCAAGTTTTGCTGGAATATCCGCTGCATCATTTTGTAACGCGCGTCCAGTAGGTGTCAGTTGAATAACGAGCTGGCGTTCGTCGTGGGGATTTCGTGCTTTTTCGATATAACCTTGTGAAATAAGTTTATTGACTAGCGGTGTAAGGGTACCTGAATCAAGATGGAGCCGCTCACCAATTTTTTTTAAAGATAGTTGATCGGTCTCCCACAGTACGAGCATCACAAGATATTGAGGATAGGTTAGCTGCAAAGGTTCGAGTAACGGCCGGTAGCGCTTGGTGATTTCTTTTGATACCGCATAAAACGGGAAGCAGAGTTGATTCGAAAGATGAAGAGCATCCATAAACCATTCCTCCTTGTGCAAATTAGTTGCAAGTGTTTTTTAGTTGTGTAAAATTAAATTGTGTACAACTTAATTATACCAAAAAATTAGAGGAGGAACCACTATGCAAAAACTATTTACATCAACTGCTACAGCTGTCGGAGGACGCCAAGGCCGCGTTACTTCAGAGAGCGGAACATATGACTTGAATTTGGGAATGCCAATGCCAGGTGCAGACATGACAGGCAAGACGACACCTGAAGAATTATTCGCAGGTGCTTACTCAGCTTGTTTTGACTCTGCATTGAATATTGTTGCGATGCAAAAGAAAGCACAGATCTCAGGTTCTGAAATCACGTCGCACGTATCGTTAAATAAAGGCGATGCGGGGTATCAATTGTCAGTCGAAATGATTATTACTATCCAAGGGACGGATCAAGACACAGCAGAAATGTTGGTAGAAGAAGCACATAAAATCTGCCCATTCTCTAACGCAATCCGCAACAACGTCGATGTCGACTTTACAGTAAAAACAGCTTAATCTAATTTGATAAATGTAGACCCCTGGAGTTGTCTCACGCGCTAAGTAAACTTAGAAGTGACCCAACTCTAGGGGTCTTTTTTTTTATATACTTGAATAGAAAGTTACGTTTCACACACCGAACGGGTCATGTTATGCACGATTTAAAGCATGTTGGCCCTATCTTTGTCGCCCATTACATAAACTGACCTACACTAAGAACAAGAAAGGGAGGCCCAATGAAAATCAAAATTGACATTGATCCTCAACATGAGGACACAGCTGTGATTACCATCCAAGCCAATGAATGGACTGCCGAAGTGGAGGCAGTTGTACGCCACCTGAAAGAGTTGGAGAAATTAGACACTGCTCCGAAGCGACTTGTTGCTAGTGATGGTGAGCGGTCCATTATTTTGCAGCCGCACGATATTGATTTCGTATACTCAGCCAATCGTAAAGTGTTTGCCCAGACTGTTGAAGGAACATACGAACTCAAGTTGAAGCTGTATGAACTAGAAGAGTTCTTAGGGAACTATGGCTTTATCCGATTTTCTAAATCCGTCATCGGGAACTTAGACTTGATTGATCGTTTCGAATTGTCCTTTAACGGCAATCTTTGTGTATTCTTCAAGTCTGGTAATAAAGAATATGTGACACGAAGCTACGTGCACCATCTACGTAACCAACTTGTCGAAGGAGGTGGAAGTCGTGATAAGTAAGTTGATGATTCGGATTTTCGGAGGCTTTGGAGTTGGTGGTTTGCTGACCCTTCTCGTGCTTGTCTTTCTCTATGACAGTACAGCGGAAGTTCCTGCAAGGCTCATCGCACTAAATCTATTTGGAAGCATGTTGATTGGTGCTTATTTTAGTGTTTCTGCCCTGTTATTTGAGGTTGAGGAATGGAGTATGTTAAAGCAGACCTTTGTTCACTATACAGCTTCACTTATCGTGTTGTTCCCTGTCTTCACATGGCTGACTGGCTGGATTCCACTAAACCCACAATCTCTTCTCATTGGGTGGTTATTTTTCACAGGCACCTACATTCTGAACTGGTTCGGTTGGTACAGCTATTTCAAACAGCTAGAAAGACGCATGAATCAGTCTCTTCAAAAACGTAGATAGGGAGGAAGTTGAATGATTCACATCCAAAACGTGAAGAAAAGCTACGGTACACACTGTGCTCTTCAAGACGTGGAACTAACAATCGCAAAAGGAACTTGCTTCGGTTTGGTCGGGCCAAATGGTGCAGGGAAGTCGACACTGATGAAAATCTTAGTCGGTATTTTAGAAGAGTACGAAGGCGAAGTACTGCTTGAGAACGCCACATTTCATCATAACCGCCTAGCTATCAAACGTCGGATTGGTTATGTGCCACAAGATATCTGTTTAGAGGAAACGCTAACGGCACGAGATAACCTGCTCTTATTTGGAAGACTGTATGGACTCCCGAAAGCTCAAGTGTCCAAACGTATCAAAGAAGTACTTCGTCAAATCGGATTAGAAGAACGTGAAAAGTCCGTTGTTTCCACATTTTCGGGTGGAATGAAGCGCCGTTTAAATATTGGCTGTGCGTTGTTGCATGACCCAGACATCATTATCTTAGATGAACCGACTGTCGGCGTGGATCCGCAGTCTCGTCGAGCGATATTTGAGTTGATCCATTCGTTGAAAAAAGAAGGGAAGACGCTGATTTACTCCAGCCATTACATGGAAGAGGTCGAGCAACTCTGTGATGCGATCGGATTCATTGATCAAGGGAAGGTTGTAGAGCATGGGCCTATGCAGGAAGTGTTGGCACGTCACCATCATTCGTCGATTTATGTTGAAGGAAAACAAGTAACTGCTGAAGTGTTGCAAGGGTTTCCTTTACTCAAGGAACAAGGTGCAGGGTTCAGTATTGTCAGCGATGAGCCTCTGGAAACTTTAGAGCAGCTTGCACGTTCGTTTGCTTCACAAGCCGTCTTGCCCGAGCGGTTAGAGCTCAGCCAAGCACGACTAGAAGATATTTTCATTCGCTTAACAGGAACATCCTTACGAGATACGGGAATGGAGGGAGCGTCATGACAGCCATTGCTCTTTTAGAATTGAAAAAGAAGACGAAAGACAAAGGATTATGGTTTTGGACATTCCTACTGCCAGTCATTTTCATCGTAGGGTTTATCACGCTTTTCGGAGAAAGCATGGGGGCGGAACCTGAGCAGTTAGTAGTTCAAATAGTTCCGGGCTACACAGTGATGTTTTCGTTCTATATCATGATTTCTATCGTTGTTGCATTCATCAAAGACCGAGATAGCGGAATGGCTGCTCGACTTGCGAGTACACCTATCCGCCGCCTCGACTATTTTGCAGGAAAATGGCTGCCGTTTGTTGCGGTTGTGTTGCTTCAAATCGTTGTATTGTTCACGTTTGGCGTAGTGGTATATGACTTGCCTCTTGGTGATACTCTTTCTCTTCTAGCACTTTCTATAGGGCTTGCTTTTGTAGCGACAGGTTGTGGGATGGCCATGGCCGTGCTAGCAAAAACAGAAAATATGGGAATCGCGTTGACTCAGGTCATTGCACTTGGGGGAGCGATGCTTGGGGGTCTTTGGATGCCTGTAGAGTTTATGCCCGACGTCATGCAAAACATCGCGCGTTTTTTACCACATTACTGGGCACTTGAAGGGTATAAGACAGTGATTCTCGACAACGGTACGCTTATGGACGTATGGCAGTCGCTTGCAGTCCTCGTCGGATTTGGAATTGCCTGTATTACACTAGCTCTACTTGCCTATCCGCGTTACTTGAGGGAAGCGAAGAGTTAATAAAACTAGACCCCTGGGGTTGTCTCATGACTAAGTAAGTATCCTTAGTGTTTGAGACAAATCCAGGGGTCATTTTTTTATAGAGCGTTTCCAGAACCACCGTCAATGTTGACAGACGTGCCCGTCACGTAAGAAGCAGCGTCTGATACGAGGAACGTGATGACGTTAGAAGCTTCCTGAGTGTCACCGATCCGGCCGAGCGGAATGCCTTTACCGGTCTCATGCGAGAACTCATCCCACGTGAGGTCTGGGCGATTGTTTTGCCACATTTTTTCAATCTGGTCACTGCGGATCAAACCGATACATACAGCGTTCACGCGAATGTTGTGCTTGCCAAGGTCTTTACTCATCGCCTGTGTCAGCGCAAGACCGGCTGAACGACTGACGGAAGAGGGGAGACTGCTTGCTGGAGGCGTCTTTGCTACGACTGCTGCCAAATTGACGATAGCCCCGCCTCCTTGTTCTTTCATGTGCGGGATTGCGTAACGGGAACAGTGGATAGTTCCACCAAGCTTAAGGTCCAAGTCATTCTGCCACGCTTCACCGTCGACATCTTCAAACGCCTTTGCCGCTGCAGTACCTGCGTTGTTAACTAAAATATGTAACTTCCCAAAGTGTGCGACTGCCTCGTCCACTGCACGTTTACACTCACTTTCTTGCGAGACATCCGCTGAAATAGTAAGTACCTCACGCCCTGTCTTCTCCTTAATTTCGTCCTTGGCTTTCTGCAAATGTTCTTCGCTACGTGCGACGATTGCGACATGCGCACCTTCAGCAGAAAGATCAAGAGCTGTCTGGAATCCAATACCTTTACTACCACCCGTAATGAGTGCCACTTTATCTGTCAGTCCTAAATTCATGATGAGCCTCCTTGAATTGTTTGATTACTTAGATAATAGCATACTTATTTGAGGAATAGGGTCGACAAGGAATTACTGTATGGTAACATAAGGAAAAGGTGGTGGTTGGATGTTGCTGAAGTTTCCAGAAGGTTTAAAGAAACATTACTGGAAGATGTTTGTTCCTATATGGATTTTGTTTAGCGCATACCAGGTCTACTGGGGTTTCCTTTATCCAAATTTCACATTTAATTTAGCTTTAGATGGTGGCATTGTCCTTCTGATTCTTGCTCTTACTGCGATGTACAGTACAGTGCTAACCGTGCTTGGCTATCTTGTGGTTCAGAAAGTGAAGAAGAAACGGTCATTTTAACAAGAAAGTAGGAGAATTTATGTTGTTGTACAATTGATTCCCACTCGTTTTCAAATTATGACCGACAAGCAGGAAAATAAAGAAACGGAGCGCCGAATCTTTTAGGGTTCGGCGTTTTTTTGGTGGGATCAGGACGAATTAGTTTCCATAATATGACTGAGGGCACAAACCTTAATTTGCTCAAAGATCTTGCTAGCAAGAACTTTACAAACAAAAAACCAACCCTCAGAAAACCTCTGAAGGTTGGTGAAAGTGACTATAAATTAGTAAGCCGTCCAACCAGAATCTGCCGCAATGACTTGTCCGTTTACAAAGCTCGACTCGTCTGACCCTAAGAACACCGCAAGTTGCGCAATTTCTTCTGGTTTCCCCATGCGCGGATTGATAGCCATTCCCAGTTGTTGGCGACCCATTCCGTACTCGCTCAAGCTCGTCATCGAAGATCCGATATTGGTCTCGACGCCACCGGGAGCGATACCGTTGCACCGAATATTTTTATTCGCATACATAAACGCTGTATTTTTGGTTAGACCGACGACCGCATGTTTTGATGCCACATAAGCAGCCCCGGCACGTGCTCCGTACAATCCCCCGACTGAACTATTGTTGATGATCACACCATGACCGCGTTCTAAGAAGTGGTTCACTGCTAGACGAGATGCCCGCATGACAGCTGTCGTGTTGACTGCGAATACGCGGTCCCACCGTGCGTCTTCAATTTCCCCAACAGGTTCCATGCCATCCATGATGCCCGCGTTGTTCACGAGAATATCAATATGCCCATATTTCGCAACAGTTTCTTCAAATAGCTTATCCAAATCTGCACTGTCTGCCACGTTCGTTTGAATCGAGAATGCTTCGCCACCGTTGTCTTGAATCGCTTTCGCTACTACCTCAGCACCTTCACCATTCAAATCTGAAACGGCGACTTTTGCTCCTTGCTTTGCATACGCTTCCGCAATCGCTTTTCCCATTCCCGAAGCAGCGCCTGTTACAATGGCCACTTTGTCTTGTAAACGCATGTGTGTGTCCTCCCCACTCTTATTTTAAGATAATTATTGAACACCTGTTCAATAAAAAGTATACTAAGGATGATAAATTGACACAATAATCAAAAAATAGATATCTGTTTACTAATGAACAAAACGCATAAATGTGTCGAGGAGGAAGTGAACAAAAAATGAAAACGGATCTACGTGTTCTCAAAACAAAAGATGCTTTGCATGCAGGACTAGTTGCATTGTTAAAAACAAAGCCGCTCGAAAAAATTACCATCACAGAACTTTGCCAACAAGCCAAGATTAACCGCGGAACGTTTTATCTTCATTACCAAGAAATCAATGATGTGTTCGAGGAATACTTCCGGGAAATCACAGCGGACCTCGCAAAATCCTATGAAGAGCCGTACCGCCATGTGTCTGTATTGAAAACGTCAGAATTAGATCCGTCTACTATCCGTATTTTTCATCACATCAAGAACTACGAATCTTTTTATGCAATTGTATTGTCTAAACGAGTGCCTCTTTTGTATTACTACCTGCTGTTTGATGAAGTACGGACCTTATTTTTAAATGACCATGCGACTTCCTGGAATCAGCCCGAGATTCAACGAGATTTGTATTGTGCCTATCAAGCGAATGCGATCATCGGGATGATTTTGCACTGGTATCAACATGGTTTCGAAGCATCTGCCCAGGAAATGAACGAACAACTCGTGAAAATCATTAATTTACAACCAGCCAATTTAAATGACTAGTTGTTCCACGGGGAACTTGAGACCAGGTCATAGGGAAGGAATGCAACTATGAAAACTACTACTAAATTTGAAATTACGTTGGGAGATCCTATTCCGGCAAATGTAAAAGTGATTTCCCGCACCGGTGTTCGCGCAATCATCTGAAGTGGTCAGAACTTACTTATGATGAAATCGAACCGCGGAGACTACAAGTTTCCTGGGGGAGGTGTGGAGGCAGGAGAGAGTGACAAGCAGGCACTTGCACGAGAGCTGCTAGAAGAAACCGGGTATACAGATTTCGTGATTCGAGAACTCGCAGGACAGGCCATCCAAACGCACCCCGACCGAATCGAAAAAGGGGCTTGGTACCACCTTCGATCCCATTGACCCGTTCAAGAATTTTTATATCGAACGTGAAAACAGTGTTTTGCAAGAATTAGTAAGAGTGCAGCGAGTAAGGGGGGACACACCATGAGAACGCTGGAAGAATTAAAAGCCATCAAGACGTTGCAAAAAGTAGTGGAGGCTCATGACCACCTTGAGATGAAACTGAACTGGGAGATGCTCGAAGATAGAGAATCCAATGAGTATGATTTTCTCCACTATGAAAACGACGAACTCGTAGCCTTTCTTGGGCTCTATGGTTTTGGGTCTACTGTCGAAGTCACGGGGATGGTAAGGCCGAGGTCTCGTCGTGCGGGTCATTTTACACGCCTGTTTGATGAAGCAATGTTGACCGTATCGAAACTAGGATTCACAAAAGTCTTAATGAATGCACCAGCTTCTTCTGAAGCAGCAAAAGCATTCTTGCAAAAGAAAGGAGCTATCTACTCGTTCACTGAACATCAAATGCAGTGGCAGCCAGTGGAATTACCGGAAGCAACAGGGTTTACACTGCGACCTGCGGAAGACAGAGATAGAGAACTTCGTGTGCAACTGGATATCAAAGCATTTGGACTAACACGGGAAGATTCACTCGCAACAGAAGGACGCATCACCGCGGAACCGGACACAGATTTGTGGATGATTGATGTGGAAGGAGAGCCGGTTGGGAAAGTGCGCGTGAAGCGAGAGGAAGGCCAAGCGTGGATCTACGGGTTTGCAATTTTACCTGAACACCAAGGAAAAGGAATCGGCCGCAATGTCCTTCGCAGGATTGTGAAAGACCAAAGTGAAGCAGGATACTCGGTCCATTTAGAGGTCGAAGCGACAAACGCGCATGCTCTGTGGTTATATGAATCTGTAGGATTTAAAGTTCACCATGCGCAGGATTATTATACATACAGTTTGAATAGTTAAAAAAGGTGTGTACATAGCGTACGCAGCTTTTTACTGACTGTCTTTTGAAGACTTCTCTTCAGTTTCTGTAAAAATATAAAATATGGTCATTGCACTCAAAATCCAATAACAGGCGACAGCAATCCAATTCTCAATGACTATCGACATCATGATAGCAGTGGCTACCATGAATAGTGCCAGCAGTAGCTTTTCGTTCATGTCTTCACCTCATCCAATTTATGTATAGTTAATCCTACCAATAAAATCCAAATTAATCCATCTATTTTTATAAGGCACCAAGGCGAGCTAGTGGTCCACCGCAAATCCCAATAAACCGATTCAATACAGTCATTTGAATGAAAATGACTATATTAAAAAAATCCCTATCCGCATTTAAAGAAAAATCAAATTATCAATGCACTTACACGTAACAGGGCCAAGACTTCGGGTATCGTCTGGCTCATCTATTACATGCGACTCCGTAAAGAGGCTGACGTGATTGACAAGGCTTTAAATAATTAAAAAGAGAAGGCACCAACGCCTTCTCCCATGTATCTATTGAATTACGAGCCGGAGGTGTTGATGCCGCTTTGGTCAGGTTTTTTACCTTTACGAGCAGCATTCTCTTTGCTCCATGTCACATCGTCTGATGAATGGTTAGTGGAGTGGCTTGAAGAACTAATCTGGCCGCCTTTTTCGTCAAGCTCCTCGTGAATGATTTGATCAGGATTGTACGAAGTGTCCTCGCCGACATTGCGTTCAGCTTCTTCACGACGGATTTTCTGATCACCCTTTCGATTTGCCATGTACGATTCCTCCAATCCCTTAATTTGTGGTACACATTATAGATTCCCTCCGATTGTTACGAAAAACGTTATACATGAAGGTGATACAAAAATGTAACCTATGAAATACTCGTCTATAGTTGGAGAAAATACCAAGACTATAAGGGTTATTCATGACAAGTCTACATATCCAACATGTTTTTTTAGATTACCCCGCAAACTCCCGCTTATATTGCATCGCCAAGTATACACCAGTAGCGACAAATGCCACCCCATACTTGAGTACAAAGAAAATCGTCCACATTTCTTCTTTTGGCAGAATAAAATCTCCTAGAATTACCGCGCCTAGCAAAACGAACGTGCTCTTCAAATAAATTTGATTCGTCCGCTCATCAGGCTTCCCGATCCGGTAATAGTAAACCGTGATGAGTGCGGCTCCCAAAAGTAAAAGCCCTAAGCTCGCCATCAGTACCATATTGAAATTCGCATTCGATTGCTCGGCCCAGTCCATCAGCGGAGAAAAAACAAATGCCCCTACGTGATCTATCCTCATTTTTCATCCATCCCCTTTACATACGTAAAAATATCCCCGATTTCCACCTTGAAAAAATCAGCAATCCGGAAAGCCAAGAGCAGCGACGGCACATAATTGCCTTTCTCCATGACAAAAATCGTCTGCTTCGATACCCCAACGGCCTTTCCGAGCTCCGCCTGCGTCAGTTTGGCAAGAACCCGGTGTTCATAAACCTTATTGGCAATCGAATCGCCCACCTCATTTTTCATTTGCTTCACCTCTTATTTTCAATAATAAAGTAAACTTATCAAAAAGTAAAGTAAACTTTAATTCTTTATATTTCCAATTTACTTTACGGTAAATAAAAATCCAGCTCGCAACTGAGCTGGATCTACTGCTGACGGAAACGATTCCCCGTATTTGAATACACAAGCGTAAAAACAATCAGTCCTATCATCAACGCAATACCAATCCATAGCAGTGCGGGAATCTCTAGCCATTCACTTAGAGAGAGCAGTACCAAACTGAAGCAGATCCCGTACAGTACTTTTCCCATAAATTTGCATAGCGCGACCTCATCATACTTCGCTTTTTCCTCTTTCGGCACCGTGTTGTAACCCGCAATCAGAAAAGCGCCTTTGCCTTGGGAGAGGTAGACGGCTAGGATGAGGAGGGGGATGATCAATAGAAGATTGATTAAAGCTCCGGACATTTTGGGGCTCCTTTCTATATTGAATGTATAACTTGTTTACGGAGTTTTTCGCTCATTGGTTTCAGTAATCATTTCAAGCCCAAGACCAAAAGCCAAACTTCTTTTAGAAGTTTAGCTTCTTCTTACTAATTAATAGACTCTAGCATCCTCTCAAATAACAAGTATCGTAACTATATTAAATCTTCATTGTTTTTTAAGAATGTATTTAGCGAATAGTAGAAAGGGCATTATTAGTCTAATTTAATCTTTTTGCCTTCCTCTCAAAGTAACAATGCAACCGAAACTCACAAATCTCCTTAGTCCACTGAAATAAAATCGCTTGATCCTCAGCTGCTACATCAAAATCAAACCAGAACTCTTTGTTTTCAAATCTCACTAAGCCATCAACTTTGCCACTCCAAAACTTCATTGGGTTGTCTTCGATATGCTTAGCGACTTTCTGTTGCTCAAACTGTGAAAATTTAATTTGCTGGGCAAGTGTGAAATCGATATCACGTCGGTATTTCTTCCCCCAAAGAAATTCGTAAAAGCATTGGGCTACTTCTTCAGCTAAGATTGGTTTATACCATTCAGATGGGCCTCGCTGCAGCATACAGTGAAGAAGAGTCATTTTATAGCTCTTAGTCATACTAGTCTCTTCTACTTCAACCAACCAAGCTTGGTAGTCTCTCAAGATTCGCTCTTCATGAGTACTTAAATCGCCAGCTTCTTGTATTAAGTTAAAATAGGAACCAAATTCTCTTCTAATTGATAGAGTATCCACAGGTGTTTGCAAATGAAATTCAAGATAGGTTGGACGGCGACCGAGATCCGCTTTCAATTCGTAGTAATGAGATAGTAGGACATCTTTTGGCTTTCGGTATTTCCGAATCATATGTTTTACAAGATCTACTACTTGAGTATCTAAGTGAATCTCACAATCCATCGGTAGCGTATCAGCGATTTTAGTCACTCCAGTGCCAATAGGCTGTTCTGGATTAAATACACGCCATTTCAAATCCGCATTGCGATAGTTCCCTATCAAATCTATGATTACGCAGTGATCTTTCCCATCTGCCAGTCGCAGGCCTCGTCCAATCTGCTGGGTAAATACTGCAAGAGATTCGGTAGGCCGAACAAATAGAAGTGTATCTACCTTTGGGATATCTACCCCTTCATTGAAAAGGTCTACAGTAAAGATAATTTCGAGCTCTCCATCGTTTAACTTTTGTCGCGCACTTTTCCGTACATCTGGGTCCGACTTGGCATCTAGACTAATCGCATGAATTCCTTGTTGTTTGAAGTAGTTTGCTAAAAACTGTGCTTGGCGAACGGAAGAACAGAACCCGATTGTACGCGTCTGCTTTTTTGATTGCCACTCTGAGAAAATCATTTCTGCCATCGACTCACGGAGCTGAACTCGAGCAAGATCTTCCTCCGCATAGCCAGTTCCAACCCAACGTAATTGACTATAATCCGTATCGTCATAAACTCCATAATACTTAAAAGGGGCCAGCCATTGTTTTTGAATGGCATCTAAGAAGTTAATGGTAATAGCGACATTCCCATCACAAATCCCGAATACATCACTATTGTCTAATCGGTGAGGTGTGGCAGTGATGCCTAATAAAAATCTAGGTTTGAAATGATTGATGATGCGCATATAACTTGGGGCTGTCGCGTGGTGGAACTCATCAACAACAATCAAATCAAATTCTTCGGACTGGAACTTAGCTAGATGGTGTTCTTGGCTAAGTGTTGACACCGATGCAAATAAGAAATCTACGTCTATGTCTTTGTGTGTTGCGTTGTAAAGTCCGGACTTCTTCGAATTATGAACATGTTGGAAAGAGTCACGTGCTTGATACAAAATTTCTTCTCTATGTGCGACGAAGAGAACACGTTTGAAACGTTCCGCGAAAAAAGCTGCAAGATACGTCTTGCCTAAACCCGTCGCCATAACGGCAAGAGCCTTATCGTACTCTTCCTCCATTGACTCCTCCAGAGCTTTCAACGCCAATTCCTGTGCTGGACGGGGAGTGACATCTGTTGAATAAATTTCGTTCGTTTCAATCAAGATAGGCTCATAATCTGTCCCGTCTGTTCCAAACATCACTTCAATCTCATCGTGCTTTGCCCAGAGAGAACTGAGTGGCATAGCCTTATTGTTTTCGTTGTACTTAGTTTCATATAAAAGAAGAGTTTCAGAATTCACAGGTAGAGTTTGAGGGTGATAAAACAGACGCATAAACTCAGTTGCAGCTTCTTCAAAGAGTGGTTCTTCAAGTGGTGTTGGCACAAAAAGGCTCCATTCAATTCCGTTTGTCAGCGCAGATTTTGAAAGGTTGGAAGATCCAACGATCAATGTATTCTCTGTAGTATTTCGGAACAAGTACGCTTTTGGGTGAAAGGAGAGTCCATGACTCTGATAAATGCGTACTTCTGCTTCTGGCACTGCGTCAATTAACCGTCGCAAAGCTTCTGGCTGCGTAATGGATAAATAATCGCCTACTAAAAGTTTAATGTCTGCTCCACGCTTTGCGGCATCTACTAAACTAGGAAGTACCAGGTCCACACCGGATTTCATTGCAAATGCAGTAATCCAGTAGACAGTCGTAGCTTGTTCTAATTGCTGTTCCAAATTTGAAACTAGATTTTGTGTGATGAACCGAATCTCAGTCATCATGCACCTCGATCAAATAAATCCCTTTATCAAACCCGCCACGTTTTTCTTTCTTCTTCACGCGTACTTCTTCCAACTGTTCGTATGTTGCATTATGTAGGGGAAGAGCAGCATGAACCAACTCCAGAATATCTGCGAGTTCTTCTAGTGCATCATGGTTGTTTTGAGTTGACTGATACTCCTGCACTTCTTCTGTTAGCTTCGCTTTAATCTCTTCTTCATGACGTTCTTTAGATAGCATCTCCATATCATAAGTCTTACCGTCTTTTTCGATGATTTCTAGGATGCGATCTCGGATAAGCTTGTTGTAGATTGGCATTGTATGTCCTCATTTCATATATGGTTATTGCTTTCATTATACTAGTAGCATCTGTACATATTAAGATAATTCTGTAAATAAATGATGCTGTGTTGTTAGTATTTGGTTATAGTGGAGATATAGTCATATAAAATAGAGATTTAAAGATAAACATGGGGGAATGAAGTATGAGTCGGTTAAATGATGATAGTATTACCATTTTTCAAGCATTGACTAATATTGAAAGTGGAAAGTATGTTATGCCTGCTTTTCAAAGACAATTTGTATGGGGTACTGAACAAATAGAAAAGTTATGGGATTCTATTTTATTAGATTATCCAATAGCTACATTCTTATTTTGGCATGTTGACGATTCTAATGTTTCATGGGACACCTATTTCTGTAATTTCCTATCAAAGGTCACATTTGATAGTAGGAAACAAGCAGATACGATGAATTACGAGTTGACTAGTATTGATGTGAGAACTTCTGATACAGCTGTACTAGATGGACAACAAAGACTCACCTCATTGTTTTTGTCTTTATTCGGTGAATCTACTATTCGGCCAAATTACGCTCGTAGAAGTACTGGAAGTTTGACTTATACAAAACTATTGATTGAACTAGATCAAAATAAAATTGCTGTAGATGAGGAAGAATATAATAGCAAGAAATTTGATATTCGTTTTAGTGAAAAAGTAGGTCGTCTAAGCCCTACTCAATTTGAAATACGTACAATTTTACAAAGTCGTTTTCAAAATAATGAGACTAGAGAGCAGGCAATAGAAGATGAGATTTCAAATGTACCTTCCAATAGCAAAGAATATGCACGAAACATTTTAAACAAGTTATATCACAAAATATATACTGAAAAACTTATTCGTTATACAGAAATTAGAGATATGAAACAAGATGATGCTCTTGAAATGTTTGTCAGATTTAATAGTGGGGGAAAGGCTCTTAAAAAATCTGAGATTACAATGTCAATCTTAGAGGCGTACTGGCCAAGTGCAAAGTCGGAGTTTGGAAAAATACTTGTAGGAGCATATACAGGATTTGGTTCTGATTTTATTATACGTGCTGCACTAATGCTTTATGGCGATGTTGTAAAATCAAATATTAATAAAAAAATCGCAGAAGATTTGAAGAATGATTGGACGGGCTTTAAAATGGCTCTATTAAATTTAGAAGAGTTATTGAAAGAAATGAAAATAGATGTAAGTCGCTTTGCTTCTAGTTGGAACGTTTTACTGCCAATTGTTTATTATATATACTACTCTCCTGATTATAAGAAAAATACAGCTAGTATTAGAGCGTACTTAATAAGAGCAATTTTCTTTACATACTTTCAATCTGGCACAACAGGTAAGCTTCAACAGATGAAAAGTAATATTAATAATTATGATTATGAAATTACAATTGAGATGTTGGACCAAATTAATGATCTTCGAGTAACGGAAGGTAAGATTGAAGATATTTTGAACTCGGAAAAAGGTAGTAGAGTAGCAGGAGAAGTACTTTATTATTTAGGATTAGACTGGACGAATCGCAACTTTAAATATGAGCAAGATCATCTTCACCCTGACACGCGTTTCAGTGATAGTAAACCAGTTTCAGTTCAAATGGATGATTGGCGCAGGTGGCGAGGGATGAGAAATCGACTACCAAATCTACATCTACTTGAAGGCAGAAGCAATGGCAGTAAGAATGCAATGCGTTTAGTTGATTACTATAATGACATGAACCAAGATCAAAAAGAAGATTTCATTAAACAAGCTATGATTAATCCTAATTCATCGCTTGAATTTGAAAACTTTGAGGAGTTTTATGAGGCGAGAAAAGAGATATTGAAGGGGAAAATTAAAGGATTACTGATTTAAAAGGGGACAAAGTTAAGGGCGAAGTGGTGAATGATAAGAGCAGGGGATGACTATGAAACGTTGTAAAGTTTGCCGCAAAAAACCTACTATCGAGCGACGTGTGAATAGCGAAGGGGTATTGTTTTGTTCAACGGATTGCTATGAGGAATGGGAACATCCTGCAGATGATTGTGATCATCCCTATGTGAATGACTATGAAATGATTCGGTTGGATTATATAAAGTGGGCAAAAAATTACATTGTGCGCTTATATGAAGGGTTCATATATGGGTACCCGAGTCCGCGTTATTTACTCGAAGAGTTAGACGAAGTGGTGGAGGCGTATTATCAATATAGGTTACTGGAAGGGCGAGATGGTATTTATTCTGAAGAGATTCATACGTATCTTCTCAAGTTTGGAGAACTTCGAGCAGCAATTCAGTCTTGGAAGGTTGAAGACCATCAGAATAAGAGATTATTCAAAGCTATGGAGCGAGAGCGAAATGCGAGATGGACAAAGGCAAAAGAAGAACTAGAAGCTCGTTGGTTAGAAGAAGCCTGATTGGTTTTCCCCACTCAACCCACATACCTGTGTCAGCCACAATTCTCCCACACTTTCTAACCAGCCACAATTCTTCGGCAAAGCCTCGAATGGTGTCTGCACGAAAGCAGAATGGTGTCCAATACAGGTACATTCTATCTTTCTTTCGAGCGGATCTTCTTGCTACTAGATGGTATGCGTCTTAAAGAAAAGCGGTCAGTAGTCTCTCCCAAACCCCCGCCGCTCCGCAACTCCACACACAACCGACAAACCTTGATTGTCTGATTGGCTTCGTTCCGATACGTTCGCATGTCACGCGACTTCTTTTTACAGAAGTAACAAGCATTCTTGGGGATGACCGTGCCAGAAGGTGTTTTTTGTGTAGTGAATAAACCCGTTAGTTTTTGAAATAGGCTCATGTTAGTTGTTTCCTTCTTTCCCTACGCACTTGGCATTATTTGCAATACTATCATAAACAAGTGCTTTCACAGGTGAGCCGAGATTAAAAGAACTAGGTGGGATCTAGATTCTTTCTATATAGGAGAGAGAGCGGTATAGTGAAAAGAGAAACTCGTTACTGTTTGGAGGACAAGACATTGCCCAAAATCCCATTAGAAATCGTAAAAGACCTTGGTATCAAGGGGATGGAATTCGCCAGGAAAAATCCAGATAAATTAAAAGCGGCAGCCGCTATGGTGCCATCACTGGTCGGGATATTGTCTGACCTGAATGATAAAAAGAATGAATGGCATTTGAACAAATTGAAGAAGAAAAGTGAGCTCGGGAAGATGGAGTATCGGGAGACCCGCTATATGCGCTATCAAGATCAGATTTTGCCGAACTTGGAATCGTATAATTACGCGAAGCTCGATGAATGCATCTCCGAAGTGGAGAGCTTTTTGATGCAATTGAAGAGTGAGATGACGGTAATCAAGCGGCCCAAGCTGATGCCGCGCGTAACCAAATGGCAGGCTGTGAAAACGCAGCTGGAGGATTACCGAGATCTGCGTTTCTATAGTGAACTTGTGCGTGTGAATGATGATGCGGACTATGACAGTGCGTTTTTAACTAAAAGTGTGCAAACGTATTTTAGAGAGCTTCCGACGATTGAAGACCGCCGTGCATTTGTTTTGCAGGTTACCGAAAAAGACGAACAGAAAGTGGCGTTGGATTTTTTGAAGTAGCATGTTGTTGGTATATTTGAAATAAGATGGCGCTCCAAGTTAGGGCTTGTTAACATACACTACCTCATACAAAAGGGAGTTTCTCAACTAACGAGAAACTCCCTTTTTGATTTTGTCCCAGCTTCGCCTTAATCAGAAGAGGGGTTGCGCATCTCTTTTTGAAGTTGGCGCAAGGCTTTCTTTGAGCCACGCGTGATGTCATGTTCCCGCTTCCTCGTTTTGTAGTCAACGAACAATGCGTCGATGTCATAGCCTTCTGGATACAAGTCTTTGGCTGGGATGTCGAGTGAAACACGACGGGCATGAACCGTCAAAAACTCATCCTCGTAAAAGACAGTCAGATTGCCGTAAGAATCGGGTCCTTCATAAATCAGAGCGGTCTCTTGCCGATCTGTTAGTATCACACGGTCTCCTCGTTCAAACGGATACAGTTCAGTAGGAGCTTGAACAGGCGCTGCTGGTTTTTTGATTCGGTCCGTATGAACACGTTCAAATGTATAGGATTTGCTATCGATGTAGGCTTTCGCCCGCACCACGACATGCTCGGGAATGTTCATTTTTCGTGAGATCCAGAGGGCGTTGCTATCACCGGAAGTCCCAATCAGCAGTTTGTATTGCGGTTCGAGTGTGTCTGGGTTGAACTGCATGGCCGCGTTCATAAAATCACTATGCTGTTCGGAAAACCGTTTGATTTCGCCATAGTGTGTAGTCGCCACCGTGATACAGCCCTTCAGATAGAATTCCTCAAGGATAGAAATGGCGAGCGCTGCGCCTTCGTTCGGCTCAGTTCCGCTGCCAATCTCATCGAACAGCAAAAGAGTGTTGTTCTTAGAGCGTGCTAGAATCTCTGACAAATGCTTCATATGCGATGAAAAGGTGCTGAGCGCATTCTCTAGGCTTTGATTGTCACCAATGTCCGCAAAGATCTGGTCGAAGACGGCGATTTCTGTCCCGGGTTTGGCATGAATGTGGAACCCGGACATAGTGGCCAGAGTCAACAGACCAATCGTTTTCAGTACCAAGGTCTTTCCGCCAGCATTGGGTCCTGTAATGACCAAGCTACGGTAAGTATCTCCCACTTCAAAATTCAGTGGAACGGCATCTGAAGGTAACAACGGATGGGTGGCTTCAACAAGTCGAATGTATCCATGCTCGTTCAATGATGGTGCGCTCCCACTAATCTGTTTGCTGTATTTGGCTTTGGCGAACACCATGTCATAATGACTGACTAGTTCTAGGTTAATCTGAAGCGGGTGCAGCTGTTCAAGTGCCATTCCCGTCAACGTCGCAAGAATCTGGTATTCCTCAATCGCCTCTTCCGTTTTCAAGACAGTCAGTTGTTCGTTCAGCTTGGCGATGGTTTGTGGCTCAATAAAGACAGTGGCCCCTTTTGCTGAAACTTCTATGACAGAACCGGGTACTTGGTTTTTATAAGACGCTTTGATTGGAATAGTGAAACGGTCGTCTTTTTTAGTGATAAAGAATTCTTGGATGTAGGTCTTGTTACCAGCAGAGTTCAAGAACTTGTTTAAGCGACCTTTGATTTTTTCTTCCGTTGCCTCGATGGCCTGTCGGATGCGGCGTAGTTCTCGACTTGCCCGAGAATCGACACGTGACCCCGTGATCGCCTGATTAATTTCTTCTTCGAGTCCTTTGAGCTCGGTCATCGAGCCGGCATAGGAGGCGAGTAGAGGTGCCAAGAACGTGTGTCCTTCCATAAACTGCTTTAATCGACGGCAACCTCTTAGGAAGTCCGAAAGAGCAAGCAGTTCCGTTGTATGCAGAATCTGTCCCTTCTCCAAACTCTTAATCGTAGCCTCGATATTTGTGATGCCAGTAAAGGGGATATGTCCTTCTGCATCGAGCAAGGTACGGCCTTCTGTCGTCTCATTCAATCGCGTCTGAACAATTTGAAGATTAGTGCTAGGTTCCAATTTTTCAAGAAGGTGTTTTCCAAGACCGCTCACACAATGAGCCTGTACCTGGTTCTTCAATTCGTTATATTGTAGTTTTTCAAGGGTAATAAAATCCATGGGATGATTCCTCCGTTTCTTGTTCGGAAGACACCCGATCCGGATTCGCCGGTACGTATAAGAAAGACCATAGAAAAAAGCTGCGGATGTTCCCGCAGCTTCTAGGCACAGACAGGTATGCAAAATAAACCGCAGGGCACCTTGTCCAAATACGTGCTTTGTGAAGCCATCAGGTATCTTCTCCAGGGAAATATATGCAGTCCATAGCAAACAAACCTTTCAAACAGAGCTGTTTGGATGGGATGCACCGTTACTTCATTTCCTGAGTTAAAACCTGTTAGACACTCACAAAGACACCTCGATTCTTAAATGTTGAATGAAGTATACCAAATTTTTTCCGAATTGAAAAGTCGAGTTGTTGCGAGAGAAGGGGTCAAGACAATTTGAAGATGTGGTTGTCCTACTATTAATTGACAATAAGAAGTATAATTAATCATAAATAAAATAATTGATCATTCTCTGTAAGGGAGGACATTACAATGAGCGAGAAAGACTATAAGAAAGCAAAAAAATTAATCTTAAAAAATGAAGATGAGGCTGATTTTGAGGGTGGTCAACCAGATGAGCTTATTCGTAAGGCTGAAAAACTTCTGAATCTAAAGTTTTCAGGCTCTTATTTAGATTTTTTGCAGACATTTGGTGCGGGAAGTTTTGGTTCAGAGGAGATATTTGGAGTACTTGGAGAGGACTTTGAGAATTCTTCAATTCCAGACGCAGTATGGTATACCTTATCGCTTCGCAAGCAAGTAAATCTACCAGAGTCGTATCTAGTGATTTACGAGCTAGGGGATGGAGAAGTCTATTGTTTAGATTTTCAGGACCTCAATGAATTTAATGAACCAAAGGTGGTTTCTATAGAATTAGGTGAAAATGAGTTTGAGCCAGAGTGGATTGCTGATGGTTTTGGAGAATTTCTTTTAGAGCTAGTTAAGGAAGAACTATAGATTTCAATGAGAAGAAACGAGCAGGTGAAAACTGTGATAAGAGATTATTGGGTGACAATTAGGTTTGGTTCTTTAGAAGACTTTCAAGAGAAATTGCGAGCAGATAAGAAAACTGTCAGTGAGGTAATGAATCTTGTGGATGACCGGGGGATTAGTTTGCTACAACAGTCTTTGATTAGTAGAAAATTTGAGATTGCAGATGTGCTAGTAGATCAAGGGGCTCTAGTCAATAACGTTTCAAAAGATGGGTGTAATGAACTGCATTACATAGCAGCGCACTTTGAGGATAGACATGCGGTACAACTAGCCCATAGACTGATCGAGCTAAATGTCGACTTAGATTTACAAGATAAAAAATATGGGAATTCAGCATTTTTTACTATGTGTTATGAGGCCTTTAAAGTACGTTCTAATGAAACAAATGAATTACTTCTCTCTTGTCTAGAGTTAGGTCCAGATGTGGAAATAATAAATAGTGCTGGATATTCAGTGAAGCGGTTCATCGAAGAGAATGGGGACGAAGACTTGAAAAATGCTTTAGTTAGTAGTAGATAGCCATGGGATTTTTTGAAGTCAAATGCTGAAAAAGGGAGATTTTTCATTTTGAATCCACATTATCTAGCAAGCTTGAAATTATTGTTACTAGTAGTAACGATTCTTGGAATTGCAAAGTTTTGGTTAGACTTACCACTTGGTTTTGGAATCGTGATATTTCTAGGAACTGTGGCGTATACAATTTATAAAGATGTTCAAGCTGCGAGAAGCTTGCAGTAATAAAACTAATTAGTAAAGCCGTTCTTCGTTAACTAGAAGAGCGGCTTTTTGAATGCTTAACTTGTGTATAACTTTTCAAGCCATACTTCCTTCTAATTCTGTGGATAAGCAAACTTGAGAATTTCTATGCACATGTGGATAAGTGAATCTGAGTGCCATGTTGCTTTTAGTATACCGATAGATTTAAGGAAATCAGACCACTTTCTGAACATTTCCCAAAAAACTGTTCAAAACTTGAAACAAATTTCCAATTCATACGTACCTAAGGAGGGAGTACATATAAAGGAGTGAGGTCGTGAACGAACAAACAGTAGTGATGGACATCGTGAATCTGAAAAAGACCATTGGTAAAAAGGAAATCATCAAAGGTCTAAACTTCCAAATTCGTAGCGGTGAAGTTTTTGGATTCTTGGGGCCAAATGGTGCCGGGAAAACAACGACGATTCGAATGATGGTAGGCTTGATTGGCATTACAGAAGGCGACGTAGTGATTGAAGGAAAGAGTATCCGCAAAGATTTTAAAGGGGCCGTGCGTCATGTTGGGGCGATTGTAGAGAACCCAGAGATGTATCCGTTCTTAAGTGGATGGAAAAACCTGAAGCAGTATGCCCGCATGATGGAAGGTATTACAGAAGAGCGTATCCAAGAAGTAGTCGCGCTTGTTGGGTTAGAGAAGGCGATTCATGAAAAGGCTGGACGTTATTCCCTTGGGATGCGTCAGCGACTTGGAATTGCTCAAGCGTTATTACATAATCCGTCGATTCTGATTTTGGATGAGCCGACGAACGGGTTGGATCCTTCCGGTATCCGAGAAATCCGCCTTTACTTACGAAAACTTGCGCAAGAAGCGAACGTGGCCGTCATCGTGTCGAGTCACATGCTGAGTGAGATCGAATTGATGTGTGACCGGATTGGGATCATCAAAAACGGGGAGCTTGTAGCGATTGAAATGGTGCAGACAAAAGCAACCGAAGCGACAGGCTTGATTGTCCAGTTGGAAGTGGAACCTGTCCAAGGTGCGCTTCAAATAGTCAAAGGACACGTGGCAGGAGAAGTAGTGGCTGAAGGCAATACACTGACGTTCTCCACAACACGGGAGACGATTCCCGTACTGGTGAAGGCACTGGCGGCGAAAGATGTTGCGGTGTATAGCGTAGAGCAGAAACAAGCATCCCTCGAAGACAAGTTCTTCGATTTGATTGGAGAGAATGTCATTGGGTAACTTTTTCAAGCTCGTCTGGAACGAGCAAGTAAAGATTTTTGGACGCAAATCGGCGTGGGTAATGGTGGGATTAGTTTTCTTGCTAGTGGTCGGAAGCGGTATTTTGACAAATTCATTTTTAGATGAATGGGATAAAAAAGAGTATTCGAGTGACTGGCGTACAGAACTAACTGAAGAAAACGCAGCACTGGAAGCAGAGATTGCAGAGGCGGGAGACTTTGGCGGCTTCACACAACAGATGCGCATTGAACAGAACAATGTAGCACTCGCAGAAGACATCCAACCCAAGCCATATGATGCGTGGGCGTTCACATATGACAATACGTTTATGATGATGATTGTCAGCCTATTTGCGATTGTGACGGCAGCTGGAATTGTCTCGAACGAGTTCAAATGGGGCACAATCAAGCTGTTGTTAATTCGTCCAATTCAGCGTTCAAAGATTTTGCTTGCGAAATATGTATCTGTGTTTATTTTTACAGGAATTTTACTTGTGACATTGTTTGTCAGCTCAGTACTTGTCGGTGCAGTGCTGTTTGGAATCAATGATATCACGCAAACTTCTGTCATTCCAACGATGTCAGGTGAGTATCTGGTCATGAACTACATGACGGCGATCTGGCAGGAATACGGATTCAGTATGGTGTCGCTTGTGATGATGACGACACTTGCGTTTATGATTTCAACGCTCTTCCGCAGTAGTGGAATGGCCATTGGGATTTCGTTGTTCTTGTTGTTGTCGAATGGCGCTTTGATGTTGTTCTTGTCTCGCTTTGACTGGGCGAAGTTCGTATTGTTCGCGAATACAGATCTTGGTCAATACGCAGATGGTGGCACACCACTCATTGATGGGATGACGCTTGGTTTTTCAGTAACAATGCTTGTGATTTACCTTGTCGTGTTCCTTGCTGCTTCGTTTGTGACGTTTACGAAGCGGGACGTGGCGTAGAGATAGTTTTATAAGTTTTTGACCCCTGGGGTTGTATCAAAAGTCAAGTAAACTCCCATTGATACATGGATAGGACGATGTTTCTGGTTCAGATGGCAACCCCTGGGGTCAAAAAAATAGAATGAGACGCCTTTTTAATTATGGTGTTTTTTCTAAAAGAATTAGTATCAAAAGTTTGTGAGACTATTAGTACTACAAACTAGATTGGAGAAATCAATGTTACCTCCTATGAAAAAGCTTATTGAAGCTAGTTATTTGACCGCTGATAATGCCGCAGAATATCGAACGATTCTGCGCTATTTTTATATTCAACATGAGCGAATGCGTGATTTTATTGCTACTGAAGAAGTATTAGAGTATTTTCGGTCTATTCCTCACTACGCATATTATGAAGAAGAGCAATTAATGTCTCAATTAGCTCAACTTGTGAAATGGGGAAATTTAAGCGCACGCCAGGACATGACGAATGCCAAGACTATTGAAGAGTATAAAAAGAAACGATTCCGATATCAGCCCACGCCTTACACTATTGAAATAGAGCGTATGGTTGCTACTCTTGAAAAGAAAAGTGGGGAAACATTCGGAGGATCTTTAGAAAAGTCTTTATTTGATCGTTTACTTGAAGGGGTTCAACAACTTCATCATGTGCTGGAAAAGCAGGATTTTCAATCGACGGAATCCAGTATGATTTTATGGGGAGATATTCTTCAATATTTCCAAAAAGTTCGAAGCAATACAGCTGATTATATTGCTTATATTAATAGTGAACAAACGGATCAACGTATGCAAAGTGAAGCATTCTTAGTATATAAAAATCAATTTACGGTCTATTTGCGTGATTTTATTGTTTCCTTGCAGAAGACTTCTTTACAAATAGCAGATTATTTATTAGAAATGAATCATCAACGGATTGCCCCATTTTTTGATGAGTTGGTCCTTCATCAAAAGCAGGTTCCAAGGTTAGAGGCGCTAGCGCACAACCAAGAAACGGAGTGGCATCAAGAGTATCACGATACATGGTCCGTAGTGAGAGCATGGTTTATAGGGGCAGAATCTCAAAAAAGTGAGCTGGAGATGTTACAGATTCAAACAAATGAAATGATTAGAAGAATCACGCGCTCTGTTCAGCGTATGACGGAGCGACATCACAGCCAACATAGCCGGAAGAAAGATTATTCGCATTTGGCGCACATGTTCTATGAAGTGGGGACACTTAATGAGGCCCATAAGTTATCTGCCGTTGTATTCGGTGCCATGACTATTAGACATATCAAGATGGAAGAAGCGACAACAGAGAATATTTATGTTGATATTTGGGATGAAGAGCCACTCATTTTGCCAATCCGCCCTCGTATCCGAGAGTATCGTGAAAAGACACGTCCTAATGCTATGATAGTGAACCAAGAAAAGAAGAAAGCGCTGATGGAGGAACACCTGGCAGAGCAAGAGATGGAGCATGTGCTAATTACACGTTTATTTAAAGAACATCAGTTACGACTTTCTGAACTGGATTTAGTAGAACCCTTTATAAGAAAAGTTTGCTTAAACTGGATTGCAAAAGCGGTAACGAATGAGGAAAGACTTGTCAAAACAGATTATGGCTTTACACTTCATATGCAAATAGAAGAAAAAGAGTGGATTGAATTAAGTTCTGAGGACGGAACATTGAGGATGCCAAATGTCATTTTTGAGAAAAGAGGTGAGCGAGTTGGAAGTGAAAGTGGAATTCGATGAGCAGGCAAAGGAAGCACTTGAACTGTTACTACATCATTTTTGGATTTTGCGCACTACAAATCCAGATGCCTACCGTCGAATCCGAGAACGTGAAAAGGTGGTTCGACGCTATTTAGATGATAAATTTGGTCTACTCCTGATTGTGCATCAACATTTCATTAAACTAGAAAAGATTCCGGTCGAGCCAGAACCTTGGATGGGAATGAGTGAGTTTCAAGAAACTCGTGATTATACCCTGTTCTGTTCAGCAATGGCATTTCTCGAAGGAAAAACGGTTGGAGAGCAGTTTTTACTATCCGAGTTAACGGAAGAAATCCAACATAACTCTATCGGTGAAGACTCCATAGACTGGACCATTTATACCCATCGAAAATCACTAATCCGTGCACTGAAAGCAATGACCACTCTAAAAATACTTGTGACTGTAGATGGAGCGCTTCATCAATTCGATACGGATCAACAACAGGAAGTTCTGTATGAGACGACGGTCTATAGTAAATATTTTATTCGCTCTTTTCCTGAAGACTTGACATCATTTTCTAACTGGAAGGATGTATTGGCTTCCGAGTGGGGTACTCAACAAGAAGATGAAAGACGAAAACGCGTTTATCGGAAATTATTTTTTTCACCAAACTTACAAAGGATAGCGTTAGATGATCCAGATTTTGCTTATATCCGAACATTCCGCAACCACTTGCAAGAAGATATAGAAGCGCACAGTCACTATCAATTGCGAGTGTTTAAAAATACTGCTCTTTTGACTGCTGCTGATCCAGACTATAGGTATGACTATTTTCCTGATGCAAAGGCTGTCACAGATATTGTATTACAAGTTTCTATGTATTTGGCAAAAAACCGCTCAGACTTTACGCCATTAGAGACAGGAGAGCTACTTTTAACTATGGGTGATTTTGAAAGGCTGCTTGCTGATTTGAAAGTGCACCAAGGGTTTGGTTGGTCCAAAGAGTATCGCGAGACTTCTCTTGAAGGATTACGAAAAGAAATGATTTATACGATGGAAAGTTGGATGATGGCTAAGCAAACGGAACCAGCTCTTATCTATTTGCAGCCATTACTAGGACTATTAGCAGGAAGTTATCCAAAAGAATTTATCGAGTAGGAGGAGTTCCATAATGAATGAGCAATGGAAAATGAATCGAGCTGGACTCGTGAATTTCTGGTATTACGACGATGAGACCTTTGATTTTGCGGATGGGAAATTATTACTACGTGGTGCCAATGGATCTGGCAAATCTGTAACTATGCAGAGCTTTCTTCCCGTATTGCTAGATGGTCGTAAATCTCCGGACCGCTTAGATCCATTCGGGTCTCGTGCGCGAAAGATGCAAGACTACCTTTTAGGGGAAAAAGAAGTAACAGGGCATGAAGAACGCACAGGTTATCTATTTCTTGAGTATGTAAAAGAAAGTACAAGTCAATACATAACAACTGGTATTGGGATGCAGGCGAAACGCAATAAGCAAATGAAGTCTTGGTATTTTATTCTTACAGACCAACGTAGAATTGGGCAAGATTTCTTTCTGACTCAACAGATTGCAGGAGAACGTATTCCTTTTACTGAAAAAGAGCTAACCAACCGTGTTGGAACAGGGGGACATGTCGTTACCACTCAACGTGAATACATGGAAATGGTAAATCGCTACATCTTTGGATTCGAATCACTTGAAGCCTATGAAGACCTGATTAATCTTTTAATTCAAATTCGAGCACCTAAACTTTCTAAAGAATTTAAACCAACTGTTATTTATGAAATTTTAGAATCTGCTCTCCCGCCACTCACTGATGAAGAAATTAAACATCTTTCTGATAGTATTGATCAAATGGATCAAGTACAACAGCAGCTCACGACCCTGTTTGAACAGACGCAATCAATTGATCGGCTATCGAATTATTATGATACATACATTCGCTACACATTAGCTGAACGTGCAGAGAAGTGGAATGAATCCGAAATCGCTCTTAGTAATAGTGAAAAAAATCTTCAAGAAGTATTACGGAAAAAAGAGTTGTTGGATGAAACTATAGTAGAAGGGGAAATTGAACTAAAGAAAGTTGAACAAGCGATTGAGCTTCTCGAGAAACAGAAGGAACAATTATCCAAACATGAAGTATGGTCACTTGAAAAGAAAAAATTAGACTTGATAAAGCAGCGTCAAGCAAAAGAAGAGGATTTTGACAGAAACGAAACAAAACTTTCAAAAAAGCAGAGAGAGTATCGTGAAAAAACAGTCCAAGTGGATCAGACGCTATTAGTTGACCATAATCTAAACCGAGACATGACGGATTTAATATATCAATTGAATTTAGATGCAGAGGGGGGGCGTTTCCAGGGTCATCAAGTCAATATAGAAGATTATATTCGGATGCATCAAGAAAAATTTGATTTTGCTGTGTGGTTAACAAGTATTAAAGAATATAGAAACATTCTTCAGGAAGCGATAAAAATAGTCAACCAACACAATCAGACCCTTGTAGAATACAGGTTAATGGAGGAAAAATCTTCTGAACAAAAGCAGAAAGTCGATCATCTTCAACGTCAATTAGAACAAAATGAACGATGGGTTCAAGAAGAAACAGCCAAACTAGAAACAGCCATTTTCAGCTGGATGCAAGATTATCCCGTTCTTGAGTTTACAAATGAACAAAAGCAAAAGGTTTCGCGATTGCTCGATGAATTATATGAAACCAAACGTTATGAAGAAGTAATGGAACCGCTACGAAATGCCTTAACTAAATATGAGGTGACATTACGAACACGACAGTCTGAGGTGGAAAGTAAGCAAAGTATAGTCTCTGAGCAAAGAGAGAAGCTACTTCAGTCGATTTACCAATTAAAAAATCAGAGAATGATTGAACCGGAGCGTTATGCAGGAACTATCGCTTATAGGGAAAATCTAAAAGTTGTTGCCTATCCCTTTTATGAATTAGTAGATTTTCAAGAACATGTTTCTATGTCAGAAAGAGCCAGAATTGAAGCTGCACTCAAACAGACAGGCATTCTTGATAGTTTGATTTCTGCGGATGCGCTAGTACCCCAACAGGACGCTGTATTAAATGCATCTCCATTTCTTATGGTTCAGACATTAGCAGATTACTTAAAGCCAGATATAGAAGAAGGTTACGAACTAGCAGCGGCTCATATTGATGATATTTTACGTTCTATCCCGCTACAATCGGATGGTCAAAGTCTGTCTTTAGATAGTGATGGATCCTACACGGTTGGAATTCTAAAAGGTGATGCGCCTGATATGGGAGAAGCCAAGTACATAGGACGCTCATCGAGAAAGCGGTATCTACAAAATCAAATTAACCAATTGACTTCAGAAGTACAAGAGCTAGAGGAAATGCAGAGTCAGCTTACTTTAAAATGGAATGAGATTGAAAAAGAAAAAGAAAATGTCCTAGAGTGGGAGAATTCAATTCCAGATGATCATTCTCTATTTGAGGTCTATAAACATTATCAAGAGTTAGGGCAAAATAAACAGACAGAACAAAGAGTGCTCGATACAATTGACAGTCATTGGAAAGAAATCCAATATAAATTGGATATAATAAAACCTTCGATGTCTCGATTTGCAAATGAGCATGGATTACAGATGAACGAAACAGTTTTGAATGAAATTACAGAAGTGATGGATCAGTATAGTCAGGACGTAAACCGATTAGCACGCCTTTACTGGGAGTGGAAGAGTAATCAGAGTACTCTTAGTTCTCTTCAAGCAACGCTTGAAGAGATAGAAGAAGATATAGACTATCGTCGTGGAGAGCTTGCTGAATTAAAAGAAGCAAGCGATATGTTAATGAGAGAAATTTCAGGAATTGAAGAACAACTGATGCTTACTGGAGTAGAGGAGATTCGTAGTGAAATCAACAAAGTACAAATAAGCCTTCAAGAAAACAAATTAGAGCAAAATAGGTTGCAAAATCAATTACCAGAAGAGCGTGCTGAACGAAAACAACTAATGGAAAAGCAAACTACCCTCTTAAAACAGGTTGAGTTTTGGAGCAACTACACTAATGAATGGAAACGACTAGTTTTAAAAGAGATGGATCAGCAATCAGAACATATCGGAGAAGAACACACAGCATTAAACGCTTTAAAACGTTTCGAAAACTTGTTAACTTCTTTGGACAAATCTAAGGTACAAGAGCAACTCACCAAGTCCTATTATTCAGAGAGTCACTTATTATCTGAATACCGTTTGATTGATATGACCGAAGAGACTGATACCCCTGTTTGGATGATGGATTCACAGTTTGAAGATTTCAAAGTCTACATAGATTTATTTTCTAGATTGAAAAATAAAAGAACTATCCGGTTATCCTATCAAGGTGCTCAGGTGTCTCCATCATTTTTACGAGATGAGTTGACAATACTTTATCAGGAGCAGAAGCGTCATTTAGATGAACAAGATCGAAAATTGTACGAGGATATTATGTTAAACACTATAGGTTCCATCTTACGCCGACGCATTAAACGAGCACATGGTTGGGTAAAGGATATGGACAAAATTATGTCAGAACGAGACAATTCATCGGGATTGATATTTTCTATTCAGTGGAAGCCTAAGACAGCAGAATCAGAAGATGAGTTAGATACGAAAGAGCTCGTTGGTTTGTTAGAAAGAGATAGTAAATACCTCCACGAAGAAGATTTAGCTAAAATAACGAAACACTTCCAGTCAAGGATAATTCGTGCAAAAGAGTTGATTTCTCTTCGTAATGAAGGTTCTACCTTGCATCAAGTATTAAAAGAAGTATTAGATTATCGTAAGTGGTTCTCTTTTGTTCTATCATTCAAAAGGTCGAATGAGCCTAGAAAGCGAGAGTTGACAAATAATGCTTTCTTCCAATTCTCAGGTGGAGAGAAAGCGATGGCAATGTATATACCACTTTTTACAGCAGCTTACTCACGTTACAAAGAAGCAAGTGAATCTGCACCTTATATAATCTCTTTAGATGAAGCATTTGCTGGTGTGGATGAAAAAAATATTCGTGACATGTTTGAAGTAGTTGAACAGCTTGGTTTTAATTACATCATGAATTCGCAAGCACTTTGGGGAGATTATGATACAGTCCCAGCGCTGGCTATTGCAGATCTTCTTCGTCCAAAAAACGCAGACTTTGTCACGGTTATGAGATACCGGTGGAATGGTAGTAAACGTATTTCATTAGATTTATCGGATAAGTAGGAGGGATAACACTTGGATGAAATAGCACTCCTGAAGAAACAATCTGTGTTTCAAAAATTGTTCCATCTGTTTCGCAAGCGTTATGAAGGATTAGGAAGAATAGGAGGAAGTGTGAGTCTTGCAAAATTTTCTAAAGCAGAAATTCAAGAGCTGTCAGGGTTCACAGGTATTTCTTTTCAAGAGTTACAGAGGAAATCTTCTATCACACTTCTTCAATTTGAAAAATCATTACCAGGCACTCGATTTCGTGACCATTCATTGCTTCAACTTCTCGAAGCATTTTATGGCGAAGAATTACTCAATCGGCAACAGCAGAAATCATTACAAGTCGAAAAGGACCAACACTTTATTCAGCAGATGAAACAGAAGTTTTCATCTATACATTGGTATGTCGATTGGATGGCAGAGAGGACTACTACAACTAGTTGGCTATGGCGTATAGTGGATGAAGATAAAAAGGAGATGAAGAGTTTGCTTGCTTTCATTCAACGGGCATTTCATTTTATACATCTTCAGGAAGGAGCCATAACTCGTCTTCCTTTTGTCGCGCAAGCTACCACAGGTGATCCACACGGACTTGACAGAAGTCATATTCGCGGCCGCATGCTTTTACATGCGCTTCGTGTTCATCAACAATACCTAGGAAATGAGGTTCTCTATTCTTACTCATTAGAAGATGAAAATGAATTGCTAGGTCTATATGGAATTCTAAGAGACGACTTATGGAGCTTCGTCACCTGTCAAAATTTACTTGCGGAAATCAATGGCGTGATTCATCCTGTATGGAAGGCTGCTTGTGAATCAAGCACGGTATTGAATCTTCCTATGAAAGAAGTACTTAAAGTAACATGTGTATTTCCGGCTAGTGGCTCTACTGTTTGGGTTCTTGAAAACTCTGGTGTTGCTTCGACTATTATGGAGTTGAATCCAACACAACCCATCATTTGTACGCATGGACAATTGCGATTAGCAGGGTGGAAGTTGCTTGATTCTTTAGTTGCGGAAGGATTTCGTATTCAGTATTCAGGAGATCTTGATCCAGAAGGTATAGTAATTGCAGATAAAATAAAGCGGAAATACGGAAATTCAGTCTCTTTTTGGTACATGGATAGTTGCACCTATATACAAGGAGTAAATCTCTTAATTAAAGAAGGCTATTCATCTGATATGAAGTTAGCGGAAAATCGGATTGATAAGCTCAAGTCGATTACTTCTAGCGAATTAAAAGAGCTAGTTGATATGATGAAGCAAAAGAAAGTTGCTGTTTATCAAGAATCGTTTATTAATAAGTTGATTCCTGGGATTGTATCATAATTCAAGGGAGTTTCGCAGGCGTTTATGTAGCGTTGATTTGGATTGAAATGGCAATTCCTGAAGTGGAAAATAGTTGGAAAAAAGAGAGAGCTTTTAGACACGCGTATGTTTACGAGCTCTCTCTTTGTTCTTTTATAACGGCTAACCATTCGCTAAACATTTCTTGAGTCTTAAAAAATTTTTTGTTTACCTCTTCCTGTAAATAGTCCAAATCTACTTCATCATACCACCGTGTTAATAGTTCAAGGCCCCAATAACGAGTATCTTCATTCTCAAATGCATCTAATCTATCCAATATGATGTCCTCTACAGAAATAAGAAATACATAACTCAATCTACCATCCATATCTATAGGGAGTTTTTGAACTCGATTATAGTCTCCTTCAAGAAAGTTGGCTACCACATCGACTACTAACTCTAACTCTTCCATAAAATAAATTCGACCTTCTTTTTTAAACCCAACTTTAAGGAGGCGCTCAGCAAAAAGGGTGCTTGAAGACGTAACAAAATCTATATCTCGCGTTGTGTAGTCACTAGCAGTATAAATTTCAACCGATAATCCACCGACAATTATCGGCTTTGCACCTACTTGTTCAGACTCCACAAGTTCAGTTAAAATGGAAGCCGTTTGTAACATAACTTCACGTTTTTGATCTTTTATTGGAACAAGAGAAAGAAGTCTTTGTTTAATCTCTTCATAATTTAATTCATTCATTTAAGAGTGAACCTCGAAAGAACTTTCTCTTCATCACTGCAACGTGGTCTTCTAGTACCGCCTCGCACAGCCTTGCGATTACTATTTTCAGATTTAGCATTATAAAGTTTCACAACTTCAATAACTGCTGCATCAGAATTTTTCGCCACCTGTTGAATTTTAGCTAGTGTTAGTTCGCGCATAAGTAAGCTCCTTTCTTAAATGAATTCATTAAATACTTTGTAATACATTAATTTTAAATTATTGTATGCATCTAGTCTAATTATTGCATCTAAATCCTATATCTCAAGTGTAGTATGGCTAAGTATTTAAATATTTTATTTAATTTCTTGAATAGATTTTTGATCCGAGGGGTCAAAAATATAGTGAGACGCCCTCAAGTGAGGACGTCTCATTTTTTAATTCTATAGATAGGGCTCGCCCCAGACACCTAGTTCAGGAGCGGCCCCGTTATGCAAAAACATACCGCTTGCAGCAGGTGCTACTTTTACCGTGAATTGTTCATTTTGCACAGCTCGCTTTAAATCCCTTACGGTTGAACAGGTCGTATGGAGCTTTGTGTAGACCCGACCGTAATGATTTTTGTGAAATGCGCTTGTTCCTCCGACAACTGGTTTTGCAAGGCGCATTCCGAGATAATAAACCTCTTGAACGGATTCAGTTGTTGAAAGGATTGATAAATCTTTAGCATTCAGTTCGATTGCATCTAGCTTTTCAAGATGGCTTGGATATAATTCGAAGTAGGCTTTTTGATGCGCGAGCGGGTGACCACCAATGACTAAAACTTCTTCAAGTTTTACCAAATCCATTAATTTTTCGAATGAGATATAATTTAGTTTATGTGTAAACGGTTGAAGTTGCATACGTAAGTTTCGAATGACAGTACGGTCTGCAATGAGTAGAAGGTGGTCCATTTCTTTCGTATGGACCTCGATTCCAGGAAAGACGCGAATGCCTTCCACTAAATAGTATCCGTCTTGATAAGGATAGAAATCATCTAATGTTCCGAAGACATCAAAGAAGTGGCGTGTGTTGAAATGTTCCGTAAGCGCGAATCCATCGAGTCCAGATTCTTGTGCAGCTTTTACCAATATGCGAAAGTACTTCAAAGAAAATTCGTCGTATTTGGTGAGTTTGCCGTGCGTGTGGAAGTCAAAGTTCATCTCTGAACACATCCTTTCTATCTCGTAGTATACGTAGTTTGTGTTAAGAGAGAATGAAGGGAATGCTAATTTTTTGTAAAGAGCATAAGGTTTTGTTTGGACAAGCAATGGGAAAATCTACTATAGTAGAACCTCACCAGTTTTTTGGGACGGATTTTATGGGAAAAGAGGTGCCACGATGGAGTTATGGGATGTGTACACGAAAGACCGAAAGCTAACAGGGCGCACGCATGTCCGTGGAAGTGTACCAGCGCTTGTTGAAGGTGATTACCATATTGTGATTGATGTTTGGACATTCTTGCCGGATGGTCGTTTGATTTTATCACAACGCGATCCAGCGAAACCACACGGTCTGAAATGGGAGTCGACAGGTGGCTCGATTACCACGGGAGAGTCTTCTTTACTAGGAGCTGCTCGCGAAGTAGAAGAAGAATTAGGTTTATTATTAAACTCAGATGAAATGATCTTGCTCGGCGAACAAATCCGAAATGATTCTTTGATTGACGTATATGTCACGCGACTTCCAAAGAGGATTTCGTTGGATGAGTTGAGCTATCAAGTGGGCGAAGTAGTCGATGCCCGAATCGTAACGAAAGATGAGTTTTTTGAAATGGAAGCGCAAGGACTGCTCACGCACAATATGCTTCCGCGGTATGAGCTTTATAAAGAGATATTTGATACGTACTTTGAACCTGTACCGGTTCTCGAGACAAAATAAAAAGCGCCAGATGGAGAAGCCTCCTCTAGCTCACCATCCTCCTGCATGACAGCGCATATGGTCGAACAACTTAAAGACAACATCATTTTCCGACCGGAGTCGGTATACGTGACATTTGCAAAATGATTTTGCACCGTAAAAAAAGTATGGTATAGTAATCGCGACAACTACATGCACATCCACTAGGGGAGCCGAAGAGGCTGAGACGGACAAGTGTCCGGACCCTTTGAACCTGATCTGGATTATACCAGCGGAGGGAAGTGGCGCGACCGTTCTGGTAGTCTTTTTTGACGGCTTCACGCTACTTTCCTTCGGGGAAGTGGCGTTTTTTGTTGTCAGAAAGGATGGGATATTATGAGTTTTTGCAAAGAGGTACGAGAAGAGTTTAAAGACAGCTGGGAGAGCAGTTTTCATCATCCATTCGTCACGGGGTTAGCAGACGGAACATTGCCGGAGGATGTATTCCGGTATTACGTTATGCAAGACGCTTATTACTTAACACATTTCGCAAAGGTACAGGCACTCGGCGCTGTGAAAGCGACCGATCTTCAAATGACGCGTGCCTTCGCCCATCATGCAGAGCAAACGTGTGCGGCCGAGCTTAGTTTGCATGAATCGTTTATGCAGATTTTGGGTGTGACTGAGTCTGAATGGGAGACATTCGAGCCTTCACCTTCTGCATATGCTTACGTGTCTCACATGTATCGCGCAGCTCAAGGGGATGTAGCAGACGTACTGGCTACACTGCTTCCATGTTACTGGTTGTACTATGAAATTGGTGTCCATCTTCAAGGGGCAACACCTGACAATCCGATTTATCAGCGCTGGATTGCCACATACGGGTCTGAGTGGTTTGCGTCGCTTGTCGAGGAGCAGAAGGACCGGATGGATCAGTTGGCCGCAGACGTTTCACCTGCGCGTCTACAAGAACTAAAAGCGCACTTTAAACGCAGCACATATTACGAGTGGCATTTTTGGGAGCAGGCTTGGACTCAGGAAAAGTGGGTTGTTCAATCGGAGGTGCCAGCGTATGAGCGTTAATAACATCGCACCTGTTCCAATTGTTCATTGCATCACGAACTACGTGGTCGCAAATTTTGTGGCGAACGGACTAGTTGCAGCTGGCGCATCGCCCATTATGGGAGATGAAGAGCGAGAAGTGGCTGAACTTGTGCAGCTAGCAGACGCACTCAGTTTAAACTTAGGCACGCTGACAGAGCGCACTGTACGCAGTATGAAAGTAGCCGGAGAAGCCGCAGTTGAAAAGGGAATTCCACGCGTAGTGGATCCAGTAGGGGCAGGAGCTTCAGCGTACCGATTGCAATCTGCCAAAGAAGTGATTGCAGCAGCTCAACCGACACTTATTCGTTGCAATGCAGGAGAAGCCGCTGCGCTTTTAGGTAAAGACTGGCGCGGTCGAGGGATTGATGCAGGGACAGGAAACCAGGATGTGTCAGCGCTCGCTCTTGAACTGTCTACAGTCTATAACACAACAGTAGTCATTACAGGAAAAGTAGATTTCGTTTCAGATGGCAACGTTGTGTTGACAAACGACTCAGGGCACCCCGATATGACCAAGGCAGTCGGAACAGGCTGTTTACTGAGCAGCCTACTTGCAGCCTGGCTCGTTCAAGACGCTAGCCTTGAGGCAATCCGGGAGAGGTTGCATGAGTATGGCCGTGCTGGCGAAATCGCTGTAAAAAGTGGGATGGGTGGATTTCCTGCCGCGCTCTTAGACGCACTTGCAACTAAGGAGGTGTCTATCTCATGACCTATCCAGTTGCGCTAACTATTGCAGGATCTGATAGTGGAGGAGGTGCTGGTATTCAGGCAGATTTAAAAACATTTCAAGAACGTGGGGTGTTTGGAGTCTCTGCATTGACTGCTGTTACAGCTCAGAACACGCTTGGAGTCCAGCGTGTCGGCATGGTGGAACCGGAGCTTTTAAAAGCCCAGCTGGATTCAATCGGTACTGATTTTCAGCCTGCAGCTGTGAAGACCGGGATGCTAGGTGATTCGTTTGTTATTGAACAAGTTGTGCGAGCCATCGATGCCTATTCTTGGAATACAGTTGTTGTGGATCCAGTAATGGTTGCAAAGGGAGGGCATACGTTGCTTCAACAAGACGCGATCGAGTCATTGACGCAACTCCTTCTTCCAAAAGCATTTATTGTCACTCCGAATGTTCCTGAGATGGAGTTGATGACAGGACTGACGATTGAAGATGATAGCAGTGCACGAAGATCTATGGAAATGTTGTTGAAGACAGGTGTAAAGGCTGTGATTTTAAAAGGTGGGCATCGAAAGGGGCCATTTGCGACGGATCTTTACCTGGACCAGTCCGGTAGAGAGTTCAGCCTGTCTACCCAAAGGATAGCGACACATCAGACACATGGGACAGGATGTACGTTTAGCGCAGCGTTGACAGCAGAGCTCGCCAAAGATCATTCGGTAGAAGCGGCCTGCACGGTTGCGAAACGGTTTATTCAAGCGGCACTTCAGTATCCTCTATCGCTTGGAGCCGGTCATGGTCCTACACATCATGCGGCATATAGAGTATACGGACAGGGAGAGGAGGAGAAACAAGATGCACAGGCACCTATACTTCATTATGGGCACGTCCGATAATCAAGATCTACCTGTTGAGAAAATCTTAGAAGAAGCGTTGGAAGCAGGTATTACAGAATTTCAGCTGAGAGAGAAGGGGCCGCATGCCAAGTCTGGTAAAGCGTTACTTGAACTAGCACTCAACTGCAAGGAGTTATGTGCGCGTCACGATGTCCCTTTTTTCATAAATGATGATGTGGAGTTGTGTATAACAAGCGATGCAGATGGTCTTCATATCGGACAAGACGATGGGTCTGTAAAAGCTGCTCGTCTGCAAATTGGACCGAACCGGAAGCTCGGCGTATCCGTTCATACTCTTGAACAAGCCATTCGAGCTGTGCAAGAGGGGGCTGATTATTTAGGAATTGGTCCTGTCTTTGCAACTAACTCGAAAGCGGATGCCCGTCCCCCGTCAGGTGTTTCAGTAATTCAAGAGGTACATGCTTTGTACCCGGACGTCCCAATCGTAGGTATTGGGGGCATCACCGAAGACAATGCCCATGTGGTGTGGGAAGCGGGAGCAACAGGTATAGCTGTGATTTCTGCGATTGCAGGCTCGACAAATCGTAAAGAGACCATTGCTCAGTTCAAGAAAGGAAGTGCCGTATGGAATTGAAACGATTGACGCAAATGGCGATGTTGAGCGCGCTTGGGGTCTTAGGTTCTCTGTTTATCTGGATACCACTTGGTGTGGCCAAAGCCTTTCCGGTACAACACGCTATTAATGTGATTTCTGCCGTGCTATTTGGACCAGTGGGAGCTGGCGTTGTGGCACTTGTGACAGCGTTGATTCGTATTTTTACTGGGACCGGCTCACTCTTAGCGATTCCAGGAAGTGTTTTAGGAGCTGTACTAGCGGGGCTACTCTACCGTTATACACGACGTATTGGTTTTGCAGCTATCGGAGAGTTTGTAGGGACAGGAGTGTTAGCCTCATTAGTAGCTGTCCCATACGCGGCTATTTTTATGGGCACACAAGTCGGAGCATTCTTCTTCATGCCAGGATTTATGGCGTCGAGCGCGACGGGAGCCATTTTAGGCCTGGTCATCTGGCATTTTTTAGAGAGGTCAAAGGTGGCATTACCTGTGAATTAAACTAAAAACCACTTCGCAAGCACGAAGTGGTTTTTGGTATTACATATCTAAATCCGTAAACGCCATTGGCAGTAGTTCTTTTAACGCCAATGTGTAAATTTCATTTTTATCATTCGTTAAGTGGACCGGCATTTCGGGCTCGAAGAATTCTGCCATGACTTGACGACAGATACTGCACGGTGGAAGGAAGTCTTCCGTATTTCCATTCACCGCAATCTCCGCAAAATCACCTTTTTTATAGCCTTCCGTAATCGCTGTGAAAATTGCAGTACGCTCCGCACAGTTTGTTGCTCCGAACGAGACATTCTCAACATTCACGCCAGTAAATACACGGCCATCTTTCATTAAAAGCGCAGCGCCAACAGGAAACTTCGAATACGGTGCATAAGCGCGCTCTTTGATTTCACGTGCTTGACTAACTAATTGTTCTTTATTCATCCAATCATCCCTCTCACGAAAAATGAACTTTCTCAAGTTCCCTGTCGATTTTTCTGAAAATGGGCAGGAAGACTAGTATACATTGTTTTGAAAGCGGATGCAACAAACTTAGTGTGCAACAAGGTTACGCATTGCCTCTATCCCATAACGATCTACAAACTTAGACAAAGGCTCTCTTTTTTTCCCTTGTGCGGCATACAAATCTAATACTCGATCTATAGCCATATAAAGTTTGTCAGGAGAAGCCCCCTCTATTAGAATCTGACCAAGTTGAGCATCAATCCCTTTTGCTTTACCACCTGCATACAAAGAATAAGTCTCTTTTATTTTCATCACTCCAATGTCATTTGTACGAGGTTCACCGCAACCAACCGCACACCCTGTGTAGGCGGCTCGAACTGTAAATGGCATTGGCCGTCCAGCTATCCGGTTATTGATTTCTTTCGCTACAGGCATGCCTTCTTGCTCCGAACCTTTACAAAAATTACAGGTGCGTAAACTCTTTACAAAATTCCCTACAGGATAAACTGATAATCCCGCGTCCTCGAATGCTGTAAGGGCGGCATCCACTTTTGCTTGAGGAATATCAATATAGAGCTGCTGGAAGGTAGTCAGTTCAAGCTCGTCTTTTTCATCCATAAACGATGTCAGCACTAAAAGTTGTTTTCCCGTTAATTTTGAACCGAATCCAATCCCACCGTTTACAGCGAATCTTTGCTTCTCAACTGTCATTCGCTTCCACCTCCATCTACTTTTACGATTTTCTCCATTCTAATGATACTATACTAACGGGGGGTATGAAAAGAGCGTGTCATTTGGTTCATTTTTCCCCAAATCATCATTCCTCGCTTTTTTATTAGAGAAATGAAATTTATACTAAACATACATGTGCATGAAGGAGTGGAAAAGGCTTCAATGACAGACTCACTACTAGCGTTACTTACTGAACCGAGCATATGGACGGCACTTGTCGCATTTATGACCGTCATTGTAGTCTCAATGGTTCCGGTTTTACCGCTCCCACTTCTATATGGGACAATCGGATTTACCTTTCCTGTGGGAATAGGTCTTCCCATCAATGTATTCGGATCCCTGCTTGGGACATTTTTGATCTTTAGTGCGATTCGCTACCTATTTCATAAAAAAGCCGCTATGTACGTGGTACGCCATGATCGAGCACGCCGCTTATTTACGCAGATGGGAAAGAACGGCTTTCAAGTAATTTTAATCGCTCGATTGATTCCGGTGGTCCCATCACTGCTCGTGAATGTTGTCGGTGCATTGTCCACAATCAAGATGACACCATTTTTACTAGCGACGGCCATTGGAAAACTGCCACTTATCACACTCTATACAGTTGCGGGGAACCAAGTAGATATCTATACATGGCAATCTATCCTTGCGCTACTCATCTATACTTTTGTATTGCTCGTTCTCGCCAACTTTGTTCAAAAGAAATGGCGTTTGACCTCTACACCTATCCGATAAAGGAGTCGAATTTATGCTGCTAGATGAATTACTTGCACCCCTATCACAAGACCCTTTACCTAAAATAGAACTAACAGGAATTGAAACAAATTCGCTGAAGGTTCGCCCGGGAGATGTATTTTTTGCACTGACGGGCCATGTTTTTGATGGCCATGCCTATATAGAAGATGCAATTGAACGAGGGGCTGTTGCGATCGTTGGTACAAAACCACTAACGTCCCTCAAAGTTCCATACATACAAGTCAAAGATTCTCGCAAAGCTGTGGCGATTGCTGCGAAGCGCTATTATAACAATCCGTCTGCAACCAAAACCGTTATCGGCATCACCGGCACGAATGGGAAGACGACCACTTCATTTTATTTAAAAGAAATGCTTGAGAAGGCGGGGAAAAAGTGCGCACTTTTCGGGACTGTACAATACATCATCAATGGACAAGAATTGCCGTCTCCGAATACGACTCCAGACAGCCTAAATTTTCAGCGTATGCTGCATGAAAGTCAAGATGATGTGGTGATCATGGAAGTATCCTCGCATGGCATTGACCAACTGCGGATTGAAGGAATCGAATTCGATTTTGCTGTATTCACAAATCTTGATCAAGACCATTTGGATTATCACGGCACAATGGAAGAGTACTTTCAAGTCAAAGCGAAGCTCTTTGATCAGCTAAAGCCGGCTGGTGTAGCGGTTGTTTGGACGGAAGGTTACTGGGGGCGTCGTATAGCAGAGAAACTTGAACATGAGTCTCATCACGTACTCGAGCTTTCCAAAGATGCTGTCGCACGTTTTGCAGATAGTAACATTCCATTTCACAATCAAATTAATGCGGTGCTCGCTGCTGCAATCGCTAAAAAGATGATTGTAGAAGAACAGGTTGTCGAGAGAGTCATTAAAGAGTTTTCAGGCGTTCCGGGAAGATTTGAAGTCATTCATGTATCAGGAAATCGACATGTCGTGATTGATTATGCGCACACAGCAGATGCCTTCACGCAAGTACTAGCCAGTGTCCGTAAGCTTGCAAAAGGCCAAGTGATTCATGTCTTTGGTTTTCGAGGAGGGCGAGATGAAACAAAGCGACAGGCAATGATTGAAGCATCTGAAAAGGGGAGTGACATTCAGATATTGACCTTCGATGATTTGAACGGACTACCTGTTCAAGATATGCGCAACCAACTTACAAAATTAAAGTTTACGGGTATACGTATCGATGACCGGACGAAAGCGATTGCCTATGCACTTGAGCAAGCATGCTCTGGTGATTGGGTTGTCATCACTGGAAAAGGGAATGAACTGTACCGTGATCTTTACTCGGCACCTTGTCAAACAGATAACGAGACTGTTGACTGGTATTTCAAAAGAGAAAAAAGTAACTCAATTTAATCATCTGCACAATTTTTTCATATTTTGTGGGTATGCTAAAAGAGACAAAGATAAAGGAGGCATTCCCAATGAAAAAATATACTGGTTTCGCTACTGCCACACTCACGGTAGCTTTATTAGTAGCAGCTTGTGGAGATGCTACTGACGACATGATGATGGATGAGTCACAAATGGAAGAGCATGGTGAGATGGGTCACGGAGAGATGGATCATGGTTCCATGAATCATTCGACAGATGGGTCCATTCCATCTGGCTTACAAGAAGCTGAAAATCCAACATTTGCTGTTGGCGAAACAGCTCTTATAACAGATGCGCATATGGAAGGTATGGAAGGGGTAGAAGCTGAAATCGTGGGCGCGTTTGAGACAACCATCTATACAGTCAGTTATACACCGACATCTGGAGGAGACCCGGTCGAAGATCATAAATGGGTTGTCCATGAAGAATTAGAAGATGCTGGCGAAGCACCTCTAGAAGTGGGTACAGAAGTTACGCTCGATGCTGACCACATGGAGGGAATGGACGGTGCTACCGCTACCATTGATTCAGCTGAAGAAACAACGGTCTATATGGTAAACTATACGGATAAAGTAACTGGAGATGAAGTGACCAACCACAAGTGGGTCACAGAAAGTGAACTATCTCCTGTAAACTAACATCGTGAGAGTCTCTCCATCGTGGGGGGCTCTTTTTTGCAAGGAGGAGGGGGAAAATGAGCAAACTGTCCGTAAAATTGGCTGTGTGCTTTTTAGTGACAATCCTATTGTTAGAAGGCCTCTTGATGATGTATCTGCATCCAAATATCGAACAAGCACGATTGGATGAAGAGTATACGCGACAACTGGATACCGGCGCGAATCACCGGGAGGTTTTAGAAGATAATTTTTCTGAAGAGACCATCCATCATATCTTATTAATGGAGTCGCGCAATGACAGAGGTGTTGCACTCTTGGATGAAGAGCAACAAATAGTCGATGCTTCTGGGCAGATTTCGGCGGAGTGGCAGCAAATCGCCTCGCGCTGGGATTTTTCTATGATTACTGAAGATACGATTTTACAGAGAGAGTGGAGGGGCGAACCCTATTTAGTCAGTGCCCATCCATTTACTACAGAGACAGGGGAGTCCGGAACGCTTGTCATGCTACAGAGTACGTCAGCGATTCAAGCACTGATGGACACGTTAAACTTCCACTTTTTATTAGCAGGGGTAGGCAGTTTGCTTATTCTTGGCGTGATCTATTTGCTTGTGACACGCTTTTTGACGCAGCCTCTCAACCGGATGAAAGTTGCGACAGAAAAGTTAAGTAAAGGCAATTTCAATGTAGTGCTTCCAATTGAAAGTAAAGATGAACTTGGAGAATTGGCAGCCTCTATTCAAAAGTTAGCACGAGACTTAGAACATCTTCAAAAAAATCGAACTGAATTTCTATCTTCCATTTCTCATGAACTTCGTACACCGCTCACCTATTTGGCGGGTTATTCACAAGTAGCGATGCGACTAGATGTGCAGCCTGCTGAAAAACAGCGGTATCTAGAAATTATTCGGGAAGAAACCGTTCGACTGACTGCACTGATAGAGGATCTATTTGAATTAGCCAAGCTTGAAGATCCGAGTTTTCGCATCGTGAAAGAGCAAATTGAAATGGAGCCTTTTGTGCAGAGAATTTGTCAGCGATTGGCCCCATCATTTGAACAACAAAATAGTCACTTACTGTATACTACTGAACCTGGTGTGGTCACGTATGCAGACCCTCTGCGTCTTGAACAGATTTTAGTGAATTTGTTAGACAATGCTCGGCGGTATGGGGGGAAAGGAATAGATACTCAGATTCGCGTTCACCGGGAGGGGGCAAAGACGCGAATTGTAGTAATGGATCAAGGGCAAGGAATTGAGGAGAATGAGCGTGAGGCCATTTTTGACCGATTGTACCGGATCGAGAAATCAAGATCTCGTTCGCATGGAGGGTCGGGTCTTGGTCTGTCTATTGTTAAAGAGCTGGTGGAGGCCCATGGTGGCTCTATTCAAGTGAACAGTGAATTAGGAAAAGGAACAATCTTCACTATTGTAATGTAAGAGGTGAGAGAGATGAAAAAAATTTTACTTGTAGATGACGAACGGCGCATGGTCGAATTGGTCGAGTTGTTTTTAAAACCTCATGGGTTCGACTGTGTGAAAGTAATGAATGGGGCCGAAGCGCTTCATGTGATGCGTACGCAGACCATTCATCTCGTCATCTTAGATATTATGATGCCGGGGATGGATGGGTTCGAAGTGTGTGCGGAGATTCGTAAGCTATCAACAGTACCAATCTTGATGTTAACTGCACGAGAAGGAAAAGAAGCGGTGGTCAAAGGGCTGACGCTTGGTGCGGACGATTATGTCACGAAGCCTTTTGATGAAGAAGAGTTGGTTGCTCGAGTCCTTGCCCTATTGAGGCGAGTTCCAGAGCCAGAGCCTGCAGGGATTGAAATAGATGGTATTCGACTCGATACAGAAAGTTACGCGCTCATTTGGGACAGCGGACATGTCCGGTTGACAATGAAAGAGTATCAATTGGTAGAAGCCCTTATGAAGCATCCCAAAAGAACGTATAGCCGTGAACAGTTGCTAGCCATAGCTTGGGATTATGCAACCCATACAGATCCACGTACCGTAGATTCCCACATGCGTAATCTTCGGGATAAATTAAAAAAGGCAGAATTCCCAATCGATCAGTTCTTGGTAACTGTCTGGGGCATCGGGTATCGTTGGAAAGATGTTACCAAATAAGACCCCTGGGTTGAATCCCAGGGGTCATTTAGTTTAATACACTTTATCTCCATTAAAGATAGAGTTTTTGACAACAACATAGTCGACGTGACGGAGTGCGTCTAGTGTGTCGCCACCCGCGTACGAAATCGCTGATTGTAGGTCTTGTTCCATTTCTGTCAGTGTGTCTTGTAGTTTACCTTTATGCTCGACAAACATTTTCTTCCCCTCGACGTTTTTACGTTCGCCTTTTTGGAATTCAGAAGCAGAACCAAAGTATTCCTTCACGACTTTCCCGTCGACTTCTTTCACTTCTCCTGGAGACTCGTCATGCCCTGCAAACAAAGACCCGATCATCACCATCGAAGCACCAAAACGAACAGATTTTGCAATATCGCCATGTGTACGGATTCCTCCGTCTGCAATGATTGGCTTTGTTGCAGCTTTTCCACACAGTCGAAGAGCAGCGAGCTGCCAGCCACCTGTGCCAAATCCTGTTTTGATTTTTGTGATACACACTTTTCCTGGTCCAATCCCAACCTTTGTTGCATCGGCGCCTGCATTTTCAAGTTCACGAACGGCTTCTGGTGTTCCGACATTTCCTGCAATGACGAACGTTTCTGGAATATGCGACTTAATATGTTGAATCATCCGGATGACTGCATTCGAATGACCGTGTGCGATATCAATTGTAATGTAATCAGGAACAAGCCATTGTTGTTTCAATTCTTCAATAAACGTGTATTCTTCTGGCTTTACCCCAACACTGATCGATGTCACAAGTCCTTTTTCCTGCATCCTCTCAATGAATGCTTTGCGTGCTTCCGGCTGGAAACGGTGCATGATGTAGAAGTACCCGTTCTCCGCTAAATACATAGCGATTTTTTCATCAATGATGGTCTGCATGTTTGCAGGCACGACAGGTAATCGGAACGTGTGGTTTCCAAATTGAATCGACGTATCACACTCTGACCGACTTTCAACGATACATTTATTTGGTACTAACTGAATATCTTCATAATCAAATACATTTTCCATTCATTCCATCCCCTAAAAACGAATATTTTAATTTAAAACACTATTAATGTTCGTCCATTGAGTAATTTACAGCACTTTTTGGAAATTGTCAAAGGCTTATCTGTAGAATTTAAAATAAACCTGAAAATAATGATACTTATAGGAATGGAAATATGGTACAACTGAGGTAGAGAGAGAAGGAGGCTGTTGCACCATGGCATCACCTTTAAGAAGAGCAGCACGTGCGGCTTTTCCTGCGACCATTCCGATACTAGCCGGATTCACGTTTTTAGGAGCGGCGTACGGAATCTATATGACTTCATTAGGGTTTCATCCGATCTTCCCGATTTTGATGAGCTTTTTTATTTTTGCAGGCTCCATTGAATTTATTACAGCGAACCTTTTATTGATGGCGTTTGCTCCATTTCAAGCGTTTTTGCTAGCGATTATGGTGAATGCGCGCCACCTGTTCTATGGGCTATCGATGCTCGAGAAATACCATTCTGTTGGGAAGAAGAAGTTGTATCTAATTTTCGGCATGTGTGATGAATCATTTTCTATAAATTATACAGCGAAGCCAGATCCCACGATTGATAAAGGATGGTTCATGTTTTTTGTCACGCTCTACAATCACATGTATTGGGTGGGAGGTTCGACGATTGGGGCAGTACTGGGTCAATTCATCACATTCAATACAGATGGCCTGTTGTTCGTAATGACGGCTTTGTTTGTGGTGATTTTCTTAGAAAACTGGCTACAAGAAAAACGCCATACAAGTGCGATGATTGGGCTGGTTGCATCCGTTGCTGCACTGATGATATTTGGCGCGAATCAGTTCGTCATTCCGGCGATGATCGGGATTTTGATAATTTTAATTGCTTTCCGGAAGCCGCTTGAGCGAAGGGAAGTGAAGCCGTTTTGACATTGACGCAACAGATTATAACGATTGCAGTAGTTGTACTCGGTACGATGTTGACGCGGTTTTTACCGTTCTGGATTTTCCCAGCGGATAAACCGACGCCAGGCTATGTGTTGTTCTTAGGACGCTTATTACCGCCAGCTGTACTTGGCCTATTGGTGATTTATAGTGTGAAAGATGTGGAATGGACCGGGGGATTATACGGGTTACCCGAGATACTTGGGATTTTACTGATTGTCGGTTTACATATATGGAAGCGCAATATGTTACTCTCCATCGCAGGGGGAACGATTTTCTATATGATGCTCGTTCAAACGATCTTTGCATAAAAACAACCTCCCGCTCAGTCCGAGTAGGAGGTTGTTTTGTTGTCTAGATGAAACGCACCGGAAGCTAGCTGCGCTTTTAAAGATGCAGCCTTTTTCCGTATGGCTTCTTTGTCTTCTTCAGCGTGTTTCTCCCATGCCTCTTGAAACGACTCTGCCTCTCGGTAATCTACCGTATATCCTTTGTTTTTTAGTTCTTCCGCAAAGTGACGCATTGCTGAAAACACGAGAACAAGCTTCTGTTTGTGGTAGTTTTGCCAGGTCGAACGAGAGTGCGCTTCGACAAACAAAAAAACATCCGTTTCTTTATCTGCTTCTTTCACAATGGGTAAGTCATGTGAAAGATGACTTCCAAAAATCCATCGCGTCGCCATCTGATCCCCTCCAATTAAATTGAGTATACGAAACAAATACACACGTGTCTAAAACCGTGTGTTTCTGGAGCAAAATCAGCAATTACTTCAACAATTCTTCGTTAAAAAGTGATCCATTCTGCGAATTCTTTCGTTAGCTCGTTATAGAGAAAAATGAAGGAGTGGATACTATGAAGAAACAAAAAATTATAGCTCCGCTTGCCGGGGCTGTTCTTTTATTATCTGGCATCACAACAGCGAGTGCTGCGGAACAAGCACCCACAACTGATACTTCCGGTGTTGAGCTACGGGCAACTTTAGATGCCTTGTTATCTGAACACTATGTACTGGCTGTTGATAGCATGATGAAGATTTATGATGGTGATGAAGCAGCAGAAGCAGCAATGGATGCACTCGATGAAAATGCAGCAGATATGGAACCAGTCATTGCTTCTGTTTATGGAGAAGAAGGCGGTGCGGCATTCGTTGAAATCTTTGATAAACACAACACAGGGACGGATGACTACGCACTTGCTGTGAAAAATGGAGATGAACAACTAAAGCAAGAAGCATTGGATGGGATTCAAGCATTCGTTACCGAGATGGGCGACTTCTTAGGAACGGCTACTGAAGGAAATCTTCCAGCGGACGGGGCAAAAGAAGCGTTACGGACACATGAAGACTTCGTTCAAGATACATTTGATTTATATGTGGAGGGCGAGTACGAAGCGTCTTATATGACTTATTTAGAAGGGTTTAAACAAATTTTTGGAGCAGGAGCTGCAATCAGTGGAGCGATCCATGCACAGTTCCCCGACCAATTTACAGACCCGAACACGCCAGCTGGTGATTTCCGTTCGACTGTTAATCGTCTCGCAGCAGAACACTTTGCACTAGCACACCTAAGCTTAACAAAAGGGTTCACAGCTTCAGAAGACTTTGACTTTGTAGACTGGGCGCAGGACCAAAATACCGCTGAGTTTACTGGCGCAATCTCCACTTTTTACGGTGAGGAAGCAGCCACTCAGTTTGAACAAATTTGGACAGGAGAGCATCTTTCTGCACAAAGTGATTTAGCATTTGCTCGAGCAAATGAAGATCAAGAGGCGATTGATGAAGCAACACAGGCCTTAACGAACGCATTTGCTGAAGAGCTGGGAACATTCTTAAGTGAAGCGACAGAAGGGCGAATGCCTTTAGAAGATACAGTTGCTGCAATTGCTGCACATGAAAAGTTTGTAATCGATACATTCAACTTTTATGTGACAGGTGATTTTGACGGCTCCTATTCTACGTATCGCGATGGATATGCGATTATGTTCGACCTTGGAGAATTGTTGAGTTTTGCGATTGTCGACCAGTTCCCAGAAGAATTTACGACAACGGCACCTGAAAAAATGCCAGCCACAGGTCTTGGTGGTTCAGAAGCAAACTCTACGATGAACCTATGGGTAGCGTTAAGTACATTGATTCTTCTTTCAGCAGGAGCTGTAATGTACCGCCAACGAAATGCACAAAACTAATACTAAAGAATTCTCGTTGAAGGGAGGAGGGTATTCATGATGAAACGCTTTTTACCACTTGTTGTGGCATTACTTCTGATTGTTGGTCTATTTATAATGTTAGATCCGATAGGAGATGAGCCGACAGGAGCAGAAGGGCAATCGACAGAATCGAAAGAACCGCCCCGTCAAAAAGTAAAAACATTGACGGAGATTCAAGACGATGTCGATAAAATCGCCGAATTCCCGATTCTCCCTAAGCAACGTGAAAAATTGAAAGAATTGCAAAAGCAACGTTTAAATGCGATTCAGGGAATGGAACCCCAGACTATTGAAATACCTTCTATTGGAGTTAAAGCTACTGTACAACCAACAGGCGTATTGGAAAATGGTGAAATGGGGGTTCCGGATGATCCGGACGAAGTAGGGTGGTTTGAACCTGGATACAAAGTGGGGGCAAAGGGACACTCTGTTCTAGCGGGCCACGTCGACAGCACAACCGGACCTGCTATCTTTTATGATCTTAAAGATATAGAAGTAGGAGAGCAAGTCATTATTACAGACTCCACTGGACGAGAGATGGTGTTTGAAGTAACGAATAAAGTGAGCTATAAAACTGAAGAAGCACCAATACGTGAGATTTTTGGACCGTCAAATCAACAAATGTTGAATTTGATTACATGTACAGGAACATTTAACCGGGATGTTGGATCGCACGATCAACGTCTAGTGGTTACGACAAAGCTTGTATCAGATTCTAGCGTGTTGGAAACAGAACCCGAAGCGCCTTCAAACATCTCCTTAAATGAAGCAACGAGTACACTTTCATGGCATGCCGTTCGCGATGACGCAATTATTGGTTACCGCATTTACGCGCAAGATCCCGAAACGGGAGAAATGGAAAAGATTCAAACAGTGTCACTCTTTGATCGTAAGAAAGTAGTTGTAGATGGAGTTGAAGGGACAAAATACTTCATTTCTTCAGTAGACGTAGACTTAAACGAATCAGAACCAGCAGAAATGGAATCCGAATAAATGCTCGAGGAGTGCATGGGAGAGAACCATGCACTTCTCTTCTTCTTTATATTGTTTAGTGCTAAAATACAAGAGAAAGAGGGGGATGGATATGACAGAGAAATCGAAAGATTTATTTGAGTTGATTCATTCTGCTGAAGCAGTGACAAATGAGGCAATTATGCGCTGGAATGAAGAATTCGAACATCCACTTGGTATTTCACCAATCCTCGTGTTGGCTGAGTTGAAACGAAAAGGTCCACAAAATTCGATGAAACTTGCAGAAGGATTACATTTTACAGGTGGTGCGATGACCAATATTGGGAACAAACTTGTAAAGTTAGAATTGGTAGAGCGTTTAGCAGTTGAGGGAGATCGCCGTCAAACCAAGCTTTCTATTACAGAGGCAGGAGAGCGAGTGCTGGAAGAGGCGACTCAGTTGGGCCGTAAGCATCGTTTGGAGCTTTTTAGTATATTATCGGAACAAGAAGTTGAACAGTACTTAGCCATCAATCAAAAACTATTGACGGTCTTACGTGAACGTAAACAAGGAACAAAATAGACAAGACTAGTAGCTTCTTTAAACAAAATGAGAGACGCTACTTTTCTACACACCCTTTCTCGTTTAGTATGCCATGAAATTGAATCTTTTGCTTCCGTACTTCGTAAAGATATGTAGGTACAACGCGGAAGGGGATGCGGATATGAGACAACTCTATATCAAACAAAAAGTCTTTAGTTTAAATGGACAATTCACAGTGAAAGATGAGAACCAGAACGATGCTTATTTTGTAGAAGGTAGCTTCATGAAGATTCCAAAGACCTTCAGTATCTTTGACACGTCACGCACAGAAATTGCTATGGTTACGAAGAAAACCTTTAGTTTCTTACCCCAGTTCTTTCTAGAAGTGAACGGGCGTCAAATGATCACAATCAAAAAAGAGTTCTCCTTCTTCAAAGCGCGTTACACGATTGACGCTGCCGGAATTGAAGTACAAGGGAATTGGTGGGACATGACATTTGATGTTCTTCAAAATGGAGAAGTCATTGGGAGTGTATCGAAAGAATGGTTTGCTTGGGGAGATAGCTATCAAGTCACCATCTACAAGGAATCTATGGAAGAAATTATGATTGGATTGGTAGTCGCGATTGATTGCGTGAAAGCAGATGAAGCGGCTGCATCGAATGCCGCTACGTCATTCAATTAAAAAGCAGCTGGCCTCATGGGGTCAGCTGCTTCTTACGTCCTGGAGTAAATCACGTAGCACAGACTTCAGAGCGATAGCTTCTAAATAGAGTGGATGCCAATCGCCTAACTCTTTTTCAGTGGCATAAATAGCGGTTATCGCCTCATTCCTATCACCAGAAATAAGTGCTAAATACGCATCGCGCAGATGACGAGAGACCTTGTCACGGTCACTAATTTGGCGGAGCTTTTCTTCAATACCCGGTTCTGTCCTCAATCTTCCAGCGTAATAGTAGTTCGTAATAACCGAGAGATCTGTAATGTCTTCTAAAATAGTACTTTGCTTTGTCCGCTCTAAAAACGCTCTGTCTTCGGAAAGCTCTATAATGCGTTCGGGGTCTCGAGAATAGTAGTACGGACTAACAGAAGCCAATAAAGACGCTGCAAGAGGCCAATTTTTATAACGTAAGATGATTTCTTCTGCTTCTTGCATGACATCATTCGTCCAACGTCCAGAGGCTGTGGGGTCTTGTTGCAATAGCTTATAGCTGATCAATAACAGATCTGCCCCTGGCTCTTTTCCTTTTAACATCGCAATCACTCGCCCGTCTGTCTGGGCACCACCAGTTTCCATCGATGTAAGGTTTGAGAGACCTGTAAACAGTTGAACTAGCGCAAATGTAAACCAGCCACTCCATCCGTAAATGTAGGATGGAATGAGTAGGGAGACGGCTACGACTATATTCGCTACAGGACCTCCGTAAATGAAAGGAATCAATCGTCTCCGCATTTCATGATCTGGTAATTGTGTGGGGAAGCGCAACATTGCACGTCCTATGTATCCCATAGCAGGTGCCTTAAAATAGAATTTAGATGCTCCATTTGTCTTTGCATAGATGAAGGGTCCGTAAGAAAGGTTCATCACTTCCATACCCGAAAGCTTACCAGCAAGTGCATGACCAGTTTCGTGTAAAATAATAGCGAAAATAAAACTAGCAATCGCGATGAGTAGAATTGATAGAACACTCATTAAGCTGATAGTGATGTCATGGGTAAAGTAGTAACTGACGATTGCGAACCCTACTATACCTCCAACGAGGAATTGAGAGAGCTGGGTCTTCCAACTTGATTTACCTCTTTGTTTAGTTTCCATCGGAAAGCTCCTTTATGATTTTTGTTTCGACTGATACCGAAACATCTGGATGAAGAAGTAAATCACCGGCGCAAATGTCCCCGTCAAAAATACTGGCATGAACCAGTTTTCTAAGAATGGTGAATGGCCACGTGCAATTTGAACGACATCCCATGACAACCACGCAAACCCTGCCACAATGACAAACGTGATCCATACAAGCAGATTTCGGGACAATCGATAATAGAAAGGCGCATTTTCTTCTGTTATGTTAACAGGAAAGTTGTGCCATTCTGGCTTCTTTCGTAACCAAATCATGAAGAAACCCAGTACTCCAGAAATCACTGGCAACATGATCAATTCCCATTTTGACCCCCATCGTGTCACTTCTCCATTGATTCCAAAGTGACCCGGAACCTCAGCGGGGATATCTCCCCATATTAAGGCAAGCCAACCTACCCAAACACTATAAATTCCTATACTCAAAAAAACGAATACCCGCTCTACGAACGTAGACTCAAGTTCCACGTGTGGTCGATTTTGTTTCCACATAAAAATCACTCCTTAGGTTACCTACGAGAGGAGTGAGGGAAAGTTTCACTAGGTTAGAGCCCGTAATGTAAAATGACTGCGAGGATAAGAATATGGAAAATTTGGTCCGAGACAATCGATAACAAAGATAGTTCGTTATTGCGCATGATGACTCGGTTCCACCACTGGATAAAATCGCGTCGGTCTAACAGGATGTTGGAAATGAACACAATTCCTATAGCAAGAGGTGACAAAGCAAATCCGCCCCACCAAGAGACAAGGAAGATGAAGAATATCATGTGATGAAAGAGCATTCGACGATTGGTTATGACGTATTTAAACATTCCAATCGGGACCTGTTAAAAGTGGCGGCATTCATTGCCCATCAGCAGCACGAACGATGGAATGGCAGGGGCTACCCACAAGGGTTAAAAGGTGAAGAAATTCATATCTTTGGACGGATTATAGCCATAGCGGATGTCTTTGACGCCCCTGGCAGCAACCGTATTTATAAGAAGGCTTGGTCAGATGAAGAGATTACGGACCGGCAATTGCCGTCAATGCCAATGACTTACTCGATTACTTTGGCCGGACAATCAATATCGCAGCCCGCATGCAACAGTTGAGTAAGGGGCATGATATCGTGATGGCAAAAGATGTATTCGAAGAAATCTCGAGCGACTCGCCTCTTCTCGATGGCATTAGGATTGAGCATGTTACAGCGGAAATTAAAGGCATCGATAAAGAAATGAATGTGGTTCGCTTCATTTGCAAAAACTGACAAGGTTCACTATTTCCCGGGAAATATCGACAAGCATATCCTTCGAAATGAACGAAATGATATTTTTGTGGTTTCAATATGTTTTAAAATAGGGTATATTTTAAACAAAATGTATTCTTTAAAGAGGGAAGATAGAATGACTGTACAAATTGATCAAACAGATAAGCGCATACTTGAACTACTCATTCAAAACGGGCGTATGTCATATGTGGATATTGGAAAAGAATTAAACTTATCACGTGTAGCGGTTCGTGAACGTGTACATGATTTACAGAAACGTGGCGTTATTGAGCGCTTTACGGTAGTTGTCAATTCAGAAAAAGTAGGAAAGAGTGTGTCTGCTTTCTTTGAAGTAGATTGTGAACCAAAATCATTGGTCGAGGTTGCCGAAAATTTAGCAGAAAACGCAAGTGTGGCTAGCTGTTATCAAATGACAGGGCCTTCCACTCTACATATGCACGTCCTCGTTGATGACTTTCAAAGTTTGGAAAAATTCATTAATGAAGAGTTATATGCTTTTGAAGGGATTACACGTGTAGAAAGCCATATTTTACTTCGAAGATTCAAAAGTCGCTCCGGTCTAAAACTTTAATAATTTTGATTTACATAGCTCCTGACTAATTGTCAGGGGTTTTTATTTACCATTTTTTAGAATTTTATACAAACAGGTTGTATAGATTAAGTTTTTATAATGAATAGTTTGTTACTTACGTTTGTATCTGAAAAGTTTAGAATTAACAACAAAACGTAACTAAATGAACAAATAATACGATATTAATTAAAATAAATGTGTAAATTCAAATTTATTTGAAAAATAGTGTAGATTTTTAGAATTATCTGTTTTATACTCAAAAACAATAAATAATTAACTTTTGTTAATTTAAACATAATTATTGATTAACAAATGTATAAGGGGGTACGGAATGATCACATTAATCGTTCGTCGTGTAGGAGAATTGCTTCTTCTACTACTCGGGATTTCGTTTCTAGTATTTGGTTCCATGTATATTGCTCCAGGGGACCCGGCTAGCATGATTGGGGGTCCGACGGCCACAGAAGCTGATTTAGAAAACATACGAGAAAATTTGGGGTTGAATGATCCTTTCTTGGTCCAATATGGCCGGTATTTAGGAAATGCCGTACAAGGAGACTTTGGATACTCCTATCAAACCAAACAGTCGGTAGCGGATGCCATAGCCGTTCGCTTTCCGAACACATTAAAGTTAGCCATTGCTAGTATGGTGGTCGCTGTTGTGATTGGTCTCGTTGCAGGACTGATATCGGCCCTGCGGCACAACTCATGGCTAGACTTCACATCGACTACATTTGCACTAGCCGGTATATCAATTCCGAACTTTTGGTTAGGCGCTCTATTAATTTTAGTGTTTGCGGTAAATTTACAATGGCTTCCGGTCGGAGGGTTAAGTGAACCATTCTATACAGCTGAAGGGTTTAAACAACTGATTTTACCAGCCATCACCTTAGGAACGGGTTCAGCGGCCATGATTGCTCGAATGACCAGGTCCTCTATGTTAGAAGTGGTTCGTGCAGATTATGTTCGAACGGCCCGCGCGAAAGGTGTAAAAGAGACAAAGGTCATTTGGGTCCATACACTGAAAAATGCCATGATTCCTGTCATCACAGTCATTGGATTGAATTTTGGATTCTTACTAGGTGGGACCATTATTACAGAAAAAGTATTTGCGATTAACGGTGTAGGTCGATTAATGATTGATGCCATCGCAATGCGAGATTTTCCACTTGTTCAAGGTTCGGTACTACTCGTCGCCACACTTTTTGTTGTGGTGAACTTGATTGTTGACATTGTTTACACGTACGTAGATCCTCGAATCAAATACGAATAGAAAGGAGGCTGACGATGTCTACCACATTCTCCGTAGAGACTCCTCAAGTCCGAACAAAGAAGAAAGATCGATTTGTTGTATCTACAATGAAACGATTGTTGAAAAACAAGTTGGCGGTAGTTGGGCTGATCATCATTGCGATTCAAGTTATTATGGCGCTCACCGCACCTTGGATTACATCTTATGATCCTGCGACACAACAACTGACTAAGAGTGAATTACCTGTCATGTCAGAAGGACATATCCTCGGTACAGACAATTATGGAAGAGATGTATGGACACGCATTGTCTATGGCGCACAAATTTCACTTGTGGTGGCGATCACTGCCGTTACATTAGGACTCCTCGGTGGTGTAGTGCTCGGTATGCTGGCTGGTTACTACAAAAAATGGGATGCCGTCATTATGCGTTTTGTCGATCTGTTGTTCGCATTTCCAGGTATCTTACTAGCGATGTTGATTATCGCAATTTTAGGAACAAGCTTGATAAATGTCGCTATTGCCATCAGTATTTGGTCCATTCCGACGTGTGCGAGAATTGTGCGCGGTTCGGTTCTCTCTATTAAGGAAAAGGAATACATCATGGCGATGAAGTCTATGGGTGCTTCGGACCTTCGGATCATGGTGAAACATATTCTTCCGAATGCTTTAGCACCGATCATTGTTTTTGCCACGATGCGTATGGCAACCGCCATCCTCTCCACGGCTGCACTCAGTTACCTTGGCCTTGGTGCTCAACCTCCAACACCTGAATGGGGCGCAATGATTGCGCAAGGTCAGGATTATATGTGGACATCCCCTCACTTAACTGTAATTCCGGGGATTGCTATCATGCTAACGGTATTTGCTTTCAATGTAGTAGGTGACGGATTACGGGATGCACTGGATCCAAATATGGATCTGAATTAACTAATAAAAGGGAGGAAATGAAGAATGAAAAAGGTATGGGTACTTTTTGTAGCACTTATCGCAGCAGTGGTATTAGCGGCTTGTGGAGGGGAATCGAGCTCTGCACCAAGCCAAACAAATGAAGGAGGAACGACAGAAGCAGGGGGTGGAGAAATTGAAGAATTTGTGTACGCTTCGACTTCTGATGTAGCCGGCCTTTCACCAATTTTGACAAACGATTCGGTTTCAGCCAATGTCCAAGAACATGTTTACGAAACGCTGTTTGAACGCGATACGGATACAGGGGAGTTGATTCCATCTCTTGCAGAATCGTATGAAAACCCTGATGAGTTAACTTGGATTTTTAAGATTCGCGAAGATGTAGTTTTCCATGACGGGACACCTCTTAATGCAGAATCTGTTAAGTACACATTCGATAAATTGCGTGATCCAGCTACTGCTGCACCACGTGCATCTTTACTTGAACCAGTGGATGAAATTACTGTAGAAGACGAATTCACTGTAAAAATCACAACAAAGTATCCATACGGGCCGTTCTTAGCTTCTTTGGCACACTCAAACGCAGCTATTGTAAGTCCAACAGCTGACCAAGCGCAAGACTTGATGAGCAACCCTGTAGGTTCAGGTCCATTTAAGTTTGTCAGCTATACACCAGGTGACCAAGTTGTTCTAGAAGCATTTGAAGACTACCGTGACGGCGCACCAGATATTAAGAAGCTCGTTTTCAAAGTTGTCCCTGAAATATCAACAGCAATCTCTATGCTTCAAACAGGAGAAGTTGATTTTATCGATAACTTGCCAAGTGAGCAGATTGCACGAATTGAATCTATCCAAAATGTCGATATTGAGAAAAAAGATGGAACATCTGTCTTCTATTTGGCTTTCAACCAATCACGACCAGAGAATCAAGATGAGAATTTTCGTAAAGCGGTTGCGGCTGCTGTAGACCGTGATACATTCGTTGGTAAATTAAATGGCTTAGGTCTTCGAAGCGACAGCGTATTAGGACCTATGGTATTTGGTTACAATGAATCAAAAAACGCAGCAGGGCAAGCTTATGATCCGGAACTCGCCAAGCAACTTGTTGAAGAAAATGGGTATGGTGATCGAACGATTTCTCTACTCACTGCGAACCGTGATAATTTTATTTTGATGGCAGAAATTGCTCAAGCTCAGTTAACGGAAGCTGGATTTAATGTAAAGATCGAAACGATGGAATGGGCAACATTCTTAGATACAGCTCGTGCTGGCCAATTTGACATTACGTTCTTAAGTTGGGCGAACTTAACACAAGATGGATCAGAAATGTTCTATCCGAACTTGCACACTGACAATATCGGTTCTTCTAACCGTGCACAATATTCGAATGCCGAGTTTGATGAGTTAGTCGATGCGTCTCGTACATCGGTTGACCAAGAAGAGCGTTTAAACTACTTGGATCAAGCGAATGGATTATTGCTCGAGCAGAATGATGTCGTCGTCATGTACCATGGTGTCGTAACTGGGGCGATGAACAGTGAGTATACAAATTTAATTCTCGAACCAAATGGAAAATGGACACTTAAAGATGTAACAAGAAAGTAGGAGATTCGATGAAGGAGACATTACTTGAAGTTAACAACTTGGTTACTGAATTCCGTACAAAGGAAGGTCCAGTCCAAGCGGTTCGGGATGTCACCTTTTCAGTTCGAAAAGGAGAAACTCTCTGTATCGTAGGGGAGTCTGGTTGCGGAAAGAGTATTACATCTCTTTCCGTCATTGGACTTTTACCTGAAAATGGACGTATTGCTAATGGAGAAGTTCGGTATAAAGGCGAAGCCATCCACAATCTCTCAGCGGAAAAAAAGAGATTGATGCGCGGCTCTGAAATATCGATGATTTTTCAAGAGCCTATGACGGCTTTAAACCCAGTTTTGACGGTGGGCTATCAACTAAGAGAACCACTGATGATTCATCATGGAATGTCGAAGCAACAAGCGACGACTCGTGGTATCGAATTACTGAATCAAGTAGGGATTCCTTATCCAGAAAAGCGAATGAATCAATACCCGCATGAACTGAGTGGGGGAATGCGCCAGCGTGTGATGATTGCCATTGCATTAGCCGGCGACCCGGGGTTATTGATTGCAGATGAACCGACAACAGCGTTAGATGTTACGATTCAAGCGCAGATCTTAGATCTGATTAATGAACTGAAAGACCGTCTGGATATGGGGGTCATGTTTATTACTCATGATATGGGTGTTGTGGCTGAAGTTGCAGACCGTGTGATGGTCATGTATGCTGGCCAAAAAATTGAGGAAGGTCCAGTAGAGGAAATCTTTGATCGACCGAAGCATCCATATACAAGAGGATTACTTGGTTCGGTGCCAAATGTGGATGACCCAACATTTGAGCTTCACCCAATTCCTGGAACCTTGCCAAGTTTGACCGAGCAAATTCAAGGGTGTCGGTTCCACCCGCGTTGTCTATTTGCAATGGACCGATGCCGCCAGCAGGTTCCCCCGGAAGATGACTTAGGGAACGGGCATTATGTAAGTTGTTGGTTAACAAGAGAGGAGGCAGTATCTGATGGTGTTGGCACAAACGACGAAGGAACAGCAACAAGAAGCGAAGACGCCCCTCTTAAAGTTGCACAACGTTAAAAAGTATTTTCCGATTAAAGGTGGTTTACTTAAGCGCGTTCAAGGGCATGTGAAGGCCGTTGAATCCGTTTCCTTTGAACTGATGGAAGGCGAAAGTTTGGGTGTCGTCGGAGAATCCGGTTGTGGGAAGTCCACTCTAGGTCGAACCATTTTAGGATTAGAAGAGATTACAGATGGTCAAGTGTACTATCGTGACCAGGAAATCCAAAATTTAAAACGCCATGAAAAGAAGAAGTTTGTGAAAGAAATGCAAATGATCTTCCAAGATCCTTATGCTTCTTTAAATCCTAGACAGCGTGTAGGCGATGCCCTTGTAGAAGTGTTCTCGATGCATACAAATCTTTCTGCGAAAGAAAAAAGAGATGCTGTCGTAGATCTGCTGAAAGAAGTAGGTCTAAAAGAAGAACATTTTGATCGGTATCCTCATGAATTTAGTGGAGGACAACGACAACGCATCGGAATTGCACGAGCGATCGCATTAAATCCATCGTTTATCATTTGTGATGAAGCGGTCTCCGCGCTCGATGTTTCCGTTCAAGCGCAAGTCTTAAAGTTATTAAAAACCATTCAAGAGAAATATAACCTTAGCTATCTATTCATCTCTCACGACTTAGGTGTGGTACGATATTTCTGTGACCGCGTCTTAGTAATGTATTTAGGAAACAGTGTAGAATTAGCGAAAGTAGAAGAACTTTTTGAAACCCCTCTTCATCCGTATACTCAAGCGCTTCTCTCAGCTATTCCACGCCCATCCGTCCATGCCAACGTGAAACGAGTGCGCTTACAAGGGGATTTACCGAATCCGGCAAACCCACCAAGTGGGTGTCCATTCCATACACGTTGTCCGATTGCCCAAGACGTCTGTGTCCAATCCAAACCAGAATGGCAAGAATATCAACCAGAGCATTTTGCAGCCTGTCATTTTGCAGGAAAGAGTATACTCGAAGGAGCTGACGTATAGTGGATTATTTATACCATCCCTTTCCAGGGAAACGAAATACCGTATTTGGAAAAAACGGCATGGTGGCAACATCTCAACCACTTGCTGCCCAAGCAGGACTAGATATTTTAAAACAAGGTGGAAACGCCATTGATGCAGCCATTGCAACTGCAGCCGCATTGACAGTTGTTGAACCGACATCAAATGGAATCGGTGGCGACGCCTTTGCTCTTGTCTGGGTAAAGGACAAGTTACACGGATTGAACGCTTCCGGACCTGCGCCACAGTCCATTTCTGCTGATAAATTGAAAGAAGCGGGACACAAAAATGTCCCTGTGTTTGGCGTACTTCCTGTGACGGTTCCTGGCGTTCCTGCTGGGTGGGTAGCCCTATCAAAGAAATTTGGAAAGCTGCCGCTAAAAGACGTGTTGGCCCCTGCCATCCGCTACGCAGAAGGAGGGTACCCGATCTCCCCAATCCTCGGAAAGTTCTGGGGCCTTGCGCATAAGAAGTTTAAAGAAACGCATACGTCGGAAGAGTTTGCAGGTTGGTTCGAGACATTCGCGCCATCTGGGGAAGCTCCGAAGATTGGTGAGCTATGGTCTTCATCAGGACATGCATCGACGTTACGTGCGATTGCAGAAACGGAAGCGGAAGCCTTTTATAAAGGTGAACTTGCCGATCAGATGGATACTTTCATGAAAAAACACGGCGGGTATTTATCAAAAGAAGATCTTGCTGCGTATGAACCCGAATGGGTAGAACCGTTATCGGCCAATTACAAAGGCTATGATGTGTGGGAAATTCCTCCTAACGGACAAGGCATGATTGCACAAATGGCATTAAAAATCTTCGAGAAAACAGGTGAAAATCATTGGCAGGATGTCGACAGCTTACACCGTCAAATCGAAGCGATGAAACTTGCGTTCACAGATGGCAAAGCATTTATTACGGAACCGAGTGAAATGCCAGTTGACCCGCAGCATCTGCTTTCAGATGAGTATGCATCGAAACGTGCGAAACTTATTGGTGACGAAGCACTTCAACCGGAACCATACGATCTTCCGCGCGGAGGTACAGTCTATTTAGCAGCGGCAGATAATGAAGGCAACATGATTTCTTATATTCAAAGTAACTATATGGGCTTCGGTTCAGGCATAGTTGTGCCAGGTACAGGGATTGCCCTACAGAACCGTGGGCATGATTTCTCGCTGGATCCGGAACATCCAAACTACTTAAAGCCAGGGAAACGAACGTATCACACGATTATACCTGGATTCCTTTCAAAAGATGGCAAAGCCGTTGGACCGTTTGGTGTCATGGGTGGATACATGCAGCCACAAGGACACTTCCAGGTCGTTGCAAGTACAGTAGACCATCACTTGAATCCGCAAGCGACACTAGATATGCCAAGATGGCAGTGGATTGAAGGAAAGACGATTCATGTCGAACCGGAATTCCCGAACTACTTGGTTCAGGCATTGATTCGCAAAGGACATACAGTACAGGTCTTACCGGATGGAGGAAGTTTTGGACGTGGTCAAATCATTTGGCGAGATCCTGAAACGGGCGTACTCCAAGGTGGGACCGAATCACGGACAGATGGATCAGTCGCTGCTTGGTAGCACGTCAACATGTAAAGACAGCAGATGAACGCTCGACTGGTCGTCTTTACAAAGAACTGGCGCTTGGATTCTTCCGCGTTGGGATCTTCGGATTTGGAGGCGGACCGTCTTCTATCCCGTTAGTTCATACAGAGGCAGTGAAGAAATATAAATGGATGACCGATGACGAATTTGGTGATATCCTTGCCCTCGCCAATACAATGCCGGGACCGATTGCCACGAAGATGGCGGGCTATATCGGGTACCGCGTGGCGGGCATGCTGGGGCTACTGATTGCCCTTGTGGTCAATGTAGTGCCTACAGTCATTGCGGTGATTCTGTTGCTCAACTTATTAGCAGCGTATAAAGATCTACCGGTGGTGAACAATATGGCCAGCGCAGTCATCCCAGTGGTGACTGTCATGCTTGGGGTCCTCGCATGGGATTTTGTGAAAAAATCTGGGGATTCGATTGGCTGGGCAAAAGCCATATTTGCGATTGTCATTGCTTATGTTGCCATGTATGTATTGAACATTCACCCAGCCTTTGTGATTCTTGCAGTGTTTGCACTCATCTTCTCGCCACTTCTCACGAAAAGGAGGAAACGCCTATGATTTACTGGGAACTGTTTCTCGCCTTCTTGATTCCGGGAATTCTCGGGTACGGAGGAGGACCTGCTGCTATTCCACTCGTACAAGTGGAGGTCGTGGATCGCTACGGCTGGATGACCAACCCGGAGTTCTCGGAAATGGTTGCTGCCGCAAACGCGCTTCCGGGACCGATTGCGACGAAGATGGCTGGATTTGTAGGGTATGATCAAGCAGGTGTGCTCGGGGCGATGGTTGCTCTCTTTGCGAGTGTCGGTCCCTCCCTCCTGATGATGATTGTGCTACTAAACATTCTATGGCGCTACAAAAATTCGCCGTATGTGAAAAACCTAACGAAATGGGTTCGTCCGGTTATTGCGGTTCTGTTGGTCGTCCTTACCTTTCAATTCTTTTTTGATTCCTATGAAATAAATGGGGCGTGGATCACCGTGTTTTTAGTGATTGGCGCTTATATCTTATTGGAACGTGTAAAACTGCATCCGGCAGTTGTGATTTTACTTGCTCTTGGATTTGGGGCTGTGACGACGTACATCTAATAGTAAAAAACGCCTTTCCTAAACGGAAAAGGCGTTTTTTGATATACAGATATTAACCAAAGAACATATTGGCGATGAGAAGCATAACTAATGATGTTGCCCAAGCTAAAGTTGTTGGGACTGACCACACCATGATTTGTTCTTTGACATTTTTGATGCCGAGCATGCGGTTGACGACCCAGAACATGGAGTCGTTGAAGTAAGAGAAAATCATGGCACCTAATGCCGCCGCTTGCGCAGCTAATGCTAAGTTCACATCTAGGTTCGCTAAGATCGGTGCAGAGATAGATGCCGCTGTAATCATAGCAACCGTTCCACTTCCCTGGATCAGACGAACCAAAGTAGCAACGAAGAAAGGAATCAAAATGGCTGGAAGCGGTAAGTCTGCAATCACTTGCGCAATATAGTCACCCGCGCCACTTTCACGCAGAACCTGCCCCAACGCACCACCGGCACCGGTAACTAGTAAAATGATACCAGCAGTTGTCATTCCTTCTTCCATACGCTCGAGTGCTTCCTCACGTTTCAAGCGATTCGCTAGAGCATAGATGGCAGCCACTAAACCTAATGCGACCGCAATGACTGGCTTTCCTAAGAAGAGAAGGTAATCAATTGCCCCACCCGAAATCTCGAGTGCGGTTAAAGTGGTATTAATAAAGATAAGAACAATCGGTAATAAAATCGGTAAAATTGATTTGAATAACGACGGAAGCTCTTTTTCACGCTCAGATGAAAGAGCAATAAATTCATCATAGGCAGAAACATTTTCAGGACGGACGAAGCCTAATCCATCTTCACTTGGAATTTGATAGATGCGCTTCCCGACCCATTGAGCATAAAATACGCCTACAATAATAATCGGCACAGCAAAAATTAATCCCCATAAAATCATTAAACCGACATCAACTCCGAAGATACCAGCAACTCCTAATGGACCTGGAGTTGGAGGGACGGCGTGGTGAGTCGCAACGAGACCGATGGCTAAAGCTACACCTAACGTAACAACGGATTTACCTGTTTTTGATGATAAGGCACGTACTAAAGGATTTAAAATAACGAAAGCCGAATCAACAAAAATTGGAATGGATACAATATAACCGGCAATTGCCATTGCCCATTCCTCTTTGCGTTTCCCAACAAATTTGATCAATGTATAGGCAAGCTTTTCAGCGGCACCTGTTACTTCTAAGATTCGTCCCATCATTACACCAAAACCAATAATGATCCCGATGGAAGCGAGTGTATTCCCGAATCCTAAAGATATCGAATCTGCTACATCCAGTGGAGCCATTCCCCCCACTAAACCTGTAATGGAAGCAGCAATGATTAAAGCTAGAAATGCATGAATCTTCGTTTTTAAAACGAGTAAAATAAGAACAGTAACACCTAAAACTAATCCTAACATCATTTGAGTCTCAAGAGTCATCCCCATGTAACCCCTTTCATTTTTAATATATGGGAAGGAAGGGGAGAACCCCTTCCAAGTTCCTACTAGTTAGATAGAATCTGCTGTGAACTTCGGTGCATATGTTGCAGCGAGTTTGATACATTCTTCCATGCTGACACTTGATGCAATGTTCTTCCATGCGATATCGAATGCCGTACCATGGTCAACAGATGTACGAAGGAAAGGAAGGCCATTCGTAATAGAGATCGTACGGTGGAAGTCCGTCATTTTAGCGGCGATGTGCCCTTGATCATGATAAAGAGAGAGGACGGCATCGTATTTCCCGTGTAAAGCTTGGAAGAAGACTGAATCAGCTGGTACTGGACCATGTGCGTCAATTCCATCCGCGCGTGCTGCCTCAATTCCCGGTGCAATTTCATCTAGTTCTTCTCGACCGAAAAGTCCATTTTCTCCACTGTGTGGATTCAATCCAGCTACAGCAAGTTTACGATTTTCAAGACCTAGGCGTTGCAATGCTTTATCACAACGGTTCAAGTAGTCTCTCACACGCTCTTTCGTCATCTGATCAATGGCTTCTTTTACAGATACATGACGCGTCAAGAAGAAGATACGTAAGTCATGCACTTGGAACATAGTTAGTGGGTCTGGCGTGTTTCCAAGGTCCTCTAACATTTCTGTATGTCCAATGTATGGTACATTCGCAGCTTTTAAAGATTCTTTGTTGATTGGTGTAGTTGCCAAAGCAGCGACTTCACCAGCTTTTGCTAGTTCGACAGACTTCTTGATGTATTCAAAAGAAGCTTGACCACATTGTGCAGATACTTGACCAGCCTCCCAAGTAGAAAGGTCAATATTGTTTAAATCTAAAACATTTACGGTTCCGAATTCATATTTCCCCTCTGCAGGTGAGGTTACTGTACGAACAGACAATTTCACGTCTGTTACTTCGATTGCCTTTTCGATGATTTTTGCATCTCCGACGACAAGAGGTTTACATGCATCATAAATTTCTTGTTTAGCTAGAGATTTTACCGTGATTTCTGGTCCAATTCCTGCTGCATCTCCCATTGGGATTGCAATAATTGCGCGTTCGTTTGTCATTCTTCGCCACTTCCTTCTTGGTTTTTAGTTTTTAGAAATGTGAAACATTGATAAATCGATTGTTTATCGCCAACCATTCCGCCTTTCGTGACGACAGAGATGCCATTTAGAAGCCCTCCGATAAATGTGCCATAGGCAGCCAGAGGAATAACTTCGTCTTCAAGACCGATGGCTTCCGCTTGGCTCACGGAACAAATCGCAGCTGTTACATCCCCGCCGCTTGAGAAGGTTCCTCCGATTACATGATTGGTCTGTGTCATAATCTGTGTACTGATAGTTGCGAGGCCTTCTGTAATACGTTTGGCAAGGACGGTTGACGTCACGCCTTCCTTCTGTCCAAGTTCTGTTAAATTGAGCACCTGACCCGATGGTGAATACGTAGTAATAATTAAAACGTCCTCTTGGTTCAAGCGAGTTAAGCCTTCCTTGATGGCACGTTCGATTTCTGTGTCCCAACTTGAAGTTGTGGATGCCAGTTTCTTCACGTCCACATAGACAGGTTTCGCGTTCGTCTTATCAATTAGATAGCGGAGTTGTCTCCCTGTAAGCGGGGTAATGCTTCCAATAGAAAAGATCCACTTTTTTGGAGCTACACTTTGATGTGCCATTAATCTTCCATAAGTTGCTGTAAGGGGACCTGGATCAACAGGTACCCAAGAAATGGTGCTGAGTTCTGCCATCGCTTCCGCAATATGGTCTACTTCTTCGTTCGTTACGGCATCTAAAACAATGATGCGAGAACCTGCTTCCACGAGTTGTTGTAACTTAGGTTTGATTGCAGCACAACCTTGTAAAACAATGTCTAGTCCTACATGAGCTACTGGATGAGAACTTTGCTCACTAAAGAGAGTAGGGACATGCGATTGTGTAATGGGATTCATAGGATCTTTTGCAACATCCGTTTCTTGAACAGGAATACCATCAACTAGTAAGTACCCCCCTGATGTCACTCGACCTGAATCGGGATAGGAAGCCACTACAATAGCTACCGCTTCCGGACCGAGCTCATTTAGTAAGGTGTCCGTCTCGATTCCTAAATTACCTCTAATGGTGCTATCAATTCGCTTTGCGAATATCTGAGCGTCCCAAGCAGCGAGCTTGTGATAGGCATCTTGAACGCGCACTTTTGCTAGTTCTTGATCGACATACCGACTATCTGTGTCGATACAAATGGCGGATACGCCCCCATTTTGAGGGATAGGCCCACCAAAAACGACCGTCGCACTTGAAAATCCATTTTTGGCAAGACGAACACCGGTTGCATTCGCCCCTGTTAAATCATCTGCTATAATTCCAATCTTCATTTCTTCACAACCTTTTTTAGTTCCGCAAGTTCCTTATATTGTGTATAGATCTCTTTCGGTAACGAATCATCTGTAATAATTCCAGTAATCGAAGAGAGGTCACACACTTTCGCGAAAGCTTTCTGATTGAATTTTGACGTGTCTGCGACGAGGTAGACTTGTTCAGCTGCACGAATCATCTCACGCTTTAGTGCGGCTTTTTCAATTGTAGGTGCTGTAATCCCAAAGGAGGGATGGATAGCATGTGCCCCAAGGAAGAAAAGGTCGACATGCAATTCTTTAAGCATTTCTTCGGCATGATTGCCAAATACAGCGCCTACATCATTTTGAACGCGCCCTCCAAGTAGATAGACGTCTAATTTCGAATTCATAAGAACAGCAGCAATTTGGATATCGTTTGTTACCACTGTAAGATGTTCGATATCGGAAAGTCGCTTCGCAATTTCAAGTGTAGTGGTTCCTGAGTCAAGTAATAATGTCATCCCTGGTTGAATGAACGGAATGGCGTGTTCTGCTATTTGTTGTTTCTGTTCAAGCATTTCCAATTGTTTATCAGAAAAACTACGCTCAGACTTTAGTGGATGGGCTAAGGTAGCTCCTCCATACGTACGTATCAATTTCTTTTCGTTCTCTAATTGATCTAAATCCCGGCGAATGGTCATAGAAGACACTTGGAAATGTTCTGTTAACTCAGCGATTTCTAAGGTGCCTTGCTGTTGTAACAATTCCATAATGTGTTTTTTTCTCTTCATAGACATACCGTAACCTCCACCTAATGAAAACGCTTTATTGTTCACTTCAAACATCATTATGTTACCTATGAACATAAAAGTCAATAGCATTGTTCGATAAGAACATTTTTTCTACGATTCTGAGAATGATTCTATTTTTTGAAACAATGTCCATCTTGAATCGTATACACTAGAAATAAGAGATGGAAAGGGGTACCCTCCATGTTTTTCTTGGTGTGTATAACAATCGTGTTTGTACTGCTAGGGATTTTTGCGCTTCGCCACCCAGAAGAGGCAGAGTTTCTCTTCGAGCGCTGGAAATACAAAGAAGATCCGCAGCTGAGTGATGCAGGAAAAGCAGCGATACGTTTTCGAGTATGGATTGGCTTTGGTATCCTCGGAATCTTATGGCTCGTCACTATATTAGAAATCCTTCGTACAAATTAAGGGGGAATGAAAGGAAGGTTGGATGAAGGGGTTTTTGAAGTTTTTGTTGTTCCTAGTCGTCATGGTGTTGTTTTTAGGTGGAAGTGGCTACCTTATTTTTTCGTATGATGAATTGATCGGCATGCTTTGGGGTATTGTGCTTTGGTTTGTGCCATTTGCGATATTTATTATCTCACTTGTCGCTCTTGTCGTTGGCAAATTGCCACGGCTTGGCATTCGTTCCCGTTGGAGCGGGACGGTCGTTCTCGTGACATCGTTAGCGGCCGGACTCGCCATTGTGCTGTTGGCATTCGGCAATGCGTTTGTGATCCAAGCGGGGAATGTGGACGAATCAGTGAAAGAGAAAGTGCGTTGGTATGCGCGTCTGACAGGACAGACGACGATGCAAGATGATTCATACCGAGTAGACGGGAAGTATGCGACGTATTATGTAACAGAAGACAATGAACATAAAGTCGCCATTATGGAAGAATTATTCCCGCGTATGGAAGCGCAGCTTGATCGTTATCTTTCCCCTCTAGCAGAAGGAGAAAAACCAGAGATTGAATTACATAGAAATGCTTCGACTCTTCAGCTGTTAGAAATGGACGGCAATATGGCTGGCGTATATTCAATTATTACGGGGCGCATCGACATGCTTGAGAATACACTGTACTGGGAAAAAATCTTCATTCATGAGTACACGCATTACCGCGTCCACCAGTTCCAATTGCAAGAAGCGGGAAAACACGTAAGGATTCCTCATTGGCTAGAAGAAGGATTTGCCGAAGCAATGACAGGTTCCTTGATGCTTGGACCATTTGATAACTATAAAAATCTCTCGTTTGCAGATGCATCCAGTAAAATCTTGCAAATGAATAATCACACGCAAGATGTCTATACATACGGGCAAATTTTAACGTCGGAATTGATTCATGGAGCGAGCACGGAACAATTTCAAAAGTGGCTTCTCACGGATGACTACGCAGTAATTGAAGAAGAAATTCGTGACCTGTATCAAATCCCAGAAGACGTGACGACACAAAGTTTTCTAATTGACCGTTATGAAGAGACGCTGGCTAAGGATAGAACATATTTTGATCGGACCTATGAAATTCCGGCAAGTGAATGGGAGGAAGAATGGACGGCTTTTCAAGAAGAGGTCTATTTTCCGATGTACGGACAATATTTATCTAGTTTACGCAGATTGGTTCTGGGTGAACTGGACTTCGATGCCGGGGAGAAAATCTTACAGGAACGGTTGACCTATGATTTATCCTATAGTCCTGAAGCTAGTAATTATGATAGGGCAATCATTGTCGCAGGACGAGGGGATTTGGACGGAGCCATTGCCATCTTGGAAGACTCCATGAATGGAGAAATCGAGCTTAAATCATTAGAAACGGAGCACTTACATTCTACTTTAGAATTGTTACGTGAAGATCCGAGTCATCCAGAGGCAATCGAACGCTTAGAAAAACGTGGACTCTACTTCCAAGGCACTGACGAGTGGCTCGAATCCTTACAAACCAACTAATTGTGGACCTGTGCATAAAGCACAGGTTCTTTTTGTAATCTGAATACCCCCTGCAATGCAGGGGGTTCCTGAGAGCTTTCAGCTATGGACAAAAAAATCCCCTCATCATACGATATTTTCAGGT